>NZ_JAFEMC010000002.1:0-765581 GCF_016892685.1 Sphingomonas longa
TGAGCCAATCAGCACCGTCCAGCGTCAATCAGCCGTTGCCTGTCTCAAGACCCAACACCGACTTCTTCAACACAATCGCCCAATTGCGGACATTCGGCCGGCGCGGCATGGTGTGGCGATGGCAGAGTTCGAGAGCTTGGACGGCGAAGATAACTGGGACGCGGAGCTTGCCGCTGATCTGGTCGGTTGTACGCTTCTGATCGGCCTCACATATGTCGATCACGATGATTGCCTGATCCGGCGTCGGCAGCTCCACGGAACGGTTGTTTCAGTCGATCGCTACTCCGGCATCGTAATCCGCCAAGGCACTGGCGAGGATGCCACGATTGCTCCTGTCCTCAATGCAATCGAGCCTGCGCAGCCCGGTATCTACCAGCTAGCTGACGAAGACGCGGCAGTGGAGGACCCAGATTTCACTGCGCTTCTGACCGTCCGCGCGCCCCTTCGTAGCTAGCCTGCCATGTCGGCTATCGCCCAACTGCGGACATGCGACCTTCTTGCCAAACCGTACGTTGGTGCTAGCGTTCGTCAATAAGGAGCGGCTCATGTTACGTGGTGCGTTACTGGCAGCATTATTCGCGGCTGCTGTGCCGGCTGCGGCGCAGAAAGTGAACGTTCCGGCGATCCTTCCCGACGCGTCGTCGGCAGACGACATCATTGTCACCGCCTTGCGAATACCGCGCGAGAAGCTCCCGACCGGCGTTTACTGGGACTATCAAACGCTGCTTTCGAGCAAGATTGCTCGTGAAAACGCCCAGATGTTCTTACGGTGCGCGCTTAAGTCGAGTGACTTCAAGTCGATACGGATGGTGGTCGATGGCGAGCCTAACAGTGCGAACGCCCGCTTTGCTCAGGGGTGGATCAGGAAGACCCATCGTGGCTGCTATCCACCAACAACCTTGGCCGGGTACACTACGCCTGCCAAGCCATATACGATTGCCGACGTAGGCGGATCGATACTGGATCGGGGCGTCATCGTGGAGTCAGTGCTCAAATCCTATGCTCCCGACGCGGCTTTGACGCCGTCAATCACCGCAGACGCTGCCGTGCAAGGCCGCTTTCAGCAGCGTGAAGGGCTTCGCAATCGGCTCAGGCTCCCCAACGATCTTGACGCCCTAGTGTTTGCCTCCTGCCTCGTCAGACAACAGCCTGTGCTGGCCACGCGTTTGTTTCAATCGGAGCCGGGCTCTTTGCTCGAACGCGGGCTTACTCAAACCATCATCGTTCAGGGACGCGAATGCGTTGGGCAAGCCAGCCGTGTGACGGTCGATCCTAGTTTGCTGCGTGTCTACATCATAGACGCTTTTTACCGCTGGGTTGTCGCCTCTCGGGGTTTAGAAAGTCTGATCCCAGCTGACGCATGAACCCGCGTCGCAGCCGACGCTTGATGTCCGCTCTCCACCAAACCCGGACATTCTCGATGCACGATCGTTGTTGCGACACTGCGCCGCGCCGAGACGTGTCATCGCCCGCTGACGCAGCGTGCCGACCGGAGTCGACTCGCCATGCTCGCCGTTCGCCTGATGAACCCGGGCGTGGGGATCGAAGGGCTGGCGCGGTCGGGCAACCAGCATCGTCCGGATCGCGTCAGGGCAGACTGGCCGGTATGAAGGTCACGAAGATGTTCGCGGTCAGACGCCCGGTTTCGGGGTCCGGGCTGAGCCGTTCGGGTGACGGAACGCGCCCCGAGTGCAGGACGCAGCTGCGATAGACGATCAGCCTGTTCATCTCGGCCGACACCTGCATGATGGGTTCGAACCACGGCGCACCGTCCTCGACATATCCGTCCAGCGTGGCTTCGCCGGCACGGTGAGCATCGTAGCTGGCGAGCCGGCTCGGGCTCAACGTCTCGAACCCGGTCGCACGATGGCGGTAGAACGACGTTCCGCCGTGGTCCGCGCCGCAGAGATAATGCAGGATGGCGAATTGCATCGGATCGACCGAGTCGACGTGCGGGGCTCGCTGCGGAGGGGCGAGCGCATCGGGGGGCAGGGTCACGAGGGAAAACGCGCCCTGCGCCCGGATCGGACGAACCGCACCCAGTGAGAACGCCTCGGCGATCGGGCCCGTCAGGACGTTCACCACCTTCTGGATATAGTCGCTCGGCAGCGCGCTCCTGAGACCCGGAAAGCCGCCGGCGGGACTATAAGCGGGCAGGAGGTCGCTGGCCGAAACACCGCGGACCAGTTCGTCCGGATCGGCAAGTATCCCGTCCGACTGGAGCAGCGGTTCCTGTTCCTGCCCCAACAGCGTCGCGTTCAGCCTCGCTCCCGGTGCCAGCTGGAACTGTGTCATCGAACCTCGCCACCAGCTTTCGACGATCGGGTAGCGGCTTTCGCACTATCGTCCAGCCTCGGTGCGGCGGCGGATTGGCGGATCAGCAGGGAATAGGGATGCTCGACCCTGCGCACGGGGTCACGGCCCTCGAGCTGGGCGATGACCATGTCGGTGGCCGTGACCGCCATTTCGAAGACGGGCTGGCGTATCGTCGTGATCGGCGGCCACGCGATCCGCGACACCTCCGAATCATCGAAGCCGACGATGGACAGATCGCCGGGCACGGACAATCCGCGGCTGCGCGCCGCGGTCAGGGCACCGACGGCCATGTCGTCGTTCTGCGCGACGATCGCGGTGGGCAGGTCGCCGGCACCGAGCAGGTCCCCGGCGGCGGCTTCACCACTTTCGCGGGTATAGAGGCCGTCGCGGATGCGGTCTGCGCGGATGGTCGTGCCGACCGTCGCGAAGGCGTCGCTGTAGCCGCGCATGCGGGCTTCGGACGATCGATGGGTCGGGTCGCCACGAATGACCGCGACGTCGCGATGCCCCAGTTCGATCAGGTAGCTCGCAAGACGAAAGGCGGCCTCCTGATCGTTCATCAGGGTTTCCGGGCCCACATCCGACGCGGTGGTGGACCCGATCCGTGCGCACGCGATGCCCGCTTTGGCCAGGTCGCCGAGCAATGTCGGATCGTCGGAGGCCGGTGGCGCGAGGACGACGCCGTCGAGTGCCGCGGATCGAAGAAGGCTTACGACCTCCGCCGCACGCTTCGCCACCGACGTGATCGGAAGCACCACCAGCCTGTATCGCTCGTTGCGCAGGCGATCCAGGACGCCCATCTGCAGTTCGACGACGAAGCTGGGCGAGGGGTTCTCGTAGACCAGCCCGATCAGATGCGATCGGCGGCGCACCAGCGCCTGCGCGAACAGGTTGGGGTGATAGTTCAGCGCCTCGGCGGCGGCACGAACGCGCTGTCTTACGGGCTCGCTGACGTGCGGCGCATTGTTGAAGACGCGCGACGCCGTCTTGATCGACACATCGGCGTGAGAGGCGACATCGCGAAGGGTGGATCGGCGGTTCAGGTGCGGCGCCACTCGAATTCCCCTCGATCATCGTACGTGTGCCGCGCTGCCCTTGGCCGGCACTCTCGGCCACGAAATGCTTGAATGGCACAAAGCCCGACCTGTCAAATCGCGCCCTAGATCACGAGGCTCAGCAGCATCGTAAATCCCAGGCCGAACACGCCGACCAGCGTTTCCATCAACGACCATGTGCGGAAGGTCTGTTTCAGGCTCAGCCCGAAATACTCCTTGAACATCCAGAAGCCGGAATCATTCACGTGGCTGAACATCAGGCTGCCGGCGCCGATCGCCAGGACCATCAGGCTGCCATCCGCCTGATGGGTGGCAACTATCGGCTGCATGATTCCGGCTGCCGTCAGTCCCGCGACCGTCGCCGATCCCAGCGCGACACGGATCGTCATCGCCAGCAGCCACCCGAGCACCAAAGGCGGCAGCGGCATGCTGTTCAGGTGCGCCGCCAGTGCCACGTCGGCACCGCCCGCGACGAATACCTGTTTCAGCGCGCCGGCGCCGGCAATGATGAGCAGGATGCCGCCGATCTCCGTCACCGCCTGCGCCTGCCCGACACCGACTTGCGCCAGCGTCCTGCCCTGTGACGTGGCCAGCACGACGGTCGCCACCACCAGCGCGAACAGCATCACCAGCGCCGGATTGCCGAGCAGTGTGACCAGCGCCTCCGCCGAACCGCCGGCCGTGCCGTACTGGACGATCGTCGCCAGCGTCAGCAGCGCGACCGGCAGCAGGGCGCAGGTGAAGCTGCGCAGGGCGCCGGGCTGGCGCGCTGCGTCCGCCGCTTCGGACGGGGTGAACAGCGCGGGCGGGCGGGCGATGACGCCGCGCGTCGTGATCGAGAAGATGGGGCCTGCGATCGCCAGCGTTGGGATGCCGACGATCAGCCCCAGGATCAACGTTCGTCCGATGTCCGCGCCGAACTGCGCCACCAGCGCCGTCGGCGACGGATGCGGCGGCAGGAAGCCGTGCGCGATCGACAGCCCGGCCAGCATCGGAATGCCTAAGTACACAGCCGGCATCCGCACCCTCTCCCCCACCGAAAACACCAACGGCACCAGCAGCACGAAGCCGACATTGTAGAACAATGGGATTCCGACCAGAAAGCCGGTCGCGGCCATCGCGACGGTGATGAACCGCCGGCCCGACCAGCCGTACAGCGTGTCGGCGATGCGTCGTGCCGCGCCGCTGTCCGCGACGAGCTTCCCGAACATCGCGCCGACGACAAGGATGATCGCGATCGGGCCGAGCATCGCGCCGATCCCGGCCTCGATCGTGGACATGATCTTCGCGGGGGGAAGACCCAGCAATACGGCGGCCAGAACGGACGCCGCGATGAAGGCGATAAAGGGATGAACCCGCCCGACCGATATGGCGAGGATCAGCAACACTACCGCGGCAAGGATCGCAACCAACGTCATGACAGGCCGGCTCCCTCAGGCCGGCGGATCAAGCCGCGGCGTGTATAGCGCCCTGTCATGACACGCGGACGGCGATGCACAAGGGGCATTGCCACATGCGGTCCGGGGCATCGTCGCGAAGTCATGATCGGCGCGGCGCGACCCCGCGGGTGGTCTGCCAATCCTCGTATTCGAGCGATCCGCATCGCCCCGGAGTTGAGTGTGGACCGATTGCCGTGTCCGCAGAGTGAGAGTAGGTTGCGAAGATGCAGCGGAAGACGGCAGAGACAGCGACGGAGACCGAGGATCGCCCCCCCGCTCGCAAAGGCGACCGGCATCAGGAAGCCGTCACCATGCTGCGGCGGATGATCCTGGCGGGGGAACTGGCGCCCGGTGAACCCCTGCGCGAAGTGGCGTTGAGCGAGCAGTTCGGCACGTCGCGCACACCGGTACGCGAGGCGCTGCGCACGCTGGCGGCCGAGGGGCTGGTGACGTTGCTGCCCAACCGCACGGTGCAGGTCAGTCAGCTCGACGAGCAGGCCGCATCGGAGGTGTTCACCGTTCTCGGCGCGCTGGAATCGCTGGCGGCGCGGTTGGCGTGTGAGCGGATGGGGGGGGAGGATATGGAAGTGCTGTCGGAACTTCAGGAGGACATGGCCCGCTATTTCGAGAGCCGCGACCGGCCGCGCTATCTGGAGGCCAACCGCCAGATCCACGAGCTGATCGTCGAATCCTCCGGCAACGCATCGCTCATCCTCGCGTGGCGGCTGTTGCTGCCGCGGGCCGAACGCGCGCGGCATGTCAGCACGCTGGATCACGAGCGGTGGGAAGCGGCGTTCGAGGAACACAAGCTGATCGAACAGGCATTCCGGGCGCGGGATGTGCCCGCCATCGCCGAGTTGATGCAGTCGCATTTCGATAACGGGGCGGACAGCATCAAAAACGCGCATCGGCGCGCCCGGCGCGAGGAGCGGTCGCGCGCGTACCAGACGGCGGCGGGTTCGACACCGCGCAAGTAACCGTCAGACGGTATCGGCGCGGTAGATCGGCCGCGAGGCGTCGATCCGCAGGAACAGCAGCGCACCGATCGCGGACAGCGCCGCCAGCACGAACATCGCCGCATTCCACCCGCTCCAGTGCAGGATATAGCCGGTGATGACCGCGGCCAGCGCGCCGCCGATATTACCGAACGTGTTCATCACCGCCGACACCGAGCCGGCGAAGATGCCGCCGACATCCAGCGTCAGCGCCCACGACACGCCGACCGTCAATTCCAGCCCGAACACCGCCAGCGCGAACCACGCGACGCTGACCAGGGGCGAGGCGCTGAGCACACCCGCCGGGATCGCGACCGCCGCCAGCAGGAAGCCGACCACCGCGACGACGCGCCGCGCCAGCGTGACATGGCCCCAGCGGTGGAGCAGCCGGTCCGACACCCAGCCGCCGGTGATGTCGCCGACCACGCCCGCCATCAGCGGCAGGCTGGCGAACAGGCCCATCTGCGCGAGATCGAAATCACGCACCTCGTTCAGGTATTTCGGGAACCAGGTCAGGAAGATGTTGATCGAATAGGCGTAGCAGAAATACATCGCCGAGATCAGCCAGAGCTGCGGCTGCGCGAGGATGAAGCGCCACGGTACCTTTGCCGTCACGGCACCGGCTTCCCCCTGCGGCGCGAGCGCATCGGTGATCAGCCGCCGTTCCGCATCGTTGGTGGAGGCGTGCTGCTGCGGGCTGTCGCGGTAATACCAGAACCACACGGCCCCCCAGATCAGGCCCAGCACCGCGAAGATCAGGAACGGCGCACGCCAGCCGAAATGCAGCATCAGCCAGACGACCAGCACCGGCGTCAGCGCCGCCCCGAGCCGTGCGCCGGCATGCGTCAGCCCCTGCGCGAAACCGCGTTCGGACGGCAACATCCAGCGGCTGAGCGAGCGCGTGGCATTCGGGAACGCACCCGCCTCTCCGCAACCGAACAGGAAGCGGCAGACGATCAGCGACGACGCGCTCCACGTCGCGGTGGTCAGTGCGGTGAAAGTCGACCACCAGATCACGATCGCGGTCAGCACCCGACGCGGCCCGAACCGGTCGCCGAGCCAGCCGCCGGGGATCTGGAAGATCGCGTAACCGATCTGGAAGATGCCGAGCACCCAGCCCCAGGTGCGGTTCGACAGGCCATATTCCGCCTGGATCATCGGCCCGGTGACCGAAATGACCACCCGGTCCATATAGGTGATCATATAGGCGAGCACGGTCAGCCACAGCACGACGTGCCGCACGCGCGTCGGCCGCATCCCCGCCACCGACACCTTGGCCGCAACCGCCATGTCGCTCATCGGACCGACGGGACCTTGCTGCCGCCGATATAGACCGCGGCGATCCTGCGGCTGTTCAGGATGTCGCGGGTGGGATCGGCGTTCAGTACGACGAAGTCGGCGAGCCGGCCGGGCGCGATGAGGCCGCGGTCGTTGGTGCCCAGCCATTCGGCGGAGCGGGCGGTGGCGGTGTGGATCGCTTCCGCAGGCGTGAAGCCCGCCTTCACCAACTGCTCCAGCTCCCAATGTTCGGAATAGCCGGGCAGGCGTCCCGGCGGGCCGGCGTCGGTGCCGAAGCCGTACTTCACGCCGCTCTTCGCCAGCAGCATGATGTTGTCGCGCGCCTGTTCGTCGATCCGGGGCAAGGCGGGGTAGATGCGGCTGGTGGCGATGGTCTTCTCGCGCTCCGGGCTTTCCAGCCCCGCGATCGTTGCGGGATCGGCGGCCTGGCGGAAGAACGGATCGCGCGTGCGGGGATTGTCGGCGGCGAAGGCATAGACCGCCGCCTCCCGGCTGAGGGTGGCCGCACCCTGCCACACGCCGCGCGCCTTCATCGCCGCGATCAGCTCCGCATCCACGGGCTTGTCGCGGACGCTGTGCATGAAGCCGTCGATCCCCTGCGCCACCAGTTCCTTGGCGTCGGCGAGGTAGAAGACGTGGGCGAGGACGCGCTTGCCGTTGCGGTGGCCGGCATCGATGATCGCCTTGCTGATGGAATAGGGCATCTTCGGCATCGCGCCGAGTTCGTCATCCATCCACAGCTTGATGTAATCGACGCCCTTCTTCGCCTGCGCATCGACCTCCGCCGCGGCTTCCGCGGGCGTGGCGACGGGGTGATTGATGCCGGGAACGCCGCCATAGCCGCCCTTGAAGACCAGCCCCTGACCCGCCGTCAGCAGGCGTGCCATCGTCTGCGGACCGTTCCGGCCGGTGTCGCGGATGGCGATGATGCTATCCTTGTCGGTGCCCATCGACTGGACGGTCGTGACGCCGAACGCGGCATAGGTGCGCAGGTCCTTGCGCACGCTGTCGGGGGTGAAATATCCCTCTTTCTGGACGAGATCGCGGACCGTGCCGATATGGATGTGGAGGTCGACGATCCCCGGCATCAGGTACTTGCGCTTGAGATCGACGCGGGCTGCGCCGGGTGTGCGCGGGACCTGTTTCGCTGGGCCGACCCATGTGATGACGGCATCGTCGACGACCATCGCCTGATCGGCCTTCGGCGCGGTGCCGCTGCCGTCGATCAGGGTGAAGCCGTGATAGACGACCGTCGCCGCCTCCGCACCGACGGCGCACATCGCAGCGGCCCCGGCCAGCAGCCCAAGACCCAATCGCTTCCACCGAGTCGTCATCCTCGCCCTCCTCTTGCCGCCTGCAATCCGGCGGCCGCTCTGGTCGTCTTCGCCAATCTTTCGTCCGCGCCGTCGACCGCTTACCCACTATGCATGCAACCGAGACATAATGTATGCAACATCAAAAAGGCGCGGTGGTCAGCCGCGCAGGCGACCAGGAGAGTATGCGTGCGGCAGACGGGATGGAAGATTGCAGTTCTGATGCTGTCGGCGGCCGGAGCTGCTGCCGCGACGTCCGGCCGGGACGGCGACTGGACGGGGTTCGGCGGCGACGAGGCGGGCACCCGCTATTCCGCGTTGCGCGACATCACGCCCGCCAATGTCCGACGGCTGATCCCGGTCTGGACGTTCGAACTGAAGCCGCAGGAGAGCAACAGCCCTCGCCTGCTGGTGAGCAGCATGACGCCGCTGGCGATCGGCGGGATGCTGTATCTGGCGACGCCGTACGGCCGCATCGTCGCGCTCGACGGGGCGACGGGGGCCGTGACGTGGACGTACGCCTTGCCGGCTGACGACGGAATCGCCGGGCGCGGTTTGGGGTATTGGCCGGGCGAGCGCGGGGGTGGGGCGTCGCCGCGCCTGTTCTTCGGCACGCGATCGGGCCAGTTGATCGCGCTCGACCTCGCCACCGGTAAGCCGCCGGCAGACTTCGCGCCGATCCAGTTGCGCACGGCGGAGGTCATGAACGGCACCAACGGCGGCGGCTTTCCGGCAGGCTATACCTACCAGATCAACAGCGCGCCGGCGATCGCGGGCAACGTCGTCATCACCGGTGCGCGGTTGCAGGAGTCGCCGGTCGAGGGGCCGGCGGGCGATGTGCGCGGCTGGGACGCGCGCACCGGCAAGCTGCTCTGGACGTTCCACTCGGTGCCGCGTCCCGGCGAGCGGTTCCACGGCACGTGGCAGGGCGACAGCTGGGCGAAACGGTCGGGCGTCAACGCATGGAGCAGCATGTCGGTGGACGAAGCACGGGGGATCGTCTTCGTGCCGTTCGGCGCGCCCGCCTACGACCGGATCGGGGTGGACCGGGCGGGGGCCAACCTGTTCGCGAACTCGCTGGTGGCGCTCGATGCACGCACGGGACGGTATCTGTGGCATTTCCAGACGGTGCATCACGATATCTGGGACCTCGACCTGCCGGTCCAGCCGACCCTGATCGAGGTGCGGCGCGGCGGACGGACAGTCCCGGCGGTCGCGGCGATGAACAAGACGGGCTATCTGTTCGTGCTCGACCGGGTCACCGGCAAGCCGCTGTTCCCGGTGCGCGAGACGCCGATGCCGAAAAGCAGTCTGGACGGCGAGCAGGCATGGCCCACCCAGCCGATCCCGGCCGCGCCGCCGCCGGTGATCCGCCAGTCGCTGACCACCGACGATCTGGCGACGGTGACGCCGGAACTGGCCGCGCATTGCCGCGCGCGCGTCGAGAGCGAGGGCATCGGGTTCGCCGCGCCGTGGGAGCCGCTGCGCACCGACCGGCCGATGGTGCGCCTGCCCGGTAGCGGCGGCGGGCCGAACTGGGGCGGTGGGGCCTATGACGGCAAGCGGGGCCTGTACGTCATCAACACCAGCGAACTTCCGTCGGTGGAGAAGATGGGGAAGGACGCGAAGGGCAATTGGTACAATGCCGGTCCGCAGCCGTCGTGGTTCGGGATGGGCGGCGCGCGGATGCCGTGCCAGCGGCCGCCCTGGGGTAATCTGACCGCGATCGACGTGTCGAACGGGCGTATCGCGTGGCAGGTGCCGCTTGGTGTAACCGACAGCCTGCCCGCCGCCTTGCAGAAGACGGGGCGGCCCAATGTCGGCGGTCCGCTCGCCACCGCGACCGGGTTGGTGTTCATCGGTGCGTCCGACGATTCGCGCTTTCGGGCGTTCGACACCGCGACCGGGCGCGAACTGTGGACGTTCCGGCTGGGGGCATCGGCGCATGCGACGCCGATCAGCTATCGTGGGCGTGACGGGCGGCAATATGTCGCGGTGGTGTCGGCGGGCGGCTCCTATCTGGGCAGCCCCGGCACCGCGAGCCGGCTGGTCGTGTTCGCGCTTCCGCGTCAGGGAGAACGGCCGGCCGCCAGCGCCTCGGTCGCGCAGGCGGTGCCGGTGGAGGCGAAGCGCGCCGCCGTCGTCGCGGCAGCGGCTGTGCGGAGCGATCCGGCGTCCTTCGCGCCGGGGGCGGAGAAGGCCTTCGCCGAGAAAGCCTGCACCAGTTGTCACGTCGCGGCGCAGGTGACCAGCCAGCGCAAGACGCGCGCCGACTGGGTGGCGACGGTGGAGAAGATGGTCGGCTTCGGCGCGCAGGTGCCGGACGACAGGTTCGATGCGCTGGTCAGCTATCTGGCCACCAACTATCCGGCGGATCGGTAGGGTCGGGCGCGGTGACCAGCGCGTCGCGGGTCACCGTGCCGACATCGCGCTGACCGGCCAGCGCCATCGCGACCGCCAGTTCGTGGCGCATCAGCGACAACATGGTCGTCACCCCAGCGCCTCCCTGCGCCGCCAGCGCGAACGCCCAGGCGCGGCCGAGCAGGACGCCCTTCGCCCCCAGCGCCAGTGCGCGCAGGATATCGATGCCCGAGCGGATGCCACCGTCCATCAGCACGTCGGCGCGGCCGTCGACCGCCGCGACGACGGCGGGCAGGGCGGCGATCGACGACGGTGCGCCGTCCAGCTGACGGCCGCCGTGATTGGAGACGATGATCGTTTCCGCACCAGCCGCGACCGCGTCGCGCGCGTCGTCGGGATCGAGGATGCCCTTGATCGCCAGCCGCCCCTGCCAATGCTGCCGCAACCAGTCGAGATCGGCCCACGTCACGGTCGGGTCGAAGTTGCGGCCGACCCACGCGGTGAACTGCGCCAGCCCAGCGCCCTCGGGCATGCGCGCGGCGAAATTGCCCAGCGTGTGCGGGCGACCGCGCACGCCGACATCCCATGCCCAGCCGGGATGGCGCGCGATCTCGAACGAGCGGCGGAGTTTGGCGGCGAGGCCCTGATCGCCGGTCAGGCTGCTACGCACGTCGCGGCGGCGCGGCGAGTGGATGATGAGGTCGACGGTCAGGATCAGCGTCTCGACCCCCAGGGCGGCGGTGCGTGCCAGCAGGTCCTCCATGAACCCGCGGTCCTTGATCATGTACAATTGCAGGATCAGGGGGGCGGTGACGCCGCCCGCGACCTCCTCGATCCCGCAGCAGGCGGAGGAGGACAGGATGAAGGGGATGCCCGCCGCTTCGGCCGCGCGCGCCGCCTGCACTTCGCCGCGCCGTGCGTAGAGGCCGGCGAGGCCGATCGGCGCGAGCGCGACGGGGAAGCTGGCGGGGCGGCCGAACAATGTCGTGCCGAGATCGACGGTGCCGACGTCGCGCATGACGCGCTGGCGCAGCTTCAGCGTCTGGAGGTCCGCCTCGTTGGCGCGCAGAGTCTCCTCCGCGAACGAGCCGCCGTCGATATAGTCGAACAGGAAGCGCGGCAGGCGCCGGCGGGCCATCTCCCGGAAATCGTCGATCCCGGCCGGTGTCACGGCTGCGGACTCATCGACCGGTCCATGCCGGCGTCTCCTTGACGAGGAAGCTGCGGACGCCCTCCGCGAAGTCCGAACTGCCATAGATGGCGGCGATCAGGTCGTCGATGCCGGGCTGGTTCGCGGTGCCGATGCGGCGGATCGCTTCCTTGCTGACCTGCATCGTCAGGGGGGCATGGGTCAGCAGGCGTGCGATCAGCGCCTCGACGGTGGCGTCGATCTGGTCCGGCTCGACGAGGTCGTTGACGAGGCCGAGCGTCTTCATCTCTCCGGCGCCGATGATCTCCGCTCCCAGCAACAGCCGCTTGGCGACCGCGATGCCGGCATGCTGCACCAGCCGGGCATAGCCGCGCGCGGACAGGCAGTTGCCGATCGTGCGCGCGAGCGGCGATCCGAACCGCGCGCCGGTCGCGGCAATGCGGAAATCGCTGGCGAAGGACAGAGCGAGGCCGCCGCCGACCGCCCACCCGTCGACGATCGCGATCACCGGCTGCGGCAGGGCCTCGACCGCGCCGACATAGGAGTCCATCTCCGCCTCGTAGGCGACACCCTGCTCGCCGGTCGTGAAGGACTGGAAGCCGGCGATGTCGGTGCCCGCGACGAACGCCTTGCCGCCGGCACCGCGCAGCGTGACGACACGGATGTCGCGGTCGGCCGCGAAGGCGGCGCATGCCTCGCCCAACCCGCGCCACATATCCCACGTCAACGCGTTGTAGGCGTGTGGACGGTCGAAGACGATGCGCCCGACCGGGCCGACCCTGTCGTAGCGGGTGACGCCTTGGCTCATGCCGCCTGAGGCTCCGCGATCAGGCCCTTGTCGGCAAGCTCGTGGCGGATTTCCGTGCCGTGTTCGTCGAGCAGCGGCGGCGGGAAGCGCACGACCTGCGGCGTCGCGGACAGTTTCACCGGGAAACCGAGCGCCTTGAAGCTGCCCTCCACGGGGTGCGCGATGTCCTGCACCATCGCGCGGGCGTGCGTGTGTTCGCTGGCGAGGGACTGTTCGTAGTTGAGGATCGGCCCCGACGGGACGCCGGCCGCGAGCAGCGCGTCGACCCATTCGGCGGCGGTGCGGGTGCGGAAGCTGGGGCGTAACAGTTCGATCAGTTCGCGGGCGTTCGTCACGCGCGCGCTGTTGTCGAGGAAGCGGGGAAGGTCCGCCAGATCCTGGCGCCCGATCACCGCCAGCAGGGCGAGCCACAGTTTCTGGTTGGCGGCGGCGAAGACGAACCAGCCGTCCGACGCCTCCACCGCCTGATAGGGGGCGGACATGCGGTTGGCGCTGCCGAGCGGCTGGGGGCTCTTGCCCGTTCCCCAGAATTCGGCGGTTTCCCAGATCGACAGGCCCAGAGCCGCCTCGAACAGCGACGCCGTGACGAGCTGGCCCTCGCCCGTGGTCTGGCGCGCGAGGATCGCGGACAGGATGCCATAGGCGGCGAACAGCGCGGAGCCGAGATCGCCGACCGGCGTCGTATTCTTGACGGGCTCCTGATCCGGAATCCCGACCGCGCTCATCAGGCCAGACATCGCCTGTGCGATCAAGTCGTAGCCCGGTCGCGTCGCCCACGGGCCACCGGGACCGAAACCGGAAATACTGGCGTAGATCAGCCGCGGGTTCAGCGCGCGCAACGTATCGTAGCCGATACCTAGGCGGTCGGCGACGCCGGGCCGGCCATTCTCGACCACGACATCGGCGGTCTTGACCAGTGCATAGAAGGTGTCGCGATCCGCCGGCGCCTTCAGGTCGAGCACGATCGAACGCTTGTTGCGGTTAAGTGCCAGGAAGCCGGGGCTGTCCTCTCCCTTCAGACGAAATCCCATCGAGCGGCGCGAGCTGTCGCCGACCTGCGGCGGTTCGACCTTGATGACGTCGGCGCCCATGTCGCCCAGCAACATGCAGCAGAACGGCCCGGCCATGACCTGGGACACGTCGAGGACGCGGATGCCCGCCAAAGGCTGGTTGTTCGTCATCGTCCCACTCCCCCCATCACGGCTTGTACATCCGTCCTGCATTCAAGATAACAAAATTGCATACAATATGTTCGTGACGTCGCAAGTCACAGATCGCTCAGCCGGCAGGCCTGGTCGGCGTGATCGCAATGGCGGTCTGCGCGGCGGCATCGGGCGGCAGGTCGGCCTGACCCGCCGGAAAACCGTTGCGCGCCAGGATCATCGCCTCGATCGCCGCAACGGTTGCGCCGCCGAGCGAACCGGGATTGTCGAGCGGCATCGTCGTCTTGATGCGGGTGAAGAGTGCGCCGGCATCCTGTCCGTTCCAGTTGGCGAGGAACGTCCCGCCGGCCAGTGGCGGTGCCTGATCGCCGCCCGCGAGGGAGTCGCCGTGGCACGATGCGCAGTGCTGCGCATAGGCGGCGGTTCCGCGCTCCACCTGCGCCGCGCTGTAGACCCCGCTCCAGACGGTGCGGCCGGCGGCGCTCACGGCCCCTTGCGACAGGGCGATGGACGGAACGGCGACTGCGGTCGCGAGGATCAGGGGGAGGGCGCGCAAGAGCATCGATATGGCTTTCGACGGAGGCGGGGCGACAGGCGCAGGGCTCGGGGTCGGATCAGGCGGCGGGCACACGGAACACGATGAGTTCGGCAGGGTAATTGCCGCCGCCGACCGCGATCGCGATGTGCTGTCGTCCGTTGAGCATGTACGTCATCGGCGCACCGGTCTGCCCGGCGGGCATGTACACCGCGCCCTTCTGCTCGCCGGTCGCCTTGTCATACGCGCACAGCATCGCGCCACGGCGACCGTCGGGTAGCGTGAAGACGCCCGGTTCGCCGCAGATCACCAGCGTCTTCGTGACGAGCGGACCGACATTGCCCGGCCGGCCGGTCTTGGGGAGCGTCATCCCCTTCAGCTTGGGATGGTTGCGGATCGCGTCGGGGGTTTCGCCGTGCGGCACCTGCCACAGATGGCTGCCGGTCTTCAGGTCGATGGCGGTGATGCGGCCATAGGGCGGCTTCAGCAGCGGCAGCCCCTCGACCGTCAGCATCCCGTAGGTGTGATCGCCCCGCTTCGGCGCGGTAGGCATGCCGCGGACGTTGATATAGGCGAAGTCGGACAGCTTGGTGTCGCTGTTCTTCAACTCCGTCATCACGTCGGCGACGGTCTTGGAATAGACGTAGACGACGCCCGTCTCCGGGTCCGCGCCGCCGCCCGGCCAGTTGGTGCCGCCGGTCAGGTTCGGCGCGGTCAGCGTGCCCCATTTCCCTTCGGGCTCGAACACGACGGCGGGCGTGTAGAGTGGGCCGGTATGATAGTTCTTCATCACCTCCAGCGCCTTGGCGTGAAGTTCGGGCGTGAAGTCGATCAGGTCGTCGGCGCTGACGCCCTGCACGTCATAGGCCGGCGGCCTCGACGGGATCGGCTGCGTCGGGGAATACCATTCGCCCGGCACGTCGCCCTTGGGCACCTTGCGCTCCGGGATCGGCCACACCGGTTTGCCGGTTTCGCGGTTCAGAACGTAGAGGAAGCTCTGCTTGGTCGGCTGGGCCAGCAGCTTGACCAGCTTGCCCTTGATCGTCACGTCGAGCAGGATGGCGGCGCAGGGCACGTCGTAATCCCACAGGCCGTGATGGACGAGCTGGTAGTGCCATTTGCGCTCACCGGTATCGAGATCGACCGCGACGATGCTTTCGCCGAACAGGCCATTGCCGCGCCGGTACTGGCCGCCGACATCGCCGGTCGGGAGTTCGATGCCGAGATAGGCGAGGTTGAGTGCGGGGTCGGCCGAGATCTGGCACCACATGCCGGCGTTGCCGATCTTGTCGGTGCCGTCGAGCCACGTGTCGTAACCGAACTCGCCCTTTTTCGGGATGGTGTGGAAGATCCACTTCCGCTTGCCCGTGACGGGATCGTAGCCGCGGACATAGCCGCGCACATTGTCATAGGTCTTCGGCACGTTGCCGGCAGTGTGCGCCGCACCGACGATGACGGTGTTCTTGACGACGAGGGGCGTGGAGTTGAGGCCGACGTCGCTGTCGACGGGGTCGATCTCCTGATCGAAGTCGGTCTTCAGGTCGACCGCGCCGTCGACGCCGAAGCCGGGGATACGCTGCCCGGTCTTCGCATCCAGAGCGATCAGGCGGTACCCGATCGTGACGTAGAGGAGGCGTTCGTCGGTGCCGTCCGTCCAGTACGAGACGCCGCGCCCCGACAGCGTTCGTGGAGCCTTGCGTGCCCGGTCGCCCTCGTCCTCGCGGTGGACCCAGAGCAGTTCGCCGGTTTCCGCATCGAGCGCGATGACATCGCGCCGCGACCCGGCGGTCGAATAGATGACGCCGTTCACCACCAGCGGCGTCGCCTCCAGCTGGTAATCCGCGCGCGCCCCCAGCTTGTCGGTCCTGAACGTCCACGCGACCTCCAGCGCGTTGAAGTTCTCCGCCGTCACCTGATCGAGCGGCGCGTAGCGCGTGCTGCCGGGATCGTTGGCATAGTGCAGCCAATCGGTATCGCCGGGTGCCCGCTTGCGCGGGGTGATCTGGGCCAGCGCCGGGGCGTGCGCCGCCAGCCAGGTGAGCGGCGGCAGCGCCAGCAGCGCGCGTCGGTTGAATTTCATGGCGATCCGGCCTGTCGGGCGCTCAGTGCGCCGGTTCGAAATTGTGGAGGATGACCGGGCGCGGGTTGATCGGGATGCGCGTCGACATCGGTGCGCTGGGATCGTTGCCGGCGCGGTGCCAGCGTCCCTTGGCGGCGGTGACCACGTCGCCCGGCTCCGACACGAAATACGGATAGCCCTCGATCTTGTAGCCGATACGCCCTTCCATGATGAACCAGAATTCGGTCCAGTCGGTGTGGAAATGGCCCTTGTTGGTGTCGGGCGGCACGGCGTCGGCCGCCTTGCCGCGCAGGATGTTGGACGTGAAGTGATCGTCCCAGACGAACTTGCCGTTATACGGTTTGTCGCCGATCGCGATCGTCTTCATGAAATCGACCCAGACGGGATTGGTGTCGCGGTCCTTGGCCGGGCCGGGATTGCCGGTGACCTTCATATAGGTGCGGCCGGGCTGCGGATCGGGCGTCACGGTACCGGGGTAGAGCGGCGCGGAGCCGGCTTGACGAACCTCGAACCACAAAGCGGGGCGGGTGCCGGTATTCTCGATCGAATAAACGTGGCGGAACGGGACGCTGACCATGAAGCCCTTGGTCGCGGTGAACGGTTCCGTGCCGTCGATCGTCACGCGGACGGAGCCGTCCCAGACGATGAACATGACCCGGTCGTCCGCGTAAAATTTGGGCTTCGTCGCCTTGCCCGCGCCGAGCGAGACATAGTCGCCGTCCTGCTCCTGATTGCGGATGATCGGCTGCACCCAATCGGTCTTGCCGCGGTGCGCGGCGAGGATGTCGGACAGTTTCCAGTGGACCCGGTTGGGGGCGGCGTAAGCAGTTGCCTTGCTTGGTTTCGGCGCCCAGTATTCGCCGGTCATGCGCGGTTGGGTGACCGGCATCGGATCCTCGCGGCCGGAAAACTGCGCGGAGGCGGCCACGGTGGTGCCGAGCACCGCCATCGCTACGCCAAGATTCAGCACGCCCTTCATCCCTGATCTCCTGTTCTCGCCGCGTATTCGCGTCCGGGTTGCCATCGACTTTGTATGGACAGTCGCAATCTTGTATGCGATCTGATGTCCCGTCAAGTCGCAAAGCGGGAACGTCTTCGGCACGGCCGATGCGGAAATCCGGCGCGGCATGTGGGGAGGACGCCGATGGGCAGGACAGGTTTGGGCGTCATCGTCGCACTGGCGGCGCTCTCGCCCGCGATCGGCAGTGCCGCCGCCGGCGAAACCGCCGCCACCGGCTATCAGGCCGATCTGGGGCCGATGCCGCTCGACGACGAGACGAAGGTGTTCATCGCCGGGCGCGGCGAGGCGACGGCGGAAGTCGTCGGAGCACGGCTGGTCGTGAAGGGCAGCTTTCGCGGCATGCCGTCGCGCGCGACCGCCGCGCACCTGCTGATCGGTCCGGCGACGGGCGTGCCGGGTGCCAAGGTCGTGCCGCTCGCGGTGGAGGGCGACGGCACGGGCACCGTCTCCGGCAGCGTTCCCTTGACGCGCACGATGCGCGACGCGTTGCGCACCGGGCGGCTGTATATCCAGATCGATAGCGAGAAAGCGCCGCCCGGCTATAGCTGGGGACCGAAGGGCACGCTGTGGGGCTGGCTGTTGCCGGCACATGAGCGCGGCCGGCCGGGCGTTCCGCAACAGGGCGACTGGTTCATTCCCCAACTCGACACTCCATCGCGCTGAAAAGGCTCGCCGAACCGATGCACACCCGCCTCCGGTCCCCCCTGTTGCTGGTCGCCGCGACCGGCGTGTTCGCCACCAGCATCGCCGTCGGGCAGGGCAGTGTCGGGTTCTTCACGCCGCAGCAGGTCGACGCGGGACGAGCCGCCTACGCCGAGCAATGCGCCGCCTGCCACCAGGCCGATCTGGCGGGGGCGACCGATGCACCGGCGCTGGCGGGGACGTCGTTCCTGAACGTGTGGGGCAAGCGGCCGGTCGCGGCGCTGTACAGCAAGATTCACGCGTCGATGCCATACGGTCGTGGTGGCTCGCTCGACGACGGCACCTACGATGCGATCGTGGCATACGTGCTGTACGTGAACGGCGTCGCCGCGGGTGCGAGCCCGCTCGACCGGACGAGCCAGACGGTGCTCGGCCCGATCGCCAGCGGCAAGGTGCCGGGCGACGCCTTTGCCGCTGCACCGGCTCAGACCGAGGCGGCGGGCCCCCCGGCGGGCAGCGCGGCGTCGCAGAACGCGCAGATCGCCGGCGCGAAGGAGGCTGCGCCCGCCAACGGTCCCGGCGGATCGGCCGCGCCCGCGACCTCCGCCGGCTTCTCCGCGCCGGGACAGGTGGTGAAGTACGCCGATCCCGGCCGCTTCGTGCTGCCGACAAAGCTGGGCCTGAGCCTGGAAGGGGCGATCAAGGATTACGTTCCGGTCACGGATGCGATGCTGCGCAATCCGCCCGCCGAGGACTGGCTGATGTTCCGGCGCAACTATCAGGGGTGGAGCTATAGCCCGCTCGACCGGATCGACACGGGCAATGTCGGGCAGCTGCAGCTGAAATGGATGTGGTCGATGCCGGAGAACGGCACGATGGAGGACACGCCGATCGTCCATCACGGCATCATGTACATGTGGGGCGTCGGCAACACGATCCAGGCGCTCGACGCGCGCGACGGCGAACTGCTGTGGGAGAACCGGCTGGGTCCGCTGCCCAAGAGCGCGGGGCCGGGACCGTCGTCGGTGGAGACGCGGGCGATGGGGCTGTACGGCACCAATCTGTACGTCAACACGCCCGAGGGCTGGGTCTATGCGCTGGACGCGCGCAGCGGGCGCGAGGTGTGGAAGACGCACATCACCGACCAGAAGCCGGGCGTCGGCTTCTCCACCGGCGGGCTGATCGTCATCAACGGCAAGGTGATCGTCGGCATGACCAATTGCGGGCGCAAGGGGACGCCCGACCACTGTTATATCAGCGCGTACGACGCCGCGACGGGCAAGCGCGACTGGACATTCACGACGGTGGCGTTGACCGGCCAGCCGGGCGGCGACAGCTGGGGCGGGATGCCCGACAACGACCGGAAGGGATCGGAGACGTGGATCGCCGGCACCTACGATCCCGAACTCGACACCACCTATTGGGGCACCGCGCAGGGCAAGCCGTGGCGCCGCGATGAGCGCGGGTCGGCGACGGGCGCGACCGATTACGCGAACTCCACGCTGGCGCTCGATCCGAATACGGGCAAGCTGAAATGGTGGTTCAACCACGCGCCGGGCGAAACGTTCGACCTGGACGAGGTGTTCGAACGCGTGCTGATCGACCACGGGCCGAAGAAGTCGCTGTTCACGATCGGCAAGGTCGGCATCCTGTGGAAGCTGGACCGCGAGACGGGCCAGTATGTCGACTCGGCGCAGACCGTGTTCCAGAACGTCTTCACCAGCGTCGATCCGAGGACCGGGCGGCCGACCTATCGCAAGGACGTGGTGCAGCAGCAGTCCGACCAGTGGCTGTCCTCGTGCCCCGGGCCGGAGGGCGGGCACAATTGGCAGGCGATGAGTTATCACCAGCCGACCGATGCGCTGGTCATCCCGCTAAGCCAGAGCTGCGTGCTGATGCTGGGGAACGGGAGCCAGGTCTATTACGAAAGTCCGGGCAGCGGCGGCAATGTCGGGCGGCTGTCGGCGTACCGGGCCGCCGATCTGAAACCGCTCTGGACGTTCCAGCAGCGTGCGCCGTTCCTGACATCGGTGGTGTCGACGGCGGGCAACCTCGCCTTCGTCGGCGATTTCGACCGCGTGTTCCGTGCGGTCGACGTGCGGAACGGCCGTACGCTGTGGAAGACCCGGCTGGGGACGACGGTGCAGGGCTTCCCCGTGTCGTTCGGGATCGACGGCCAGCAATATATCGCCGTCACCACCGCGCTCGGCGGCGGCAGTCCGCAGCTGAAGCCGGGAACGATGCTGGGCGAGGTCCACCGGCCCGTCACCGGGTATGCGGTGTACGTGTTCGGGCTGCCTGACACCGAATGACGGCATTGGCCTGACACCGATTGCAGTTTTTTGCACGCACGATCACAAAGTTGTCGACAAAGCTAGAAAAGTCGCCGACAAACCTGTTTCGAAACGGAGAGGATAATCCGGCGCAATCAGGGGTACGACCGAGCGGAAAGCCGCCGGACGTGACGAGCGACAGACGCCCACCCCCGATCAGCGTCGATCCCTCTCCGAACAGGTTTCGGGAGGAGGGGATATCATGACGACATCTGCATTCGGGCTTGGCTGCGGCGTATCGATGCGGCGCTGGGCGATGGCGACCGCGAGCGGTGCGGCGCTGGCGGTGACGCTGGCATCGCCAGCGTTCGCGCAGGTGGACCCCGCCGGCCAGTCGGTGCCTGCACCGACGACGCAGCCGGGATCGTCGGCCAGCACCCCGTCCACGGCCGATCCTGCTACTCCGACCTCGGCCGCGACGGTCGATGCTCAGGAGACGGAGGACAGCGCCAACGCGGCGGATATCGTCGTCACCGGATCGAGGATCACGTCGAACGGCTTTGCGGCCCCGACCCCGACGCAGGTCATCGGCGCGGCCGACCTGAACCGTCTGGCCCAGCCCAACATCTTCAACGCGGTGGTGCAGTTGCCATCGCTTCAGGGCAGCACCGGCCGTGCGGTGTCGGTCGCGACGACATCGAGCGGCGTGCAGGGCCTCAGCTCCTTCGCGCTGCGCGGTCTGGGCGCGATCCGCACGCTGACATTGCTCGATGGCCAGCGGTTCGTCGGCGCCAATTATTCGGGCGTCACCGACGTCAGCCAGTTCCCGCAACTGCTGATCCAGCGCGTCGACGTGGTGAACGGCGGCGCATCCGCCTCCTACGGGTCGGATGCGGTCGCCGGCGTGGTCAATTTTATCACCGACAAGCGCTTCAAGGGCTTCAAGGCCAACATCCAGGGCAGCATCACCACCTACGGTGACGATGCGGGCGGCACTGCGCAGGTCGCGTGGGGCAACAGCTTCGCGGACGATCGCCTGCACGTCGCCCTGAGCGGCGAATACGGATATCAGGGCGGCGTTCCCAATCCGGGCTTCGGCATTACCGGTGCCAATGGTCGCGACTGGTTCGACTCGCCCGCCTTCGTGCAGACCGGCACCACCAACACGCCCGCCGGCCAGCCGCGAATCCGGTACATCAACAACGCGCAGCAATATCAGTATTCGAAATTCGGCCTCATCACTTCGGGTCCGCTACAGGGCATCGCCTTCGGTGCGGGCGGCCAGCCCTACCAGTTCCAGTACGGGTCGAACGGCGTGCCGACCGGCACCGGCGGCGTGACGGGCTGTACTCCCTCTTTCTGCTCGGGTGGCGACACCAGTGGCGTGGTGGGCGCGGGCACCAGCCTCGCCAGCAAGCTGGAGCGGTACAACGCCTATGGCCGCGTCGGGTATGATTTCGCGCCGGACAACGAGATCTATGTCACCTTCAACGCGTCGCGCGTGAAGTCGGAGAACTCGCCCAATCCGGGGTTCGCGCAGCAGGCGAACCTGACGATCCAGTGCGGCCTGAACAACGCGAACGCCAATCCGTTCGTGCCCGCCGCGATCCAGCAGGCCTGCACCAATGCCGGCATCACGTCGTTCCAGTACGGATCGGCGCTGGCGCAGCTCGGCGACTTCATCAAGGTGAAGCCGGTACGCACCAATTTGCGCGGCGTGCTGGGAGCGGCGGGCAAGTTCCAGGGGCTGGGGACCGAGTGGAGCTACGACGCCTATTACGAATACGGGCACAACTACACCGACCTGCACGTCGACAACATGCTCAACATCTCGCGGTTCAGGGCGGCCTATCAGGCGGTTCGCCTGCCCAACGGCACGATCGCCTGCGCCAACGTCGCAGCGCGTGCGGCGGGTTGCGTACCGCTCAACATCATCGGCGACGGCGGCGTGACCGAAGCGGCGCTGAACTACGTCAAGCCGGCGATCGGGCCGTACCAGCATACCTGGTCGAGCCAGAACGCGGCGGCGCTCAGCCTGAACGGTCAGCCGCTCCAGACCTGGGCCGGTCCGCTGTCGGTGGCGTTCGGGTACGAGTTCCGGCGCGAATGGTACCGGACCAAGGCGGACCCGTACGGCAACGGCGTGACGGCGGATAATCCGAACACCGCCGACTATCCGGCCGATCCGACGCAGAACACCGTCAGCGGCGGCAACTGGTATGCCGGCAACTACAAGAACGGTACCGGCCGCTACAATGTGCACGAAGGTTTCCTCGAACTCGACATCCCGATTTCGAACGAGGACCAGATCGGCCGCGCGAACATCAACGCCGGCGTCCGCCAGACGCGCTACAGCACGTCCGGCTGGATCACGAGCTGGAAGATCGGCGGTACCTGGGACACGCCGCTGACCGGCATCCGCCTGCGCGGCGTGACGTCCCGCGACGTTCGCGCGCCGAACCTGTCGGAGCTGTTCCGGACACCGACCTTCGCCAACGCCACCTATCTGGACACGCGCGCGCCCGGCCAGTCGCCGACCGCCGGCCAGTTCGTGCAGGCGCCGACCAACACGATCGGCAACACCGCGCTGCGTCCGGAAACGTCGCGCAACACCACCGGCGGCGTCGTCTTCAACGGCAGCGAGGCGGGCATCCTGCCGGGCTTCAACGCTTCGTTCGATTATTACGACATCAAGGTGAAGGGGATCATCATCGCCTTCAGCGGACAGGCGGCGATCAACCAGTGCTTCCAGCAAAACATCACGGAGTTCTGTTCGTCCTTCAACCTCGACCCGGCGGCGGGCGCACTCTTCGTGAACGAGCAGCTGTTCAACTTCGCCAAGGTCCGCACGAACGGTTTCGATATCGAGGCGAGCTATCGCCGTCCGCTGAGCGGGCTGGGCCTGCCGGGCAGCTTTGCGGTCCGCGGTCTGGCGACGCGGGTGCTGCACTATACCGAGACATCGGGCCTGCCGGGCACGATCCCGACCGAACAGGCGGGCAACAATCGCGGCAGCACGCCGGACTGGAAGCTGCTCGGCATCCAGAGCTGGGACACCGACCGGTTCTCGTTCTCCGTCACCGAGCGCTGGTTCTCCAACGGCGTCTATTCGAACGAGTATATCGAGTGCGATCCGGGCAGTTGCCCCACGACCGATCCCACCGGCAACACGTCGACGATCGGCGACAATTCGATGCCAGGCGCCTTCTATGTCGATGTCGGTGGATCGTGGAACTTCTCGAAGCAGATCTCGGCCTATTTCAAGATCGACAACATCGCCAACAAGGCGCCCGAGCAATCGCCGCAGAACGGCGTCAGCTACGGCTTCAATCCGCTGCTGTACGATGTGCTGGGCCGCACGTTCCGCCTGGGTGTCCGCCTGAGCTTCTGATTGGCCTGCGATACCCGGCCCGTCGCTACGGTCAGGCGGCGGGCCGGACGTCCTTGCGCGCAGGACGTGCGTTCCCCGACCGATCATCGCTTTCCGCGAACAGGTCGAGGCGGGCGGCACGTCCGCGACACCGTAGCGGCAAGCCAGGGTCGCACCCCGGCATCGAACCGAGAAGGACACGCCGCGGCACACGAAGTGCGGCGGCAGTTCTCGATAGCCGTCATCGTGCCTTCCTGACCACATACAGGAAGAAACAGTCCAATTGCGCCGCAAATGCATCACATTGGTATTGTCTCCCAGAACATGTCGTGACACTTTCGCCCACCGGATCAACCGGATGAAGACGTGAAACGTCGGTCTTCCGATGCGGGCGCCAGACCCGTGGAAGGCCGGGCGACATGCTGTTGATCGCCGCCGCAATGTTGGCGGCGGTGAGACTGGGCGGCATTCTTCATCCGATGGTCCCAAAGGCTATCGGGGAAAACTAATGCTGATGTTCAAAGGGTTGATGTCCACGACATGCTGCGCAGTCGCGTTGTTCGCGCTGCCGGCCGAAGCTCAGGTGCAGGCATCGGAGGCGCGCGCGGATGGCGTGACGCAGGATGCGCCGTCGTCGATCGGCGACCCCGTGGCATCCGCGAAGCTGGCGGCCGATACCGGACGCACGAACGATACCGGGGACGGGTCGGAAATCGTGGTGACGGGCACGCGCATCGTCCGCCCCAACAACCGCTCGGCCGCGCCGATCGTCACCACCACCGCCGCCGAGATCGCGGCGCAGGGCGCGACGACGATCGAGGAGGTGCTGAACCGCCTGCCGCAGGTGCAGGTCAATTCCGAACAGAATTTCAGCGACTCCGAAGGGCGTCAGCGCATCAAGCTGCGCAGCCTGGGCTATGAGCGCACGCTGACGCTGATCGACGGCCTGCGCGTCGGGCTGGCCAACACCATCGACGTCGGCATCATCCCGAACGCGCTGGTCGAGCGCATCGACGTGCTGACCGGCGGCGCATCGTCCGTCTATGGATCGGACGCCGTGTCGGGCGTCGTCAATTTCATTCTGAAGAAGAACTTCGAGGGCATCCGCGCCGACGCCAATTACAGCTTCTACAACCATAACAATCGCAGCAACGCGGTCACCGACGCGGCCGGCCGCGCCGGCTTCAACGCGGCGCGCGGCATGACCAACGACGGCGGCCGCGCCGACGTCAGCCTGGCGGCGGGCGTCAACCTGTTCGACAACCGCGTGAACTTCACCAGCTTCATCAACTATCGCCAGTCGAGCGCGGTCGAGCTGGTCGACCGCTCCTATTCGGTGTGCGAAGCGGTGCAGCCGACCAATACCTCTCCGCTCGGCTGTTCGCGCGCCAGCTTCACGCCGGCGGGCACGATCATCCCGCAATCGGGGCCGCGCGCCGGCGAAATTCTCGTCAACAATCCCAACGGCAACGGCACCTTCATTCCGATCAACAGCGGACCGCAGGGCACGTCCGCCAACCCGTACGACAACTGGGCGGTCCAGCGCGCCTTCAACCGCGTCAATCTGGGCGGCTTCCTGACCGCGAAGATCAGCGACGATATCGAGCTGTACGGCAACGGCCTGTTCTATCGCGACAAGTCGTACAACACGCAGCTCAACCGCACCTTCAACTTCGGCGCGTACGGCACCGAGCCGTTCCGCGTAAATTGCGACAACCCGTTCCTGTCGGGATCGCAGGCAAGCGACCTGTGCGGGGCCAATGCGGGCGTCGCCGGCCAGTTCGCGCCGATCGACGTGCGCTATCGCTTCGACGGGCTGCCCCTGACGCGGCAGGAGTTCACCAACGAGGGCTATCGCATCGTCGCGGGCCTGCGCGGGCGTGGGTTCGACGACGTGTGGTCGTACGACCTCGCGGGCATGATCTCCCGCGCGAGGCTGGATACGATCGACGTGCCGTTCGCCCGGTTCGACACCATCAACAACTCGCTCGACGTGGTCCGCGTCAACGGGACGCCGACGTGCCGATCGGTCGTCAACGGCACCGATCCGGCCTGCGTCCCCTTCAACGCGTTCGCGCCGTTCAATCAGGACGTGGCGCTCAACCAGTATCTGTACGGTGGCGCGACCGGCGGCATCAGCACCCGCATCCCGCGCCTGTTGCAGTTCATCGGCACCGTCAGCGGCGATCTGGGCAAGTACGGCATCACCTCGCCCTTTGCGGAGCAGGGCGTCGCGGTCGCGCTGGGCGCGGAATATCGGGAGGAGCTGGAACGGACGATCGTCAACGAGATCTTCCAGCAGAATAACGGCGGCGAGAACCAGCGCTTCACGCAGAACATCCTGGAGGCCAACGCCGAGATCCAGGTGCCGTTGGTCGAGAACCGCCCGTTCGCGCGACTGTTGCAGGTCAATGGCGGTTACCGCGTGTCCAAGTACAACCGCCTCGACGGCAAGTTCGACACGTGGAAGGCCGAGGGCATCTGGGCGCCGGTCGAGGATATCACGCTGCGCGGATCGTACAACAAGTCGCAGGCCGCGCCGGGCGTCGGCACCGCACAGGGCGCCGCCAACATCTTCTGGAACCAGGGCTTCTACGCCGACCCCTGCGCGCCGCGGATCGATCCGGCCAACCCCAACGGCGCCCGTCTGGCACCGTCCGCCACAGCGGCTCAGTGCGCCAACACCGGCCTGCCCGCCAATCTGTACGGCAGCGCATCGCTGATCTGCCCCGACGATCGCTGCACCGTGCGGGAGGGGGGCTTCGACCTGAAGCCGGAGACCGCCTATACCAAGACGTTCGGCGTCGTCCTGCGCCCGCGCTTCGTGCCGGGGCTGGTGGTGTCGGTCGATCGCTGGCTGATCGACCTGAAGGACCAGCTCGATTTCCTCCAGCCGCAGAACATCATCAGCGAGTGTCTGAACACCGGGAACGATTATTTCTGCCGCGGTATCATTCGCAACCCCGGCAGCGGCACCCTGTCGAGCTCGCCCGCGACCAGCCCGGCGACCGGCTGGGTCGCGCGCGGGTCGGCCAATGGGTACAAGTCGCAGTCGCATGGCTGGGATTTTCAGGGCCAGTATAATGTCGGGCTGGGCAGCGTCGGCCTGCTCGACCTGAGCTTCAACGGCACGCTGATGACCCGCGTTGGTTCGCAGTCGGCACCGACCATCGCGCCGCGCGACTGCGTCGGCTATTTCGGCAATCTGTGTGGTGAGAGCATGCCGAAATGGGCACACCAGTTCCGTACGACGTGGACCGCGCCGGACCGTACGACCAGCGTGTCGGTCAACTGGCGTCATCGCGGCGCGATGCCACTCGACGTGTACGCGCCCGCCGATACCGGCATTCCCGCGCAGGATGCCAGCGCGCGGCGGGACCAGTATCCGGGCGTCGGGTCGTACAACTGGATCGACCTCGCGATCAGCTTCGACATCGACAAGCGCATGACGTTCCGGGTGGCCGCGAACAACATCCTCGATCGCGATCCGCCGTTGATCCCGGACAGCCGCTCGCGGATCGGGCTGCTGCGCGGCAACACGATCATGGGCTACGACCTGCTCGGCCGGCAGATCGTCGCGGGCGTATCGGTGCGGATGTAACCGTCGCCCGCCGCCACGCTTCGTTCAGGGCGTGGCGGCGGACGACCTCGACCCGCTATGTTTTTGGATGACCGACCGGAGGCGGCGGCGAGGCGCGACGGGCCTGCCAGCCGTCGCCGGTGATCGTGTCGCCGGCGACGCGGCCCGCATAAACGCGCCCGAACGCGGTGAAGCGGATGGCGGGGCCGGTCAGGCGGACGCCGGTGAGCGTGCCGGCCGATCCGATGCGGGTCAGCGTGCCGCCGATATCCTGAAAATGCTGGTGCAGCGACAGGCGGGCACCGTCCGCCAGCACCCATTCGCCGGCGACCGCAGCGGGTACTCGCCACAGGTACAGGTGCGACCCGCCGACCCGGCCGGTGGCGTCCGGCGGCCAGTCGGCCATGTCGAAGGCGTGGCTGACGATGCGCGTGCCGGGGGCCAGGTCGCGCAACAGATGCGGGCGCAGGCGCAGGTTGACGCGCGGCAGCAGGAACATCGTGACGACGGTATGACCCCGCAGCGGCGTGGCGAACAGGTCCTGCGCCACGAAGCGCGTCCGATCGGCGACCCCGGCCTGCACGGCCGCCGCCTTGGCTTCGCCGATCAGCACCGGGTCGATGTCGACACCCGTGCCGGACGCGTCGCGACGGGCGGCAGCGATCAGGATGCGGCCATCGCCGGTACCGAGGTCCAGCACCCGGTCACCGCGTCCGACGCCCGCCATGTCCAGCATCGCTGCGACCACTTCCGGCCGGGTGCCCAGATAGGGCACGTCGAGCGTCGGTCCGCGGCCGGTCAGCGCCGCCCACGAACACCGCGCGACGCCGGGCGACAGGCACCGCGCGCCCAGCGCGACGCTGCCGCTGGCCAACAGCGTCAGGGCGAGGGCGGCAAGGGTGGAGCGTCGGGACATCGATCGGCTGCGTACCGCCGGGAGGCGCGTGGAGCCAAGACCCGATGTGGTGCGAATCACTCCTGAGCCGATGACTCCGCATGGCGGGTAACGGCTTCGCACAGTTCGTGCGTCGCGAGGATGGCGACGACCGCGGTCGGCCGCCGCTCGCGGACGGCTTGCAGGAAGTCTGCACACATCGCCTGAAAGCCGCGCTGCTGGCCGACCGGAGTCCAGTCGCCGCGTCGCTGCCGACACTCCGTCCCGGCGGAGCGGACGCGGTCGGCCATGTTCAGCACGGACTGGCGGACGCCGTCGCCGATCACGTCCAGCCGTTCCTCGTCGAGGCCACTGTCGCGGTGCATCGTGCCGATGGCGGTGTAGCCGTCGCCCTCCAGCATCAGCGTCACCGCCGTCAGCAAGCCATCCCGGAGGTGCGTCGTGATCGTGCGATGCCGGATCGGCGCGGGAATCAGGAACAGCAGCGTATCGATGACATGGATGAAGTCGTCGAACACGACCCGGCGTGCGGTGTCGGGCTGCCGGTGGCGATGCTTTTCCATGACGATCAGGCTGGCGTTCGACCCGCGCAGCGAGGCGTAATCGGGGGCGAAGCGGCGGTTGAAGCCGATCCTCAGCAGGGTGTCGTTGTGCTCGGCGAGTTCCACGAGCCGTTCTGCGTGCGTGAGCGTGTCTGCGAGCGGTTTGTCGACAAAGGTGGCGATGCGATGTTCCAGCAGCGTCTGCACCAGCGGCGGGTGGGCGCTGGTGGCGGCATGGACGAAGGCGGCGTCGAACCTGTGGGCCGCCAGCGCCTCTTCGATGCCGGTGTGGAGGTGATGCACGTGGAATCTGCGTCCCGCTTCCTCGAGCACTCGCCGGTCGCGAGTCGCCAGATGCAGCTCGAGCCCCGGCAGGGTCGATAGCACCGGCAGGTAAGCCTTGTGGGCGATGTCGCCCAATCCCGTAACCAGAACGCGCATGGTGGCTGTCAACTCCGTACGGCCGGGGGCGTCGGACCCCGCAAGACCAGCAACAGCACCCCGCCGATCGCCAGCACGCCGACGCCGACCAGCGCGCTGATGCCGGTATAGGCGATGCTGGAATACAGCAGATATGCGCTGGTCGCGCAGAACAGCGCGGGTATCAGCGGGTAGAGGGGGACGCGAAAGCAGTCCGGCGGGGGTGGCGAGCGACGCCGCAGCACGAACAGTGCGATCCCGACCATCAGCAGGAAGAACCAGAAGACCGGCGCGGTGTATTCGACGACCGCGCCGAACGCGTCGCGCCCGAACGTCGCCCCGATGACGAGCAGGACCGCGATAATGCCCTGGAGCAGCATGGCATTGCCCGGCGTGTCCCGCGTCGCGCTCCAGCGGCCGAGCCAGCGCAGGCGCGGGAACGCGCATCCGAGCGCATAGTTGGTCCGCGCCCCGGTGATGACGGTGGCGTTGGCGGAGGTCAGCGCCGCGATCGCGATCATCAGGCTGATGGCCGCGCCGCCCGCCGGACCAAACGCGCGGGCCATGACGTCCGCGGCGACGGTCTGGCTGCCCGCCACGCCTTCCAGCCCCAGCGCGCGCAGATACGCCCAGTTGACGAGCAGGTAGAGCAGGGTGACCAGACCCAGCCCGGCAACCATCACCGGCGCGATGCGGCGGCGTGCATTTTGAAGCTCGGCGGAGATGTAGACCACCTCGCTCCATCCGCCGTAGGTGAGCAGCACGAAGACGAGGACGAGCCCCAGCGCACCCTCCCGCGGGGCGCGGACGGTGGGCACCGCCTCCGGTGCGACGACCAGCCCGGCGACGATGACGCAGACGAGGCCCAGCACCTCCGCACAGGTCATCCAGAACTGCGTTCCCGCGCCCTGACGGATGCCCAGCCAGTTGAGGCCCGTCAGGCCCACGACCAGCAACGTCGCGTACAGGCTGCTGGAATAGGCGCCTAGCGGCAGCAACGCCGCTACGTAATCGCCGAATACGTAGGCGAGCAGCGCCAGCGATCCGGTCTGGATGACGGCGAGCCGCGCCCAGCCGTACAGGAAGGCCAGATCGCGGCCGAACGCCACTTCGAGGAAGTGGAAATCGCCGCCGGCGCTGGGATGCGCCGACGCGAGTTCGGCGTAACACAGCGCACCGAGGATCGAGAGCAGGCCGCCAAGCGCCCAGGTGCCGAGAAACATAGCCTCGCTCGACGCCGCGCCCGCGACCATCGCCGGTGCGCGGAAGATGCCCGCGCCGATGACGATGCCGACGCACAGCGCCAGCCCATGCCGCAGGCCGAGCGTCGGCCGTGGCTTACCCGCGCGATCGTCCGGTGATGCCGATACGGTGTCCATCCGCCCCTTCTGCAACGTCCGTCGGCGTTCGGGAACCGTCGGGAGACGAATGTCGCCGCCGAACAGGCCGCTTGGGACAGGTCATGATGGCGGTACTCGACCTTGCCTCCAGCACTGGCGGCTGGGCCATTCGTCTCGGCCAGCGATGCCTGGTCGACGGTTTCCATGAACCGCAACGTGGGTCTGCGTTGACGGCGTTGTTGCCGACATCACCGGCCGCGACCGTTGATCGCAATCGAAATCCTGCCCGAAACTGTGACAAACATCACGAATAACTGTGCGCTCCGTCACTGCGCAAGTTCTCCGAACCGGCGAAAGACGTTCGACGGCTTCGCCTGCTGGCGAACGGCCGAGTCGATTACGGGGGATATCATGAAGCAGATCAACAGCCGGGCACGCCTCTATGCAGGGGCGGCCACTATCGCCGTCGTAACGGCCCTGTCCGCACCGGCTGCTGCGCAGTGCGTCACCGATGCCACGACCGTGACCTGTGCGGGCACCGTCACCTCGGGCGACGTGAACGCGGCGATGAACGCCGTCGCACCTCCCTCGGTGACGCTGCGGGTGGCGGCGGACACGACGGTCACGCGGACGGCACCCTCGGTTCAACCGGCATCGACCTTCAACGGCGCCGTCGACATCGGCAACGCCGGCACGCTCGGCACGACCGCGGCCACCGTCGGCGTCACCTATTTCGGAACGCCGGACGCCGCCACCAACACCTTCTCCCTGACCAATAGCGGGTTGGTCACGGGTGGCGTGACCGTCGGCGGCGTCGGCGGCGCGATCACCGTGACCAACACGGGTACGCTGGCCGGCGGGCTGCAACTGTCCGGCTCCGGTCCGATCACGCTGAGCAGCAGCGGGCCGATCTACGTCGCCGGCGGCAACGGCAGCACGACGGCGGTGTCGCTCCAGTCGCAGCGCTTCGTCTCGACGACGACGGGAACGTTCGGCGTCGATGCGGTCACGACCAGCACGACGACCGGTGGTCCGGTCACCGCGACCATCACCGGACCGGTGGCGATCCCCGCCGCCGGTGCGGGAACCCCGGCCATCCCGCAGGGCGTGCAGATCGATAGCTTCGGCACCGGCGGATCGGCGCGACTGACCCTCGACGCGGCCGCCGGGCAGGTGCTCGTCCGTGCGCTCGGCACCGACTCGGTCTTCACGCCCGGCAGCAACACCACGACCGTGGGCGGCACGACCACGACGCGCAGCTCCAACACGCAGACGCAGGTCGGCGGCCCGGCGTCGGCGACGCTCGGCACCAACGCGCAGGTCGCAAGCCTGAGCGTCCAGGGCGGACCCGGCGGCGCGAGCGCCTCGATCGCGGGCGGCGTCGGCACCGTGGCCGCACCGGGCTTCGTCAGCGTGACGTCGTCGGCGGCGAACTTTGCCAACACCAGCGAAACGGTCAGCGACGCGACGGGCACCACGACACGGACGACCAGCGTCAACACGCCCGTGGGCGGGGCGGCATCGCTCGACATCGCGGCGACGGGACGGGTGATCGGCAACGCCAATGTCGCGTCCAGCGCCAGCACCGCAACCGCGAACGTCGCCGGTGCCGTCGGGACGATCGACGGAACCACCGTCCGCACGGGCAGCGTGACGGCCGACGCGCGTGGACAGCGTTCCACCTCGACCGGCGTGTCGACGAGCGGCGGCGGGGCATTCTCGAACGCCAACACCAACAGCCAGACGGCCTCGACCGGCGCGGCGTCCGTCGGCGTCGCGGAAACCGGCCGCGTCCTGGGGTCGATCAGCGCTCTGGCATCGGGGGGTACGGCCTCCACGACGATCGCCGGCCTGGTTGGAGCCAGCGACGACAGCATCGTATCGGCCAACGTCGTCTCCGATTCGCGCGGCTCAAATACCGAGTCGACCAACAGCAGCAGCAATGCCGCCAATGGCGATTTCGCGGGCAGTTCCACGTTTGCGCAGCGTAACGTCGGGGCCGCGGCCAGCACGACCATCGCCGCCACCGGGCGCGTCGCGGGCAGTGCGAGCGCCTTGTCCAACGCCGGCGACGCGACCGTCGTCGTCGCGGGCACCGTCGGTGCCGGCAGCGGCACGACGGTGACCGTTCAAGGCAACGTCCAGGCGACGGCGCGCGGCATCAACTCCACGCAGGCGAACAGCAACTCGAACGTCGCCGCGACGGGCGACTTCGCGAACAGCCAGAACTCGACGGGTGCCATCACGGGCGGCGCAGCGTCGGCCACGGTGGCGTCGACCGGCGCGGTCTTCGGCAGCGTGACCGTCCTCGGCGATCGCGGGGCGATCGTGGACAATGCGGGCCGCATCCGTGACACGGTGCAGGCGAACAGCTCGCGGACCATCACGCTGGCGCAGGGCAACTCGTCGAGCCAAGTGACGACGGCGGGCGCGGCCGGCGTATCGACGGTGGTGAACCGCAACGCCAACACCAGCCTGAGCCAGACCAGCGGCGGCACCGCCAGCCTCGTCAATCGCGCCGGCGGCGTGATCGAGGACGGCGCGTTCGTGTCGGGCGTCGGCGGCGCCACCCTTACCAACGCGGGCGCGATCTTCGGCAATGTCAGCGTGACGTCCGCCGGCAACCGCTCGGACAGCGCGAACTCGTCGGTCACGACGGCGACGACCACGCCGGCGGCGGCGGGCGGCGATACGGTGCGGAGCGAGACGGTGTCGGCATCGTCGTCATCGACTACTCCCATCGGCGGCATCGCAACCGGCACCTATGGCGGCACGATCGGCGCCGCACAGGGTTCATTGCTGGCCGCGGCCACGACGATCAACCAGACGGGTCAGGCCGGCAGCACCGCCACCTTCACGGGCGTCGCTTTTGCCGATGCGTTCACGTCCGCCGGCGCCAGCCGGAGCGAGAACAGCCAGTCGAGCACCAGCTTGACGGTGACCCAGCCGGCGGTCGGCCCGGCGACGCCCGCCAGCGAGACGACGGGCAGCTCCACCTCGCGCAGCGCCACCACCGTCGTGGCGGCGAACAACAGCGTCAGCGTCACCGGCGCGCTGCGCAACAACGGGCTCGGCACCGGTGATTTGCAGGCGACATCCACCGGCGGCACGGTCAGCGTGGCGATCGACGGCGGGACGGTGGAGGGCGGCGTATCCGCATTCGCCGGGCCGTCGTTCAACTTCACCAGCGGCTCCGACTCCAGCTTCCGCAACACGCAGGCGGCGACCGTCGCCGGACCGGTGGCTTCGACCGTGGAGCAGTCGAACAACGTCACGAACTTCAGCGAACAGCGGCTGGTGGCGAGCACCGCCAACGTCGCGCTGACGGGTAACGCCCGCGTCGGCGGCAATGTGCAGGTGACGGGTACCGGATCGGGAGCGGGTTCGACCGGAGCGTCGGCCAGCGTCGCCTCGACGGCGTCGATCGGTGGCGCGCTGAACGTCACCGGCGCCAATTCGGTGAATACACGTTTCGACAACAGCAGCGTGGCGACGCGCACCGGTGCGACGGAGACGACGCGCACGGACCGGTCCAGCACCGTGCAGACGCGCTCGCCGAATGCGGGCAATGCGACGGCGACCATCGCCGGTGACGTCGGCGGCACCGTCTCGGTCAGTGCGCCCTACGCCAATGCGTCGGCGACGCTGAGCGGACGTATCCTGAACGGCAGCGGCATCTCGGTGATTTCGAGCGGCACGCTGAGCTCCACTTCGAGCGAAACCATATCGCGCGGTACGAATGCGACGACGCTGGCGACGCCGCTTCTCCAATCGTCGCGCAATCAGGCGACGAACACGGCTGCCGGCGGGACGGCGACGCTCGCCATCGCCTCCACCGGCATGACGGCATCGTCCGGTGCCTCGGCCGTCGATGGCAGCATCGTCGTAGAAGGCGATGCGGGAGCGACGCTGTCGATCGCGGCCGGCACGCGTGTCCTCGCCAGCAACAACGGCGACATCGACGTCGGCAGCAACGGCAACAGCAGCACGTCGTCGCAGACGGCAAGCTACAATCTGGCGGGCGCGCTGACCGGCCAGACCTTCACCTTCACCAACACGGAGGTCGGCGGTCCGGCCAGCTTCACCAATGCCGGTATCATCGGCAGCTCGACCGGCTATTTCGGCGCGCCGATCGGGATCGACGTGGACAGCATCGGCGGCGTGACGATCGCGAATACCGGCACGATCTACGGGTCGATCGACGCCGACGCCCTGACCAGCAACGATAGCCAGACGACGACGATCACCGGTCTGACCGATCCGGTCACGCAAACCTCGACCACGATGGGCACGACGACGATCGTCGGCGGAACCGCGACGGTCACCAACAGCGGTGTGGTGTCCGGCGATGTCGGCATCGCCGCCGCGACCGGCACGGTGAGCAATACGGGCGTGCTGCGCAACGGCGTGTCGCTCGGGTCCGCGCAGTTCGCGGGTACCCAGACGACCACCCAGACCGCCACGTCCAGCAACGTCACCGTGACTGCCCCGGCGACGCGCTTCGTCCAGACCTACACGCTCAATCAGAACGGGCTGCTGCTGAACGGCGTCAGCGTGTCGGGCGCGACGGTCGGCGATTTCTCGACCAACGCCCCCGCCAACGCGACGCTGCGCACGAGCGATGTCCGCGCGACGATCAACCTGGGCAACGGGTCGGTGACGACGGGCAACATCGATGCCCAAATCGACATGGCTCGCGCCCGGTTGACCGACACGACGGTGAACCTGACCGGCAGCGGGTCGCTGGGGGCGGGCACCGGCCTGACGCCGCCGGCATCGCTGGGCTTCGGCGCGGCAGCGCTGCGGTACGAGAACACGCCCAATTTCGCCGCATTCGCGGCGACCGACCCGGCGCTGGGCAATTCCGCCAGCGGCACGTTCGTGCCCTCGGTCGGGATCGCCAGCGGTTCGCGGATCACCGGCGTCAACGTGGTCGAGCGTAATGGACCGGGTGTCTTCACGATCGTCGGTGCGCCGTATCTGTCCGTATCGAACGCCAACCCGTTGGCCGTGTATACGATGGATGTCGGCACGTTGCGGATCACCAGCGGCGAGCTGCAGCTCGGCGTTGCCGGGACGGACCCCGCCAACAGCGCGGCGGTCTTCGGCATCCGCGGCAATGTCGTGAACAGCGGCGGTACGTTGCTCCTCGGGCGCCGGGTCACGGACGGGACGACCTCGGTCGTGCAGGGCACCAATGTCCGGGTGGACGGCAACTTCACCCAAGCGGCAGGCGGCACCTTGTCGCTGGCTGCGACGCCGGCGCTGGTGCGGATCGCGGGCACGCAGGTCGGTGCGCAACCCGCCGACGGCATCCTCGGCTTCGGCGGGTACGGCGTCGCATTGACCCCGTTCGTGCCGTTCGATCCGCTCGCCACCAACCAGCTTCGCTCGACCCCGTCGACGTTGACGGTCAACGGCGACCTGACGCTGGCCGGCACGGTCAGCATCGCGGCGCAGCCGGGTGCGATCTATGCCGCGGGCCGCAACGCCGACCTGATCACCGTGTCGGGAACGTTCAATGCGGCGGGTCTGACGGTCAGCACGCCGATGAACTCGCCCTTCGTCCGCTTCGCGCTCACCCCGCGCACGGTCGGTGGCCAGACGGTCGTGTCCGTGGACGTGACGCGCACCTCCTACGCGTCGGTGACGACGACCGGTAACGCGTCGGCGGCGGCGGTCGCGCTCGACGCCGCGGTTCCAAGCGTCATCGCCCAGTTGCGCGCGGTGCCCAACCCGAACGCGGTGACCGACGTAGAGAGCTATGCCAACGTGCAGGATCTGGCGACGATCATCTCCGCGCTCGATACGCAACTCAACGCCGCAACCGCGACCATTGCGTTCGATCAACTGGGTTCGGGATCGATCTACGGTTCGCTGTCCGCAGTCACGGCGACCGCACCGTTCGGCGATCCGCTGGACGCGGCGGTCATCGCCGATGCCGGGCTTGGACTGTGGATGCGCCCGGTGGGCCTGTTCTCGCGGTTCGACGGCGATAGCGGTACGGGTGCGGGCCGTCTGAAGGCCGACAATTATGGCGGCTCGGCCGGGATCAGCATCACCACGGGCAACGAAGGCGCGTTCGGGATCGGTGGCGGTTACGGCCGCATCAACGCCCGCGACAAGGCGTTCGCCTCGACCGCCAAGGCCGACACCTACATGATCGGGATCTTCGGGCGTCAGCGCTCGGGCGGTTTCGATCTGGCGGTGCAGGGGGTGTTCGGGTGGAGCAACTGGGACGTGGTGCGCGCACTGCCGCTCTTCTCCCGCACCGCGGACAGCAGCTTCAACAGCAAGGAGTTCCGTCTGACCGCCCGGGTCGGATACGACGTGCTGCTGAACGGGATGACGGTGACGCCGTTCGGTCGCGTCGACCTGCGCCACTACGACTTCGAAGCGTTCAGCGAGCGTAACGCCGGCGGTATCGGTCTGGCCGTGGCGTCGCGCGAGAAGACGGTGTTCAACCCCGAGGCCGGCGTCCGTATCTCGGGCGATACCGGTGGGTTCCGTCCGTTCGCCGAAGCATCCTACGTCTTCCAGGGAAATGTCGGCAACGATCGTCAGGTGTCCTTCCTGGGTGATCGCGCCAACAGCTTCCGGATCGAGGGCGTCGATCCGGACGGTTATGCCCGCATCGGTGCCGGCCTGATGGCCGACCTCTATGGCGCCAACTTCAGCCTTCGCGGCAGCTATTTAACGGGTGGCGGCAATCGCGCGGGTGAAGTGTCGGGTGCAGTTACCTTCCGCTTCTAAATCCATCCCCCAAGCTAAAGGGGCGACGCAAGTCGCCCCTTTTTTTTGTCTGATGAATATCTTTTCGTCAGGTCCGATGCGAATTCGAGTGCAATGCGATCTTCCAGCGGGCATCGGCTCGGGAGGGGATCGACGAACTTGAAGCTTGCGGGGTGAATCGCTTCGTATTCAGGTCCGTCGCAAGAATGGGCGGGCGACGTGCGGGGGACGATGCAGGGAGAAGACGAGCGCTTCGACGGGTGGAAGGCCATCGCCCGTCATCTCGGCAGGGATCGTTCGACCGTTATCCGTTGGGCCAAGGATCGCGGCCTGCCGGTGCATGCGATGCCCGGAGGAAAGAGCCGGACCGTCTATGCCGTTCGCCGCGAGCTCGATGCGTGGATGCGCGGTGACGGCGTGCAACCTGCGGCGAACGGCGGTTCCGACCCGGTCGAGGATGACGAAGCACGACCGCTCCCGCCGGAGCCGCCGTCATCGTTCGATCCTCCTCCGTCGGGCAGGGCACCGGGCGACGCCGTCGCCCGGTCGCCGGCAGCGCGGGCAGGGCGGTGGGCGATGGCTGCCGCGGCGGCGATCCTGATCGTCGCGCCCGGCATCTACTTGCTTGCGAAAGAAAGACCCGTGCCGGATCAGGATCGGCAGGTACGGCTCGATCCCGCGACCGACGCTCGCCTGTTGCGAGCGCGGGACGACATCGCGTCGCGGTCCGAGCCGCGTCTCCGCGCGGCGATCGCGTCGCTCCGCACGATGGACCGGCAGTCGAATGGACATAGCGGCATCCATGAGGCGCTGGCCGAAGGGTATCTGCTGGCGCGCGAGTTCGGATCGCTGCCTGACGCACTCGCTTTGGAAAAGGCTCGGCAGGAGGCGGAACTGGTGCTGCGGGTCGACGGCGACTCCGCCGTCGCGATGCGGGTGCTGGGGGTCGTATCCTATTGGCGTGATCGCGATGTCCAGCGCGGCGGCGATATGTTCCGACGCGCCATCGCCGCCGATCCTCAGGACGCTCTGGCGCATCAATGGTACGCCAATATCCTTGCCGACAACGGCGATTTCGCTGGGGCCTTTCGCGAGTTCGCGGTCGCCCGGTCGCTCAGTCCGGGTGCCGCCTATCTGCTCGCCGATTACGCCTGGGCTCTATGGTCGGCCGGGCGCGAGCGGGAGGCCGAGGCCATATTGCTGGATCTGGCGGCACGCTATCCAGATCTCGCCAGCGTCTATGACTGCCTGAGCGTGACGGCGTTCGCACGCGGCGATTTCGCGGGCTACGCCAAGCGGCTGAAGACCCGGGCGAGCGCACGCGGCGCCGCGGAGCTCATCAGCTATTCGAAGCTGGTCGGCGAGGCGGCCACGCGCGACGATCGCGTTCTGTACGATGTCATGCTGACCCGCGGATTGACCTACGCCGAAGCGATGCCCGCCTCCGACCATAGCTGGCCCGCCTTCGTCGCCAGCGTGTTCGGGGATCGTCATCAGCTTCTCGCCATTCTGACGCGGGCGAGCGAGCGCGACGAAAAATGGGGGGCGTCCGGCTATACCCGCCGCATCGTCGCACGCTGGAAAACCGACCACGCGGTCGTCGAGGCGATCGGGCGCCTCGTTCAGCCGCCGATCGAGCCCCGCTCCGCCGCGTTGCGACCATTTGAGACGTGATGCGACGCCGCATTTCGGGATTTCTCCTCTAGTTTCCGTCGGGTCGGGAGCGTCACGCTTTAGGCACGCCGGGGGGCGACGGGGACGATGGAAGCAGGGGCAAGCTGGCCCGTGGCGATGCCGCCACGGTTCGGAGGGGGAGTGCTGGAAACCGGGCGGATCGAGCGGATCCGCCCGGCGACCAGAGTACGGCCGGGGGATGCCTTCCATTGCCCGGACAATGGCGACGTCGCGATCGTGCAATCCGGTGCCCTGGTGGTCGAACTGATGATGACGGGCGGGAGCGTCCTGCCGCTGGTCCGATACCGCGCCGGGGATATCGCGCCGGTGCTCTCTCGATTGTCCACGCCCGCCTTTTCGCTGGGCTATCGTGCGCTCGAGCTGACCCAGATGAGCTGGTTGCCGAGCCACCGGATCGACGACGCGGTGCGCGGTGGGATCGCCCGCGCGCGCGACGATCTCTTGAATGCCAGCATGCGCCAGATCACGTACCTGGCCTGTCTTCCCGCATCCTACCGGCTGTATATCGAGCTTCTGCGTTGCGCCCAGTCGGCGGGAGACGGTCCGTTTGCGATGCCGACGCATGGCGAGCTGTCGGCGCGGGTGTGCACGACGCGGGAAACCATATCCCGGGAGCTTTCGATCCTCCGACGGGAAGGCGTGTTGTCGCCGGGCAAGGTCGCGCGGTTGCTGGCACCGGCCGACCTCATGAAACGGATCGCGCGCGTCCTGAACCTGGAGCGCGAATCCGATGTCTGGGAAAGCTTTGGCATGATGCCCGTCGCGGCCGCATGATGGGTATGCCACGTGATCCCAACCGGCTTCCGGCGCGGTTCGGTCGTTCCGGGCATCGCTAGCCGTCGATCGCGGGCGATAGGGAAATCCGGCTCAGGCTGGGATGACAATGCTTTGCAGCGCATGCGGTTACGGCAATCGCGCTGATCCAAGTTGAACGGACCCCGGTCCCGAGGAACGCGGAACATATCGACATGGTTGGCCCGAGGAGATCGGGAGCAAGTCGATGAGCAACGTTGATTTTCTGGTAAGTCGTGCGCTTCAGGAGCGTCGGCAGGCGGACGCCAGCAGCGACATGGCCGTGCGCGACGTCCATCGCATGCTGGCGGAGCGATATTTCGACGAGGCGTGGAGCCTAAACGAGGCAGACGACGACGCCCCGCCCATGGACGAGCAGATCTGGCGCCACTGAAAAGCGGCGCCAGCCTTTCCTTCCAGATGCGGTATGTACGGCCTGGTCAACAGGCCGCCGTTCAGCGTCACTGCGCCGGAGCCAGGGTCGTTCCAGGACTGGACATCGCCTGCACCACAGCGATCTCGATCGGTGTCAGGCCGCTCATGCGCTCGACATCCTCCGCCGCCGTCACGCGTACCGATCCAAGTTGATCGCGACCGCGCAGGTCGGAAGCCACGGCAGGGCGTGCGGCACCGAAAAGCCCCAGCTTCATATGATTCGTACTTTCCCAGTATGTCCGACGCGGAGCTCCTCTCCACGTGCCGAGCGTATAATGCCGGCTGGCGATACTGGTTCCGGACGTGACAAGCCCTTTTGTTCGAAGGGTAAAATTCGGGATTACGCGATAGTGATGACGCCGTCCGACGTCGGCGATGCATGTCGCATTTCGCTTTTCAGATGCAGGATGTTCGAATGGAGCGCCTCCGCTCCGGTGCGCTGGGCGGTATCGCGAAGACGGCGGGCGCGAACGACGTAGCGGACGATGCCCGCATCGGTCGTGGCGTTGAACGCCAAGTCGTTTCCAATCCAGCGCGCACTGGCAAAGTTCGGTGTCCACATGATGGACGCAATCCCCCTTTAGCGTTCCGCAGCACGCGCTCCCCAGAGCCTGCCGACGAATCGCAACCGTTTCGACACCTGCGATGCAGGCGACAGAACCGAATTGAGGTGTTCTGGTTAATCAAATGATAACGGGGAAATCGGCTCTTGCGGCGAGATCGATCATCTCGCTCCAGTCCAGCTGCTCACGCGTGCCGTCGACGACCAGGAAGAGGCGGCGCTGCTCGCCCCGGTCGCTGGAGATCGCAAGCGCCACCATTTCGGCGACCGCGCCGCGCGCGACCTCGATCGATGGCATCCATGCCGTTGCGCCCGGTTGCCACAGTCGCGCTCCCCACCAATAACCGGCCGCGCTGGGCCGCGTTTGAGATCCAAGCTGCATGATCGGCAGAGGCTTTAGCCCCACACCGGTTGCGTGCAATCGGGCCGACCGCAGACTGGCGCGGATGCCGGTCGGATGGGCGCTTCGCGAGGACGGGATGGGGCGAGACGGGCTGGGTTGAGACGCGCTGGGTCGAAAGGGGGCGGACGGGTGAAGCCCGGTCGATGGCGATCACGCCACCATCAGGCGGTCACCTTCGAATACCCGACATGCGCGACCGTCATATGGGCGGCGGTCAGGGCTTCGCAGACGGCCAGCAGGAACCGGTCCGAGGCACGCATGCGCCCGCTCGCGTGATCCGCGATGATAATCTCGCATTCCTGGATGACGTGCGACACGACCTCCAGGCTGGATTTCAGATCCTGGTGGCTGAACCCCACCCCGGCCTTGCGCCCGGTCAGCACCCGGTCGCTGACGCGATTGAGCTGCTGCGAGAAGGTGGCCAGTCGCGACATCGCCTGAGCTTCGGAAATCACGAAATTCATGGGACATTTTCCACGGTGGCGTCTTCCGGACCGGAAAACTCCGCGGCACGATTGGCGTCCGAACCTTGTCGTCGGGTAAACGGGTGGGCAAAAACATGAGGTTGCCCGGGCCATCCCCTGACGGCGGAGATCACTGGGTCGCGCGGGCGTCCACCTGTTTCGACACGACAGCCCATTCGGCGTCGCCGAGCCGCATTTCCTCTTGATGGCCGTTGGTCGTCAGCGTGACCACTTGCTTGATCCGGTTGTCGAATATGCAGGTATAGTCGCGGGCCTCGATCCTGCCGCCGGTGACATCGGCCGCCAGCCGATCATAGGCGCGCCGCACGAAGGTCGTCGCTTCGCCTTCACTGATGCGCGCCGTATCCTTCGGTCGAATCGGCGCGCGGGGATCGCTGCGCAGGTTTGCGGGAAGGCTGCGCAGTTCTTGCGCCGCCAACAGGGTTTCGCATCGTTTGGTGACCGCCGCCGCCTGCTCGGCATTTTGGCATCCACCGATCCAGAGGCACAGGGTGGCAGCAACGGCTCGTCTCATGCATCGGCCCTTCGGAGCGTTTGGTTGCCGCAGCATAGAGCAGCCCGAACGTTCTCGCATCGCCCAAAACACGACAGCGCATCGCGGCCGGAGCCGGACACTCGCCTGCTCGTTGTGAGTCAGCAACGAAGGATGATCGAGATGGGGTGGAGCAAGATCGAGAAGGGCGGAATTCCGATCGATCGATCGCCGATGATCCGCGCGGGCGAGCCAAGGCAGCCGGTCGCGGACTACCGAAGCGCGGACGATGTCGGAGATCGCGGCAGGGCGCTCGTTCGGACCTCGTCGGCGCGGATGGGGGCGACACCCCGAAACGATAATCGGACCCTGGCGGGCTTCCCGGCGTGACGAAGCTGATCGTCTGGCATGACGGGGCGTGTCCGCTGTGCCGAAAGGAGATCGCGTTGATGCGGAGGCTGGATCGGCGCGGGGCGATCGCCTTCGTCGATGTGGCCGAACCTCGCAGCGTGTGTCCCATCGATCGCAAGACGATGCTGGCGCGGCTGCATGCGGAGGAGGACGGGCGTCTGATATCCGGTGCGGCGGCCTTTGCGGCGATGTGGCGGGCGATACCCGTGTTGCGACCCTTGGGGCTCGCGGCGCGCAACGCTATGGTCCTGTCGATGCTGGAACGCGGCTACCGGCTGTTCCTGCACGTCAGGCCGTCGTTGCAATCGCTGGCACGCAGGATGGAACAACGATGAGGTCTGTCGTGCCCGAGATCGCAGGGCCGGGACAGGAGAGCGTCTGGGACTATCCGCGGCCGGCGATCGCCGAGGCGACCGGCCGCCATATTCGGATCGAACATCGCGGCGTAGTCATCGCCGAGACGCATGCCGCGGTCCGGACGTTGGAGACGAGCCACCCGCCCAGCTATTATCTGCCGCCGGCCGATATCAGGATGTCGACGTTGCGCCGGTCCGGCCGCGGCTCGTTCTGTGAGTGGAAGGGGCAGGCGATCTATTATGACGTGGTGTTCGACGGCGAGGTCGTTCCCGATGTGGCGTGGAGCTATCCAAATCCGACGCCCCGGTTCGTCGGTCTGCGCGACCACATCGCCTTCTACGCCGGTCCGTTCGACGCGTGCCTCGTCGATGGCGAACGGGTCGTGCCTCAACCGGGCGACTTTTACGGCGGCTGGATCACGAACGACATCGTCGGACCCTTCAAGGGCGTGCCCGGCAGTCGCTTCTGGTAGTTGCGAGCGGACGCCTTGCCGCTCATAAGATCATGAAAGGACTGGCTGAGAGGGGTGATGTGCGATGAAGACGGTGAATGGTGCCATCGCCCTGTTGCTCGTGGCTGCGGCGATGCCGTCGCCCGCACCCGCGCAAGCGGCATCGGAGCCGGTCGTCGCCGGGCGCGTCGAGATCCAGGCGCAAACCCAAGCCATGCTGGCCGAGATGAAGCCGGATCAGGGTTTCATGTGGCGTCCGGTCCTGCGCGACGGCAAGACCGTCGCCGCGATCGAGATCTGGAAGAAACCCGGACGCCCCGCGGTTCATCCGACCGAGGCGGAATATGCGATCGTGCTGGAGGGATCGGGCACGCTGATTTCGGGTGGCACCCTGAACGACCCGAAGACCAGCAATCCCGGTCTGGTCGAAGGCAGCCGGATCGAGAACGGCGCGACGCGCAGCCTCGGCCCGGGCGACGTCATCCTGATCCCCGCGGGCGTGCCGCACTGGTTCGGGATCACCGGCGAGCGGCTGATCCTGCTGGGTGTGAAGCTGCCCGGATCGAAGTAGCGCCCGACGCGGGGGTGGTCGCTGCCGAACGTTGCTCGTAAGCGGGACGGCATGATGAACGTCCTCGCTGCACTCGCCTTGTTACCCGCCGCGGTTCCCCAGACATCGTTGCCGAGCCCGACGACGCTCCTGCCGGGCAAATGGGACGTGACCTCGACGATGGTCGACGCGGTCATTCCGGGCGCGCCCGGGTTCCTCGTGCGCATGATGCGGGGCAAGTCGAAGGCGGAGCACAAGCGCGTGATCGCCGGGCAGACGATCGAAGTCCTGCTCGCACCCGATCCGAAGGCGAAGTGCCGGGTCGATGCTCAACGCATCGCAGACGGCAGATACACGCAGCAGCTGAGCTGCCCGCAGAAGCGGGGGGAGGCGATGCGGATCGCGCGGGCCGGCACCTATTCGCGCGACGGTTTCGCCGGCCGCGCGACGGTCAGCGGGACCACGCCCAAGGGAGCGCTGAACATCGTGCTGGATCAACGCGCCGGCCGGGTCGGCGACTGACGGTACGACGCGGACACAGGATCGTTGACGCGGGCACGGGATCGCGGTTCAACCCCGTCATGACTTCGAACTCCGCACCGATCCTGTCCCGTCGCGAAATCGTCGCCGGCGGCGGCCTCGCTCTGGCACTCGCCTCGTCGCGCGTCTCGGCGGCTTCTGCGCCCGGCCTGATCGCCGGCACCTATGCGCGGGAGGGCGGTGCCGGTTTGGTGACGCTGATGCCGGAACGGGGAGGCTGGGCCGCGGGCGCGGCGCAGACCGCGATCCGCAACGCGTCGTTCGGCGTTCGGGCCAGAAGCCGCGGCATCCGGTACCTGCTCGACGAGCAACAATCGGGAATGGTCGGGATCTACGACCACGATTTTCGGCGGCTGACGCAAGCATCGACCCTCGGCGCCGACCCGTGTCATGCCGCGCTCAGTCCGGACGGATCAATGCTGGCGGTCGCGAACTATTCCAGCGGCGACGTCGCGCTCTGGCGCCTCGATCCGGCGACGGGTCTGCCGCGCGGGGATGCGCAACTCACGAGGCACGCAGGGCAGGGTCCCGATCGGGATCGGCAGGCGGGTCCGCATGCGCATTGGGTAGGTTTTACGGCGGATGGCGGCATCCTGCATTCGGTCGATCTGGGCGCGGACGCGGTGTTCGCCCACCGAATCGACCCGCGTACGAAGACGGTGACCGGGACGACAACCGCTTACCGTGCGGAGCCGGGATCGGGTCCGCGCCACCTTGTACGACATCCGCGATTGCCGGTGGCGTATCTGGTGGCGGAATTGGCGAACACGGTCACGACGCTGAGCGCGCGGGCCGACGGATCGTTCGCGGCCCGATCGGTCGCGTCGACCTTGCCCAAGGGTTTCGGCGGGGCATCGGCGGGCGCGCATATCGCGATCAATGCCGCCGGCACTCGGCTGTACGTGTCCAATCGCGGCCATGACAGCATCGCGGTCTATACGATCGCGCGCGACGGTTCGCTGACGCTGGCTCAGCACGCGGCATGCGGCGGGCACTGGCCCCGCTTCTTCCTGCTGCTCGAAAGCCGGGGCGAGATGCTCGTCGCCAACGAGCGGTCGGGGAATATCGCCGTCCTGACGATTGGTCGCGACGGTCGCCTGCGGGGGAGCGACGCCACCGTCCGGATGCCGGGCGTGGTATTCCTGGCGACCTGACGCCGCCGCCTGCCGATCGATCGTCACATCAGTCACACGTCAAGGGTCGCCTGAGATGCACAACATGGATCGTCGATCGATCATCGCAGCCGGTGCCGCGCTGCTGGGTGCGTGTGCGCCGGGGACGCGGCCGGGTGTCCGGGATACCATGCCGACACGGTTCGTGACGGTCGATGCAGGCGGATTTCGGCGCGGCGGCGAACGCTATCGCTATGCCGGGGCCAACATCTGGTACGGGGCGTATCTGGGCGCCAATACGCCATACGGCGACCGCGCGCGATTGCGCCGCGAGCTTGATCGCTTGCAGGCGCTGGGCATCCGCAACCTGCGCCTGCTGGGTTCCGCAGAGCTGTCGCCCCTGAAGAACTCGATCACGCCCGGATTTCGCGACCGCAGCGCGACCTACAATCAGGATCTGCTGGTCGGGCTCGACTGGACGCTGGCGGAGATGGCCCGGCGCGACATGACGGCGGTCCTGTACCTGACCAATTTCTGGGAGTGGTCGGGCGGGATGATGACCTACCTCTACTGGGTCAATGGTGGCCGCTACATCGACATGAACGACCCGGCGCATCCCTGGCCGGCGTTCGCGGACGCCACCGCCGCCTTCTACGCCAACGCTCGGGCGCAGGCGCTGTACCGCGACTATATCCGTGCGGTCGTCACCCGCACGAACAGCGTCACCGGCCGTGCCTATGCCGACGATCCGACGATCATGGCATGGCAGCTGGCGAACGAGCCGCGCCCCGGCGGGTCGGACGCGGTCGCGGTGCCGAACCTGCCGGCATTCTACGACTGGGTCGACGGCACGGCACGCTACATCAAGGCGCTGGACGGCAACCACCTCGTCTGCACCGGGTCGGAGGGGCTGAAGGGATCGATCGAGCGCGAGGAGGTCGTGCTCGCCGCGCATCGCTCGCCCGCAATCGATTACCTGACCGCTCATATCTGGCCGAACAACTGGTCGTGGATGGACCCCGCCAATCTGCCCGGCACCTACGATGCGGGCGCGGCGAAGGTCGCGGATTATATCTCGACGCATGTCCGGCTGGCGAAGATGCTCGGCAAGCCGCTGGTGATTGAGGAGTTCGGCTATCCGCGCGACGGGGCGGCGGCGTACGACCCGACAGTCACGACCGTCTTCAAGGACCGGTTCTACCGCCAGATCTATGCCGCGATCGAGGCGGATGCGGCGGCGGGCGGACCGCTCGCCGGCTCCAACTTCTGGGCCTGGAACGGGGAGGCGCGGACGCCGCACGCCGACCACCGCTTCCGACGCGGCGACCTGAACTATATGGGCGACCCGCCGCACGAACCGCAGGGCTGGTACGGGGTGTTCGACAACGACGCGACGACGCTGGCGGTGATCCGCGCGCACGCTGCGGCGCTGGCCGGGGCGCGGGGTTAATGGGCGGCCGGTGGATCACCGCCCTGGGCGGGCTGGCGCTGATCGGGGCGGCACCCGCGGCGGACAGGGTGACGGTGGTGCCGGTCGCCATCGGCGGGCAGTCCGGTCGCGCCCTGCCGATGCATATCGAAGGGCGGGTCGAGCGAACGGCGGACGGCGACCGGCGGCAATGGCCAGGCACCTATTGGGAGGCGGCGTTCCAGGGCGCGGGCGTATCGCTGCGCGTCGGTGAAGGCGACGTGATCCTGAAGGTTTCGGTCGATGGTGTCCCCACGGCGACGCTGGTGAAGCCAAAGCCGGGCAATTACGCGATCGACGGCCTGACATCCGGCCGGCATGTCGTTCGCGTCGATGTCGCCAGCGAAAGCCAGGCGGGGGCGACGGTCTTCGGCGGGCTGTACGCCACCGGCATGACCCGACCGCTGCCCGCGCCGACGCGGGCGCACCGGATCGAGCTCATCGGCGACTCGCACACCGTCGGCTACGGCAACACCGCGACGACGCAGGACTGTACGGAGGCGCAGGTGTGGGCGACGACCGACACCGCGCAGGGGTTGCCGGCGGTTCTCGCACGGCGCTTCGATGCGGACTATCAGGTCAACGCCATCTCGGGCCGCGGCGTCGTGCGCAACTACAACGGCTTCGCGGCGGACACGCTGCCGACCGCCTATCCGTTCGTGCTGTTCGACAAGGCCAGCCGCTATGCGCCCGCGGGGTGGCAGCCGCAGTTGATCGTAATTGCGCTGGGGACCAACGACTTTTCGACGCCGCTGCACGCTGGGGAGCCCTGGGCGACGCGCGATGCGCTGCATGCGGCCTATCAGGCGCGCTACACGGCGTTCGTGCGGCAGTTGCGCGCGCAGAACCCGCGCGCCCACATCCTGCTGTGGGCGACCGACATGGCGAGCGGGGAGATCGCGGATCAGGCGGGGCGGGTCGCGGCGACGTTGCGCGCGGCAGGCGACCGGCGCGTGACGTTCCTGCCGGTTCCGGGGCTGGCCTTCTCCGGCTGCCATTCGCATCCGTCGCTGGCGGACGACCAGCGTATCGCCGACCGGCTGGCCACCTACGTCGACGCGCATCCGGGGTTGTGGGCGGGACGGTAAGGCGATCCGGGACCGCACGTGCGCCTATGGAGATCAGCGCACGTCCGGCTCGCCGAGGTGATGCGCCTTCCACCTCATCGCCATCAGGATACGCGTCCGGCCGGACGGGTGATCGAAGAAGACGATTTCTTCCAGCGCGCCGGGCTCCAGCTTGCGATACTCGCCCAGCTTCAACGCCACCCGACCGGCGTCAATAGCGGCGCCAGCACACTCGCGGCTCACCCCCCGTGATGACCGGAGGCTAGCCACTCGCGGTCAGGAGCGCCAGCGCCGTGTCGTTTGCCGCTCCATATGGCTTGATCGACATTCACCGCCAGCTTGGGTTTCCCGTCGGCCCATGCCTCCGAACACGTCCGGGTGACGGGTGACCTGAAACCCAACGCCCGCCCTGACGATCGGTTGCCCGCACCAAAGCAGTCAGGCGAAGTCGCCGAGTTTTTCGGCATCGTCGTCGGGCAGATCGTGCCTCTGCGGCTGGTCGTCTGGCCCTCGCGTGCCGGGCTCCGTGGACATATCGCCGGGGTCGGGCTCGTTGCCGGGGATGCGGGTCGGGTTCATCGTCTTCTCCTAAGCGGTCAGCGGAGGAACGCGCGAGAACCCGAAAGTGGCATCGGAAGGCTCGCCTCACGCACGTCACCGTCGCTGTCGATACGGGTCACTCTTGCCGGCGCCTCTCCGTCGTGGCCGAGCGGGTGTCAGTCGCCTAAGCATCGAAGGCGGTGTCGTCGGTCACCGCCTGCCAAGTTGCGATCCACTTCACGCGCCAAGCGTAACCGGCCCCATCGGCACGATCGATCCGGCGCGTACGAACAGCGGCATGCGCGCGAGCGGCGCGGGTACGGTTGAGCTGCTGCCACCGGCATAGCTTTTGCCGGTCGAGAAGTCGTACCATATCGTCCCGCCGGGAAAGTACACGCTGCGGCTGCGCGCCTTGTGGTCGGTGACGGGAGCGACGAGGAACGCCTTGCCGAACAAATACTGGTCGTCGATCTTGCGCGCCATCATGTCGGCGGGAAGTCCACGGCCAGCCCAGAAGGTGTTGGCGTAACCGGGTCTCTTCCGGTCTTTGTTCCCCTGGCGCAGATTGCCCTGATAGAGGGGGCCTTTGGCCGCCAGCTCCTTGCAGGCGTCGGTGGTCGGGTGGAATTGCCGCCAGACCGAGATCATGAAGTTGGTGTTATCGCCGTAGACCGCGTCGATCATCGCCTTCGGATCGGGGAGGCGGGTCTTGTCGAAGCGATGGCTGTTCCAGTCGTTGTCCCGCCAATAGCGCCAGTCGAGCTTGATATTGCCGAGGGGGGTATTGAGCTTGCGATGGGTGTCCACGACGTCCACGACCTCCTTCTCGGCATCGTAGCGCTGGCGCGACTGGCAGAAGCCATACCCCTATTTGGGCATTATCTCCGCCTTGCGCGTCGGACGGCGATAGCCGGCGATGACGTCGTCCATGTCGTCGCCCGGTACGAACCCGTAATGCTTGGCCTGCGCGACATCGCCGGTCAGCCACGCCGAATGATGGTCGGCGGCGGGCAGCGGGTGGTTGTGCAGCAATGCAATACACCCGGCATTCGGCTCCCTGCTGGGACACCGCCACACAGGGCTTGCCGTCGCCGCTGGTCGCAGGGAATGCGGGCTGCCCCGCCTCCGCCAGCACCAGCTTGCCCGCCGCATCGAGGAACCGGACCTGGCCGGTCGCGAGATCGACATCCGCGGTGGCCTTCGTCGCCTTGCACAGAACGTGGCCGCGCGCCTCGGTGACAGTGAACGGGCTGGTTGCGGGTGGGTTCGGCACCATCAGGCTGGGGATTGGGGGCCGATGTAGCCGTTCTCGGCGTGACCACGACGGCGGTCGCGAACTTGCGCCAGCTTTGCGCCTCGACCAACCCGATAGAGCTACCGAGCATCAGCGTGGCGAAGACCCCTGAGACCTTGTCAGGCCAAATGCGACGGTTTTCAACCGGCCGTGGCGGGACATTGCTTTACCGGTACCAAAGCGTGCTAAGCCGATGGTGAACAACGGAGACTTGGTTGCCGATGTCGCCTCGCCGTTTCATTATGCTCGTCCTGCCCGCCGTCGTCATGCTGACGGCCGCCACCCCGCCGCCGGCGTCTGAGCCCGTGTCCGCAATCCGGCTGAACCAGATCGGCTTCCTGCCCGACAGCGGCAAGCGCGCGGTGATGGCCGATGCGTCGAAGTCGCCGCTGCCTTGGCGGGTCGTCGATCCCAGCGGCAACACGATCACGTCGGGGCGGACGACGGTGGTCGGCGACGACGCCGCATCCGGCGATCACGTCCATCTGATCGAGTTCGGCCGGCTGGCGACACCGGGTACGTACCGTGTCGTGGTGGCGGGACATACGAGCCGCGCCTTCCCGATCCGCGCCGGGCTGTACGCGCCGTTGGCGGCGGCGGCGCTCAACTACTTTTATCAGACCCGCGCCGGCATCCCCATCGAGGCAAGGTTCGCCGGTGGCGCACGATGGGCACGACCGGCGGGTCACCCCAAGGAAATCGCGCCGTGCTTCAAGGGCAAGGACGAGCGCGGCACGGATTGGGCGGGATGCAGCTATTCGCTGGACGTGACCGGCGGCTGGTACGATGCCGGAGATCAGGGGAAGTACGTCGTCAACGGTGGCATATCGCTGTGGACGTTGCAGAATCTATACGAGCGAGAGGCGGGGAAGGCGCGCTTCGACTTTGCCGATGGCCCCGCCCGCATCCCGGAAAGCGGCAACGGGATCGACGACCTGCTCGACGAGGCGCGGTGGGAAATGCGCTTCCTGATGGCGATGCAGGTACCGGACGGCGGCAGGGCGCGGGTGCCGGTGGGCCGACTGTCGCGCGGCGCTGCGCTGACGTTCCGCGATATCGATGCGGGCGGCATGGCGCACCAGAAGGTCGCCGATTGTCGCTGGACTTCTCTTCCGACGCGTCCGCAGGACGACAGGGAGGACCGGCTGCTCTATCCGCCGACGACCGGCGCGACGCTGAACCTCGCCGCCACCGCTGCGCAATGCGCCCGCAACTGGCGCACGATCGACGCCGGTTTCGCCGCGGCGTGTCTGACCGCCGCTCAGCGGGCCTATGCGGCGGCCCTGCGCAATCCCGAGGTCTACGCGACCAGCAGCTTTACCGGCAGCGGCGGTTACGGTGACGACGACCTTGCCGACGAACTCTACTGGGCGACGGCGGAACTTTGGGCGACGACCGGGCAGGCGCGCTACGGTGAGGCGCTGCGGCGGATGCCGGCGTTCACCGCGACCGTGCGCGAGCCGAACTGGGGCAGCGTCGCCGCGCTCGGCACGATCACGCTCGCCACGGCGGCGGGAGTTCCACAGGCCGATGCGGCGCGGGCGAGGGCCATGCTGGTCACGGCAGCGGACCAGTTCCTCGCGGAGGAGGCGCGGTCGGGCTACCGCATCCCGTACGCGACGCTCGCCTATCCGTGGGGATCGAATTCGTCGATCCTGAACCGGGCGATGATCCTGGGGCTGGCACACGGCTTTACCGGCGAGGCGCGCTACCGCGACGGGGCGGTAGACGTGATGGATTATGTGCTGGGGCGCAACCCGCTCGATCAGAGTTACGTGTCCGGGTTCGGGGCGAGGCCGCTGATGAATCCGCATCACCGCTTTTGGGCGCACCAGCTCGACGCGACGCTGCCGGGGCCGCCGCCGGGGGTCGTGTCGGGCGGGCCGAACTCGACCGCGATGAGCGATCCGATCGCCGCGGCGATGAAGGGCGGGTGCGCGCCGCAGCGATGCTGGAAGGACGAGATCACCGCCTATGCGTTGAACGAGGTCGCGATCAACTGGAACGCGCCGTTGCTGTGGGTGGCGGCGTATCTGGACGAGCGGCAAACCGCCGGAGAACCGCGATGACCTGGATGCCGACCCGTCGCGACAGCATTGCGGCCCTTGCCGCCGCGGCGCTGGTGCCGCAACTCGCCCGCGCGGCGGAAGCCCCCGGCCTCGACGCCGTGGCGCGGAAAAAGGGAATGCGGTTCGGGTCGGCGGTGTCGGCCAATCCGCGCGGCGGCTCGTTCGACAATCCCGCCTATGCCGCCTTGCTGCGCGCCGATTGCGGGCTGCTGGTCGCCGAAAACGAGATGAAGTGGCAGCATCTGCGACCCGCGCCCGACCGGTTCGACTTCGCCGCGTTCGACCGCATGCTGGGCTGGGGCGAGCGCAACGGCATGGCGATGCGCGGCCACAATCTGTTGTGGCATCGGCGCAAGTGGATGCCGCGCTGGCTGGAAGTGCAGGATTTCGGCGCACGCCCGGCGACGGAAGCGGCGCGCATCCTGACGACGCACATCCGCACGGTGACGCAACGCTATGGCACGCGCATCGCCAGCTACGATGTGGTCAACGAAGCGGTGACACCGGACACCGGCGATCTGGAGGAGACGGCGCTCAGCCGGGCGATGGGCGGCGTGGAGGTGACGCTGGATCTCGCGTTTCGCACCGCGCGCGCCGCCGCGCCGCACGCCGAGCTGGTCTATAACGACTATATGAGTTGGGAGCCCGGCAACGCCCGGCACCGCGACGGCGGGCTGCGGCTGCTGGAGGGCTTCCGTCGCCGCGGCACGCCGGTCGATGCGCTCGGCGTGCAGTCGCACATCATGACGCAAGGGGCCGATGGCCACGCCGGTGTGCTGGCGCAGCAGGACGCGTGGCGGCAGTTCCTGAAGACCGTGTCGGACATGGGGTACGGGTTGCTCATCACCGAGCTCGACGTGCGCGACAACGGCCTGCCGGTGGCGATCGGCCCGCGCGACCGCGGCGTGGCGGAGTATGCGCGGGCGTATCTGGACGCGACGCTGGCGTTCCCGCAGCTGCGCGATGTCGTCGCGTGGGGAATGTGCGACCGGTTCAGCTGGATCGAGGGCTTCGAACCCCGTGCCGACAAGGCGGCGCGGCGTCCATGCCCCTATGACGAGGCGTACCGTGCGAAGCCCTTGCACGCGGCGATCGCCACGGCGTTGGCGAACGCGCCGGCGCGGTCCGCGAAATCGGGCACGCGCTGACGGGACGCGGCCCCGCATCTCGGCCTCCCATCGGCGCGGCATCGCAACGTCGGGCAAAAAAGAAGGGGAGGCGGCACGGGCGTGCCGCCTCCCCCATGTCATCCCGGGGTGTGGATCAGTAGTTGGCGCGCAGGATGATCGAATAGCGCCGGTCGTTGGTGAAGTAGGACCGCGGAGCGAGGTCGTTCGAACCCGCCTTGTAAGCCTGCAACAACTTGGTCGTGGTATTCGTCAGGTTCACGCCCTGCACGCCAAGCTTCACGTAGCGGTTGATGTTTATGAACGCCGAGGCGTCAAGCTGTCCGGTCTTGTCGTTGAAGATCGACGTGTAGGGGAAGATCACGTCCGCCGCCGTCAACAGGAACCGCGAACGCCAGTTGTAGGCTGCCCGCAGCGAGATCGGCCCCTTCTCGTAGAACAACGTCGCGTTGAAGTTGTGCTTCGATAGTCCCTCCAGCGGCAGATTACCCTTCGCGACCGTCGAATTGGACGACGGCGTGCCTCCGTTCAGGAACGAGTTCGGCAAGCCCGAGCTTTCGATATAGGTATAGTTGCCGTTGAAGCCGAAGCCGTTGAGCAATCCCGGCAGGAAGTCGAACGTCTGCTGATATGCGACCTCGAAGCCCTTGATCTTGCCCTTGCCATCGTAATTGGCCGGGCCGCGCGCCTGGATGTTCTGGGTGATGCCGTTGTTCGTCACCGACCGGTTGACCAGCGACTGGTAGAAGAAGCCATCGACGGTCTTGTAGAAGGCGTCGAACGACAACTGCCCGACACGCCCGAAATACCACTCGATCGTCGCGTCGAACTGCCATGCGGTTGCGGGCTTCAGATACGGGTTGCCCGCGTTGATCGTGACGGTGCCCGATCCCGGTTCCAGTGCATAGGTGACGTAGGGACGGATGTTCGCGAAGTCCGGACGAGTCAGCACCTTCGACCCGGCGAGGCGCACGATCAGGTCGCGCGTTACGCCGAACTTCAGGTTCGCGCTTGGCAGGAAGTAATGATAGCTGTTCGAGAAGGACGCCGGCTGCGATGCGTAACCGTCGGTGGCGAACGTGCGGAGGCGCGTGTATTCGGCCTCGCCGAGGTTACACACGCCACTCGGCTGCGTGACCTGCACAGTGCCGTCGGGCAGCGTGCGGGACGTGGCGACGCAGCGTACCGCAAATGGATCGACTACGCCGAGCTCGGTACGGTTCGGCACTGCGGTCGCGGTCCGCGAGGCGTTGGCGGTGTGAACGTAGCGCAAACCGACATTGCCCGAGACGCGGACATCGCCGAACAACGGTTCGTTGTTGCCGAACTGGAGCATCGCGTAGGCGGCCGTGTCTTCCTGACGGACGTTGGATACCTCGGAAGGCAGGTACGCCGTACCCGCGATTGCGCCCGCGCGCTGGCCAGCTCCCACGAAACGGTTGCTGGCGGTCGCGCCATTGGTGTTGCGCCAGATGTCGTTCTGCGCCTGGAAGAACTGGACCGCGCTGTCGTAGCCCTTGATCAGGTCGCCATTGTAGAAATGGGCAGTGGGCGGCGCATTGGTCTGGCCGCGATAGAAGTTGTCGAACGAATAGAGCGACGAGCGGCTGGTATCGCCCTGGTTGAACGTCACCGGCGCACCCGACCAGACTTCACTGATCGCACCCCAGTTATAGGCGGTGTAGCGCACGTCCTGCTGGCGTTCGGCATAGCGCGCACCGAACTTGACGCGCTGGAGGAAGTTGCCGTCATCGAACTTGTACGCGAAATCGCCCTTGATCTGGTACTCGTCGCCGACGCTATCCTCGATGTGGTCCATCGCCGCGCGCCAGAACTGGAAATCACGGCTCTGGAAATATTCGGAGTCGCTGGCGGCGGCCATTGCCGGGTTGGGGGCTGCCCAATTCGCCGACAGCGTCAGCGGCTTGTGCGGGGTGACGACCGGCAGCTTGCCCGTCAGGTCCAGCTCTTCGTCGGCAAAGGTCGAGCCGAACACGCTCAGGTCGGTAACCTGGTGCCGCGCATAGGTATAGTCCGCGTCGAGGTTGATCGACCAATGATCGTCCGGATTGATCTTCAGGTTGAAGCCGGCATCCTTGACCAGATTCTCGTCATAGACCTGACGACGCGACAGCGATTGCTGCATGCCGCCGGTGGGAACGGTCGTCGTCGGCGACCCGCTCGACGCGGTGCGCCAACCGGAGCCGGGCAGCGTGATGAAGCCGCTCTGGAACAGACCATTCTGGTCATACGCGAAATTCGGATACGAGTTGCCGGCAGGGTTGTAGCCATTACCGCGCTGATTTTCGCCGAACACGAAGTTCCCGCCGGTACCGAGCGCGCATTCCGCCCGCGTTGTGGCATTGTTCGCGCCGTTCAGCGGACCATTGCCGTTCTGCTGGCAGCCCGCGGGATAGGTGTTGTATTCCGACAGATCGGGCGCGGTTTCAAACGTGTGCTCGCCCCAGGCGTTGCTGGAATGCGTGCGCAGGAACTGCGCCGTCAGCGAGGTGCGCTCGTCGTTGCTCTGCCACTGGACGGCCAGCGCCTGTCCGTCGCGCTTGCGGTCGTAATCCTGGCTGCGGAACTGACCGCCGATCGGGGCATAGGCGATGCCGAGCGGGTCGGCGAAGCCGTCCGCACCCGCGATGCCGGTGTTGCCGCAGATGTTCGACGGATTGGGGAAGGACGCGCCGCCGACGCCGTTGACGTTGCCGGGCAGCAACGTGTTGGCGTCCGTGTTGCCGGGCAACTGGTTGCGGCAGGTGACGGTGGTATTGGTCCCCGTGCCCGTCGCGGCCTGGATGCCGTCGCGGGTCTGGAAGTTGGTGACCTGGATACCGTCGGCGCGGCTCTTCAAGCGCGAATAGGAGGCGTTGGCGAGGATGCCGAACGTGCCGAGTCCGGTATTCCAGGTGTTGGTGACCAAGATCGAACCGGTCGGCGACCATTTCTTCGCGAAATCGCCATAGTTCGCCTCGACACCGCCACCGATGTGGAAGCCCTTGTTGTCGAACGGCTTGCGCGTGTTGAGGTTGACGGTTCCGGCCAGACCACCCTCGATCAGGTCGGCGGTCGCGTTCTTGTAGACCTCGACCGAGCCGAGCAGTTCGGACGGCACGTCGGCGAAGTTGATCGCTTGACCACCGATGCCCGCCGAAAACGTATCGCGTCCGTTGAATTCGGATCGCACGAAGTTCAGGCCGCGCACGTTCACGCCCGAACCCTCAACCGAGAAATGGTCGGGGTCGTTGTTGCCGGCGAAGCGGTTGATCGAGACGCCGGGCACGCGCTGCAACGCTTCCGTCACGGAACGATCGGGCAGGGCGCCGATGTCCTGCGCGGTGATCGCGTCCACGACGGTATCGGAGTTGCGTTTGATGTTCTGGGCGTTCGCGAGGCTTTGACGAATGCCGGTGACAACGATGTCATCAGGAGACACAGCATCGTCGGCCTGTGCGCCTGTCGCATTTTGCTGAGCCGCCGGATCGCCGCCCGGCGTGTTGGTCGATGTCGCCGATCCGGCAGTGTTCTGGCCGCTGACAGCACCCGTCTGTGCGTAGGCCGGCGCGCTCAACGCGAACACCCACATCGCGGTCGCGGACACACCCAGCAGCACGGCTTTCTTGCCACGGCGTGTATTCGCCGCAAGCTCCAAAGTCATATAATTGGCGGACATTCAGACCCCTCCCCAAACATAAAGACGACGTCTTGTCGCGGTTTGACCACGCAGCATCGTTCAACCCAAATGTTACGATTGCACTTCAGGTGTCGCAAGCGGAAATGTTCGCGCTACCAAAAAATGCCGGACCGTTGCTGGAATGTCGCGGTCGGCTCTGTCCAACCTCCATGTAACTGGTATGAAACGGCAGAAGCACGGCCACGCAGCCGTGCCCCGAACCGGGACGGAGTGGATGGAGACGGCAACGCGTCAACGGGTTGTGGTGGTCGGTGGCGGTACCTCCGGCTGGATGACCGCGGCTGCGCTCGCCAAATTGCTGCCCGACCGCTGCGACGTGCATCTGATCGAGTCGGAGGCGATCGGCATCATCGGCGTGGGCGAGGCGACGCTGCCGCACATCCGCGCCTTCAACGAACGGCTCGGCATCGTCGAGGCCGATTTCATGGCGACGACCCGCGCGACGTTCAAACTGGGTATCGAGTTCCGCGACTGGGGGCGGATCGGCGACAGCTACATCCACCCGTTCGGTACGTTCGGCCGCGGCACCGGCGACGTGCAGTTTCATCATTATTATACCCGCCTGCTGCACGCCGGCATCGAATTGCCGCCGATCGAGGCATTCTCGATGGCGTGCACGCTGGCGAGGACCAACCGCTTCGCGCAACCCTCCACCGATGCGCGGCAGATCGCGTCGACTTTCGGCTATGCCTATCAGTTCGATGCGGTGGCCTTTGCGCCCTATCTGCGTCGGTTCGCGGAGGCGCTCGGCGCCCGCCGGAGCGAGGGCCGGATCGTCGATGTCGGGCGCGACGGCGGGAGCGGCGATGTCAACGCTGTCGTGCTGGAGGACGGCCGGCGGATCGAGGGCGACCTGTTCGTCGACTGTTCCGGCTTTGCGGCGCTGTTGATCGGCAAGGCGCTGGGCGAACCATTTCAGGACTGGTCGCGCTGGCTGCCCGCGGATCGTGCGGTCGCCCTGCCGTGCCGCACCGAGACGGCGGTCACCCCCTTCACCAGCGCCGTCGCGATGCCGTCCGGCTGGCGCTGGCGCATCCCGCTCCAGCACCGCACCGGCAACGGTTATGTCTTTGCGAGCGGCTTCGTGTCGGAGGAGGCCGGCGCCGACGCGCTGACCGCCGTAGTGGAGGGGACGCCGCTCGCCACCCCGCGCGTGCTGAAGTTCACCGCTGGACGACGGGAGCGGGCATGGGCGCATAACGTCGTCGCGATCGGGCTGGCGGGCGGCTTCCTCGAACCGCTGGAATCGACCAGCCTCTACCTCGTCCAGCAGGCCATCACCGCGCTGGTGGAGTTGTTTCCCGAACGCCGCGCGTCGTCGGTCGATCGCGACGAGTTCAACCGCATCGTCAACATGGAATATGACCGCGTCCGCGACTTCCTGATCCTCCATTATCACGCCACCGAGCGCGACGATTCCGAGTTCTGGAATTACGTGCGGACGATGCCGATCCCGGACAGTCTTGCGGAGAAGATGGAGCTGTTCCGGCGGCGGGGTCGCATCGTCAAGTACCGGGAAGGGGCGTTCCTCGATGCCAGTTGGGTGTCGGTCTATCTCGGCCAGCGGGTGATGCCCGCCGGTTACGACCCGCGCGCGGCGGGGCCATCGGTCGACAGTCTGGTGGCGGGCATGGAGCAGATGCAGGCGGAGATCCGCACCGCGGTCGGCGCGATGCCGGATCACCGGTCCTATCTGGCGGAGTATTGTCCGATGCCGGTCGCGGCGTGACCCTGTCGGGGCGGCACGGCGTGGACGAACCGATCCGCAGCGTCGTGGTGATCGGCGGCGGCATTGTCGGATGGTCCGCCGCCGTCGCGCTCCGGCGCCGGGTGCCGGGGCTGGCGGTGACGATCGTTGCGACCGAGCCGCCGGCGAACGCGCTCGCCGACCGGATCGCGCAGACGCTGCCCTCGACGGTCGGCTTTCACGACGATCTGGGCCTGAGCGAGGAGGATGCGGTGCTGCGCGCGGGCGGCACGTGGCGATCGGGTACGCTATTCGAGGGTTGGGCGGAGGGGCTGCCGGGGTACGTCCATGCGTATGGACCCTATGGGCAGCCGTTCGGGACGGCGTCGTTCCACCACCACTGGGTGCGGGCGGCGCAGGCTGGCGGCGCTGCGCCCTTCGACGCGCATTCCCCCGCGGCGATGCTGGCGCGGGCCGGGCGGATCGTGCCGGCGGGGGTGGAACCCGAGGCTCCGTTCGCGGGGGTGCAGCCGGGGCTGGTGCTCGACATCGACCGCTATCGCGCGATGCTGGCGGCGTTCGGGCGGCATCTGGGCGTTGCGGTGCAGGACGGTGAAGTCGCGGAGGTGCGCTTGCGCGGCGACGACGGCTTCGTCGAGGCTGTCGTGCTGTCGGACGGCAGCGTCGTCGAGGGCGACCTGTTCGTGGATGCCGCAGGTCCGGCGGGCGTCGTGCGCGGGCGGATCGATAGAGATTGGGAGGACTGGAGCCGCTGGCTGCGCTGCGATCGGCTGGTGCAGGCGGACGGGCCGGCCGAGCCGCCGTCTCCGCTCGACCACGTCGTCGCGCACGAAGCCGGCTGGCAGTGGACGACGCGCGCGCCGGGTCGGACGTTGCGCGGGCGGTGCTATGCCAGCGGCTTTACGGCGGCGGACGGGGCGCGTTCGCCGGTCGAGGGGGATGTCGTCGCCTTCGAGCAGGGCACGCGGCCGAACGCGTGGGCGCGCAACTGCGTGGCGATCGGGGATGCGGCGACGGTGATCGAGCCACTCGACTGGACGAACCTGCACCTCGCGCAGAGTGCGATCGACCGGATCGTGTCGATGATGCCCGGCCGCGCCTGCCACCCGCTCGAAATCGCGGACTATAATCGGCAAGCGGCGGCGGAGGTCGTTCGCGTGCGCGATTTCGTCCTGTGCCATTACGTCGCTGCGCGGCGGCCGGAGCCGTTCTGGCAGGTGCCTGCCGACTTACCCGAGAGCCTGACGAGCACGCTGGCGCTGTTCGCCGAGCGCGGCCGGCTGCGCTTCTTCGAGGAAGAGACGTTTGCGCGCGACGATTGGCTGGCGGTGCTGCTGGGTCAGGGTTTCCTGCCACGGCGGACCGACCCGCTGATCGGCGCGACCCCGCCCGACCACTCGGACGCCGCGATGGCCGCATATCGCGCCGCGATCATGCGCGCGCTGCCGCGATTTCCGACTGCCGCCGACCATCATGCCGCCCAGATGAAACGGATTGCCCGATGAACGAACACACGATCAGCAACGTCGTCATCGTCGGCGGCGGCACCGCCGGCTGGATGGCCGCCGCCGCGATGTCGCGCTTCCTCAACAACGGGGTCACGCGCGTGACGCTGATCGAATCGGAGGAGATCGGCACGGTCGGCGTCGGCGAGGCGACGATCCCGCCGCTGCTCACGTTCAACCGCATGCTCGGCATCAACGAACATGATTTCGTTCGTGAGACCGGCGGTACGTACAAGCTGGGCATCGAATTCGCGGGCTGGGGCGATGTCGGCGAACGCTATTTTCATCCGTTCGGCTCGCACGGTCACGACCTGGGCGGCGTGCATTTCCACCAACTCTATCTACGCGAGCGCAAGCGCCGGGTGATGCAGGACATCTCCGCCTGGTCGATGAGCGCGGTAGCGGCGCAGGCGGGCAAGTTCGCGACGCCCGGCCCCAACGCGCAATCAGCGGTCAAGGACCTGCTCTACGCCTATCATTTCGACGCGGCGCTCTACGCCCGCTTCCTGCGCCGCTTCGCCGAGGGCAATGGCGTGCAGCGACTGGAGGGCAAGATCGTCGACGTGGCGCTGCGGCCGGAGGACGGCCATGTCGCCGCGGTGACGTTGGAGGACGGGCGATCCGTCGGGGGCGAACTGTTCATCGATTGCTCTGGGTTTCGCGGGCTCCTGATCGAGGAGGCGCTGCACACCGGATATGAGGACTGGCGGCACTGGCTGCCCTGCGACCGCGCGGTTGCGGTGCCGAGCCGCTACTCGGGTGATCCCGACCCCTTCACCCGCGCCACCGCGCGCAGCGCGGGCTGGCAATGGCGCATTCCGTTGCAGCAGCGGATGGGCAACGGCCTGGTCTATTGCAGCGAATTCCTGACGGCCGAGGCGGCGGAGCGTGAGCTGCTCGCGAATCTGGAGGGCGACCCGCTGGCGGAGCCGCGGCATCTTTCGTTCACGACGGGACGGCGGAAACTGGGCTGGAACCGCAACGTCGTCGCGCTGGGGCTGTCGTCGGGGTTTGTCGAGCCGCTGGAATCGACGTCGATCCACCTCGTCCAGTCCGGTATCGCGAAACTGATTGCGCTGTTTCCCGACCGTCGTTTCGACCCCGTCGAACGCGACGAATATAACAGCCAGATGGACGAGCTTTACGCCGACGTGCGGGATTTCGTGATCCTGCACTACAAGGCGACCCGGCGCAGCGACACGCCGTTTTGGGATCGGTGCCGCACGATGGACATTCCCGACAGCCTTCAGCGCAAGATCGACCTGTTTCGCGCGAAAGGCCGCGTCTTCCGCGAGGGGCGCGACCTGTTCGCGACGACGAGCTGGGTCGCGGTGTGCCTCGGCCAGCATATCGTGCCCGACGAGTACGAGCCGGCGGTCGACGCGCTGGACGAGGACAAGGTTGCCACCGCGCTGGAACAGATGCGCCGCGACTATTTACAGGTCGCGGACCAGTTGCCGACGCATGCCGACTTCCTGCGGCACACCGGCGCGACGCTGGCCAACGCAGCCCCGCCGGTCGCGGCGGTGAAGGACGAGCCCAATTTCGCCTTTGCGTCGGAAACGCCGTTCAACTTTTCGGCGAACCCGCTGTGAGGGAGGACGCCATCCGCCGCGTCGTGATCGTCGGCGGCGGCACCGCCGGCTGGATGACGGCGGCGGCGATCACCCGCGTGCTGGGGGAGATACCGGGACTGTCGATCGAGCTGGTGGAGTCGGAGGAGATCGGGACGGTCGGCGTCGGCGAGGCGACGATCCCGCAGATCGTGCTGTTCAACAAGATGCTCGGCATCGACGAAGCCGAATTCATGCGGGAGACGCGGGCGACCTATAAGTCGGGCATCGAGTTCGTCGACTGGGTGCGGCCCGGCCACCGCTACGTCCACCCGTTCGGCTTCTATGGGCTGGATATGAAGGGGATCGAGTTCCATCACCACTGGCTGAAGGGCAGGGTGTTGGGCGATCCGACGCCACTCGACGCCTATTCGCTGGCGATCGTCGGCGGCTCGCAGGGCCGCTTCGCGCATCCGCGGCCGGACCAGCCGGGCTCCCCCCTGTCCAAGCTGGGCTATGCGTACCAGTTCGATGCGGGGCTGTACGCACGCTTCCTGCGGCGGCTGGCGGAGGGGAACGGCGCGACCCGGACCGAGGGGCGGATCGTCGGCGTCGAGCGCGACGGCGAGAGCGGCCATGTCGCGGCGGTGCTGCTGCAATCGGGCAAGCGGGTCGCGGGTGACCTGTTCATCGACTGCTCGGGCTTTCGCGGGCTGCTGATCGAGGGCGAGATGGCCGCGGGCTTCGAGGACTGGAGCAGTTGGCTGCCCTGCGACCGTGCGGTGGCGGTTCCATGCGAGAATGGCGGCGACCGCCAGCCGCTGACCCGGTCCACTGCGCGCGGCGCGGGCTGGCAATGGCGCATCCCGCTCCAGCACCGGATCGGCAATGGCTATGTCTATTCGTCGGCGCATATTTCAGACGACGAGGCAACGGCGACGTTGCTGGCGAACCTCGACGGCCGGCCGATCGCCGATCCGCGACCGCTGCGCTTCACCGCCGGGCATCGTCGCCGTGCCTGGGTCGGCAACGTCGTCGCGCTCGGACTGGCGGGCGGGTTCCTGGAGCCGCTGGAATCGACAAGCATCCATCTGGTGCAGTCCGCGATCGCCCGGTTGATGACCTATTGGCCCACGAAGCGCTTCGACCGGCTGGAGATCGATCGGTTCAACGCCGCGCATGTCGCCGATTACCTCGACATCCGCGATTTCCTGATCCTCCACTACAAGGCGACGGAGCGGACCGACACGCCGTTCTGGGATTATTGCCGGACGCTGGAACCGCCGGCGGGGCTGGCCGACAAGCTGGCGATGTTCCGCCTGAACGGCCGGATCTTCCGAGAGGGAGAGGAACTGTTCACGGAGACGAGTTGGCTGTCGGTGATGGTCGGGCAGGGGATCGAGGCGGGCGGATACCACCCTGCCGCGGACCTGCTGTCGGACACCGAGACGTTGTCGCGGCTGCAGCACATCCGTCAGGTCGTGGCGGACACTGCGACGCTGATGCCGGAGCAGGACGAGTATCTGCGCCGTATCGGTTGCGAACTGGCGGTCGCCGCGTGACCTATCCGCCGCTGCCCGAGATCGATCGCATCGATCGCCGCACGTTCGAGGAGGAGGTGCGCCCCGCCGCGCAACCCGTCGTGCTGCGCGGGCTCGGCCGCGATTGGCCGGCGGTCGTCGCGGCGCACGCATCGGCGGAGGAGGGCGTCGGTTACCTGAAGCGGTTCAGCCATCCGCAGCCGGTGTCCGCGATCCTTGGCGAGCCATCGATCGAGGGGCGGTTCTTCTACACGCCCGACCTGAAGAGCCTGAACTTCGTGCGCGGGCAGACGCCGCTCGATCCGTTCCTAGACCGGCTGCTGCGGGACCGCGATCATGCGCAACCCTATGCGATGGCGATCCAGTCGGTGCCGTTGCCGCAATTGCTGCCCGGCTTCGCGGATTCGAACGAGAGCGGACTGCTGCCGCCCGCGGTGGTGCCGCGCATGTGGCTGGGCAATGCGATCCGCGTCGCGACGCATTACGACCTGATGGAAAATATCGGCGTCGTCGTGATGGGCCGACGGCGCTTCACGCTGTTCCCGCCCGACCAGATAGCAAACCTGTATATGGGGCCGCTGGAACTGACGCCGGCGGGGACGCCGATCAGTCTGGTCGATCCCGACGCGCCGGATCTCGACCGCTACCCCCGCTTCGCGGAGGCGGCGAAGGTCGGGCGATCGGCGACGCTGGAGCCGGGCGACGCGATCTACATCCCGTTCCACTGGTGGCATGCGGTCGTGTCGCTGGATCCGATCAACGCGTTCGTCAACTATTGGTGGAACCCGGCGCGGACGGGGATGGGCAATCCGTACGACGCGCTGCTGCACGCGCTGGTCGCGATCGGGTCACTGCCGCAGGATCAGCGCGGCGTGTACCGCGACGTGTTCGAGCACCTCGTCTTCCGCATGAACGGCGAACCGGCCGCGCACCTGCCGGACGACGTGAAGGGCGTGCTCGGCACCGCCGACGCCACGACGGCGGCACGGATGCGGGCGACGTTGCTCGACAGTTTTTCGCGGGGCTGACCGTCCGGCCGGGGCAATGTTTGGGCTGGGAGGACGACGATCGCCCTAGCTGTATTGTTGCGCTGGGCTGGCTCTACTGATCCGCCTCCAGCACGGATAGCGACCTGCCCAGCGCCCGTATGCTCCCGCGGAGGCGGGAGCCCAGTACTGGGTCCCCGCCTTCGCGGGGAGACATGGTTGGTTCGTGGCTGAAGGAACTACTAGGGACCGGTGGTGGGTGCGGGAGCGATCGGCGCGAACGGCTACATCCCGTTACGGACGCAGGCCCAAGTCAGACCTTTCCTCCGAGCATGCGGATCAGGAATCCACGCAGCCTTTCGGTCCTTGCGGGGCTGCCCCTCGCGAGGACGCCGCGCGCGTGCTCGGGGAGGTGTGCCGCCACCGTGTCGGCGTCGGCATCGAATACGTAATGGTCGAACCATGCCCGCCACGCCGCCTTCTGTGGTGGCGGCAGATCGCGGACGCTCATCAACGCGTGGATCAGCGCGCCGAACGGCGACGCCGTCTCCTCGTGATTCCACCAATAGTTCACCAGCACGTTGAACGGGTCGAGCGCGGCGACGTGATGCCACCAGATCGCCGGCACGAAGATCGCATCCCCCGGTTCCAGCTCGGCGACCTGTGCGTGTTCCAGCGCCTCGGCGAAGCGGGGATATCGGTCGAGATCGGGGGTTTCCGGGTCGGCCATGCTCGACGGCGGCCCGGCCAGCGTGTTGTCGAGCGGCCCGATATACAGGTTCGCGATCTGCTCGGGGGGGAACAGCGTGAAGCGGCGGCGGCCGTGAACGACGCAGGCGATGTTGTTGGACTGGTCGTAATGGGTCGCGACGCGGGTGGCGTTGCCGATCCAGAGACGGGCCGGCGCATCGCCGGTCGGCAGGTCCAGCGCGTTGTCGGCGTCCCAGCCGGGCAGATGCTCGGGCGCGGTCGCGGCATTGGCGTACAGCGCGTGCGGTGAGGCGACGTCCTGCTCGGCGAAGCGGAGCAGCTCGCCCAGCAACTGGCCGAGCGCGACATGTTGCCGCTGGAAATTGAAGCCGCTGAGATCGTGGTTGTAGAAGAATCGCCCGGCGATCTCCGGCGCGCCGATCATCACGTCGAGCGGTTTGCCGCCGCCGAACGCCGCCAGATATTCGGCCATCGCCCGGTCGCCGCCGCCACTCGCCCGGACGGCGGCCCAGCGCCTGACCTGCCCGCGCAGGATTATCGGCCGGTATTCGCCCACGACCTCGCGCGCGAAGGTCTCACCGTCGACGGCGGATCGTTCGGCGACGCGGCGGTCGGGGGCGGACGAGTGTCGAAGCACGTGCGAATCCTACAGGATCCCGGCTGCGGCGACCACCGGAAACCATGGCCTGCCGGCGTTGCCAACGTCAGCTCCCACTGGACTTGTTCGCGCGGGAGCTTAGCCTGATTGCAAGTGGCGGGGACGGGGTACGATGAAGCTGACGGTTCGGATCGCGCTGCTGGCGCTTGCGCTCGCGCCGCTGACGGCGTTCGGCGACAGTGCGCCACAGGTCACGATGGCGACGCCCGGCGTCGGCAATGGGTCGATCGAGCGCTTCACGATCCGTTTCAGCCAGCCGATGGTCGCACTGGGCGATCCCCGGGCGGAGGGACCGCTGACGGTTCAGTGCGCGGTCGGCGGCGAGGGGCGCTGGGTCGATCAGCAGACCTATGTCTGGGAATTCGCGACGCCGCTGCCGGGCGGCACCGCGTGCGAGATGAAAACGCGCGACGGTCTGAAGAGCGCGAGCGGCTATGCGCTGGCGGGCCAGCAGAGCTTCAAGGTGGATGCGGGCGGGCCGGTGGCGCGTGTGGTGCTGCCGGGGCAGGGGCGCAATATCGAGGAGGATCAGGTGTTCCTCGTCGCCGCGAACATGGCCGCGACCCCCGCGTCCGTCGCGGCCAACGCTTACTGTGCGGTCGACGGGATCGGCGAACGGATCGCCGTCGACGTGCTGCCGGCCAGTCTGGCGGGCGAGTTGCTGGGCAAGATGGGCACCGGGCAATGGGAGGTGCGCAGCTTCCTGGAAAGCGCGGGCCTGCCGACGGCTATCCCGGCGAGCGCGCCGGATCGCCAGCCGCTGCTGTCGACGGTAACCGCACTGAAATGCCGCCGTCCGTTGCCGCCGGGCCGCGACGTGGCGCTGGTATGGGGCGCGAACATCGCCGGGGCGGGCGGCAAGCTGGCGGGCGCGGACCAGCGTTTCGACTATACCGTCCGCCAGCCTTTCACCGCTCGCTTCGAATGTTCGCGCGTCAATCCGCAGGCGGGGTGCAGCCCGGTCGAGAAGGCGTATGTCCGTTTCACCGCGCCCGTGCCGATGAGCCAGGCGGCGGCGATCCGAATCCGGACGCCGGACGGAAAGACGATCGCGCCGACCTTCGACGATGATGATCGCAAGAAGGCGACGACATCGGACGTGACCTTCGCCAACCCGCTGCCGTTCGGCACTGCGGCTACGCTGGTTCTGCCTGCCGACATCAAGGACGAGAGCGGCCGACCACTCGCGAACGCAGAGCGCTTTCCGTTGGAGGTGCGCTTCGACGTCGCGCCGCCGCTGGTGAAGTTCGCCGCGGGCTTCGGCATTCTGGAAGCGAAACAGGGCGGCGTGCTGCCGGTGACGGTGCGCAACGTCGAGCCGGCCTTGCAGGGGCGGAAGCTGGCGGTGAACGGCCAGACGATGCGCGTCGACGGTTCGGACGGCGATATCGCCAAATGGCTGCGCACCGTCGACAGCGCGGACGACACCAGTTTCGAGGAGGTCGAGCGGGGCGGCGAGACGGTGCGGATCAACCACACCGGCGAGAAACCGATCCTGACCGCGGGCTCGGGCGCGGCGATGACCGTTGCGCTGCCGGGCAAGGGCAAGGATTTCGAGGTCGTCGGCATCCCGCTTAGCAAGCCGGGCTTCTATGTCGTCGAACTCGCCAGCCCGGTGCTGGGCCGCGCGCTGCTCGGGCGCGACGTGCCGCGCTACGTGGCCAGCGCGGCGCTGGTCACCGACATGGCGGTCCATTTCAAATGGGGCCGCGAGCGGAGTCTGGCTTGGGTGACGCAATTGTCGGACGGAAAGCCCGCCGCCAATGCGGAGGTGCGCGTCACCGACAGTTGCACGGGCAGGCTGCTGGCGCGGGGCGTCACCGATCGCAGCGGCGGGCTGTACGTACCCGCCGGCCTGCCCGAGCCGGAAACGTATAGCGACTGTTCGAGCGAGACCGGATCGCATGCGCTGATGGTGTCGGCGCGCCGCAACGGCGATTTCAGCTTCACACTAACCGAATGGGGCGAGGGTATCCGCCCCTACGACTTCGACCTGCCCTACGGCTATTCGGCGCGCGGGGAGATGGTCCACACCGTGTTCGACCGCGCGCTCGTCCGGCAGGGCGAGACGGTGCATATGAAGCACATCCTGCGGCGGCCGAACGGCAGCGGCTTCGCGCTGGCGCCCGGCGTGACCGGCACGCTGAAGCTGACGCATCGCGGGTCGGACACGCAATTCGAGCTGCCGCTCAAGATCGACGCGAACGGGATCGGCGAGAACCAGTGGACCGCGCCGCAAGGCGCGCCGATGGGCGATTACGACCTGTCGATCGAGGCAGCGGAGCGATCGATCGAGATCGGCCAGTCGTTCCGCGTCGACGAGTACAAGCTGCCGACGATGCGCGCGACGGTGACCGGGCCGAAGGAGGCGGCGATCCGCCCCGCCAACCTGCCGCTCGACCTGTTCGTCGGCTATCTGTCGGGTGGCGGCGCGTCCAATCTGGGCGTCGACCTGCGCGTCGGCTGGTTCGCGCACAGCGCCACGCCGGACGGGTATGACGGCTACACCTTCGGCGGGCGCGCGGTGACCGAGGGCGTCAAGGCGCTCGACGGCGACGGCGAGGAGGAGCGGACCGAACTGCCGCCGACACAGACCCTGCCCGCGACGCTGGGTGGCGACGGCACCGCGCGGCAGACGATCGAGGTGCCGCAGTCGCTCGACGGCAATGCCGACATGCAGGTGGAGATGGACTATCGCGATGCGAACGGCGAGACGCTGACCGCGTCGCGAACGATCCCGATCTTCGCGTCGGGCGTGCAATTGGGCGTGAAGACCGACGGCTGGCTGATGAAGAAAGACGATCTACGCCTGCGCTTCGTCGCGCTCGACACGGGCGGAAAGCGGATCAAGGGCCAAAAGATCGCGGTCGCGCTGTACAGCCGACAGGTGCTGACCGCACGGCGGCGGCTGATCGGCGGCTTCTACGCCTATGACAACCAGATGCGGACGACCAAGATCGACGCGGATTGCATGGCCACGACCGATGCGCAGGGACTGGCCCAGTGCAAGGTCGATCCGGGCGTCTCGGGCGAAATCTACGCCGTTGCGACAACGGTCGATAGCGACGGACGGACGGCGCGCGCGGTGCGCAGCGTGTGGCTGGCAGGTGACGAGGACTGGTGGTTCGGCGGCGACAATGGCGACCGCATGGACCTTGTCCCCGAACAACAATCCTATGCGTCCGGGGAAACCGCACGGTTCCAGGTGCGGATGCCGTTTCGCGAGGCGACCGCGCTGGTGACGGTGGAGCGCGAGGGCGTGCTGTCCAGCTTCGTCACGCATCTGTCGGGCTCCGATCCGGTAGTGTCGGTGCCGATGACGGGGGCATATGCGCCCGACGTGTTCGTGTCGGTGATGGTCGTGCGGGGTCGCACGACGAGCGGGTTCTGGAACTGGCTGCACGGTATCGCGCGCACGCTGGGGCTGTCGGACACGCCCGACGACGCGCCGGAGCCGACTGCGCTTGTAGATCTCGCCAAGCCCGCCTACCGGATCGGTATCGCCAAGGTGAAGGTCGGGTGGGAGGCGCACCGGTTGCAGGTCGGCGTGAAGGCGGATCGCGACCGCTATGCCCCGCGCGACATCGCGCAGGTGGCGATCCGCGTGCGCAGGCCGGACGGCCAGCCGGCGCGTACCGCCGACGTTGCGTTCGTCGCGGTCGATCAGGCGCTGTTGCAGCTTGCGCCTAACGACAGCTGGGATGTGCTGACCGCCGAGATGGGAGAGCGGCCGTTGTCGGTCCTGACCGCGACCGCGCAGATGCAGGTCGTCGGCAAGCGCCATTATGGCCGCAAGGCGGTGGAGGCCGGCGGCGGTGGCGGCGGCGATATGTCGGGGCTGAACCGCGAGAACTTCCAGCCGGTGCTGCTGTGGCGCGGGCGGGTGGCGCTGGATGCGCGCGGTCAGGCGCGCGTCGCCGTGCCGCTGTCCGACGCGCTGTCGTCCTTCAAGCTGGTGGCGATCGCGACGGACGGCGCGCAGTTGTTCGGCACCGGCAGCGCGGATATCCGTACCGCGCAGGACCTGTCGATCTATGCCGGCCTGCCGCCGCTGGTGCGGACGGGCGACCTGTATGCCGCCGCCTTTACGCTGCGCAACGGATCGGCGAAGCCGATGACGGTGACGGCGAACGTCGACGTCTTCCCGCGCGTGGCGCAGGGCAAGCCGCTGACGGTGACGATCCCGGCGGGCGGTGCCGCTCCGGTCGCGTGGAACCTGACCGCGCCGGATGGTGTCGCTTCGCTGCGCTGGCAGGTGCGGGCACGCACATCGGACGGGCGCGCGACGGATCAGGTCACGGTGACGCAGGACGTGGTGCCTGCGGTGCCGGTGGAGGTCTGGGCGGCGACGCTGGCGCGCGTCAACGCGGGCTCGACGATCCCGATCGCGGCGCCGGCAGGCGCGCTGCCGGGCCGGGGCAGCGTCGACGTGCGCCTCGACGACAGCCTCGTGCCGTCGCTGAAGGGCGTGCGCGATTATATGAGCGGTTATCCGTACAATTGCTTCGAACAGCGGCTGTCGCGGATCGTCGTGCTGGGTGATGCGGCGGGCTGGGCGCGGTTGGCGGGCGATATCCCGACCTATCAGGCGCCCGACGGGCTGCTGCGCTACTTCCCCGGCGACACGATGATTGGGTCGGAGGCGCTGACCGCTTATGTCCTGTCGATCACCGGCGAGGCAGGGCTGGCGCTGCCCGAAGCGGCGAAGACGCGGATGGTCGAGGCGATGAAGGCGGTGCTCGATGGCCGGCTGCGCCGCGAGGATTATGGCGACGTGCGGCTGCAACGCGTGGCCGCGCTGGCCGCGCTGGCGCGGGTCGGGTCGGCGATGCCGGCGATGCTCGGCCAGATCGGCATGCCGCCCGCCGACATGCCGACCGCGACGCTGGCCGACTATCTCGCGGCGCTCGACCGCATCCCCGGCCTCGCCAACGGGCCCGCGCTGAAGTCGGAGGGCGAGCGCGTATTGCGCACCCGATTGGTGTATGAGGGCACGCGGCTCGACCTGACGGACCAATCGTCGCAGTCGTGGTGGCTGATGTCGTCCGGCGACGAGGCCGCGATCAAGGCGACGTTGGTGACGCTCGGCCGCCCGGGCTGGCAGGACGATGCGCCGCGGATGATGGTCGGCGCCACGCTGCGCCAGAGCCGCGGGCATTGGGATACGACGACGGCGAACGCGTGGGGCACGGTTGTCGCGCGCAAGTTCGGCGGGCTGTATCCGGCGGAGGCGGTGGCGGGCACGACGACGCTGGCGTACGGCGCGCGGCAGATCGCAAAGGGCTGGCCGCTGGCGGGCGACCAGAATTTGACGTCCTTCCCGCTGCTCGCCGCGCCCACACCGCTGCGGATGGCGCAGGCGGGCGGGGCTGGGCCGTGGGCGACGGTATCGGTATCCGCTGCGGTGCCGCTGAAGTCGCCTCTGTCGGCCGGCTATCGCATGACGCGGCAGGTGACGCCGGTGCAGGCGCGCAACCCCGGCCGGCTGACACGCGGCGACGTGCTGAAGGTGACGATCACCGTCGACGCCACCGCGGAGCGCAACTGGGTGGTCGTCAACGACCCGATTCCGGCGGGCGCGACGATCGTCGGCGATTTGGGCGGACAGTCGGCGATGTTGCAGGCGAGCGGCGACGGCGAGGGCGTGCAGCCGTCGTACGTCGAACGTGGCCGCGACGCATGGCGCGGGTATTTCGCGTGGGTCCCGCGTGGGCGCTTCGTGGTCGCGTACACCGTGCGGCTGAACGGTACCGGCCGCTTCGGCATGCCGCCCAGCCGGGTCGAGGCGATGTACTCCCCCGCGATCCGTGCGGCGGTACCCAATGCGCCGGTCGTGGTGGGGATGCGGTGACGTTGCCACCGTCGTGCCGGGTCGATCCCGGCATCCGCTTTTTGGAACGCCTCATCCGTCAGGATGCGCGGTATCGTGGATGCCGGGACCAGCCCGGCATGACGGGTGGTGCGCGGTCATGGGCGTGAACGGCAGGCGACGTGCGGGGCGGAAGGCATCAGTCGGGACTCGGCTGTGACCGGCGACCGTGGGGCGGCCTGGCGCGGAGCTCCGGCTTTCGCTGGAACATGGGAGGTCTTGAGGCGGCGATGGCGATTGATCGCCGTGCTGGTCGCCTTCACCCTCCTCGCAGTTGTCGACTACGCGACCTATCCGCCGCCGATCCCGAATTACGCACAGGCCCGTGCCGCCTATCGCCCGTCGGAGGCGTGGCTGTACGACCGTCACGGCGTGCTGATCGACAGCGCGCGGGTGGATTTCGCGACGAGGCGGCTTGCGTGGACGCCGCTCGACCGGATCGCTCCGGTCGTACCGCAGACGATCGTCGCGGCGGAGGATCATCGCTTCGCCTCGCACGGCGGCGTCGACTGGCTGGCGCTGGCGGGATCGCTGCGGCGGCGGATAGGGGGACAGTCCGCGCGCGGGGCCTCCACCCTCTCGATGCAGGTCGCGGGCTTTCTCGCTCCCGATCTGGCCCGCCCCGGCGCACGCGGGTGGCGCGACAAGGTGCGGCAGATGCGCGCCGCGCGGGCGCTGGAAGGACGCTGGAGCAAGGATCAAATTCTGGAGGCCTATCTGAACCTCGCGCCGTTCCGTGGCGAGGCGCAGGGGATCGGTGCGGCGGCGATGGGCTTTTTCGGTAAGACGCCGGCCGCGCTCGCCGGCGACGATGCGGTGCTGCTCGCGGCGCTGCTGCCCGATCCACAGGCGAGCGCCGACCGGCTGGCGCGCCGTGCGTGCCGGCTGGCGCGGGCAGGCGATTGTTCCGGTTTCGAAGCGCAGGCGGCGTCGATGCTCGGCCCGGCGCGCAGTCTGGCGCTCGACCCCGGTCTCGCGCCGCATCTGTCCGATCGCCTGCTGACTAGGCCCGGCCTGCGTGTCGCGACGACGCTGGATGCAGGGTTGCAGCGGCTGGCGATCGGGGCGTTGCGTCGGCAATTACAGGGGCTGGGCGGGACACGGGCCCGCGACGGCGCGGTGGTGGTCGTCGACAACCGGAGCGGCGACGTGCTGGCCTATGTCGGCGGGATCGGCGGCGCGTCGACGGCGGCGGCGGTGGACGGCGCGAACAGCTATCGGCAGGCGGGATCGACGCTGAAGCCGTTCCTGTACGCGCAGGCGATCGAGCGGGGATATCTGACGGCGGCGTCGATCCTCGACGATTCGCCAGTGCAACTGGATACGGCGTCCGGGCTGTATGTGCCGCAGAATTACGACCACGGCTTCAAGGGGCCGGTATCGGCGCGCAGCGCGCTGGCGGGGTCGCTGAACGTGCCCGCGGTGCGGACGCTGTTGCTGGTCGGGGTCGATCCGTTCCGCGACCGGTTATGGGATACCGGGTACCGCGGCCTGACCGAGGACGGGCAATATTACGGTTTTTCGCTGGCACTGGGATCGGCGGAGGTGACGCTGCTGGAGCAAGCGGACGCGTATCGAAGCCTCTCGAACGGCGGGCGCTGGTCGCCGCTGCGCGTGTTGCTGCGTGCGCGTACGGTTGCGGCGCGGCCGGTGACGACGCCCGCGGCGGCGTGGATCGTCGCGGACATGATGGCCGATCCCAATGCGCGTGCAGCGACCTTTGGGCTCGATTCGGCGCTGCGGCTGCCGTTCTGGGCGGCGGTGAAGACGGGCACGTCGAAGGCGATGCGGGACAACTGGTGCGTCGGTTTTTCCGATCGCTTCACCGTCGCGGTGTGGGTCGGCAATCTGGAGGGCGATCCGATGCGCGCTGTGTCCGGCACCAGCGGCGCGGCCCCGGTATGGCGCGACCTGATGCTGGCGCTGCATGCCCGCACCCCCGGCCGCGCGCCGCCGCCGCCCGCCGGGGTCGAGGCGCGCCGGATCGCCTTCGCCGACCGGATCGAGCAGCCCCGGCGCGAGTATTTCCTGCGCGGCACCGGCCAGACGCTGATCGCCGCCGCGCCGGGGGAGGCACGGCGACCGCGCATCGCCAATCCGGTCACCGGCACCGTTTACGCGATTGACCCCGACATCCCTCCGGAGCGGCAACGGTTCGCGGTCGCGGTCGCGGGGAGCGCCGCCGCGTATCGCCTGATGCTGGACGATCGCGATCTCGGATCCGCCACCGCCCGGCCGCAGGTCATGCCAGCGCCGGGGCCGCACCGGCTGCGGCTGGTCGACACCGCCGGCCGGGTGGTCGATCAGGCGCGCTTTACGATCCGCTGACCGGCGCGTCGCGGCCGGTGCGCCGCCACAACATCCACGCCATCGCGGCGAGCAGCGCGGTCGCCGCGAGCAGCACCGCCCAGAGCAGTGCTTGCCGTCGCCACCGGCCGCTGTCGTCGGCTGCTGCCAGATGCAGCGTCGTGGCGGGCAGCGTGACCGGCGCGGTCGCCGGCGTCGTCGTCCGGAGGCTCGCCAGCGGCAGGTACGGATCGGCCGTCCCCGCACGCCCCACCGCCAGCGTATAGGGTGGACGACCCGCGGCGAGGAACACGACTGCCGCTGGCGCAAAGCCTAGCTCCAAAGTCGGTGGCGCGGTGAAGCCGGGCGATCCCTCGTCGGCCTCGATCCGCCACAGGCGATGGCGGCTGTCGCCGACCATAATGGCACCGCGCTCGCTCGTGGCGAGATCGGCGCGGGTGGCGGTGCCTTCGCCGAGTGCCGTCCACGGTTGCTCCCGGTTGTCGCGGCCGAGGATGCGGATCGGCACGATCATGTCGTTGCCCGTCGGCAGCACCCGCACCGTCGCAAACGGACTGGCGAACGGGGCGACGAACTCGATGGCATGCGCGTCCGTCAGGGGCGGCAGCGTCGCGGCGACGGTGACGCTTGCCGCGGCGTCGGCCTGTGTCAGCAACGCCGCGCCCTCGACGCCGACCGGCGACAACAGTCGCGAGGACCCGCGCCACGACACGCGCAGATAGTCGCCGTTCAGCCGCGCGCCGCCCAGCGGGATCGCGACGGCATCGCGGGCGTCGCCGGCGCGGTAGACGGTCTTGTCGCCCAAGGTGCGCCATGTCTTCAGATCGTCACTGGCGTCCACGACGAAGGTCACGGGCTGGCCGGCGGGCAAGGTGGCGTCGAGCGACAGGCCAGCGGCGCGCGTGACGATCCGCCGGGCATCGAGCAGGACGCCGAGCGTCGCGGTGGCCACGCGGTCGCCGGGCTTGCCCTCGACCTGCGCCACGCTGGCGCGCCCGCTGTCGTCGATGCGCAGCGATACGCCCGTGACGTCCAGCGTGTCGCCGCTACCCAGGATCGGCATCACCCGCAGGGACACGCGGCGGCCCGGTGCGTCGGCCGGGGTTGCGCGGGCGATCGGCATCGCGCGGTGGTCGGCATCGAAGACGCGCACATCGTTCAGTCCACCGGTGCGCGACGCCGCGATCACGGCCGCGGGCAACGTCAGCCGTTGCACCGCCGAACCCGCGGCGACGGTGACCGGTGCGCGTACCGCATAACGATCCGGCGTGTCGCTTTGCTCGGGTGCGGCGGCGACCGGCGTGGCCAGCGCCAGGACGACGGCGGCGTGATGGAGCAGGCGCCTCATGCCAGCGCCTCCGCGGGGTGGCTGTCTTTCGGTGGCAAGGGCGCGAGATAGCCGACGACCAGCATCAGCACGCCGACGCCCATGAACGCGATGATGCGCGCGCCGCCACCCGCGGCGTTGAGGTCGATCAGCAGCAGCTTCAGGACCGTCAGCGCCAGCAGCCCGGCTCCGACCAGCCACAGCGTCCGCCGCACGCGACGGTGCGCCACGACCATCAGCGTCAGCGCCAACACCGTCCACAGGATCGCCAGCCCGGTCTGGACGACGACGCTGTCGAGCAGCAGGTCGATCGACCACGGCACCCCCAGCCAGTGATGCGCGATGCGGAGCCACACCGTGTTGACGATCACGAACGCGAGCCCGGCCAGCGCCGCCAGCGCGCCCGTTCCGCCGAGCTTCGCCGCGCCGGGCGGGACCGGAACGGCGGCGAGCATCGTGCGCCGCCACGCCTCCAGCGTCGCCAGCGACAGGCCCAGCGACAGGTCGACGGGGTTCAGCACGGGTACATAGGGCAGGGGCGCCGCGACGCCGGACGACAGCAGCCCCGTGAGCAGCGCTCCGCCATAGACCAGCACGGCGATCGGGATCGCTGCGACCCAGCCATACGCGGTGGCATGCCGGTCGAGCGGCCAGCGCTTGTCCGCCGCATGCCGCATCGCGCGCCCGGCGGTCAGCGTCAGGGCGAGCAGCACCGCGATGCTCGCAACGAGGAACACGACCTCCGCCCATGCCGTGCGCCACAAGCCGGCGCGGTCGATCCCCAGCCACAGCGCGTCGGCCAGCATCGCGACCCCCAGCAGCACGCCGCCGACATGCGTCGCCGCGAGCATCTCGCGCGGAGCCGGCGCCTCGCGATCGTTCACGAACAGCATGCGCAGGTGCAGCGCGATCGCCGCTCCCCACATCAGCCAGTCGGGCATCGACAGGATGTTGCGGCCGAAGCCGATCACGCCGATCGCGAATGCCAGCGTGAGCGCCGGCAGCGCTGCGTAGCTCGGCCAGAATGCGACCGCCCAGCGGCGGCGCTGGCCCAGCATCTGCGCCAGCCACGCGCTCGCGACGGCGGCGAGCATCACGACGACCGGTTGCAGGGCCGGATCGATGACCGGCACCGGCAGGGCGCCAGCGCGGAGTGACGGCACCGCGCGGATCGCCTCCGCCGCCCACGCCGCGCACCAGAAGGCGAAGCCGAACAGGAAGGCGGGCGCGGCCAGCGCGTGCTCCACACGCTGATACGATTGCGCCATCCGCGATCCGCTGTGCGGCAGTGGCTCCCGCAACCACCACGCCGTCGCCAGCGCTGCCAGCGCGATCAGCATCGCACCAAGGAACGCCGGGTTGGCGAGCGGGACGGCGGCGGTGGTGTCGAAGGTAGCGATGTAGACCAGCGCGGCGACCACTTGCAGCAGTAGCCCGAACAGCCGCGGCATCCACCGCGCTTGCCGCATACCGACCCAGAACGCGCCCGCTCCCTCCAGCGCCCAGGCCGACGACGTCCAGCGCGCGCCGAGCGCCAGCGGCACCGCCAACGTGACGAAGCCGATGCCGATTGCGAGCATCGTCTCGTTCATCACCCGGAACGTGTCCTTGCGATACCGCATGGTCCACATCGCAACGCCAAGATACAGCGCCGCGAAGCCCAGCGCGGCAAAGGCGCTGCCGAAGGGCCGGTCGCTGACGAGACCGACCTGAAGACCGAACCCCGCCAGCGCCGGCCCGAACAACAGGGTGGTGTCGACGACATTGCCCAGACGGCCGGGCGTCGCCCGCGTGTACAGGACGGCGGTCGCGACGTAGATCAGGACGGAGACGATCAGAAAGCCCTGCGCGGCGGCATAGTCGCCCGGCTGATAGCTGGTGGTGCCCCACAGCGTCGCCATTCCAAACGTGGCGAAGAAGCCGATCAGGTTCAGCACGCGCCACGCCTGACGCTGCGCGATGAACAGGATCGCGGCGTTGAGGATCGTGTAATAGACGAACACGCCGACGATGTTGCCGCCCGCACCCGCGAGCAGGACGGGCACGGCGAAGCCCCCGGCGAAGGCGGTCGTCGCCAGCGCCTGCGACCGTTGCAGCAGCGCCAGCGCACAGCCGAGCGCGCACACCACGATCATCAGCGCGAAGGCGGCAGCGACCGGGAAGCCGTCGAGCAGCCTCACCGCCGCGAACAGCGTCAGATAGATCGTGGCGATGCCCGCGCCTTGCAGCGCCAGCCCGAAGCCGGGCCGGTCGGTTCGCGTGCGGAACCCGAAGCCCAGCAGCGCGATGCCCGCCGCGACGATCAGCGCCAGCCGCGCCTCGACCGGGAACAGTCCCGCGGCGGCGGCATAGCTGGCGAGGAAGGACAGTCCCACGAACAGGATGACGAGTCCGACGCGCACGATCGTGTTGCCGCCCAGCAGCCAGCCCTTCGCGGCGGCGATGCCCGCGGCGATCGTCGTCGCGACGATGCCCGATTCCGGCGGTGTCGTCGTCACCGGTTCCCGGGCTGCGGGTTGGCGAGGCGATGGCGCGGCCGACCAGCTATCCGTCTGTGGCGTTTGCGCGCGGGCGGGGACGGCCACAGGAGTGGGGGCAGGCACGGGGGCGGCGGGCGCGAAAAAGGGGTCGGGCGCGGCGACGCCGTTCGCGATCAGCGCCGCGATCTGGTCCTGCAACGGTGCGGTCGCGCGCGTCACTTCGGCGCGCACCGCGCTGCGAAAGCCCCAACCGACGAACGCGCCGCAAAGACCGCCGAGAAAGAAGCCATAGCTGTCGAGGCCAGCGGCGAGCCAGCCCGCCAGCGCCCCGGCGATTGCCATCCATACGATCATCGGCCGTCTGTCCCCCGCGGCGTCTCGACGACGCCGACGAGTACATGCCCCAGCCCCCTCCACCGGTCGAGGGGGCGCGTTCTTGCGGACGTTTCGAACGCATGGGGCGTACGGACACGCGGGCCGCCGCCCGGAATCGGCAGAACGTGTTTGAAAACGCGAGGGAAATGGCCGATCCCGTGGATGGTAGAGGATGATCGAGGATAGCAGAATGACCGAAGCGACCGTGACCCGGCGTGACTGGATCGGCGGCGCCGCCGCGACCGCGGGGTTGCTGCCCTTCGCCCAGCCCGCATCCGCGCGCCGGATCGCGGCGAGCGACCGGGTCAACGTCGCGGTGATCGGCGCGGGCGGGATGGGCGCGCAGAACATGGCGAAGCTGACCGACCAGAACGTCGTCGCGCTGGCGGACGTCGACTTCGCGCACGTCGCCAAATCGCTGGTCGACGACACGGGCGCGGTTCGGAAGGATCGCGTGGCGCTGAAGGCGGCCTACGACCGGGCGGAGAAGTTTGCCAATTACCGGCGCATGCTCGACGCGCGGAAGGATATCGACGCGGTGGTGATCGCCACGCCCGATCACCACCACGCGATCGCCGCGAAGACGGCGATGGAGCGGGGGCTGCACGTCTATGTCCAGAAGCCGCTGACCTATACCGTGCGGGAGGGGCGCACGCTGCTCGATCTGGCGCGGCGTAACCCGAAGCTCGTCACTCAGATGGGCAACCAGGGGCATTCGGGCGACGACGGCCGCCGCACGGTCGAGCTGATCCGCGGCGGTGTCATTGGAACGGTGCGGGAGGTTCAGGTCTGGACCAACCGCCCGATCTGGCCGCAGGGGGAAGCCCGGCCGGCACCCGTGCCGAAGCCGGCCAGCCTAGACTGGGACCTGTGGCTCGGGCCGGCGGCGGTCGATTGGGGCTATCACCCGGATTACGCCCACTTCAACTGGCGCGGCTGGGTGCCGTTCGGGGTCGGCGCGCTCGGCGACATGGGCGCGCACCTGATCGATTTCCCGGTTTGGGCGCTGGAGCCGGGCCTGCCGACGCGGGTCGAGACGCGGCACAGCCGCTGGGGCGGCGACGACGATGTCTGGGACGGCAAGCCGCCCGCCGACCTGTCGAGCTATCCACTCGCCAGCATCACCACCTACCGCTTCGGCAACGCCAGGAACGGGCCGCTGACGATGACCTGGTATGACGGCGGCCTGATGCCGCCGACGCCGGACGCGATGCCGGCCAAAGCGCGGATGAATCCTGACGGCGGCGTCCTGTATATCGGCGACCGGGGGATGCTGATGCACGAAACCTATGGCGAGAAGCCGGTCCTGATCGGCGACGGCGTGGCGGAGCGCGCCGCCGCCGTGCCGATGTCGCTGCCGCGCATCATCGGCGGCCGCGACGGCCACGAGATGAACTGGATCCGCGCGATCCGCGGACAGGAGGCGATCTCCTCGCCATTCTCGATCGCCGTGCCGCTGAACGAGACGATGATCCTGGGCATGGTCGCGCTGAGGGCGGACCAGCCGATCGAGTATGACGGCGGGGCGGGGCGGATCACGAACGTGCCCGACGCGAACCGCTTTCTGGATCGGCAGTATCGCAAGGGGTGGTCGATCTGAGGTGGCGTAGGGCGCGTCTGATCCACATTATCGGCGCAGGGCGGCGGTCGTGGTAACGCCGCCGGGTCGTGGGTGTGCGGCGATGCTTGCGGGTGCGGACGATCCTCCTCGGTAATGGGACAGCAACGGGCGCTATCGACGGCGCGGTGCTCAGGCGGGACGGTCGCGCAAGCCGCCACTTCGCCGTCATCGCGCCGCCGACGCTGGGGCATCTGAACCCGTTGCAGGTGCTGGGCGGCGAACTGGTCGCGCTCGGCCACCGGGTGACATTCGTGCATGCCGGCGAGGTCGGCCTGTACGTCACCGATCCGAGGATGGGCTTCTCGCGGCTGCGCGGGCCGGCGGGGGAGGGGTTCTCGCTCGCCCGGCATCTGGCGACGCTCGCCGCGCCGACCGGGCCGGCCGGGATGACGCGGATGATCCGCGCCTCCGCCGACCTGACCGCGATGCTGCTCGACGAAGCGCCGGCGGTGCTGGAGCGGATCGGCGCCGATGCGGTGATCGCGGATGCGGCGGAGGCGGCAGGGCCGTTGATTGCCGCCAAGCTGCGCATCCCGCATGTGGTCAGCGTCACCGGCCTGCCGTTGTTGCACGACGCGGCGGTACCACCGCCGTTCGTCGGCTGGCGCTATCGCACCGATCCGCTCGGGCTGAACCGCAACTGGGGCGGCTACACCGTGTCCGACCTGCTGCTCCGCCCGATCGTGCGGGTGGTGGAGGCGCGGCAGAGGGCTTGGGGCATCGCGATGCCCGATCCGCAGGCGAGCCGCTACGTCGCGCAGTGCCCGCGCGGGCTCGACTATCCGCGCGCCGCCCTGCCGCCGGGCTTCGTCTATGGCGGGCCGTGGCGCGCCGACACGGGCGAGGAGGTCGTGTTGCCCGACGACGACCGGCCGCTGATCTTCTGTTCGCTCGGCACGTTGCAGGGATCGCGGCGCGCACTGTTCGCGACGATCGCCAGCGCCTGTGCCGCGGTCGGTGCGCGCGCGGTGATCGCGCATGGCGGTGGCCTTTCGGCGGACGAGGAAGCGGGGTTGCCCGGCGATCCGCTGGTGCGGGCCTTCTGGCCGCAACGCGCGGTGCTGCGCCGGTGCGCGGCGGCGGTTCTGCACGGCGGCTTCAACACCGTGCTCGATGCGCTGGGCGAAGGCGTGCCGATGGTCGTTTTGCCGATCGCGTTCGAACAGCCCGGCACCGCGGCGCGGCTGGCGCATCATGGCGCGGCACGTGTGCTGTCGTCGCGTTGGGCGAGCGTCGGTGGCGTTGCGGCGGCGTTGCGTGAGGTGATGACCGGGCCGCAATACAGGGCGGCGGCGCGCCGCCTCTCGGCTGAGATCGCCGCAGCGGGCGGGGCCGCCGCCGCCGCCGCCACGATCACCGAGGCATTGACCGTGCGCGGTTGAGGTGGGGCAGCCGCCACCACGGCGTATGCGGCTTCAGATGATGTTCGTGGTGGTAGGCGCCGAAGTGGAAGCACGTTACCAGCGATGCCAGCGGCGACAGCGAATTGCTGCGCGCGTTGTGCTCGTCCGCGAACGGCAGTTCCTCGTGCCGGTGCGGCAGATAGGTGCCGAACACGAACAATTGCGCCAGCGCCAGCAGCGCGGGCACTGCCCAAAATGCGACGATGTTGAGGAGCGACGCGCCGAGCAGCATGTACGCGATTGCCGCGACGGTGATCCGCAGGATCTGGCCGTGCGTGTAATAGCCGCGGAAGAAGTGCACGAACCACGGCAGCGCCTGTCGCGGCGCGCCGGCATGGAAATCGGGATCGTCGGGGGTGCCGGGTGCGGCGTGGTGCGCGTGATGCTTGGGGTAGAGCGCGGCGTAGGACAGGCCGGCATAGGCGGCGAGGCACAGCGTCCCGACGACCGTGTTCAGCCGGCGCTGCCGTGGTGCGAACGACCCGTGCATGCAGTCGTGCGCGACGATGAACAGCCCGGTGCTCAACCACGCCTGCACGACGATCAGCGCGACCGCGAGCGGCGCGGTCGCCCAGCGCCATTCCCAGAAGAAGATGCCGCCGATGTGAATCGCCAGCCAAGCCCCACCGATCGCGCCGGCCAGCATCAGGCTCCGTCGGCCATCGGCGGCGGTGTCGCTCATGGATCGACGCGCTGCGACAGCTTGCGCTTCAGTTTCGTCGGGTTGGGCGCGAACAGGAACCCGAAGCTGACGCCGCCCTCCTTGCCCTTCACCGCGTGGTGCAAGCGGTGCGCCTGAAGCAGCCGCTTGGAATAGCCGCGCCGCGGGACCCAGCGCATGCCGAACCGCTGGTGGACCATCATGTCGTGGACGAACGCGTAGATGCCGCCATAGATCGTGATGCCCAGCGCCGCCCACCACAGCGGCTCCCACCACATGCCCGCGGTGAACAGGCCGACGACGAACACGGCGAAGGTGACGGCGTAGAGGTCGTTCTTCTCGAACGCGCCCTCATGCGGTTCGTGGTGCGAGCGGTGCCAGCCCCAGCCCCAGCCGTGCATCACGTATTTGTGCGTCGCCCAGGCGAAGCACTCCATGAACAGGACCATGCCGACCACCAGGGCCAGCTTCTCAAACCACGTCATCGTCAACTCCAGACCCGGTCGCTGTACGCCGCCGCCGGACCCGCGCCAACCGTCAGCCGGTCACTTCGGTTACTACGCGTGCCAATACCGCTCGTTCCGTCTCGCGCCGGGGCCCGCGCGCAAGCCACGTCGCGGCGAGAATCGATAGCGGCGCGAGCGCGATGCCGGCCAGGACGTCGACGCCGTAATGCCCGCCGAACACCGGCGTCGCGACGATCGTGACCCCGGCCCAGACCGGCGCGACGATCCGCCAACCCCTGACGTCGCGCTGCGCCCAGGCGAGGATGATCGGCAGCGTCGCATGATAGCTGGGGAACGTCACGATTCCCATCAACTGCGTCAGGTCCAGCGTCCGGAACGTACCGTCCCGCAGCCCCGCGATCATCGCCCGCTCCATCCAGGCGACCGAGGGCCAGAGGTGGCGATAGCCGGCAGGATCGAAGACGTTGCCCATTGCGGGCGTCGGGCCGGAGATCAGGATCGTCGCAAATCCGCCGAGGATCGCCGCCATAACCGCGGTTCTCAGCGTGGCGAAGCGGCCGGTGCCGCTGAGCACGACGATGGCGACGATCATCTGCACCGTCAGGCTGTGATAGGCGATGCCGCCGATCCAGAGCGACGGCGGTGACTCGTCGAGCGCGGCGAACACCGCCGGCCAGTCGAACCCCAGCGCCCGGTCCGCCGCCGCGAGATTGTCGTCCCACAGCGGCCCGCCCCGCGCGGCGAGCGCGTAGGCGAGCACGACGCCGATGATCGTAAACAGCGTCATCTGCAGGAACGCCTCTGCGCCGGCTGCCAGCCGAGGACGGCCGCGGCTGATGCCGAACCCCATCGCCAGCGCCAGCATGGCAAGGCCAGCAGCCGGCGGCAGCGCGCGCACCGGATCGACGTGGAACCCCAGCCCGCTACAGGCCATGAGGCACGTCCCCGCCATGCCGGCGATCAGCCACCAGATCGGCGGGTCCCTCCTGTCGTCGATCACGCTCACCCCCGCCCAACGCGGCAGCGCGGGCGCGGTGCCGGACTGAAGCGGCGAATCGGGCGCAGTCCTACTTCTCTCTTCAGAGCAGCGGCGACCAAGCCGCTCCTCCCCCGTCATTGCGAGCGTAGCGAAGCAATCCAGTCCGGCGCTCGCGGCTCTGGATTGCCGCGTCGCTTCGCTCCTCGCAATGACGGCAACGCAGTGCGAGCGAGCACGTGCGGCCCCACGAGTGAGGCTGAAGATCGCGCCCGCTCGGCCGACCTCACCACCCTCCAACCGCGATCCAACAAACGACCATCCACCTCCAACGTTCTCATAATGTTCTGTCCTACAAGGATTTCTCTTGGCATTCCGGGCTCAGCAGGAGGTAGTTATGACACAGATGGATGCATCAATGCTGATGGCGGTCGCCGCCCTCATCAGCAGTCTGTCGGGCCTGATCTGGGCGCTTCGGCGGAAGGCCTGATCGGAGCGGCGGCAATCTTACCAACTTAGGTTGGGTGGCCTAGGTCACGGACCGGTTCGGTGCGTGTTCCGGGCCGCGTTCTGATCCAGTTTGCAGCGCAGCACGGCGCAATGGGCAACCATCGTCACAATGGCGGCCCATTCTCCTTTCCGCGCGATCGGCCTGACCATCGCCGCAATGCTCGTAGCGGCGGTGCCCGTCGCGGCTCAGCGGACACAGAACGGCCGGGCAGCGCCGGTCGCGCAACGCGGCAGCCGGTCCGACCCCTCGCCCTCGCCGCAGACGGCGGATACGCAGAACCGGCCGCCGCCGGGCCTGCTCGGCGATATAGGCGGCGTGCGCCCCTATCTGCGCGATCGCGGCGTCGAACTGACGCTTCGCTACGCTTCCGAAAGCGCCTATAATCCCACGGGTGGCGAGCGGCATCTGTACCGCGAGACGGGCCAGTTCGATCTCGGCGCGACGATCGATATGGAGCAACTGGCGCAGATCGCCGGAGGGACGTTCCAGGCGACCGTCACCTATCGCCGCGGCCACGATCTCGGCGCCGACGCCGGGCTGGGCGTGCTGCAACAGGTGCAGGAGGTTTATGGGCGTGGCCAGACGTGGCGGCTGACGCAATTCTGGTACGAACAGGCGTTCGGCGCGGCGCGGTTGAAGGTCGGGCGCAGTTCGCCGGGCGAGGATTTCGAGGGTTTTTCCTGCCATTTCCAGAACCTCAGCTTCTGCGGATCGCAGCCGGGCAACCTGGTCGGCGATTACTGGTATAACTGGCCCGTCAGCCAATGGTCTGCCCGGCTGCGCATCGATCGTGCCGACGGCTTCGTGCAGGCCGGCATTTACGAGGTGAACCCGCGCAATCTGGAGCGTAATTTCTTCAGCTGGCGGTTCCGCGGCGCGACCGGCGTGCTGGTGCCGGTGGAACTCGGCTGGTCAGGCACGTCGGGGCGCACCGGCCATGTCTGGTCCTACCGCGCCGGCGGCTGGTACAGCAGCGCGGACGGCGACGACGTGCTGCTCGACATCGACCGCCGTCCCCTGATCGTCACCGACGCGGCGCCGATGCGGCGATCCGGTCGCTACGGCGGCTGGTTCAGCGTCCAGCAGCAGCTGACCGGCCGGGCCGAGGGCGGCAAGTCGGTGTCGGGGCTGAGCGCGTTCCTGAACGTCACGCAGGCGGATCGCCGCACGTCGGTAACCGACAATCAGGTCGCGCTGGGGCTGTTCTACAAGGGGTTGGTGCCGTGGCGTCCCGGTGACGTGCTCGGGCTCGGGCTGGCGCGGACCAACGTCAACGCGCGCGCGATCCGCGGCGGCACGGCGGGGGTGGCGCCGAACGGCCTCGATCCCGGCCCGCGTGATGCGGAATATGCCGCCGAACTCTATTATAGTCTGCACCCGACGCCCTGGCTGGAGCTTCGGCCCAATATCCAGGGCATCCACCATCCCGGCGGCCGGCGGAACGCGCGCGACGTGGCCGTGTTGGGCCTGAAGGCTGCGGTGACATTGTGATGCAACGGCGTCTCCGCAGGGCATGGCGCACGGCGTCGCAGGCTTCGATACACGACCCTTCACGACAGGGATGACGGATATGGCGACACGGCAACCGGCCCCCAACGATGCAGTCGATCCGGTCCACGGATCGCGGCGTAGCAAGCTCTTGTCCGTTACGGCCGTCGTCGTCGGCCTGTTCGGACTCGCGACGCTGATCGGTGGCGGGTTGCTGATCGCGGTCGGGGGCAGCTGGTATTACGTCATCGCCGGGCTGGCGATGCTCGCGACCGCGTGGCTGCTGTGGCGGCGCAACCCGGCCGCCCTGCACTTGTTTGCGGCGCTGGTGATCGGCACCGTCATCTGGGCGGTCGCGGAGATCGGCTTCGACTGGTGGCCGCTCGTGCCGCGCGGCGACATCATCTTCCTCATCGGCGCGTTCCTGCTGACCCCCTGGGTCACGCGGCGCCTCGACCGGCGCTGGCGCAGCGCGGCTGGACCCCTGGCGGGGGCGCTGGTCGTCGCCGCGATCGTCGGCATCGTATCGCTGCTGGCGAGCAGTTCGAAGGAATGGGAGGGGCAGCTCCCCGGCCCGCGCGCGGCGATGCCGGCGACGGAGAATGGGATGCCGGCGGGCGACTGGTTCGCGTACGGCGGCGATTGGCGCGGCACCAAATTCTCGCGATTGACGCAGATCACGCCGGCCAACGTCAAGGATCTGAAGGTCGCGTGGAGTTTCCGAACGGGCGACGTGAAGCGCGCCGGCGATCCGCAGGAGACCACCTACGAACTGACCCCGATCAAGATCGGCGATACGCTCTACGCCTGCACCCCGCATAACATCGTCATCGCGCTGGATGCGGAAACGGGGAAGCAGCGCTGGCGCTTCGACCCGAAGATGACGACGCCGCTGCACCTCCAGCATCTGACCTGTCGCGGCGTGTCGTATCACGACGCACGCTGGGCGGGCGCGACGCAGGCCCCGGGCGGCGACTGCCCGCAGCGGATCGTCACCGCCACCAACGACGCGCGACTGTTCGCGCTCGACGCGCGGACCGGCCGGCCCTGCCGGAGCTTCGGCGTCAACGGCGCGGTCGACCTGCGGCCGAACGTCCAGAACTACAATGGCGGCTGGTTCCAGTTCACCTCCGCCCCCGTCGTGACCAAGGGCCTGATCGTGGTCGGCGGCGCGATCTTCGACAATGCCGCCGTCCACATGCCGTCGGGCGTGATCCGCGCGTTCGACGTGGCGACGGGGCGGCTGGTGTGGAACTTCGATCCGGGCAATCCCAACGACACCGCGCCGCTCGGGCCGGGACGGCATTATGTGATCTCCACCCCCAACAGCTGGACGACGTCAGCCGCCGACGAGGGGCTGGGGATGATCTACGTGCCGATGGGCAATGGCGCGATCGACCAGTGGGGCGGCAAGCGTTCGCCGGAGACGGAGCGCTTCTCCGCCTCGCTCGTCGCGCTCGACATCCCGACCGGTCGCGTGCGCTGGGTCTACCAGACCGTGCACCACGATTTGTGGGACATGGACATTCCGGCACAGCCCGCGCTGGTCGACCTGACGATACCGGGCCGCGGTATCGTGCCCGCGGTGGTGCAGTCGACCAAGACCGGCAACATCTTCGTCCTCGATCGCCGCACCGGCCAGCCGGTGCACCCGGTGACCGAGCGCCCGGTGCCCGGCGGGCCGGCACCGGGCGACCGCCTGTCGCCGACGCAGCCCTTCTCCGCGGTGACGATGATGCCGCAGCAGCGTATCCGCGAAAGCGACATGTGGGGGGCGACGATGTTCGACCAACTCGCCTGCCGCATCACCTTCCGCAAGCTGCGCTACGAAGGGCCGTTCACGCCGCCGTCGCTGCGCGGATCGATCGTGTTCCCCGGTAATTTCGGGGTCATGGACTGGGGCGGCATGTCGATCGACCCGGTGCGGCAGGTCGCCTTCGCGCATCCCAATTACATGGCGTTCGTCGATCAGCTGATCCCGCAGGGCGATGCCGGCAAGAGCAACGACTCCGGTGGTGCGGCGGGCGGGTCGGATCGCGGCGGATCGGACGAGCACGGCTTCAACCCCAATAAAGGAGCGCCATTCGCCGTGTCGCTCAACCCGTTCCTGTCGAAGCTCGGTCTGCCGTGTCAGGCCCCGCCCTGGGGCTATGTCGCTGGCCTCGACCTCGTCAGCGGCAAGGTCGTGTGGCGGCACCGGAACGGCACGATCCGCGACGAGTCGCCTGTGCCGGTGCCGATCAAGATGGGCGTGCCGACCTTGGGCGGGCCGATGATGACCGCCAGCGGCGTCGCCTTCCTCAGTTCCGCGCTCGATTATTATGTCCGCGCCTACGACACCGGCACCGGCAAGGTGCTGTGGCGCGCGCGGCTGCCGGCCGGGGCGCAGGCGACGCCGATGACCTACAGTTCTCCCGCTTCGGGGAGGCAGTTCATAATCGTAGTCGCGGGCGGGCATGGGTCACTCGGCACCCGGATGGGCGATTCGATCATCGCCTACGCCCTGCCGAGAACGTGACGAGCGACCGTTCCGCCAGCGGAACGGAACGGCCGCAATGTCGGTTTGTCGTGCAACAGGAGGAGTTTGCATGACTGCCAGTGCCCGGCTGACTTCATTGACGCGGATCGGTTTCGCGACGCGAGGATTGCTCTACATCGTCATCGCCGTGCTGATCGTCCGCACCGGCCGCGCCGAGGACCCGAGCGGCGCGCTGGAGTATCTCGGCAAGGGTGGCGGCCAGTGGCTGCTCGGGATCATGGCGGCGGGACTGGTCGCGTACGGCATCTGGCGGCTGTCCGACGCGGCGTTCGACATCGAACGTCACGGGAGCGACCGCAAGGGCGCGATGGAACGCGCTGGCGCCGGCGTCAGCGGCATCGTGCATCTCGTCCTCGCATGGCAGGCCGTTCGCCTCATGCGTGGTGTCGCGGCATCCGGCGACGGCACGCAGGAGGGCGCTCAAGCTGCAATGGGTCTGCCGGGCGGGTGGGCGCTGGTGATGCTGGGCGGCGTGGTCCTGTTCGGGCTGGGCGCGGTGCAGATCGTCAAGTCCGTCAAGGCGGGTTTCCTGCGCTATCTGGACCCGCAGATCGCGTCGCAGCTATGGGCGCAGTGGAGCGGTCGCGCCGGTTATGCCGCACGCGGGTTGGTGTTCATCATCAGCGCCTTTTTCCTCGTCCGTGCCGGGCTGGAGGAACAGGCCGGCGAGGCGGGCGGCATGGCGCGGGTGCTATCGTGGCTGACCAGCCCGTTCGACATCATCATCGGTGCAGGCCTGTTCGGCTTCGGCGTGTTCAGCCTGATCGAGGCGCGGTACCGGCGGTTGCACGACGTGCCGGTCGACGGCATCGTGCGGCGCGCGACGACCTTGCACTGAGCGGGCGATCGGCGGACCTTCGGAAGGAATATCATGGTGGTGGATCGTCGACGCTGGATGGGACTGCTGACCGTCGCCGGCCTTGCAACCGTGGCGGGTCGCGCCACGGCGGCCGGGCGCGGCGCTACGAAGGGCAAGGTCGTACATCACGTCTTCTTCTGGCTAAAGGACCCGGCGACCGCCCCGAAACTCATCGCCGGCCTGAAGACGTTGCGCGACATTCCCGTCATCCGCGAATTGCGGGTCGGGGTGCCTGCCGATACGGAAAAGCGATCGGTGGTGGACGGCAGCTATCACGTGTCGGAACTCATGATCTTCGACACGGTCGAGGATCAGGCGCGCTATCAGGACCACCCCATACACCAGCGTTTCGTCGCCACCTGCGGCGACCTTTGGGAAAAGGTGGTCGTGTACGACAGCATCGACGTGTAGTGGCCGCCGCTGAGATTGCAGCATATATTCAAGCGTCCGCTTACCCGCTCGTACTATTCGCGGGAACTATCGACGGCGCAGTGCCTCTTCTGATAACTCAGGTAAGTAATTCACATCAGATAGAAATAGAGGCCGGGTGGCGGCGGCATTAAGCCGTCTGAAAGCGGAAACGTGTCATGAACGCCCGTCGGTCAACAAGTTCCTGGCAAAGCCGATCGGGCGCTCCGGCATCCGCCATCATCTATCGAGCAGACCATGCCACGATTTTTCCTGAACCTGCACAGCGACGTGGACACCGCGCTGGATACCGAGGGCGCGATGTTCGACTCCTCGGACGACATGAAGGCGGCGGCGCTGGGTGGCGCGAGAGAAATCATTGCGGCCGACGCAATGTCCGGCGTGGTCGATTTGAGCCCGCGTATCGAGGTTCAGGACGAAGCCGGGACAGTCGTTCACGTGCTGTATTTCGCTCAGGCCATCGCGTTCCTCTCCACCGGATCTCGCGCGGCATAACGCCAGCCCGCCGACGTGCCCGACCCGCAGGAGCGATACGGCGTCACCGGGAACGTGACCTGCTGGAAACGGCGCTCCGATCGTGCGATCAAAGTCCGATCTTGTCGAGGGCAGCCGCCAGTTCTCCGCTGATGGCCTCGCCGTCGCCACTGTCGCCGTTGCTGGGTGTCATCCGGTTCAGGACGGTGTGGATGCGCTTCTGCGCCACCTCCAGCATCTTCCGGCGCACCTCCCGCGTTTGGTTGGTGCGCCACGACGGGCTTTCGCCGACCAGCGCCGCCCATTTGCCCTCCTCCGCCGCCAGCATTGCCAGCGCGAGACGCAGGCCGTCGCGGCGCCCGCGCTCGTAAGGGTCGGACCTGTGCTCGTCATCGTCGGACATGGCATCGTCCTGCGGCAATCGTCGTGCGGCGTCCACCCTGCGCCCGGGAACGGCAACGACGCGTGAGAGTTTCTCCAGCATACTCAACAGGATGAACCCTTATGCGCACGCTCTCGGCGGCGGAGATTGCTACCATGCCGCCTGGGGAGGATGCGCTGAAACCAGCATTGGGCACGGCCGAAATCGCGACCGAACTGGCGGTTCTGCTTCAACGGGGCGATGTGCTGGTCGCAGAAGCCGACGAGACGCGTGCCCTCGCGCTGACGCGGATACTGGCGGCGATGATGCCAGGCGCGTGCGTCTGTTTCTGTCCCGGCACCGATGCGTTGCCGGGTGACGATGCGCCGGCATCTCCCGCCAATGTCGGCCAGCGCGTCTCCACGCTACGCGCCGTTCGCAGGATGCTGGCGGACAAGCAGCACCCGCCGATCGCACTGGTCACCACCGGCGAGGCGCTGGCCAACGCCTATCCCGCGCCTGTCGCGTTCGAGGCGGAGCCGCCGAAGGTGGCGACCGGCGCGGCGTGCGACCTTCAGGCGCTGTACGATCAACTCGTCTCGATCGGCTATATCGCGGACGAGCGAGTGGACGAGCCCGGCGAGGTCGCGTTGCGCGGGCAAGTGCTGGACGTATTCCCCGCCGATGCCGACGACCCCGTGCGGATCGAGGTCGCGGAGGGCGTGATCGCGTCGATCCGCTGCTACGACCCCGTCGACCAGCGCGCGGTCGGCGAGATCGAGCATCGGGAACTCGGTCGCGTCGCGGAGCCGCCGCTTGGCGACGATCGCTGTCCGCTGACCACGCATTTGCCGGGGGCCACGATCGCCTTCACCCCCGCCGCGGACGAACGCCGCCGGCGCCTGTTGCTGCTGAGCAAGGATGCCGCACGCCGGGGGTCCCGTCGCGCCGCACGCGAAGTGATCGACGACGCCGGCTGGCGCGCTGCGCTGAAAGGCCGTGACACCGTGACCTTGCGGCGCACCGACGAACCGCCTGCCCGCTTCGTCGAACAGCGTGCGCCGCTGCGCGCCTTCGCAAAGGTCGGCAAGGCGGCGATCGAAGCCGGCGACCGGGTCGTCCTCCTCGGTGGCGAGCGCGACCTGCGCTTCCTGACCCGGCGTCTGGAAAGCGTGCTGGACCAGCCGGCCGAACAGCTCGCGACATGGGCCGCCGTCCACGATGCGGCGCCCGGCACGCTGCTGACACTCGCGGTCCCGGCCGATCGCGGCTTTCGCCGGCCCGGCATCCTCGCCGTGGCAGCATCCGACCTGATCGGCAGCCGCGCCGACCGTGACGAAGCGCCGTCGCGTGCGGCCAATGTAGCGCTGATCCAGACCGCGGAGGTCCGCGTCGGCGACACCGTCATCCACGAGGATCACGGCATCGGTACCGTGACCGGGCTCGAAACGCTGCCCGGTGACCAGGAGCAGCCGGGCGGCGACGCAATCAAACTCACCTATGCGAGGAATGCGGTGCGCCTCGTTCCCGTCGCGGAGGCGGATCGGCTGTGGCGCTACGGCGCGGAGGACGACGCGGTCACGCTCGACACGCTCGACGGCAAGAGCTGGCAGCAGCGCCGCGCGGGGATCGACGCCGCGATCGCCGAAACGGCACGCCAATTGACCGAAATGGCAGCGGAGCGTGCCGATCGCACCGCGCCGGTGCTGGACCCCGCCCCCGCCGATTATGAGCGGTTCGCGGCCGGGTTCCCCTTTTCGGAAACGCCCGACCAGCTCGCCGCGATCGAGGCGGTGCGCAGCGACCTCTCCTCCGGGCGGCCGATGGACCGGCTCGTCATCGGCGATGTCGGCTATGGCAAGACGGAGGTGGCGTTGCGCGCCGCGGCGGTCGCGGCACTGTCCGGGAGGCAAGTTGCGCTGGCCGCGCCGACCACCGTACTCGCCCGCCAGCATCTCGACAGCTTCGTGCGTCGGTTCGACAATACCGACATCGTCGTCGCCGGCCTGTCGCGGCTGTCGACACCCGCGGAGAAGCGCCGCATCAAGGCCGGGCTGGCCGATGGCAGCATCCATGTCGTGATCGGCACCGGCGCCGTCGCCGCAAAAGGTGTGGCGTACAAGGATCTGGCGTTGGTCATCGTCGACGAGGAGCAGCGCTTCGGGGCCGCCGACAAGGCGCGGTTGCAGGATCTGTCCGCCGGCCACGTCCTGACGCTGTCGGCGACGCCGATCCCGCGCACGCTCCAGACCGCGCTCGTCGGCCTGCGCCAATTGTCGATCATCGCAACGCCACCGGCGCGGCGACAGCCGATCCGCACCGCCGTCTCGACGTTCGATACCGAAGTGCTGCGCGCGGCGCTGCTGCGGGAGCGGGCGCGGGGCGGGCAGAGTTTCGTGGTGGTGCCACGGATCGCCGACATGGCGCCGCTGGCGGAGACGCTTAACAAGCTCGTCCCGGAGCTCGAACTGCTCCAGGCGCACGGGAAGATGCCGGCGGCTGAGATCGACGAGGCGATGGTCCGCTTCGGGCGCGGCGACGGCGACGTCCTGCTGGCGACCAACATCATCGAAGCGGGGCTCGACGTGCCGCGCGCGAACACGATGGCGATCGTTCACGCCGACCGGTTCGGGCTGGCGCAGTTGCACCAGTTGCGCGGGCGCGTCGGCCGCGGCCATCGCCGCGGGCAGGTGCTGCTGTTCACCGATGCCGAGCAGGCGATCGCCCCCCGCACGCTCAAGCGGCTGCGGACGCTGGAGGCGTTCGACCGGCTGGGTGCGGGCTTTGCGATCAGCGCCCGCGACCTTGACATGCGCGGAGCCGGCGATCTGCTCGGCGAGACGCAGGCGGGTCACATGCGGCTGATCGGCGTCGAACTGTATCAGCAGTTGCTGGAGGGAGCGTTGCGCGTAGCGCGCGGGGAAACGGCGGAGCGGTGGACGCCGGAACTGAATCTGGGCGTCGAGGGCCGACTGTCCGAAGAGTGGATCCCGGACGAGGACCTGCGCATCTCGCTGTACGCACGGCTCGCGCGGCTGCGGGACGCGGTGGAACTCGATGCGTTCGAGCAGGAATTGCAGGACCGCTTCGGTGAATTGCCCGACGAGGCTCAACGCTTGCTCGCGGTCGCACGGCTGCGTGAACTGGCGCGCGATCACGGTATCGCCCGGATCGATGCGGGACCAGCCGCGATCGCGCTGACGCCGCGACCCGACAGCGACATGGCCGGCGGGTTCGAAGGCTTGACGGAAAAGAACGGGCGACTGTTGCTGGCGGAACGGATCGACGATGCCGGGGTGAGGCTGGAGCGTCTGGTGGGGCTGCTCGGCTGACCATCGCGGAGCCAGTCGATCGGTCGTACGTTGGCGCGACATGCCTCATGCCAGTAACATTGTTTATCCGACCGGACCGGATGCACCGCACGCTTTCGACATCATCCCGCTGAAGCCGCGCAAGGGCAATCTGGATGCGCTCTGCCCGGTCTGTCGCGGCTATGGCGAGTGGAATACCGAGATCGATCTTGTCAGCTTCCGCTGCAAGCGCGCGATCTGCGACCGCTGCCTCGGTGCGGGCTGGGTCGAGACGGGTGTCGATCCGATCGGCTATCCCGACATCGAACTGTCACCCGAGGGAAATCCGCAATGGGTCACCCGCTTCGTCCCGCGCGAGGATGTCGTGGGTGACGACGTGCCGCACGGCAATCTGCTGGAGCCGAAGCCCGGCGCCTGACCTCAGGCGAAGATGCCGATCACAAGCGTCAGCCCACCGAGACCGACCGAAAGCGGCGTCCTGATCCGCATCCACCAAGCCGGCGCCAGCCCCGCGGCACGCAGCCGCCGGTCGACGACGAGCGATCCAAGGATCGCCATTCCCAACGCGATCAGCGATGCTCTGGGCGACGGCGTCCCGAACGCCCAGAGCAGCGCGGCGGCGAAGGCGATCAGGGACGGCGTCACGGCCGCGAACCAGAGCCAGCGCGGTGCCCGCACATCCGCTTGCGCCGCGATGCCCCACCACATGCCGCCGAGGAAACTCAGGATCAGGGCAGCGTAGGCGAAGGCGACGATCACTGCCGCGTCGTGCCAGCGCGGTCCGAGGACCAGCAGCGCGAGCAGTGCCGCTATCTGGGGGAGAAGACCGGCAAAGCCGAGGGCGCCGACGACGGGATCGGGTGGGCTGGTCCTGCTTGTGGTCATGCTTCGCTCCGGCTGCGATGTCGGTGCCGCTACAACGACGCGGGGCGGCAATGTTTGCAAAGCCCTGCTGCGCTGCAAAAACGTGTGTATGGTGGAGGTTGCACGACCGTTGGAGGGCAGGATGAGCACGATCGACACCCGCGAACATCAACGCTTTCCAACATTGTCGCCGGCGCACATCGACACGGCACGCCGCTTCGCCAGCGGTCCCGAGGTGCGGTTCGCGGCGGGCGAGAGCGTCTACGCGATCGGTGATCTGCACGCGCCGGCCTGGCTGGTGCTCGCCGGATCGATCGAGGTCGTGCGCCGTGACGGGCTCAGCCGGGAGGCGCCGGTCACCACGCACGGCGTCGGCCAGTTTTCGGGGGAGGTGAACCAGCTAGCCGGGCGTGCCTCGATCGCGGCGGGGCATGCCGGGCCGGACGGGTGCACGGCGCTGCCGTTCGATGCGGCGCATCTGCGCGCGTTGATGGTCGGATCCGCCGATCTCGGCGAGATCGTGATGCGCGCGCTGATCCTGCGCCGCGTCAGCCTCATCGAGGAGGGCGGCGCGGGTACGATCCTGATCGGCGTGCCCGGCAGCCCCGATATCATGCGGCTACAGGGCTTCCTCAGCCGTAGCGGCTTGCCCAATCTCGTCCTCGACATCCATTCCGACGAAGAGGGCCGCGCGCTGGTCGAACGCACGGGCGTTCTGCCAGAAGAGCTGCCGCTCGTCGTCTGCCCGTCCGGTCCGCTCCTGAAACATCCGAGCAACGAGGAACTCGCCGCCTGCCTCGGCATCGTGCCTGCGATCGATCCCGACCGCCTGTACGACGTTGCGGTGGTCGGCGCGGGTCCGGCCGGGCTGGCGACGGCGGTCTATGCCGCCAGCGAGGGGCTGTCGGTGGTGGTGCTCGACGCGCGTGCGATGGGCGGACAGGCTGGCGCGTCGTCGCGGATCGAGAACTACCTGGGCTTTCCGACCGGCATCTCCGGGCAGGCGCTGGCGGGCCGCGCGTTCAATCAGGCGCTGAAGTTCGGGGCGGAAGTGGCGATACCGGTCGGCGTGGAGCGGCTCGACTGCGACGGCGAGCATCTGACGCTGGTGTGCAGCGGCGACCGACGGATCGCGGCGGCGACCGTCGTGATCGCGTCGGGCGCGCGCTATCGCCGGCCCGACGTGCCGAACCTCGCGACGTTCGAGGGGGCGGGCATTTCCTATTGGGTGTCGCCGATCGAGGCACGGCTGTGCGCGGGCGAGGATGTGGCGCTGGTTGGCGGCGGCAATTCGGCGGGGCAGGCGGTCGTCTTCCTTGCGCCGCAGGTGAACCGCCTGCACCTGATCGTCCGCCGCCCGCTCGTGGAGACGATGTCGCGCTACCTGATCGACCGGATCGCCGCGCTTCCCAATGTCGAGGTGCATGTCGGCTACGAAGTCGCGGCACTGGAGGGAGATCGCATCGGCGGGCTGACCGCGGCGACCTTCCGCAACCGGCACGACGGCACGACCTATAGCTGCGCGCTGCGCCACCTGTTCCTGTTCATCGGCGCGGACCCGAATGCCGACTGGGCGCGAGACTGCGTCGACACCGATGAGAAGGGCTTCGTCGTCACCGGCAACGCCGCCCTGCCCCTGGAGACGAGCAAGCCCGGCGTGTTCGCGATCGGCGACGTGCGCGCCGGTTCCACCAAGCGGGTCGCCGCGGCGGTGGGCGAGGGAGCGGCGGTCGTCGCGCAGATCCACGCCTTGCTGGCGGACCGGAAAGCAGAGGCGGGATGATCCCGTCGCGGGCTTAGGTATGGGGAGGCCGATTGCCTGATGCCAGCAGGAATTTAGGAACACCCGCCGCGCCTCGTGCGTCGAACCTGTCGATATCGCCGACAGGAGAACAAGATGACGATCTTCAACAAGGATATGGTCGACCTCGCGACGCGGAACGAGCTCTGGCAGAAGGAGGTCTACCGCGACAAGAAGGTGCAGATCGTCCTGATGAGCATCCCGGCCGGCGAGGAGATCGGCATGGAAACGCATCCGGCCGACCAGACCACCTTCATCGTCGCCGGCGATGCGCACGTCGTGATCGACGGTCATTCGACCAAGGCGGGTCCCAACCACCTCGTCGTCGTACCCAAGGGCGCGCAGCACAATATCGTCAACAAGGGTTCGGGCGAGTTGAAGCTGTTCTCCGTCTACGCCCCGCCTGCGGAGCCGGAGGGCGCGGCGTTCAGGACCAAGGAAGAGGCTGAGGAAGCCGAGAAGGGTCTGCTCGCCAAGGCGGCGGATGCGGTCAAGGAGGCAGTCGGGCGATGAGCGGCGCGGCGGCGGGCAAGGACGGCGCGCCGCTGCGCGTCGTCATCACCGGTGCGTCGAGCGGGATCGGCGCGGCGACCGCAATCGCCTTCGCACAGGAGGGCGCACGGCTGATGCTGGGCGCGCGCGGTGAAGCCGGTCTGGAGGATATCGCCCGTCGCTGTCGCGAAGCGGGTGGCGATGCCGCGGTGCAGGTGGTCGACGCGACCGACGCCGCGGCGGTGGCCGGGTTCGCGGCGTCGGCGCGCGACAGGCTGGGCGGCATCGACCTGTGGTTCAGCTGCATTGGGGTCGGGGTCGTCGGCAAGTATCAGGACGTTCCGATCGCGGATCACGCGCGGGTGATCGAGACGAATCTGGTTAGTCACATGAACGACGTCCACGCGGTCTTGCCGATCTTCCTCGCGCAGGATCGCGGCACCTGGGTGAACATGATCTCGGTCGGCGGCTTCGTCGCGACGCCCTATGCGGCGGCCTATGCAGCGAGCAAATTCGGATTGCGCGGGTTCAGTCAGGCCCTGCGTGGCGAAGTGTCGAAGCGGCCGAACATCCACATCTGCGATGTGTATCCCACCTTTGTCGACACACCGGGCATCGACCACGCGGGTAATTATACGGGCGCCAAGCTGTCGCTGCCGCCCGGTGCGCTCGCGCCGGAAACGGTCGCGAGGGCGGTGGTCCGGCTCGCGCGGCATCCCCGCAACACGACCGTGGTCGGTGCGCCGGCGATCGCGCTGAAGCTCGGCCAGTTCGCGGCGCCCAACCTGGGTGCGGCGATGATGAACGGCTTTATGGATGTCTGGGCGAGCAGGGCGGACACGGGCGAAGACGATAGCGGCACACTCCACGAGCCGCCCTCCGGCGCCAGCGGCACGGATGGCGGGCGTCGCCACCCTGAGCGGCGACGCAAGGCGGCTGCCGCGGCGGGCGCGACGGCCGCCGTCGGGCTCGCCGCGGTGGGTGCGTGGCTATGGCAACGCCGCCGGTAACGCCGGACGGCCGCTACATCGTGGTGCGCGGACGCCTTTGGCGGCGCGCGAACCCGAACTTGGCGGAAGACGAGCGGCAGGCACTGGTCGATCGGCTGATGACCGCGCGCCGTGCCGTGCGGTCGGCCTTGGCCAGCGGGGACGCCGCGGCGTTGAAGGCGGCGCGGTCGGATGTGAATGCGGCGAAGATCGGTCTTGGCGAGCGTGGTCCGGTGTGGTGGCAGGGCGACGATCTCAACCGCCATATGGCGGCGAATACTCCCTACGCCGATTGGCATGCGGCAATCGACGAATAACACGGGGCGGCCGGTCCGACCGCCCCGCCGACGTCAGCCCTTCTTGCGCGCGCGCTTTGGTGCGGCGGCGGCTTCCGTGTCTTCATCCTCGTCGGGCTGATCCTCGCCCGCCTCGGTCAATGCCTCGCCGAGTGCCTTCAACTTGTCCTGCGACTTATCCGCCTTGTCCGCGATCTTCGTCGTCGCGACACCCAGGCGGTGCAGTAGCGCGTGGACGCGGTCGGCATCCGGCGTATCCTTTTCGAGCTGCTTGCGCAGCGAACCCAGGTCGCGGAGGATACCCTTTGCTCCGGTCAAGTCCAGATCGGCCAGCGCGGCCTCCCAATCCTCGACCATGTGCGCACCCTTGTCGGGCTTGGTTTCGTCGAGGCCGCGGTTGATCGCGTTCATCGTTCCGGCAAATTTGACAGCCATCAGGCACATCCTCTCGTACGGGAGAAATCCCGCGCCGCTAACGAGGCGTAACGGCCGATGGCTCCGCTGATTCCATGCGAACGGCAACATAGGTTGCAGTGCTTGATCGGGATCAAGCGCTTTGCTCCAACATCCTCTAAATTACTGGAAAGCATGAACCTTTTCCGATGATCGACGCTGTTCTTGCATCAATTCGCAGGAGTGTTGTCATGACCGACCTTGCCAATCGCCGAGACTTGTTGAAGGGCGCGGCCGTCGCCGGTGCCGCCGTTGCCGCTGCGCCTGCGCTGGCACAGGCGAGCGCGCCGCCACCATTCGCAGACCCGCAGACCAAATACACCAGCCAGCCCTATCCCGAGCAGCGCCAGAAATGGCCGGCGCTTCAGCGCGACATGACGCCGGTGCCCGATTGCGGTGAACGGAGCTATCGCGGATCGGGCAAGTTGCAGGGGCGTAAGGCGCTGGTCACCGGCGGCGATTCCGGCATCGGTCGCGCGGCGGTCATCGCCTTCGCGCGGGAGGGCGCCGATGTCGCGATCAACTATTTTCCCACCGAGGGGCCCGACGCGCAGGACGTCGCCAAACTGCTCCGTGCGGAGGGGCGCAAGATCACGCTGATCCCCGGCGACCTGACCGATCAGGAATTTTGCGTTAATCTGGTGGGCAATGCCAACCGCAAGCTCGGCGGGCTGGATATCCTGGTCAACAACGCCGCGTACCAGCAGTCGAAGGACTCGATCGCGGAGGTCAGCTTCGAACAGTTCGACCGCACGATGAAGACGAACCTGTACGCGATGTTCTGGATAACCAAGACGGCGATCCCGCTGATGAAGCCGGGATCGGCGATCATCAATACCGCGTCGGTGAACTCGTTCGCGCCAGAGAAGGAACTGCTCGATTACGCCACCACCAAGGGTGGGATCGCGATCTTCACCAAGGCGCTGGCGAAACAGGTCGCGAAGCAGGGGATCCGCGTCAACGCCGTCGCGCCGGGGCCGATCTGGACACCGCTTCAGGTCGCGGGCGGGCAGTTGCCGGGCAAGATGCACGAATTTGGGCAGGACACACCGCTCGGGCGCTCGGGCCAGCCGGCGGAACTCGCGCCGTTGTACGTCGCCCTCGCGTCGGGGGAGTTGAGCTACACAGACGGCAGCGTGTTCGGCGCGAACGGGGGAACGGGGACGATCTGAAGATCCGCCTGTTCCAAGGTAATGGTCACCGGCGGATAGCCACCGCCACATCGGTCCTGACCGGACCGATCGCGACGCGCAGGATGCCGCCGCTGGCGGTGGCGGTTGATAGCGGCTGCGATATCCCGGTCTTCGTGTCGAACGCCGTCACGGTGTAGGTGCCGTCCGCCAGACCCGGCACGGTCAGCGTAACAGCCGACGCGTCGGTGCGCGCCTCCATCGTCCCGTCCCGGCCGGTCGCGTCCGTGCGGACCAGCCACGCGAGCGCCTGCGCATCGTCGCCGCAGCCGACGACCGCGACGCCCGGATCGCTGCATCGCATCTCCTTCGACAGGTTGCGGCGACGGAACCGCGTCCAGTCGATCGCCGGCAGAAACAGCGACAGCACGCGCTGTGCTTCTCGCATCCCGGCGGTCAGGACATGCGGATGGCGATTGGGCCAGCGCATGCCGCCGCCCGCGCCGCCGCTGGCGAGATGCGCCCATTGGATGTGCCGAAAATACTCGTCGTCGAACGCGTCCGGCAGGGTGCGCTTGCGGTCCTTGAAGCTGTGGATCGGCCCGTGTTCGGAATCGAAGACGGGACGGCCCGGTCCCGCCTCAGTCACGGCAGCGCGCATCAGGCGTGCCACGGCCAGAGCGGGCGCGATGGTGTCGCGCGGCGCGTCGATCGTACCTTTTTCGTAGAGGTGGGTGTTGGCGAAATCGAGCGCGGGGTGGCGGAAGATCGCCTCCACGAGCGAGGGGTGGTTGATCAACTCGGGACCGAACACGGACACGGTCTGCAGGTTGGCGCAACCGCGTCGCTCGATCTCGTGATCGCGCAGCCAGCCGGCGATGTCGGCGATGAAAGGCGCGGCGGTGGCCGGATCGTCGCCGCCGTGAGCGGGATGGATCTCGTTCCAGATGTCCCACGCGAACAGCGCCGGACTGCCGCCCCAGCGATCGCTGGCGAACGCCAGCCGCTGCTTGATCGCGGCGCGCGTGTCGGGACAGGTCAGCCAGGTGCGGCGTGCCGCGCAAGGGCCGTCGTTCGCACGCGCATAGGGGTGGTGCCGCCACCGTATCCACATAAAGAACGTGTCGAACGGCGTGAGCAGCACGCGCAGCCCGACCTTCTCCAGCAGTACGAACAGATCGTCCCAGAAGCGGACCATGTTGGGGACGAAGCGCCCGGCCGGTCGCTCCAGATAACGATGCTCGCCGTGGCAATATTCCAGCATCAGCCGGATGCACGTCACGCCGTGATCGCGCAGCCAGACCAGATGCCGCTCGACCGCAGCCATGTCGCGGCGGCGGAATAGGGGAGCGAGTTCGGGCCAGGTGATCGCGTCGTTATGGCCGATCGGCGTCCAGGGTGACCCGTCGTCGGTCACGAAGTAAGGCAGGTTCGGCAGGACGCCGATGCGCGCGAGGGGCGGATTGCGGGAACCTGAACTCGGGAGCACGCCGGTCAGGTTAGCTGCCGATCCGCCACATCGCCACACGCAATGTATTGATCTGGCTGATACTCGCGGAGCGAAGCGGCCGAACAGGTTCGGAGCCGGCAACGCACTTGGCGCTACCGGCTCCGATCTTAGTGAAGCGACGGTTCAGTGTGCGTTCCGCCTGCACCAGCGGCGTCGCCGGGGTGCAAGGGCAGGATCGCAATGACCCGATCGGGAACGCCGGCCTTCCTGAGCACGGCAGCGGCGCGTTCGGCCTCCGCGATGCTGTCGAAGATCGCCATCAGCCGATGCGGGCCTTCCTTCACCGGACCGAGCCGCGACGAAAGAGGTTGATGATCGCGAGCAGAACGATCGCACCAACGAGCGAGACGAGCACCGACTGGATGCTGATGACGCCGCTGGTGATCGGCGCACCGCCGATCAGGGGGGTGACGATGAAGCCGGCGAGCAGTGCGCCGACGATGCCGACGACGACGTTGAGCAGGATGCCCTGCTGACCGTCGGTACGCATGATCATGCTGGCAACCCACCCGATCAGGCCGCCGACGATGAGAAGTACGATGAGACCCATGATTATTCCCTCTGTTGATGGAGCTTACGGGGCGTTCAACGGATCGCCGGCCACGGTTGTTCAGATCGCGAGCAGTCGATCTAATGCGCCGATGGGTGCTGATGTACTAATCGAATAGGTATCCGGTCCGGGAACAGGTGAGGCCCGTCGCGCGCTTCAGCCGCCATGCCAGACACTCCCGAACACGGCAGCGCGCCGACGCTGCGCCACCTCCAGCAACTGATGGCGCAACTGCTCGACGGAGTGATCCTGATCGATCCTGCGGGAACGATCCTCGACGCCAACGCCGCGGCGCTGCGGATGCACGGGGTCGATGACGTCAACGATCTCGGCACGACCGCGGAGGGCTATGCGGAGCGCTTTGCGCTGCGGGACGGTGATCACAAGCCGCTGAAGCATCGGCAATATCCGCTGTTCCGGCTGCTGGCGGGCGATCGCTTCCCCGACCTGATCGTCGAGGTCGCTCCCGCTGGCGAGGACGAGGTGCGCTGGGTGCATCAGGTGCGCGACGTGACGATGGATGTCGACGGTGGCGAACCCGATTACCTCGCGCTCGTCATCAGCGACGTGTCGCAACGCTTCGACGCGGAGGCGCGCTTCAACGCGATGTTCCAGGCGAACCCGGCACCCGCTGTCGTGGTGCGGCTGAGCGACCAGCGCATCGTCCGGATCAATGCCGGCTTCATGGCGCTGACCGGGTTCGGTGAGGAGCAGGTGGTCGGCAAGACGCTGTTCGGGCTCGATCTGCTCGGGAGCCTGCCCGACCCGACCGAGGTGCGGCAGCGGCTGGAGGCGGGTGAGATCGTCGACCAATCACAGGCGGAACTGCTAACGGCGGCGGGGGCGCGCAGGCTGGTGCTCTTCGCCGGCCAGCCGATCGACGTGACGCAGGAGGATGCGATGCTGCTGACCTTCGCCGATCTGGAGCCGCGGCGAGAGGCGGAGGCGGCGCTGGCGACCAGCGAGCGCCACTTGCAGACGATCTTCGAAATGGCGCCGGTGGCGATGGCGGTGACGCGCGATGCCGATCACCGGATGGTGAGCATCAACGCAGCCTTTAGACGACTGACGGGCTATGCCGAGGATGAGGCGGTCGGCCACAGCGCCGACGAGCTGGGTTTATGGGAAGATGCCGACGCCCGCGCGGCGATCGAGCGGGATGTCGCCGAGGGCGGCAGTGTCCGCGACTGTGATGCGCGGCTGATGTCGAAGTCCGATGGGCCGGTCGATTGTCTGGTGTCGGCGGAGACGATCGGCGTACAGGGCGCGCCTTGCATCCTGTGGGTCTATCAGGACGTGACCGAGCGGCGGCGCAGCGAGGCCGACCTGGCCGATGCAATCGACGAGGTGATGAAGGATGCGAGTTGGCTCAGTCGCTCGATCCTCGACAAGCTGGCGACGCTGCGCCGGCCGGAGGCCCGCGCGCCGACCGCCGAACTGACGCCGCGCGAACGCGAGATCCTGGACCTGATCTGCGACGACATCGACGACACGGCGATCGCCGCGCGGCTGGGGTTGTCTCGCAATACCGTCCGCAACCACGTCGCGCGGCTCTACGCCAAGATCGGTGTCAACCGGCGCAGCGGCGCGGTGGTGTGGGGGCGCGAGCGCGGGATGGGCACGCGGTCGGACTGACGGTACGCCTCCAGGCCCCCCTGCGCTGTCAGCGATCCTTCGGGTGCAGCAACAACCCGTCGCGATGAGGCACCGCCTCGATCGCGTCGAGCTTGTCGAGCAGGTCGGCGAACGCGCCGTCCTGTTGCACCGGGAACAGCCGGTGAAACCCGGTTCCCAGCACGTCGAGATCGCGTGCGGTCAAAAAGCCGACGGCAACTATAGGTTCTCGCACAGACATTTGCTCCTAAAGCGCGGCTGGGGCATTTGGTGCCATCCGTTGCGCAAAAGCATCGAAGATCGTTGCGACGGAGCGGCTGCGGAAGACGAGGAAAGCAGTGCCGAGGACAGGTAAGGAGCCCTTTCTGGCGGGCGATGGGGAATTGGCGACGCGGATCGCGGCATTCGACTGGGCGACGACCCCGGTTGGGCCGATCGACACGTGGCCGGCGGCGATGAAGACGATGCTGGCCTTCGTCCTGCACTCGCCGGTGCCGATCGTCACGTTGTGGGGCGACCGCGGCGTGATGATCTACAACGATGCCTACCGCAGCTTTGCAGGCGCGCGACATCCGGCGCTTCTCGGCACCAACGTGCTGGAGGGGTGGCACGAGGTCGCCGACTTCAACGCCAACGTGATGCAGCGGGTGTACCGCGAGGGCGGGACACTGTCGTACAAGGATCAGGAACTGACGCTGATCCGCGATGGCACACCCCGCCGGATGTGGACCGACCTGGAATATTCGCCCGCCTGCGACGAGCATGGGCAGCCGTTGGGCGTCGTGGCTGTGGTGATCGAGACGACGGAAAAGGTCCTTGCCCGCCAGCAACTGGAGGACGACCGCAATCGCCTGTGGTCGCTATCGCGCGACCTGCTGCTGGTGTGCACGTTCGAGGGGGCGATCACAGCAGTGAACCCGACCGCGACGCGGCTGCTGGGATGGGCCGAAGACGAGATGGTCGGCCGATCGCTCGGGGACTTCATCCACCCCGACGACATGGACGAAACCGCGACGGAGGTCGCGAAGCTCAGCCGCGGCATCACGACGCTGGCCTTCGAGAACCGCTACCGTGCCAAGGACGGCGAGTACCGCTTGTTCGCGTGGACCGCCGTGCCCGACGCCAACCGCATCCACGCCGTCGGACGCGACATTACGGACGAGCGCCGGCTCGCGCGCGATCGCGAGCGGATCTGGACGCTGTCGCCGGTGTTGAAGGTCGTTGCCGATGCCACCGGCCGCATCACCGACGTGAATCCGTCGTGGACGCAGGCGCTGGGCTGGACTCGCCGCGAGACGCTGGGCCGTCGCACGACCGAGTTCATGGTCGACGACGAGGCGTTTTGGGCAGAGCGTGTCGAGACGCTTCGCTCCGGCACGCCGCTGATGGAATATCGCACCACGCTACGGTGCAAGGACGGCGAAGAGCGGCTGATACAATGGTCGACGGTCCCTGAAAACGGCACCTTCTATGGCTTCGGTCGCGACGTAACCGCGGAAGTCGCCGCCGGCGAAGCGCTGGCGGAGGCGGAGGCGGCGCTGCGCCAGTCGCAGAAGATGGAAGCGGTCGGCCAGCTGACGGGCGGCATCGCCCACGATTTCAACAACCTCTTGCAGGGCATTACCGGCAGTCTGGAGATCGTGCAGCGCCGCGTCGCACAGGGGCGGGTAGCGGACCTCGACCGCTTCATCACCGGGGCGTCGACCGCGGCGCAGCGGGCGGCGGCGCTGACCCACCGGCTGCTCGCCTTCTCCCGCCGCCAGCCGCTCGATCCCAAGGCGGTGCGAGCCAATACGCTGATCGCATCGATGGAGGACATGCTGCGCCGAACGATCGGCGAGCGGATCGAGATGGAGCTGGTGCTGGCGGGCGGGTTGTGGGTGACGCTGTGCGATCCCAACCAGTTGGAAAGCGCGATCCTGAACCTCGTCATCAACGCCCGCGACGCGATGCCGGACGGCGGCAAGCTGACGATCGAAACGTGCAACGCGCATCTCGACAGTGCCTATGCCGCCCGCGAACGGGGTGTGAAGCCCGGCCAATATGTCTGCATCTGCGTCACCGACACCGGCACCGGCATGGATGCCGGCACGATCGCCAAGGCGTTCGAGCCCTTCTTCACGACCAAGCCGATCGGGCAGGGGACGGGGCTGGGCTTGTCGATGATCTACGGCTTTGCGCAACAGTCCGAAGGATACGCGAAGATCTATTCCGAGGTCGGGCAGGGGACGACGTTCAAATTCTACCTGCCGCGCCACCGCGGCGCAGCCGACGAAGACGAGCCGCTGCCGCAACTGACCGAAGCCCATCAGGCCGAAGACGGCGAGGTGGTGCTGGTCGTCGAGGACGAGGTGGTCGTGCGCGGCCTGATCGTGGAGGAGCTAGAGGAACTCGGCTATCGCGCGATCGAGGCGGTCGACGGATCCAAGGGGCTGGAGGTGCTGCAATCGCGGCGACGGATCGACCTGCTGATCACCGACATCGGCCTGCCGGGTCTGAACGGTCGGCAACTGGCTGACGCCGCGCGCGAATTGCGACCGGCACTGAGGGTGCTGTTTATGACCGGTTATGCCGAAAACGCGGCGATGGCGTCGGGATTTCTGGAGCCGGGGATGGAGATGATCACCAAACCCTTCGCGATGGAGGCGCTGGCGACGCGTATCCGGCAGATGCTGGGGGACGGCATCTGACGTTTGCGGGACATCGTGCCTCCAAGGCCGATCGGCGCGCGGTGCTCGGCTACTTCACCGGACGTTTTTCCAACTTCCGCGCCAGCGTTCGGCGGTGCATGCCCAGCCGGCGTGCGGTTTCGGAAATGTTGAATCCCGTCTCCGCCAGCGTTTCGTTGATATGCTCCCACTCCAGCGTCTTGATCGAGGACGCGCGTTCGCCGATCGCGACATCGGTGTCGCCGGCCGCGCGGCTGAACGCGGCTTCGACATCGTCGGTGTTCGAAGGCTTGGCGAGATAGTGGCACGCGCCGAGCTTGATCGCCTCCACCGCGGTGGCGATGCTGGCAAAGCCGGTCAGGACGACGATCAGCATCTTCGGGTCGTGCGCGTGTAGCCGCTCGACGCAGGTCAGGCCGGACGCCGTACCCAGTTTCAGGTCGACCACCGCATAGCCCGGCGCGGCCTCAACCAGCAGTGCGTCGAGTTCTTCCGGGCTGCGCGCCACCCACACCAGATAGCCGCGCCGTTCGAACGAGCGTTGCAGCGTCCGCGCGAAGGTGGCGTCGTCCTCGACGATCATCAGGCGGCGAACAGGGTCGGTCATCGTCCCTCCGGCTTGGTGACGAGCGGCAGGATCAGCGTCACCTGCGCGCCGCCTTCGCGCCGATTTGCGGCCTCCAGACGCCCACCGGAGCGGCGCGCGACGTTGCTGGCGAGGAACAGCCCCAGCCCGTGACCGGCACCCTTGCTGGAACGATAGGCCTTGCCGATCCCGGCAAGCTGCGTCTCCGTAAAGCCGGGTCCGCGATCCGATACCGTGATCGTCAGCCCCTCCGCGCCGATCGCTGCGGTCAGTTCGACCCCGCCGGGCGCCGCCTCCGCGGCGTTGTCGAGCAGGTTCCAGATCGCCTGCCGAAGCGATGCATCGGCAACCAATTGGGCGTCATCCAGATCGGCACGGCGGTAGGCCAGAGGGACGCCCGCATGCGTCGGCTGCCATGCGGCGGCGACCTCGTCGAGGAAGGCGCGTGCCGGGATGCTCGCCATCGCCTCGCCGCGGGGTTCGCCGGCGGAGTGGAGGATGTCGCTGACGATTGCCTTGCAGCGTTCGACTTCCGCCTGCATCTCCTCCAGTTCACTCGCCAGTTCGGGATCGCGCGCCAGCTTCGGCATGCGCCGCCAATCGCTGAGGATCACCGACAGCGACGCGAGCGGCGTGCCGAGTTCATGCGCCGCGCCGCTGGCGAACAGGCCCATTCGCACGATGCCGTCCTCCTCCGCCGCATATTGGCGCAGGTCGGCGAGGTACTCGTCGCGGGCGCGGAGATTGCGGCTGATACGGGTGATGAACAGCACCAGCAGCGTCGCGATCATTGCGAACGCCAGCCATGCGCCGAGTGTGTAGAGGTCGCCCTCCTCCGGCAGCAGCCCGACCGGGTACACCAGCGGCACGCTCCGCATCGTCAGCCCGGCGTAGCAAAGGCTGGTCGCGGCGACGAGGACCCACACCGACCACGTTTCGAGCAGGATCGCGCCCAGCACGACCTGAAGCAGGTACAGCGAGATGAAGGGATTGGTCGCGCCGCCGCTCCAGTAGAGTTGCGCGGTCAGCACCGCCATGTCGAACAGCAGCGCCAGCATGATCTGGCCGTTGGTGATCCGGTGCCGCGCGAGCAGACCGACGATCGCCAGGTTCACGACCGCGATCAGCGCTACCGCTCCCAGCATCGGGGCGAGCGGCAGGGGCACGCGCAGGACGACGCCGACGAACAGGATCGTCAGCAGCTGCCCAGCGCCGGCGATCCAGCGCAATTGCACCAGCTGGCGCATATTCTCCGCCGCCGTCGTTTCCGGCGACAGCGCCTCGCGCGTGGCAAGGCGCGGGCGGGTCAGCGCGAGCAGGGGCCGGTCCATCACTGCGTGCCCTCCTTCCGCCACGTCATCACCGCACCTGCGACCGACAGGGCGGCCAACGCGAACCATGTCAGCGCATAGACGAGATGATTGTTGCGGAAGGCAATGACGGTCAGGCCGCCGACCGGATAGCCGCCGGGGTTGGGCGTCGCGTCGGCGTCGAGGAAGAAGGGCGCGGTGTCGCGCAATCCTCGTGCGCGCGCGATCGCCGCCACGTCGCGCGAGTACCAGCGGCCGGCGGCGGGGTCGTTGCTGCGCAGGAAGCCGCCGCCCGGCTCGGTGGTGCGGAGCAGGCCGGTGATCGTCACCGGATCGTTCGACCGTGCAGCCTGCCGCGTTTTCGGGTCACGCCGCTCGTTCGGAACGAAACCGCGATTGACGAGCAGCGTCGTGGTGTCGGTCCTGAGCGGTGTCATCACCCACCATCCGGGGCCATAGTCTGTCACCGCCTGCACCAGCGTCTCACGGTCGTTCAGCAGCGTGCCGGTGACGCGAACCCGGCGATAGCTCTGATCCTCGCGCCACGCAGCGCGCGGCGGCAGCGGGGCGGGGGCGGCGGTGGAGCGCGCCGTCACCCGCCCGATCAGGTCCAGCTTCCATGCCCGCCGCTCGACCTGCCAAACCCCCAGCGCCGCGAAGGCGAACGCCAGGAGCACGCAAAGGCCGAGCAACAGGCGGCGCTTCATGGCATTTCGGTCATGCCGGCGCCGGTCATCGGCATCATGTTGCCGTTCAGGTGGAACATGATCCACATCGACCCGCTGATGACGATCGCCACGATGACGATCGTGAAGATCAGTGCGATCATCGTCCATCCCCCTTCGGAGCGTGAATTGACGTGCAGGAAGCAGGTCGTGTGGACGACGATCTGAACGAAGGCGAGGGCGATGATCGCCAGCGCGGTCGCCTGCGCGTCGACCAGCACCCCCGTCATCACCAGCCAGAACGGGATCGCCGTCAACGCCGCCGACAGCGCGAAGCCGATCAGGTAGGTGCGACGCGAGCCGTGGCTGCCGGCGGCAGGGTGGGTGTCGTGGCTCATCGCAGCACTCCGAGCAGGTAGACGAAGGTAAAGACGCCGATCCAGACGACGTCGAGCAGATGCCAGAACATGCCGAGGCACATCAGGCGGCGGCGATTGTCCGCGTTCAGCCCGTGCAGGCTCATCTGCACCAGCATGACGCCGATCCAGATCAGGCCGCACAGGACGTGCAGCCCGTGCGTGCCGACCAGCGCGAAAAAGCCAGACAGGAACGCGCTGCGCTGCGGCGTCGCGCCCTCCGCGATCAGGCTGGCGAACTCGTACAGCTCGATCCCCACGAACGCCGCGCCGAACAGCGCGGTGATGCCCAGCCACAGGCGCGTCGCGCCCGGCCGTTCCTCGTCCGCCGCGATCGCCGCCATGCCGAAGGTGATCGACGACAGCAGCAGCATCGCGGTGTTCACCGCCACCAGCGGCAGTTCGAAGATCTGGCGCGGGGCCGGACCGCCGGCATAGCTGGTGCTGAGCACGCCGTACGTCGCGAACAGCGTCGCGAAGATCAGCGCGTCGCTCATCAGGTAGATCCAGAAGCCGAGCGACGTGCTCGCTCCCGGACCGTGATGCTCCTCCTCGTCGATGACGTAGAAGCCGGGGGCCGCGCCGTCGGCGGTCATGCTGTGCGTCGACATATCAGGCTCCCGCCGCCGCGAGGCTGGCTCGCTCGGCCTCCGCGACCTCGTCGGCCGGGATGTAGTAGTCGCGGTTGTAGTTGAACGTGTGGCCGATCGTCACCGCGATCAGTGCGACGAAGCTCAGGACCGCCAGCCACCAGATGTACCAGACCATCGCGAAGCCCAGCACCAGCGCGAGCCCCGACAGGATCACGCCCGTGCCGGTGTTGCGCGGCATGTGGATCGGGCGATAGCCGCCCGCGGGCCGCTCGTGCCCGCGCGACTTCATGTCATACCACGCATCCAGGTCGTGGATGACGGGCGTGAACGCGAAGTTGTAGGCTGGTGGCGGCGAACTGGTCGACCATTCCAGCGTGCGGCCGTCCCACGGATCACCGGTGGTGTCGCGCAGCGCCTCGCGGTTCCTGATGCTGACCGCGATCTGGATCAGGAACGCGAGAATTCCGATCGCGATGATCCCCACGCCGATCGCCGCGACGATGAAGAAGGGTTGCAGCGTCGGGTCCTCGAAATGGCGGACGCGGCGCGTCGTGCCCATCAGGCCGACGATATAGATCGGCGTCCAAGCGACCCAGTAACCGATCACCCAGCCCCAAAAGCTGACCTTCCCCCAGAACGGGTCGAGGCGGAAGCCGAACGCCTTGGGGAACCAGTAGTACATCCCCGCGAACAGCCCGAACACGACGCCGCCGATGATGACGTTGTGGAAATGTGCGACGAGGAACAGCGAGTTGTGGAGCACGAAGTCGGCGGGCGGCACCGCCAGCAGCACGCCGGTCATGCCGCCGACCGTGAAGGTCAGCAGGAACGCGACGGTCCACATCATCGGCAGCTCGAACCGGATCTGGCCACGGTACATCGTGAACAGCCAGTTGAAGATCTTGGCGCCCGTCGGGATCGAGATGACCATCGTCGCGATGCCGAAGAAGCTGTTGACGCTGGCCCCCGACCCCATCGTGAAGAAATGGTGCAGCCAGACGAGGAACGACAGGATCGTGATGACGACGGTGGCGTAGACCATCGACGAATAGCCGAACAGCCGCTTGCCCGAGAAGGTCGAGGTGATTTCCGAAAAGATGCCGAAGACCGGCAGGACCAGCACATAGACCTCCGGATGACCCCAGATCCACACGAGGTTCCAGTACATCATCGGGTTGCCGCCGAGATCGTTGGTGAAGAAGTTGGTGCCGACATACCGGTCCAGCATCAACAGCGCGAACGCCGCCGTCAGGATCGGGAAGATCGCGACCGCCAGCACGTTGCTGCACAAGGCGGTCCAGCAGAACACCGGCATCTTCATCATGGTCATGCCGGGCGCACGCATCTTGATGATCGTGGTGACCATGTTGATCGCCGACAACGTCGTGCCGACGCCCGCGATCTGAAGCGCCCAGAGATAATAATCCGGCCCGGTGTCCGGGCTGTTCTGGAGGTTCGACACGGGCACGTAGTTGAGCCAGCCGGCGCGACTGAACTCGCCCACGAACAGCGACACCATCACCAGCAGCGCGCCCGCGACGGTCAGCCAGAAGCTGAGATTGTTCAGGAACGGGAACGCCACGTCGCGCGCGCCGATTTGGAGCGGCATGACATAGTTGATGAGGCCGACGACCAGCGGGATCGCGACGAAGAAGATCATGATCGTGCCGTGCGCGGTGAAGACCTGATCGTAATGGTGCGCGTTCAGATATCCGTCGCTGCCACCGAACGCGATCGCCTGTTGCAGGCGCATCATCACCGCATCGGCGAACCCGCGCAGCAGCATGATGATGCCGAGGATCATGTACATGATGCCGATCTTCTTGTGGTCGACGGACGTGAACCACTCCCGCCACAACCAGCCCCACAGGCGGTACTTCGTGACGGCGAACAGCAGCGCGCTGCCCATCACCACGACGCCGGCGAAGGTGACGAGCAGGATCGGCTCGTGGATCGGGAAGGATTCGAAGCTCAGACGTCCGAAGATCGTCTTGAGAAGGGATGGATCGATCATGATGGCTCCGGCGGCTTAGCCGCGGGCCGTCCGGGCGATGCCCGGTACGGTCGGCAGAAGGAAGGACATGTCGCGGTTGCGCGGGCTGTCGGGCTGCGTCGACCCCGGCGCGCCGGGTTTGCGCTCCTTGGTGACGTTCGGGGCAGGGGCGATCTCGTCCGCGTCCTTGAACAATGCGCCCTTGGGCTTGGTGCCGCGCGGCGGTTCCGCGGTGTCGCGCCCCTGCGGCATGCCCGAACCGACACGCATGTCGTGCGGATCGCCGCCGCCTGCCCGCTGGTCGCGCATCATCACGTCGCTCATGCAGGGCGTGCCGGGGCGGACGCAGCGATTATAGACCTTGTCGAACAGCCCCGGCTGGAACGCGGCGAAGCGGATCGCCGGCACCTTCTCGCTGGGCCGTTCGAGCTGGAGGTAGGCGGGCGTCGACAGCGACCGGCCGCTCGCCTTCGCGTCGCTGACGAACCGCGCAAAGCCCGCCGCGTCGACGCCGCGCAGCTTGAAGCGCATGTCGCTGAAACCCGCGCCGCTATAATTGGCCGAGAAGCCCTCGAACTCGCCCGGCTTGTTCAACACCGCGTGCAGCGTGCTGCGCATGCCGGGCATGGCGTAGACCATCCCCGCCAGCGTCGGCGCGTAGAAGCTGTTCATCATGTTGGTCGAGGTGATGTCGAACCGCACCTGCCGATCGACCGGCAGCACCAGTTCGTTGACCGTCGCGATGCCCTGTTCCGGATAGATGAACAGCCACTTCCAGTCCATCGCGACGACCTGCACCAGCATCGGCACCTGCTTTTTGTCGATTGGCTTGCCCGCCGCCACGCGGTCGAGCGGGCGGAACGGGTCGAGCAGGTGCGTGCTGGACCAGGTCAGCGCGCCGAGCGCGATGATGATGAGCAGCGGCGCGGACCAGATCACGAGTTCCAGCGAGGTCGAATGGTCGAACTTCGGATCGTAGGTCGCGTCGCGATTGCCCTTGCGATAGCGCCACGCGAACAGCACGATCAGGATCAGCACCGGTACGATGATGATGAGCATCAGCCCGGTCGACGCGTAGATCAGGTTGCGCTGTTGCAGCGCCACGTCGCCCGCGGGGTTCAGCACCGCATGCTGGCAGCCGGCCAGAGCGAGCAGCGGGATGAGACCGAGACGGCGGAGCGCACCTTGGCTTACCCTGCGACCTTTCGCCTCTTCCTTCCGTTCGTCTCGAGTAGCCGTCGAGCCCGTCGAGACGGCGTATCGAGAGAGTAGACCGAAGCGCGTTTCGCGGCCCCTGTCTCTCGACACGGGCTCTCGACAAGCTCGATCCCTGCTCGAGACGAACGGAGGCCGGGAGCCGGACAATGCGGTAGGTGGGACGGACGGGTGTTCGCGCATGATGGCCCGATACGACCCCAGCGGCCGCGGCCCCATTGGACATTTTGTCCAATCCCGTCATCCGTCGATCGCGGGCAAAGGGGCGCTATGGTAGCCCGTGGGCTGCGCGACGCAGAAGAGCGGCCCGGTGCCGCAGGAGCATGACGGACGATGACAGCCTCCACCGCGAATGCGACCTCGACGCCGCTCGAACGCGATGCGCGCCTCGTCAATGCGGGTGTCGGCCATGATGGCGGGCACCGCATCGCACCGGGCGAGATCGCGATTGGCGTGATCGTTGGGCGGACCAGCGAGTTCTTCGACTTCTTCGTCTACGCGCTCGCCTCCGTGCTGGTCTTTCCGAAGCTGATCTTCCCCTATGTCGATGCGGTCACCGGCACGCTCTATTCGTTCGCGCTGTTCGCGCTGGCGTTCGTGGCGCGGCCGTTCGGCACGCTGCTGTTCATGTGGATCGACCGGATGCACGGGCGCGGCGTCAAGTTGACGCTGGCGCTGTTCCTGCTCGGCGGGTCGACGATGGCGATCTCGCTGCTGCCCAGCTACGCGCAGGTCGGCCCGGTCGCGGCGGTGCTGCTGGGGTTGTTCCGCTTCTGTCAGGGCGTCGCGCTGGGTGGGGCGTGGGACGGGCTGCCGTCGCTGCTGTCGCTCAACGCGCCGGAGGAGAAGCGCGGCTGGTACGCGATGATCCCGCAACTCGGCGCGCCGCTCGGCCTGCTCGTGGCGGTGGCGCTGTTCGGCTATCTGCTGGCGATCCTGTCGCCGGAGGATTTCCTGGCCTGGGGCTGGCGCTATCCGTTCTTCGTGGTGCTGGCGATCAACGTCGTCGCGCTGTTCGCGCGGCTGCGGCTGGTCGCGACGCCGGAGTTCACGCGCCTGTTCGAAAGCCGCGAATTGCAGCCGTCGCCCGCCTTCGCGACGCTGTTCAGCGAGTGGCGGACGATCGTGCTCGGCGCGTTCGCCCCGCTCGCCAGTTTCGCGCTGTTCCACCTCGTCACGGTGTTCCCGCTGTCATGGGTGACGCTCTATGCGGGCGAAACGCCGGTGCGCTTCCTGATGATCGAGGCGGCGGGTGCGGTGGTCGGCGTGCTGGCGATCCTCGCCTCGGGCCTGATCGCGGACCGGGTGGGCCGGCGCGCGGTGCTGGGCGTGTCGGCGGTGCTGATCGGTGCCTATTCCGGCTTCGCGCCGCAACTGCTGGGCGCGGGCGGGTTCGGCGAGACCATCTACATGCTCGGCGGATTCGTCCTGCTGGGACTGGCGTTCGGTCAGTCCTCGGGGGCGGTCAACGACCGGTTCCCGGTACAGCACCGCTATACCGGCGCGGCGATCGTCGCCAATTCGGCGTGGCTGATCGGGGCCGGCTTCGCGCCGCTGATCGCGCTGTTCCTCGCCAGCCGGGTCGGGCTGTGGTCGGTCGGCGCGTATCTGCTGTCGGGCGCGATCTGCACACTGGCCGCGCTGGGATGGAACAAGGATTGGGCGCGGCGGAGTGCCTGAATGAGGGGCACGCTTTAGCCCCTCCCCTTCAGTGGAGGGGTTGGGGTGGGGCCTCTCCACAGGCGACCTGCTCGCGGCACCGCCCCACCCCCAGCCCCTCCCCTGAACGGGAGGGGAGAAGATGCAAGTCCTCGCCTGACGACAGAGAAGCGGGCGTTATCGAAAGCTGACGGCGGCCGTGACGGGGAAGTGATCGGACGGATAGGTCGTCCCCAGGTGGAATGTGCCCGTCTCCAGCGTCCCAACCTTGAACCCGCGGACGAACAGGTAGTCGATCCGGCGATCCGGGTTGCCCGTGAAGTCGTGGAACGTATTCTCCGGACCGCGGACCTGCGTCGCCGCCGTCCGTGCGTCGGTCAGCGCCTTGGCGAAGCGCTTGTACGCCGCCGTCTCGGGTCGTGCGTTCATGTCGCCCGCCACGATCACGGGCAATCCCGCCGCCAGCTTCGGCAGGCGGGCAAGGATCGTTGCGACGGCACGGTCGCGCGCGTCGTCGTCCTGATCGCGGTGAGCCAGATGCGTGTCGACGAATACGAACCGCTTCCGCTGCTTGCCCGAGGTCGGCTTGTCCAGCGTCTCGAACACCGCCCAGGTCGCCATGCGCGGCAGGTCGGTGCCCCAGCTGGAGCTGCCGACGACGTCGGGAGTCTCGGACAGCCAGAAATCACCCTGTCGGACGAGGCGCAGCCGGTCGGGGCGATAGATTACGCCCATATGTTCGTCCTTGTGCTCGCCCCGCCGGTCGCGTCCGAACCAGCGATAGCCGGGCAGCGCGCGGACCAGATCGTCGCCCTGCCGCTGCAACAGCTCCTGCGTCCCGATCAGGTCGGGCCGCGCCTGTTTCAGCAACGCGATCATCACCGGCCGCCGCAGAGGCCAAGCCTGCGGCCCCTCGTCGGAGGCATAGCGGACGTTGAAGGTCATCACCTTCAGCGTCTGGGCCGTGGCCGCGCTCGGCGAGAGCACGAGTGCTGGCAGCAGGAGATGCAGGAACCGGTTCAACATCACTCTCCTTCGAGCGTGGGGGATCGTAGCGCTCTTAGCCACCGCCGCGACGGTCAGGCCAGCTCTGCTTCCATTTCGCGACGATGATAGCCGCGGGTGGTCTTCGTCGCCGAACTGCGCTTAGATCGCGGCAATTCGGGGGAGAGCATGATGACGGCATATGCAGGCGCCGCTGCTGGAGACGCGACGTTCCAGAGCGACAAGAAGGTCATCATCGCCTCCTCGCTGGGCACCGTGTTCGAATGGTATGACTTCTACCTGTACGGCCTGCTGGCGACGTACATCTCGGCGCAGTTCTTCTCGGGCGTCAACGAAACGACGGGCTTCATCCTTGCACTAGGCGCGTTCGCCGCAGGATTTGCGGTGCGGCCGTTCGGGGCGCTGGTGTTCGGGCGGATCGGCGATCTGGTCGGGCGCAAGAACACGTTCCTCGTGACGATGGGGATCATGGGCCTGTCGACCTTCGCCGTCGGTCTGTTGCCGTCCTACGCCACGATCGGCGTCGCCGCGCCGTTGCTGCTGGTGCTTTTGCGGCTGTTGCAGGGGCTGGCGCTGGGTGGCGAATATGGCGGGGCGGCGACCTATGTCGCGGAGCACGCTCCGGCGCACCGGCGCGGCCTGTATACCAGCTTCATCCAGACGACCGCGACGCTCGGGCTGTTCGCGGCGTTGCTCGTCGTCATCGGGCTCCGGACGTTTGTCGGAGAGGCGGCGTTCGCGGCGTGGGGTTGGCGATTGCCGTTCATCATCTCGATCGTGCTGCTCGGCGTGTCCTTGTGGATCCGGCTGCAACTGGCGGAGAGCCCGGCGTTTCAGCGGATGAGGGACGAGGGCAAGACTTCGAAAGCCCCGCTGACGGAGGCGTTCGCGCGCTGGGGCAACCTGAAGATCGTGCTGATCGCGCTGTTCGGCGCGGCGATGGGGCAGGCGGTGGTCTGGTATACCGGCCAGTTCTACGCGCTGTTCTTCCTAGAAAAGATGCTGAAGGTCGACGGCGCGACGACCAACGTGCTGATGGCGGTGGCGCTGGCGCTGGGAACGCCGTTCTTCGTGATCTTCGGCTGGCTGTCGGACAGGATCGGGCGCAAGCCGATCATCATGGCGGGCTGCGCGCTGGCGGCGTTGACGTATTTCCCGCTGTTCGGCGCGTTGACGCAGGCCGCGAATCCGGCGCTGGCGGCGGCGCAGGCACGGTCGCCGGTGACGGTCGTCAGCCACGATGCGGATTGCTCGGTCCAGTTCGATCCGATCGGTCGCAACAGGTTCGACGCGAAAAGCTGCGACGTCGCCAAGTCGTGGCTGGCGAAGAACGGCATCAGCTACGCGAATGTCGAGGCTCCGGCGGGCACGATCGCCCAGGTTCGCATCGGCGACCGCAGCTTCGTCGCGCCAGATCCTGCCGCCGTGAGCGGAGAAGCGCGCAAGGTCGCGATCGCCGCCTATCAGGCCGCGCTGAAGACTGCGGTCGCCGCCGCCGGCTATCCGGCGAAATACGATCCGGCAGGCATGAACACGCCGCTGGTGATCGCGATCCTGTTCTTCATGGTGCTGCTGGTGACCGCCGTCTACGGCCCGATCGCGGCGTTGCTGGTGGAGCTGTTTCCCACCAACATCCGCTATACGTCGATGTCCTTGCCCTATCATATCGGCAATGGCTGGTTCGGCGGCTTCCTGCCGACGACCGCCTTCGCGATGGTCGCGGCGACGGGGGACATCTATTACGGGCTCTGGTACCCGGTCGTGCTGGCCGCGATCACACTGGTGTTGGGGTTGCTGTTCCTGCCGGAGACGTTCCGGCGGGATATCGAGGCATAGCGTCTTCTCGCTCCCTCTTCCGGAAGGGAGCGAGAAGACGGCGATCAGAATACCGCCGCCACCATCTGGCGGAAGGCGTCCGCGCGGTGGCTGATCTCGTTCTTCAGCGCGTCGTTCATCTCGCCGAAGCTACGGTCGTGGCCGTCTGGCACGAACATCGGATCGTAGCCGTGTCCCTTGTCGCCGCGCACCGGCGACACGAGCGTGCCGTCGACCCGGCCCTCGAACCATTCGACGTGCCCGTCCGGCCATGCCAGCGCCAGCGCGCAGACGAAGTGCGCGGAGCGGGCGGGCGCGGTGCCCGTTTCCGCCTCGATCCGGCCGAGATGATCCTCGATCAGGCGCATCGCCATGCCGAAGTCCTTGTCCGGCCCGCCCCAGCGCGCGGAGAAGATGCCCGGATCGCCGTCCAGCGCATCGACGCACAGGCCGCTGTCGTCGGCGAGCGCAGGCAGGCCCGACAAATCGGCCGCCGCGCGCGCCTTCAGCTCGGCGTTCATCACGAAGGTGGTGCCGGTCTCCTCCGGCTCGGGCAGGTCGAGCGACGCCGCGGACACGACATCGAGGCCATGCCCCTCCAGCAGGGCCGCGATCTCGCGAACCTTGCCGGGGTTGTGGCTGGCGATGACGAGCTTGCCCGGCGCGAGCTTGCGGATCGCCTGCGGCTCCTTGCCCTCGCCGCTCATTTCACGGCTTCGGCTTGAGCACGGAAGATGTCGCCGCAACCCATGCGGGCGAGCCGCAGCAGCCTCAGCAGCGCCTCCTCGTCATAGGTCGCGTGCTCGGCCGTCGCCTGCGCCTCGGCGATGTTGCCGTTTTCCAGCAGGACGAAATTACCGTCCGCATCGGCCGCCGAATCCTCGTCGTAATCGAGGTCGAGGACGGGCGTGCCCTTGTAGATGCCGCAGCTGACCGCTGCGACCTTCTGCGTGATCGGGTCGGTCGTCAGCTTGCCCGACTTCAACAGCCCGTCCACCGCCAGCCGCAAGGCGACCCACGCGCCTGAGATCGAGGCGGTGCGCGTGCCTCCGTCCGCCTGGATGACGTCGCAATCGAGCACGATCTGGCGCTCGCCGAGCAGCTTCATGTCGACGACGGAGCGCAGCGAGCGGCCGATCAGACGCTGGATTTCCTGCGTACGGCCGGACTGCTTGCCCTTCGCCGCCTCGCGGTTGCCGCGAGTGTGGGTGGCGCGGGGCAGCATGCCATATTCGGCCGTCACCCAACCCTCGCCCTTGCCGCGCAGGAAGGGGGGGACGCGTTCCTCGATGGAGGCGGTGACGAGAACCTTGGTGTCGCCGAAGCCGATCAGCACCGATCCTTCCGCATGGCGGGTGAAGCGGGGCTCGATGGTGATGGCGCGCATCTGATCTGGCGCTCGGCCGCTGGGGCGCATTCAACTCTCCTCAAGGTCGGGTAGCCCAAGCCCTAGCGTTCGAGGGCGGCCCACGCCAGTGGCCGTGCGAAAGAGGAACCGAGTCATGCACCTTGAGATCACTGCCTTGTTCGCCGTGACGATGTTGGCGGGGTGTGCGACCATGCCTCAGCCGGGTGGCGCGCCGGTGCCGATCGAGCGGGAGGAGATCAGCTACTCGACGGCGCCGTGCTTCGGCACCTGCCCGGTCTACACGGTCACCGTTCACCCCGACGGCAGCGGTGTGTTCGAGGGGAAGGCGCACACCGCCATCACCGGGCTGCGGTCATTCACGATGACACCGGATGCGTACCGCCGCTTCGCCGCCGCGCTGTCACCGTATCGCCCCGCGTCGGGCGAGCGGCTGATCCAGCCGGGCAGTCCCGATTGCGGCAACGCACCGACCGACATGCCAAGCGTCGATGTGCACTGGACCGGGCTGGAGGGCGCGGGGCAGCATCTGTCGCTCTACTATGGTTGCCGTCCCGACAGCGACGACCGCATGCGGACGACGTTGCGCGCTGCACCGGACCTGCTGCCGATCGCGGCCTTCATCGGCAAGCGGTGACCCAATCCTTCCCAATCAGGGACCGGGATGAAGCGGTGCTTTATCCCAGCCCCGCGACACTCTAGATCACCCACATGGCCCCGCCCGTCACCGAATTGACCGACCGCGCCCGCGAGATCTTTCGCGCGGTGGTGGACGGCTATCTGGCGAACGGTGCGCCGATGGGGTCGAAGACGATCGCGATCGCATCCGGCCTGAACCTGTCACCGGCATCGATCCGCAACGTCATGGGCGAACTCGAGTCGCTGGGTCTGCTCGCCTCGCCGCACACCTCGGCGGGACGCGTGCCGACCGAGCGCGGGCTGCGGCTGTTCGTCGACGGCATGATGCAGGCCGCCGAACCGTCTACGGAGGAGCGCACCGCGATCGAGGCGCAACTCGCCGCGCGTGCGCTGCGCGCCGGGCCGGTGGAGGACGCGCTGGCCGCCACCACCGCCGCGCTGTCGGGATTGTCGGCATGTGCCGGGCTGGTGCTGGTGCCGAAGCGTGAGGTCACGCTGCGCTCGATCGGCTTCGTGCCGCTGTCGAGGATGCAGGCTTTGGCGGTGATGGTCGGGGAGGACGGCGCGGTCGAGAACCGCGTCATCGACCTGCCCGACGGAATGGACCCATCCGCGCTGGTGGAGGCGGGCAATTACCTGTCGGCGACGCTCGGTGGGCTGACGCTGGCAGAGGCGAAGTCGCGAGTGGAGCGCGAGCTGGCGGACGGGCGCGCGGCGCTGGATGCGTCGGCGCGCGCGCTGGTCGAACGTGGCATCGCGATCTGGAGCGAGGACGACCGCCGACGCCCGGTGCTGATCGTGCGCGGGCAGGGCCGACTGATCGACGCCGCCGCCGCCGCCGACCTCGACCGCGTCCGCGACCTGCTCGACGATCTGGAGGGCAAGCAGGAGATCGCCTCGCTGCTCGACTCGGCGCGCGCCGGCGACGCGACGCGCATCTTCATCGGCGCGGAGAACAAATTGTTCGCGCTCAGCGGATCGTCCGTCATCGCGCGACCGTTTCGCGGACCGGGCGGGCAGGTGGTCGGTGTGGTCGGTGTGATCGGCCCGACGCGGTTGAACTACGCGCGCGTCGTGCCCATGGTGGATTTCACTGCGGCGACGCTCGCTCGCCTGATGCAATAAGTACAGGGAATACGATGATCGACAACGAGACCGAAACCGCCGGAGAGGACCTGCGCGCCGAGACCGCCGAGGCGGCGCCGGAAGTCGCGGAACACGACGCGTCGCAGGGCCGCATCGCCGAGCTGGAAGCGCAACTGGCGGAGGCGAAGCAGCAGGTGTTGTACGCGCAGGCGGAGGTGCAGAACGTCCGTCGTCGCGCCGAAAAGGAAGCGATCGACGCCCGCGCCTATGCGACCACCAGCTTCGCGCGCGACATCCTGTCGGTCGCCGACAATCTGTCGCGTGGTCTGGCGGCAATCCCGGCCGACTGGCGCGCCGACGAGAAGTCGAAGGGTCTGGTAACGGGTCTGGAAGCGACCGGACGCGAGCTGGAAAGCGTGTTCCAGCGCCACGGCATCACCAAGATTGAGGCGATGGGCGCGACGCTGGACCCCAACAAGCATCAGGCGATGCTGGAAGTGCCGAGCGATGCGCCGCCGGGCACCGTCGTGCAGGAGATGCAGGCTGGGTACATGATCAAGGACCGCCTGCTGCGGCCGGCGCTGGTCGGGGTCGCCAAGGCGGGGTGATCTGACGCTGACTATCCCTGCCGTCAGTACCGACGTGCCCGCAAAGGCGGGGATCCAGTAAGCCACGATTTCAGCATCTGCGGCTCACTGGGTCCTCGCCTTCGCGGGGACACGGGATCGCGTTAAGCCGGCTGGCCACCTCCACCGGTCGCCCCGAAGATTTGGCCGGTCGAGAAGGACAGGGCCGGATCCGCTGCCGCGACGTACAGCCCGGCGATTTCCGCCGGTTGCCCCGGCCGACCCAGCGGCGAGCTTTCGCCGAACGACTTCTGCTTCTCCGGCGTCGCGCCGCCGCTGACCTGTAGCGGCGTCCAGAACGGCCCCGGCGCGACGGCGTTGACGCGGATGCCCTTTTCCGCAAGCTGCTTGGCCATGCCCTTGGTGAAGTTCAGCACCGCGGCGCGCGTCATCGCATAGTCGATGATGTCCTTCGATGGATCGCCCGCCTGTTCGGACGACGTATTGACGATCACGCTGCCCGGCCCCATCCGTGCCACCGCCGCTTTCGTCAGCCAGAACGGTGCGTAGACGTTGGTCTTCATCGTCGCGTCGAAATCCTCCGAGGAGATGTCGGCGATCGTCGGTCTCGTCTGCTGGCGCGCGGCGTTGTTGACGAGGATGTCGAGCCCGCCGAGCTTTGCGGCCGCCTGCTCCACCAGTTTCCGGCAGAACGCCTCGTCGCGCAGGTCGCCGGGGATCGCGACGGCGTTGCGCCCTTCCGCCTTGATGAGCGCGATCACCTCGCGCGCATCGGGTTCCTCCGCGGGCAGGTAGTTGATCGCTACATCGGCACCCTCGCGCGCATAGGCGATCGCGGCGGCGCGACCGATGCCGCTGTCGCCGCCGGTGATCAGCGCCTTCTTGCCTGCGAGCCGGCCAGAACCCTTGTAGCTCGTCTCACCGTGATCCGGCCGCGGGTTCATCTTCGAAGCAAGACCGGGCCAGGGCTGGCGCTGAACCGGGAACGGCGGCTTCGGATAGGCGGCGGCCTGCGGGGTCGTCGCCGGCTTGGCGCCCTGCGCGATGGCCGGTGCGGCGGCGGCGACGCCCGCGGCGAGGGCCGCGCCGGTGACGAAGGTTCGGCGGTCGGTATCGGTCATGTTGGAAACTCCCGTGTTCCCGAATGCTAACCGGTTGCGAGCATGGCAGTTCCTTGGCGAAGGGTTTCCGTCGCGATCCGCGCGCGATAGATGCGGCGGCCATGAACCTGAACCCGAACCTCAGCGCCGACCGCCCGACCTTCGTCACGCATCTGGAATGCTCGATCACCGGCGAGCGGTACGACGCGGACCAGCTTCACGGCCTGTCGCGGGCGGGCCGGCCGCTGCTGGTCCGCTACGATCTGGACGCCGTCGGGGCGGCGCTGTCGAAGGACCCGCTGGAGGCGCGCCCGACCGACCTGTGGCGCTGGCGCGAATTGCTGCCGGTCCGGCGGACGGAAAACGTCGTCAGCCTCGGCGAGGTCGAGACGCCGCTGATCCCGATTCCGGCGTCTGGCGGCGGCAACGTGCTGGTGAAGGACGAGGGGCGCTTGCCGACCGGCAGCTTCAAGGCGCGCGGCCTCGTCATGGCGGTGGCGATGGCGAAGGAACTGGGCGTGACCCGGATCGCGATGCCGACCAACGGCAATGCCGGCGCTGCACTGGCGGCCTATGCGACGCGCGTCGGGATCGAGACGATCGTGTTCTGCCCGGAGGACACGCCCGAGGTGAATGTCCGCGAGATCGCGATGCAGGGCGCGCGGGTCTGGCGGGTCAACGGCCTGATCGACGATTGCGGCGCGATCGTCGGCAAGGGCGCGGCGGAAGGTCGCTGGTTCGACTTCTCGACCCTGAAGGAGCCGTACCGGATCGAGGGCAAGAAGACGATGGGTCTGGAACTCGCCGCCCAACTTGGTTGGGAACTGCCCGACGCGATCTTCTATCCCACCGGCGGCGGCACCGGCCTGATCGGCATGTGGAAGGCGTTCGACGAACTGGAGGCGCTCGGCTGGATCGGGGCGAAGCGGCCGCGGATGTATGCGGTGCAGGCGTCGGGCTGCGCGCCGATCGTGCGTGCATTCGAGGCGGGCGTCGAGCATGCCGAGCGGTGGGAGGATGCCCACACCGTCGCCGCCGGTATTCGCGTGCCGAAGGCGGTCGGCGATTTCCTGATCCTGCGCGCGGTGCGGGAGAGCGGCGGCAAGGCGCTTGGGGTAGGCGATCCCGCGATCCTGAAGGCGGTGGACGATTGCGCGCGCAAGGACGGCCTGCTGCTGTGTCCCGAAGGCGGCGCAACGCTGGCCGCGTACCGCGAGGCGGTGAAGACCGGCGAGGTCGACGAGGACGAGCGTGTCGTCCTGTTCAACTGCGCGACCGGACTGAAATACCCGATGCCCGAAGCACCTCGGACGCTCGACCGGCATGCGCCGATCGACTTCGATCGTCTGTGACGCGCCCGTGATCCGGATCGCCGCCCTTTATCGGTTCGCCCGCTTCGACGATCCCGGCGCGGTGCGCGAGCATCTGGAGGCGGTCGCGCAGGCGGCGGGCATCCGCGGCACGCTGCTGATCGCGGGCGAAGGCGTCAACGGAACGATCGCCGGCGGTCCCGATGCGATTGACGCGGTGCTGGCGGCGATCCGCGCCTTGCCCGGATGCACGGACCTGAAGCCCAAGTTCGCCGAGGCCGACGCGATGCCGTTCCACCGGCTGAAGGTGCGGCTGAAGGCGGAGATCGTCACGATGGGGGTGCCCGACATCGACCCGCTGGACGATGTCGGTACCTACGTAGCGCCCGCCGACTGGAACGCGCTGGTCGACGACCCCGACACCGTCGTGATCGACACCCGCAACGCGTATGAGGTCGCGGTCGGCAGCTTCGCCGGGGCGGTCGATCCCAGCACCGGCAGCTTCCGCGACTTTCCGGCCTGGGTCGAAGCGCACCGCGACGATCTGACTGGCAAGCGCGTCGCGATGTTCTGCACCGGCGGCATCCGTTGCGAAAAGGCGACGGCGTATCTGAAGCGGGAGGGAGTCGGAGACGTTTTCCACCTCGATGGCGGCATCCTCCGCTATCTTGAGGAGGTACCCGCCGCGGACAGCCGCTGGCAGGGCGAATGCTTCGTGTTCGACGAGCGGGTGGCGGTCGGCCACGGTCTGACGCCCGGCACGCACGGCCTGTGTCGCGGTTGCCGGATGCCCGTCAGCGAAGCCGACCGCGCCTCGCGCTTATACGAAGAAGGTGTGGCGTGTCCGCGCTGCCATGAGACCCGCACCGACGAACAGCGCGCCGGTTATGCCGAGCGGCACCGGCAGGTTGAACTCGCCGCAACGCGGGGCGAGGCGCATGTCGGGGCGGACTTTCCGAACCTCCCCAACTGACCTGTCATGCCGGGCTTGTCCCGGCATCCACTGCGCCGCGCGCCAGCAGGCGGCGGGCATTCCGAACCGTCGATGCCCGGACGCGCCCGGCACAATCAAAGCTCAAAACGGCAGCAGTCCCTCATACACTTCCACCCCCGGCGCGCCGACGACCTTCGCGCCGGCGCGCAGCAGGAAGGCATGCCGCACGATCTCGGCCTGTTGCTCGATGCCGTAGCGGTGGAAGGGCTGCCCCGGTTTCAGCGCATAGTCGTAACGGCAGAACGGGTGGCGCTTCAGCGGCAGGCAAAGCCCACATTGATGCTGCCAGACATGCACCATCTCGTGCATGAACAGCCCCTGCAATTGCAGCCCCGCTGCCGCGTAATCCTCTCGCCAGTCGAGATTTTCGGGATGCAGGTGAATGTGTCCGCGCGGTGCCATCGCCGTCCCGCGCGGCTGGAAAAACGCCCATTTCCAGCGGCGTATCTCGACTCCGGCATAATCGATCCGGTCGCCGAACATGCCGCGCGCCAGCGTCACCTCGCCGGCGGTCAGCGGTCGCGCGGAACGGGGCGGCGTCACTTGGGGGCCGGATCGCCCGCCGCGATCGCCCACGCCTTGCGCTGCATCCGCGACCCGTCGGAGAAGGTGAAGGTCAGGATCGTCGCCCCGCCGGGCTTCAGCGCCGGGTTCACTCCGAACAGCATCAAATGACGCCCGCCGGGTGCGAACACCACATCGCTGCGCGCCGGCACCGCGACCCGGGTCAGCGGCGTCATCGTCATCGTGCCGCCCGGCCCCTTCATGCTCTCATGCATTTCGGTGCGCACGGCGAGGTCGGCGGCGACGTTGATCAGCACCGCGTCCTTGCCCGCGCCGTGCATCTTGAAATAGCCCGATGCGGGCCGGCCGGCGACGGCGGGCAGGCGCACCCACGGGTCCTCCGTCTCCACCGTCTCCGCCTTCAGGCAGCCGGTGAGCATCGCCGCAGCGCACATCACCGGTGCCATCCTCATCAAAAGCCTGCGCATTGCCGCCTGTCCCTTCGCGATACGAAGCACGCACTAGGTTCCACGACTTCTTGCGGCAAGCGGCACGCCACCTATATCGCGCCCATCAACCGGTGATTGCGCCGCCGTAACGGGGCGCGGTCCCAAGGGCCTATTTTGTTTGTTGAGGGGCATCTACGACTCATGGCTAAAGTAATCGGCATCGATCTCGGCACCACCAACAGCTGCGTTGCGGTGATGGAGGGCGGCAAGCCCAAGGTGATCGAGAACGCAGAGGGTGCACGCACGACCCCGTCGATCGTCGCCTTCGCCAAGGACGGCGAGCGGCTGGTCGGCCAGCCCGCCAAGCGTCAGGCGGTGACGAACGGCGACAACACGATCTTCGCGGTGAAGCGCCTGATTGGTCGCCGCTTCGACGACCCGATCACCAAGAAGGACACCGAGCTGGTCCCGTACAAGATCGCGCGCGGCCAGAACGGCGATGCGTGGGTTTCGGTAGGGGGCAAGGATTACAGCCCGTCGCAGATCAGCGCCTTCACGCTCCAGAAGATGAAGGAGACCGCCGAGTCCTATCTGGGCGAGACGGTGACGCAGGCGGTCATCACCGTGCCGGCGTATTTCAACGACGCCCAGCGTCAGGCGACCAAGGACGCCGGCCAGATCGCCGGCCTCGAGGTGCTGCGCATCATCAACGAGCCGACCGCGGCGGCTTTGGCTTACGGGCTGGAGAAGCAGGACGGCAAGACGATCGCGGTCTACGATCTGGGCGGCGGCACGTTCGACGTCTCGATCCTGGAGATCGGCGACGGCGTGTTCGAGGTGAAGGCCACCAACGGCGACACTTTCCTGGGCGGTGAAGATTTCGACAACAAGCTGGTCGAGTTCCTGGCCGAGGGCTTCAAGAAGGACGAGGGCATCGACCTCGCCAAGGACAAGCTCGCGCTCCAGCGCCTGAAGGAAGCGGCCGAGAAGGCAAAGATCGAGCTGTCGTCGGCGGCATCGACCGAGGTCAATCTGCCGTTCATCACGGCCGACCAGAACGGGCCGAAGCACCTCGTGAAGACGATCAACCGCGCCGATCTGGAGCGGCTGGTCGACGACCTGATCAAGCGCACGATCGAGCCGATGAAGAAGGCGCTGGCCGATGCGGGCCTGAAGACCGACGACATCAGCGAAGTCGTCCTGGTCGGCGGCATGACCCGCATGCCCAAGGTGCGCGAGGCGGTGAAGGCGTTCTTCGGCAAGGACCCGCACACCGGCGTGAACCCGGACGAGGTCGTGGCGATGGGCGCCGCGATCCAGGCGGGCGTGTTGCAGGGCGACGTCAAGGACGTGCTGCTGCTCGATGTGACGCCGCTGTCGCTGGGCATCGAGACGCTGGGTGGCGTGTTCACGCGGATGATCGATCGCAACACGACGATCCCGACCAAGAAGGCGCAGACCTATTCGACTGCGGACGACAACCAGGGCGCGGTGACGATCCGCGTGTTTCAGGGCGAGCGGGAGATGGCGGCGGACAACAAGTTGTTGGGCCAGTTCGACCTCGTCGGCATCCCGCCGGCACCGCGCGGCGTGCCGCAGATCGAGGTCACGTTCGACATCGACGCCAACGGCCTGGTCAACGTGTCGGCCAAGGACAAGGGCACGGGTAAGGAGCAGCAGATCCGCATCCAGGCGTCGGGTGGCCTGTCCGACAACGACATCGAGCAGATGGTCCGCGATGCGGAGCAGTTCGCCGAGGAGGACAAGAAGCGTCGGGCCGGTGCCGAGGCGAAGAACAACGCCGAATCGCTGATCCACACGACCGAGCGTCAGCTGGTCGACAATGGCGACAAGATCGACGAGTCGCTGAAGGGTGAGATCCAGACCGCGATCGACGCCGCGAAGGCGGCGGTCGAAGGCGGTGAGCCCGATGCGATGAACGAAAAGGCGCAGGCGCTGGCGCAGGTCGCCATGAAGATGGGTCAGGCGATCTACGAGAAGCAGCAGCAGTCGGAGGCGTCCCCCGCATCCGACACCGCCGACGCGCCCAAGGAAGACGTGGTCGACGCCGAGTTCTCGGAAGTCGACGACAACCACAAGGCGTGATGCACCTCCCGCCGTCGCTCCCGGATCGGAGTGACGGCGGGTTGGTCGAGGGGCAGTGATGAGTACCCAGGTCGACTATTACGAGCTGCTCGAATGCGAGCGCACCGCCGATGCGGGGACGCTGAAGACGGCGTACCGGAAGCTCGCGATGAAGTATCATCCGGACAAGAATGCCGGGTGCAAGGATTCGGAGGCGCGCTTCAAGGCGGTGTCCGAAGCCTATGACGTGCTGAAGGACCCGCAGAAGCGTGCGGCCTATGATCGCTTCGGCCATGCCGCGTTCCAGCAGGGCGGCAGTGGTGGAGGTGCGCAGGATTTCGGCGGCTTTTCCGACATTTTCGAAAGCGTGTTCGGCGAATTCATGGGCGGCGGTCGTGGCGGTCGCCAGCAGGCAAGGCGCGGTGCCGACTTGCGCTACGACATGGAAGTCACGCTGGAACAGGCGTTCCACGGCCATGAGACGGAGATCACGGTCGACGTCTCTGCGCCGTGCGACACCTGCCACGGATCGGGCGCGAAACCGGGCACCCACGCCGCCACCTGCCGCCAGTGCAACGGCCACGGCAAGGTTCGCGCGCAGCAGGGTTTCTTCGTGGTCGAGCGCGCCTGTCCGGTGTGTCAGGGATCTGGTCAGGTCATCGCCGACCCGTGCGGCGATTGCCGTGGCGAAGGCCGCGTGGACAAGACCAAGACGCTGTCGGTCAACGTACCGGCCGGTGTCGACGAGGGCACGCGCATCCGCCTGACCGGCGAAGGTGAGGCGGGAGCGCGCGGCGTGCCGCCGGGCGACCTCTACATCTTCCTGCACGTGAAGCGGCATGCGCTGTTCGAGCGCGAGGGCACGACGCTGTTCGCGCGCGCGCCGATCAGCTTCACCACCGCAGCGCTCGGCGGATCGCTGGCGATCCCCGGCCTCGACGGCCGCACGCACGAGGTGAAGATCCCGGCAGGCATCCAGTCCGGCAAGCAACTGCGGCAGCGCGGTGCCGGCATGCCGGTACTACAGGGCCGCGGCGCCGGCGACCTCGTCGTCCAGATCGAGGTCGAGACGCCGACCAAGCTGTCGGTACGCCAGCGCGAATTGCTGGAGATGTTCCGCGAAACGGAAACCGGTGACGAATGTCCGGAAAGCCAGGGCTTCTTCGCGAAGCTGAAGGGTGTTTTCGCGGCGGAATAGGTCACCGTATGGACGGGCCCGCGGGCGATCTGTGGGCAGGCGCTACACCGTCTTTGCTCCCCTCCATTTGAGGGAGGGGCTGGCGGTGGGGGGAGGCCGGGCGTTACGTTACCCAGTACGCGGCCGGTGCCGTATCGCGAGCCCCCGACCCACCCCCGACCCCTCCCTGTCAGGGAGGAGAGAAGCCGGCGGGATGTCTTTGAGCTTTGCGTCAGGTCGCCTCGACGGCGAGCCGCATTTCTTTACTCCCTCCTTCTCAGGGAGAGGAGAAGCGGGTCCGAACTTTGAGGCGTGCAATCGGAACGGGCGCAGAGGGCAGCCTGCCCGCCCCCTCTCCCGAGAGGGCGGCTGGCCGATGGATCAGAAGGTGGAAACGACCACCCCGACCACCAGCGCCTGTACCGCGATCACCAGCAAGGAGCTGGTCACGGTTTCGAACATACGCATGGTTGGGTCTCCGCTGCCGGAGATATATCCGGCAAGCGATAGATGGCGATCATTGCGGTTTGGCGCAATTTCATAACAGGCTATCGCGATTGCATTCGGCGCACGGGTCGACTCATTCGCGCCCGGTGCGGCGACCGTGGTTGGATCGTCGGGTGGAGCAAACGGATCGGGGTTTTAAGGCGATGAACGCCGACGCATACCAGACTGCCCCGTGCCGTTGGGCGGTCGCGACCGCATGAGTCGAGGCGGCTACCGTCTGACGAAGGTCAGGCCGCGGCCAGCCGCCGGACGAAGCCGTCGGCTTCGTCTTGCAGACGCGCCGCGACGCTGCTGAGGCTGCTGGCGGCGCGGGCGACGCGATCGGACAACGTCTCGGTGTCGCCGGCCATGCGGACGATACCCGAGAATTCGTGGCTCAGCGCGTCGGCGCCGCCTGCGGCGGTGTCGGCGGCCTCTTCGATCAGGTCGGCGGTGTCGCGCTGGCGGGCGACCTCGGCGCGGATCGTTTCCGCCACGTCGGCGACGTCGTCGACGGTGCGGCCGATCGCGGCCAGCGCCTCGCGCGCCTCGCCCGCACCCCCGGCGATCGACCCGGCCAGCGATCGAATCTGGTCGGTCGCGCCCGTGGTCTGGCCGGCGAGCAGTTTCACCTCCCCCGCGACGATCGCGAAGCCGCGGCCGACTTCGCCGGCGCGGGCCGCCTCGATCGTGGCGTTCAGCGCGAGCAGGTTGGTCTGCCCGGCGATCGCGCTGATCGTGTCGGCGAAGCCGCCGACGGTGGCGGTGCGCGAAACGAGGGCATCGACCGCCTGATGGCCGGTGTTGCTGAGTCCGCGTGCCGCGCCGCTCAGGCTGGCCTGACGTTCGACCGATCCGCTGATCGTCGCAATCGAGCGGCTGAGATCGTGGACCCGCTCCGCCAGGCGCGCCGCGCTGCGTGACGATTCGCTGACGGTATTGGCTGTCCCGGCGGCATCCCGGCTGGTCTGTTGCGCCAGCTGATGTAGCGCCTTGGCCGACGCATCGAGGTCGGTGCAGGCGGTACCCATCGTCTCCACCACGCCCGCGATCGACCGGCGAAAGCCGTCCGCCAGCGCGACCAGTTCGGTGCGGCGTGTCTCCGCGGCGGTACGTTCTGCGGCTTCGCGGCGGGCGGTCTCGGCCTGTGCGCGCTGCTCCGCGGCATGGGCGGCGTCCAGTGCGTGCTGCGTTTCGGTGCGGCCGGCGATCGCCGCCTCGGTCAGCCGGCGGCTCTCGCCCTGCACCTCGCGCCGGTTTTTCAACAGGCGGCGCAATTGCGCGGTGATGTAGCTGAGCGCGGTGAACTGCAACAGCACGGCCGTCCCGTGGAACAGCACGCGACCGATGCCGGCCTGATCGGCGAACACCCATTGCGGCATGACCCACTCGCCGATCAGATGGTGGACGAGGATCAGCCCGGATGCGAGCAGCAGGGGCCGCCAGTCGCACAGCAGCGTCAACGCCGCGAGCGCGACGAAGAAATACATATGCCCGTCCATCTGCCAGGCATGCCCGGTCAGCATCATCACCAGCAGCGCCGGATGCGCCGCCGCCAGCGTCGCGACGGTCAGACGGGCGGGCAGATCGTGCCGACGGTTGTGCAGGATCAGGGTCGGCGCGGCGTTGATGACGATCCCCGCGATCGTCACGGGCAGGGTCAGCGTGCTGCCGACCGCCAGCCCCAGCAGCGTCAGGACGAGGGTCGCGCCCCAACCCGCGATCACGATCATGCGGATGCCGTGCAGCCGCAGCGGGGCGAGGTCGAGCACCTCCTCCGGCGTTTCCCGGGACATCATCGGCCGCACCAGATTCCGGGCGCCGCGACGGCGAGTACGCCGCTCGCCAGCAAGGGCCGAAACAGTCGCGCGCGTTCGCCGCGCACGATCAGCGTACCGGGGAGGGGGCCGAGCCCGCCGATGCGCGCACCGTGATCCAGCGCGAGGTCGACGATCGTGGCGGCCCGCTCTGCCGTCAGCGGCACCAGCAGCATCGCACCGTCCGCGGGCGGCATCAGGACGCTGCCCCCCAGCAACATGACGACCGCCGCGCCTTGGAACAAGACGAGGCGATACGGATGGGAAATCGCTGGCGACATGCCCCGGAGGATGCCTCCGAAACCGTTAATTCGGGGTTAGGAAAACGCCGACGACCCCAATATCCGGCTGAAAGGGTTGAGGATGCCGGCCCGGGGCCGGCGTCCCTGGGCTATCAATCGGCGGTCCCGAATACCCGCGCGAAGATCGTGTCGACATGCTTGTAATGGTAAGCGAGGTCGAAGCGCGACGCGATCTCGTCCTGCGACAGGGCCGCGGCGACCTCGGGGTCGGCCTGGAGCAGTTCGAGCAGCGACAGCGCGCCGTCCGACTCCCACACTTTCATCGCATTACGCTGCACCAGCCGGTACGCGTCCTCGCGGCTGACGCCGGCCTGCGTCAGCGCGAGCAGCACGCGTTGCGAATGGACGAGCCCGCCCATCTTGTGCAGGTTCTTCGCCATCCGCTCCGGATAGACGACCAGCTTGTCCATCACCCCGGTCAGCCGCGCCAGCGCGAAGTCGAGCGTGATCGTGGCGTCGGGGCCGATATAGCGCTCGACCGAGGAGTGGCTGATGTCGCGCTCATGCCACAGCGCGACATTCTCCAGCGCGGGCGTGACATAGCCGCGGACCATGCGGGCGAGGCCGGTCAGGTTTTCGGTCAGCACCGGGTTGCGCTTGTGCGGCATCGCCGACGACCCCTTCTGGCCGGGGGAGAAATACTCCTCCGCCTCCAGCACCTCGGTCCGCTGCAAATGGCGGATCTCGGTCGCCAGTCGCTCGATCGAGCCCGCGATGACGCCCAAGGTCGCGAAGAACATCGCGTGCCGGTCGCGCGGGATCACCTGCGTCGAGACCGGCTCGACGGTCAGGCCCATCTTCTCCGCGACATAGCTTTCGACGAACGGATCGATGTTGGCGAAGGTGCCGACCGCGCCGGAGATCGCGCAGGTCGCGACGTCCGCCCGCGCCGCCACCAGCCGCGCACGATTGCGATCGAATTCGGCATAGGCCTGCGCCAGCTTCAGCCCGAACGTCACCGGTTCGGCGTGGATGCCGTGGCTGCGGCCGATCGTCGGCGTCAGCTTGTGCTCGATTGCGCGGCGCTTCAGCACCAGCAGCAGCGCGTCGATATCGGCCAGCAGGATATCAGCGGCGCGCGCCAGCTGGACCGCGAGGCACGTGTCGAGCACGTCGGACGACGTCATCCCCTGATGCAGGAAGCGCGCCTCCGGCCCGGTGCGCTCCGACACATGCGTCAGGAAGGCGATGACGTCGTGCTTCGTTTCTGCCTCGATCGCGTCGATCCGTTCGACATCGAACGGGCCGGCGGCGGCATCCGCCTCCCAGATGCGGGCTGCGGCCGCTTTCGGCACGACGCCCAGTTCGGCCAGCGCGTCGGTCGCATGCGCCTCGATCTCGAACCAGATGCGGAATCGTGCCTCGGGGGTCCAGATCGCTGTCATCGGCGCGCGGGAATAGCGTGGGATCATGGCTGGCGTTCGTCCTGACAAGGCCACGAGTCATCGTGGGAATTCGCGGCAAACCCGCGGATTCGCGTGCCCTAGCATCCGTGCCGGCCGCCAGCAAACTTGCGCCTGCGGAACCGGGTTCTTAAATAACGGTTGTAGCAAGCAGAGATCACAACGTCGGCATCAAGGTTTAACCAAGGGTGCCGGTCGTAATTCGGAAGGAGAATATCAATGATCCGTACGATCTTCCTCGCAAGTGCGATGACTATGGCGGCTCCGGTACTGGCGCAGACGGCGACACCGCCGGCGCAGACCACGACCGCCAACCCGGCAGCGCCGACAACGTCTGCGACGACTGGAGCCGATCAGGCGACGACCGGTCAGGCTGCGCCGATACAGACGGCGCCTGCCACGACGGCGCAGGCGCAGCCGGCACCGACGACTCCGGCCGATCCCGCCCAGCCGGCGGTGGCCGATGCGACAGCGACGCCGGGTGCCGCTCAGGGCGATCAGGTTGCGCAGGCGGTCGACACGCAATTCGCGCAGTATGACAAGAACGCCGACGGCAAGCTCGACAAGGTCGAATTTTCGTCGTGGATGGTCGCGCTGAAGACCGCGAGCGATCCGGCGACGAAGGCCGACAGCCCGGCGACCAAGAAGTGGGTCGGGGCAGCGTTCGCGCAGGCCGACAAGAATAAGAACAGCAGCCTCGACAAGACCGAGGTGACGGGTTTCCTGGCGCAGGGCCAGTCGTAATCCCTCAGCCGCCCTACGCTTCGGCGTAGGTTAGCCGCCGACGCCGCCGAATCCCCCCCTCCCGGCGGCGTTTGGCGTTTCGGTCCCGTCAGATCAGCCCTTGCGCCCGCAGCGACGCATGCCCGTTCGTGCCGATGATGACGTGGTCGTGCACGGCGATGTTCAGCCGCTTGCCAACCTCCATGATCGCGCGGGTGACATCGATATCCGCGTGGCTAGGCGACGGATCGCCGGACGGGTGATTGTGGACGAGGATCAGCGACGCGGACCCCAAGTCGATCGCGCGCCGGATCACCTCTCGGACATAGACGGCGGTCTGGTCGACCGATCCCTTGCTCATGATCTCGTCGCGGATCAGGATGTTGCGCGTGTTCAGGTGCAGCACGCGGAAGCGCTCGACGCCGTGATGCGCCATGTCCGCGCGCAGATAGTCGAGCAGCGCCTGCCAATTGCCGAGCACCGGCCGCGCCGCGACGTTCGCCGCCAGCAGCCGCGTCGCGGCCGCCTGCGCGATGCGGATCGCCGCGGCGCTGGTTTCGCCCATGCCGTCGATGCGCAGCAGCGCCTCGCTCTCCGCCGCGAACAATCCGCCCAGCCCGCCGAACTCGCGCAGCAGCGCCTTTGCCAGCGGCTTTGTATCGCGTCGGGGCAGCGCCAGCGCGAGCAGATATTCGACGATCTCGTGATCGAGCAGCCCATTGGCATCGGTTAGCAACCGCCCGCGCAGGCGAGCGCGGTGACCACTGGCGTCATGGGGTTCGGGCTCCGCCATGCGCCACTGGCTATCACCGATGAAAGCGCAAGTTCAACATGAGTCAGGAACCGGCCGCATTGCCGTTGTCCCACTCCGGTTCCTTCTCTAGGAACACCTGCTGACCGCGAACGGAGCGACGGATACGTGGAGGACGACAACGACGCCGTTCCCTCCCTGCCGATCCGTCGCCGCTCCATCCGCCGCCGCGCGGCGATCGCATTGGCGCTCGTCGTCGTTGCGGGCCTGATCCTGCTCTGGGTCGAGCGCCGCCCGATTGCGGGCCGCTTCGTCGATCGCGAACTCGCCGCCGCGGGCGTGCCGGCGACCTATACGATCGCCGATCTGGGCCTTGGGCGGCAGCGGCTGACCGATGTCGTCATCGGCAACCCGGCCGATCCCGACCTCGTCGCCGACTGGATCGAGACACGGACGGAGATCGGCTTGTCCGGCGTTCGCCTCGACGGCGTCCGGGCGGGGCGCGTCCGTATGCGGGGACGCCTGATCGACGGTCGCCTGTCGCTCGGCGCGATCGATCGCCTGTTGCCCGCCGGTCCGAGCGGACAGCCCTTCACACTGCCGGCGCTCGACGTCGAGGTGGCAGATGCGCGGCTACGGCTGGAAACGCCGGTCGGGCTGCTGGGCCTGAAGATCGCGGGGAGCGGGAAGCTGGACGACGGATTCCGCGGCACCGTCGCCGCAGTCGCCCCGACGCTCGCCGCCGGGGGGTGCAGCGTTGCCGGCGGCACCGCCGCCGTGCGCCTGACGATCGACGGCGGGCGTCCGCACATCGTCGGACCGGTGCGCGCGAAAGCGGTGGACTGCAGGCAAGCCCGGATCGCCGCGCCGGGCGCGAACATCGACCTTACCCTGTCCAAGGGGCTCGATCGCTGGACCGGCACCGCCCGTCTCGCGACCGGTGCCACGCGGGGGCAGGGGGGCGTCGTACAGTCGATCGCCGGCGACCTCAGCTTCGCGGGCGACGCGACGTTGACGCAGGGCCGACTGGACGTGGTGGCCACCGCAATGCGCCATCCCGGCGTCACCGCCCGGCGCGTCACGATCGCGGGCGATTACGGCATCGGCCGCCGTCTCGCGTTTCAGGGACGCGTCGCAGCGGACGGAGCCGTCCTGGCCGCGTCGCTGCTGCCGAATGTGAGCGGGGCGGGGGCGGGCACGCCGGTGGCTCCACTCGTCCGCGCCGTTGCCACCGCCGTTGCGCGCGCGAACCGGGACATGGCGCTGAGCATCGACCTCGCCGCCGCCACTGGCGCAATACGCATCAGTCGTGCGACGCTGTCGTCCGCAAGCGGGGCGCGGATGTCGCTCGACGGTGTCGTCTCCGCCGATGCGCGTGGCCTGACGCTCAATGGGACCGTCGCGACCCGCGGCGGTGGCCTGCCGAGCGCGCGCGTATCGCTGATGCAAGCCGGCCCCGGCGCAGCGATCCGCGGAACCGCCCGCGTCGAACGCTACGCCGCCGACGGTGCCAGCCTGGAGCTGACGCCGGTCACCTTTTCCGCCACGCCCGGCGGCGCGACGCGGATCGCGACGACGGCGACGCTCGACGGGCCACTTGGCGATGGCGAGGTCGAGGGCCTGTCGCTGCCGCTCGACGTCGGCTGGAACGGTCGGACGCTGGTCGTCGGTCGCGGCTGTGCGCCGCTCGCGTGGCGGGCGCTGCGCATCTCGGGGCTGACCCTCGACCCGGCGCGACTGGCGCTGTGTCCGACCGGGCCGGCGCTCGTGACCGTCAGCAGTGGGCAGATGTCCGGCGGGGCGCGTCTCGCCGCCAGCGAACTCACCGGTCGGCTGGGTGGAACGCCGCTGCGCGTGGCGACCGGCGGCGCAACGCTGGGTCTGGCGGATCGTGGCTTCACGCTGACGCAGGTCGCAGCCCGCTTGGGCGCGCCGGATCGCCAGACGCGGATCGAGGCGGCTACATTGTCGGGTATGATCGCAAACGGCGGCGTTGCGGGGACATTCGCCGGTGGAGGCGGAAAGATCGGTGCGGTGCCGCTGATCCTGTCCGCAGCGGACGGCCGCTGGGCGCTGAAGGGGGGCGTGCTCGACCTGACGGGGGCGCTGACCGTGTCGGACGCGCAGACCGACAACCCGCGGTTCCGGCCGATGCAGGCGCGTGGTGTCGCACTCCGGCTGGCTGGCAGCGCGATCACCGCGACCGCTATGCTGCACGAGCCGACGACCGGCACGCGGGTTGCGGACCTCCGCATCGGCCACCTCCTGTCCAGCGGTATGGGCAGTGCGGACCTGACCGTGCCCGACTTGTCCTTCCGTGAGGGATTCCAACCCGAACTGCTGACTCCGTTGACCTTCGGCGTCGTCGCGGAGGTGCGGGGCAATGTCCGTGGCGCCGGGCATATCGCCTGGGACGCCCAGCGCGTGACCAGCACTGGTCGCTTCACCACCGAGGCGCTCGATCTGGCCGTCGCATTCGGACCCGTCACCGGCCTGTCGGGCACGATCGTGTTCGACGACCTGCTCGGGCTGCACACGCCGGCCGGTCAGGTTGCGCTGGTGAAGACGGTCAATCCCGGCATTCCGGTGTCCGATGGCACCGTGCGGTACCAGTTGCTCGGCGGCGTCCGGGTCGGGGTGGAGGGTGCACGCTGGCCGTTCGCGGGCGGCACATTGACGCTCGACCCGACCGTGCTGGACTTCGATGCCGCCCGCCAGCGCCGCATGACCTTCCGCGTCGACGGGGCGGGTGCGGGCATCTTCCTCCAGCAGTTCGATTTCCAGAACATCGACGCCAGCGGCACGTTCGACGGCGTCCTGCCGATGGTGTTCGACCAGAGCGGCGGACGGATCGAGAATGGCCGCCTGTCCGCGCGTCCGGGCGGTGGCAGCCTCGCCTATGTCGGCACGCTGTCGCAGCAGGAGCTGGGCACCTGGGGCAACCTGGCTTTTCAGGCATTGAAGTCGCTGAAATATCGCAGCCTGTCGCTGGTGCTGAACGGCCCGCTGACCGGCGAAATGGTCACCGACGTGCGCTTCGCCGGTATCAGTCAGGGGGCGGGGGCGAAGTCGAACTTCCTGATCCGCCGCCTCCAGAAGCTGCCCTTCGTGTTCAACATCCGCATCAAGGCGCCGTTTCGCGGCCTGCTCGATTCGGCGCAGTCCTTCTATGATCCGCGCCGGCTGATCCAGCGCAACCTGCCGGCGTTGCTGGAGGAGCAGAACAAGCGCGCCGTGCCGCCTTCGCGGCCGGCGGCGACAACTCCACCCGTTCAGACCCCCGAAAGCGAGACGATGCGATGAACCGTTCGAGGTTGACGACGATGCGAAGGATCACGACTTTAACCCTGCTGATCGCGACCGGCGCGACGGGTGGTTGCGTCAACGTGACCGCGCCCGACAAGCCGATCGAGATCAACCTCAACATCAACGTGACGCAGGAAGTGGTGTATCGCCTCGACAACGATGCGAAGTCGCTGATCCAGCAGAACCCGGGGATTTTCTAAGATGAACGCCAAGTTCGTTATTGCCGCCGGCCTAGCGCTCGGCCTCGCCACCGCCGCCTCCGCGCAGCGCGACCCCGCCTATGCCGCGGCACGGTCGGCGGGGCAGGTCGGCGAGCAGCCGGACGGCTATCTCGGGATCGTCGGCGCAGCCTCGGGCGATCTGCGCGCGCTGGTCAACAGCATCAACATCCAGCGCAAGTCCGCCTACACGCAAAAGGCGACGGCGAGCGGCGCGACTGTCGAGCAGCTCGCCTTCACCAGCGGCTGCAACCTGATCGCGCAGACGGGCGCCGGCGAGAAGTACAAGGCTCCGGACGGCGCGTGGAAAACCCGCACTGCCGCCGCCCCGGACCGCGACCCACGCTGCGTGTGACGATCCGGGTTGGCGGGCTTTACGAAGACGGGGCCGCTGCCACCCAACCCGGTTGACTTGCCCGCCCCCCCTTTCTAAACGGGCCGCGCCTTGGCGGGGTCGCTCGCCGTTTGCGCGTTTTCTCCCCTGTTGAGGCCATTGGTTTCGGCCAAGATGGTTTCCGGCAGGGGATGGCGCGTGGCGGAAGACGACTCCGGACAGGACTTCGGCAAGGCGGAGGATCCGCGACTGACTTCGCTCGACGAGCGACTGCGTCAGGCGCGCGATACCGAAGCGGCGCGGTCGGGGGTGAAGAAGCAGGACACGGACCGGGGCTATAGCCAGGGCAACCGCGTCATCTCCGCCCTGATCGGGAGTCTCGTCGGCAGCGCGCTGATCGGCTGGTTGATAGACCGCTGGTTCGGCACCGCGCCCTGGGGTCTGATCGTGATGCTGTTCCTCGGGATAGCGGTCGCCTTCAGGCAAATTATTCGGATAGGTGGCGAGCGCCCGGAATAAACCGGGCGCTTGTCGTATGTGGAGCGCGAACGTGGCGGCGGCAGAAGGCAGCAAGATCGATCCGATGCACCAGTTCCTGATCGAGCCGGTGGCCGGCTCGCATTGGGTGGTGGGCGGTTACGACCTGTCGTTCACCAATTCCGCATTGTGGATGGTGGTGACGCTGGCGTCGCTGGCCGCGTTCATGATCGGCGGCATGAAGCGCGAGCTGGTGCCCGGTCGCTGGCAGGCGGCGGTGGAGGGTTTCACCGGCTTCGTCTCGGCGATGCTGGTGTCGAACGTCGGCCCGGCGGGCAAGCGCTTCATCCCCTACGTCTTCTCGCTGTTCATGTTCATCCTGTTCGCGAACATCCTGGGCCTGCTGCCGTTCGGTGTGGTGCCCGGCGTGCATCCGTTCACCGTGACCAGCCACTTGACGGTCACCGGCGTGCTGGCGATCATCAGCTTCGCGATCGTGCTGATCGTCGGTTTCGGGAAGCACGGCTTCCACTTCTTCTCGCTGTTCGTGCCGCACGGCACGCCCGTCGTGATGATCCCGCTGATCTTCGTCGTCGAGCTGATGAGCTTTCTGGTGCGCCCCTTTTCGCTGGGACTGCGACTGTTCGTCGCGATGACCGCAGGGCATATTCTGCTCAAGGTGCTGGCGGCGTTCGTCATCAACGGCATCAACATGGGGCCGGGCTATGTCGCCCTGGTCTCGCTGCCCAGCTTCGCGCTGATGGTCGGCATCACGCTTCTCGAACTGTTGGTCGCGGGCATTCAGGCCTATGTCTTCGCGCTCTTGACCTCCGTGTACCTCAATGATGCGGTGAATCTGCACTGATCGCCGGCGTTGGGCTGAATTTCCGACTTAACTTCCGACCTAATCTGACTGGAGTGAATATCATGGACGTTGATGCCGCAAAGATGATCGGCGCTGGCCTCGCGGCGATCGGTATGGGCCTCGCCTCGCTCGGCGTGGGCAACGTGTTCGCGAAGTTCCTGGAAGGCGCGCTGCGCAATCCGGGTGCCGCCGACAGCCAGCAGGGTCGCCTGTTCATCGGCTTCGCGGGCGCCGAGCTTCTCGGCCTGCTCGCGTTCGTGACGATGATCATCCTGGTGTTCGTCGCCTAACAACACCGGATGTCGCGCCGGGCGGATCGTCCGCCCGGCCGATATCGAAGGAAGCCGATGCCACAGATTTCCCAGATCGCCGCCACCTACGCGTCGCAGATCTTCTGGCTGCTGATCACCTTCGGCCTGCTCTACTTCGTGGTGGGCAAGGGGATGGTGACCAAGATCGTCGCCACGGTCGACGCCCGCGAGGCGAAGATCGAGGGCGATCTCGCTGCCGCCGAAGCCGCCCGCCGTCAGGCGGATACGGTCGAGGATGCGTGGCGGGCGCAGATGGAAGCGGCGCGCGTCGCGGCGGCGGCGGAAACCGCGGCGGCGAAGGCGCAGGCGACCCAGTCGGCCGAGGCCCAGGTCAAGGCGGCGGACGCCAGCCTTGCCGAGCGTCTGGGCCATCATGATTTCGCGATCGCCAACGCCAAGGCCGAGGCGCTCGCCAATCTGGACACCGTCGCGGCCGAAGCGGCGCAGCAACTGGTGGCCAAGCTGTCCGGTATCGACGTCAGCGTCGATCAGGCGGCGCACGCGGTTCGCGAGGTGAGGGCACATGGCTAATCCCGGTTTCAGCGCCGAGGCGGTGAACTCCACCTCTTTGACCGAGCGTCCGATCAAGGGCGAGGACGGGCTGGAGCATGGTACCGCCGGCACCGTTGCGGGCGGCGAGGAGCATGTCGCGTCGCCGACCGCGCTTGGGTTCGACTCGACCGGCTGGGTGGCGATCGCCGCGATCGTCGTGCTCATCATCATGCTGGTGAAGAAGGTGCCCGCCGCGATCGGCGGTATGCTAGACACCCGCATCGCCGCGATCCGTGCGCAGCTCGACGAAGCGTCGAAGCTGCGCGCCGAGGCCGAAGCGCTGCGCGCCGAGTATGAGGGCAAGGCTCGCGCGGCCGAAGCCGATGCGGAGACGATGCGCGCGCATGCCCATCAGGAAGCGCACCAGATCCTCGTCAAGGCGAAGGCCGATGCCGAGGCGCTGATGGAGCGTCGTGCCAAGATGGCCGAGGACAAGATCGCCGCCGCCGAGCGGTCGGCGATCGCCGAGGTGCGCGCCCGCGCCGCGGATGCCGCCGCCAAGGCCGCCGGCCTGCTGATCGCCGAGCATCACGGTGCCGATGCCGACCGCCGTATGATCGACCGCACGATTTCGGGGCTCGGCCGGCCGAACTGATCCGGACTTCGCGGTGCAGCGGAGCCCAATCGCCTGCTGCATCGTGTGCCCGGACGAGGGCGGACGAGTTTCAGATTCAAGGCAGACCGCCTCTTTCGGGTTTCCGGCGGTCCTGCTTCTGCGTTGAGCCCGTGGGAGGAACCCCGCGCATGTATTGGCTCATTCTCGCCGTCGCCGTCGTCACCGAAATCTGCTGGGCATTGAGCCTGAAATGGGCAGCGACCCTCGCCACGTGGCAGGCATCGAGCGTGCCCATCGTCCTCAGCTTCGTGAATATGGGCCTGCTGGCGCTGGCGATGCGCGGCCTGCCTGCGGGCACCGCCTATGCGGTCTGGACCGGCCTTGGTGCGGTCGGCGTCATCATCGGCGGCATCTTCCTGTTCGGCGACCGCGTGTCCGCGGTGCAGGCCGGCTTCATGACGCTGACCGTCATCGGCGTCGTCGGCACGAAGCTGTTCGCGCAAGCCTGATCGAGCGCAAGGGCTTCGGCCGCTGTGGGCCGTGAAACGCACGTTTCAGGTGTGGCGGTGCTACGCCGCGGCCGCGATTCGATTGGGCCCGCGCTAAGCTCGCCGCCGGAGCCGTTTGCGCTAGGCCAGTTCAAGCACAGGTGGGACTCAGGCTCCCCGAGGTATCGCTTCGCACAGGCCGCGATAAGCTTCAGCGAACGGGCGAGGAAAATCTATGTCGTGTCGCTATGCAGCAATATCTCGACCGCTGACAGTGAACACAAGTTCTGATCGAACAGGACGGTGATGCTTGATCCTGTTTATGGACTTGGCCCTGCGTACCCGATCGGGTTCGTGGTAGAACCTGTTCGACTCGACGTCGAGTTGAGTCGATAACAGGGGAAGATCAATGAAAACGATGCATAAGATGCTGCTTGGCGCTGCACTGTTGAGTGCCGCTCCGGCTTTTGCGACGGACTTTTCGTATACCGGGACGTTCCGGCAGGATGACAATGTCGCCTTTTTCGACTTCGTCGCAACCGGGACTTCGACCGTCACGCTGCGCAGTTTTTCCTATGCCGGTGGAGTCAATTCAGCCGGTGCGACGATCGCCGCTGGCGGGTTCGATCCGATCCTGACGCTGTACGACTTGGCGACGGGTAACCGCATCTCGTTTCAGGATGACGGTAGCGGAGTGCCCGTCGACCCCGTGACCGGCGCCCCCTTCGACGTGAATTTCTCGTCGACGCTTGCAGCGGGCAGCTATCGCGTCGCCCTCAGTCAGTACAACAACTTCGGTGGAGCGACTCTGAGCGACGCATTCGACCGTGCGGGGAGCGGCAACTTCACTCAAGCCTATTGCGATATGGGGATCACCGCACCGTTCTGTGATTTCACCGGTGCGAAACGCACAAGCGCCTGGGCATTCGACATCCTCGGCGTCGACACGGCGACCGGTCCCGGCGGCACTGTGCCGGAGCCTGCCACATGGGCGATGATGATCCTGGGCATGGGTGCGGTCGGCGGAGCGCTGCGTCGCCGCTCGGTCAAGGTCGCTTTCGCGCATTGATCGAGACGGAGGCAGGGCCGGAGGGGATTCCATCCGGCCCTGCGCCTACCTAGATAAGGGGCGATGTCGACGCCCACGCCAGACCGGTTCAACGAAGAAAACGCCACCTATGCGATCCGCGGCTCCGACACGCCCGATCTCGACGCGGGCGTGGCGGCAATCCGCAACGTGCTGAAGACGCTGCCGCAGCGGTCCGGCGTCTATCGGATGCAGGATGCGCGCGGCGACGTGCTGTACGTCGGCAAGGCGCGGTCGCTGAAACAGCGGGTCGCGAACTACACGCAGGTCAAGGCGCTGCCCAAGCGGCTTCAGCGGATGGTGTCGCAGACGCGGTCGATGACGATCGTCACGACCAACAACGAGGCGGAGGCGCTGCTGCTCGAGGCGCAGCTGATCAAACGCTATCGCCCCGCCTACAACGTCCTGCTGCGCGACGACAAAAGCTTCCCATTCATCCTGCTGCGTGCCGACACCGATTTTCCGCGCGTCCAGAAGCATCGCGGTGCGCGGCGGGCGGTCGGCAACTATTATGGCCCGTTCGCCAGCGCCGGCAGCGTCAACAACACGCTGAACGCCTTGCAGAAACTGTTCCTGCTGCGGTCGTGCACGGACGGGTTCTTCAAGACGCGCGACCGGCCGTGCCTGCTCTATCAGATCAAGCGCTGCTCCGCGCCGTGCGTCGGTCGCATCGACAAGGCGGGCTATGCCGAGCTGGTCGGCGACGCGAAGGACTTCCTCGCGGGCAAGTCGACGCAGGTGCAGGCGAAGCTTGGCGCGCAAATGCAGGCCGCGGCGGAGAATATGGATTTCGAGCTCGCCGCGTTGCTGCGCGACCGGTTGAAGGCGCTGACCTTCGTGCAGGGAACGCAGGCGATCAACGCGGAGGGCGTCGGCGATGCCGACGTGTTCGCGCTGGCGTGCAAGGACGGGCTGACGGGCATCCAGGCGTTCTTCATCCGCGGCGGCCAGAATTGGGGACACCGCAGCTTCTTTCCCGCGCACACGGCGGAGGTGCCGGAGGAGGAGGTGCTGGTCAGCTTCCTGACGCAATTCTACGAGGATGTGCCACCCGCCCGGCAGATCCTGCTCGACCGCGAGTTGGGTGAGGCGGAATTGCTGGCGCAGGCGCTGGGCGATGCTGCTGGCTACAAGGTCGTACTGTCGGTGCCGCAGCGGGGCGACCGCCGCCGCCTGATGGAGCAGGCCAAGCGCAACGCGATCGAGGCGCTGGAGCGGCGTCTGGCCGAATCGACGACTCAAGCGAAACTGCTGCGCGAGGTCGCCGAATTGTTCGACCTGCCGGAGCCGCCCGACCGTATCGAGGTCTACGACAACAGCCACATCCAGGGCACCAACGCGCTGGGTGCGATGGTGGTCGCCGGGCCGGAGGGGTTCCGCAAGGGCCAGTATCGCAAGTTCAACATCAAGGGAAACGAGGCGCGGACCGACGACGATTTCGGCATGATGCGGGAGGTGTTCCGCCGCCGCTTCGCCCGCCAGCTGGAGGAGGCGCCCGACCGCGATGACTCCACATGGCCGGACCTCGTCCTGATCGACGGCGGCAAGGGTCAGTTGAACGCGGCGAAGGCGGTGCTGGAGGATCTGGGTATCGAGGATGTGTGCCTCGTCGGCGTCGCCAAGGGGCCGCATCACGGCCGCGACGGGCGCGAGGTCTTCCACATGATGGATGGGCGCGAGTTCCAGTTGCCGGTCAACGCCCCCGTGCTGTTCTATCTCCAGCGGCTGCGCGACGAGGTCCACCGCTTTGCGATCGGCGCGCACCGGGAAAAGCGCGCCAAGGCGATCGGCGCGTCGCCGCTGGACGAGGTGCCGGGCATCGGCCCGGCGCGCAAGAAGGCGCTGCTGATGCATTTCGGCACCGGCCGCGCGGTGCGCAACGCCAGCCTCGACGACCTGAAACGCGCGCCGGGCGTGTCGGCGGCCGTCGCGCAGCAGGTGTACGACTTCTATCACGCGCACTGAACGAGCTGATCTTCAGACGGGCATCTGCACCGGAACAGCACAGCATCAGCGATTGCGGTGTGCCCCCGACCGGCTAAGCTGGGATCAGGGATTTGGGGGCAGACATGGTTCGGTACGGGTTGCTGGTGGGGGCGTGCATGGTTGCGGCCCCCGCATTCGCGAGTGAGACGCCGCTGTATCAGGCTGCGCCGGCCTGGATAAAGGCCGCTACGCCGATCGACGCGGCGAAGCTGGATGCGGCATCGCCCGTCATCGTCCTGTTCGACAACCAGCAGCGGCTGGAGGGCGGGCAGGTCTGGTCCTATGTCGACACCGCCACGCGCATCGCCTCGCCGGAAATGCTGACGCAGGCGGGTACGCTGACCGCGTCGTGGCAACCCGATCAGGGCGACCTGATCGTCCACCGCGTCCAGATCCTGCGCGGCGGCGAGACGATCGACGTGCTGGCGGGCGGCAAGCGCTTCACCGTGCTGCGGCGCGAAGAGCGGCTGGAGCGGCTGGAGATGAACGGCGTACTGACCGCGACGCTGGCGGTCGAGGGGTTGCGGCTGGGCGACGTGCTGCGCCTGACAATCTCGACGACGAACAAGGATGCGGCGCTCGGCGGCAAGGTCCAGACGATCGCGCAGCTTCCCGTCGCGCCGGTCCGCGCGGGCCTCGCCCGCATCCGCCTGACCTGGCCCGAGAAGGATGCGGTCCAGTGGAAGACCTATGCGGAAGGAGCGAAGCCGCTGGTCACCACCGCGGACGGGTACCGCGAGGTGACCTTCGACGGCATCCTTCCGAAGCAGCCCGAACTGCCGAACGATGCGCCGGTCCGTTTCGTCCGTCCGCCGATCGTGGAGGCGACGACCTTTGCCAGCTGGTCGGCCGTGTCGCAGACGATGGCGCCGCTCTATGCCACCGCCGGCCTGATCCCGGCGGGCAGCCCGCTGGCCACCGAAGTGGCGCGAATCGCCGCGGCGACGCCCGACCCGCTGAAGCGGGCGGCGCTCGCGCTGGAGCTGGTGCAGGGCAAGATCCGCTATCTGTTCAACGGCATGGCGGGCGGTAACTACACGCCGCAGAAGCCCGCCGACACGTGGTCGCTGCGCTATGGCGACTGCAAGGCGAAGACGCTGCTGCTGCTCGCCATCCTGCACGAACTGAAGATCGATGCGGAGCCGGCGACCGCGCCGGCGCAGGCGGGCGACGTGTTCGACACGCGCCTGCCGTCCGCGGCGGCGTTCGACCATATCATCGTCAAGGCGAACGTCGCCGGCGAGACGCTGTGGCTGGACGGTACGATGAACGGTGTGACGCTGGCCGACATCCATGACGTACCGACGTTCCGCCATGTCCTGCCGATCCGCGCGGCGGGGTCCGACCTCGTCGAGGTGCCCTTCCACCCCGATGCCCGGCCGGAGGTCGAGGCGGCGGTCGAATACGACCAGCGGGCGGGCGTGTCGCTGCCGACGCTGGTGACCGTGACGATGAAGGTGCGCGGGCAGAGCGGGTCGATGATGAACCTCGTCGCGCAGCAGGCGACGCCGGATCAGAAGCGCGACATGGTGCAGAAGGTGGTCGGCAATATCGTGTCGAATGCGCGGCTGACCGACCAGTCGCTCGCCTATGACCCCGTCACCGGCGTCGCCACCGTGACTGGGCGGGGCATCGTGTCCAGCCCGTGGGGGAAGGAGCGGGGCCGCTGGCGCACGGCGCTGGACGGCACGATGTCCGACATCAACTTCGCGCCCGATCGCGGCCGGGCGGCATGGCGCGCGATCCCGGTCGCGGTCGGCCCGGCGAAGCGGATGGCGATGCACACGCGCCTGTTGCTGCCGCAGGGGGGCAAGGGCTTCGTGCTGGAGGGCGACCAAAGTCTCGACGAGGTGATCGCCGGCCGCCGCATCGTGCGGAAGAGCGCGCTGGCGGGCGATGTCGTCACGATCGACGACGAACTCGCCACCGTCGCGCCGGAGATCGCACCCGCCGACATCCCCGCCACCCGTGCCCGGGTCGCGCTGGCCAAGACGCGGACGTTGCAGGCGGCGGCGCCGGTCGATCTGCCATCCCGCTTCCAGGTCGTGGCGGAGGCGCGGCGATCGGGCGCGCTGAAGCCGATCCTCGCCGCCTATGCGAAGTCGATCGCCAACGATCCGGAGGATGTCGCGGTCTACATCAACCGCGCCAGCTTCCTCGCGAACACCTACGACCGGCCCGCCGCGATCGTCGACCTGACCAAGGCGCTGTCGATCGAACCGACGATCGATACCTATCTGTGGCGGGCCGGCCTCTATGAGCAGGGGGGTGAGAAGGCGAAGCAGCAGGCTGATCTCGACGAGGCGCTGAAGCTGGACCCGTCGTCGTTCGCGGCGATCAACACGATGGCGCGCTACCGCCTCGACGCGGGCGACAAGGATGCCGCGATCGCGATGATCCAGGAACGGATCGATGCCGGCGGCAAGGAAGCGGGCGACTACATGGCGGCGAAGGCCGACCTGCTCGCCCGCGCGGGCGATGGCGACGGCGCGCTGGTCGCGATCGACGAGGCGGTGAAGGACAATCCGGGCAGCGCACAGCTGCTGAATTCGCGCTGTTGGATCAAGGGCACGCTGAACGTGCAGCTCGACACCGCGCTGAAGGATTGCACGCGCTCGATCGAGCTCAGCGAGAGTCGGGTGTCGGCCCTCGATAGCCGGGCGATGGTCTATTACCGGATGAACCGCTTCGATGATGCGTTGGCGGACCTGACCGCGGCGCTGGACGATGCGCCGGAACTCGCCGCCAGCCTGTACATGCGCGGCATCATCCGCGGAAAGCAGGGCGCTGCACCAGAATCGAAGGCCGATCTGGCCTCCGCCCGCCTGATCTCGCCGTTGATCGACCGGGATTATTCGCGCTTCGGGATCAAGCCTTAGCGTCGGTGGGGGCGGTCGGCCCGGTGATCCGCCACCGCCTTTGCGCTTTCTTCACCAACCGCCCGTACGCATACGGTCATGACGACCCCCGTCTTCCTCACCGTCGACACCGAGTTCGCCTGGCGTCACCACAGCGCCGGCCACGATGTCGACGGCATCTACAGCCGATCGCTGGAGCCCGCCGGCGTTGGTCTCTCTTATCAGCTCGACAGGCTGGCGGAGCACGGGCTGAAGGCGTGTTTCTTCGTCGATCCGATGCCGGCGATGACGTTCGGCCTCGCCCCCGTCCGCCGGATGGTCGACACGATCCTGGAGGCCGGGCAGGAGGTGCAGCTCCACCTCCACCCCAACTGGACGGCGGCGCGCGCGGGCGACCGGGGCGCCGCACATGCCCGCTTCGCGCTGCATGAATATGGCTATGCGGAGCAGCGCCATTTGATTGCCGGCGCGACCGACCTGCTGATGGCGGCGGGAGCGCCCGCGCCGATCGCGTTCCGCGCGGGCTCCTACGCCGCCAACGACGACACGCTCGCGGCCTTGGCGGATTTGGGCTTCGTCTACGACAGCAGCCACAATGGCGCGGAGCCGGACAGCCTGATTTCGCTGCCACGCCGCCATATCGCCCCGGTCGCGCGCGAGGTCATCGAGGTGCCGGTGACGGTGATCGAGGACGCGCCGGGCAGCCTGCGCACGTTCCAGCTCTGCGCGCTGTCTTCCGGCGAAACCTATGACGCGCTGGAGCATGCCGCCGTCGCGGGCCACGCCGCGGTGACGATCGTCAGCCACGGTTTCGAACTCGCCAATCGCGCCGGCACCCGCGCCAACGGCGTCCACGTCCGCCGGTTCGAGGCGCTGTGTGCGATGCTCGCCGACCTGCGCGACGTGCTCCCGACCCACCATTTCGCCGACGACATGCCGCTGAAGCTCGACCGCGACGACCGTCCGCTCGCCCCCGATGCGCTGCGGACCCGCTGGCGGCAGGCGGAGCAATTGTGGTCGAACCTGGTGGAGGAGCGCGCCGCGTGAGCGCGTTATGAGCCAGGCCGGCGCGTTCCGGCTTCAGGTCGGAGCCCGCACGCTTGCGACGATCCCGCGCCGGCTGGTGCGTGTCGGCCTGTCGCTCGACGCGGCGCTGGCCGGGCAGATGCCGGTGTTGCCGCCGCTGGGTGACGCACACGGCTATCGCATCACCTCGTTGCCCGACACGGTTGCCGCGTGCGGCCTGCTCCCGGACCGGCTGCTCCGCCACGTCCAGCAGCGGTACGTCCGGCGCTGGACCGACCTGACGATCGGGCACGACGCGTGGCTGGCCGGCCTGTCCGCCAATGCGCGGTCGGGATTGAAGCGCAAGGGCAGGAAGCTGGCGGGCGAAGGCCGGCTCGACATCCGTCGCTATCGCGACCGGGACGGCATCGCGGTGTTCCACGCGCTTACCCGGCCGCTGTCGGCAACGACCTATCAGGAAAAGCTCCTCGACGCCGGCCTGCCGGAGAATCCCGCCCCACTGTTTGCCGCCGCCGATCGGGACGAGGTGCGCGCGTGGCTGATGCTGATGGACGACCGGCCGATCGCCTATCTTTGCTGCACCGCCGAGGGGACGGCGCTACGCTACGATTACGTCGGGCACGATCCGGCTTTGGGCGCTTGGTCGCCCGGCACTGCCCTGCACGCGCAGGCAATGGCCGACCTGTTCGCCGAGAAGCGCTTTACGCGCTTCGATTTTACCGAAGGCGATGGCCAGCATAAACGCCTGTTCTCCACCCGCGGTGTGGCTTGCGTCGACCTGCTGCTGCTGCGGCCAAGCATCGCGAACCGGGGAGCGCTGGGGGTGCTGTCCGGATTCGAATCCGGGGTCGGGCTGGCGAAGCGGCTGACGGCGGTGCCGGTGTTGAAGCGGCTGGCGGATCGGGTTCGGCGGTAAGATCCTCCCCGGCGGCGAAGCGGTGGAGGGGCAGCCACGGGCGAAACGGCTCGTAACTGCCCCTCCGTCATGCCTGCGGCGTGCCACCTCTCCGCGAACGAGGAGGATTAGCTTCAGCCTGCTCCCGCAACCCGCTACACCGGCGGGCATGCACCTGCTGACCGACGCCATCGTCCTCGCGACGCGCGCGCATGGCGAGCATGGGCTCGTCGCGCGGGCTTTGACGCGTGACGACGGCGTCCAGCCCGGTTATGTCCGCGGGGGTCGGTCGCGGCGGCTGCGGCCGGTGCTGCAACCGGGCAACACCATCCGTGGCGAGTGGCGGGCGCGGACCGCGGAGCAATTGCCTGCGCTGACCGTCGAGCCGTTGCACAGCCGCTCCGTCCTGCATGCCGAACCGCTGCCCGCCGCCGGCATCGCCTGGGTCACCGCGCTGACCGCGATCGCGCTGCCGGAGGCGCAGCCCTATCCGCGGCTGCACGACGGCCTCGACGCCGTGTTGTCGGCGATCGAGGCGGCTCCGGCTGCGCGGGGGTGGGCGGGAACGTTGGTGCGGTACGAGCTGCTGCTGCTCGCCGAACTCGGCTTCGGGCTCGACCTGTCGGGCTGCGTCGTCACCGGCACGACGGGCGATCTCACCTTCGTCAGCCCCAAGAGCGGCGGCGCGGTCAGTCGCGTTGGTGCAGCGGGGTATGAGCGTCAACTGTTCCCGCTGCCCGCATTCCTGATCGACGGCGGTCAACCGGATGGCGGCGATCTCCTTGCCGGACTGGCGATCACCGGGCACTTCCTGACCCGCGATATCCTGACGGATCGGCGCGCGGAGCCGCTGGCGGCGCGCGAGCGGCTCGTCGATCGGCTGAAGAGGGCGGTTGCGTGACCGCGTCGGTGTCGCCAAGGGCGAGCGCGAACACAGGAGACGACATGGCGCTCATCGCACTGCTCGCCGGCGACGGCATCGGCCCGGAAGTCACCGCGGAGGCGCGGCGCGTGCTGGAGGTGCTCGACCTCGGCCTGACGTTCGAGGAGGCTCCCGTCGGCGGCGCGGCGTACCGTGCGGCGGGACATCCGCTGCCGCCCGAGACGCTCGACCTTGCTCGCCGCGCCGATGCGATCCTGTTCGGTGCAGTCGGCGATCCCGCCTTCGACATGCTGGAGCGCGCGTTCAGGCCGGAGCAGGCGATCCTCGGCCTGCGCAAGGAACTCGGCCTGTTTGCCAACCTGCGCCCGGCGAGGCTATTCGCCGGGCTGGAGGATGCGTCCGCGCTGAAGCCGGAAATCGCGCGGCGCATCGACCTCGTCATCGTCCGCGAGCTGACCGGCGATGTGTATTTCGGCGAGAAGGGACGCCGCACGACGACCGAGGGACTGCGCGAGGGTAACGACCTGATGCGCTACGACGAAAACGAGGTGGCGCGGATCGCGCGGGTGGGGTTCGAGACGGCGCGCACCCGCCGCAGCATCCTGTTGTCGGTCGATAAGGCCAACGTCCTCGAAACCTCGCAATTGTGGCGCGACGTGGTCGTGGAGGTGTCGGCCGGTTACCCCGACGTTACGCTCAGCCATATGTATGTCGACAATGCCGCGATGCAGATGGTGCGCGATCCCGGGCAGTTCGACGTGATCGTCACGGGCAATCTGTTCGGCGACATCCTGTCGGATCAGGCGTCGATGTGCGCTGGGTCGATCGGCATGCTGCCGTCCGCCGCACTCGACAGCGCGGGCAAGGGGCTGTTCGAGCCGATCCACGGTTCCGCGCCCGACATCGCCGGCCAAGGAAAGGCGAACCCCTGCGCGGCGATCCTGTCTGCGGCGATGATGCTGCGCCACTCGCTGGCGATGCCGGAGCGGGCCGACCGGATCGAGGCGGCGGTGGCGGCGGCGATCGCCGGCGGCGCGCGAACCGGCGATCTGGGCGGCACCCTGTCCACGACCGCGATGGCCGATGCGGTGCTGGCAGGGCTGTGAGAGGTCGACGACCGTGACGGAACTGCTCGACCTCGCGGTGGTCGTGCCGACGTTCAACGAGCGTGGCAATGTTGCGACGCTGGTGGCGCGGCTGGATCAGGCGCTGTCGGGCATCCATTGGGAAGTGATCTTCGTCGACGACGACAGCCCGGATGGCACCGCCGACGAGGCGCGCTCGCTGGGCCGCGTCGATACCCGCGTCCGCGTCGTTCACCGGATCGGCCGCCGTGGGCTATCGTCGGCGTGTATCGAGGGGATGTGCGCGACCGCCGCGCCGGTCGTCGCGGTGATCGATGGCGACATGCAGCATGACGAGAGGCTGTTGCCGGCGATGCTGGCGCAGTTGCAGGCCGACTCCACGCTGGACGTGGTGGTCGGATCGCGCTTCTGCGAGGGCGGCTGCACGGGCGAGTGGGATCCCGACCGCGTCGCCAAGTCGGCGCTGGCGACGCGCCTGTCGGGCTATATCCTGAAGACCGGCCTGACCGACCCGATGAGCGGCTTCTTCATGATCCGCACCGCGGTGGCGCGTACGCTGTCGCCGCGGCTGTCGGGTATCGGGTTCAAGATCCTGCTCGACCTGATGACCGCCGCGCCGATGCCGATGCGCTTCGTCGAGCTACCCTATGTGTTCCGCGTGCGGACCGAGGGCGAGTCGAAGCTCGATCACGTCGTGGCGATGGAGTATTTGATCGCGCTGTACGATCGCCGGTTCGGGCGGTTCGTACCGGTGCGGTTCGCGATGTTCTCCGCGATCGGCGCGATCGGGGTGGGCATGCACATGGGCGTGCTGTCGCTGCTCTATCTGGCGATGGGCGTCAGCTTTTTGGCGGCGACGATCGTCGCGACGCTGGCGGCGATGACCGGAAACTTCTTCCTGAACAACGCGCTGACCTATCGCGACCGGCGGCTGAAGGGGTTCAGGCAACTGGCCGACGGGTGGGTGTCGTTCTGCGTCGTCTGCGCGGTCGGGGCGGTCGCGAATGTCGGCGTCGCGGCGTTCCTGCACGATGTCCACAACGACGCATGGGCGTTGTCCGCGCTGGCGGGGGTGCTGGTCGGTGCCGTGTGGAACTACGCGCTGTCGTCGCGCTTCGTCTGGGGGCGGTACTGATCCCGCGGAAGGTTAGGCTAAGGTTAGTCCAACGCGGCGTTTCGCCAAAGCCGTCGGGATGTCAAAGAACGGTTCGATCCAACGCACATAGCGGACCTCCGCCATGTAGGACAGCGGCCGATCACGGCCAACTCCTCAGCCACATCCAGCGCAGGAACGACCGTTCCCCGGCCAGCGGCGCGGCGGACAGGATCGGGTAGAAATACACGAACAGGCCGGCGACGAGCAGCAGATACGCTTCGTCCCAGCGGTCCACCCTCGCACGCCAGTGGTCGAACGCGACTGCGATCGGGATCGCCAGCCAGATGCCGGGCAGGTAATAATAATAGAAGAACCCCAGCGACTTGGGGATCGCCGGCCAGATCGCGAACGACGCGATCCAAAGCCCCGCCGCGACGCCCAGCCGCACGTCGCGCGTCCTGATCCAGCCCCAGGCGCACGCGGCCACCGCGACCAGTCCGCCCCACCACACCGCCGGGTTGCCGACCAGCAGGATGCCGCGCTGCGCCCAGTCGACGCGTTCGTACAGATACCAGATCGGGCGGATGTCGAGCGGCCACGTCCACCACGCCGACTGATAGGTGTGCGGCGGCAGCACCTGCGTCTGCTGCTGGTACATCGTCCACTGGAACGGGATCAGCGTCCGCCACGTCAGCGGCTGTTCGGCGTAGAAGAATGCCGGCAGGAACGTCGCGAAATACACCGCGACGCTGCCCAGCCCGAGCACCGCCAGCGCCACCTCCGCGTCCAGCCCGCGCCAGCGGTCCGGTCGCCCCCGCCGCAGCAGCAGGAACGCGATGCCGGCGAACGCCACGTATGGCGCGGCGGTCCACTTACAGGCGGTCGCCAGCCCCAGCATCGCCGCGCCAGCCGCCCAGCGTCGCCCGACTCGTCCCGGTGGCGCGTGCATCGCCCAAAGCAGGCACACCGCGCCGCCGACCACGAACGCCGCCATGAACCCGTCGAGCATCGCGATCCGCGCCTGCACGAACACGGTGAAGTTCAGCGCGGTCAGCACCGCCCCCGTGATTGCCGGTCGCATCCGCCGCGTGCCCAGCCACAGCAGCGCGAACATGCCCGTCACAACGCCCGTGGCGGCGACGCTCGACAGCGCCCGCCAGCCGAGCGAGGTATCGCCAAACAGCCAGATCCCCAGCCCGATCAGCTCCTTGGCGAGCAAAGGATGCTCGATATTCTGCGGCCGGGCGAGCGCCAGCAGCGTCCGCGCGGCGGGTACGTAATGCACCTCGTCGAACACCAGGCTGGTCGGCGTCGCCAATCGCCAGCCGAACAGCAATTGCGCGACCACCGCGATCAGCAGCGCGACGGGCCAGGGTCTATCGGCGAAACGGCGGAGGACAGCGGACACGCGCCCGTCATGCCGTCGTTCGGCTTTTCCTTGCAAGGGACCGCGCACCGGGGGCAAAGCGGCGGGCATGAAGCGCAAGACCGGCCAGGACCGCACGATCACCCAGAACTGGCGTCCCGCGACGCAGGCGGTCCGCGGCGGCACCGCGCGGTCCGAATATGGCGAGACGTCGGAGGCGTTGTTCCTGACCTCGGGCTACGCCTACGACTGCGCGGGCGACGCGGCGGCGCGGTTCGCGGGTGAACAGGTCGGCATGACCTATTCCCGCCTCCAGAACCCGACGGTCGAGATGCTGGAACAGCGTATCGCCCTGCTGGAGGGCGCGGAGGCGTGCCGGACGATGGCGACCGGCATGGCGGCGATGACCGCGGCGCTGCTGTGCCAGTTGCAGCAGGGCGACCATCTGGTCGGCGGGCGCGCCGCGTTCGGATCGTGCCGGTGGTTGACCGATACGCTGCTGCCGAAGTTCGGCATCGCCACAACGGTGGTCGATGCGCGCGACCCGCAGGCGTTCGTCGATGCGCTGCGCCCCGAAACCAAGGTCTTCTTCTTCGAGACGCCCGCGAACCCGACGATGGATGTGGTCGACCTTGCCGCCGTCTGCGCGATCGCCCGCGAGCGGGGGATCACGACGGTCGTCGACAACGCCTTCGCGACGCCGGCGCTGCAACGGCCGATGGAGTTCGGCGCGGATGTCGTCGCCTATTCCGCGACGAAGATGATGGACGGGCAGGGCCGCGTGCTGGCCGGTGCAGTCTGCGGGACGCAGGACTGGATCGACAACACGCTGCTGCCGTTCACGCGCAACACCGGGCCGACGCTGTCGGCGTTCAACGCGTGGGTGGTGCTGAAGGGGCTGGAGACGCTCGACCTGCGCATCCGTCGCCAGTCGGAGAATTCGGTCAAGGTCGGCACCTTCCTCGAAGGGCGCGTCGCCCGCGTGATGCACCCCGGTTTGCCGAGTCATCCGCAGCACGAGCTGGCGATGGCGCAGATGAGCGCCGCCGGCCCGATCTTCGCGCTGGAAGTACCCGGCGGTCGCGAACAGGCGCATGCCCTGCTCGACGGGCTGGAGCTGGTTGATATCAGCAACAACATCGGCGACTCGCGTTCGCTGATGACGCACCCCTCCTCGACCACGCACAGCGGCGTCGCCGAGGAAAAGCGGCTGGAGATGGGCATCGGCGAGGGCATGTTGCGTCTGAACGTCGGGCTGGAGGACGCGGACGACGTGATCGAGGACCTCGATCAGGCGCTCAGGCGTGCCGGCTTATGACGTTCGACGCGATGAAGAGCCTGTTCGGCTATGCGGCGACGACGCGCGACGTGACGGTGCGCGTCGCCGTCAGCTATCTGCCCGAACAGTCGGAGCCGGGACGGGGCCGCTGGTTCTGGGCCTATCACATCCGTATCGAGAATGACGGTAGCGCGCCGGTGCAGTTGCTGACCCGCCACTGGATCATCACCGATGGCCGCGGGGCGCGGCATTCGGTGGAGGGCGAGGGGGTGGTCGGCGAACAGCCGCTGATCGAGCCGGGCGCGAGCTTCGACTATGTCTCGGGCTGTCCGCTTGCGACGCCCTCCGGCGCGATGCAGGGCACGTACCGGATGGTTGCGGAAGACGGCACGCTGTTCGACGCGGACATTCCGCGCTTCGCGCTGCATGCGCCGACGGTGTCGCAGTGACGGGGTATCACCCGACGCCGCATGAGCGAATCGCGCGGGCCAGCACTCCTTTCCGGAGGGCAACGGCATGAAGCGCACCCACCTCCCGCTCAATGGTCTGCGCGTGCTCGACGCCGCTGCGCGGCATCTGTCGTTCACGCGCGCGGCGGACGAGCTTGCCGTCACGCCCGCCGCCGTGGGCCAGCAGATCAGGGCGCTGGAGGATACGCTGGGCGTCGTGCTGTTCCGGCGTACGACGCGCGGGCTGGAGCTGACGCCGGAGGGCGAGGCCGGGCTCGCGCCCTTGCGCGACGGATTCCTCCAGTTCGAGGAAGCGGTGCGAGCGATGCAGGCCGGACAGTCGTCCAAGTCGCTGACCATCGCCGCGCCGCGCGACCTGACCGACAAGTGGCTGATGCCGCGCCTCGCCGCGATCGCCGCCGCCGACCGTGACCTACGCTTCGTGCTGATCGGCGCGGACGAGACGGTCGACTTCACGCAAGCCAATCTCGACCTCGCGATCCGCTGGGGCGAGGGGCCGGGCGAGCATGAGGGCGAGGCGCTGGAATCGGACGGGATGGTCACCGTCGCCGCACCCGCCGTGGCGATCGACGCGCCGCTGATCGCGTGGCCGGGGTCGCCCGACGATACGGGCGCGCTGGTGCGGGTCGACGATGCCGGGCTGGCGATCGACGCCGCCGCCGCCGGGCTGGGCCGCGCGACCGTGCCGCAACTGCTCGCCGCCGCCGATCTGGCGTCGGGCCGGGTGATCGCGATGGGCGAGCCGGTGCCGTCGCGGCTCGGCTATTGGCTGGTCGCGCCGTTGCCGCAGTGGCGGCAGGCGAAGGTCCGCGCGCTGGTCGACGCGCTGGCGCAATGAAGGCGATGTTCGACAGCGAGCGCCTGACGATGCGCCCGCTGTCGACCGACGATGCGGAGGCGCTGCACGACGCGTATCGCGACGTCGACCTGATGCGCTGGTGGTCGAGCGCGCCGCATGCCGATCTGGCGGAAACGCGCGCCTATCTGATGCCGCGTGCCGTAGACGATCCGTGGACCGGCTGGGCGATCACGCTGGACGGCGCCGCGATCGGCACCGTGTCCGCGCACCGGCGTCGGCCGGGCGTGTACGAGATCGGCTATCTGCTCGCCCGCCGATACTGGGGTCAGGGCTATGCGCGCGAGGCGGTGGCGCGGCTGATCGACCTGCTGATCGCGGAGGATGGTGCCCGCCGCATCTTCGCCGACACCGACCCGGACAATGCCGGCTCGATCGCCCTGCTGGAACGCCTCGGCTTCCGCCGTGAGGGCCTGCTGCGCGAGGAGTGGGAAACCCACATCGGCATCCGCGACACCCTGCTGCTAGGACTTCTCGCGCGCGAGTGGCGCTGTCCTACAGAGGGTTGAGGGGGTAGAGTCAGGCGGTTCTTTGACATCGATGGTAGTGCGTGCCTCGCTGGGCCGAGGCTTGCGCGCGTTTCAGTTAGTCGGCATGGCCGCTTTTGGTGGTAAGCGGAAGGGCAGCTTTCGGGCGAGAACCAGCACATAGCTGCCATTCACGGGATGCCGTGCATCCGATCCTTCTCCGTCCCGAGCCTCGTGCGAATGCTGACAAAACCGGCTCGCCGAACGGCACGCGAAGCCTCGCGGACGCATCGAACAGGCGTGTCGGAGGTCGTAAGAATTTCAGCGCCTCTAGCGACCTCATAGCCATTCTGCGTCAAAGCGGCGGTAAGCTGGCGAGGGTTCATGCCAGTGTCAGTAAGCCAGTAGGTGCAGCTAGGCCGATCTACGGAAATCCAGACCCGATAGCTTTGGGAGAAATCCGCTTCGAGGGCGGGCGTCAGGGCGGCGGTAGCGAGAAGGGTGGCGAGCAGCATCAGCGGCGATCCTTGCACCAACCTTTGGTGTCCGCAATCAGGAATGGCGCCGGCTCTTCGCAATGTCTCGAATTGGGCGAAAGCGGAAGGGCCGAGACGGGAAGGAAGGCGGTCTGGCCGCTTTCGGCTACACGCGAGGATTAGCTGCCACCTGCTGATCGCCGCATCTTGTTCACGATTAAGCGAACAACGAAGAACAACATTGCCGCGACGACGACGGTCGGAGCGACGACGAAGGGCAAGAAGCCCTTCTTACAGTCCGAGTCCGGGACGCAGTCACCGAGAGCGTCAACGAGGGTGAGAAAACAGAAGAGGGGCACGCCAATGACTGCGGCAACGGCACAGCCCCACTTGCTACCTGCGGTAGTCCCGCCCTGATATCTGCTATCGCTCACGGGTTGAAGCTGAACGATCGACCGGTTTCGGGCAAGTCGCTCCTGCCTCTGAACGGCAGGCATTGGGCGTAAACGGCTCGTCCGCTTTCCCGCCCCAAAGCCGCCGGTCCGGTTTCGGGCAGGCAGCGTCCGCTACGCGGGTCGCGAACGGCGAGAGTTGGTGGTTAGCTGTCGTTCGAGATCGCGTCGTCGGTAGAAACCGTCTTCTCGATCAAGCGGCCCTGCGGCACGTCACTGGCGATCAGGCCAGTTTTTGCCATCAGCCAAAGCCGCCAAAGCAGAAATGCCATCCATCCAACCGCGATCGCGACGCCCGGTATGCGCCACCAGTTTCCGAAAAGCGGAGTAGCGAAGAGCGGAAACGCGCCAGCAGCGTACAGCAGCTTGCCGGCGTAAAGGCTTCCGGACTGAACCTCGTCGATCCAGATGCGAAACCGCTGATAGATCGTCATGAGGCCTCCTGTGGGGCTAAACCTAGCACATCCGGCTATGTCAGCAATCGGGCGTGAGCAGTCATTCCCGGTGTCGCCGCCCCGCCCCTGCACCGAAGTGGAAGACACCCGTCCGGTGCCTCCACTTCCTCCACTTCGCCCGCATTATCCTGTGAATTCAGCAGCCCGCAGCCACGCACCTCCCGCTCCGAAACCGCCGCCAACCGCCGCCGCAAAACCCCAAACAGCTCAGTTCTTCAACCGCCATCCGCGCCGCAGCAGCACGTAGCAGGCGACGCCCAGCGCCACATCGATGCCCAGCACCACCAGCGATCCGACAAACACCGGCGAATCGGCAATGCCGAGGAAGCCGTAGCGAAAGCCGGAGATGATATAGAAGAACGGGTTGGCATGACTGAACGCGCGGAAGGCGGGGGCGAGCTTGTCGACCGAGTAGAAGGTGCCCGACAGCAGCGCGAGCGGGGTGACGACGAAGTTGGTCACCGCGGCGGCGTGGTCGAACTTCTCCGCCCAGATCGACGTCAGCACGCCGAGAAACGCGAGGAACAGCGATCCCAGCAGGCCGAACCACAGGATCGCCAGCGGCGCGTGTGGGGTGACGTGAACGCCGGGGTACAGCGCCATCGCCGCCCACACGACGATGCCGACGATGATCGCCCGCGTCACCGCGCCGCCGACCAGCGCCGACAGCAATTCCATCGTCGACAAGGGTGGTTGCAGATAATCGACGATCGTCCCCTGGATCTTGCCGACCAGCAGCGAGAAGCTGGCATTGGCGAAGGCGGGACCCATCATCCCCTGGCTGATGATGAGGCCGGGGGCGATGAAATCGGCGAAGGCGACCTCCGATCCGCCGACCAGCACGGGGCGTTTCGCCCCCGTCGCGACGGTGAAGACGACGAGGAACAACAGCGTCGTGATCGCCGGTGCCCAGATCGTCTGGAGCTGCACCTTGAAGAAACGGCGCACCTCCTTGATATAGAGGGTGCGAAGGCCGCCCCAGTTGATGTTCCGGATGACGGGCACGCCGGGGGCGTTCCTCACCAGAGTTTGACCGATCGGGGGCTGGCTGCTCATGGCGGGGTCGGGTACTCCCTGCGGCTGCCGCCCGCAACGATGACGATAAGGAATACGCATGTCCTGGACCGACGAGCGGATCGATACGCTCAAGACGATGTGGGAGGCCGGCCAGACCGCCAGCCAGATCGCCGAGGCGCTGGGGCAGGGCGTCAGCCGCAATGCCGTGATCGGCAAGGCGCACCGGCTGGGCCTTCAGGCGCGCCCCTCACCGGTGCGCGCGAACGACTCGGCGGCGACCGCGGCCGCAGCCGCGCCGACACCGGCGCCAATGCCAGCGGCGGCACCGCCGCCGGCGCCCGTCGTAGCGGCTGCTCCGCCGCCGCCGCCCGTGGCCGCACCGGTCGCCGCGCCGCCGCGTGCCGCTGCGCCGGAGATCGAGGACGAGGACGAGGCGGAGGAGGCTGCACCCGCCGTCGTTGCAGCGCCTCCCGCGCCGCCGCAGCCGATCATGCGCTCGGTCGGCCCCGGTGGCTTCCTGCGTCAGGCGCCGGGCGAGCAGCAGCCGCCGATCGCCCCCGCGCCGCCGCGCCGGCTGGTTCCGGCCAAGCCATCGGCGGAGATCGCGGGCAAGACCAGCCTGCTCGATCTGAACGACCGCATCTGCAAATGGCCGCTGGGCCATCCGGGCGAACCCGATTTCCACTTCTGTGGTGAGAAGGTGAACCCGGGCTTCCCGTACTGCGTCGATCATTGCGGCCACGCCTATCAGGCGCAGCTCCCCCGCCGCGACCGCCGCCCGCCGCCGCCGCTGCCCTTCGGTGGCCCGCGCGTCCGGTAGGTCCGATGCCCCTCCTCCAGGCAGGAGGGGCGTCCAGTCCCGCTTCGGCACGCACAGGATGCTTGCCTGCGCTTAACCGATATGAAAGTCGGTCAGGCTAGCATGGGACGATCATGACCGATCAGGCAACCTCCGACGAAGACGGCTCGACAGCCGGCGGCACCACCAGCCGCCGTGCGCTGATGCTCGGCGCGGTCGGGGCGAGTGCGGTGGTGTCGATTCGACCCGCACTGGCGCAGACCGCCGGCTCCGTCCTGAACTGCGAGATCGCGGTGCCGGAGCGCACGCGCGCCGGTAACTGGATCACCGCGGACGGCAAGACGGTAGCCTCCGGCACCAAGGGGGCATTCCCACCCGCCAGCCGCGCCTACAAGGGGGAGGAGGTGAAGCGCGCGCTCAACGGCAGCACGCTGCCCGGCACCGATACCGAGCGCAGCCGCGCCTACGTGAATTACATCCGACGCCTGCAACGCGGGCAGGGCGGGTTCACGTGTTTCGCCTCGTTGCAGATGCCGCGCTGATCCCATGCGCCTGTGCGCCGAGCGGGCGACCGTGTCCGTGCCGCTCGATGCGTTCGTTGCGGTCCTCCACCGCCCGTCCGGTGCGACCCACCTGCTGACCGAACCCGCGCCGCAGATCCTGACCGCGCTGGGCGACGAGGCGGTGACGCTCGACGAACTGCTGGTGCGGCTGGCGGCGGGCTTCGATCTCGGCAGCCGTGCACGGGAGGCGCTGTCGGCACGCGTCGCGGAGCTGGTCGACATCGGCCTGATCGTCCCGGAATGAGACATTCGGTCCACCTTCGGATCGGCCCGGCTGCGTTCCGCATCGGGTCCGACTGGGCCGCGCCGGTCGATGCGCTCGCCGACCTGTACCGCGACTATCCGGTGCCGGACGTACCCGACTTCACCGTCCGGCTGGAGGCGACACGCCCGTGGCGGCGCTGGCTGCGTCCGTCGGTGCAGATCACTGGCGACTATATGCTGCCGGAGGCCGCGCCGCTGCCGCTGGCGCACGGGCTGCTCGCCGCCGAGATGGGCATGAACCTGCAAGTCGCGCTCGGCTGGCGGCGACATCTGCTGCTGCATGCGTCGGCGGTGGAGCGGAACGGCCGTGCGCTGCTCATGAGCGGCGAATCGGGCGCGGGGAAGTCCACGCTGGCGGCATTGCTGATGGGGCGCGGCTGGCGGTTGATGGGCGACGAGTTCGCGCTGATCGCACCGGCGACGGGTATGGCGCACGCCTTTCCACGGCTCGTGAGCCTGAAGGGCGGGGCGATCGGGGCGGTGGCGGGCGATCGATGGGGTCCGCTGCTGCCGTGCACGCCGAAGGGTGATATCCGCCACCTCGTTCCCGACGCCCGCGCCATCGCGGCGATGGACGAGCCGGCGCGGCCGGCGCTGCTGCTGTTTCCCCGTTATGGCGAGACGCGGGCGGTGCGGGAGATGCCGGCGAGCGAGGCGTTCGTCCGGCTGACTCAGGCATCGACGAACTACACGCTGCTGGGCGAGGCCGGGTTCACCGCGCTGACCCGGCTGGTGACGGAGGTGCCGGCACTGGCGATCGACTATCCGGACAGCGAGACCGCGCTGGCGATGGTCGAGGAGCTTTGGCCATGAGAGCTGTCGTCGGGACCGACGCGATGCTGCTGGTGCGGGCGCTGCGCGACCCGACATCGGTTCTAGACTTGGACGCGGACGGCTGGACCGCGCTGCTGACGATCGCGCGGGCGGAGCAGCTGGCGGGAACGCTGGCGCACAGGCTGCACGGGCTGGCGGTGCCGCCGGCGGTCGCCGCGACCCTCGCCGATGCGCGCCAGATCGCGGAGCATGCCCGCCGCACCGCGCTGTGGGAGGCGACCGTCGTTGCGCGCGTCCTCTTGCCGCTGGGCGTGACGGTCGTGCTGTTGAAGGGTACCGCCTATGCCGCGAGCGGGCTGGCGGCGGGGCAGGGGCGATCGATCGGCGATTGCGACATCCTCGTGCCGCGCGAGGCACTGGAGACGGTGGAGACGGCGCTGATCGCGGCGGGATGGGAATGGGTGAAGCCGGACCCCTATGACGACGCCTATTACCGGCGCTGGATGCACGAACTGCCGCCGCTGATCCACCGCGAGCGTGACCGGATGATCGACGTGCATCACACGATCCTGCCGCTGACCGCGCGGCCGAAGCCCGATGCGGCGGCGCTGATCGCGGACGCCGTGCCGCTGGGCAACGGGCTGTCGGTGCTGTCGCCGACGGACATGATCGTTCACGCCGCCGCGCATCTGTTCGCGGACGGCGATCTGGCGGGGGGACTCCGCAACCTGTGGGACATTCGCTGCCTGATCGAGGAGTTCGGCAAGGACCGGCTGGCCGATCGTGCCGCGCATCACGGTTTGACCGCGCCTGTTGCAAGAGCGGTTCGACTGGCGGAGGCGCTGTTCGGCGACGGCCGCACGACCGACCACCTCTTCCGCCGCCGCCTGCTGGCGCGCGATGGATGGGGGCGGGCGATCCGGCCGGCGACGCGGCTGGGCTTCTACGTCCGCTCGCACTGGCTGCGCATGCCGCCCGCGATGCTCGCGCGGCATCTGTGGGTCAAATGGCGGCGAGGCGCTCCAGCACGGGGATGAGTTCGGCGTACCCGTCGATCGTCGCGTCCGCACCGAGTTCGCCGACCGGCCGGTCGAGGAAACCGAAGCTGCACGCCACGACGGGCACGCGCGCCGCTTGCGCCGCCTTCACGTCGTAGATCGAATCGCCGACGAACGCCGGGCGCCCGCCGCCGCAGCGCGCGATCATCTCGATGATCGGATCGGGTTTGGGCTTGCCGCGTCCCGGCCCCAGCGTGTCGCCCCCGATCAGGCAGGCGAAGCGCGCGGTCAGGTCGAGTTCTTCGAGGATGCGTTTCGCGTAATGTTCCAGCTTGTTGGTCACGACGGCCAGCGTCACGCCGCGCGCCGCGAGGGCGTCCAGCGCGTCGAGTGCTCCCGGATAGGGTTGCGTCAGCACGACCATGTTCGCCTCGTAATAGTCGAGCAGGCGGCGGTGCAGCACGTCGAGTTCGGCATCGGTGCAGCCGCCGGTCGCGGCCATGCCCTGCGCCAGCATGTGCCGCGCGCCGCCGCCGATCATCGGCGTCACCTGATCCACGGTCAGCGTCGGTCGGCCGGCACTCGCCAGCGCGTGGTTGACGGCGGCGGCAAGGTCACCCGAGGTGTCGAGCAGCGTGCCGTCCATATCGAAGCCGACGAGGTCGAAAAACGATGAAGTCTTGTCCATGATCGCCCGCAAGACGGCACCGCTATGGAAATGGCAAGATGTTCGTGGCACCGGCGCGGCATGAGCCAGCCTGATACCCCGCTCGCCGCGCCTTTGGCCGTCATCGTCCTCGCCGCCGGCAAGGGCACGCGGATGAAATCCGACCTGCACAAGGTGCTGCACCCGGTCGCGGGGCGGCCGATGCTGCTGCATTTGCTCGCCAGCCTCGACGGAGCGGGAGCCAGCCGCCGCGTCGTCGTCGTCGGTGCGTCGGGCGAGCAGGTCGAGGCGGCGGTTGCGGGCAGTGGCGTCGACATCGCGTGGCAGCACGAGCAGCTCGGCACCGCCCATGCCGCGTTGCAGGCGAAGGCGGCGCTGGCGGACTTCGACGGCATCGCGATCGTCTGCTTCGGCGATACGCCGTTGCTGTCGACCGACACCGTGGCCCGGCTCGCGGCGCGGCTGGAGGCGGAGGATGCGCCGATGGTCGCGGTGCTCGGCTTCCGGCCGGCTGACGCCGCGGCGTACGGACGGGTGATCGCCGACGCGGACGGCACGATCCGCAAGATGGTCGAATACAAGGATGCGTCCGAGCAGGAGCGGGCGGTCGACTTGTGCAACTCCGGCGTCACCGCCGTCCGCACCGCCGATCTGTGGCGCTTGCTGGAGGCGGTCGGCAACGACAATGCGGCGGGCGAATACTATCTGCCCGACATCGTCATGCTGGCGATAGCCGAGGGAGCGCGTGCGGTCGCGATCGAGACGGGCGCGGACGAGGTCGCGGGCATAAACAGCCGCGCCGAACTGGCCGTGGTGGAAGAGGGCTGGCAGGCGCAGCGCCGCCTGCGCGCAATGGCGGAGGGCGCGTCGCTGATCGCACCGGACACCGTCTGGTTCTCGCATGATACCGTCATCGGCCGCGACGTGACGATCGAGCCTAATGTCGTATTCGGCCCCGGCGTGTCGGTCGCGGACGGTGCGGTGATCCACGCGTTCAGCCATCTGGAGGGTGCGACGGTCGGCCCCCGGGCGGATGTCGGTCCTTATGCGCGCCTGCGTCCGGGGGCGGTGCTGGGCGCGAAATCGCGCGTGGGTAATTTCGTCGAAGTGAAGAAGGCGACCTTAGGCGAGGGGGCGAAGGCCAACCATCTGAGCTATATCGGCGACGCCGAAGTTGGCGCGGGCGTCAACATCGGTGCGGGGACGATCACCTGCAACTACGATGGGTTCTTCAAATATCGCACGACGATCGGGGCGGGGGCATTCATCGGCTCCAACTCCGCGCTCGTTGCGCCGGTATCGATCGGCGCGGGTGCGATCGTCGCGGCGGGATCGGTCGTGACGAAGGACGTCGCCGCCGACGCGCTGGCGCTGGTGCGGCCCGCGCAGGTCGAAAAGCGGGGCTGGGCCGCGCAGTTTCGAGCGCTGATGACGGCGCGGAAGGGTGGCAAGTGATATCGCTGCGTGATATCTTGCGGATATGAGGACTCTGGTCAACATACCCGACGACGACGTTGCTGCGCTCGATGAGCTTGCACAGCGCAATGGACGATCGCGCGCAGCGGAACTGCGTGTTGCCGTATCGCAGCACCTGCGTGATCGAAGCAGCAACGACTGGATCGCGCGCGGAGCAGGGTATTGGAAGCACCGCCAGGACGTTGGCGATGCTGTCGAGTACCAGCGCGCGATGCGCGAAGACCGCGCCGATTTCTGATCCGACGTGGAGCCGTTCTTCGATACCAATATCCTGATCGACTGGCTCGTCGATCGTCCGCCGGCAGTGGCCGAATTGCAACGCTATGGCCGGCATCGCATCAGTCGTGTCGTCTGGACGGAAATCCTGGCGGGGGAACCACCCCAGCAGCGAGCGACCGTTGCTCGCCTGCTGTCTCCGTTCGAGGTTGTCGAGATCGATGCGCACATAGCCGCCGCAGCGGCAGCGATCCGTCACGAAGCGCGGATGAAGTTGCTGGACGCGTACATTCTGGCAACAGCACGCGTGAACGGTGCGATGCTCGTCACCCGCAACACCAAGGACTTCCCCGCGGACATGCCCGGCATCCGCGTCCCCTATACCTTCTAGACAAAGAGACATTCCATGTGCGGCATCGTCGGCATCCTGAGTAACGAAGACGTCGCCGAGCGCCTGCTCGACGGCCTGCGACGGCTGGAATATCGTGGCTACGACTCGGCGGGCATCGCCACCGATCACGATGGCCGGATCGAGCGGCGGCGCGCGTCGGGCAAGTTGATGAACCTGGCGAAGGAATTGGCCGCCGATCCGCTGCCGGGCCGGACCGGCATCGCACATACGCGCTGGGCGACGCATGGCGGCCCGACGACCAACAACGCGCACCCGCATGCGACCGACGAAGTCGCGGTCGTGCACAACGGCATCATCGAGAACTTCAAATCCCTTCGCGACGAACTGATCGCGCGGGGCCGGGTCTTCACCAGCGAAACCGACACGGAGGTCGTCGCGCACCTCGTCAGCGAACAGGTGGAGGCTGGTCTGGAGCCGGTTGAGGCGGTGCGTACCGTGCTGCCGCGCCTGCACGGTGCATTCGCGCTTGCAATCCTGTTCCGCCAGCACCCGGACCTGCTGATCGGGGCGCGGCTTGGCTCGCCCCTAGTCGTCGGCCACGGCGACGGGGAGACATATCTCGGCTCCGACGCGCTGGCACTGGCCCCGCTGACGCAACGCATCGCGTATCTGGAAGAGGGCGACTGGGTCGTCTGCACGCGCGACGGTGCGCAGGTCTACGATCAGCAGAACAACGCCGTCGAGCGGCCGATCACCATCTCCGGCGTCACCGGCGAACTGGTGTCGAAGGGCAACCACCGGCATTACATGCTCAAGGAAATCTACGAGCAGCCGATCGTCGTCGCCCAGACGCTGCGCTCCTACCTGCAACGCCTCGACGAGAAGGTGACGCTGCCGATCCCCGAAGGCGACCTGTCGGCGATCAAGCGGGTGACGATCGTCGCGTGCGGGACCAGCTTCTACGCCGGAATGGTCGCGCGATACTGGTTCGAGCAGTTCGCGCGCGTGCCCGTCGACCTCGATGTCGCATCCGAGTTCCGCTACCGCGCGCCGGTGATGGAGCCGGGCGGGCTGGCGCTGTTCATCAGCCAGTCGGGCGAGACGGCCGACACGCTCGCCGCGCTGCGCCACGCCAAGAAGGAGGGGCAGACGATCGCCGTCGTTTGCAACGTGCCCACGAGTTCGATGGCGCGCGAGGCGGACCTGTTGCTGCCGACGCATGCCGGGCCGGAGATCGGCGTCGCATCGACCAAGGCGTTCACCTGCCAGCTGGCGGTGCTGGCGGCGCTCGCCGCCAATCTCGCCCGCGCCAAAGGGCGGCTGTCGCATCTGGAAGAGCGGGCGATCGTCAAGCATCTGGCGGAGGCGCCCGCCGCGATCAACGCGGCGCTGGCCTATGATGAGGCGATCGAGGCGATGGCGGGCACCGTCGCGAGCGCGCGCGATGTGCTGTATCTGGGCCGCGGCACCGATTACCCGCTGGCGCTGGAAGGTGCGCTGAAGCTGAAGGAGATCAGCTACATCCATGCCGAGGGCTATGCCGCCGGCGAGATGAAGCATGGCCCGATCGCGCTGATCGACGAAAATGTGCCGGTGATCGTCATTGCCCCGTCCGGACCGCTGTTCGACAAGACGATCAGCAATATGCAGGAGGTGATGGCGCGCGGCGGCAAGGTCGTGCTCATCAGCGATTACGACGGCATCCAGGCGGCGGGCGAGGGCTGCGTTGCGACGATCACGATGCCCAAGGTCCACCCGCTGATCGCGCCGATCGTCTATGCGGTGCCGGTGCAGTTGCTGGCGTATCACGTCGCCGTCATGAAGGGCACGGACGTCGACCAGCCCCGCAACCTCGCGAAGTCGGTCACCGTCGAATAGCTGGCCGCCTGATGATTGGGGAGATCACGCCGTGTTGCTGAAGGATCGGGTCGCGATCGTGACCGGGGCGGGGGCCGGGCTCGGCCGTTCGCATGCGCTGTTGCTCGCACGCTACGGAGCGAAGGTCGTGGTCAACGATCTGGGCGACGGTGTCGACGCGGTTGCGGCGGAGATCGTCGCGGCGGGCGGCGAGGCGCTGGCGGCGACCGGGTCGGTGACCGACGAGGCTGCGGTGGCGGCGATGGTCGCAAATGCGCAGGAACGCTGGGGCCGGATCGACATCCTCGTCAACAATGCCGGCATTCTGCGCGACATGTCGTTCGGCAAGATGAGCATCGCCGATTTCCGGCTGGTCGTCGACGTCCACCTGATGGGCGCGGTGATCTGTTCGAAGGCGGTGTGGGACGTGATGAAGGCGCAGAATTTTGGGCGCATCGTCATGACCACGTCCTCGTCCGGCCTCTACGGCAATTTCGGGCAGGCGAATTACGGCGCGGCGAAGATGGCGCTGGTCGGGCTGATGCAGACGCTAGCGATAGAGGGCGCGAAGAACGAAATCCGCGTCAACTGCCTCGCCCCGACCGCCGCCACCGCGATGACGGAAAATCTGCTGCCGGAACCGGTCAAGGCGCTGATGCAGCCCGAGATGGTCAGCCCGGCGCTGCTGAAGCTGGTCGGCGACGACGCACCGACGCGGGCGATCCTGTGCGCTGGCGCGGGGCATTTCGAACGCGCCTACGTCACGCTGACGGCGGGCGAGTATATCGGCGGTGGCGACGATGCCGGCGAGCGTCTGCTGGAACGCTGGGACGCAGTGTCCGACCGCACGCACGAGAGCGTTCCCGATGCCGGCATGGCACAGTTGCAGCAGGAGGTCGCGGCGGCGATGACGGCGCTCGATGATCGATAGCACCGCGGCTGGCCAATCGCCGTCCCCCCGCACATAGAGGCGGCGCACCGATCGGTGGAAGAGGGAAGCACTATGCCGCACGGACGTCCGCTGATTGCCGGCCTCGAACTCGGCGGCACCAAGTGCATCGCCATTCTGGCACGGGGACCCGACGAGATCGAGGATCGGGTAACGATCCCGACGACCCGCCCTGAGGAGACGCTGAGCGCGGTCGAGGCGGTGCTCGAGAAGTGGAGCGGCTTTTCCGCGCTGGGCATCGCCAGCTTCGGACCCGTGTCGATCGACAGGCATGCCGCCGATTACGGCCACATCACCTCCACCCCCAAGCCTGGCTGGGCCGGGCAGGACGTCGCCCGGCGGCTGGCGCGGCACGTCGGGGTACCGACCGGCTTCCATACCGATGTCGTCGGCGCGGCGCTGGCGGAGGCGCGCTGGGGCGCGGCCAAGGGGTTGCCCGATATCGCCTATGCGACCGTCGGCACCGGCATCGGCGTCGGGCTCATCGCGGGTGGGCTGCCCGTCGACGGGCTCACGCATTCGGAATTCGGCCATATCCGCCCGGTGCGGGTCGCCGGTGACGACTGGATCGGTGTCTGCCCCTATCACGGCGCGTGTCTGGAGGGGCTGGCGGCCGGACCCGCGATTCAGGCGCGAACCGGCATACCGGGTCCGGAACTGCCCGCCGATCACCCCGCCTGGGATCTGGTTGCCGATGCGCTGGGGCAGTTGCTGCACACGCTGGTGCTGACGGGCGTGCCGCGCCGGATCGTGATGGGTGGCGGCGTGATGGTCGGCAGCGACCATCTGTTCCCGAAGGTGCGCGCGGCGATGACGCGCAGTCTGGCCGGCTATGTCGCCCTGGCGGAAGTCGGCGACGCGGAGACGTTCGTCGTCCCCCCCGCGCTCGGCGGCAATGCCGGGCCGCTCGGCGCGATCGTGCTCGGTGCGCAGGCGCTGGGCGCGGAGCTGTCGAGTTCGTTTACGTCCTCTTGATCGCGTCTGCTTACCCCGCGGCAACGATGGGCAAGGGTTGCGCGGATGGAAGGTTCGGACGGAGGCGGCAAGCGACTGCTGGTCGTCGACGACGGATCGGCCATGCATGCCTGTTACCGTCGCAGCTTCGCCGCGGTCGGTGACGGAGCCGCGCTGGGGGCGGGGCCGCCGACCTGTTCGGGGCTGGGCCCTGCGTGTGCGACGATCCGGCCTCCACGATGACGCATTGTCATCAGGGGCTCGACGCAGTGGCCCAGGTTGAGCGGGTGCTCGCAGCGGGGACACCTTACTCAGTGGCGTTCATCGACGTGCGGATGCCGCCGGGAAGCGACAGTCGCGAAACCGCCCGCCGCATCCGCGCGCTCGATCCGGCGATCAACCTTGTCAGCAGGGCTTTCAGATGCTGGAGATGATCGCTGCAAACGTCACCCCGTAAGCTGCATTCGCGGATCGCAGCAGCAAGGTTATGATCCGCCTCGCGCCTACAATTATCCTGTGGGGGGTAAACCACGCCCGCTGCTGATGATCTGCGCCATTGTTGAAGAACCTGCGGACCCCCTCTACGACCGGCCCGCCACCACCGCGGCGTCGCTGGCGAGTTTGTCGGCGCGTTCGTTGTCCGGATGCCCGGTGTGACCTTTGACCCATTTCCAGTCGATTTTGTGAGGCTTGGCCGCCGCGAGCAGCGCCTGCCACAGCTCGGCGTTCTTCACCGGCTTCCTGTCGGCGGTCTTCCAGCCGTTCTTCTGCCAGCCGTGAATCCACTTGGTCAGGCCGTCCATGACGTAGCGGCTGTCGGTGGACAGCGTCACGGCGCAGGGCCGCTTCAGCGCGTTCAGCGCCTCGATCGCCGCCATCAGCTCCATGCGGTTGTTCGTCGTCAGCTTCTCGCCGCCCGACAGTTCCTTCTCGGTGGTGCCGCTGCGGATCAGCGCACCCCAGCCGCCCGGCCCGGGATTGCCCTTGCATGCGCCATCCGTGGCGATCTCGACTTCTGTCACGCGAAAACCTCTGCTCCGTTCGCCCGGTAGAAGGCGAGCCGGCGCGTATAGGCGACGGGGTCCTTGCGCGTCACCAGCGCATCGGCGGGCGTGTTCAGCCAGTCCCAGCCCCGCGTCAGCGCGAAGCGGATACAGGCGCCCATGCACAACACCGGCAACTGCGCGCGCTCCGCGTCAGCGAGGCCGAACGTCGCCGCATAGCCGTCCAGCAGGGCGTGCCCCACGTCGCCGTCATAGGCTTCGCCGCGCGCATCGAAGCTCCACGCGGTGTGCATGATCGCGAGATCGTAGAGGCGCAGGTCGGTGCAGGCGAAATAGAAGTCGATCAGCCCGGTGACCCGGTCGCCCAGCATCAGCACGTTGTCCGGGAACAGGTCGGCGTGAATGACGCGGATGTCGCCGTGCTGCGGCCATGCCGCGGTCACCGCCTGAAGCCCGGACGCGAGGTCGTCGTACAGGCCCGGCGCGATCGTATCGAGGTCGCGGCCGCATTTCGCCAGCAAGGGCTGCCACGCATCGACACCCAGCGTGTTCGGACGGCTGCCGCCGAAATCCTCCAGCGCGCGATGCATCTGGCCCATCGCCGCACCCGCGGCGCGCGCCTGCTCCGGGGTCGGTGCCGTCACCGACACGCCGTTCAGGAAGCGGATCAGGCAGGCGGGACGGCCCTCCAGTTCATGGATCGTCGTGCCGTCGCGATCGGGCACCGCGGGCGGCACGGGGCTGCCGTGCTGCGCCAGATGCTCCAGCAGGTCGAGGAAGAAGGGCAGGTCACCCGCCGCGACGCGCTTTTCGTACAGCGTCAGGATGAACCGCGCCTCGGTCGTGTCGACGAGGTAGTTCGAGTTCTCCACCCCCTCGGCGATACCCTTCGCCGAGACGAGTTCGCCCGCGTCGAACCGCGCGAGGAAGCGTGTCAGCGCCTCGGCGGAGACTTGCGTGTAGACGGCCATGCGGGTGTCTCCAGCGGGGGTGCTAAGCCGCCGCTTCCAGTCCGCGTGGCAGCTTGAACGCGATCGTCTCGCGCGTGGTTTCTTCCTCGCGCTCGGACACGTCGAAGCGAGTGGAGAGCCGGTCGACCAGTTCGCGCACCAGCAGTTCGGGGGCGGACGCACCCGCTGTCAGGCCGAGCGTGCCGACGCCCTCCAGAAAAGCCCAGTCGAGGTCGGCGGCGCGCTGGATCAGCATCGCCGGCACACCCTCGCGCTCGGCGACCTCGACCAGTCGCAGCGAGTTGGACGAATTCGGCGCGCCGATCACCAGCATCGCGTCGCAGGCGGAGGCGATCGCCTTTACCGCCGCCTGCCGGTTCGACGTGGCGTAGCAGATGTCCTCACCCTTCGGACCCTGGATGTTCGGGAAGCGCGCCTTCAGCGCCGCGACCACCGCCGACGTGTCGTCCACTGACAGCGTCGTCTGCGTGAGGAAGGCGAGGTTTTCGGGGTCGATCGGCATGAAGGCTTCGACATCGGCGACCGTCTCGATCAGCGTCATGTCGCCGGCCGGGACCTGGCCGAAGGTGCCGATGACCTCCGGATGGCCGGCATGGCCGATGAAGACGATGTGGCGGCCGGCGGCGACCTGACGCTCCGCCTCGCGGTGGACCTTCGAGACCAGCGGGCAGGTTGCGTCGAGATAGTCGAGGCCACGGTCCTGCGCCGCGGCGGGCACCGATTTCGGGACGCCGTGCGCGGAGAAGACGACGGGAGCGCCGTCCGGGACCTCGTCCAGTTCCTCCACAAACACCGCGCCCATCGCCTTCAGGCTGTCGACGACGAACTTGTTGTGGACGATCTCGTGTCGGACATAGACGGGCGCGCCGTGTTTCTCGATCGCCAGTTCGACGATCCGGATCGCACGGTCCACGCCCGCGCAGAAGCCGCGCGGGGCGGCGATGAGGAGTTCCAGCGGCAGCTTCGACATGGCGAGCGCTCTACCGGATTGCTTGCGCGGCTCCAACCCGGTTCCTATGGCGGTGGCTCGGTGCCCCGATCGGGGTCGTCAGCAAGGTGTGCCCGTGAAGATTGCAGCCATTCTCGTCCTCGGTGCGGCCGGCCTGATCGGGGGCTGCTCCAGCAAGGGCGAACTCGATTCGACCGGCGGCGTCAGCGCGGTGCGTTCGGCATGCCCCGTTGTTGGCGTGCCCGCGGGTACGGGCGACGTGACGCTGTTCGACCCGCCGACCAGCCAGGCGCAGAGTGCGATCGATGTCATCGCGGCGATCACCAATGTGCGGTCGACCTGCGACGACAGTGGCGCGGACATCGCCACCAACGTCACCTTCGACGTGCAGGCCCGCCGCATCAAGACGGATGCGGCTCGCACCGTGGCGCTGCCGTATTTCATCACCGTGCTGCGCGGCGGCAGCAACGTCGTCGCCAAGCGCGTCGGCACGATCACGCTGCAATTCGCCGCCGGTCAGGACCGTGCGCAGGTGAGCGGCACGGCGGGCGCCAGCGTCAGCCGCGCCGCGGCGACGTTGCCACCCGCGATCCGCGAGCGCCTGACGCGCCGCCGCAAGGCGGGGGACGAGGACGCCGCGGTCGATCCCCTGACCCAGCCCGAAGTGCGGCAGGCGGTGCTGGCGGCCAGTTTCGAGGCGCTGGTCGGATTCCAGCTCAACGATGCGCAGCTGCGGTACAACGCCACGCGATAGGGGCCGAACGCCGTTCGTCATGCCGGGACGAGTCCCGCATGACGGACCGGAGTAGTCGAGCCTCAGGCGGGAAACACTGATCCTGGCGGGCATTCGCGATTGACTCGCGACCGCCGCCTAGCCACAGCGGCGATGTCGATGTCATGCGCGGGAGAGTGCCTCTTTCAGGGGCCGCCGAAGGAGCAACCGCCCCGGAATCTCTCAGGCACCAGGGACCGCGCGAGGCGATACGACACTCTGGAAAGCGTCCCGTTACAGGGGCCACCGAAGGGGTAAGCAGGTGCGCCTGCGAAAGCTCTCAGGTACCGTGACAGAGGGGGTTCGGATCGGCAGCGGGCGTCCCGCCGTCGATCGCCCTTGATGGAGTACGGTGCGATGAGCGATCTGGAAATCGGCGAACAAATAGTCGCGATCGAGGACGCGCCCGAGGGCGAGGACGTCATCCAGTTGCTGCCGCTCGACGCGTGGCACCGTGCCCGCGGGGGCCGGATGGTCCCGTTCGCGGGCTATGAAATGCCCGTCCAGTATGAAGGCATCATGGCCGAGCATCTGTGGACCCGTCAGTCCGCCGGCCTGTTCGACGTCAGCCACATGGGCCAGTTGGTCTTCACCTATGGCGACGACGAAACCGGCGACACCGATGCGGTCGCGAAGGCGCTGGAGGCGGTGCTGCCCGGCGACGTGACCGGGCTGAAGCAGGGTCGGATGCGCTATTCTCTGCTGCTGGCGGAGGATGGCGGCATCCTCGACGACCTGATGGTCACGCGCCGCACGGTCGACGGCACCGATGAAGTGTACATGGTCGTCAACGGCGCGACCAAATACGATGACATCGGCTATCTGCTCGAAGTCCTGCCGGACGACGTGACGATGAATTTGCAGGACGAGCAGGCTTTGCTCGCGGTGCAGGGTCCGAAGGCCGTCGACGCGCTCGCGCGGCTGGTGCCGGGCGTCGAGGCGCTGGTGTTCATGACCGCGGGTGCGTTCGACTGGAACGGCACGCCGCTGTGGATCAGCCGGTCGGGCTATACCGGCGAGGACGGCTTCGAGATTTCCATTCCTGCGGAGGTCGCCGCGGCGTTCGCCGACGCGATCTGCGCGGAGCCGGAGGTGAAGCCGATCGGTCTCGGCGCGCGCGACTCGCTGCGGCTGGAGGCGGGGTTGCCGCTCTACGGCCACGATCTCGATCCGGAGACGACGCCGGTGATGGCCGATCTCGGCTTTGCGCTGTCGAAGCGCCGTCGCGAGGCGGGTGATTTTGCAGGCGCCGGGCGTATTCTGGCGGAGCGCGAGAACGGCCCGGCGACGAAGCGCGTTGGACTGGTCGTGGCCGGTCGCCAGCCTGTGCGCGAGGGCGCGACGGTCGTCGATGCGGACGGCGCGACGATCGGTCGCGTCACCAGCGGCGGCTTCGCCCCGACACTCGGCGCGCCGATCGGCATGGCGTTCGTCCCCACCGCGCTTGCGACGCCCGGCACGGTGCTGCGGCTGTCGCAGCGCGGGAAATTCCATGAGGCCACGGTCGCGGCGATGCCGTTCGTGCCGCACAATTACGTCCGCCAATCCAAGACGACGGGAGCCTGAGATGCGTTACTTCACCGAGGATCATGAGTGGATCGAAGTCGACGGCGCGATCGGCACCGTCGGCATCTCCGAATATGCGCAGAGCCAGCTCGGCGACATCGTGTTCGTCGACGTGCCCGCCGATGGCCGGCAACTGGCGAAGGGCGACGAGGCGGCGGTGGTCGAGTCGGTCAAGGCCGCATCCGACGTCTACTCGCCGGTGTCCGGCAGCGTGCTGGAGGGCAACCCCGCCTTGTCCGACTCGCCCGATCTGGTGAACTCGGATGCCGAGGGCGAGGGCTGGTTCTTCCGCATCACGCTGTCGGACGAAGCCGAGCTGGACAGCCTGATGGACGAAGCCGCGTACGAAGCGTTCGTCTCCAAGCTTTGATCGTTTGAACGTCCCCCCTTAGCAGGGAGGGGGCCCCTGAAACTCCTCTCCCTTCGAGGGAGGGGTTGGGAATGGGTAGAATGCTCGCGATACGGTGACGTGCCGCGAGTCTCTTGCCGGACCGCCCGGACGCTACCCACCCCCGACCCCTCCCTTGAAGGGAGGGGAGAACAACAGTCCCAACCCCTCCCGAAAGGGATGGGAGGAGTAGAACATGCGCTATCTGCCGCTTACCCAGCCCGATCGTGACGCGATGCTGTCCGTCATCGGCGTGTCGTCGATAGACGATCTGTTCGTCGACGTGCCGGAGGCGGCACGGCTCGATGGCCCTGTTCATGATCTGCCGAACCATGCGTCGGAACTGGCGGTCGAACGCCACATGACGGCGCTTGCACGCCAGAACACGGTGGCGGGCGAAGTGCCGTTCTTCCTGGGTTGCGGCGCGTACCGGCATCATGTGCCGGCGTCGGTCGATCACCTGATCCAGCGCGGCGAGTTCCTGACCGCCTACACGCCGTATCAGCCGGAGATCGCGCAGGGTACGCTCCAGATGCTGTTCGAATTCCAGACGCAGGTCGCGCGGCTGCTCGGCACCGACGTGGCGAATGCGTCGATGTACGACGGCTCGACCGCGTGCTGGGAAGCGATCGGCATGGCGCGGCGCATCACCAAGCGCGGCAAGGCGATCCTGTCGTCGGGGCTGCACCCGCATTATGTCTCGGTCGCGAAGACGATGGCGAAGTATACCGGCGACGTGCTCGACACGACATCGCCGTGGCTGGTGCCGGAGCTGGACATCGATCGCCTGATCGCCGCGATCGACGACGATACCTCGTGCGTCGTCGTCCAGTATCCCGACATCCTCGGGCGCATTGCCGACCTGACGCCGCTGGCGGATGCCTGTCACGCGAAGAAGGCGCTGCTGATCGCGGTGGTGACGGAGCCGGTCGCGCTCGGCGCGATCCGCTCGCCGGGCGAGATGGATGCCGATATCGTCGTGGGCGAGGGGCAGTCTCTGGGCGTCGGGCTTCAGTTCGGCGGGCCTTATGTCGGGCTGTTCGGGTGCAAGGACAAATATGTCCGCCAGATGCCGGGTCGCCTGTGCGGCGAGACGGTCGACGCGAACGGCAAGCGCGGCTTCGTGCTGACGCTGTCGACGCGCGAGCAGCATATCCGGCGCGAGAAGGCGACGTCGAACATCTGCACCAACTCCGGCCTGTGTGCGCTGGCGTTCTCGATCCACATGACACTGCTGGGCGAGGCGGGGCTGCGCGCGCTGGCCGCGACCAACCATGCCGGCGCGGTCACCGCGGCGGAGCGGCTGTCGCAGGTGCCGGGCGTCGAACTGGTCAACGACGGCTTCTTCAACGAATTCACGCTGAAGCTGCCGGTCGAGGCGCGGCCCGTCGTCCGGACGCTGGCGGATCGCGGCATCCTCGCGGGCGTGTCGCTCGGCCGGCTGTATCCGGGCGAGGATGCGCTGGCGAACGGACTGGTCGTCGCCGTTACCGAAACCACCACGGCGGAGGATGTCGAAACCCTTGCCGCCGCGCTTCAGGAGATCCTGGCATGAGCATCAACCAGAGCGGCTGGCGCCCGGAGATGGTCGCCGGATCGGGCAATGTCCCGGCGACCTCGACCGGCAACACCTTTACGGGCAATCGGGCGCTGATGCTGGAGGAGGCGCTGATCTTCGAGATCGGCTCCACCGAAACGACGGGCGTCGAGGTCGCGGCCCCGGTCACGACCGCGTCGAAGCTGGGGTCGCTGGCGCGGACCGCACCGATCGGGCTGCCCGGCCTGTCGGAGCCGGAGACGGTGCGCCACTATACGCGCCTGTCGCGGCAGAATTACGCGATCGATCTCGGGCTGTTCCCGCTCGGTAGCTGCACGATGAAGCATAATCCGCGCCTGAACGAGAAGATGGCGCGGCTGCCCGGTTTCGCCGACGTCCATCCGTTGCAGCCGGTCGATACCGTGCAGGGCGCGCTGGCGGTCATCAACGAACTGGCGGTGTGGCTCATCAAGCTGACCGGCATGCACGGCGTCGCGATGAGCCCGAAGGCGGGCGCGCACGGCGAGCTGTGCGGCATCCTGTGCATCAAGGCGGCGCTGGAGAAGCGCGGCGAGGGGCATCGCAAGGTCGTCCTCGTCCCCGAAAGCGCGCACGGCACCAACCCCGCCACCGCCGCTTTCGCCGGGTTCCAGGTCGAGGACATCCCCGCGACCGCCGAGGGCCGCGTCGACACCGCGGCACTGAAGGCGCGGCTCGGGCCCGACGTGGCGGCGGTGATGATCACCAACCCCAACACCTGCGGCCTGTTCGAGCGCGATCTGAAGGAGATTTCGGACGCGGTGCATGAAGCAGGCGGCTACGTCTATTGCGACGGCGCGAACTTCAACGCGATCGTCGGCCGCGTGCGGCCGGGCGACCTCGGCGTCGATGCGATGCACATCAACCTGCACAAGACCTTCTCGACGCCGCACGGTGGCGGCGGGCCGGGATCCGGGCCGGTGGTGCTGTCGGAGGCGCTGTCGCCCTTCGGGCCGCTGCCCTTCACCGAACGCCACGGTGACGGTCACATCACGCTGGTCGAGGAAGAAAGCGTCGACGATCGCCACCCGGATTCGTTCGGTCGCATGGTCGCGTTCCACGGCCAGATGGGCATGTTCACCCGCGCGCTGACCTACATCCTGAGCCACGGTGCGGACGGCCTGCGTCAGGTCGCCGAGGATGCGGTGCTGAACGCGAATTACGTCCTGCGCTCGCTGGAGGATACGCTCGACGCGCCGTTCGGCGGGTCGGGACCGTGCATGCACGAGGCGCTGTTCAGCGACGCCAATCTGGCGGACGGGTTCTCGACGCTGGACGTGGCGAAGGGCCTGATCGACGAGGGGTATCACCCGATGACGGTGTATTTCCCGCTCGTCGTGCACGGCGCGATGCTGGTCGAGCCGACCGAGACCGAGTCGAAGGCGGCGCTCGACCAGTTCATCGGCGCGCTGCGATCGGTGGCGGAGCGCGCCAAGGCGGGCGACACCGCACTCAAGTCCGCACCGCATTTCGCGCCGCGCGCCCGGCTCGACGAGACGCTGGCCGCGCGCAAGCCCGTGCTGACGTGGAAGAACCCCACGCCGGTCGCCGCCGCCGCGGAGTGACGCCGGGAACGCCGCGCCATTTCTTGGCGCGGCGTTAACCTGCGACGGGCGTGCGCTTACCGCCACCACTCGTCGCAAACGAGGCGCACCTGCCCGCTTCGTTAGCGTGGCAGCAAGGTTCGGCGTGCGAAGGACCCGCATGCCCGATCGTTTCGAGCGACAGCGCCTGGAGGTGCTTCGCACCCTCGACATTCTCGACCGCCCCGCGGAGGCGGAGTTCGACGCGATCGTCGAAGCGACCCGGCGCATGTTCGGGTGGAAAATCGTGCTGGTGTCGCTGGTCGACGCCGACCGCCAGTGGTTCATGGCGCGTCAGGGGCTGTGCGAGACGCAGACGGACCGCGACATCGCCTTTTGCTCGCATGCGGTCGCCGCGAACGACCTGCTGATCGTGCGTGACACGACGCTCGATCCGCGCTTTGCACACAACCCGCTGGTGCTCGGCCCGCCCTTCGTGCGCGCCTATATGGGCATGCCGGTCCGAGCCGCGAAGCGACCGGGCGAGCCGAAGCTGCCGCTGGGAACGCTGTGCGTCATCGACGACAGCCCACGCGATCCGACATCGGACCAGATCGCGACACTGCGCCAGATGGCGAAACTGGTCGAGACGCTGTTCGAACTGCGCGTCGCAACGCAGGAGGCGGTGACGGCGGCGTTGGAGCGGCAGGAGGCGCTGATCGGCGTCGACCGCATGCAGCGCCAGTTGCAGCAGGCGGAGCGGATGGCGAACATCGGGTCTTGGCGGCTCGACCTGCGCGGAGATGCCGTCGAATGGTCGGACCAGACCTATACGATCCACGGCCTGACGCCGGCGGACGGAGAGGCGTTGGCGACCGCGCTCGATTTCTATCCGGCGCATGATCGTGCGAAGCTGGAGACGGCGCTGGCGCACTGCATAGCGACCGGCGAAGCCTATGACCTGGAACTGGAATTCGTCACCGCGCGCGGCGAACAGCGGCGCGTGCGGGCGATGGGCGAGGCGGAATATGCGGCCTGCGGCGAGCGGGTCGCGATCGTCGGCGTCATACAGGACGTGACCGAGCGCTATCGCCTGGAACAGAGCCTGCTGGAGACGGCGCAGACCGACGAACTGACGCAGATCGCCAGTCGCCGCGGCCTCAACCGCCACCTCGATGCCGCGATCGAATGCGCCCGGCGCGATGGGACGCCGTTGGCGGTGGCGCTGCTCGACCTCGACCGGTTCAAGGACGTCAACGATCGCTTCGGACACGCGCGCGGGGACGAAGTGTTGCGGGTGGTCGCGGGGCGGCTGCGGTCGGCCACCTATCTGGAGGACTGCTTCGTCGCACGGCTTGGGGGCGATGAGTTCGTGCTGATGCTGCGCGGCGACGATGCGCGCGACAACCTGATCGCCGTGCTGCGGCGGCTGCTCGGCGACCTCCGCTATGGCATCGGCGAGGGCGAGGATCGGATCACGGTGTCCGCGACGATCGGCGTCTGCGGACTGGATCATCGTCACGCGACCCGCTCGACACTGTTGGAGGCGGCCGATCAGGCGCTGTACCGGGCGAAGCGCATCAAGCGCGGCACCGCCGCGATCGCGGACCGTGCGGAGATGATCGCCGTACCGGATGCGCCCGCGCCGCTGCGCCTCGCCGCCGGTGCGCGCTGAGCCGGAAGGCTCAGAACGCAGTCGCCAGCGATAGCGCGCCGAGCACGATGCCCGGCGCATTCGCCAGTACGATCGGCCAGTCCCGCTTCGGTTGCCGCAAAAAGCCGTATGCCGCCCAGAGCGAGCAGTTGATGACGGTCGCCAGCGGCTGGATCGTCGACCCCTTTTCGCCCGACAGGTTCAGCCTGATCTGGTCGACATAGGACACGTACATCGTCACCGACGCCGCGGTCGCGATCCAGCCCAGCGTCATCACCGCCCGTTCGGACAGGACGGGGCGAGAATCCGGCTGCTGCAAACTTGGTCTCCTGATCGCCTGAAGGACGCGGGCCGATCCATCGCTGGACGCCGCCTGCCCGCCCGCGCATGACGGCGGCCGAGCGAAGCCGGGGGACAGTGCATGCAAGCGGACGGGCAGTCGAGCCTCCTGACCTATGTTATTACGGCGGTGGTGATCGCGGTCGTCTTCGCGGTCCGCTGGCGGCGGATGAGCCGGGTCAGGCCGCTGAAGCTGGAACGGCTGTGGATATTGCCGGGTCTGTTCGCGGTGCTGGTCGGGATCACCTTCGCGATGACGCCGCCGGTCGGCTGGGGTTGGGCGTTCTGCCTCGCCGCGCTGGTGCTGGGGGGAGCGCTGGGCTGGACGCGGGGGAAGCTGATGCGGATCACGGTCGATCCGGAGACGCATGCGCTGAGCCAGAGTTCGTCGCCCGCCGCAATGCTGTTCATCCTCGCAATCGTTGCGGTGCGCCAGGGTGCGCGCGCGGGCGGGGCTGGGTGGTTGCATCTGGATGCGCTGGCGATGACGGACATGCTGATGTCGCTCGCGCTCGGCCTGTTCGCGGCGCAGCGGCTGGAGATGTTCCTGCGCGCGCGACGCATGCTCGCCACGGCACGGAGGCCGGTCATTCCGGGCTGATCGCCGCCTCCGTGATTTCGCGTCGGCGGAGATGCTCGCGCCAGACGATGTAGAGACCGGAGGCGACGATGATCGGCGCGCCGATCCACGTCGTATCCCCCGGCAGCGTTCCGAACAGCCACCAGCCGAGCACCGTCGCCCATAACAGCGACGAATAATCCATCGGCACCACCAGCGACACCGATCCGTAGCGCAGCGACGCCGTCATCGCGAGTTGCGCCGCGCCGCCGAACAGCCCCGTAGCGGCAAGGATCGCCCAGCCGGTCGCGTCATGCGCCTGCGCCGTCATCGCATAGACGATGCTGAGCGGCACCAGCGATAGCACCGAAAACCACCAGACGGTGGTCTGCGCCCGCTCCGTCCGGCCGATCTGGCGCAGCAGGATGAACACCGTCGCCGTCGTCACCGCCGCGATCAAGCCATAGGCGATGCCGATCGGCGGCAGGGCGTGACCACCGGGTCGCGCGACGATGACGACGCCGACAAAGCCGGTCAGCACCGCCGCCCAGCGCCGCCAGCCGGTCGGCTCCCCCAGCACGATCGCGCCCAATATGGTCGCGAAGATCGGCGTCGAGAAGCTGAGCGTCGTCGCCTCCGCCAGCGGCAGCGTCATGATCGCGGAAAATACGAAGACCATGCCGGTCAGCCCGACGACCGCGCGCCGGATATGCGCCCCGATCCGCTGCGTGCGGATGGATGCGAGGCCCGGGCCGCTGGCGATCACCGCCGTCACCAGCACCGCCGCGCCCGCCTGCCGAAAGAACAGGAGTTCGCCGAGTTTTGCGCCGTGGACTTCGCCCAGCTTGATGCAGGCGTTCATGCCGGCGAACAGGACGACGGACAGCAGCCGGAACAGGATCGCAGCTGCGAGGCGGTCGGGGGACTGGGTCACGGGCGGGTGGGTAGCGGGTTTTCAGCGGCTTGGCGTGGTTTCTTCCAGGCTCTCTTCCTTCAGGGCAGGCTGTAAGGGCGAACGGACTCGCACTTCCGCTCCACCGCGCGAACCGCTAGGCGATCCCGCCATGAAGCATGCACTCCCCGTCACGCGCGAAGCCGACTTCGCGGCCTGGTACCAGTCCGTCATCACGGAGGCCGATCTCGCCGAGGAATCGGGCGTACGCGGCTGCATGGTCATCCGGCCCTGGGGATACGGCATCTGGGAACGCATCCAGCGGCTGCTCGACGATCGCATCAAGGCGACCGGGCATGAGAATTGCTATTTCCCGCTGTTCATCCCTCTCTCCTATTTCGAAAAGGAGGCGGAGCATGTCGAGGGGTTCGCCAAGGAGATGGCGGTCGTCACCCACCACCGGCTGGTGTCGGACGGGAAGGGCGGGCTGACCCCCGATCCGACCGCCAAGCTGGAGGAGCCGCTGGTCGTGCGGCCGACGTCGGAGACGGTGATCGGCACCGCCTTCTCGCGCTGGGTGCAGTCGTGGCGGGATCTGCCCGTGCTCATCAACCAGTGGGCCAATGTCGTCCGGTGGGAGATGCGGACGCGCATGTTCCTACGCACCAGCGAATTCCTTTGGCAGGAGGGTCACACCGCCCACGCGACCGCCGACGAGGCGCGCGAGGAGACGTTGCGCATGCTGGAAGTGTATCGCGAGTTTTCGGAAACGTGCCTCGCGGTGCATGTCCTGACCGGTGAGAAGCCGGAGAACGAGCGCTTTCCGGGTGCGGTCGCGACCTATTCGATCGAAGCGATGATGCAGGATGGGAAGGCGTTGCAGGCGGGAACGTCGCACTTCCTCGGCACCAATTTCGCGCATGCGCAGAACATCCGGTTCCAGAATGCGGCGGGCGAGCTGGAGTTCGCGAACACGACGAGCTGGGGCGTGTCGACGCGGATGGTCGGCGCGGTCATCATGGTCCACGGCGACGACGATGGCCTGCGCGTGCCGCCCGCGATCGCGCCGTGGCAGGTGGTGATCGTGCCGATGCTGCGCGACCAGCCGGAGGACGCGGCGATCGTCGACTATTGTCGTTCGCTCCAGAAGGACCTCGCCGGTCTGACGGCGCTGGGCGAGCCGGTGCGCGCGCTGCTCGACCTGAAGCCCGCCAAGGCCGCGACGAAGCGCTGGGGCTGGGTGAAGAAGGGCGCGCCGGTGGTGATCGAGGTTGGTGGCCGCGACGTGGCGGGCGGCAACGTCTCCGTCATCCTGCGCACCGACCTGTATCAGGACGGCGGCAAGCTGAAGTCGACGGTGATGCCGCGCGGCGAGTTGATCGATACGCTGGCGCAGGCGCTGGAGGATGCGCAGTCTGGCCTGCTGACCCAGTCCACCGAGGCGCTGCGCGCCCGCGTGACGCCGGTCGACGACTGGGCCGGGGTCGAGGCGCATTTCGCGGAGGGGGTGAAGAACCCCGGCTGGGTCGATGTCCGCTGGGCGAAGCCGACGGGCGCGGCGCTGGACCATGTGGTCGAGCGGCTGAAGTCGCTGAAGCTGACGATCCGCAATGCGCCGATGGGGCAAACGCACAGCGACAGCGGGCCGTGCGTGTTCACGGGCGAACCCGCGGTGGAGCGGGTGTTGATCGGCCGGGCTTACTGAGGTTTTTCGTTGTTCTCCCCTCCCTTGCAGCGAGGGGAGAAGGCAGGGCGAACCAGCAAGAACCGTTCGACCTCTCCCGCCTAGCCCCATACAACCCCAACCATGACGCCACCGCGCCGCCAGAACCGCCGGCATGCGCCGCTCCCCGGACGGATGGCGGCGCGTGCCGCCGTCACCGCCGCCCGGCCGCGGTTCTTTCGGGCGGGGCGGCTCAGTCCGCTGACGACGCTGGCGATCCGGGCTGCGGCGGTTCTCGTGCTCGTCGGGATCGCGCTGGGTGGGCACTGGTTCGACCGCACCGGGCTGCGCGACAATACCGATGGGGCCGTGTCTTTTCTGGATGTCGTGTACTTCACCGTCATCACGGTCACGACGGTCGGGTACGGCGACATCGTGCCCGTCTCCACCTCGGCGCGGATGTTCGACACGTTCGTCGTCACGCCGATCCGCATCTTCGTGTTCCTCATCTTCCTCGGCAGCGCGTACAGCTTCATGCTGAGGCAAGGATGGGAGCGGTGGCGCATGGGCCTGATACGGCGCGAACTGAAGGATCACGTCATCGTCTGCGGCTATGGCCGGGCGGGATCGGCGGCCGTGGCCGAACTGCTGGAGCGCGGTCACCTGCCGGAGACGATCGTCGTGGTCGACGAGAATGCCGAGGCTCTGCGCGAAGCCGAGGAACTCGGCGTCGCCACGGTGGAGGGGGACGCGACCCACAATGCGGTGCTGTCGATCGCGAAGGTGGAAGAGGCCTCGTCGGTCATCGTCGCGCCGGGGCGGGACGATACGGCGGTGCTGATCGTCCTGACCGTCCGCCGGCTCGCACCGCGCGCGGGCGTTGCGGTGTCGATCGCCGCGATCGAGAACGAACTGCTGGCGCGCGACGCCGGTGCGACGATCATCGTCAATCCGGTCAGCTTCGGCGGGCAGTTGCTGGCGCAGTGCACCAATGGGCCGCACGTGGCCGATTATGTCGCCGACCTCGTCACGCGGGGCGGCAAGGCGGAGTTGCGCGAACGCCCCGTGCGGCCGGACGAAGTCGGCCAGAGCCCGCACGACGGGGGGAATTCCCGCATCCTGCGCATCTATCGTGGCGACCGGATCATCGGATTCTGGGAGCCGGACGCCGCGCGGCTGCAAGCGGGGGACTCTGTCATCGAGGTCATCCAGGCGGGTGGCGGCGCGCCGTGAAACAGGAGGCAGATACGGCTGCTAAACGCATCTGGATGCAGGCGGCGAGACGTAGGTTGTTGAAATAAATATAGGCCGAACCGGTATCGTTTCACGGCGAAATGGGTTAATCCTTTATGAACGATGCTTCATCGGTAGACCCGGCGACGTCGTCCTGCGCAGTAAAACGGGGAGTATTTCGATGAAGACGATGATTTTGGCGGGTTTGCTTGCAGTTGGAGCCGCAAGTGGCGCCGATGCGGCGACGATCTACGGCGTCGATGAACTCAACAACCTGATCGGCTATAACAGCGCGGCGCCCGGCGTGGCCACGTCGAGCGTCGCGATCACCGGCATCGGTGACAGCATCAAGGCGATCGACTTCCGCCCTGGTAACCGTCAGCTCTATGCGCTGGGGTCGAACAACATCATCTACACGGTGAACCTCACCACCGGCGTGGCGACGGCCGCTAGCGGCGTGCTTGCCTTGACCGGGACGGAGTTTGCGTTCGATTTCAACCCGACCATCGATCGTCTGCGGATCGTCAGCAACTCGAATGACAATTACGTCTTCAATCCGAATGACGGCGCACTGACGACGGCCACGCCGGTCTTCTACGCCGCCGGCGATGTCAATGCCGGCCGCAATCCGGACGTGACCGCCGCTGCATACACGCAGTCGCTGAGCGGCCCGACCGCAACGACGCAGTTGTACAGCATCGACACCACGCGCGGCGTGCTGACGCGTCAGGCGAACAGCGCCGGTACGCTGGTGACGGTCGGCGCGCTGGGCACGCCCCTCGGTTCGCGGACCAGCTTCGACATCCTGGGTAACGACGCGTTCGTGTCGAACGGCACGCGCCTGTTCTCGATCAACCTCAACACCGGCGCGCTGACGCGGGTCGGCACGACGCAGGATGCGCTGTTCGGTCTCGCCATCGCGCCGGTGCCGGAGCCCGCGACGTGGGCGATGATGATCCTGGGCGCCGGTATGGCCGGTGGCGCGCTGCGTCGTCGTCGTGCCGTGAAGACCGCGGTCAGCTTCGGCTGATCCGACGATCCCCGGATCGCGCAGGCGGCCGCCGGTCCCGACGGGGTCCGGCGGCCGTCGTCGTTTTCGGGACATGACGGCGGGCACCGAAGTCCCTATCTTCCGTGCATGGCAAAACCCGTACCCGGCCTTCCCACGCGCGACCAAATTCTTGATTTCATCGCCGCGTCCGACACCCCCGCGGGCAAGCGGGAGATCGCGCGCGCCTTCGGCCTGACCGCGCAACAGAAGATCGCGCTCAAGGCGCTGTTGAAGGATATGGCGGACGAGGGGCTGATCGACAGCGCGCCCGGTCGCGCGTTCCACAAGATGGGCGGCCTGCCCAAGGTCACCGTGCTCAAGATCGTCGACGTCGACGACGGGGGCAACGTATGGGCGCAGCCGGAGCGATGGGAGGCGGACGGCGTGCCGATCCCGCGCATCCGCGTGCGCGAGCGCAAGCGCGGCGCGCTGGGCATCGGCGAGCGCGTCCTCGCCCGCACGGAGGAGACCGGCAACGGCTGGACCGCGCACCCGATGAAGGTGCTCGCACCGTCCGCCGAACAGATCCTCGGTGTGCTGCGCGAAGAGGGTAGTGGTCCGCTGAAGCGATACTGGCTGACCGGCGTCGAGAAGAAGGAGCGGCGGGAGTTCCCCGTGTCCGACACCGGCGATGCGGAGGCGGGCGACCTCGTTCTGTGCGAGATCGCCGGCCGGCCGCCGCGCATCACCGTGCGCGTCGTCCAGCGACTGGGCGATCCGTTCGCGCCGCGCAGCTTTTCGCTGATCGCGATCCACAAGCTCGGCATACCGGACGTGTTCTCCGAGGATACGCTGGACGAGGCGCGCCGGTCTGCCGCGCAACCGCTGGGCGAGGACCGCGAGGATCTGCGCCACCTGCCGATCGTGGCGATCGATCCCGCCGACGCGCGCGATCACGACGATGCGGTGTGGGCCGCCCCCGACGACGATCCCACCAACGAGGGCGGCTGGCAGGCGATCGTCGCGATCGCGGATGTGAGCTTCTATGTCCGCCCTGGCTCCGATCTCGACCGAGAGGCGCGGCGGCGCGGCAATTCGGTCTATTTCCCCGACCGGGTCGTGCCGATGCTGCCCGAAATCCTGTCGGCGGACGTGTGTTCGCTGAAGGAGGGCGAGGACCGTGCCGCGCTCGCCTGTCATCTGCGGATCAGTCCTGTGGGCAAGCTGCTGTCGTGGCGCTTCTCCCGCGCCGTCGTGCGGATTGCGGCCAATCTGGCGTACGAGGATGCGCAGGCGGCGATCGATCGAGTCCTCCCCGGCACGGGGAGGGGGACCAGCGAAGCTGGTGGAGGGGGGGCGCCGCAGACGGAGCCGTCCGTGAAAAGCCCCCTCCACCATCCTGCGGATGGTCCCCCTCCCCGTACCGGGGAGGATTTGACACCGATCCTCCAAAACCTCTGGTCCTGCTGGCGGGCGCTGGCGAAGGATCGCGACGCGCGCGAGCCGCTCGATCTCGACCTGCCGGAACGCCGCGTGGTGCTGGACGAGAAGGGTCGCATCCTGTCGGTCGCGCCGCGCGAGCGCCTCGACGCGCACCGGTTGATCGAGGATTATATGATCGCCGCCAACGTCGCTGCGGCGAAGGCGCTGGAGAAGAAGAAGGCGCCGGTCATGTACCGCGTCCATCAGGCGCCCAGCCGCGAGAAGCTGGTCGCGCTAAAGGATTATCTCGACACGTTCGACGTGCCCTTCGCGCTCGGTCAGGTCATCCAGCCCAAGACGTTCAACCGCATCCTCGACCGGATCGGCGACGCGGATTTCCGCCCGCAGGTGATGGAGCAGGTGCTGCGGACGCAGACCCAGGCCTATTACGCGCCCGCCAATCACGGCCATTTCGGCCTGTCGCTGGGCAGCTACGCGCACTTTACGTCGCCGATACGTCGTTATGCCGATCTTGTCGTGCACCGCGCGCTGGTCGCCGCCTATGCGCTTGGACCTGGTGGCCTCGCGCCCGCCGACGACGAGATGGAGCGGATCGGCGAGAATATCAGCCAACTGGAGCGGCGCGCGATGGAGGCGGAGCGCGACACGATCGACCGCTATGTCGCGGCGTTCCTGTCGGAACGTGTCGGCGAGGAGGTGGAGGTGCGGATCACCGGCGTCCAGAATTACGGCTTCTTCGCGACGGTGGAGGGGATCGGCGGCGACGGCCTGATGCCCGTTCGCGATCTCGGCGGCGAGTATTTCCGCTTCGACGAGGCGGGCCGAACGCTGACCGGCGAGGACACCGGCGACCAATATGCGCTCGGCCAGCGGCTGCGGCTGCGGCTGGCGGAGGCGAACCCGGTGTCGGGGGCCTTGCGGTTCGAACCGCCGGGCGGCCTCGGCGCGGCGCCGTCGCCGCGCGGGCACCGCGGCGGTGGAGGCGGCAAGAGCGGTGGTCCGCGCCGGATCGTCAAGCGTGGCCGGCCGGCCAACATCCGGCACGACGGCAAGAAGCGGCGCTGACCGGAAGGTTCGGACACGACGTCACGCCGGGCTTGTCCCGGCATGACAGAATGCATGCGCGGCGTGGCCGGAGAACCTCATCTCGCCAATAAACCTTCATCAACTTCCGCCCGCTACACCGCCGCCATGAGTCGCCGATCCGCCGCCCGCAAGATCATCGTCAGCCGCTTCGCCGCGGCGCGGGCGACCACTCCCGATACGGCTATGACGTTCGACGCCGGCGAAGACCCGGCACTCGCCCGCATGTTCGCGCGGCTCGCCCGCCACGGCGCGATCGTCAGCGCGGCGCCCGGGCTCTATTATCTGGACTCGTCGCGCCTCGCCCGTTTTCGCACGATCGTCCGCCGCCGTGCCGCGGCGCTGGCAGCCGGTACGGGCGTCGTCGCCACCGCTCTTGCCGCGGCGGCAGCCTTCTCGATCGCCGAGTAACGGTCAGCAGGCGGTGAAGGTCAGCCCCGCCTTCTCCTGCAAGCGATCCCGCAACGTCGTGCCGAGCAGTGCTCCCGGCGTCCACACGCCGCCCTTCGCCTCGCCACCGACGAGGCACAGCGCCGTTTCCGCCAGCATCTTGCACGTCGATCCGTAGCCTGGATCGCGGTCGCCGGTGACGACCGCGTCCGCGCGCCCGCCGTCCGGCGTCAGCGCCGCGAACAGGATGTCGTAATGCCCGGCGTCGCGTTCCTCTTTCGACGGGCCTTCGCCGGGCTTGGGTCCCTTGTCGCCCGCGAACGGATTGAGCTTGCCCAGCGCCTCGGCCGCGGCTTTGCCGAGATCGCCGAGCCCCGCGACCATCATCTCGTCATAGACGAAATCGGTGCCGTAGGGATGGCCGAGCAGGAAGTTGGTGCGGTGCACGTTCTTGGTATTGATCGGGGCCATCACGAACGGCGCGACCCACGCGTTCAGCGTCGTATCAAATTCCGGGATCAGGCCGGTCGGCTGATGCGGGCCGGTGAAGCCGGGCGTCAGCGCGAAGGGGTTGGTCAGCAGCATGACCAGCGAGGGATCGCGCGCCGCCGCCGCCAGCGTCGCCTTCAAACTGGCGGCCGTGCCGCCGGAGAAGCCGCCCTGCATCCGCCGCACGCGCCCCTTCACGCGCGGTGCGACCCGGCCGAAGCGCGCCACCGCCGCCTCCTGCGCGGTCAACACGCCGAGATCGAAGGGGATCGAGTCGAACCCGCACGAGAACACGATGCGCGCGCCGGATGCCTTGGCCGCGTCCTGATGCGCGTCGATCATGTGGCGCATCCACGCCGGCTCGCCGCACAGGTCGACATAGGCTGTGCCGCCCGCCGCGCACGCCGCGACCAGCGCCGATCCGTAAAGCTGGTAGGGGCCGACCGTGGTTACCACGACTTCGGTTCGTGCCGCGAGCGTGGACAGGCTGGCGGGGTCGTCCGCATCGGCGACGATCAGCGGCACGTCGGCGGGCACGCCGATCAGGTCGCGGACTTCCTCCAGCTTCGACAGGCTGCGTCCGGCCATCGCCCAGCGGCCATGACCCGGATAGGTCGCGGCCAGATATCCCGCCACCAGCCGCCCGGTGAAGCCGGTCGCGCCGTACACGATCAGGTCGAAGTCGCGCATCGTTACGTCTCCTCAGGATTGCGAAAATGCCGCGTTCGTCGAAGCGCGGCAAGCGAAACGGATCGTCATGCCGGGTGCGATCTGCCAGACTGCGCGGATGGCGTCCGATCGCAGAACCATCGACTTCATCGTCGACCAGATCGCTGCCGCGGGCGATGTCGTGGCGAAACCGATGTTCGGCGAGTACGGCATCTATTGCGACGGCAGGATGGTCGCTCTGGTCTGTGACGACCGCCTGTTCGTCAAGCAGACCGCGGGTGGCCGTGCGGTCGCGGGCGATGTCGACGAAGGTGCGCCCTATCCGGGCGCGAAGCCGTGCCTGTCGATCGATCAGGACCGCTGGGACGATCGCGACTGGCTGACCGACCTCATCCGCGTCTCCGCCGCCGAACTACCGTTGCCCAAGCCGCGCAAACGCAAGGGTGGGTGAGGGGACTGACACTGGCAACGGGCGGGCAGTACGGCTGTGGGAGAGGCCCGACCTAGACCTCTCCTGAAAATGTGTCCGCCAAGCCATTATAATTCTGCTTTCCTTCGGACACGTACCCTCATGTGTCCCCGCGAAGGCGGGGACACAGTACTGGGCTCCCGCCTTCGCGGGAGCACGTGGATGCCGGGCGGGTCGCTGTCCCCACTTGAAAGGATAGGTCTCGGACCGCTCAGGGGTAACGCGAGGCCGGGCGGGATGATCGGACTTAGAGCCGACCTCGGCCTTACGCAGCCTCGTTGAATTGCAGACTCGCCAGCCGTGCATAGAGGCCGCCACGGCCGATCAGCGCGGCGTGGTTGCCCTGCTCGACGATCCGGCCCTCGTCCATCACCACGATCCGGTCGGCGGCGCGGACGGTGGCGAGGCGGTGGGCGATGACCAAGGTGGTGCGCGTCGCCATCAGCCGCTCCAGCGCCTCCTGCACCAGCCGCTCGCTTTCCGCGTCGAGCGCGCTGGTCGCCTCGTCCAGCAGCAGGATCGGTGCATCGCGCAACAGCGCGCGGGCGATGGCGATCCGCTGGCGCTGGCCGCCCGACAGGCGTGCGCCGCCTTCGCCCAGGAACGTGTCGAGCCCTTCAGGCAGGCGGCGCAGGAAGTCGGCCGCGTTCGCCGCCTCCGCCGCCGTCCAGAGCGCCTCGTCGCCCGCCTCCCAATGACCATAGCGAAGGTTGTCGCGGGCAGACGCGCCGAAGATCACCGTCTCCTGCGGGACCATCGCGATACGCGCGCGGACCGCGGCCGGATCGGCGTCCGGCAGAGCGACCCCGTCGATCGTGATGCGACCGCCCTGCGGATCGTAGAAGCGCTCGGCAAGCTGGAACAGCGTCGACTTGCCGGCGCCGGACGGGCCCACCACCGCGACCGTCTCCCCCGGCGCGATTGCCAGCGAAAAATCGTCCAGCGCCGCGACCTCCAGCCGCGTCGGGTAGCGGAACGCGACATGCTCGAACGCGAGCGCTCCGCGTGGCGGCTGCGGCAGGGCGACGGGGTTGGCGGGGGCCGCGATCTCCGCCGGTTCGCGCAGCAGTTGCGCCAGCCGCGACGCCGCACCCGCACCACGCAGCAGGTCGCCATACACTTCGGTCAGGGCGCTCGCCGCGCCCGCGACGATGCCGCCGGTCAGGACGAAGGCGGCGATCGATCCGCCGCTCAGACGGCCCGCCGCGACGTCGATCGCGCCCTCCCACAGCACCAGCGTGATCGATCCGAACACCAAAGCGATCAACACCGCCGTCATGCCGGCGCGCAGCAGGATGCGCTGCCTCGCCGTCTCGAACGTCTCCGACACCGCCTTGCCGAAGCGGCCATGCTCGCGCGCCTCCTGCCCGAACGCCTGCACGACCTTCATCGCGCCCAGCGTTTCGGTCACCACCGCGCCGACCTCCGCCACCCGATCCTGCGACGTTCTCGACAGCGTCCTCAGGCGGCGGCCCAGCACGACCATCGGCCCGATCATCAGCGGTATCGCGATCATCAGCATTCCCGCCAGCTTGGGCGAGATCACGAACAGGTAGATCAGTCCGCCGATGCCGGTCAGCATGTTGCGGAGCGCGATCGACACCGTGCTCGACACGATGAACTCGATGATCGTCGTATCGGACGTCATGCGCGACGCGATCTCGGAAGGGCGGTTCACTTCGTAGAAGCGCGGCGCGAGGCGGAGCAGGTTGGCATGGACCGCGGTGCGGATGTCGGCGATCACGCGCTCGCCCAGCCATGATACGAAGTAGAAGCGGATCGCGGTGCCGATCGCCAGCACGACGACGATCATCAGCAGATAGTGGAACGACGACGAGACATTGCCGCCCGCCGCGCCAGAGGCGACGCCGCCGAAGCCGCGATCGACCACACGCTTGAATCCGTACGGGATCGCGATCGTCGCCGCCGACGTGGTAAGCAGCGCCAGCGCCGCCACGACGATGTGCCCCGGATAGGCCGCGGCGCGGCTCCAGACCATCGACAGGTCGCTCAGTTGCCCGCGGGCAGGCGTGTCGGTGGGGGTAGGGGGCGGCGATCCGTCTGCGTCTCTGGCCATGATGCGCGCCTAGCAGTGTGGCGGCGGCGGCTCAATCGTCGCGGAATGGGACCATTGTCCGACAAGAACGTTGCAGATGCGAAGCTTTGCGTTACCGCTTGATCAACCTATGTTGGGGTAAAGGATACCCGATGCTCTACGATGCCTATGAGATGCAGCGCTCGATGCTCGCCGGCGCCAGTGCGATGGCGAATTTCGGTGCCGGGCTGCTCCAGAACCCCGCCAACCCGTTCTCTTACATGGGGGGCGGGTCGATCGTGGCCTCCGCGCTGGAGGTGTTCGCCCATGCGGCCGCGCCCCGTGGGAAGCCGGCCTTCGGCCTCGACACGACCGTCGTCGACGGTCGCGAGGTCGCGGTGCACGAGGAGATCGTCGTTCGCAAGGCGTTTGGCCAGTTGAAGCGCTTCCGCCGTGAGGGCGTCGAGGGTGGTCCCAAGCTGCTGATCGTCGCGCCGATGTCGGGCCACTATGCCACGCTGCTGCGCGGCACGGTGGAGCGGATGCTGCCGTCCGCGGACGTGCACATCACCGACTGGCGCGATGCCAAGCTGGTGCCGACCTCGGCCGGCAAGTTCGACCTCGACGATTATGTCGATTACCTGATCGAATTCCTGGAGGCGATGGGCGAGGACGGGTCGGGCCGCGCGCATATGCTGGCGGTCTGCCAGCCGTCCGTGCCCGCCTACGCTGCGATCGCGTTGATGAGCGCGGACAAGCATCCGCTGCGCCCGTTGACGCTGACGCTGATGGGCGGACCGGTCGACACGCGTGAGGCTCCGACCTCGGTCAACACGCTGGCGACGGAACGGCCGCACGCGTGGTTCCAGCAGAACGTGATCGTCAGCGTACCGATGACCTATCCGGGTGCCGGACGCCGGGTCTATCCGGGCTTTCTGCAGCTCGCGGGCTTCATGTCGATGAACCTCGGCAACCACATGACCAGCCATTTCGAGCTGTTCAAGCACCTGGTCCGCGGCGACGGCGAAAGCGCCGACGCCACCAAGGGCTTCTACGAGGAATATCGCTCGGTCTGCGACATGACGGCGGAGTTCTACCTCCAGACGATCGACGTCGTGTTCCAGACGCACGCGCTGCCCAAGGGCGAGTATATCCACCGCGGTCGGCGCGTCGATCCGGCGGCGATCACCGACATCGGCCTATTGGCGATCGAGGGCGAGCGCGACGACATTTCCGGCATCGGTCAGACCAAGGCCGCGCTGACCTTGGCGACCGCGCTACCCGAGGACAAGAAGCGGTATCTGATGGCCGAGAGCGTCGGTCATTACGGCATCTTCAACGGCTCCAAATGGCGCACCCGCATCGCGCCGGTGGTCGAGGAATTCTGGGCCGCCAACGCCGCCTGAGGCTTGGTTCGACGAGCATGGAAAAGCCCCCGATCCGCGGAGGATCGGGGGCTTTTTCTTGCGCAGACGGATCGATCAGGCGATCGAGCCGACCTTCGCATGGCTGGAGGACTCACTGGCGTCGATGGTGCCGCCGAACAGCATCTTCAACTTGCCGGAAATAGCGACGTCGGTTTCCCAAAGCTCGGCCGATTCCACGTCGAATCGCAGCAGGGCGAGATTGGGGTCTTCCTTGCCCCCCGGGAACCAGGCCTCGACACTGTTGTCCCACAGCTTGTCGATCTGCGCGCGGTCGTTGTCCTGCGACACCGTGCCCGCGAGGCAGGCGAAGAAGTCGTGGCCCTTGCCGACGAACTGCACCATGCCCTTGCCGCCGCCCGCTGCGCGGTTATCCTTGCCCGCGAACACGAAGAGCGTGTTGGGCTGATCGTCGTCGAGGCGGACATACATCGGCTCGGAATGCTGGCCGTTTTCCAGCCCCAGCATGATGTACGGGCTCGCCTTTACCTTCGCGATGAACTTCTCCGCGATCTCCTGCGGGTTGTCGTGATCGGCCATGACGCTCTCTCCTTGATGGGGTCAGGCCTGAGAACGAGGGGCGCGGGGGTTGGTTGCGCGAGGCAGACGTGGGGACCATGACGGCAGGCGGCGGCAATTCCGCCGTCACCGCAGAAAGGTCGAGTATGCAACTCTCCGGTCTGTGCCTGATCCTGGGCGTGCTCTTCGCCTTTGCGACCCTGGTCGTGAAGATCATCGAAGTGTCGCGCAACAGGTAAGGTGCCGGGAGGGGCTTGGGCTGACACTCAAGCCCCGAACGCATGGGGCCGAAGTGAATTGGGCTCCGGCTGCTGACACAACCGGAGCCCATACAGAACGGCGCGTATGCAAAACGCCGACGCGATACATACGCGCCGGACGTTACCCTTTCAACCTCACAGCACCTCGAACAGCCCGGCGCCGCCCATGCCGCCGCCGATGCACATCGTCACCACGACATACTTCGCGCCGCGGCGCTTGCCCTCGATCAGCGCATGGCCGGTCATGCGAGCGCCCGACATGCCATAGGGATGCCCGATCGAGATCGCGCCACCGTTGACGTTCAGCAGTTCGTTCGGAATCCCGAGCTTGTCGCGACAGTACAGCACCTGCACCGCGAACGCCTCGTTCAGTTCCCACAGACCGATGTCGTCCATTTTCAGGCCGTTGCGCTCCAGCAGCTTGGGGATCGCGAAGACCGGGCCAATGCCCATCTCGTCCGGCTCGGTGCCCGCCACGGCCATGCCGACATAACGGCCGAGCGGCTGGAGCCCGCGACGCTCCGCCTCCTTCTCCTCCATCAGCACCGACGCCGATGCGCCGTCCGACAACTGCGACGCGTTGCCGGCGGTGATCGTGTAATCGGGGCCGAGGACGGGCTTCAGCGACGAAAGTCCTTCCAGCGTGGTGTCGGCGCGATTGCCCTCGTCCTTCGACAGGGTCACGTCCTTGTGGCTGACTTCCTTGGTTTCCTTGTCGACGATCGCCATCGTCGCGGACACCGGCACGATCTCGTCGTCGAACTTGCCGGCGGCTTGGGCGGCGGCGGTGCGCTGTTGCGACTGGAGGCTGTATTCGTCCATCGCCTCGCGGCTGATGCCGTAGCGCTTGGCGACCACTTCCGCGGTCTGGAGCATCGGCATGTAGATGTCCTTGTGCATCGCCACGAGGTGCGGATCGGGTGCGATGTTCATCTTCGGTGTCTGCACCAGGCTGATGCTCTCGACGCCGCCACCGATCGCGACGGCGACGTGGTCGACCACGATCTCCTTCGCGGCGGTGGCGATCGCCATCAGGCCGGACGCGCACTGACGGTCGAGCGACATGCCCGCGACCGTCGTCGGCAGTCCGGCGCGGAGCAGCGCGTTGCGGGCGATGTTACCCGCCTGATGCCCCTGCTGGAGCGCCGCGCCCCACACCACGTCGTCGACATCGCCGCCGTCAAGCTTTGCGCGCTCGACCGCCGCCTTGATCGCGTGGCTGGCGAGGGTCGGCGAGGGCAGGTTGTTGAAGGCGCCGCGATAGGCGCGGCCGATCGGGGTGCGGGCGGTGGAGACGATGACGGCGGAGCGCATATGACGGGTCCTCAACAAGAAATTAAACGAAGATCTGGCTGATCCATTCGGCGATCAGGGCGGGCTTCTCCTGCCCCTCGATCTCGACGGTGAATTCGGTGGTCTGCTGGAATCGTCCGGGCTGCTTCTCGACGAACGACAGGAGCTTGAAATGCCCGCGGACCCGGCTGCCGGAGCGGACGGGGGTCAGGAAGCGGACGCGGTCGCCGCCGTAATTCACGCCCATCCGCACGTTCGCGAGCATCGGCGCGTCCGGCACGCTGGCGGCGAGCGCAGGCATCAGCGACAATGTCAGGAAACCGTGCGCGATTGTGCCGCCGAACGGCGTCGCAGCCGCGGCGACGGGATCGACATGGATGAACTGGCGGTCGCCGGTCGCCTCCGCAAAGGCGTCGATCATTGCCTGCGTGACGGTGATCCAGTCGCTGACGGTGGTCGCGCCCACCCGCGCCTTCATCTCCTCGACGGTGACGGTCGCCACGCGATTTCCCCTCGACATGCTTTTGACGCTAAGCGCTTGGCATCCTGTAGTCGCGGGCGCCTGCCGACTGCAAGCCTTCAAGACCGGAACCACGAATATGACGACCGCCGTAACGTCCGAAGCGCGCAAATCCATGTCCCGGCTGTACCGCGCCGCCGAACCCGATGTTCTAAAACCGCTGCTGGACCGCGCGGCGACCACCCCCGAGTCGCGCGAGCGGATCATGGGACATGCCGCAGGGCTGCTCGCGGACCTGCGCGCGGCGCAAAGCCGGGGCTGGGTGAACCAGTTCCTGCAGGAGTACCGGCTGAACTCGTCGGAGGGCGTCGCGCTGCTGTCGTTGGCGGAGGCGTTCCTGCGCGTGCCCGATCCCGAGACGGCGGACCTGCTGATCGCGGACAAGCTGGGCGATGCCGACTGGCGTGCGCATGCCGGGCGATCGTCGTCGAAGCTGGTCAATTCCGCGACCTGGGGACTGGTCGTCGGACGCGCGCTGGTCGGCGAGGGGCCGGCGGGACCGCTCAAGCGCCTGATGGCCCGCGCGGGCGAGCCGTTCGTGCGGCAGGCGGTCGGCGCAGCGATGAAGATGATGGGCGAGATCTTCGTGATGGGGCGCACGATCGACGAGGCGATGCGCCGGATGCGCAAGCCCGAGAACAAGGGCTTCACCGCCAGCTTCGATATGCTGGGAGAGGCGGCGCGGACCTTCGACGACGCCGAACGCTATTTCCAGGCCTATGTCGGCGCGATCGACGCGGTCGGGAACGATCCGAAGGCCGGTCATTCGGTGTCGGTGAAGCTGTCCGCGCTCCACCCGCGCTACGAGGTCGCGCGCTGGGACGAGTGCGTACCGGCGCTGACCGAAATGGTCGAGGCGCTGGCGGTGCAGGCATCGCGCAAAGGCATCGCGCTGACCGTCGACGCCGAGGAGTCCGAGCGGCTGGAGATGAGCCTGGACATCATCGGCGCGGTCGCGGCGTTGCCCTCGCTGAAGGGCTGGGAAGGCTTCGGCATGGCGGTGCAGGCATACGGGAAGCGTGCGCGGCCGGTTGTCGCGTGGGCCAACGGACTCGATCGCATCATGAACGTGCGGCTGGTGAAGGGCGCGTACTGGGACAGCGAGATCAAGCGCACGCAGGTCGAGGGGCTGAACGACTATCCGCTGTTCACGCGCAAGGCGGCGACCGACGTGTCGTATCTGGCGGTGGCGAAGGACATGCTGGCGGCGGAGAACATCCGCCCGGCATTCGCCAGCCACAATGCGCTGACGGTCGCGACGATTCTGGAATGGGCTGGCAACAGCCGCGACTTCGAGTTCCAGCGGCTGCACGGCATGGGCGACGGCCTGTACGAGCGGTTGGTGCGCGAGAACGGCTATCATTGTCGCATCTATGCGCCGGTCGGTGGGCACCGTGATCTGCTGGCGTATCTGGTTCGGCGGCTGCTGGAGAACGGTGCGAACTCGTCGTTCGTGCACCAGTTGGCGGACGCGCGGCTGACCGAGGCGGAGATTTTGGCGGACCCGGTCGCGAAGATCGCGGCGGTGGGCGGCGCGCGGCATCCGTCGATTCCGCTGCCGAAGGACCTGTTCGCGCCGGGGCACCGGAATTCGAATGGAATCGATCTCAGCGATCGACCGACGCTGGAGGCGACGGTGGCGGCGGTGAACAGGCCCTTGGCATCCGGTGCCCACCCCGGCGACGGCCGGCGTGGTCAAAGCGAGGGGGCAGAGTTGGTGTCCGCCGCGATCACCCGCGCCCACGCCGCCTTTCCGGCGTGGCAGGCCACGCCGGTCGACGACCGCGCCGCCTGTCTGGAGCGGCTCGCCGACCTGCTGGAGGAGCATCGCGACGAACTGATGGCGATTTGCGTGCAGGAGGCGTTCAAGACCATCCCGGACGCGATCGGCGAAGTCCGCGAGGCTGCCGACTTCTGCCGCTATTATGCCGGCGAGGCGCGCGCCCGGCTGCGGCCTGTGGAACTGCCGGGGCCGACCGGCGAGCGCAACACGCTGCACATCGAGGGGCGTGGCGTGTGGGCGACGATCGCGCCGTGGAATTTTCCGCTGGCGATCTTTCTCGGCCAGACCGCGGCGGCGCTCGTCGCCGGCAACACCGTGGTCGCCAAGCCTGCGCCGCAGACGCCGCTGATCGCGATGAAGGCGGTGGAACTGGCGCACCGCGCCGGCATTCCGGCGGACGCCTTGATCCTGACGCCGGGCGGGCCGGAGGTCGGCGCCGCGCTGACCGAGGACGCGCGTGTGATGGGCGTCGCTTTCACCGGATCGACCGCCACCGCCAAGCGCATCGCGCGGGCGCTGGTGCAGGACGACGACCGCCCGATCGTGCCGCTGATCGCGGAAACGGGCGGCATCAACGCGATGATCGTCGATTCGACCGCGCTGCCGGAGCAGGTGGTCGCCGACGTGGTCGCGTCGTCGTTCCGCTCGGCCGGGCAGCGATGTTCGGCGCTCCGGCTGCTGCTGGTGCAGGCGGATGTCGCCGATACCGTCATCGCCATGCTGAAGGGCGCGATGGACACGCTGCGGCTCGGCGCGCCCGGCGATCCGGCGACCGATGTCGGTCCGGTCATCGACCAGTCGGCGTACGACCGGCTGATGGGCTACCGCGACAGCGTGCGCGATCGTTGGGTGAAGACGGTCGACGCGCCTGACGACGGGTTGTTTGTGCCGCCGACGCTGATCCGCCTCGACCGGATCGAGGACCTGACGCAGGAATGGTTCGGCCCGATCCTGCACGTCGCGACGTGGGAGGCGGGCACGCTGTCGGAGACGATCACGCGGGTCAACGCCAAGGGATACGGCCTGACGATGGGCCTCCACAGCCGCATCGCCCGCGCCGCCGAAGTCGCGGAGGCGGAAGCCGCGGTCGGCAACCTGTACGTCAACCGCTCGATGATCGGTGCGGTCGTCGGCTCGCAACCGTTCGGCGGTGAGGGGCTGTCGGGCACCGGGCCGAAGGCGGGTGGGCCGCATTACCTCTACCGCTTCTGCGCGGAACGGGCGGTGTCGGTCGACACGACCAGTGCGGGAGGGAATGCGACCTTGCTGTCGCTGGACGAAGGAGGGATTTGAAAAGAGCGGAAAGCGCCGTCCTCTGGCGCTTCCCGCCAGCGTGCGCGTGAACGTGCCGCATTCACCAAGTTCCACGCCAACAATCGGGTCGACCGGACGGCGACAGCGCCTTTACTGTCGACCCACGGTCGGCGATCAGTATCCGAGCATCATAGTCAGAGCACCCATGTCGTGGCCGGAGATGACACTCCCACGCTCGATATGCTCGTCGCGGAGGTTGGGGATGTACATCTGCCAAGCCTCTTCACCGCCCAGAGTATCGGGAACCTTGAACCCGGCCTGCTTTTCCTTCAGGTTCATCACCTTCACCCTGGCTAAAGCCTTTTTACCCGAACTGTCTTCGTTGGGGTTGCTCCAATCGGGCTTCCAAAGCTCCTGACTGAACTTTGGCATGGGGTTGAAGGTGCCCCAGAAGATGCGGGTATCGACCTTGAGCCTTACCTGCACGTAATTATCCAGGTCGTTCCAATCGATGCAGACGCAGGACATGAGGCGCACGATCGCCGACATATCCATGCCCTTGGTCTTGGCCTGGTTCAGACGACCGAGCGCACCCTCCTTGTCGTCCAGAAACGGCTTCACCGCAGACCACCACGGGCTCACGCCATATTGGCCCTCCGCAGCTACGCCCGCCGTCATCTTGAAAAGCAACGTACCCTTGGGCACCATCACGACGCGGAATTTCTTGAAGCCGTTCTGGTCCGACTTACGCAGCTTGTAGAAATCCGCCTGATTCAGCGAACCATTGAGCATGGCATTCCCCCCCTTTGGATTCATTATCCAATTCCATTCCTGGCGCGCCAGAATGCGGACGATAAGGGTGCGGCCGATTACTATCCGGTGCAACCGGAATGTGGCGAGTCCGCGAAAGGGGGGTCTTGTGGTCGTCCTTTGCCGCCGCTCGGCCTAAGGCTCCGGTACTTGCTGAAATCTTCAAGAATTCAAGACGTTGCAGCAGCGCGCCGATCATTGCCCATGCGGAGTTAGGGTCACGACCGGTGTGTGGATATGTCGATCGTCACCGTGATCGGCTGATATGGGCCAGTACAGCGCAACGACCCCTCAGCCGGTCGAGATCGCTATGCGCGAGCCACCGTGCAGGCTTCTATGGTCGAAGGAGGCCGCGATGAGGTCGAAGGTGACGGCTGGATTGCCTAAGACCCGTAAGGATGCAGCGACGCGCACCGGTAGGCCCGGGGTGCCAGTCGTGCAGCATCGCGCGGGGAGCATCCCTGCTCCCGTTCCCTAATTCGTCGGCTGCGTGCCCCGCGTGGGGTTCGCGCCGGTCGTCGTCTGCGGCGGGGCGGCGTTCGGGGCGGTGCCGGTGCCCGCGTCTCCCGGCAGCGAGCCGGGCTGTGCACCGGGCGTGCCGGCGGGGACGATCGGCTGGCCGAGCGGGATCGCCGCGACCTGCTTTACCGGGTTGTCCTTCATCAGCTTGAACGCCTGCTGATACCAGTCGCTGCCCGGATAGTTGCGGCCGAGGACGGCGGCGGCCTTTTGCGCCTCTTCCGGCACGCCGAGCGCGAGATAGGCTTCGGTCAGGCGCATCAGCGCCTCGGGCGTGTGCGTCGTCTGCTGATATTGCTCGACGACGGTGCGGAAGCGCATCGACGCGCCGAGCCACTGGCCGCGCACTTCGTAGAAGCGCCCGACCTCCATCTCCTTGCCGGCGAGGTGGTCGTTGACGAGGTCGATCTTCAGCCGCGCGTCCGACGCATAGCGGGTGTTCGGATAGCGGCGGACCAGCTCGCCCAGCGCATCGAGCGCCTGACGCGTGATCTTCTGGTCGCGCGTCACGTCCTGGATCTGCTCGTAATAGCCGAGCGCGATCAGGTAATAGGCATAGGGCGCGTCGCGATTGCCGGGGTGGACCGACAGGAAACGCTGCGCCGACTGGATCGACTGCGTGTAGTTCTTGTCGAGATAATAGCTGAACGCGCTCATCAACTGCGCGCGGCGGGCCCAGATCGAATAAGGGTGCTGCCGCTCGACCTCGTCGAACAGGATCGCCGCCTCCTTGTAGCGGCTCTGGTCGAGCCGATTCCGCGCCGTCGAATACAGCGTGCCGACGTCGCGCGCGACATAGGGCACGTCCGCCTTGGCGGTGGTGCGGGCGCAACCGCCGATCGGCAGCGCGGCGGCGCAGATCAGCGCGAGGGTAAGCGGGGCGCGAGGCCCGGATACAAAGGAGGGGGTACGCATCGAAGCGCGCTGTAGCGCAGCCGCTGGCGCTGCAACAGTGTTTTTGCTTTACGGCGCATCCGGTCCGCGCGCGACACGTTCGGACCCCCGAAAGGATAGTTCATGCCCGCCACCCTGCTGCACACCCACCGCGTCGAGAAGCCCTGGGGCCGTCACACGCTGTTCCCCGGTTTCGAGGATGCCGCGCCCGGAAGAGAGCCGATCGGCGAGGTCTGGTTCCAGCAGCCGGGCGACACCAGCCCGGACCTGCTGATCAAATACCTGTTCACCAGCCAGAAGCTGTCGGTGCAGGTCCATCCCAACGACGAGGAGGCGCACAAGCGCGGCCTGCCGCGGGGCAAGGACGAATGCTGGACGATCCTGAAGGCCGAACCCGATTCGACGATCGCATTGGGGCCGAAGCAGGCGATGACCGCCGACGAGCTGCGCGCCGATGCGCAGGACGGCTCGATCGAGGGCGATCTCGACTGGGTGCCGGTGAAGGCGGGCGATTTCTACTACGCACCGTCGGGCACGATCCACGCGATCGGCGGCGGGCTGACGCTGATCGAGGTGCAGCAGAATTCAGAGACGACGTACCGGCTCTACGATTACGGCAGCGATCGGGAGCTGCATCTGGACGACGGCGTCGCCGTCGCGCACCTGACGCCGTACCGGGCGATCACCTCGCCGGGGAAGGTCGCGGGCGACCGCACGATCTTGGTCGAAGGGCCGAAGTTCGTGCTGGAACGCTGGAGCGGCGGCGAGCATGCGGTCGATCTGGGCGGCAACACCGCTTGGATCGTGCCGATCGCCGGCACCGGATCGGTCGCGGGCGTCGCTTTCAAGGCGGGCGAATGCGCGACGGTGACGGGCGCGGAGACGATCGTGCTGGCGGATGGTGCGGACGTGCTGTTCGCCTATCCGGGCACCACCCGCCTCTAATCCAACAGGCTGTCGACCCAGGCGGGCACTAGGAGGCTCGCCGGCCCGTGCCGGCTCTGCGCGAAGGATGCGGAGCCGGCGGACGGTTCGAGATTAAGCTCCAGCGTGTCGGCTCCGTAATGGTCGGCAAGCTGGACGAAGCCCGCCGCCGGGTAGACCGCCCCGGAGGTGCCGATCGACACGAACAGGTCGCATGCGGCGAGCGCGGCTTCGATCGTGGGCATGTGGTACGGCATCTCGCCGAAGAACACGATGTCCGGGCGCAGGGCAGGGGCTCCGCAGGCGGTACAGACGCTGCCTGGGGGCAGGTCGCCATGATGCTCGGCGCGCGCTTCGCAGGCGGCGCACAGCGCGGAGAGCAACTCGCCGTGGATGTGGAGCAGCCGTCGCGCCCCGGCGCGTTCGTGCAGGTCGTCGACGTTCTGCGTGACGATCAGCAACTCGCCCGGCCACGCGGCGTCCAATCGTGCGAGCGCGTAGTGCGCGGGGTTCGGCTCCACCGTCGCCAGTGCCGCGCGGCGGGCATCGTAGAAACGGTGGACCAGCGCCGGATCGCGCGCGAGCGCTTGCGGGGTGCAGACGTCCTCGACGCGCTGCCCCTCCCACAGGCCGCCGGGGCCACGGAACGTGGCGAGGCCGGACTCGGCGGAGATGCCGGCGCCGGTGAGGATGACGATGTTCTGGGTATCGGGCATGGCCGTTGAATACGCCGGTGGCGGAAGGTCCGGAAGTGGTGGGAAGCTGACAGGCCGCTTTTGGCGTACACCGCGGATTAGCTGCCGTTGATGAACAGCGCCGACACCCCTGCAATTGCGGCGAATCCAATCAGCAAGCCTGCGGCGGCAAAATCGCGCTGCTTAGTTGTTTTCGCCTTTGTGAGCCTAATGACGAACGCGACTACCAAAGGCAGCGGAAGAAACATGGTCCAGTGCATCGCCATGTCGGGTTTGTGCGGCGGTCGGGTGGCACAGTCAACGTCCGCTATTGGAGAGTTCGATCAAGGCCCTGAATGTCCGCAAGTAGGCGACTGCCGCCAGGCCGCTCTTCCTTTCGGCAACGTCGCACCGTGGTGGATAGCTGACATTTGCTGAACGGTGTAAATCAGCTTGACAACGCAGCAGGCTCTATCCTTTCTCAAGGTGCCCGTTGGGCGAGCCGCGCCCGGTCGCCGGTATATAGATGGCGAGGTAGCGCTGGGCGAACTCAAGGAGCCGTTCTGGTCGGCAACCTAAGTCTGGACCCCCGACAGATATAGACGTCACTGGGCGGCTGCTGCGAGACGGTGCTTAGCTACGCGGCTTCCGGTGCTATTCTACACGGACGTAGGTGTCAGAGCGTCGATAGCGTATCACGTCTTGCCGACCGCGACCGGCTTGCTCGTTTTCGAGCAGATATTCCGAGATCCGCGTCAACCTCTGACCCGTGAAGGTGCAGCCCGAGCACTACTTCGGAAACGTGATCGCGTGTCCTGCTGGACCGCTCCTGTTGCCTCTCTGTATTCGCTTACGACGAACAGGTGAATGTCGGCGATTGGGTGTCTGCAGAGGTTGCAAACCGACGTTTGGAACTACCACTATTGATCGACGCGAGGGCCCTTCCACAGCCTGCCGGGACAGCGGATGATGGCGAGCCCGGACCCGGCGGAGACGCCGGCGCCGGTGAGGATGACGATTGAGGGCGTGGCGGTCGCCGCCCGCCTTACGAAAATGGCGCGGCGGGAGAAAGCCGCCGCGCCGTCGAGGCTTAGCCGATCGTGATGCCGACTACGCGCCAGGTGCCGCCTTCGCGATCGCGCGAGACGGTTTCGACGACATCGGCCTTGTTCGCGAAGCTGGTGCGGAACTTCACGACTTCGTAGCCTGAGGGCGGTGCGGGCAGGTTTTCCTGGCTGAGGAAGGTGCGGGACACCAGTGTCCCCAGCGGCACGCGCACCTTCTGCGATACCGTTGCCCAGACCGGTGCGGTGTTCAGCTTGCGGAAGGCCGACCCGGTCGCGCGGTAGCTTTCGTCCCATTCGCTTGCATCGACCAGCACCAGCCAGTTGCGCGCGGCCGCCACGACCTCTGCGTCGACGCCTTCGCTGGCCGCGGTTTGGGATCGGGGCGGGGTGAGGGCGGGGTCGGGGAGCAGTACGATGGCCAACAGGCCCAGAACGAACGTCATGACGAGGACTCCGATGATGATCCGCGGCCGGCGCACTGCCGGCCCGACGCCGTCGATCGGCGCGGTGTCCGGATCGTCCACCGGCGGCGCGACGTCGTCCCCCATTTCCGTGTCCGCAGTGGAATAGGGGTGCAGCGTGGCGGAGACTCCGGCCTCCGCATCCATCAACAGGCGGGCCGCCTCGCGGCTGCTGGAAACCGACAGCTTGCGGCGGGCGTCGCGGAGGCGTTCGTTGATCGTGTGCACGGACAGGCCCAGGCTGCGCGCGATCGACTTGGCGTCGTGGCCGCGAACGATCAGGCGGAGCGTCTGCTTCTCCCGTTCGGTCAGCGCCGAAACGCCGTTCTTCACTGTCGCCGCCATATCCGCCTGCGGGTAGGTTCGGCGCCGCGCCGCGCCCACCCCTAATATTTTGTACCCGTCGTCGGACAGCGCCTGTTGCCGCGTCGCGTCAGCGCACCGTCGTCCGCTCGCCGTCCAGTTCGGTCGCCTCGCGCACGATCGCGATCGTCTCGCCCATGTCGCGCATGACGTAGAGCTTGCCGCGCGCGTTGTTGAACGGGCGGTGCAGGACCATCATCAGCGTGCCGTCGAAACGGCGGAACAGCATGCCGTGGCCGCTGTCGGCGCGCACCAGCGGCGGCAGTTGCTCCCACGGACCCTCGATCCGCCCCGACGTGGAGCGGGCGATACTCTGCACATAGCCGTCGCGATCGTAGCTGGACCACAGCATCAGCAGCGTGCCGGTCCGGGTGCGGAACAGTTCGGGGCCGTCGGTGACGAAGTTTCTCGACCCGTCGGGCTGTTCGTCGCCCTTCGCCCACGGGGCTTCCGATGCGCGGAACAGGACGCGCGGCGGGCCGGCGGCGGACAGGTCGTCCTTCAGCGGCATCGCTTCGATCGTGCCGTCACCGATCTGGACCCATTCATGTGCGTAGACGAGCCACGGCTTGCCGTTGGGATCGACGAACAGCGTTCCGTCGAGCGTCATGATGGACCGATCGACGATCGGCTCGCCGTTGCGCACCGGCATGAACGGGCCACCGAGGCGATCCGCTACCGCCAGCGTCGTGCTCCGCCGCACCGGCTTGCGCGCGCCGTTCGGGGGCAGCGGTGCGGAATCATTGTAGAAGGTGGCGAACAGATACCAGCGGCCCTTCCAACGATGCACTTCCGGCGCCCAGGCGCCGTCATTCGCCCAGCCGCCCTTCGGCAGGACGAACACCATTCGCGGCCGCGTCCAGCTTTTCAGATCGCGGCTGGTATAGGCCATGATGCCGATCCGCGCGTCGCCGGACATGCGCCGCTCGTTACGGGTGAACAGGTGATAGGTGCCACTCGCCCTGTCGGCGACGATCCAGGGATCGTGCAGCGGCATGTCCGGCAGCCGCAGCGGTGCCGTCGTCGCGGTACGCGCCGACCGGGCCGGTGCAGCCGATGCGGCATGCCAACTGCCGCTGCCGAGGAGAAGTGCCGCGGCCACCATGAAACACGTCTTCACGGGTTCAGCTCCAGTGTTCGGTCATCTGCGACCGGATGACGCCGCGCAACGCCGCAGTGACACGCGCGTGACCCGTGTTCGTCAGCGCGGCGGCGCTGCCGGGGCGAAAGATCAGGTCCTCGGCTTCCAGTGCGCGCAGCCAGCGCTCGATTCCCGGCAGCGTGATCGCCGTCGCGGCAGCGAGGGTGCGGAAGCCCACCGGGCCGGTGTCGTGCGCCACGAACAGCGCGAGCAGGATGTCGAGCGTCGGTTCGTGCGTCAGATCGGCCGACAGCGCCTGTTGCAGGGCCCGGCGCGCGGCGATGATCCGGCGGGCGGCGGTGACCAGGTCGTCCCGGGCCAGCACGGAGTCCGCGTTCCATGCCGACGGTTCGGGCTTCACCGGCTTCTGCATGTCACGCCCCTTTTTCGTCAGCTCATGAACCGCTGTACATTCCCCTCCTATCGGTACTCCCTCATTCCGTAGAGGCAACCTTTGATTCTCAATATGTTCGCAAGAGGTCGTGGCGGCGTGCGGCGATCCGTGGCAATCCCCGCCTTATGACGAACCTCTTTTCTTCGCAGACGGTCCGGTCGTGACGGGCGTCGGCATCTATGGCAGTTCCGGCCGGATGGGCCGCGCGATCGCCGATGCGCTGACCGAAGCCGGCGCGACGTTGGCCGGTGGCGCGGATGCGCAGGACGACCCGGCGCCCCTGGCGCGGATCGCCGACGTGCTGGTCGACTTCTCCGCCGCCGGCGCGCTCGACGCGCACCTCGATGCGGCGGTGGCGGCGGGCACGCCGATCGTGATCGGTACGACCGGGCTGTCGACCGCGCAGCACGACGCGATCGACGCGGCGGCGGCGTCGATCGCGGTGCTCCAGACCGGCAATACGTCGCTCGGCGTGACGCTGCTGGCGATTCTGGTCCGCGACGCGGCGGCGCGGCTCGGCCCCGATTGGGACATCGAGATCGTCGAGATGCATCATCGTCACAAGGTCGATGCCCCGTCGGGGACGGCCCTGCTGCTGGGCGAGGCGGCGGCGGCGGGGCGGGGCAGCATGTTGTCCGAACTGCGCGTCGACGACCGGGTCGGGCTGACCGGTGCGCGATCCGAAGGGACGATCGGGCTGGCGTCGCTGCGCGGCGGCTCCGTCGTCGGCGACCACAGCGTGATCCTGGCGACGGAGGGAGAGCGGGTGGAGCTGTCGCACTTCGCGCAGGATCGTTCGATCTTCGCGCGCGGCGCGGTGCGGGCGGCGATCTGGCTCGCCCGACAACCCGCGGGCCGCTACCGGATGGGCGACGTGCTCGGGCTGTAAATGCGATGAAGCGCGCCGACGTCGTCGAATTCTATCGCCGGCTGGCGGAGGCCGATCCGCATCCCGAAACGGAGCTGGAGTTCCGCAATCCCTTTACGCTGGTCGTCGCGGTCGCGCTGTCGGCGCAGGCGACCGACGCGTCGGTCAACAAGGCGACACGCGCGCTGTTCGCGGAGGTCGATACCCCCGAAAAGATGGTCGCGCTGGGCGAGGAGGGGCTGAAGCGGCACATCCGCACGATCGGGCTGTTCAACACCAAGGCGAAGAACGTCATCGCGCTGTCGCGAATGCTGATCGACGATTTCGCAGGCGAGGTGCCGCCGGACCGCGAGGCGCTGGAACGCTTGCCCGGTGTCGGCCGCAAGACCGCCAACGTGGTGATGAACGTCGCGTTCGGCGCGGAAACCTTCGCGGTCGACACGCATATCTTCCGCGTCGGCAATCGCACCGGCCTCGCCCCCGGCAAGACGCCGCTGGCGGTCGAGCTGAAGCTGGACAAGGCGACGCCGCAGCCGTTTCGCCTGCACGCGCATCACTGGCTGATCCTGCACGGCCGCTATATCTGCAAGGCGCGGAAGCCGGAGTGCTGGCGATGCCCGGTCGTCGACCTGTGCGCCTACAAACCCAAGACGCCGCCACCGAAGACCGCGTGAATGCGCGAAGGGGCTGGCGGAGCCGAACGCGCTTTGCTAGGCGCGACGCTTCCAGGCACCCGTAGCTCAGCTGGATAGAGCGCTGCCCTCCGAAGGCAGAGGCCACTGGTTCGAATCCAGTCGGGTGCACCAGGTTCCTCTCTGACATAGCGACGCTCGGCCGGTGCGCGGTATCGCGTACGGTTCGGCCTGACAGGCCTCTTGCCGCATGTTAGCCTCCCGGCCATGCTCGAGCAGTTCCTCACACCAGCGTATCTGCCGTTCGCCGTCGCGTTCGCGGTGATGATCGGCATCGGTCTGATCGAGGCGGTCGGGCTGGGACTGGGGCACATGGATGTCGACGGCGATTTCGGGACCGATGCGCAAGGCAGCGTGCTCGACTGGCTGGGCCTCGGAGGCGAGTTGCCGATCCTGATCTGGCTGACGTCGCTGCTCGGCTGTTTCACGATGGCTGGCATCATCATCCAGCAGTCGGCCGCCGGTCTGACGGGGGCCGCGCTGCCGTGGTATTGGGCGTGCGGTGCGGCCGCACTGGCGGGCCTCGCGCTCAACACATTGGCGGCCAACGGTCTCGCACGGGTGATGCCGGGGTTTGAAACCACGGTGGTGTCGACGGACGATCTGCTCCGGCTGCGTGGCACCATCCTGGAAGGGACTGCCCGCCGCGGCCAGCCGGCCCGGGCGAAGGTGGTCGATCGACATGGCCAAGCGCATGTCGTGCTGGTCGAGCCGCATGACGATCACGGGGCCCTGTCGTCGGGCGCCACGGTGCTGCTCGTCCGCCGCGAACGCGCCCTGTTCTTTGGGCTGGGCGACGAAAATACGCTTTTTCAGGCGATCTGATCCAGATCGCGCTGATTCCATCGGGGGAGAGACCAAGTGCCTGCATCGATTTTGAATGTCCTGATCTATGCGGGCATCGTCCTGTTCGCGCTGGTCGTGATCGGCATCATCCTGACCCGCCTGTACCGGCGCGCGACCAAGGACGTGGCCCTGATCCGCACCGGATTCGGCGGCGAGAAGGTCGTGCTGAACGGTGGCATCATGGTGATCCCGGTGCTGCACGAACTGATGCAGGTGCGCCTGACCACGGTGAAGCTGGAGGTGTCGCGCCTGAACAAGGATGCGCTGATCACGCTCGACAAACTGCGCGTCGATGTCGTCGGCCTGTTCCATATCAAGGTGAAGCCGGATGCCGAGTCGATCGCCGCAGCCGCGCAGACGCTGGGTGATTCGGTCAACAGCCCCGATGCGGTAAAGTCGCTGCTCGACGGCAAGCTGGTGTCGGCGCTGCGGTCGGTCGCCGCGACCATGACGATGGAGCACCTGCACGCCAACCGTGCCGACTTCATCCAGAAGGTGCAGGAGGCGCTGATGACCGATCTGGACATGAACGGATTTCAGCTCGAATCGGTCAGCATCACCCATTTCGACCAGACCGCGTTCGAACATTTCAACGAGAACAACGCCTTCGATGCCGAGGGCCTCACCGTGCTGACCCGCACGATCGAGGAGCGGAAGAAGATCCGCAACGATATCGTCGCCACCAATCGCGTCGAGATCGAGCAACGCAACCTGGAGGCGAACAACCAGTCGCTGGAGATCGCGCAGGCGGCGGAGCAGGCGCGGCTGACGCAGGAGCAGACATTGTCCGCCCGCCGCGCCGAACAGGCGACGGCGATCGCGACGGCGGAGGCCGAGCAGACCCGCCTCGCCGAGATTGCGCGGATCACCGCGATGCAGGCGCAGACGGTCGCGCAGACCGAAGCGGACAAGATCATCAAGACTGCGACGATCGCCCGCGACGGCGCGATCCAGACCGCGACGATCGAGCGGGACCGGACGATCGAGATCGCGCGCATCACCACGGCGGTGCAGACCGCGCAGAAGTCGGAGGAGGAGTCGACCGCGACCGCCGCCGCGAACGAGGCGCGCGCGCTCGCCGTTCGCGCCGAGGAAAGCGTCGCGACCGCCAAGGCGACCGAGATCGCGAACCGCAACAAGAACGTCGCCGTCATCGCCGCGACCCAGCGCGCACAGGAGGAGGCGGTCGGCATCACCGTCGCGGCCTCCGCCGAAAAGGAAGCGGCGGAGGCCCGCGCGAGTGCCTTGCGCACCGAAGCGACGGCGCAGGCGGATGCCGAAAAGGCGCGGGCTGAGGGTCGTGAAGCGGCGTTCAAGGTCGATGCCGCCGGTCAGGCATCGCTGAACGAGGCGACCAACCTGCTGAGCGACACCCAGACTGCCTTGCTGGTGCGGAAGGCGATGCTGGAGGCGCTGCCGGGGATCATCGCCGCCGCCGCCAAGCCGATCGAGAACATCGACAAGATCAGCATCCTCGACGCGCGCGGGCTGCACGGCGACGGGGGCCAGGATGCGACGACGGGCGCAGGGCAGGGCAACCTCGCCGATGCCGCGGTCGCCGCGGCGATGCGCTACCGCGTCGGTGGGCCGTTGATCGACGGTTTGATGGCCGAACTCGGGATGACGGGTCATTCGCTGAACGGGATGCTCGCGGGGAGCGGGGTGCAGGCGGTCGCTTCTGAGGGGAGGACGGCCGAGCCCGGAAAGCCTGTGCCCAACGGACGTGCGGATGGCGGGTCGGGGTCGGTTCGCCCTGCCTGACGCCGCTATCGGGCGAGCCAGTGCTGCTGGTCATCCGCCGTTGCGGCGATGATCGGCAGCGCGCCGGCGCTCGGCTGCGGGCTTACACACCAGACGCGACGACGCGGCTTACGGGCTGATGCCTGCAAGATTGCGGCCGCTATATCCTTCTGGATCATCGCTCCGATCGGTCGGGAGCGTCATCGCATCGGGAATGGTGGAGCCGAGGGGGATCGAACCCCTGACCTCTGCAATGCCATTGCAGCGCTCTCCCAGCTGAGCTACGGCCCCATTTCCGTGCGGGAGGCAGCCCACTAGCGGGCCGCCGAAGGCTTGGCAAGCGGCGTTTCCACCGCTTGCCAAATCACCTCGAAATCAATGCTCGTCGTCGTTCGTCGGCGCTTCGACACCCAGGTCGTCGTCGCCGCCCAGATCGACTTCGTCATCGGCGGAGGGCTCTTCGTCCTCACCGGTGATCGCCTCGATATCCTCCTCGTCCCCTTCCAGGTCCGCATCGGGCTTGGCCGTATCGGGCTTGGCCACCTCGAACGCGAGCGGCTGCTTGGACTTCAGAATAGGTTCGGGTTCCCAGCCATACCCGCAATTGATGCAGGTGACGGGGTCGTCCTTGGTGAGGTCGTAGAAACGCGTCGCGCATTTCGGGCACGTGCGCTTCGTGCCCCATTCCGGCTTGATCATGCCGTACCGTGCCTTTCGGATTGGGAGTTCGACAGGGTTCCCCCCGCGAAGTGGGGCGCGCCTTGCCATAGCATTGCCCGACTGTCAAAGCGCCGCGCCTATGTCGCATGCATCATCCCAGCCGCTCACGCTCGTCGCCGCCGGTCCGTTGACGGGGCGGGTGACCGTGCCGGGGGACAAGTCGATCAGTCACCGGTCGCTGATGCTGTCGGCGCTGGCGGTCGGGGAAAGCCGGGTCGAGGGCCTGCTGGAGGGGGAGGACGTGCTCGCCACCGCCGCCGCGATGCGGGCGATGGGGGCGGACATCGCGCGGGGCGAGGACGGTGCGTGGACGATCCACGGCGTCGGCGTCGGCGGGCTGCTGCAACCGGCGAATGCGCTCGACATGGGTAATTCGGGTACGTCGACGCGGCTGTTGATGGGGCTGGTCGCCAGTCATCCGATCACCGCGACGTTCGTCGGCGACGCATCGCTGTCGAAGCGACCGATGGGGCGGGTGATCGAGCCGCTGATGAGCATGGGCGCGGACGTGAACGCCAGTCCGGGTGGCCGACTGCCGCTGATGCTGCGCGGCCTCTGCCCGGCGGTGCCGATCACCTACACGCTGCCGGTCGCATCAGCGCAGGTGAAGTCGGCGATCCTGCTGGCGGGGCTCAACACGCCCGGCATCACGCGCGTGATCGAGCCGATCGCGACTCGCGACCATTCGGAGCGGATGCTGGCGGGGTTCGGCGCAACGCTGACGGTGGAGCCGTCGCCCGAGGGTCGCGTGATCTCGCTGCACGGCGAGGCGGAGTTGCGGCCGCAGCAGATCGTCGTGCCGGGCGATCCGTCGTCGGCGGCGTTCTGGCTGGTCGCGGCGAGCATCGTGCCGGGATCGGACGTCACCGTCGAGAATGTCGGGCTCAACCCTACGCGCACCGGCCTGATCGCGGCGTTGCGGCTGATGGGCGCGGATATCGAGGAGCTGGACGCGCGGACCGTCGGCGGCGAGCCGGTCGCGGACCTGCGCGTGCGCCACGCGCCCTTGTCGGCGATCGAGGTGCCGCCCGAACTCGCCCCGAGCATGATCGACGAGTATCCGGCGCTGTTCGTGGCGGCGGCGTTCGCGCAGGGCCGGACGGTGGCGCGGGGCGCGCATGAGCTGCGCGTCAAGGAGTCGGACCGGATAGCGGCGATGAAGGCGGCGCTGGAGGCATGCGGGGTCGTTTGCGAAGAGTATGAGGACGGGCTGGCGGTACAGGGTTCGGGCGGCGAGCCGATCGCGGGCGGTGCGACGATCGAGACGCATCTGGATCACCGGATCGCGATGAGCATGGCGGTGGCCGGTTTGCATGCCCGCAAGGCCGTGACGATCGGCGACGCCAGTCCGATTGCGACCAGCTATCCGGGTTTCGTGGGCGTCGCCATTTCGCTCGGGGCCGAGGTGGTCGGTTGAGGGGTGATCGATTGAGGATCGATCGGCGCCAGTTCGTCGCCGGCCTCGCCGCGCTGGCCGCGGCGCCGGGTTGGGCGCGGGGACCTGCGCGCTATCCCAAGCCCGATCGCGAGGCGATGGTGCCGGTCGAGGGTGGTCGCATCTACGTCCGGGTCAACGGCGACCTGAACGGGCCGAAGCCGCCGGTGGTGTTTTTGCACGGCGGGCCGGGTGGCACTCACGGCGCGTATCTGGATGCGCTGGCGCTGGCGGACGAGCGCGCGGTGATCCTCTACGACCAGCTCGATTCGGGGCGGTCGGATCGGCTGGACGACCCGAACAACTGGCGCGTGGCGCGGTTCGTGGATGAACTGAACGCGATCGCGCGGGCGCTCGGCGTCCGGCGCTGGCATGTCGTCGGGCATAGCTGGGGCGGCACGATCGCGCTGGAGTACGGCGCTCGCCGACCGCAGGCGCTGGCAAGCCTGATCCTTGCCAGTCCCTTGATCTCGACGCGAAGCTGGATCGCCGATGCCGATGCGCTGCGGCGCGAACTGCCGGCCGATGTGCAGAAGGAACTGGTCCGCTGCGACTCGCTGCCGGCCCCGCAGCCCGCGACGTGCGACGCCGCGACCGGTGCGTTCTACGCCGCCTACAACGGCCGCGAGCCGGCGAGCGAGGGGCACAAGGCCTATCGTTCGCAGTCGGGCCGCGGGTTCAATCCCCGCCTGTACGAAGCGATGTGGGGCCGCAGCGAGTTCGTCGCGACCGGTAGTTTGAAGGGTTACGACGGAGAGCCGTTGCTGGCACGGCTGGACGGACGGCGGACGCTGTTCGTCGGCGGCCAGTATGACGAGGCGCGCCCGGCGACGCTGGCGGGGTTCGCCGCGCGCGTGCCGGGCGCAGAATGGGCGGTGGTGCCGGGCGCCGCGCATGGCATCTTCACCGACCGCCCGGACGAATCGGTCGCGCTGTTGCGTGGCTGGATGCAAAGGCACGACCTATGATCATCGCCGTCGACGGCCCCGCCGCATCGGGCAAGGGTACTATCGCTAGAGCTTTGGCCGGCCATTACGGCCTGCCGCACCTCGACACCGGGCTGCTGTACCGCGCGGTGGCGTTCACCGTGCGGCGGCTGGAGCTGGACCCGACGCGGGAGGCGGACGCGGTCGCTGCGTGCGACTTCGACGACCTGACGCTGGCCGATCCCGCGTTGCGCGACGACGATGTCGGGCAACTCGCGTCGATCGTCTCGGCGCATCCGCTGGTCCGCGCGTCGCTGCTCCAAAGGCAGCGGCGCTTCGCCAACCAGCAGGGCGGGGCGGTGCTCGACGGGCGCGATATCGGGACGGTCATCGCACCGGACGCGGATGCGAAATTGTTCGTCAAGGCGACGCCGCAGATCCGCGCGCGCCGCCGGCATACGGAGCTTCAGTCGCGCGGCGATACGACGAGCTTCGACCGGGTGCTCGCCGATATCCGCGTTCGCGACGCGCGCGACAGCGGCCGCGATGCGGCCCCGCTGATCATGGCGAGCGACGCCGCGCTGCTCGACACCACCTTCCTGTCGATCGAGGAGTCGATCCGGCGTGCGACCGTGCTGGTCGATGCTGCGCTCGCGGCGAAGGCGAAGACCGCCGAATAGGAGGGGCGGGCGGTCCATGCGACCTTGCCCGCAAGCCGGTTTTGCGCTATCCGGCCGTGTCCGGCGGGCTGTGGCTCGCGGAGGTCGGCGCGGAGGCATGTCCTCCTGCGCCCTTTTCGCATAGCCGCGAATCTCCTCCGCCTGCATCGGTTCGAACGGATGCCGTGGCGGCATGGGGTCGTCGCGGCGTTCAGGCCAAGACCAGCGGAACCAACCGCTTGGCCGGAAACAGACCGAGGAATACGCTTTTTTTATGGCAACCCAGGTTCAGCCCACGCGCGACGATTTCGCGGCGATGCTCGATGACATGTTCGGCGGCGCCGACAGCTTCGAGGGTCGCGTCGTTCACGGCACCGTCACCGCGATCGAAAACGACATGGCCGTCATCGACGTCGGCCTGAAGTCGGAAGGCCGCGTGCCCCTGCGCGAATTCGCACCCGCCCCGGGCCAGAAGGCCGAGCTGAAGGTCGGTGACGAAGTCGAGGTTTACGTCGACCGCGTCGAAAACATGCACGGCGAAGCGATGCTGTCACGCGACCGCGCCCGCCGCGAAGCCGCCTGGGACAAGCTGGAAGTCGAGTTCGCCAAGTCGGCGCGCGTCGAGGGCACGATCTTCGGTCGCGTCAAGGGCGGCTTCACCGTCGACCTGTCGGGCGCCGTCGCGTTCCTGCCGGGTTCGCAGGTCGATATCCGTCCGGTGCGCGACGTCACCCCGCTGATGGACATCCCGCAGCCGTTCCAGATCCTGAAGATGGACCGCAAGCGCGGCAACATCGTCGTGTCGCGTCGCGCGGTCCTGGAAGAGACCCGCGCCGAGCAGCGTTCGGGCCTGATCCAGAGCCTGCACGAGGGTCAGATCATCGACGGCGTCGTCAAGAACATCACCGATTACGGTGCGTTCGTCGACCTGGGCGGCATCGACGGCCTGCTGCACGTCACCGACCTGAGCTACAAGCGCGTCAATCACCCGTCCGAGATGATCAACATCGGCGACACGGTGAAGGTGCAGATCATCCGCATCAACAAGGACACGCAGCGCATCTCGCTCGGCATGAAGCAGCTCGAGTCGGATCCGTGGGACGGCGCATCGGCGAAGTACCCGATCGGCGCGAAGTTGTCGGGTCGCGTCACGAACATCACCGAATATGGTGCGTTCGTCGAGCTGGAGCCGGGCATCGAGGGTCTGGTCCACGTGTCGGAAATGTCGTGGACGAAGAAGAACGTCCATCCGGGTAAGATCGTGTCGACCTCGCAGGAAGTCGAAGTCGTCGTGCTCGAGGTCGATCAGGACAAGCGCCGCATCTCGCTGGGCCTGAAGCAGGCGCAGAACAATCCGTGGGAGGCGTTCGCATCCGCTCATCCGATCGGCTCGACCGTCGAGGGCGAAGTCAAGAACGCCACCGAGTTCGGCCTGTTCATCGGCCTGGACAACGACGTCGACGGCATGGTCCACATGTCGGACATCGCCTGGGGCGTGTCGGGTGAGGATGCGCTGGCGCTGCATCGCAAGGGCGAGACCGTCCAGGCGATCGTGCTCGACATCGATCCCGAGAAGGAGCGCATCTCGCTCGGCATGAAGCAGCTGGAGCGTGGTGGCCCGGCCGCCGGCGGCACCACCGCAGCGGGCGATCGCCTGAACAAGAACGCGGTCGTTACCGTCACCGTCCTCGAAGTTCGCGACGCGGGTCTCGAAGTGCAGCAGGGCGACGACGGCGCGACGGGCTTCATCAAGCGTACCGATCTGGGACGCGACCGCGACGAGCAGCGCCCGGAGCGCTTCCAGGTCGGTCAGAAGTTCGACGCGATGGTCACCGGCTTCGATCGTTCGAAGAAGCCCACCTTCTCCGTCAAGGCGATGCAAATTGCCGAGGAAAAGCATGCTGTTGCGCAGTATGGCTCGTCGGATTCGGGTGCTTCGCTCGGCGACATCCTGGGCGCCGCGCTGAAGGCTCAGAACGAAAAGAAGTAATCGGTGATACCGGTTCAGCTCTAAACGAAGGCCGGGAGCGATCCCGGCCTTTTTTTTGTATAATTTCCTCCAAAACGGTCTTTCCTCCGCGCAAGTTGACTTGTATCAACATCTTCAACTCAGCCGCCGGGGGGTGGAAACATCGTGATTCGTTCCGAACTAGTTCAACGACTTACCGACGCTCACAGGGATCTGACGCCCCGCGAAGTCGAGATGATCGTGTCGACATTCTTCAATGAGATTACGGACCGTCTCGCCGCGGGCGGACGCGTCGAAATTCGTGGCTTCGGCGCGTTCTCGACCCGTGCGCGCGATGCCCGGACGGGGCGTAATCCACGCACCGGCGAGGCGGTCGACGTGGACGCCAAGCGCGTTCCGTATTTCAAGCCCGGCAAGGAAATGCGATCTCGCCTGAACGTATGACCTGCCGCGCGGTCGTGTTTTCAACAGGACTGCAAACGGTTGCTCCGCACGCGGTGACGTGATGGATTGCAGACCGAGGGCGGGTCGACCGTGAACAGGATGGCAAAGGTGCGGGCAGTGCTTGACTGGCAGGTGCGGCTGCGCTTCGTGACGGTGGATGCGGGCGTGGCGGAATCGGTAGACGCTGCCGACTTAAAATCGGTTTCCTGATGGAGTGCGGGTTCGAGTCCCGCCGTCCGCACCAATCCGGCCGGTGGCGATTGCACCCAACCGTGCGATGCGGCCGGGCGCGAGCGTCGGATTGTCGGCGTAGCAATCCCGCGAGCGTCGGTTTGCATGGTTCGCCGGGATCACGAAGGACCGCGTGCTTCCATGCTCTTTCCCTTCGACTGGGCCAGGTGATCCGCCCGGGCGAAGAGCGGCGGCGCTTCGAGTGCAAGCAAACGGCGTTTGACGGCCAGTCCTCCCGCGAACCCGGTCAGCGCGCCGGTGGATCCGACGACACGGTGACATGGCGCAACGATCGACAGCGGATTGCGTCCGTTGGCGGCTCCGACGGCGCGCACCGCGCCGGGCCGGCCTATCCGGTGGGCGATCTCCGCATAGCTTCGGGTCTCTCCGTACGGGATGACGAGCAACTCCTGCCACACGCTGCGTTGGAACGGGGTGCCGATGAAATGGAGGGGAAGGTCGAAGGCGTGACGTCTTCCGGCGAAATACTCGCCGAGTTGCCCCATCGTCATATGCAGCACGGGGTGGGCATCGTCGCGCACGAGCGGCGGCAACGGCACCCGCGCAGGTCGATCATCCGGCCACAGGACCGCGATCAGTCTTTCCGCATCCGCCACCAGCGTCAGCTCGCCTACGATCGTCTGGCAAATGGTAAAGGCGGGGGCGCCGATCTCGTTCATACCGTAATCCCGATCTTCGACGACGCTCGATCGGGTTATTCTCGGGCACAGTCACGCCACTCGGCAAGCGACGAAATCGCCGGAGCGATCCATGCCGCCGCTGTCGTGGGAGCGGCGACAGGGATGAGTGTCATACCGGCGTCGCCGTCTCCTGCCCGTCACCCGGCACCATGACGTGGGCGTGATCGATGCGCATCAGCATTGCTGGTCGTTGACGCTGCCGGGCCATCATTGGCCCGGTCCCGAACTGCCGACGATATTCCGCGATTACACCCCCGCCCATTTTCATGCCGCCGCCGATCCGCGCGTCACCGGGACCGTGCTGGTGCAATCGCAGGCGACGGACGCGGATACCGACTGGCTGCTGGAGATCGCAGCGCGCGAGCCGATGATGTTGGGCGTGGTCGGCTGGGTCGATCTCGCCGCCGCCTCGGCACCGGCCCGGATCGCGACATTGGCGGCGCACCCGAAGATGCGTGGGCTGCGCCCGATGCTGCAATGTATCGAGGATACCGATTGGCTGCTCGACGAAGCGCTCGTGCCCGCGCTGAAGGCCGTCCGGGATTACGGTCTGCGGCTGGATGCGCTGGCCGAGCCGCGACATCTGCCCATGCTCGCCCGCTTCGCGGACCGATGGGGGGATGTGCCGCTCGTGATCGATCACGGGGCCAAGCCGTTCACGACGCCGGATCGGCTGGATGCGTGGGCGGTCGGCATCGCGAATCTGGCCGACCGGGGCGTGTATTGCAAGTTGTCGGCCCTGAGGGTCGCGGGACAGGACGACGCTGCGTTGCAGCCGGTCGTTCGGTATCTGGTGGAGCGGTTCGGATCGCGGCTGATGTGGGGCAGCGACTGGCCCGTACTGACGCTGGTCGGGGACGATCAAGGCGGCTGGCTCGACACGGCGACGAGGCTGTCCGGGCTGGGCGGGGCGGCGCTCGCCGATCTGATGGCTGGATGCGCTCGCCGCTTCTATTCGCTCGGGGAGCCGGCGTGCGGATGAACCAGTCGTAATCGTCCGTCCAGACCGAAACGTCGGGGATGCGATAACATTGGATCGGTGAATCCATCAGGAGCAGAAACCAACCTATGTTGCGTGTCAGATGACGAAGTCCGGATCGATGATACCCCGGCGCGTGCTGGGCGATACCGGCCTGTCGGTGAGCAGCATCGGCCTGGGCGGGGCCGTGCTCGGTAACCTGTATCGCGCGATCCCGGACGATGTCGCTGCGCAAACGCTGACGGCTGCGCTGGACGCGGGCATCCGCTACATCGACACCGCGCCGCACTATGGACGCGGGTTGAGCGAACGGCGCATCGGCGACGCACTCCGCGACCGTGAGGGGATCGTGCTGTCGACCAAGGTCGGCCGGTTGATGCTGCCCGACATGTCGATCGTCCAAGAGCATGGCGGCACCCTTGATGGCTTCCACTCGCCGATGCCGTTTCGCGGTGTCTACGATTATAGCCGGGACGGCGTGCTACGGTCGTGGGAACAGAGCCTGCAACGTCTCGGGATCGCGCGGATCGACCTGCTATACGTCCACGATATCGGTCGGCGGCAGCATGGCGAGGATCATGACAGGACCTGGCGACAACTGACGCGGGGCGGGGGTTTGGCGGCGCTGGAGGAATTACGCGCGGCGGGCGAGATCACCGGGTTTGGCGCAGGATTGAACGAGATCGCCGTCTGCCTCGACCTGCTGGCGGAAACCCGGCTCGACGTCGTGCTGCTGGCGGGGCGCTACACGCTGCTGGAGCAGGAGGCGTTGACGGCGCTGTTTCCGGCCTGCGCGCGAACGGGCACGCCGGTGGTCATCGGCGGTCCGTACAATTCCGGTATCCTGGCGCAGGGGACGCAGACGGACGCGACGATGCGGTACGATTATGCGCCCGCGTCGCAGCCCGTCGTCGCCCGCGTCGCCCGCATCGAGGCGATTGCTGCCGACCACGGCGTGCCGCTCGCCGCCGCGGCGCTGCGCCTGCCGCTGGCACACCCACAAGTGGCGAGCGTCATTCCGGGACTGGGCAGTCCGCAGGAGGTCGCGGCGACGCGGGCGCTGCTCGCGGTGCCCATTCCGGAAGGTTTCTGGCAGGAACTGATCGCGGCCGATCTGCTGCATCCGGATTGCCCGTTGCCGAAGGCGGCGTAAGCCGACGCCGCCCATCGGAAGGCGTCATCGCACCCAGCGATTTTCCCTGAACCATTTCGTGATGATGTACTTCACGCCGGCGACGACGGGCATGCCTTCGTGGATGGTCGCCTCGTTGGGCAGGCCGTCCGCGTTCATGTTGTTCCACGTCAGCAGCAGGCCGCGTCTGGGCGCGACCTTGATCCCCGCCTGTGGAAACCATGTCGCGCCGCCATCCTCGACATCGTTGAGGTAGATCATCGCGGTCCAGGTCCGCTGCCCGCCCTCCCGCTGCATCCGTTCCCAATAGCTTTCGCTCTCGTGGAAGTAATCGTGATGCGCGCGGAATTGCTGGCCGGGGGCATAGCGCTGGCCCTGCATCGTCTCGCCATGCTCGGGTTCGATGCCCAGCAGGGCGGCGATCGCCTCGTCGATCGGCTGCACGTCCGGCGACCAGCGATCCATGTCGCAACTGTCGGAGGTGCGGAAACCCTGATCGTTGCGGTCGGACAGCAAGGTCGAGGGCCGGCGGTTCGTATCGATCATCGCCACCATCCGCGCGCAGGTGGCCGCATCGAGGAAGTCGTGATGGAAATACACCTGCGCCCCATCGACGGGCGCGCGGATTACGGCAGGATTGGCGTCGAGGCGCAGGCCGACATCGATGCCGACCTGTCGGCGTCCCTGCGCGGCGGGGGAGGGCTTTGGCGCGAACTTGCGGGCGAAGAAACTCATGCGCGCTTTTCCGCCGATCGGGGCGGTATTGGCAAGACCCGGCGGACATGCCGCCGGATCTTGTCGTAGCGATTACCAGAAGATGCCGTAGACCGCGTCGACGACCTGACCGGAGTCGAGATCGACCAGCAGCGCGTCGTCATAATAGCGCACCCAGCGATACTGGCCATAGGCGTCGGGCAGGCGATAGCTCCACGGATCGGCAATCCAATAATTCTGTCCCCAAAGCTGCGGCGCGAGGCTCAGCCCGATCGACAGGCGGCGATAGCTGCTCCAGCCGTACGGTGCATAGTAGCGCGGCAGGCGGTAGGCGTTGCGGTTCGTGCTGCGGTAGCGCGTCCAGTCGTAGCGGTTCTCCGTTCGCCAGCCGCGGTTCCACGCCCGGCGATCCTCGAACCGGCTGCGATCATACGCCTGGTCCCGCCAGCCATTGTTGCCGCCATAGCCGTAGCCGTAAGCGCGGCGCTGCTGGTCCGGGCGCCGATCGTTGTTCCAGTCGCGGCGGTCGTCGTTGCGCCAGCCGTTGCGGCGATCGTCACCTTGGCGGATCGTATCGCGCCGGTCCCGATCGCTGCCGACGATGTCGGGACGACCGTCACGATCGGGACGGCGAGTGCCACGGTCACCGTCGACCTGCCCACGATCCTGTCCGCGATCTCGCCAGCCGCGGCGATCGCCATCGGGGCGAGGCTGCTCGCCGATCGCATTCTGTCCGCGTGGATAGCGTTGATCCATGCCGAAGCGCCCCTCGTCGCCACGACCGGCGCGCTGGTCGTTGCCCCAGTTGGGGCGGTCGCGCCGAGGCTGGTCGGGGCGTTGTTGGTCAAGACGGGGCTGGTTGCGGGGCTGGTCGTATCGCGCCTGAGCCGCAGGCTGCGGCTGTTGCTGCTGTTGTGGCTGGGGGCGGGCCTGGTCGCGCGGCGCGTTCTCGCGCCGACCACGATCCATCTGGCCGGCATCGCCACGCATCCGGCCCCATTCGCCGCGGCGACCATCACGGCCGCCACCGGCGTCCTGCGCGGACGCGACGACGGGTGCCAGCGTGGTGGCCATCAGCAGCGATGCTATCCACGTCCTCATCATGATGCTCGTCCCGAACTGCCGGCGCACGAGCCGGCTCCTATGATGGACAAGCTGTGCCAAACAGGCGGCGAATGGAAGCTGAACCCGTTCGTCAGCGATCCGACAGCTTCGGCGGCACCAGCGCCGGTACGACACGCGCGGCATCCGCGGGATCGATCCCGGGCCGCGCGCCGGCGGCGATCACCTCCTCGCCACGTGCTGCGCGGGCGGCGCGCTCGATGGCCTCGACCAGCCGGGGATAGATACCGCAGCGGCACAGGTTGGTGATCGCGCCGCGGATAGTGGCCTCGTCCGGATCGGGGTTGCGACGGAGGAGGACGGACGCGGCCATGATGATGCCGGGGACGCAGAAGCCGCATTGCACGAGATTGTCGGCCAGAAACGCGAGTTGCAGCGGGTGACTGCGTTCGCGCGACAGCCCCTCGATCGTGGTGACGTACGTTCCCTCCGCCTCCGCGATCGTCATGCTGCAGGATCGGATCGCGCGACCGTCGACATCGACCGTACACGCACCGCAGTGGCCAGTGCCGCAACCATATTTCGTGCCCGTCAGGTTCGACGCATCGCGCAGCGCCCACAGAAGCGGGGTGGCGGGGTCGAGCCGGTACTCGACGGCCTGATTGTTGACGGTGAAGCGGGTCATCTGCGCCCGACCATAGGCGAGCGGCACGATCCGGCAAACGCCGCGTCGCACATTTAGGCGTCGTCGGAGACTCGCCAGCCAAGTGCTCGGAAAGAAAACCTATGTGTGTCGTCGATGCCCAATCCTGCGTGAATGCCTTGGATCGATCGGCGGGTTAGCCTGTCGGCCACGGCGTGGTGGGGCGCTGCCATAAGGATGATCGATGGCTGGCGCGAGTTGCCCGCAGGATGTGCTCATTGCCAAGCTGGAAACGCGATTTCCCCTGTCGGAGAGCGATCGCGATGCGTTGCGGGGGTTACCGTGCATCCCGCGCACGATTCCGGCGCAAAGTTACATGCTGCGCGAAGGGACGCGTCCGACCAAGTGCTGCCTGTTGCTCGACGGCTTCGCCTTTCGGCACAAGCTGGCGGCGGACGGAGGGCGACAGATCGTCGGCCTGATGATCCCGGGCGATTTCACGGATCTTCAGCATCTGTTCCTGCGCGAGGCGGATCATAACATTCAGGCGCTGACCCGGATCGAGGTGGCCGAATTCGCTGCGGAGGACTTGCGGGGACTGGCGCTCGGCCGCCCTGCGGTCGCGCAGGCGCTGTGGATCGATACCCTGATCGAGGCGTCGATCGCGCGGGAGGCGATCCTGAACTTCGGTCGACGCAACGGGCCGATGCGGCTGGCGCACATGCTGTGTGAATTCGAGGTGCGGCTGCGGCAGTCAGGGTTGGCCGATGCCGGATACGACCTGCCCATGACGCAGGAGCAGATCGGCGATGCGACCGGCATGACCGCGGTTCACGTCAACCGCACGCTGAAGCAACTGGAGCGCGAGGGGCTGATCGTCCGGGTCAAGCGGCACCTGAAGATCGCCGACTGGGTCGGGCTTCAGCAGCGGGCGGATTTCAACCCATTATACCTGCACCTCGATCAGGCGCGGCCGGCCGATTAGCCGGCGAATGGCTCCTTCCCCACGCGGAAGGAGCCGATATAGTCAGCACCGGTCGATGTTCGTGGAGGATTGCAACGTCGCGATGCGCGTGCCGTCGGCGTCTTCGATCATGACGCGGATGCCGCCGGGGGTCCGGCCGCTGGCAATGTCCTCGGCCAGCACCGATCCGGCGGTGCGGCCGGCCTCCGCGACCGCGGCGTCGATCGTCTCGTAATTGTGGCCCTCAAGGTCGCGTTGCAGGCCATTATGGTTTTCGAGATGCAGATCGAGATGCGGCATGAGGGTCCTCCTGCAACCCCGTCTGCCACATCCCGGAAGGCCGATCGTGGATCGAGGTTAAGCGACCCGCACCCTCGTTCTGGCGAACCTTACTGCCGCCAGCTCGTGTCGCGGCGATCGACCAGCCGCACCATCGCGGCGAAGTCCGCCGCGCCGGGGCCACCCGGAGCCTGCGCCTGATGAAGGTCGCGCTGATGCACGGCGACGGTGTCGGCCGATACCTCCAGCGGTGTGCCCATCGACAGCGTCGCCAACTGGATTTCGCACGCGCGCTGAAGCGACCAGTGCTTGATGAACGCCTCCGGCAGGGTGCGGCCCATCACCAGGATTCCGTGATTGCGCAGCAGCATGATGCGCTTGTCGCCGAGATGCTCCAGCAGCCGCTGCCCTTCCTCGTCGCGGACGGTGACACCCTCGAAATCATGGTACGCAATCTGGCCGGCGAAGTTGCAGGCGTAGAAGTTGATCGGCCGCAGCCCGCCCTCCAGCGAACTCACCGCCATGCCGGCGGTGGTGTGCGTGTGCATGATGCAATGCGCGTCGGGGAGGTGGCGGTGGAACAGCGCGTGCTGGACGAACCCGGCGCGGTTCACCGGATAGGGGCTATCCGCCAGCTTGTTGCCGTCGATGTCGATCTTGACGAGGCTGGACGCGGTGACCTCGGAGAAATGCAGGCCGAACGGATTGATGAGGAACGCGCCATCCTCGCCGGGAATCTTCAGCGTGATATGGTTGTAGATCATCTCCGACCAGCCGAGCATGTCGAACACGCGATAGCAGGCGGCGAGCTGTTGCCGCGCCTCGTGTTCGGCGTCGGACATCTGCGGGCGGATGGGCGCGACGGTGGCCATGACTGCACTCTCCTTTGAAGATGGAGTATGCCACGCGGCGGGGCTGGGTGCCAGAGATTGCAGCGATGGTGATCCTCCCCGTGCCGGGGAGGATTTTAGAACGCGGGGATGCCGGTGATGGCGCGACCCAGGATCAGCGCGTGGACATCCGCCGCGCCTTCGTAGGTGTTGACCGTCTCCAGGTTCATGACGTGGCGCATGACCTGATACTCGCCGGAAATGCCGTTGCCGCCGTGCATGTCGCGGGCGTGGCGGGCGATCTCCAGCGCCTTGCCGACATTGTTGCGCTTGACGATCGAAACCATCTCCGGCGCGAACCGGCCCTCGTCCATGAGGCGCCCGACGCGCAGGCTGGCCTGCAAGCCCAGCGCGATGTCGGTCAGCATGTCCGCGAGCTTCTTCTGATAGAGTTGCCGCCCCGCCAGCGGCGTGCCGAACTGCTTACGGTCGAGACCGTACTGGCGTGCGGAATGGAGGCAGAACTCCGCCGCGCCCAAGGCGCCCCAACTAATGCCGTAACGCGCGCGGTTGAGGCAGCCGAACGGCCCCTTCAATCCTTCGACATCCGGCAGCAGCGCGTCATCGCCCACCTCGACCTCGTCCATCAGGATCATGCCGGTGATTGAGGCGCGGAGCGACAGCTTGCCCTCGATCTTCGGCGTTTCCAGCCCCTTCAGCCCCTTGGTCAGGATGAAGCCGCGGATCTTGCCGTCATGGGCGTCGGACTTGGCCCAGACGACGAACACGTCGGCGATCGGGGAGTTGCTGATCCACGTCTTCGCGCCGGAAATGATGTAGCCGCCATCGACCTTCTTCGCGCGCGTCGTCATCCCACCGGGGTCGGAGCCGGCATCCGGCTCGGTCAGGCCGAAGCAACCTATCATCGTGCCCGCCGCAAGACGGGGCAGGAAGCGCCGCTTCTGCTCCTCCGACCCGTAAGCGTGGATCGGGTACATCACGAGGCTGGACTGAACGCTCATCATCGAGCGGTAGCCGGAGTCGATCCGCTCGACTTCTCGGGCCACCAGTCCGTAGGCGACGTAGCTGGCACCGACTCCGCCATAATCCTCCGGCACGGTCGGGCCGAGCAGGCCGAGTTCGCCCATCTCCGCAAAGATCGCCGGGTCGGTGTGTTCGTGCTGGAACGCCTCGACGATGCGCGGCGCGAGCTTGTCCTGCGCATAGGCGCGCGCGGTGTCGCGCACCATCCGCTCGTCCTCGGTCAACTGGTCGTCGAGGAGAAAGGGATCTTCCCAGTCGAACCTGCCCATGCCTGCCATCGTACGTCTCCTTAGAAGACGCGGTACGGTGACGGGAGCAGAGTGTCCAGCGTTGCGGCCGATCCTCCTCGGGGTGGGGGCATGCGCCGAAGCCGTGGAGGGGCAGTCATAGGCGGTGTTGCCCGTGGCTGCCCCTCCATCGCTTCGCGGTCCATCCCCGTGCCGATGAGGATTTAGAGGCGGAAGCTCAGTGTCGCGCGGAGATCGCGGCCCGCCAGTGGGGCGAAGTCCTTGAGGAAGCTGGCGTGCCGGCGTGCGACCACGTCGAATATGTTGTTTGCGGACAGCGTCAGCGTGGTCGCGTTCTCCGCACCGAACGGCTTGAGCGCGACGCTGGCGTTGACCAATGTGAAGCCGCCCGTGGGCGTCTCGAAGGCCGTCACCCGGTCCTGCTTGAAGCTGTGCTCCACCTCCGCGCGCGCGGTCAGGCGATCGCCCTGCGCCTCGATCCCGCCGAGCAGCCGCAGCGGGGGGATGCGCGGCACGGGGCCGCGGTCGACGACCTCCGCATGCACCCAATCGCCCACCGCGTCGGCGTTGATCGCATAGCCGCCGACGCGGGCCAGCGTGACCGACCCTTGCGCTTCGAGGCCGTAATAGCGCGCGTCCGCCTGCGAATACTGGAAGCAGGGCAAATCGACATCGCCACGCGCCGCCGCGACGCAGACTGCTGCTGCGACCTGCGTCTCGTAGATGTAGTTGGAAAACCAGTTGTAATAGGCCGATGCGTCGAAGCTGAAGCCGCTGCCATGCGCGTGCAGCGTCGCCTCCAGTCCCCAGCTTTCTTCCTTCCTGAAATCGGGGTTGCCGAGTTCGTAGGACTGGGTGCCGGCGTGAGGACCGTTCGCGAACAGTTCCTCCGCCGACGGTGCGCGTTCGGTGCGCGATCCGTTCAGGCCGATGCGGACGCCCTGCGCGATGGCATAGGACGCGCCTGCGGACGCCGAGTAGGTATCGAAATCGCGCGTGCCCGAAAAGAAGCGTGCGGGGTCCACGGCGGTGCGCGCCGACAGCGTGCTCGTCTCGTAACGGCCGCCGACCTCGGCGCGGAAATCGCCCAGGTTGAACTGTTGCAAGGTGAACAGGCCGACCTGCGTCGTCTCGTTGCGCGGCAGGAACGCCTCGTCGCCCTCCACGTCGAAGCGGCGGTTGAACACCTGCACGCCCGACGCGCCCAGCCAGCCGCCGCGGTTCGCCTGAACCAGTTCGAACCGGCCCTCCAGCCCCTTGTTGAAGAACTGCGTGCCGACGCTGCCGTCCTCTTCCAGTTCGGCATGCGTGTAATCGGCCATCGCCGCGCGCAGCCGCACCTTGTCGAAGAAGCCGCCGCCGGTGTTCACTTCCGCGCGAAGGTCGACGCGGTCCTGCTTCAGGTCGATGCGCGGCGCTTCCTGCTCCTGGCCCGGCGCGGTCGCATAGCGGACGGGCACACCGTAGAGGCTGTCGTAGCGGCTGTACGACACGCCCAGACTGCCGCCGTCGCGGATCAGCGCCGCGCCGACGCCGACGTTCCACGTCTCCGACGCGGTGTTCGGCAGGCGGCCACGGATCGCGGCGTTGCCGGTGAAGTCGATCGACTCGGGGTCGGCGGGGTCGACCGGCTGGACGGCGGCGGACGTCAGTGCGGCGGCGCGCTGCTGACGGGTCAAGGCATGGCCGCCGATCTCCAGATCGTCGGTCTTGAGATACGAACCGTCGGCATGCACGACGAACCCTTCGCCGACCGCGACATCGGCGGCAGCGGAGCCCGAACGCTCATTCGCCGCGGAACCGTAGGTGGCGTTGCCGCCGACGCGGTAGCCGTTCTCCGGCACCGTGCGCGGGATCCGCGTGTCGATGACGTTGACGACGCCGCCCACCGCCGACGATCCGAACAGCAGGGCGGAGGGACCGCGCAGCACCTCAACGCGCTCGGCGATCAGGGGGTTGATCGCGACGGCGTGGTCGACGCTGGTGTTGCTGACGTCGATCGACCCGATGCCGTCGGTCAGCACCCGGATACGCTCGCCCTGAAAACCACGCAGCACCGGGCGGGAGGCGTTGGGGCCGAACGATGTCGCCGACACGCCCGGCTGATGCGCCAGCGTCTCGCCGATCGTCGGTCGCAGCGCCCGCTGAAGCTCCTCGCCCGACACGATCGAGGTGCCCGACAGCACGTCCGTCTCGCTCTGTGCGAAGGGTGCGGTCACGACGATATCGCGGGGCGTGTTCGCAGTGGTCGTTTGCGGAGCGGGATCGGCCGGCTGGGAGGTCGCGGCGCTGGATGCTTCGGTGGAGGGTCCCTGAGCGGCGGCGGGCAGGGCGGGCAGGGCGAGCGCGGCGGTACCGAGCAGCAGGCGGTGGAGAATCATGAACAAGTGGCTCCGCGGGGACGTGATATGCGGAGCCTCTAGGTTGCGTGTTACGTTATATCAATTGCCTATTGTCCGTATGACGCATTGTTTATCGGCGTGTCATGCGGCCAGCGTCAGCGCCGACAGGTCGATCTCGACCGGCGCGGCCGATGTCGGCCAGGAGCGGACGACGGACAGCTCGGCAAGGACGTGGCCCGGCATGACGATATCGGCGGTCGGCAACAGCGCCAGCCACGCGTCCAGCGCGGGCGATGCCGATGCCGCCAGCCGCATCTGGTGACGCGCCGCGACGAAGGTGGCGCTCGCCCAGTCAGAGGCGCTGGCGGCGACGACCTCGACGCGCACGCCCGCGGCGTCCGCCGCGCGGCAGAGGGCGCGCGACAGGATGGCGCTGGGGCCGCGGCTCATGGCTGCATCTCCCGCGGCATCGAGTCGCGGAGGAACGCGTCCACCCGCTCGATCACGGCGGGGCCGGGGCGGCGTCCGCGGCGCAGGTCGGTGACGAGCCGGGGATCGTTGCAGGCGAGGCGGCCGAACTTGGAAACGGGCATTTTGGTGCAGCGAAGATAGCGGTCGATCTTGATGAGCAGCGACACGGTGGAAGCTCCTGGAGTCGGTGATGATGTGTTCTTGTTCTGTTCCATTCTCCAACTTGTCTAGGAAAATTTCCTAGATTAGGAATGCGGCATGACGGATGCGCGCAGCAGGTTGATGACCTTGACGGAACGGCGGGGCACGAACCTGTCGGCGCTGTCGCGGATGCTGGGGACGAATGTCGCCTATCTTCAGCAATATGTCCGCCGGGGAACGCCGCGCGTGCTGCCCGACCGGCATCGCGCGACACTCGCGGCGTTCTTCGGAGTCGGCGAAGAGGAACTGGGCGGGGCGGCGGCACCATCGGCGATGATGCTGCCGCGGCTCGACGTGTTCGCGTCGGCGGGCCCGGGGGCGCTGGTCGATACGGAAACGCTGATCGGGACGGAGGCGATCGATCCGGCGCTCGCGCGGACGCTCGACCTGAAGCCGGGCATGGCGGCGATCGTACGGGTCAGGGGCGATTCGATGGAACCGGGCCTGCTCGACGGCGACCATATCGTCGTCGATCGCGCGGACACGCTGCCCGGTCCGCGGGGCGCGGTCTATGTCATCCGGCAGGGGGACGCCTTGATGGTCAAGCGGGTGGCGCGGACATCGTCCGGCCTGATCGCTACGAGCGACAATCCCGCCGCGGCCCCTGTATCCGACGAGCCGATCGTCGTGATCGGCCGCGTCGTGTGGCAGATGCGGCGGTGGAGGTAGCGGTTCAGTCCTGGTTTTCGTACGCGAGCTGGAGCACGCCCCAATGTTGCCCAGCGACATGGATGGAAGCGATCACCTGCTTCAGCAGCATGACGCCGCCACCCGCCACGGGCCGACGGTACGCTTTCAGACAAAAAGGCGTCTCCGTCAGGACCTGCGCCGCGGTATCGGGGAAATCGTAGACCAGACCGGCCCGCGAGTGCTCGCTGTTCCACACCGGATCGTTCGGACGCTGCGGCTGGGATCGCTCCGGCATCGCGACAGCGCCGAAGCACCGCCGATCCGTGAAACTCATGCCGAAAAATCCGGGCAGGCTTCGTGCCGCCTCCTGATGCGGACGCGCCAGCCGCGTCAGCAACGCCATCGCCGGATGTGTGAACAGCGGCGGGTTCGTGCCTGCCACCGGCGTGTAGGTCTGGCTCAGGATGGCCTGAAGCGTGATGTCGCCCGCCTGTATCGCCGCGGCCAAGCCCTCCGACACCTGACGTGCGGCATCGAGGCCGAAGCGGATATAGGGTCGGTCGGGAATGTCGGCGTCGCTCTCGGCCAGCATCTGCAACAGGCCGTTGGTGTCGCCGCTGACGACGGAGACCCGTTCCGACAGATGTTCGAGGCCCAGCGCGTTGTCCGACGAGGTGCTGGACAGGGCCGAGAGGCCCGCCTCGACCTCCTCGACCGCGACGACCATCGACCCGACGCCGTCCGCGACCGTGTCGCTGTTGCGGGCGAGGTCGTCCATCAGTCGCGCCAGCCGGGCGACGAGCGATTCAATGTCTTTCGTGCCCTGGTGCGCCGATTGCGCCTTGGCGACGCCGACATCGACGCGGTGGAGCATCGTGTCGGCTTCGGTCGCCAGCGTCCCGATCGACCCATTGATGAGCTTGGTGGCGACCGCGGTCTGGGCGGCGAGTTTCTTGACTTCCGCCGCGACGACGGCGAATCCCCGACCTGCATCGCCCGCCCGCGCCGCTTCGATCGTGGCGTTGAGCGCCAGCATGTTGGTCTGCTTGGCGATCGCGTTGATCGTCTCCGTCACCTGACCGACCTCGGCGAGGGCGGAGGTGAACGCGTCCAGCCCCTCGTGGATGCGGCTGACCTGCGCGATCAACTCCACGACGTCGCTGGTCGCGGCGTTGATCTGGACGTTCGAATCCTCGATGACGGCATAGGCGCCGGCGGTATTAGACCGCGCGTCCTGCGCCGCGCCCGCGACCGTGCTCACTTCCTTCGACAGCCGGTGCGTCTGCGCCTCCACCGACTCGATCGTCGTGGCCTGAGCGGTGACGCGGTTCGACAACGCGGAAATGTCGGCCTGCAGGTCCAGGGTCCGGATTCCCAGATCACCCGAAATGCGTGCGGCCCGTGTAATGGTCTGGCTAAGCGACAATGGATATTCCCGTCTGGTGCGGACGGGCTACCGGAGATTAGTTAAAAGGTGATTATTCAGTCGTTTGATGGATGACGACGGAGAGGTTCTGGAGTGACAGGACACTTCACAGGTCTTTCAACGGAATCGCGACCTCGCATTAACTATGAGGCAACTATTCCCGATGCCGGCACGTAGCTTCATCGGCCACGAAAACCGCGCAAGGTGGGCAGGACAGGCCGGGGAGAGATGATGAAAAAGCTGGCACTCGGGATCGCGGCTATCGCCGCCTTCATGTCGTCGCAGGTTTCGGCCGCGGAGTTCGACTTTCGCTTCGATACCACCAGAACGTTTTTCGACGGGCCGTTTCAGACCATCCGGGGCGTGTTCACGACATCCGACACGGCCGTCGATCGGTTCGGTCAAACGGCCTACGCGATTACCGGCATCTCCGGAACGATCAACGACGTCGCGATCAGCGGCCTGTTCGCCGCGCCGGGCGATCCGACCTATTACTACTTCACCACGGGCCCCACGTTCCTCGATGGTAGCGGCGTCCGCTTCAACGCCGGCGCGGCGCAGAACATCGCGTTCTTCCACCAGGACGGTGTTCCCGCGACGGAGTATCGCGTCAACGGCAATGGGACGATTTCCGCGTTCGGTACCGCATCCTCCAGTCCGGCGGCCGCAGCAGTGCCCGAGCCCGCCGCCTGGCTGATGATGATCGCCGGGTTCGGTATCGTCGGAGGCGCAGTTCGCCGTCGTACCATCGGCGCGACCGTCGCCACAGGCTAATCCGTCACGGATGGCTGCGTGAAGAACCGCTCGTCGAAAGCGAGCGGTTTTTCGGCCCCAGAAGTTACTGATAAATTGGGAGTGCCAGCGATGCTGTCGGTGGTGCCGCTTACAGGACTCGAACCTGTGACCCCCGCATTACGAATGCGATGCTCTACCAGCTGAGCTAAAGCGGCCCGGACCGGTGTTCCCGGTCGAGGGGGCGGCGCTTACCAGCAGGTTCGGGGGCTGGCAAGGGGCTGCGAGCGGGATCGATCATCGAGGGCGGTTTACGTCGCGTTTACCAAATCGGGTGCAGAAGCGGGGCCGGGTCAAGGAAAGCGCGACGATGAACATGGGATTCGGTCAGGACGGCTTCGGTCGGGATGATTTCAGCGAGCGCGATGCGTTCACCGGCGGCGCCGATCTCGGCGCGCACGATTTCGCGCATGACGACTTTCCGCAGGACGATTTCGGGCTGGAGGATCAGGCGTCCGTCGACGCGGGCGATCCGAACGCCGAGGGGAATGTCGACGATCGCATGTTCGACCTGGGTGGCGACGAGCGGCGCATGCACGTGCGCGCCTATAATCACTGGGTGTCGTTGCTGAAGGGCCGCGCCTATCCCTCGATCGAGGATCTGGAGCCCGAGAACATCGTCGACTTCGGGCCGCACAGCGTGCTGCTCGACTTCGGCGGCGACGTGGCCGATCCGGCGATCGCCTATCTCGGCGGCGCACTGCGCGAGGAATGCGGGCTGGACACGCCGCCGTCGCATATCGCCAACGTGCCCAGCCGCTCACTGCTGTCGCGCCTGACCGACCATTATCTACAGATCATCGCCAACCGCGCGCCGATCGGGTTCGAGGCGGAATTCGTCAGCACCCGCGGCCGCACGACCGCCTATCGCGGCATCCTGATGCCGTTCTCGTCGGGTGCGGGGCAGGACATCGACTTCATCTACGGGGTCATCAACTGGAAGGAAGCGGCCGATCCGCTGACTCAGGCATCGCTGGGCTCGGAACTCGAGGCCGCCGTTCGGGCTGCTCCGCGGGCGGGGGAAGCGGCGGTGTGGGCCGATGGCCCCGGTGCGGAGACGGACCACGATATCGATGGCCGCGAGGCCAACCCGGCGGCGACGCTGGGCGATGCGCTGGTGCTGGCGCGGGAGACGGCGGCGCAGGTCAATGCCGCCGACACGCGCAGCCGGGCTGCGTTGTACCGGGCGCTGGGTCGCGCGCATGATTTCGCGCTGGTCGCGGCCGAGGACGCCGAGGGCTATCAGGAACTGCTCGCCGACGCTGGCCTGACGGTGCAGGCGCGCGCGCCGATGACGCCGATCGTGAAGCTGGTGTTCGGCGCAGATTACGACAAGACGCGCATCACCGAGTTCGCGTCCGTGCTGGGCCATGCGCAGCGTTCGGGCATCGCGCGCGGCGGGCTGGCCGGCTTTCTCGAAAGCTTCGAGGGCGGCATCAAGGCCATCGTCGCCGCCGAGCGCGACGCGCGCCGTCCCGCGCCGAAGCCTGTGGCGGTCTCGGCAGAGCGGCCGGTGCTGGCGCGGCTCGAACTGGATACCGGAGCCAGCGCCGGCGACACGGTCGTGCTGATCGCACGTGTCGGCGAGGACGGGATGCTCGACGTGATCGCCCACCACCACGACGCGAAGCTGACCGCTCGGGCGCTCGCCACGAAGGCACCGCGCCGCAAGAAGTGACGTGGCTCCGCGGGGTTGAGTAGCCCCGCCGCCGGGCGCATAGGGCACGGCATGGAGATGGAACACATCACAGCCGCGCTCGCCGCCCGGCTGACCGTCGGCGCGCTTCCGGGCGAGCTGCGTGATTTCGGCCCCGCAGAGGTGGAAACCGCTGCGCAGTTCGTCGCCGCGACCGCCGCCACGCGGCTGCCTGGACAACCGGCGATCGCGCTGGAGCCGATCGCCGCCGACGATGTCCGCCGCCGGATGCGGGTCGCGATCGTCAACGACGACATGCCCTTTCTGGTCGACTCGGTCGCCGCCGCGATTACCGCGCAGGACATCGCGATCGATCGCATCATCCACCCCGTCGTTCCCGTCACCCGCGATGCGGACGGCCGCCTGACGATGCTGGGCGAGGGCCCACGCGCCGAATCGATGATCTATCTGGAGATGGAGCGCGCCGACGCCCGCGACCGCCGCGAGCTGGTCGAGGATCTCGCTGCCGCCCTGGCCGATGTCCGTGCTGCCGTCGCCGACTGGGACGCGCTGAAGAAGGTGCTGGCGCGCGACGCCGACGCGCTGTGGTCGGGCGAGGGGGCGGCGTTGTTGCGGTGGTTCCTCGACGGCAAGTTAACGCTACTGGGGCACGAGACGTGGCGGACGGACGGCAGCGTCACGCAGGCGCTGGGCATCTTCGCCAATCCGCAGCCGCGACCGATTTTGGCCGAAGGATCGCGCAAGCTGGCGGTGGACTGGTTCGAGGCCGGCAACCAGCCGCCGTTGCTGCTGAAGTCGAACGTCGTGTCCAGCGTCCACCGCGCCGTCCCGGTCGACCTCGTGGTGATGCCGGTCATGGAGGGCGGACGCGTTGCCGGCCTGTCGATCCACGCCGGCCTGTGGACCAGTGCCGCGCTGGCGACGCCGCCGCGCGACGTGCCGATGCTGCGCGCGCGCCTGTCTGCGCTGGAGGAGAAGTTCGGCTTCGATCCGCGCGGCCATACCGGCAAGGCGCTGACGCACGCGCTGGCGGCATTGCCGCACGATCTGGTGGTCGGGTTCGACGCGGCCTCGCTGGAGGAACTGGCGCTGACCGCGATGTCGCTGGCGGACCGGCCGCGACCCGCGCTGGTGCTGGTGAAGTCGCCGCTGGGCCGGCACATGTTCGGCTTCGTCTGGCTGCCGCGCGACGACGTGACCACCAGTCGCCGCGTCGCGATCGGGCACATGCTGGAGGAGGCGGGTAATGCGCGCCTGCTGAACTGGTCGATCGCGTTGGAGGACGGGCAGGTCGCGCTGATCCGCTACATGCTCGATCTGCGCGGCACCGGCGGCGCACTGCCGGAGGTCGCCCCGCTGGCGCAGCGGCTGGAGCGGATGGTGCGCGGGTGGGTGCCCGACGTGGAGGCCGCGCTGGCCGATCAGGTGCCCGCCGCCCGAGCGGCGCGGCTCGCACTGCGCTGGGCCGCGGCGTTCCCGCAGAATTACCGCAACGTGTCGTCGGCGGCGGAAGCGGCGGCGGACATCGTTCGCATGTCCGCGCTGGAGGACGAGCATGGCCGCGCCGTCCGCATCCTGCCGTCGCAGCCGGGCGAGGACCGACAGCTCAAGATCTACAAGCTGGGCGGTGCGCTGGCGCTGTCGGACGCGGTGCCGGTGCTGGAGAATTTCGGCTTCCGCGTCATCGGCGAGTTGCCGACGCGGCTGCGCGAAGCCGGTGACGCATTCGTCCACGACTTCGTGGTCGCTGGCGGGACCGAGGGCGACAATCCGGTGCTGGAAGCGGCGATCGCCGCGGTGCTGGAGGGCAAGGCCGAGAACGACGCGTTCAACCGCCTGATCGTGGACGCAAGCCTCGCGCCCTCATCGGTCGTGCTGCTGCGCGCGTGGTTCCGCTATCTGCGGCAGGCGGGGCTGACGTACGGGCTGACCACCGTCGTCGATGCGCTACGCCGTGCGCCGGACGTGGCTCGGGCGCTGGTGGCGCGGTTCGCCGCCGCGCATGACCCGGCGGCGACCGGCAGCGTCGGCGAGGCGGAGGCGGCGATCACCGCCGGTCTCGACGCGGTATCCGCAATCGACGACGACCGCATCCTGCGCGCGTACCGTGCGCTGATCGCCGCGTGCCTGCGCACCAACGCCTATGCGCCGGCATCTGAGGAGGCGCTGGCGTTCAAGCTGGACAGCGCGCTGATCCCCGGACTGCCCGCACCCGTGCCGTGGCGCGAAGTGTGGGTGTATTCGCCGCGGGTCGAGGGTATCCATCTGCGCGCCGGTCCGGTCGCGCGGGGCGGCTTGCGCTGGTCCGATCGCCGCGACGATTTCCGCGTCGAGATTCTCGGCCTGATGAAGGCGCAGCGGGTGAAGAACGCCGTCATCGTGCCGACCGGCGCGAAGGGCGGTTTCTACCCCAAGCAATTGCCGTCGCCCGCGGTCGACCGCGATGCCTGGCTGGCGGAGGGGACGGAGAGCTATCGCATCTTCATCCGTTCGCTGCTGTCGATCACCGACAACATCGTCGACGGCAAGGTCGTGCACCCGGCAAGCGTCGCGGTCCACGATGGCGAGGACCCCTATTTCGTCGTTGCCGCCGACAAGGGTACGGCGACGTTCAGCGACGTGGCCAATGCGCTGGCGCTGGAACGCGGCTTCTGGCTGGGCGATGCGTTCGCCAGCGGCGGCTCGCAGGGGTACGACCACAAGGCGATGGGCATCACCGCCAAGGGCGCGTGGGTGTCGGTCCAGCGCCACTTCGCGGAGCGTGGTACCGACGTTCAGGTCGATCCGATCACCGTCGTCGGCTGCGGCGACATGTCGGGTGACGTGTTCGGCAACGGCATGCTGCTGTCGAAGTCGATCCGGCTGCTCGCCGCGTTCGATCACCGCCACATCTTCCTCGATCCGAACCCGGATGCGGCGGTGTCATGGGAGGAGCGGGCGCGCCTGTTCGCGCTGCCGCGGTCGTCCTGGGCGGATTACGCCGCGCCGATCTCCACCGGCGGCGGTATCCATCCGCGCACCGCGAAGTCGATCGCGATCACGCCGGAGGTGAAGGCGGCGCTGGGCATCACCGCCGACGCGCTGGAGCCGACCGCATTGATCTCCGCGATCCTGAAGGCGCCCGCCGACCTGCTCTGGTTCGGCGGTATCGGCACCTATGTGAAGGCGGCGGCGGAAAATAATGCGACCGTGGGCGATCCGGCGAACGATCGGCTGCGCGTCGATGCGGAGGAGCTGCGCGTCACCGCGATCGGCGAGGGCGCGAACCTCGGCGTCACGCAGGCCGCGCGCATCGCGTTCTCGAACCGTGGCGGGCGGATCAACACCGACTTCATCGACAATTCGGCGGGCGTCGACTGCTCGGACAATGAGGTCAACATCAAGATCGCGCTGAACCGCGAGATGAACGAGGGCCGGCTGGCGGAGGCGGATCGCAATACGCTGCTTGCCAGCATGACCGACGATGTTGCGCATCTGGTGCTGGAGGATAACCGGCTCCAGACGCTGGCGCTGTCGATCGCCGAGGGTGATGGCGCGGCGGCGATTCCCAGCTATGTTCGCGTCATCGAGATATTCGAAGCCAGCGGCCATCTCGATCGCAAGGTCGAGGGGCTGGCAGGCAACGAGGACCTGCTGCGGCGCGGGCAGGAGGGCAGGGGGCTGACCCGGCCGGAACTGTCAGTGCTGCTCGCGACCGCGAAACTCGCATTGCAGGATGCGATCGAGCAGACCGATCTGGGCATGGAGCCGGCGCTGCTGCCTGACCTGCACGCGGCCTTCCCGCCGGCGATGCAGGAGCGGTTCGCCGAGGCGATCGATCAGCATCGCCTGCGTGGCGAGATCGTCGCGACCAAGCTGGCGAACCGGATCGTCAACCGTCTGGGCATCCTCTACCCGTTCGAACTGGCCGAGGAGGAAGGTGCGGCGCTCGGCGACATCGCGACGCTGTTCGTGGTGGCGGAGCGGCTGTTCGGCCTGAACGACCTGTGGGCGGCGATCGAGACGGGGACGATGCCGGAGGCGGCGCGGATCGCGCTGTTCGACGAGGTGGCGCTGGCGACGCGGTCGCACATCGCCGACTTGCTGCGCGTTGTCGCACCGGGTGCAACGGTGGGCGAACTGCTCGACCGGTTGTCGCCGGGGATCACGCAGCTCGACGCTGGCATCGAAACGCTGCTGGAGGAGGAGGCGCGCGATCAGGCGTCGCGCATCGCCGCCGGTCTGGAAGCGGCCGGCGCCCCCGCCGACCTGTCGGCGCGGACGGTGCGCCTGTTCGCGCTGGACGGCGCGGTCGGGCTGGCCGATCTCGGCGCGCGGCTGGGGCAGGAGGAGGCGGTGCTGACGCGCGCCTTCACGCATCTTGGGCAGGCGCTGGGTCTCGACTGGGCTCAGGCGAATGCGGCGCGGATCACTCCGTCCGATCCGTGGGAACGGCTGCTGATTGCGGGGCTGGCCCGCGATTTCCAGCAGTTGCGGCTCGACTGGCTGGCCCGCTGCGGCGGCTCCGATCCGCAGGGTTCGGTCGATGCGTGGCTGACGCGCAATGCCGCGCGGGTCGGCCAGTTCCGCGCCGTCATCGATCGCGCACGGCACGCGGCGCAGCCCAACGCGGCCATGCTGGCGCAGATCGCCGGGCAGGCGCGGGTGCTGCTGGGGAGGTAGGGGCTCGCGTTCTCGTGCGAGGGCGGGGGGCCAGTGTCTGGAGCCAAGTCACTGGGTCCCCGCCCCCGCGGGGACACTACCGCGCGGGGGCCGCGATCGCCGCGCCGGTGTCGTCGGCGACCTTGACCGCGACCGAGCGCCCGCCGCCGGCGAAGGTCACCGTCCAGTCCGGGTTGCGGGCGGTGGGCCAGTCGATCGTCGCCACCCGCCCGCCCGTCACCTGCGCGCGGGCATGCGCCGCGACGATGTCGACCGGCTGCGCAGGGTTTGACATCGGCGGCAACCCGCCCGGCGCGCGGTGCAGCCAGCCGTCGACCCCGCCCGTGTCGGTCACGCCCAGCACGTGCGCGGTCGGCGGATCAAGGAACGCGGTGCGCGTCCCGGCGACGATGATCGGTCCGCTGTCGATCGGCAGGATCAGCCGCGCGACGCGACCGCCCAGCACCGCCGCGCCGGCCTCGGCATAGCGCCCAACCGGCAGGCGGGCCTCGCCCGACACGGCATAGCGCCCCGGATGCAGGATGCGGTCGAGCAGGCCCGGCCGGATCGCGACCGCCATGATGACAGCGACCAGCACCGCGCCGACCAGCACGATCCAAAGCCTGCGATTGCCGGGTTTCCGTCGCTTCCGCGCCATGCGCCGCGCCGTGGCAGCACTCGGCAGTGCGGTCAAATCAGGCGTCGGCCCAGCGCCGCAGCAGATTGTGGTACACGCCCGTCAACTGCACCACGGCGGCGTCGCCCTGACCGCGGTCGCCCGCTACCGCTTGCACGGCGCGGTCCAGTTCGAACAGCGTGCGGCGTTCGCCGTCATCGCGGACCATCGACTGCAACCAGAAGAAGCTGGCTGTCCGTACTCCGCGCGTGACCGGCGTGACGCGGTGCAGGCTGGATGCGGGGTAGAGGATCATATGGCCGGCGGGCAGCTTCACCGTCTGAGGCCCGAACTGGTCCTCGATCACCAATTCGCCGCCATCGTAACTGGCCGGACTTTCCAGGAATACGGTTGCCGACAGGTCGGAGCGGATGCGGAAATCGGTGCCGCGCTTCATGCGGATGGCATTGTCGACGTGCAGCCCGAAATCCTGCCCGCCGGCATAGCGGTTGAACAGGGGCGGGAAGACCTTCAGCGGCAGCGCCGCCGCCACGAACAGCGGCGACCGGCCGAGCGCTTCGAGGATCATGCCGCCCGCCTCGCGCGCCGCCGGGGTATCCTCCAGCAATTGCTGGTTGCGCTTGGCCAGCGCCGCTTGCGGCCCTGAGGTGACGTTGCCGTCGACCCACTCGCCCGCGTCGATCGTCGCCCGCACGCGCGCCACGCCGTCCGCATCGAGCACGTCGGGAATGGCGATCAGCATGCGGGTCCTTCCATCTCGCCTCCGGGGCGCGGGTCTCCTCCCCGGCCGGGGGGCCGGGGAGGAGCTAGCAAGCTCAGAAGCTGTAGAACAGGCTCAACACCGCCGAGCGTCGGTCGCCCGGTGTCGCCCAGCCGTTGTTGCGGATGCCGGTGAAGTACTTCTCGTCGGTGAAGTTCTGCACGTTCAACTGCGCGGTCAGGCCGTTGGCGAAGCTGTACGCCATGTAGGCGCGGTGGGTCAGATAATCGTCCGACCGGAACTGCGTCGGCGCGGCCAGCGAGACGGCGTTCAGTGCAAAGCTGCCCTGGTAGGTCAGGCCGTACCCGACCTCCAGCCCGAACGGCAGCTTGTACGTCGTGAACAGGCTGCCCGAATGCTTGGGCGTCTGCACGAACGCGGTGCCGCGCTGCGGGTCGGGGAGCGCGCCCGAATTCGCGCACGGGTTGTTGGTGGCGGTGCCGTTGCCGGGGTTGGCGATGCAGGCGTCCGACACCGATTGCAGGACCTCGCCGTCGAGATAGGTGTAGTTGGCGAAAATCGTCCAGTTTTTCGTGATCGTGCCCGACGCGCCGACCGCGATGCCGTCGACCCGCGCGCGGCCGTCCAGCACCTGCGTCGCCGCCGGCAGTGCCGGATCGTTGGAGGCGACGCGGAAATTGGTGCGCTCGTTGCGGAATGCCGCCGCGGTCAGTTCCAGACGGCGGTTGAACAGCCCCGCCTTGATGCCCGCCTCGTAATTCTTGGCGGTTTCGGGGGCCACTTCGCAGGGCAGGGCGGTGCCGGTCGCGGAGGCGGTCGGCGTCCCGCAGCCCAGTCGCACCGTCGCCGAGGACGGCGTCTTGGAATTGCCGTAACCGCCATAGATGCTGACGTTCTGCACCGGGTGGAACACCGCGCCGATGCGATAGGAGAACAGCCGTTCGTGGCTGGTCTGCGGCAACTGCGCCGCCGCGCTCAGCTGCGTCGATCCCGGCGGCACCACGGTCAGCGGCAGGCCGCGGAAGGTGGCGTCCTGCACTTCCCACCGAACGCCGCCGTTCAGTTCGAAGTACCGGCCGAGTTCCAGCGTATCGAAGGCGTACACCGCCAGATTGCGCGTCTCCGACTTGGACTGGCCGGTGATGGTGAGGTTCACCGGACCGGTATAGTTGGTGTTGGGGTTGCTGATGCTGATCTGCGGCTGCACGACGGCCTGACCCAGCGCGCTGCGCGGCAGCGACGCGTTGGTGATCGTGTAATCCTCGATCGTGCCCGACATGCCGATATTGGCGACGTTGCGGATGCCCCCCTTCGTGCCCGTCTCCAGCCGGATATCGGTCTGGTTGTAGAGCAGCTGGTTCTCCTGATCGCGGACCAGTCCGCGTGGGCCGTTCGGCTGGAAGAAGCCGGGCTGCACCGTGACCGACAGCGGATTGGCCGCGGTGCGGAATACGCCGGCGGCATCGACCACGTTGGTCAGGGAGGCGGTGCAGGCGCCGCCGGTCGGCGTGCGCGATGTCGCGGCGAGGCAGAAGGTGCCTTGCGGTGCGCTCGTCACGCTATACTGCGCCACCCGTTGCCAGCGGGTCAGGTTGCGGACCGACAACTGGTCGTTGATCCGGTGACGGAACGTCGCGGTGAAGCGATCGACATTGGTGTCCTGGCGATCGAGGTTGCGGATGCCGAAATAATCGCTGCGGTCGACGCCGGGCAGTTCGCCGTCATACAGCGCGTTCTTGTAATAGGGGACGCCGTAGACCGGCGTGTTGCGGTCCTCCTGATGGACATAGGCGAGCGTCAGACTGGTCGGCGTGTCGATGCCGATCGTCACCGACGGCGCGATGCCCCAGCGCTTGTACCGCTCGACGTCGCGGCCGGGCACGTCGTTGCGGTGGTAGGCGCCGTTCAGCCGCACCGCGATAGTGTCGGTCACGCCCTTGTTCGCGTCGACCGCGCCGCGCCAGTAATCGTCGGTGCCGACGCCGCCCTGGATGATCGTCAGATCCTCCGCCCGCGGCTCCTTCGTGACGAGGTTGATCGTCCCGCCGACGCTGCCCGCGCCGTTGAAGACGGAGTTTGCGCCGTTGTAGACCTCGATCTGTTGCAGGTTGAACGGGTCGGTGCGGCTGTACTGCGCGCTGTCGCGGACGCCGTCGACGGTGATGTCGTTGTTCGCCGAATAGCCGCGCAGGTTGATGCTGTCGCCATATCCGCCGCCGCCTTCGCCCGCCCCGAAGGTGATGCCGGGAATGGTCTGGAGCGCGTCGCGCAGCGTCTGGAGGTTCTGCTTGCGCAGCGTCTGGTCGGAGATGACCGTGATCGTCTGCGGTGTATCGATGATCGCGGAGGTCGCCTTCGGGCTTTCCACCTCTGCGGGTGCGGCCTCGACCTTGCCGTTGACGATGATGTCGTCGCGCTCGGCGCGCGCCTTGCCGTCCTGGTCGGTCGTGCCGGTGGCCGGAGTGGCGGTCGTCGCCTTCGCGACATCGTCGGCCGCAAGCGCCGGTGCGGAAGCGATGAAGCCGACGCACGACAGAGCAAGGAACGACACGGACGTTTTGGACACTGGAGACCCCCTTTTTCGTTGAGGCTCCGCTATTGAGAGTCGTTCGCACTGTCAACGCTATTGCGACTGATTTTCAGCTTTCGAAACATGGAGCATCGCCATTTCGCACCGGGCGTACCGCCGATCGAACCGCTCCATAATGCCGGCTCGGTGGACGAAGCCCAGCCCTTCGCAGAGGTGGATCGCGGCGGTGCAGGCGCGATTGGCCAGCAGGTAGAGGGGGTTGGCGGCAAGTTGGCGGACACGGATGATGGCGGCGTTCAACAGGAACCCACCCTTCTGGCGGCCGCGTGCCGCTTCGGTCACGCCCATCTTGGTCTGCTCGAACTGTCGGTCGCCGGTTTTCGAACGCGCGTATGTTTCGATGCTGCCAAGCCGCGGATGCTCGACGAACAAGATCACTTCGCCGCGGCCGACGATCCGTTCATGCGGGTTTCCAGCACGTCGCGGTCGGTCGGCTCCAGCCGGAACATCCCGGGGATCCACGCTGCGTTGATATCGTGGAAACGGCGCGCGAGATACAGACGGCGTCGATCGCCGCGACCAGCGCCGACAGCGGCAATGCGCGCCGTGGCGCTGTCGGGTCCAGCGCGGTCCAGAAGCCCGGTTCCAGACTGATCGAGGTCTGAGGCCCGGCGATCGTCACCAAACGGTTCACGGGACCAACGGCAACGCCAGCGCGCGGAGCGACAAAGATGCGGATGCGGACACCGGACTGACCGGGGCCCAACAGCGATGACGAAGCCGAAGACATGCTCTGGATCGGTAGATGCGGGAAGCTATCGGCCGGAAAACGGGTTCGGTAACAAGGGGGTCCCAGGTGCGAAGAACATGACGACACGGGCGGGGCGGTTTGGAGCGAAGGATGCTGTTGCGTCGGGCTTCGGCGCCGATCATTCGGCGGTCGATTCTCGGAAGGAATAGATGTCGCTCGTCATACCGTGCAGGATTCCGCCTGCATCGCCCTCTTTGCCTCGCTCGTAGAACGGCATGCTGTGGCAGGCACGGTGCCCGCGCGAGGCGTCCGTCCACCAGATGAAGGTGGTCGTGCAGTCCTTCACCTCGCCTTGGGGATCGATCGTAAAATGCTCCGTCGCTTCCGCATACACAGCTTCTCCCGGAGACAGCACCAGGTCGGGCGGCGCGGTGGAGCCGAAGCTCGCCGCCCGCCGATGGTGAGACTCAATCCTGCCGGTAAAGCCGGATCTTGCCCGGATCCTCTCGACGATCTTAGCGATTTCGCCGCATTGCGGCGGCCCGTCATCGATGCCGGCGACGCGACGGCATTCGGACCGGGCCTTGGCTCCGAGAGAAATGAAGACGATGTCGTCTCGCCATTCTTGGATCGGGAGCCTGAACGGGGGAGTCGCCACGAGGCGCAAAGCCATGGTTTCTTGCCGGGTCTTTAGCCCTTTCGCGCGACGCGCGGGGCATGGATCGCCCGGATCGAGCGCCTCGTCGGTCAACTGGCCTGAGATCACCGTCTTGCAGCCGGATACGCCTCCATCCGGAGCTACGGTGTAAGTGGTCCTGATCTCGCGCAGAATTATCTCGTCGCCGGCGGGCGCAATGGCAGCTTCACCATCACCCGCCCCCACCACCTTTATCGCGGAAAGCGTCATCCGCCCCTTGATACCGGATATGGTACGCGCGCGCGGCAACAGGCCGCTCAGTCGCTGACAATGGCGGATAGATCGTTGTCGGCCGATATTGTCTCTCGTGATGCCGCAATCGATCGGCCTGTCATCGCCTTCGACTTGCAGGTTGAATGTCTGATATCTCGCGCGTTGAGCGTCGATGGTTTCCTCGTCTTGCCAGAAACCCCACCAGATCATCGTTTTGTAATCGGCCGCGACCGCCGTGCCGGCCGTATCGCGCGCGGGCAATATCCTCCCCCGACGCCGCGCTGCATCGCACGCGGTACGGTCCAGCGCGAGTGCCCCCGTCGGCGGATCGACGCGGCACGCCGTGACGGTGCCGCCGACATCGACCGAGAGGATGACGTTGGCCGGTCCGTCCTCGGCAATCGCAACAGCCTCCGCGGGAAAGTCCTCGGGAAATACCCAGATGCTGTCGTTCGCAAACCGCGCGCCGACCTGCGCCGCGACTTCGGGCGCGCAGAACAGCAGCGCCGTGCATGCGGTGATCCGCCGGACACGTGCGCCGTTAATCACAGCCCCGAACTTCATTTTCACCCCCGACGATATGCTACCGGATGGAGCATGCGTGTCTACAGGCAAAAATGATTATTCCACGGGTCGACCCGTATCGAGGAACGCCGTCTGAAAATGCCGCGCCAGCGTATCGCCAAATTCGCGAATGCGCAGATCGTCAGTCGTGGGCCTTCACCTCCACCAGCAACCACGACCGGATTGCGCTCGCCAGATTCGGTGGATCATCTTCGCCAATGCGGACCGCGTCGATCGCCGCGACCAGCGCCGACAGCGGCAAGGCGCGCCGCGCAGAGGCGGCCTCCAGTGCGGTCCAGAAGCCCGGCTCCAGACTGATCGAGGTCTGATGGCCGGCGATCGTCACCGAACGTTTGACAGGGCCGGCAAAGCCCCCCTCCGGCGGTAGGATCGCGATCGACATCGAGTCATCGTCTAACCGCGACGGTACGCGATGTCGAAAGCAGAGAGTTGCTTCAGGTCAACGACTTGGCTGGAAACCGTCGCCGGGGTGGTGGGTTGATCCGGTCGAGAGAGGATCGCAAGGGTTATGCAATCAGAAGCGGCGGAGTCAGAAGCGGCGGTCAGGGCGCGACGAGTGCTGGAGCGTGCGACCGAACGCGAGTTGTCGATCGTGACGGCGGAAAGCTGCACTGGCGGACAACTGGCATCGCTGCTGACCGACATCGAGGGCGCATCGGGTGCGTTCGAGCGTGGCTTCGTCGTCTATAGCGAAGTGGCGAAATGCGAATTGCTGGGGCTGGAACAGCGTCGCATCACCCAGTGCGGCGTCGTCAGCCGCGATACCGCGATCGCGATGGCGGAGGGCGCGCTGACGCACTCGCACGGCGATGTCGCAGTCGGTATCACCGGCTTCGCGGGGCCGGCGGGGCCGGACGACGAGCCCGGCCTCGTCCACATCGCCTGCGCAACGAGAGCCGGCGAGACGACGCACCGCGAATGTCATTTCGGTGATATCGGTCGCGATCCGGTGCGCGACCGCAGCGTCATGGTCGCGCTGGAGTTGCTGGACGCCGCGATCGGGTAGGGCGTGCCCGGTGGCGCACTGATCCTGCAGCATTCAATCCGTATCGAACAGCGCCGCGAGCTGTTCGATGATCGTCCCGCCGAGCTGTTCGGCGTCCATGATCGTCACCGCGCGGCTGTAATAGCGCGTCACGTCATGGCCGATGCCGATCGCGATCAGCTCGACGGGCGACTTGCCCTCGATCCAGCCGATCACCTGCCGCAGATGCCGCTCCAGATAGGAACCGGAGTTCACCGAGAGAGTCGAATCATCGACCGGGGCGCCGTCGCTGATGACCATCAGGATACGGCGTTCCTCCGGGCGCGCGATCAGGCGGCCATGCGCCCACAACAGCGCCTCGCCGTCGATATTCTCCTTCAACAGCCCTTCGCGCATCATCAGGCCCAGACTGGTGCGTGCGCGCCGCCATGGTTCGTCAGCCTTTTTGTAGACGATGTGCCGGATGTCGTTCAGCCGCCCCGGTTGCGGCGGACGTCCCGCGGCCAGCCATGTCTCGCGGCTCTGCCCGCCCTTCCACGCGCGCGTCGTGAAGCCGAGGATCTCGGTCTTGACCCCGCACCGTTCCAGCGTGCGCGCGAGGATGTCCGCCGAGATGGCAGCGATCGAGATCGGTCGGCCGCGCATCGATCCGCTGTTGTCGATCAGCAGCGTCACGACCGTGTCGCGGAAGTCTGTGTCGCGCTCCACCTTGTAGCTCAAGGACTGGCCGGGACTGGTCACCACGCGCGCCAATCGCGCGGCGTCGAGCAGCCCTTCCTCCTGATCGAAGTCCCACGACCGGTTCTGCTGCGCCATCAGTCGGCGCTGGAGCCGGTTGGCGAGCTTGGACACTGCCGATTGCAGATGCGCCAGTTGCTGGTCGAGATAGCCGCGCAGCCGCGTCAGCTCGTCCGCGTCGCACAGGTCGGCGGCGGTGACGACCTCGTCGAACTGCGTCGTCCACGGCTTGTAGTCGAACTGGCCGCTCGGGTCCGCCATCGGCCGGTTGGGGCGGACCGGCTGCATCCCGTCTTCACCCTCGTCGCCGGGTTCGCCGTCCAGATCGTCGGGCGCGTCCTCACCCAGTTCCTCACTGTCGCCCTCGTCGCCGTCCGCCTCCTGCTGCTCGCCGCGGGCTTCGACCTCGCCCTCGCTCTGGCCGCCTTCTTCGGCGTCGTCGCTGTCGTCGTCACCGGAGGCGTCGTCCTGGCCCTCGTCTTCCTCGCCGCCCTCATCGGCATCCTCGGGCTTCTGCTCGGCCTCGATCAATTCCAGATCGGCGAGCAGGCGTGTCGCGAGCGACTGGAACGCACGCTGATCGTCAAGCGCCAGCGCCAGGGCCGACAAATCCGCCTTCGCATCGACCCAGTCGCGGACCAGCGCCAGCCCCGGCAGCGCTGCCGCCGGTGTCTCGCGCCCGGTCAGCGCCTCGCGCACCATCAGGCCGAGCGCAGTGGACAGCGGCACCTCCGCCCGGGTCCGCGCGCGGCCGATGGGGTCGGAGCGCATCCGCATCTCCAGCGCCTGCGCCAGATTGTTGCCGATGCCGTGATAGCCGCGGCTGCCCAGCGCCTCGACCCGTGCCGTCTCGATCGCATCGAACACCGCGCGCGCCACGGGTTCTGCGGGCGCGCCGCGTGCATGCAGGGCGGCATCGTGCAACCGCAGCCGCAGCGCGAAGCCGTCCGCGAAGCCGCGGGCTTCCGCCACCTGCTCCGGCGGCAATGCGCGGGGCGGCATCGGGACCTTGATGTGCTTGCCCGACTGCACCGGCACGTCGGCGGTGAAGGCCAGCTCCACCTCCGCCTCGTCCGCCAACGCGCGCGCGGTGCCGCCGAGGACAGCCTTGAACCGGTCGAGAGGGGTTTCGTTATTGGCCATTACTGCTCCAGCGCCGCGAGGCAGGCGGCGCGTAGTGGAGGGAGGTCGTCGACGACCGTGTCGTAGATCGTCCGAACGTCGATCGCATCATAGGCGTGACGGAGCTGATTTCCCAATCCGCGGAGCGCATGCAGCGGGATGTCGGGGGCGATCACCGTCATCCTGACGTCCCCGATCCGGATGGCTGCTTCGGTGATGCACTGTAGACAGCGTTCGATCGCGGCGACTGTCTTGCGATCGCTGCACATCTGTTCGAACGACATCCCTTCCAGAAACCCACGTACGTCATCGCTGTAGTCGATGATGTCCCGCAACCACAGCCGCTCGCGATCAGAAGACAACGACCCGGTCCCGGTCGATCTCGGCCTGAAGCCACTGCTTGCGTGCGGGTTCGCTTACGAGGTCGACCTTGGCCCCGACCATCTCGCCGATCGATCCCTCGATACCGAAATAGCCGAACGGACCAAGCCGCCGGACGGCGTCATGATCGATCGCCGCAGCGAGGTCGATGTCCGATCCGTCATGGGCTTCGTCGCGCGCGGTGGAGCCGAAGAGCGCCAGCCGCGTGATCCCGAGCGCCCGCAGATCGTCCTCGCGGGCGCGCAGTCGACGAAGGGCCTCGGCCTTGTCCATCGCGATCCTATGCCTTCCCGACCACGCTCTCGGGCAGGTCCTTGCCGAAGACGCGCTGGTAGTATTCCGCCACCAGCGAGCGTTCGGCTTCGTCGCACTTGTTGAGGAAGGACAAGCGGAAGGCGAAGCCGACGTCGCCGAAGATCAGCGCATTCTGCGCCCAGGTGATGACCGTACGCGGGCTCATGACCGTCGAAATGTCGCCGTTCACGAAGCCCTTGCGCGTCAGATCGGCGACGCGGACCATATTCTCCACGACCTTCTTGCCATCCGGCTTGTCATACTCGCCCGACTTCGCGAGGACGATCTGCGCCTCGGTTGCGGCGGGCAGGTAGTTGAGCGTGACGACGATGTTCCAGCGGTCCATCTGACCCTGGTTGATCTGCTGCGTGCCGTGATACAGCCCGCTGGTGTCGCCGAGCCCCACCGTGTTGGCGGTGGCGAACAGACGGAACCACGGGCTGGGGCGGATGACGCGGTTCTGGTCGAGCAACGTCAGCTTGCCCTCCGTCTCCAGCACGCGTTGGATCACGAACATCACGTCCGGGCGGCCGGCGTCGTATTCGTCGAATACCAGCGCGGTCGGTGTCTGGAGCGCCCAAGGCAACAGGCCCTCGCGGAACTCGGTCACCTGCTGACCATCGCGCAGCACGATCGCGTCGCGGCCGACGAGATCGATGCGACTGATGTGCGCGTCGAGGTTGATGCGGATGCACGGCCAGTTGAGGCGCGCCGCCACCTGTTCGATGTGCGTCGACTTGCCGGTGCCGTGATAGCCCTGCACCATCACGCGCCGGTTGTGCGCGAAGCCCGCCAGCACCGCCAGCGTCGTGTCGTGATCGAACACGTAGGCCGGATCGAGGTCCGGCACGCGCTCGTCCGCCTCGGAGAAGGCGGGCACCTCCATGTCGAGATCGATCCCGAACAGGTCGCGCACGCCGACCATCCGGTCGGGCGCGTCGAGGATCGTGGTTTCCCGGCTGTCGGGCTGCGTATTGGAAATTTCGGTCATTCGGGCCTCTTCTGTCCGAACGCCTTAGGGCAGGCGACGCTCCCTACTCAACCGACACCTTCGACGGCAGCGCGAAAAGCGTCACGAAACGATCCCATGTCACCCGATCGCCGGTCACGCGGACGGCTCCGGCGGCCTCCGCCTCCGCCAGCGGCCATTTGCCGTAGACGAGCGCGGCCATCGTGACCGGATCGGTATCGAGCGTCACGTCGGCGGGCTCGTCACTGCGCGCGATGGGTAGTTCGCCGTTCGCCAGTCGCGCGACAAACGAGTCGGTGTCGAAGCGGAAGCCGATCGTCGCGGTCATGCTGCGGGCCTTGCCGACATCCAGCATCGTCCGCAGGGACATCATCGCCGATGCCGCGGAAAAAGGCAGGGTGGGGTCGTGATCCGGCGACCGTGCCGCCCAGCGGCCCAGCGTCTGCATGATCGGTTCGCTCTCATACCCCCAAGGCGTGAGTTCGTAGACCTGCACGCCGGCGGGCGGAGGGAGGAGGCGGCGACGCAGCACGCCCGCCGCCTCCAGCCCCGCCAGCCGCTGGGTCAGGATGTTCGCGCTGATCCCCGGCAGGCCGCCGCGCAAATCCCCGAAGCGGCGCGGGCCGAACATCAGTTCCCGCACGACAAGGATCGACCAACGCTCCCCCAGCAATTCCAGCGCATGCGCCGTGCCGCAGGCGTCGTCATACCATCTGGTTATCTTTTCTGACCTCATAGTTGTATTTCATAACTAGATGCAGCATTCAAGGCAAACAGCGATTCGCAAAGGGGAGAGACGACATGGCCAAAATGATCTTCGTGAACCTGCCGGTGAAGGATGTGGAGGCGTCCATCGCCTTCTATCAGGCGATCGGCGCGACGAAGGACGAGCGGTTCAGCCAGCCCGACAAGGCGGCGTCGATGCAGGTTTCCGACACGATCGTGTTCATGCTGCTGAGCCACGACTTCTTCGCGGGATTTTCGCCCAAGCCGATCGCCGACGCGCACCAGAGTACGGAGGTGCTGCTATGCCTGTCGCAGGACAGCCGGGAGGCGGTGGATGCAATCACCGAAGCAGCGGCGAAGGCGGGCGGCAAGGCGGACATTCGCCCACCACAGGATCACGGCTTCATGTACGGCCGCAGCTTCGAGGACCCGGACGGCCATATCTTCGAGCCGATGTACATGGACCTCGACGCCGCACTCGCCGCGATGGGCGGCCAGACGCAGGCGGCATGACGTGCGCCGGCGCGTCGGACCCGATCTGAAGACCGGCGTGCTGGCGTTCGTGGCGACCGTCTTGGCGATCCTTGGTTACGCAGTCATGATCGGCGGATAACAGCGAGGAGAGAATCATGTCGTGCGTTCAGGGGTTCGTCATTCCCGTCGCGACCGGGAAGCGCGACGCGTATCTGGCGATGGCGCAGATGGCCGCACCGCTGTTCTTGGAATATGGCGCATCGCGGGTCGTGGAATGCTGGGGCGACGACGTGCCGCACGGTACACTCACGGACTTCTTCCGCGCGGTCGCGGCGGAGGAGGGCGAGACGATCGTGTTCTCGTGGATCGTGTGGCCCGACCATGACACTGCCAAGGCCGCCGAGGCGAGGATGATGGAAGACGAGCGGATGAAACCGCCTGAAGACATGCCGTTCGACGGCAAGCGCCTGATCTATGCCGGGTTCCAGGAGATCTACGACGGCGGGCAAGGCGGCCCGTTCGGCTATATCGACGGCTTCCTCGCGCCGGTGCCGATCGCATCGAAGGAGGCGTATCTGGACCATGCGCGCACGATGACGGCGATCGTCGCGGAGAATGGCTGCACGCGCGGGACGGAGAATTGGGCGGAGGATATCGCGGAGGGCAAGGTGACCGATTTCCGCCGCGCCGTGCAACTGGAGCCGGGCGAGGCGGTCGTGTTCAGTTGGCTGGAATGGCCCGACAAGGCAACGCGCAACGCGGGCATGGGCAAGATGATGGAGGACCCGCGGGTGCATGCGCTCGACATGCCGTTCGACGGCAAGCGCATGACCTATGGCGGGTTCGTGCCGATCCTCGACACAGCGAACTGAGCGAGGTCGCGTCCGCCCCCGTTTTCAATGAGCGGGCGCGGACTTGCCGAACAGCGTCATGACGCGCGGCACGATCAGCGCGACGATCGTGCCGACGATTAGGCCGACCAGTGCCGACGCGACGGCGAAGCCGAACCACGACCCGATGCCGGGTGCGAACGGCGTCAGGCCGGCGACGGCATCGGATACGACGTGCGCGGCATGGGGGAGCGCCTCCATGTGGAATTCCTCCAGTCCGTGGATCAGGATGCCGCCGCCGACCCACAGCATCGCGATCGTCCCGACCTTTGCCAGGATCGCCAGCACGACCGGCATCGCCGTCACCAGACCGCGCCCCAGTGCCTGCACGGCACCGTTGCGCCGTGCGGCCAGATTCAGGCCGATATCGTCCATCTTCACGATCAGCGCGACCACGCCGTAGACGCCGCCGGTGATCAGCAACGACACCGCGACCAGCGCCGCCGCCTGCGTCGCGAAGCTCTGGTCCGACACCTCCGACAGGGCGATCGCCATGATCTCCGCCGACAGGATCAGGTCGGTTCGGACAGCCCCGCCGACCTTCTGGTTCTCGATCTCTTCCGGAGTCTGGTCGGCGAGCGCCGCGTCCTCGGTGCCGTGGCCGTGGCCGGTCACCATCTCGATGATCTTCTCCGCGCCCTCGTACGACAGGTACAGGCCGCCCAGCGTCAGGATCGGGGTGATGATCCACGGCACCAGCGCGCTTAGCAGTAGGGCACCGGGCAGCAGAAATAGCAGCTTGTTGCGCAGCGATCCCTTGGCGATCCGCCAGATGATCGGCAGCTCACGCGCGGGCGTCAGGCCGGAGACGTATTTCGGCGTCACGGCGGCGTCGTCGACGACCACGCCCATCGCCTTGGACGAGGCCTTCATCGACGCGGCGGCGATATCATCCGCGGACGCCGCGGCCAGACGCGCGATCGCGGCGACATCGTCGAGAAGGGCTACGAGACCAGAGGCCATGAACGGATATCCGTGTCGTGATAGGTTGCGCGGAAGCTGAACAGCAATGGCGGCGAAGTGGCTAGAGGAAATGTACGGACGTGAGGCGAACTGACGAGCGCCGGTGGATTTCCGCTTTGCAGCCTGTAGGTTGCCCGCCAACGAGCGATAAAGGGGCGATATCGATGCGGATGGGCAGGATGTTGGCGGCGACGGCCGCGCTGGCAATGGCGACAGGGGCACCGGCGCAGGATTATGCCCGCTACAGCGACGACGCGATCGCGCGCGAGATGGCGGCGAAGGTCGATGCGGAGATGATCGCGCTGGTGCCGATGCGCGACGGCGTCGGGCTGGCGACGAACATCTACCGTCCCAAAGACGCGAAGGGGCCGCTGCCGACGCTGTTGTGGAAGACGCCCTATAACGAGCTGTCGTACAAGACCGCGACCAGCCGTCGCGCGCTGGAGGCGGTGAAGCGCGGCTACGCCTTCGTCGTGCAGAACGAGCGCGGGCGCTATTACTCGGAAGGGAAGTACGAGATTCTCGGTCTGCCGCAGACCGATGGCTACGACACGCTGACGTGGATCGCGAAACAGCCCTGGTCGAATGGCAAGGTCGGCACGGTCGGCTGTTCCTCGTCGGCGGAATGGCAGTTGGCGCTCGCGGCGCAGAACCATCCCGCGCACGCGGCGATGGTGCCGATGGCGTCGGGGGCCGGCATCGGCAAGGTCGGGCCGTTCGAGGAACAGGGCAACTGGTACACCGGCGGCGTGCCACGCACGCTGTTCCATATCTGGCTGTACGGAGTCGATAATCCGCTTCGCGCGGAATTGCCCAAGGGGCTCGACCAGCCGACACGCGCGCGGATCGCGCGGTACAACGATCTCGACGCGAAGAAGCCGGAGGTGAACTGGTTCACGCAGATCCGGCACCTGCCCTATGCCGACATGCTGAAGGACCTGGGCGAACCGCCGGCGACGTTCGAACAGTTTACCGCGCGCGCCGGACCGGCCGATCCGGCGTGGCGGACGGGTGGGCTGTATCACGACGACATGGGCTGGGGCGTGCCGGCCCTGTGGTTCAATTCGTGGTACGACGTGTCGATCGGGCCCAATCTGGCGCTGTTCAACCATGCGCGCGCGGTAAAGTCCGACAAGGAGGCGAGCGCGAACCAGTTCGCCGTGGTCGCGCCGAACACCCACTGCGCCTTCGCGCGGCTGGGGCCGAACTTCCAGTCGGGCGACCGCGACCTGGGCGATGCCAGCTTCGACACGGACGGGCAGATCTACGCGTTCTTCGATCGCTGGCTGAAGGGCGATATGAAGGCGTTCCCAGCCCGCACCGCGCCGATCCGCTACTATACGATGGGCACGAACCGCTGGCAGCAGGCTACGCAGTGGCCGCCGGCGGAGGCGAAGACGGTGCGGATGTACCTGCGCTCCGGCGGGCGCGCCAACGGGATGAGCGGTGATGGGCGGCTGGATGCGGGCGCCCCGCCGGCGGGCGAGATGGCGGATCGCTACACCTATGATCCGATGAATCCGGTGCAGACGATCGGCGGCGCGGATTGCTGCAACGGCGGGCTTATCACCGCGGGCGCGTTCGACCAGCGGGTGATCGAGGCGCGGGACGACGTGCTGGTGTACAGCAGCGAGCCGCTGACGAAGCCCATCGAAGTAACCGGCTTCGTCAACGCGGTGCTGAAGATATCGTCGGATGCGAAGGACACCGATTTCGCGGTCAAGCTGGTCGATGTCGCGCCGGACGGGACCGCGTATATCCTGGGCGATACGATCCTGCGCGCGCGATATCGCGACGGCTTCGCGACGCCGGCGATGATGGCGCCGAACACGGTCTACACGCTGAAGCCGACGCCGATCTCGACCAGCAACACGTTCCTGCCCGGGCATCGCATCCGGGTGGAGGTGACATCGTCCAACTTCCCGAAGTTCGTCCGCAACCTGAACACCGGGGGTGACAACGAGCGCGAGTCGAAGGGCATCGCGGCACGCAATGCCGTGCATCATGCCGGTGCCGACGCGTCGTATATCGAATTGCCCGTGATCGGCCGGTAAGCAGGGCGGCTATCGCGGCGTAAAGCTAAACTCCTGAAAACGGCCGGCGTCCATTGAGCTAGGGACGCCGGCTCTCTTGGCGCGCGATTGAAGGACGACATGGCCGATCTGGCGATCCTGTACGAACATCCTGCCTGGTTCACGCCGCTGTTCGCGGCGCTGGACCGGCGCGGGATCGATTATGTGGCGGCGACCGCGGACGGTCACGGCTTCGACCCCGCCGACCCGACGCCGCCCGCGCCGGTGGTGTTCAACCGCATCGCCATGTCGAGCTTCCTGCGCCAGCCGGAGCATCCGATCTTCTACGCGCAGGCGCTGATGGCGCATTGGGCGGCGCAGGGCGCGCGGGTCGTCAACGGCCCCGCCGCGCTGGCGGTGGATGCGTCCAAGGCGCGGCAATTGTCGCTGATCGCGGGCCTCGGCCTCGGCATCCCGGCGACGCGGATCGTCCACCGCGCCGCCGATTTGGTCGCCGCGAGTGAGGGGCTGCGTTTCCCGATCGTCGTCAAGGCGAACATCGGCGGCTCCGGCGCGGGGATCGTCCGCTATGACGATGTCGCGGCGCTGGCGGCGTCGGTCGCGGACGGGACGACGCCAGACAGCATCGACCGCGTGCTGATGGTGCAGGAATATACGCCGGTGCGGGGTGGGGCGATCACGCGGATCGAGACGCTAGGGGGCAAATACCTGTACGCGCTCGGCGTGGACGGCGGCGGCAGTTTCGACCTGTGCCCGGCCGATGTATGCCTCGTCGCGCCGGGCAAGGCGTCGATCGCGATCGATCGGGTGGAGCCGGATGCGGCGTTGGTCGACGCGGCCGAGCGGATCGTGCAGGCCGCGGGGATCGATGTCGGCGGCGTCGAGGTGATGATCGACGATCGCGACGGGACCGCGCGCTTCTATGACATCAACGCGTTGTCCAATTTCGTCGCCGATCCGTTGAGCGTGCTGGGCTGGGACCCGCATGAGCGGCTGGTGGACTGGCTCGAGATGAAGATTGCGGAGGCGAAGACGTGAGGTACGGTTATTGGATGCCGGTGTTCGGCGGCTGGCTGCGCAACGTCGGCGACGAAGGCATGCGGGCGGAGTGGGACTATGTCCGCGATTTGGCGATCCGGGCGGAGCAGATCGGGTTCGACCTGACGCTGATCGCCGAGTTGAACCTGAACGACATCAAGGGCACGGACCAGCCCGCCCTCGACGCCTGGTCGACCGCCGCGGCGATCGCCGCCGTCACGAAGACGCAGGAGCTGATGGTCGCGGTGCGGCCGAACTTCCACCAGCCGGCGCTGTTCGCGAAGGCGGCGGCGAACATCGACCGGATCTCCGGCGGCCGGCTGTCGCTGAACGTCGTGTCGTCGTGGTGGGCGGACGAGGCGAAGCAGTACGGCCTCCAGTTCGACCAGCATGACGACCGCTACGCCCGCACGTCCGAATGGCTGGATGTGGTGAAGGGCCTGTGGTGCGAGGAGCGGTTCAGTTTCGAGGGGCAATTTTATCGCACCGAGGACGCGATCTGCGCGCCCAAGCCGCTGCACGCGCCGATCCTGTACGCAGGCGGCGAGAGCGAGACCGCCAAGACGCTGATCGCGGGCAAGTGCGATGCGTATGTCATGCACGGCGACCCCGCGTCGGCGATCGCGCCGAAGATCGCCGACATGCAGGCCCGCCGCACCGCTGCGGGCGGCGCGCCGATGACGTTCGGGATGGCTGCCTATGCGATCGTGCGGGACAGCGAGGCGGAGGCGAAGCGGGAATTGGCGCGGATCACCGAGGTCCGCGACTTGCCCGCCGGCTACGCCAATTTCGATCAGTGGCTGTCGGGGACTCAGTTGGAACGGGAGCTGAAGATCCAGGAATACAGCGTCTCCAACCGCGGCCTCCGCCCCAATCTGGTCGGGACGCCCGAGCAGGTGAAGGAGCGGATCGCCGAGTACGAGGATGCCGGGCTCGATCTGTTGCTGCTGCAATTCAGCCCTCAGGCGGAGGAGATGGAGCGGTTTGCGGCGCAGGTGATCGCCGCGTGATCCGACTGGAGGGCGTCCACAAGATTTTCGGCGACGGCCACGCCGCGCTGGCGGGCGTCGACCTGTCGGTGGCGCGAGGCGAGGTGTTCGGGATCATCGGTCGATCCGGCGCGGGCAAGTCGACGCTGGTGCGGCTGCTGAACGGGCTGGAACGGCCGACATCGGGCCGGGTCGAGGTCGACGGGATCGATGTCGCGGCGCTCGGCGGCGCAGACTTGCGGACGTTGCGGCGGCGGATCGGGATGATCTTCCAGAATTTCGGGCTGTTGTCGTCGCGAACGGTGGCGGAAAACGTCGCGCTGCCTCTGAAGATCGGCGGCGAGGCGGCGTCGGTGACCTCCGCCCGTGTGGGCGACCTGCTGGCAAGGGTCGGGTTACAGGATCAGGGCGCGAAATATCCGGCGCAGTTGTCGGGCGGGCAGAAGCAGCGCGTCGGCATCGCGCGCGCGCTGGCGACCGGGCCGGACATCCTGCTGTGCGACGAGGCGACGAGCGCGCTCGACCCGGAGACGACGCACAGCGTCCTGGCGCTGATCGCCGAGCTGAACCGCGAACTCGGGCTGACGATCGTCCTCATCACGCACGAGATGGAGGTGGTGCGGCAGGTCTGCGACCGCGTCGCCGTGCTGCATGCGGGCCGCGTGGTCGAGAGCGGAACGGTCGCCGACGTGTTCCTGCGCCCGCAGGCGGCGGAGACGCGGGCGATGATCGCGGTGGCGGGTGAGGATGCGCCGGCGATCGATTTCGACGGGCGGGTCGTGAGGCTGATGCTGCGCGGCGATGCGGTGTGGCAGCCGGTGCTGACGCGGATCGCGCGCGAGACTGGTACGGACTTCGCGATCCTCGACGGCCGGATCGGCCGGTTGAAGGACGATAGCTTCGGGCAACTGACGCTAGGTTTGAGCGGCGGCGATGTCGCGGCGGCGGTCGCGGCACTGGGCCGGGCCGGCGAGGTGAGCGCATGAGCGGATTGTTCGCCAATATCGACTGGGCGGAGATCGGCCGCGCCACGCTGGAGACGCTGGCGATGCTCGGCGGATCGCTGGTGCTGACGATCCTGATCGGGTTGCCGCTGGGCGTGGTGCTGTTCCTGACCGGGCCGGGGCAGGTCTGGGCGAGCCGGATCGGCAACGGCGTCGTCGCGCTGATCGTCAACCTGCTGCGGTCGGTGCCGTTCATCATCCTGCTGATCGTGATGATCCCGATCACCGTGTTGCTGGTCGGAACCTCATTGGGCGTTGTCGGCGCGATCCCGCCGTTGGTGGTGGGCGCGGCACCGTTTTTCGCGCGGCTGGTCGAGACGGCGCTGCGCGAGGTCGATCGCAATACGGTGGAGGCGGTGCAGGCGATGGGCGCGACGACCCGCGATCTGGTGCTGCGCGCGCTGTTGCCGGAGGCGGTGCCGGGGATCGTCGCGGGCGCGACGGTGACGGCGGTGGCGTTGGTGTCGTTCACCGCGATGGCGGGCGTCGTCGGGGCCGGGGGGCTGGGCGATCTGGCGATCCGGTTCGGGTATCAGCGGTTCCAGACCGATGTCATGCTGGTGACGGTCGCGCTGCTGCTGGTGCTGGTGCAGGGTATCCAGATGCTGGGCGATGCGCTGGTGCGGCGGTTCACGCGGCGGTGATGCGTCGTTCTTTTTGCTCCATTCAGGAACTCAGGTCATGATCCGTCGCAGCCTTCTTGCCGCTATCGCCCTGCTTCCGCTCGCCGCGTGCGGGGGGAGCAAGTCCGCCAGCGATCCGAACACGCTCACCGTCGCGGCGACGGCGGTGCCGCATGCGGAGATCCTGGCGCAGGTCGCGCCGGTGCTGGCGAAGCAGGGCGTGACGCTGGATGTGAAGGTGTTCAACGACTACGTCCAACCCAACACGCAGGTCGCGGAGGGGCGGATCACCGTCAATTACTTCCAGACCGAGCCGTACCTCGCCTCCTTCAACGCCGCGCGCGGCACGAAGCTGGTGACGATCGCGGGCATCCATGTCGAGCCGTTCGGCGCCTATTCGCGCAAGTGGAAGCGGATCGGCGATCTGCCCGCGGGCGCGACCGTCGCAATCCCGAACGAGCCGAGCAACAGCGGCCGGGCGCTGCGCCTGCTGGCGACGGCGGGGATCATCACGCTGAAGAACCCCGACGATCCGTCCGCGACGCCGCGCGATATCGTCGCGAACCCGAAGAAGCTCCAGTTCCGCGAATTGGAGGCGGCGACGCTGCCGCGGGTGCTGGGCGAGGTCGATCTGGCGCTGATCAACACCAATTACGCGCTCGACGCGAAGTTGAACCCGACGCGCGACGCGCTGCTGATCGAGGGGAAAGACAGCCCCTATGTCAACTATGTCGTCGGGCTGGCGGCGGCGAAGACCGACCCGCGCGTCCAGAAGCTGGTGGCGGCGCTGCGCAGCCCGGAAACCAAGGCGTTCCTCGCCCGCAAATATGGTGGTGCGGTCCTGCCGGCGTTCTGACGCCAAACCGTCGCATAACCGTCAACACACTGTCTTACGCCGCGACTAGCGCCGGCTCCGACGATCCGACCCCCCGATGACGGGGGCGGACGATTGGGGAAGACGAAGCGATGACGACGATCCGCCGTGCGGCACTGATGACCGGTGCCGCCCTTGCCGTGACGATGCCCGCATTCGCCGGCGCGCAAAGGACCGCCGCACTGGCGACGACCGCCGTCGACGGGCAGGGTCCGACCGCGCCAACCGCAAAGGAGCCGCAGGCCCAGGCCGAGGGTCAGACCGAAGGACAGGACATCGTCGTCACCGGCGCGAACACGCGGTCCGTGACGCAGATCACCGGTGTGGAGATGCAGCGCGTGCTGCCCGGCGTCAGTCCGCTCCAGGCGCTCCAGACGTTGCCCGGCGTGACGTACCTGACCGCCGATCCGTGGGGCAATAACGAGCAGAACATCTCGCTCTTCATCCACGGCTTCAATGCGCAGCAGCTCGGCTATACGCTGGACGGCGTGCCGCTGGGCGACCAGACCTATGGCAATTTCAATGGCCTGTCGCCGCAGCGCGCGATCATTTCCGAAAACGTCGCGCGGGTGACGCTGGCATCGGGGGCAGGCGACCTGGGCACCGCATCGACCAGCAACCTGGGCGGCACGATCGATACCTTCTCCAGCGATCCAAAGCCCGCGTTCGGCGTGCAGTTGAACCAGACGCTGGGCAGTTACGATGCCAGCCGCCTGTACGTGCGCGTCGACACCGGCAGCTTCGGCAACGGCAACTCCGCCTATATCGCCGGCGTGCGCCAGAAGGCGCGGGCGTGGGATTTCGACGGCATTCAGGGCGGATATCAGGCCAACGCCAAGTTCGTCCACGACGACCAGAACGGCAAGCTGACGCTGTACGGCGCGTTTTCCGACAAGATCGAGCCGAACGAGGACGCGACCGTCATCACCCCGGCGAACCGCGCCACCGCTCCCTATGCGCGACCGTTCCTCTACCCTAATTTCGGCGCCGCCTTGCAGTATCTGGCATCGGGCGCGTACCGGGCCGCAGGATCGAACTATCGCAACTACTACAGCGATGCGCAGCGCACCGATTACCTCGGCTATGCCCGATACGACTGGAAGGTCGACGACCGGGTGACGTGGTCGAACACCGGATATTATCACCATAACGACGGCGTCGGCGTGGTGGCGGGGCCGATCGACGTCGCCGGCCTGCCGCGGCTGTTCTCCTTCTATTATCCGGGCCAGAACCTGACGACGGTGTTCGGCGGATCGGGCTTCGCGACGCGGACGACCGAGTACCGGATCGACCGTGGTGGCCTGATCTCCACGATCCAGCTCGCGCTCGGCGACCATCGGATCGAATTCGGCGCATGGTACGAGCATCAGAGCAGCAGCGCGTTCCGCCGCTGGTATCCGCTGCTCGTCGGCGATCCGTCGACCCCGTACGAGCGCCCGCGCGACGACCTGACCCCGCTCATCACCCAGTATCACAGCGAAATCCGGGTCGACGAGTACCAGACGCATATCCAGGACAGCTGGCGCGTGCTGCCGACGCTGACGGTACAGGCGGGCTTCAAGAGCACGTTCCAGAACGCGACGCAGCGGCTGCCGGTGCAGCCCATCCCCGGTTCCTTCACCGGATCGGTCGCGCTGCCGGTCGGCAAGCTGAACACGCATCGCGGCTTCCTGCCGCAGGTGGGTGCATTGTGGGAGGTGACCGGCGACGAGCAGGTCTTCGTCAACGCACAGAAGAACATCCGCCAGTTCCAGACGAGTGCCGCCGCCGGCCTGTCGCCCTTTGCGCTGGGCAGCCAGGGCGCGTTCGAGATCTTCCGTAACGATGTGAAGCCGGAGACGAGCTGGACCTACGAAGCCGGGCTGCGGACGCGCAGGTCGGTGTCGCTGGGGCCGATCACCGGTTTCGACGGGCAGATCAGCTATTATCACGTCGATTTCTCCGACCGGCTGCTCGGGATCAGCCCGAACCCGGTCATCACCTCGATCGTGTCGGGGGCGGCGATCCTGCAGAATGTCGGCGACGTGAAGACCGACGGTATCGACGTGGCGGGCACGTTGCGGTTCGGGTCGCACTTCTCGTTCTACGACGCGCTGTCGTACAATGTGTCGAAGTTCCAGGACGACTATACGAACGGCACCGCGCTGGTCGCGACATCGGGCAAGACGGTGCCGGGGACGCCGAAATGGCTCAACAAGTTCGTCGCGGCGGCGAATTACGACGTGTTCGACGCGCAGCTGATCGGCGACTATATCGGCAAGCGGTATGCAACCTTCACCAACGACCTGTCGGTGCCGGGATATTTCACGCTGGCGGGGCGGATCGCGGTGCGTGTTCCGCTCGACGCGGGCAGCGGGATCCGGACCGCGACGGTGAGCCTGAACGTCACGAACATCACCGACAAGAAGGCGGCGTCGACACTTTCGATCGGCGCGGCATCCGGGACGTTCAACCAGTTCCCGCTGGCCCCGCGCCAGTTTTTCGGCACGATCGCGGTGGGGTTCTGAGGATGCGCGCGAGTCTGGCGGCGCTGGCGGCGGTCCTGTTAGCGGGAGCGGGGGCACAGACGGGAGTGGCGCAGACGGGGGCGGCGCAGAGGGGAACGGCGCAGGTCGCGCCGCGCCCGCTGGTGTTCGCGCATCGCGGTGCGTCGGCGCTGCGGCCCGAGCATACGCTGGCCGCCTATGCCAAGGCGATCGAGGACGGGGCGGATTTCGTTGAGCCCGATCTGGTCGCGACCAAGGACGGCGTGCTGGTCGCCCGGCATGAGAACAACATCGTCGGCACCACCGACGTGGCGTCGCACCCGGAGTTCGCCGCACGCAAGACGGTGAAGACGATCGATGGCGAGCGGCAGGAGGGCTGGTTCACCGAGGATTTCACGCTCGCCGAGTTGAAGACGCTGCGCGCGGTCGAGCGGCTGGGGACGATCCGCACCGAAAGCCGAAGCTATGACGGGCAGTTTCAGGTCGTCACGCTGGACGAGGTGATCGACTTCGTCGCGGCGGAGGCGGCGGCGAGGGGGCGGGTGATCGGGCTGGTGCCCGAACTGAAGCATTCGACCTATTTCATGGGCATCGGGTTGCCGCTGGAGGATCGCTTCCTCGCCGTGCTGGCGGCGCATGCATACACGCGCACCGCGCCGATCGAGACCCAGTCGTTCGAGGTCGCGAACCTGAAGTATCTGCGCGGCAAGATCGGCAGATCGCCGCGCGTCAAGTTGATGCAGCTGGTCGGGGAGCCTTTCATGATCCCCGCCGACATCGCCGCCGCGAACGGCAAAACCACGTTCGGCGAACTGACGACGCGCGCCGGGTTGAAGGACATGGCGCGCTATGCCGATGTCGTCGCGCCGGCAACACGGGGCGTGATCCCGCTGGGGCCGGACGGGCGACTGGGCGCGGTATCGCCGATCGTCGCGGACGCACATGCGGCGGGGCTGCTGGTGCAGGTGTGGACGTTCCGGCCGGAGAACCGCTTCCTCGCCGCCGACTTCCGCAACGACGCGGGCGACGATGCGCGCAATCCGCAAGGGTCCGTGGCGGAAATCCGGCGGTATCTGGCGGCGGGGATCGACGGGTTCTTCACCGACGATCCGGCGCTGGGGCGGCAGGCGGTGGACGTCGGCAACCCACGATAACCGTGGTCACGATAATTGTCGGCCGGCGGATGCACCGGCAGGCGGCATTTCCCATATCGCGGGCATGACAGACGATCGCAGCAAGGGCCGTGCCGTGCCCAGTGGACGCCTCTCCCGCCTGGGTGTGTTCGGGCGACTGGCGGGCGGCGTCGCGGGCGGCGTCGCCGCGGAGGGGGCGCGCCGGCTGGCGCGGGGCGAGCGGCCGAGCATGGGCGACCTGCTGCTGACGCCGGCCAATGCGACGCGCGTCGCCGAGCAATTGTCGCATCTACGCGGCGCGGCGATGAAGCTGGGGCAAATGGTGTCGATGGACGCGGGCGACATGTTGCCTGCCGAATTGGCGACGATCCTCGCGCGGCTTCGCGACAACGCGCATCACATGCCGCCCGCGCAGCTGGACAAGGTGCTGGCGGCGGAATGGGGACGCGACTGGCGGCGGAAGTTCGCGCATTTCCAGGCGCATCCGGTCGCCGCCGCCTCGATCGGTCAGGTCCACCGCGCGCGCTTGCCGAACGGGCGCGAACTGGCAATCAAGGTTCAGTATCCGGGCGTCGCGGGCAGCATCGACGCCGATGTCGACAATGTCGCGACGCTGCTGCGCGTGTCCGGGCTGTTGCCGAAGGAACTCGATATCGCGCCGCTGCTGGGCGAGGCGAAGCGGCAGTTGAACGAGGAGGCGGATTACGAGCGCGAGGCAGGGATGCTGGCGCGGTATCGCGAGTTGATCGGCGATTCGCCCGACTTCGTGGTGCCCGCGCCGGAGCCGTCGCTGACCACGTCGCGCGTGCTGGCGATGGATTTCGTCGAGGGGGTGCCGGTCGAGACGCTGGAGACCGCGCCGCAGGACGTGCGCGACCGGGTGATGCACAACCTGATCTCGCTGGTGCTGCGCGAATTGCTCGACTGGGGGTTGATGCAGACCGATCCCAATTTCGCGAACTATCGCTGGCAGCCGGATACCGGCCGGCTGGTGCTGCTCGACTTCGGAGCGGCGCGGCCGGTCGCGGCGGAGACGGCGGCGGGGTACCGCGCGCTGCTGATGGCGGGGCTGGCGGGTGACCGCGATGCGGTGCGGGAGGCGGCGCTGGCGGTCGGGTTCCTCGGCGCGGCGGCGGTCGAGCGGCACGGGCCGCTGATCGACCGGATGATCGACGTGATCCTGGGAGAACTGAACCAGCCGGGCCCGTTCGACTTCGGCGATCGTGCCTTCGTCGGCGTACTGCGCGAGCAGGGGATGGAGGTCGCGCGCGATCGGGCGACCTGGCATTTGCCGCCCGCCGATACGCTGTTCACGCAGCGGAAGATCAGCGGCACCGCGTTGCTGGCGGCTCGGTTGAAGGCGCGGGTGGATGTCCGGGCGATGGTGGCGGGGTATCAGGTCTGAGCTGATCCTTTCCCTTTTAGGGGAGGGGGCATGGCTCAGGTCCCAGGTTTGTCCTTCAGAGCCGCCGCCAGCGATGCGGTGGCGCTGCCACGGCGGGCGGGTTTGGGTTGGCTGGCGTCGGGGGACCAGCCGGTGAGGAAGACGATGTCGATCCGCTCCCGCGTCCGGCCGTCCGGCCCCGCCGCCGCCGCGAACGCATCCGCCGCGCGGGCCAGAGCCGTGCGGGATAGCGGATGGCGTTCGGCCAGCGCGTTGCTGGCCGCCATGCCGCGCAGGTCGTCGAGCAGGCGGAACAGGTTCGGATAGCCGACGTCCAGCGTCTCGACGTCGGCGACCGGCAAGGCGAAGCCGGCGCGGACCAGCAGGTCGCCGGCGGAGCGCACGTCGATCTGCGGGTGGACGCGGGCTACCGGGCGATCCGGCTCCGCAGCGCGGAACGCGGCCTTCAGCGCCGGGAACGAGCCGGCGCCGACGAACGCCGCGAGGAACAGGCCGTCCGGGCGCAGCACGCGGCGCGCCAGCGTCAGCGCGCCCGGCAGGTCGTCGACCTGATCCAGTACCCCCGCGCTGACCACGCAGTCGAAGCTGGCGTCGGCGAAGGGCAATCGGTCCTCGTCCGCCTGCACGCCGCGGCTCGCGCGCGCGAAGGCGAAACCGGGATCGGTGCGGGCTACGCGCGCGCCGGGCGGCGCAAGGAAGCCGCCGGTCCAGCTGCCGAGATCGAGGATGTCGGTGAAGTCGCGCTTCACCGCGTCGAGACGCTCCGCCAGCCCGTCGAGCATCGCGGCGTGGACGAAGTCGTGCTCCGCGAAGCGCGACTCGGCCCGGTCGCGGTGACGGCGGCGGGCGTGGCGGTCGAAGATCGCGGGCCGGCCTTGCGATGCCGGATCGGGAGCGGGTCCGTTCATGGCCGCGGCTTGTGCGCCGGGCGGGGACGGGGGACAAGAGCGGGATGCGGGCGATCGACCTCCTGACACGACCGGTCCACGCCGTCGGCGCGCTGGCGCTGCCGTCGCGCTGTCCCGGATGCAGCGTGCCGGTGGCGGAGGATCATCGTTTCTGCGCAGCCTGCTGGGGGACGCTGCACTTCGTCGCGCCGCCGTGGTGTGCGGCGTGTCAGCGGCCGTTCGCCTATGATCGTGGGCCGGACGCGCTGTGCGCCGCGTGTCTGGCGGAGAGGCCGCGCCATGCCGGCGTCCGTGCAGCGGTGGCCTATGGCCCGGTCGCGGGGCGGATCGCGGTGCGGCTGAAGCATGGCGAGCGGATCGCCCTGGCGGAGACGATGGCGCGGCGCATGATGCGGGTGATGCCGCCGCATGCGGAGGTGATGATCCCGGTGCCGCTGCATCGCTGGCGGTTGTGGCGGCGCGGTTTCAGTCAGGCGGCGCTGATCGCCGACGCGCTGACGCGCCGCACCGGCGTGGCGCACGATCATCACGCGCTGCAACGCCGCCGTGCGACGACGCTGTTGAGAGGGCTGGGCCGGCGCGAGCGCGCGAAGCAGGTGCGAGGAGCCTTCGTCGTGACGCGGCCCGGGGTGGTGAAGGGTCGCGCGGTGGTGCTGGTCGACGACGTCTACACCACCGGCGCGACCGCGGCTGCCTGCACGGCGGCGCTGTTGAAGGCGGGTGCGCGGTCGGTGACGATCCTGTGCTGGGCACGCGTGCTGGAGGGCGACGATTGACAGCGTCGCACGCGCACCACACCTATTGATGTATGGCAAAGGTCGAAATCTACACCAAGGCGTACTGCCCCTACTGCACGCGCGCGATGAGCCTGCTGGCGAAGAAGGGGGTGGAGCCGGAGGAGCATGACATCACGATGGGCGGCCCGCGCCGTCCGGAGATGATCCAGCGCGCCAACGGTCGCACGACGGTGCCGCAGATCTTCATCGACGGGAAGCATATCGGCGGCTCCGACGATCTCGCCGCGCTCGACCGGGCAGGGGGGCTCGACCCGCTGCTGGCGGCGTGAAGATCGCGGTGGTGCAGATGACGGCGGGGATCGACCCTGCCGTCAATGCGCAGACCTTGACGACGGCCGTCGCCGATGCGGCCGCGGCGGGCGCGACGATGCTGTTCACGCCGGAGATGTCGGGCCTGATCGATCGCGACCGCGTGCGTGCGGCGGCGTCGATCGTGGCGGAGGCGGACGATCCGGTACTGGCCGCCGTGCGAGAGGCGGCGAAGGCACACGGGCTGTGGGTCCATCTCGGCTCGCTGGCGGTGCGGCGGGATGACGGGCGCTTCGCAAATCGCGGGTTCGTGATCGATGCGGAGGGCGTAATCCGCGCCCGGTACGACAAGCTGCACCTGTTCGACGTCGACCTGCCGACCGGCGAAGTGTGGCGAGAGTCGGCGGCCTATGCGCCCGGTGATACGGCCAGCGTGGTGGCGACGCCGGCAGGGATGATCGGCCTGTCGATCTGCTACGACCTGCGTTTTCCCGACCTGTATCGGGCTTTGAGCGATGCCGGCGCGACCGTGCTGGCGGTGCCGGCGGCGTTCACGCGATCGACCGGGGCGGCGCACTGGCACACCCTGTTGCGGGCGCGCGCAATCGAGGCGGGCGCGTGGGTGATAGCTGCGGCGCAGACCGGCGAGCATGCGGACGGCCGCACCACCTATGGCCATTCGCTGGTGATCGATCCGTGGGGCGAGGTGGTGCTGGACATGGGCGAGGCGGCGGGGCTGGGCTTCGCGACCCTCAACCCGGAGGCTCTGACGGCGGCGCGGTCGCGTGTGCCGGTGTTGACGCACCGTCGCCCGATCCCGCCGGTCGCGGTGGTGCGATGATCGTGCCAGACTTCCTCGTCGTGTCCGTCGCGTAAGCCGCAGACGGAATGCTCTTCGGCTGGCAATCTCCCCCGGCGTCATGGACCCCATCGTGCGCCCGTGGGTTCCCCTCCGCATGACCGACACGCGCACCGAAACCGACTCGATCGGCCCCATTGAGGTTCCCGCCGACGCCTATTGGGGGGCACAGACGGAGCGATCCCTGGAAAACTTTCCGTTCGGGGCGACCGAGCGGATGCCGATCGGCATCGTCCACGCGCTCGCGCTGGTGAAGCAGGCGGCCGCGCGCGTGAACCGGCGACACGGATTGTCGGCGGAGAAGGCCGATGCGATCGAGGCCGCGGCTTCGGAGATCGTCGCGGGCGGGCTGGACGACCAGTTCCCGCTCGTCATCTGGCAGACGGGCAGCGGCACGCAGTCGAACATGAACGTGAACGAGGTGATCGCCGGCCGCGCCAACGAAATGTTGACGGGCACACGCGGCGGCAAGTCGCCGGTGCACCCCAACGACGACGTGAACCGCGCGCAGTCCTCCAACGACAGCTTTCCGACCGCGCTGCACGTCGCGGTGGCACTGGCGGCGACGCAGCGGCTGATGCCGGCGCTGGAACGCCTGGAAGCAGCGTTGTCGGCCAAGGCGGAGGTGTGGGACGACATCGTCAAGATCGGGCGGACCCACCTTCAGGACGCGACGCCGCTAACGCTTGGTCAGGAATTTTCCGGCTATGCGCACCAGCTCTATCGCTCGAAGGCGCGGATCGAGCCGGGTATCCTGCACGGCATGACGGCGCTGGCGCAGGGCGGCACGGCGGTGGGCACGGGGCTGAACGCGCCGGAAGGCTTTGCGGAGGATTTCGCCCGCGAGATGGCGGACCTGACCGGGCTGCCGTTCCGCACCGCCGAGAACAAGTTCGAGGCGCTGGCATCGAACGATCCGCTGGTCCACGTCTCGGGCACGCTCAACACGCTGGCGGTCGCGCTGATGAAGATCGCCAACGACATCCGCCTGCTGGGATCGGGGCCACGCTCCGGCTTCGGGGAACTCGACCTGCCCGCAAACGAGCCGGGCAGTTCGATCATGCCGGGCAAGGTCAACCCGACCCAGTGCGAGATGCTGACGATGGTCGCGGCGCAGGTGATGGGAAACCACGTCGCGGTGACGGTCGGCGGGATGCAGGGGCATCTGGAACTCAACGTCTTCAAGCCGCTGATCGGCGCGGCGGTGCTGCGGTCGATCCATCTGCTGAGCGTCGGCATGGACAGCTTCGCCGAACGCTGCGTCGATGGGCTGGAGCCGAACCGCGAACGCATCACCGAACTCGTCGGTCGATCGCTGATGCTCGTCACCGCGCTCGCGCCCGAAATCGGGTACGACCATGCGGCGAAGATCGCCAAGCACGCGCATGAACATGGCCAGACGTTGCGGGAAGCGGGATTGGAACTCGGGCTGGTCGATGCCGACACGTTCGACCGGGTCGTGCGCGCGGAGGATATGCTCGGCCGCTGACGGAACCTTCCGCCGCTCCTCGCGCTTCATCGACGAGAAGGAGATGCTTACGTGAGTGCAACGACAATCGGTGCCCTGGTCGGCGGCGCGATCGACGCGATGAGCGGCGACGACGGTGCTGCCGATGGCGCCATCAAGGGCGCGATCGCAGCCAACGTGCTCAAGGTCGTGGTACCCCTGGCGATCACCTACGCGATCGGTTGGGCGGTATTGCGCGGCATCGGCGAACTCAAGGACCTCGCATTCGGAGAGATGGAATGATCGGACGGATTATCGGTGCGCTCGTCGGGCGCGAGATCGATCGGCGCGACGGACGCGGCGGCGTGAAGGGTGCGGCGCTCGGGGCGCTGGCGGTCGGCGGCCTGCGCCGCATGGGTCCGCTCGGCATGCTGCTGGGTGGCGGTTATGTCGCGAAGAAGGCGTATGACCGCCGGCGCGCCGGTCGCGTCTAAGCGCCGGCCTGCCACGCGCTGATCGCCTCGACGGGGACGATCAGCGCGATCAGGTTCAATGTCAAATTGTCGCGGATGACGAGAGCCAGACCGACCTCCAGCGTCAACACGATCGCGACGGACATCGCCACCGGCAGGCGCGACGCCAGCCAGAAACCGAATATCATGCAGCCGATATCGGCGAACGAGTTCAACACGCTGTCCCCGGTATAGCCCAGCGCCAACGTCGTCGCCCGATAGCGGTCGATCACCATCGGCGTGTTTTCGGCGATCTCCCACGCAGCTTCCAAACCGACCGCCATCACGAGTTTCGCGCTGAGCGGCCAGCGCCGGAGCGCCGTCGACGCCGCGGCGTAGAAGATCAGGCCGTGCACGACATGCGTGAAGCTGTACCAGTCGGTCAGTTGTTGACTGTTCCGATCCGACTGCACTTCGCCATGCCAAAGAGCGACATGGCCGCACCGGCAGATCAGCGTCCGCCCCATCGCCAGCAGCGACGCCGCCGCGATCGTCAGGACCGCAGCGATCGCGATGCCGGATTTCGCCGCGATGCAGCGACCAATGCTTGACGCCTGCGCCACCGGCACGGCACTAGCGGGCATGGATCACGCCGCCAACCTCGGGCTGATGCCCGATCCGCATCACCTGAAGCGTCGCGGCGTCTTGTTCGTGCTGTCGTCGCCGTCGGGCGCGGGCAAATCCACGATCGCGCGCAAGCTGCTGGCCGCGGAGCCGGAGCTGGAAATGTCGGTGTCCGTCACGACCCGCAAGCCGCGCGTCGGCGAGGTCGACGGCAAGGATTACCATTTCGTCGATCTGGAAGAGTTTCGGCGGATGGCGGCGGACGACGAGTTCCTCGAATGGGCGCACGTCTTCGACAACCGCTACGGTACGCCGCGCGCGCAGGTCGACGCGATGCTGACCGCGGGCAAGGACGTGCTGTTCGACATCGACTGGCAGGGCGCGCAACAGCTATTCCAGATCGCCGGCGGCGATGTCGTCCGCGTCTTCATCTTCCCACCGTCGATGGCCGAGCTGCGTCAACGGCTGGAGCGCCGTGCGACCGATGCGGTGGAGGTGATCGACGCGCGCATGGCACGGGCGGCGAACGAGGTCAGCCACTGGGACGGGTATGACTATGTCCTCGTCAACGACGATGTCGAGGCATGCTTCGCGGGCGTGAAGACCATCTTGGCGGCCGAGCGGCTGAAGCGGTCGCGCCAGACCGGCCTGATCGGGTTCATCCGTAAGCTGACCCGCTGAGTCGTCGTCGCGCGGCGTCGGCAATGGCGGGGCGCCGGCCGCTGCTCTGCAAGCCTTCGACGATCGCCTGCTGATCCGGTATCTTCTGTTCGATGACGCATTGCAACCCGAGCCCGTCGAATCCCTTGACGCTCGCCGCGGGGGCCACGACGACGAGGCGTTCCGCTATGCCGTCGGCGGATCGACGGTCCACGATCAGGCGCTGTCCGAAGCGATAGTCACCGGTCGAGTTCATGACGTGCATCGTCGCATCGACGATCGACACCGTGATGCCGGTGCTCGTATGGCCGGCCGCGGCCATCACCTCACCGCTCTGCGCCTCGAAGTCATATTCCAGATACACGGCACCCTTGATGTGCCCGGCGCGGCGGATCGGCGCGACGAAGACCAGCACCTTGCGGTTGTCGGAATACGGGTTCTCCCACACCGCGTCGGTGAACCAGTCCTCGTCCGGGGCCGCCGCCATCGCGTGCTCATATTGCGGCATGCCGCGCAGGTTGACCGCCCGGACTCCCGTGTTGGCATGGGCGCAGACGACGACATTGCCCTTGTCGTCGACGACGAAGGCGTTGATGAAATAGGGCGAAAATCGCAGCAGGGCGCGGAGTCTCTCCAGCGCCTGCGCTTCGGCCGCCGGGTTGAGGCGGGCGCTGGTGACCCCGGCGGTGATCGCCGGATCGGTCGCGAGCATGCGAACGTCGATCGATCGGTCGTGGATCGACCGCGTGACGCCCTGCATAATCGACTGGGCAAGCTCGGCCAGCCGGGCGCCCTCGACCTCCGAAACCAGTTCGTCCGCGATGACCTCGCCCTGCGCCAGCCGCACCAGAAAGTCTTCGCGAAAGGCAGCGGCGGCGGTGCCGGCCTGCATCGCCAGCGACTTCACTTCCTGCGCGACCACGGAGAAGCCGCGCCCACTCGGCCCCGCACGCGCCGCCTCGATCGTCGCGTTCAGCGCGAGCAGGTTGGTCCGCTCGGCAATCGCTTCATTGCTGTTGGCGTAGCGGGTCACTTCCTCGCGGAGCATCGTCAGCAGCGATTGGATACGGCGCGGCATGAGCTAGCAAACGGATGCAAAGGCGAAAATCATCATTCATAGGTAAATAGGAACGACCTAAACAAAGGTAAAGACCATCTTGACCAACAGGGTTTACTCCGTCGCGGCGACCATAAACGCATTAGCGGCATCGTATTCCCTGCGACGGGCCGTCGTGGCGGCGGCCGCGAGCGCATCCACGCCCCAGCATTCGATCTGCCATGTCTCATCGATCATGGCGGCATCCCAGACGGCGTCGGGCGTCATCACACGCTCCGCCAGAGCCAGCGCCAGGATCAGCGATCCGGTGATCGTCACGATGGGCGACAATGCCGCCAGAACCCACGCATCGCGCGTCGCGATCGCCTCGGCCAATCGCGTCACGGTCGGCTCGGGTTGAGCGATCGGCACGACGCCGGCGGTGACCTCGAAATGCACGCCGTAGCGTCGCGCCGCCCATGCCAGCGGCGGGTCCCAAGCCGCCGCCTGCCGCGCGATGAGGGGGGGCGGCGCCTCCGCCCGGTAGTAGAGCAGATCGCTCTGCCCGTATCGCGCAAGCCCGGCGGCGAAGGTGAGCGGGTCCGGCGCGATCCGGTCGATTGCGGCATTCGCAAGCCCGGTCAGCGGCATGCGGCGCGGGTCGAGCGTGCCCTCCACCGCGCGCCACTCGTCCGCGACCGCCTCCGCCAGGGCATCGGTGGGAAGCAGCAACGGGACGCGACCCGGGGTGCGCACCGGCTTTCCGTCGAGCGCGATGCTACGATCGGCGACGGTGACCTCCGTCCAGAAGCGCTTCAACGGTCGCTCCGCCACTTCTGTGCGAGGCCGCGTGGTACGGTCGCGATCATCGCCATCGCCGACAGCACGATCGCAAAGCCCAGAATGCGCGGCGGCAGCAGGTCGGACCGGCCCATCAGAACGAGCCCGAAGATCGCGCCCGCCACGCCGCTGATCTCGACCGCGCGGATGATGTAGTAACGGCGGCGGGCGAGGGCATCCGGATCGGTCATGCCAGCATCCCCGGCAGGTCGGAGGCATGCCGCGCAATGACATCGGCGCCCGCGGCGGCAAGATCGTCGACGCTATGATAGCCCCAGGCGACGCCCACCGCGCGGCATCCCGCCGCCCGCGCCATCGCCATGTCGAAACTCGTGTCGCCGATCATCGCGCTATCCTGCGCCAGTGCGCCCGCCTCGTCCATCGCAGCGATCAGCATCGACGGGTCCGGCTTCGACGGATGCCGGTCCGCGGTCTGGAGGGTGGCGAAGCGATCGGCGATACCGTGCGCGGCGAGCACGTGCGCCAGACCGCGGTCCGACTTGCCCGTCGCGACGCCCAGCAGCCAGCCTTGCTCGACCAGCGTCATGAGGATGTCGGCGATGCCTTCGAACAGCGGCTCCGGATCGAGGCCGCCGGTCTGGCGCAGATCGTGGAACGCAGCCTTGTAGTCGTGCGCGAGACGCCGGTGTGCAGCGTCGTCGGCCTCCGGCATCAGCGCCTGCATCGCCTCGACCAAGCTCAGTCCTACGATCCGCCGCGTGTCCGCGAGCGCGGGTGGGGTAAGGCCGGACGCGCGGAACGCCGCGTCCATAGCGCGGCCGATATTGGCTTGGCTGTCGACGAGCGTTCCGTCACAGTCGAAAATGGCGAGGCGGGTTGTCATTGGGGTTGGGCGTTCATCATGTTGGCGAGGTCGATCTTGCCGGCGTTCCGAAGCCCGGCGATCACGCCTGCCCGATCGGCGGCAGACTTGTTCTGGCTCAATTTGCAGGTCGACCTGATATCATCGATCGCCAGCTCGAAGCCGCAAATCCCACCGAGCATCCTGGTGAATAACGTCGGGTCCATCTTCGAGCGCGCCCACGGCGCTCGCGGGTTGACGAGCGCTTCATGCGTCAAGGCGAGTACGTCGAGTTGTTCGATCAAGGCAGCTTCGTCCAGTCGGGTACAACTACCCTCGATTTCTATCGCTTCGTAATTCCAGGTGGGGACCTGATCGAGAGGGGCGGCGTACCAATTGGGGCTGATGTAGGAGTCGGGACCGGTGACGCTTGCCAGAACTCGCGTGCCGTCTAGCCGGTCCGACACGCGGTTTGCACGCGCGACGTGGAATCGCAGTCGTTCGCCGTGGCGAGTCACTGGCGCATGAACCATGCAGGGAAGGTCCCCCGCGACGAACACCGCGGCGAAGCCGATTTCCGCCACGCGCGCGAGCAGATCGCCATCGCCGCGGAATGCCGGGTTTGGGTGCACTACTCCCGCGTTCCCCGGCCGCGTCGTTCGCCGCGGCGTTCCTTGCGGACGGATTTCGCGTGCGCCTTCGCCCGCTGCTTCAGCACCGCTTTCGGCGGTGGGCCCTTGTCCTCGTCCAGCTTCAGCGCGTCGCCCAGTGACTCGTCGAAGCCGAGGCTCGCCAGCGACTCGCGGAAATGGGTCGGCAGGTCCGCGACCTCGTCGATGCGGCCGCCGTCGGGGTGGTCGACGCGAATGCGGCGGGCGTGGAGGTGCATCTTGCGGCTGATCCCACCGGTCAGGAACGCCGCGGGGCCGCCATATTTGCCGTCGCCGACGATCGGATGGCCGATCGCGGCCATGTGCACGCGCAGCTGGTGCGTGCGGCCGGTGAAGGGTTGCAGCTCGACCCAGGCGCAGCGATTGCCGGCGCGTTCGATGACACGGTAGCGGGTGCGCGCCGGGCTGCCATTCTCCTCGTCGATCGCCATTTTCTCGCCGCCGGTGCCCGGCTGCTTGCCGATCGGCAGGTCGATCGTGCCGTCGTCGATCGAGGGAACGTCGACGACCAGCGCCCAGTAAACCTTGCGCGCGGTGCGGCTGCTGAACGCCTTGGCGAAGAAGGCGGCGGCGCGGCTGGTGCGGGCGATCAGCAGCGCGCCCGACGTGTCCTTGTCGAGGCGGTGGACCAGCTTCGGCCGACCCTCGGCATCGCCCTGCAACGCGTCGAGCAGCCCGTCGACATGCACCTCGGTCTTGGTGCCGCCCTGCGTGGCGAGGCCGGGCGGCTTGTTGAGGACGATCCCCTGAAAGTCGCGGTGGATGACCATCTCCTCCGCAAAGGCGATCTGGTCCGGCGACAGCGGCGCACGCTCCTTCTTCGGGCGGGCGGCGGGCGCATCGGGAGCGCGCTCCGGCTCCGGCGGTGGGACTCGCAGGATCTGGCCGGCGGCGATGCGGTCGCCCGGCGTCGCGCGCGATCCGTCGACGCGAAGCTGGCCGGTGCGCGCCCATTTGGCGACGGTGGTGAAGCTCGTCTCCGGCAGATGGCGCTTGAACCAGCGATCGAGACGGATGCCGTCGTCGTCATAGCCGACGGTGAACTGGCGGACGGTGTCGGTCATGCGGCGGCTCCGATCCGGGCGACTGCGAGGCCGGCGACGAGGGCGGCGATCGACCCGACGATGGACAGCAGCAGATAGCCGAGCGCGACGCCCGGCTGCCCACGCTCGACCAGCGTCACGACATCGAGCGAGAAGGACGAGAAGGTCGTGAAGCCGCCAAGCACGCCGACGCCGAGCAGCAGCCGCCACGGCTCGTTGCCGCCGCTGCGCGATAGCACGCCTGCGAGCAGCCCCATCAGGAGGCCGCCGACGATGTTGACGCTCAGCGTGCCGGCGGGAAAGTCGGGTCCGAACGCGGCCAGCGTGGCGCGTCCGGTCAGGTGCCGCGCACCCGATCCGAGCGCACCGCCAAGCATGACGAGAAGGAGGGAGTTCATGTCGCCCGCCCTAGTCGTTCCGCGCGTCGGCGGCAAACCGGCGTCGTCAGGTGCCCGCGTTGGCGACCAGATCGACCTCGGTGCCACCGCCCGCGCGGGGACTGGCGTAGACGACATAGGCCGCGTCGCCACGCGTGCCGGCGAGGACATGCTGTTTGCCATCGACCTTGTGCTCGGCCGAATAGCCGCCGGCGGTCGCGCGGGTGTAGTACCAGTCGAGCACGCGATCGAGCGGTGCGGTGCTGGCGAACGTCACGACGCGCAGCGCACAGCCGTCGCGGCTGGCTCCGGCCGCTTCCAGGACGCGCGCGTCGGGATAGAGGGGGATCGCTGCGGGCAGGCGGTTCGCCCATCCCGCCGAATAAGCGACTTTCGCGGCGCACGAGCCTTGCGAGCCCTGCCTGCCCGCGAGGGCACCCAGCGTCATCGCGCCGTCCCTAGTGCGGCATTCGGGGCAGTCGGCGGTCGGCGCAGGGGCTTTGCGAAGCGTCTTCGGGTCGACCCTGTCGTCCGTCCTGGCGATGTCGGCCGGCGGCACCGCGCGCGGATCGGGGCGGTTGGGCGGACGAACGGCGTTCGCGTTCGATCCTTGCGTCAGCGCCGGGTCGACCATGATCTGATCCGCCAGCGACGCGGTCAGCGCGGGATCGCGCCCCGCGGCGTTACCCTGCGTTAGTTCCTTGTCGAGACTGTCGAGGTCCTGCTGCGAGGCAGGCTGCTTGCTACAGCCGGCCAGCGCGGCGAGCAGGGCGATGGAGGCGAGAATCCGGGTCACGCCCACCGGCATGGGCGCCGACCGTTAACGAAGCGTCAACGAAGATGGTTGATGCGGAGCCAGCCGTCCGGCCGTCCCGGAACGGGACGCTTGTGCGGGCGTCGCGATCACCCCATGTTCGCGCCCATGCTGAACATCGTATCCGTGCTGATCGGTCTCGTCACCCTGGTGCTGGGCCTGATCGCGTTCGTGCCGCTTCTCGGCTGGATGAACTGGCTGGTGATCCCGATCGGGATCGTCGGCGCGGCGGTGGGGGCAATGTCGTCGTCGAACGGCGGCCGCAACCTGAACATCGTGCTCATCATCATCTTCGCAATCCGGCTGTCGCTGGGCGGCGGCATCTTCTGATACGAAAAGGGGCCGGCGGACCGGCCCCTTCCTGATCTCGCAGAGGCGCGAGGATCAGCGGCAGACCACCTGACCGCGATCGACCGACTGGCCGAGCAGGGCGCCACCGCCCGCGCCGATCAGCGTGCCAAGCAGGCGCGAACCGCCACCGGCGATGATGTTGCCGAGCGCACCGCCCGCGAGCCCACCGACGATCAGGCCTGTCGTGCCGTCGTTGCGGCGACAGTAATACCGCCCGTTGCCGCCGCGATAGATGCGGTCGTTGCGGCCAAGGCGGCGCGGCTGGTAATAGCTGCCGTCGCGGTAGTAGCGATCCGCGTAATAGGTGCGCTGACCCCGCTCGAACCGGTTATAGTCGTAGTTGCGATAGCCGCGCCAGTCGCGCGCATCCTGACGACGGTCCTTGCGAATGTCGCGCAAGTCCTCGCGGCGATCCTTGCGCGCGTCGCGGACCTCGTCGCGATATTCGCGGCGGGCGTCGCGCACGTCGCGTCGGCTGTCGGCGTTCCGTACATCGCGCTGATAGTCGCGCTGCGCATCGCGGACTTCGTTGCGGTATTCACGGTTGGCCTGATAACGATTGTCCTGCGCCATGACCGGCATGGCCGTAAAGGTAGTTGAAGCCAGTACGGCCGACATGATGGCGATACGCATGAAATACTCTCCGTCTTGTGACGTGGATTAAACCGTCCCGCCAGCTTTGTAGTTGCGTGAACCGAAAACTACGTCGCGTTCACTTGGCCGACAGTTCGTGGAAGGTTCACAGACGCAGAAAGGGGCGCCGCGACTGTATCGCGACGCCCCTTTCGTGTCGGTCACACCTTAGCGGCAGCGCTTGTTGCTGCTGCCCCGATCGATCTCGCGGCCGGCGAGGGCGCCGGCGGCGGCACCACCCAGCGTACCGATCGTGCGATCGCCGCGGGTATCGATCGTGCGGCCGAGCAGGGCGCCGGCAACGCCGCCGACGACCAGACCGGTGGTGCCGTTCGGCTTGCGGCAACGGACGCGGCCACGATCGTCGCGCCACTCGCGATACTTATACCGGCGCTGCGCGTCGGCCGTGCTGACCGTCACCATCAGGCTGGGTGCGACCATCGCGGCGCATCCCAGTGCGAGCATCATCTTACGCATTTTACACTCCCTCTCGAAAAGTACGCAGCCGAAACGTCCTCCGGGGCAAGGCGGTTGCATGAACGGAAAACAACGGTCGGGTTCGTTCCCGTTCAGGAACGAATTATCCCCATGATCCACGTTATCCACAGGCTGTGGATGATCGCCGGTTGCCGGTGGCCCGGATGCTTTATAGGCGGGCGGCATGTTGCCGCCCGTCCTCTCCGCACCCGTCATCCCGCCGATCGCGCCGTGGGTCGACTTGGCGGGGCTGGCGGTGTTCGCGGCATCCGGCGCACTGGCGGCGGCGAAGCGGCAGCAGACGTTCGTGACGCTGGCGTTCTTCGCGCTCATCACCGGTGTCGGCGGCGGCACGATGCGCGACCTGTTGATCGATGCGCCGGTGTTCTGGGTCCACGACGCGCGCGTGGCGGCGCTGTGCCTGTTCGTGGCGGTCGTGATCTGGGTGACGCCGCAACGCTGGTGGTCCGACACCGCGCTGGCATGGTTCGATGCGGTCGGGCTGGCGGCCTACGCCGTCTACGGCGCGGCGAAGGCGATCGGGTACGGGGTGCCCCCGGTGCCGGCCGCGGTTATGGGCGTGCTGACCGCGTGCGTCGGCGGCATCATCCGCGACGTGCTGGCAGGCGAGCCCTCGATCCTGATGCGGCCGGAACTGTACGTGACCGCCGCGGCGCTGGCGTCCGGCCTGTTCGTGACGCTCGTGCAGTTCGATACGCCGATCACGGCGGCGGCGGTGATCGCCGCATCGGCCGGGTTCGCGCTGCGCGCGGCGGCGCTCAGGTGGCGACTGGCGCTGCCGGCGTATGGAGGTGACGCATGACCGACCCCGTGGTGATCGTCGGTGGCGGGTTCAGCGGCACGCTGCTCGCCATCAACCTGCTGCGCTTCGGTGGACCGGACGCCGTGCTGGTAGAGCGTGCCGGCGACCGGATCGCACGCGGCGTAGCCTACAGCGCGACCGAGTCGGCCCACCTGCTCAACGTGCGCGCCGCCGGGATGAGCGCGTTTCCCGACGATCCCGGCCATTTCGTAAAGTGGCTGGAGGCCCGCGATGCGGGGGGTGCGCAGGCCTTCGTGCCGCGGCTCCTGTATGGGGCGTACCTGCGCGAGACGCTGGACTCGGTTCGCGATGCGCGGCTGAGGCTGATCGAGGGCGATGTCGTGGACCTCGGTGCGGACGGCGTGATGCTGGCGGACGGTCGTCGCATCGCCGCGGAGAGCGTCGTGTTGGCGACGGGCAACCTGCCGCCGCACACGCCGCCGGGAGTCGATCCGACACTGCTGACGAAGGGCAGTTATATCGACGATCCGTGGCGATCGCGCCCGGGCGAGGGGCTGGGTGCGGACGACAGCGTCATCCTGCTCGGCACCGGCCTGACCGCGATCGACGTCGCGCTGCAGCTCGACGCGAGCGGCTTTGCCGGCTCCATCGTAGCAATGTCGCGACGGGGCCTGCGACCGCGGCGGCACCGCGACGGCTTGCCCCCGCCACAGGGCGAGACGGACCTGCCCGGCGTGCCGCTGTCGGGGATCGTCCGGCAACTGCGCGAGAAGGCGGCGACGGACGGGTGGCGCGCGGCGGTCGATGCAATGCGTCCCATCACGCAGCGGCTGTGGTCGGCCAGCGACGCCGCCACGCGCAAGCGCTTCCTGCGCCACGTCCGCCCGTTCTGGGACGTGCATCGCCACCGCCTCGCGCCGGCGGTCGCCGATCGCATCGACGCGCTGGTCGAGAGCGGCCGACTGCGCTTCGTCGCGGGCAAGGTCGCGAAGGTCGAGGCGGACGGCGAAGGCGTGTGCCTCCACTGGCGTCCGCGCCATGGCGACGCGGTAGGGACGCTTCGCGCGGCGCGTATCGTCAACTGCACGGGGCCGCAGGGCGACCTGACGCGGACTGACGACACGCTGCTGCGGACGCTGGCCGGGCGTGGAGCGATCCGGCCCGATCCGTTGCGGCTGGGCATCGACGTCGATGCGCAATCGCGCGTCGTCGATCGATGCGGGCAGGCGCAGGACGGGCTCTGCTGCATCGGGCCGATGACGCGGGGCGGGCTGTGGGAGGTCGTGGCGGTGCCCGACATCCGGCGACAGGCGTGGGATCTGGCGCGGCGGTTGAGCCACGCGCAATGGGTCGGCGGCGAGGGGCTGTAGCGCGACTCCGTTGCGCAGCCGGTCCGGCCGCCCTATCTCCAGGCCACTACGCCGCATCACGAAAGGGACACCGCGCCGATGACCAGCTTCGAGGACCGCCAGCGAGCTTTCGAGACGAAGTTCGCGCGCGACGAGGAGATGGCCTTCCGCATCATAGCGCGCCGCAACCGGCTGCTCGGCGTCTGGGCGGCGGAGCAGATGGACCTCACGCCCGCGGAAACCGACGCCTATTGCAAGGCGGTCGTGCAGGCCGATTTCGAGGAAGCGGGCGACGAGGACGTGATCCGCAAGCTGATGGGCGACCTGACCGCAGCCGGCGTCGAAACCGACGAGGGCATCGTGCGCCGCGCGCTCGATGACCGTTCGATCGAGGCGCGCCGCCAGTTGATGGAGGCGCAGTAACACCGTGCCGATGGCTGCCGACGATATCGCCGCGCTGATCCGCGCCGCCATCCCCGATGCTGAGGTGGAGATCACCGACCTGGCCGGGGACGGCGATCATTATGCCGCGCGCGTCGTGGCGAAGAGCTTTGCCGGGATGAGCCGCGTGGCGCAGACCCGCGCCGTCTATGCCGCGCTTGGCGGCCGGATGGGCGGCGAACTGCATGCGCTGCAACTCACGACGGCGATTGACTGAAGACCGGATGACCCAAGGATGACCGAGATGACCGACGACGCACAGGCCCGCATCGATGCCGTAGTGAAGAACAACGACGCAGTGCTGTTCATGAAGGGCAGCCCGCTGTTTCCGCAATGCGGCTTTTCCAGCCGCGCGGTGGCGATCCTGAATCACCTCGGCGCGGAATTCGAAAGCGTCGACGTGTTGCAGGATCAGGGCATCCGTCAGGGCATCAAGGCGTATTCCGACTGGCCGACGATCCCGCAGCTGTACGTGAAGGGCGAATTCGTCGGCGGCTCGGACATCATGATGGAGATGTACGAGAGCGGCGAGCTGGCCGCCCTGTTCGGCGCGGAGCAGCCCGCGGACTGATATTCCGACTGGGAGTGTGCGATGCTCCCGCGAACGACAGCGGCGGGTGAGGATGATCGCCGGTCGCCGATCCACACCGCCGGTGGGTTTCATCGCACGTGGCGCTTTTCCCGTGTCCATCTTGTCCAGTGTCGCAGGTTCGCGGTTTGGCGATCACCGCCCGATCGTCTCGCAGCAAAGGCGCTTGTCGTCGTCGGTCCGGCTGTCCGCGACGTTCGAAGGCCGCTCGGCGAGCTTGGGCCACGCTTTAGCATAGGCGAATAGCCGGGTGCGGGTGGATCGGCGCGAGGCCGTGCGAGCGTCCGATCCACCCTGCTGAAAGCGCTGACGCTTCGGCTGTATCTATCCTTGCAGCGCGCGTGCCAGTTCCGCGGAATCGCCCGTGACTGCGGGGCGAAGCGGTTAACGGTCATTGCCGGAGGATCAGAGGTGTAAGGTCTGCCGACGGGGCTGGCCTTCCCCTGCGGCAACCTGATTGACTACAGCCGTAATCGATGCGATTACAGGCGTAGTCGATGAGGAGTGAGTCGTGACCGAACGCATCAGCGATGCCGAGCATGCCGTCATGGAAGTGCTGTGGGAAGAATCGCCCCTGACCGCGAGCGACGTCGCCGACCGGGTCGATCCTGCGAAGGGGTGGAGCGGCAATACCGTCAAGACGCTGCTGGGTCGCCTGCTCGCCAAGAACGTCATCGCGCATGAAGAGGATGGCCGCCGCTACCTCTATCGCCCGGTCGTCGCGCGGGAGGATTACGTGTCCGGAGAATCGCGGCGACTGATGGACCGCTTGTTCGGTGGTCGCCTGACGCCGCTGGTCGCGCATCTCGCCGATCGCGACCAACTCACCCAGCGCGATATCGCCGATATCGAGGCGATCCTGAAGGAGTTGAAGGCATGAACGGCTTCGACGTCACGGGTTGGGCGGTGGAGGCGCTGATCGCATCGACCCTGTTGATGATCGCGGTGCTGCTGGCGCGCGGTCCCGTCCGACGCGCCTTTGGGCCGCAGGTGGCGTATGCGCTCTGGGCGCTGCCGGCGCTGCGACTGTTGCTGCCGCCGCTGCCCGCCGACTGGCGCGAGCAGGCGGCGATGCCGATCACCCGCGCAAGCGAGGCGGTCACGGTGCTGATCGTGCCGGCGCGTCTCGCGCCGGTGACGCGTGCGCCCGCTGCGGTCGTCGCGGTTGAGCCGTCGCTGTGGTCCAGCTTGCCCTGGGGGATGATCGTCGCCGCTGCGTGGGTGCTGGGTGCCGCCGCGTTCTTCGCCTTCCACCTCGTCAATCATCGCCGGTTCTGCGCGCGCGTCCTGTCGGAGGCGAAGCTGGTCGACGAAGTCGGCGGCATCCGCGTGATCGAAAGCGCCGCTGCCAGCGGCCCGCTCGCCTTCGGTACCGGCCTGGGCAAGAGGGGCCGCCGCTTCGTCGCCTTCCCGCGCGATTTCGCCGATCGCTACGACGCGGACGAGCGCGAACTGGCGCTGGCGCACGAACTGGGTCACCACGCCCGCGGCGACCTGTTCGCCAACTGGGCGGCGCTCGGCGTGCTCGCGCTGCACTGGTTCAACCCGGTCGCGTGGCGGGCCTTCCGCGCCTTTCGCTGCGATCAGGAGCTGGCGAACGACGCCCGCGTCCTCGCCGGCCGCAGCCGAACCGACCGCCACATCTATGCCTGTGCCATCGTCAAGGCGGCACACGGCGGCGCGGTGTCCGCCGCCTGCCACCTTCACACCATCGCCGATCTGAAAGGGAGACTGAAGATGCTGACCAACTCGCGCGTCTCGCGCACCCGTTTGATGACCGGCGCCGCCGCCGTGCTCGGCCTCGTCGCGACCGGCCTCGTCGCGACGGCATCGGGCACCCGCGCCGCCGCCGCCGTGACCGGCACGATCGAGGCCGCGACGGGCGTGAGGATCGTCACACCGCCGGCTCCACCCGCGCCTCCCGCTCCTGCCGCCCGCAATGTCAAGCGCGTCGTGATCGTGAAGGATGGGAAGACGCGGGTGTACGAGGGGGCCGAGGCCGATCGCTACGCCGCTACCCACGCGCTGCCGATCCCGCCAATACCTCCGGTTCCACCCGTGGCGCCGCAAGGTCCCGTGCCTCCCGTGCCGCCGGTTCCCCCCGTCGCACCCGTCATGCCGGAGGTGAATATCTCCTCCGCCAACTGCGGATCGGGTGAGGCACGGGCGTTCGTCATCACACGCCGCCAGAACGGCCGCGATGCGACCGTGATCTGCAACGACCGGATCGCCGCCGCGGCCCGCGCCGGCGCGTTGTCGGACTCCGACCAGCAGGACATCCAGCGCAAGGCGATGAATGCCGCCCTCGCCAGCCTTTATGCCACCCGCGCCTCGCTGGCGGTGAACGGCGCGATCCCGGAAGAGGGCCGTCAGGAGGCCGTCGCCGGCATCGATGACGCGATCGTCGAACTGAAGGGCGAGATCGCCGACATCGGCAAGGACAAGGACTGACCCTCGTGAGCGGCGGGCGGGTCGGGGTTGCGCCCCGGTCCGCCAGCCGCCATTTCAGTCGCGATGGCACAACATCCCACCGGCGTCGCAATGCGGCTGGACCCTCTGGTCACCCGCATCCTCGCGCCCAACGCCTCCGCCTATACCTATACCGGCACGCAATCCTATCTGGTCGGCGACACCGACGTGGCGGTGATCGATCCCGGTCCCGACGATCCCGCCCACCTCGCCGCGCTGACCGCCGCGATCGATGGCCGAACGGTCACCGCGATCGTCGTCACCCACCACCACCGCGATCATAGTCCCGCCACGCGCCCGCTCGCAGCCGCGACCGGAGCGCCGATCGTCGGACCCGCACCGGTCTCGGTCAGCGGCGAGGGGGGTGCCGACGCGGCCTTCGATGCCAACTATGCGCCCGATCGCGTACTTGCCGACGGAGAGGACGTGGTCGGCAGCGGCTGGACCCTGACCGCGCTGGCGACGCCCGGCCACACGTCCAACCACCTCTGCTTTGCGCTGCCGGAGAGCGGCGTGCTGTTTTCCGGCGACCATGTCATGGGCTGGGCGACGAGCGTTGTCTCGCCGCCGGACGGCGACATGGGCGCGTATATGAGCAGTCTTGAGCGGCTGATGGAGCGCGACGACCGCGTCTATTATCCCGGCCACGGCGACATCGTCGAAAACCCGCGGCGTCTGGTGCGCGGTATGCTGGGACATCGCAAGCAGCGTGAGGGACAGATCCTGCGACTGCTGGGCCATGGCGAGTCGCCACTGGAGACGATGGTCGCGCGCATGTACGCCGGTCTCGACCCGCGGCTGATGCGCGCCGCCGAACGGTCCGTACTCGCGCACCTGTACGACTTGCGTGGCCGCGGCATGGTCGCGGAGGAGGGCGAGACGTGGCGGATCGCGGCATGACGCCCGACGTACCAACGCCGAACCCGCAGCCGCCGGTTCGCAGCGGTGGCGGCATCGGCGCGTTCCTCGTCAAGGCGACCGGTGTCGTCCTGATCCTCGTCCTCGCGGCGCTGCTGGTGCTGTGGGGCGTGCAGCGATACGTCACCGAGCGTCTGACGCCCGATCCCGTGACCGTCGCCAGCGCCAGTTTGGAAGGATTGCGCGAGCAGAACCGGCTGTCCGCTTTCGCCGCGCGTTTCGTAGCGGTCACCACCTCCACCCAGTCGCAATACGGCCTGTCGACGAAGAAGACGCTGATCATGCCCGGCATGGTCCGGTACGAGGTCGACCTCGGCAAGCTGACGCCGCGCGACGTGGCGTGGGACGCGAAGACATCGACGCTGTCGGTGCGCCTGCCGCCGGTGGAGGTCGAGGGTCCGCAGATCGACCTGACGCAGATCCGCGAGTACGGCTCGGGCGGGTTGCTGACGACGTTCACGGATGCGGAGTCGCGGCTCGACGAGGCGAACCGCCGCGCCGGGCAGATCGAACTGGTGCGTCAGGCGAAAGCCGCGCCGATGATCCGCATCGCGCGCGACGCGACCCGCCGCGCGGTCGAGCGCAGCTTCGCGATGCCGCTCAACGCTGCCGGCGTGCCCGCCAAGGTGCAGGTACGCTTTGCCGACGAACCCGTCGCCAACGACGAACGCTGGGATGTCTCGCGCTCGCTGGAAGACGTGCTAGGGAACCGCCGATGACGATCCAGACCTCCTTCACGGGCGTGGACATCCGCGCCGAGATCGACCGCCTCCGCAAGGAGCGCAACGCCGTGATCTTGGCGCACTACTACCAAAAGCCGGAATTGCAGGACATCGCCGACTTCGTGGGCGACAGCCTCGACCTGTCGAAGAAGGCGCAGGCGACGGATGCGGACGTGATCGCGTTCTGCGGGGTGCGCTTCATGGCGGAAACCGCGAAGATCCTGAGTCCGCAGAAGATCGTCGTGCTGCCCGACATGGATGCCGGCTGTTCGCTGGAGGACAGCTGTCCGCCGGACCAGTTCGCCGCGTTCCGTGCCGCGCATCCCGATCACATCGCGCTGACGTACATCAATTGCTCGGCGGAGGTGAAGGGCCTGTCCGACGTGATCGTCACGTCGTCGTCGGCGGAAGCGATCCTCGCGAAGATTCCGCCCGAACAGAAGATCATCTTCGGCCCCGACCGCAATCTCGGCGGCTATCTGGCGCGCAAGACCGGGCGCGACCTGCTGCTGTGGCCGGGCGTGTGCATCGTCCACGAGGCGTTTTCGGAAACCGAGTTGTTGAAGCTTAAGGCGCAGCATCCGGGCGCGCCTGTTGCCGCGCATCCCGAATGCCCGGCAGTGATCCTCGATCATGCGGATTACGTCGGATCGACGCGCGGTATCCTGGAATATGCGAGCGCGATGCCCGGCGACACGCTGATCGTCGCGACCGAGCCGCACATCATCCATCAGATGGAAAAGGCGATGCCGCACAAGCGGTTCATCGGTGCGCCGGGGGCGGACGGGAACTGCAACTGCAACATCTGCCCGTACATGGCGCTGAACACGATGGAAAAGCTGTACGTGGCGCTGCGTGATCTGGAACCGCGGATCGAGATCGAGGAGGGCCTCCGCCTGCGCGCGAAGAAGAGCCTCGATGCGATGCTGGCGATGGCGTCGGGAACGGTCGGGCAGGGCGATCTGGGACCGGCGCGGGTGACCGGGGAATGAGGTCCGTTCCCTAAAGCCCCGCAATCTCCAGCTGCGCTTCGGTCCCGATCGCGCCGTCCGCCAGCCGCGCATCGCCGCCCAGCGCCTTGATCCGGTACAGTCCGCCGTCTGCGCGCTTCATGAGTTCGCTGAGCGAGGCGTTCGCGTCGGGCAGGGCGATGCCGATGCTGCCGCCCGACTGGATCACGGCATCGTTTAGCCGGTACGGCCGGCGCAGCGCCTGCGAAATCGCATCGCCGATCGCCAGCGCCTCGTCCTGCGTCGTGGCCGCCGCCAGCACCACGAACTCGTCGCCGCCGGTGCGGGCCGCCAGCGCCTCCGGTCCGATCGTCCCGCGGAGCCGCGCCGCGACTTCCAGCAGCACCGCGTCGCCCACGGCATGGCCATGCGCGTCGTTGACCTGCTTGAACCCGTCGAGGTCGATGTAGAACAGCGCATGGCCGCGTCGCGTCGCATGGCCCTGTTCCAGCCCGGCGCGATTGCACAATCCGGTCAGGGGATCGTGCAGCGCCCGCTGCTGGCTGTCGAGTTCCGCCTCCATCGTCTTGACCAGCATGCGGTTGAGCCGGAACGCGCTCGTCGCCATGCTGAAGCTGAAGAACGGGAGCTGGATCAACACGACGAGCAGCACCGGCTCGCGTGACAGCAGTGCGGCGACCGCGCACGGCCCCAGGATCATCAGCAACTGCACGATCGCGAAGCGCGGCGCGGAATAATTGCGCAGGCACGCGCCTCCCGCCATTGCCGCCACAGACAGGCACACGATCGCGATCGTCCGCCAGTCGCCGTGCTGGATCGTGATGAACCCGCCATATCCCAGGCTCGCCGCCCAGAGCAGGGTGAGCAGCATATACAGGTCGGTCGGCGTCGATCGCCCCTGTGCGGCCCGGCGCAGCGACAGGGTCAGCGCCGCCAGCCGCGTCAGGCAGATGACGAGTTCCGCCACGAACCAGATGTCGAAATGCACGTCGTTGTCGTGATGAAGCGCGACGACCCCGGCGGTGACGATGGAATTGACCAGGGCGGCGAAATAGACCGGCAACGATCCGAACAGCGCCCCCAGCAGCGCGCCGTGCAACGCAACGGGGGTCGTCATGCCCGGTGACGCAAGCCAGCCGAGCAGGCGCACGCGCGGAGGCGTGAAGGTGTCGTTCCTGCCCGTCATCCCGCCTGCCCCGTATCCACAGCGTGCCCACGTGACACTCTGCGCCGTCGCCCCGCCCGATCGAGCCATTCTGGGCGAATCGGGTTAACAATGTCTGTCGCAGATCGCCGCCGCCCGCTAGATGGCGACGCATCCAATCCATCCTTTTCCTGTTCGGAACAGCGCAATGACGATCCCGCATGGCTTCGACGCCGCATCCTTCGTGCGTGCCACGCTGGCGGAGGATCTGGGCGAGGGGGGCGACATCACCTCCGCCGCGGTCATCCCCATGGACGCGCGCTTCGCCGGCGTGATGGACAGTCGCGACGCGATCGTCGTCGCGGGGCTGGACCTGGCGGAGGCGTTCTTCCGCACGCTCGACCCCGATGTCGCGATCGAGCGGATCGTCGACGACGGCCAGCGGGTCGCGGCGGGCAGCGATCTGCTGCGCCTGACCGGCAACGCGCGGGCGCTGCTGACCGCCGAGCGGTCCGCGCTGAACACCGTGCAGCATCTGTCCGGCATCGCCACGCTGACGGCGACCTATGTCGATGCGATCGCCGGGACCGGTGCGACCCTCCTCGACACGCGCAAGACGATCCCAGGCCTGCGCGTGCTGGAGAAATACGCGACGCGGATGGGCGGTGCCACCAATCACCGCATGGGGTTGTGGGATGCGGCGATGATCAAGGACAATCACGTCGCTGTCGCCGGCGGTATCGCGCCCGCGGTGCGTAGGGCGGTCGAGGCGGGGATCGCCCGCATCATCGTCGAGGTCGACCGCATCGATCAGATCGCACCCGCGCTGGAGGCGGGGGCGACGCACCTGCTGCTCGACAATATGGTGCCGCCGATGCTGCGCGAGGCGGTGGCGCTAGTCGGTGGACGCGTTCCTACCGAAGCGTCGGGCGGCGTCCGCCTCGACACGATCCACACCATCGCGGAGACGGGCGTGACCTTCATCAGCGTTGGTCGCCTGACCCAGTCCGCGCCCGCCGCCGACATCGGGTTGGACTTCGCGCTGGCCTGAAGCGGCGTACGATCCGCTTTGCGGGACTGGTGCGCGCGGCTATCGTGGCGGGCGAACAGGAAGGGAAACGATGCGACCGAAATCCGTGGTGCAGTCCGAACGCATCTACCTCGTGGCGACGATATTGTTGCTCGCAAGTTCGCTGATGGTCTGGCCCGAACTGATCGCGGTCTACGGGATCGGACTGGCGGCGGGGGTCACCGCATTCACCGTCGGCGCGTTCCTGCTGCTGATCCTGCTGAGCACGAGAAGGGGCAGCAACGTGTCGCGCTGGCTGCTGACGATCCTGACCGTCATCGGCACGGCGTCCCTGCTGTATCAGGTCGCCACCGCGCAGCTTGCGTTCGGGATGCTCGGCGTGGTCAACACGGTACAGGTCGTGTTGACGATCGTCGGCGCGGTGCTGCTGTTCCGGCCGAATGCAGGCATCTGGTTCGCGCGCGAGCACGACGACTGGGAGGAAGACCAGTGATCCGGACCCTCGTGATCGCCGCGACGCTGACCGCTCTGCCGACCGCCGCGGGCGCGCAGGCACTGCAATGCCAAATCCCGACGCGCGTGGATCGCCCGCGTCCTGACCTTCCGTCGCGCAGCCAGCCGACCCGCGTAGTGCCGATCGGCAGCTATACGCTCGCGATCACTTGGTCGCCGAACTACTGTCGGGAGCATGCGCGTGACGCTTCTGCGCGCTTTCAGTGCGGCAGCGGGGGAAATCGCTTCGGCTTCACGCTGCACGGCCTGTGGCCGGACGGAGCGGGGAAACAGTGGCCGCAATATTGCCGGCCGACCGCGCCGATCCCGGCACGCGTCATTCGCACCACGCTCTGTTCGACGCCATCGGCGCAGCTGCAGCAGCATGAATGGGCCAAGCACGGAACCTGCATGCCCGGCTACAGCCCGGCGCGGTATTTCGCCCAGTCGACGCGGCTGTATCGCGGGCTGCGTTACCCGGACATGGATGCGCTGTCGCGACGGCCAGTGACAGCGGACGGGCTGGCGCAGGCGATCGCGCGCGTCAATCCGGGTCTGCGGGCCGACATGATGCGGATCACCGCCGATCGTCAGGACTGGCTGGACGAGGTCTGGTTATGCCTCGACAAGCGGTTCGGCTTCACCCGCTGTCCGGCGCATCAGGGCGGGCTTGCGCCGACATCGCAGCTGCGGATTTGGCGCGGGCGGAGCTGACCTCTCCGTCACGCGGGCGGCATCAGCCCTCCACCGTCGCCGTACCGGGATGATACTTGTCGAGGTGGCGTCGGATGATGCGCAGATTGCGTGTGTTCGATCGGAAGAAGAAATCCGCCGCATCGCCGACGAACGGCACCAGGCCGAGCACTGCATCGAACCCGACATTGCCCATCATCCGGGCGAGCTGGAACTTCGACATGCCGAGGTTCCGCGCTTCCCACACGACCCAGCTGCCGAGCGCCGCTGCCGCGACGTCACCGACCACGGGTACCAGTCCCAGCAGAAAGTCGAGGCCGACCGGCCGGTTGATCCCGGGTACGGTGAAGCTGCGTTCCAACAGCTTCTCCATCGCCTCGATCCGGCGACGCACCGCAGCGGCATCACGGCCGAGCGGCAGTTGGTCGAACATCCGTGGGTCGATGCGGGGCTGAGGGCGGGCAGCGTGCGTGTCCATAGACTGCTATTTGGGATCGGCGCGTAACCGGTTCAACGGGTGCCACGACCGCGCATTGCCGGTCCATGCCGCCAGTCGGCTGGACACCAAAGACCAGCGCAGCGGCTGGGCGAGCGGGATGAACGCGGTGTCGGCGTTCATCGCGGCATCGGCGGCGGCTATCCCCTCCGATCGCGCGCCCAGCGTCAGGGCATCGCGCGCCGCTTCCAACGCCGCCACCGCCGTCAAGTCGCACGGACGGCAGGCGGTCGCCAGATACCAGCGCGCGCTGTCATAGGGGGCGACCTCGTCCACCAGCGTCAGGTCCGCTGGAGCGTCCGGCGCGACCCGCGTCGCACCGACGCCGATCGTCCCGAACGAGGCGGCGAGCTGCGCGAACAGGATCGTCGACCCCGGGCCGGTGGGGAGCGCGATCGACACCGTCACCAGCCCGCCCGCTTCCTGCCCCGCCGCCGTCGCACTCCACGCCGCGACCCGTGCGCGGGCCGCCTCGCGCCGCTGGTCGAGCGTCAGCAGCAGCCATTCCGGCACCTGCGGCGGCGCGGCCGAATCCAATGCCTCCGGCAGGATACGGTCGGCGGGTTCCCACTGTGGCATCACCGCCGCCGTCAACGCCGCGCGGTCGATCGCCTCCGACAGCGCGGCGCGGTTGAGCGGATCGGCGAGGAAGCCCTCGCGCCGCGTCACCGCCAGCCCGAACAGCCCCGCTGCCGGATCGGTCCGAACGACATTGCGCGGTAGATCGACGGTTGCGAGCAGCGGCCAGTCGACGAAGCGCCCGCCGCTGACCAGATCGGATCGGTTGCGCGCGAATCGCAGGATCGCTCGCGCCGCGCGCTCCCCGATCAGGTGCACGCGTTCTTCCGGGGCGATCTCGTTCTGGTCCTCGGGATCGGCGAGGCCAGGGTCGAATGCCGGCTGCAACAGCGGCGCGGTACCCGCCGACGCGATCCGCATCGGGCCGCTGCCGATCGCCGGACCCGGCCGGATCAGCGCCATTTCCGGCTGCGCGAACAATTTCAGCAGATCGAGGCGTGGACGCTTCAACCGCAATTCGATCACCTGCGGCGTCATCACCACCGCTTCGTCCACCGCGGTCAGGAACGGCGCGAGCGGATTGGCGCGGCTGGCGATCCGCCGCTGGAGCAGCTTCACGACCTGCTCCGCGCTGACGCGCGATCCGTCCGCCCAATAGGCTTCACGCAGCCGAAAGATGTAGCTGGTGCCGCCGTCGATCACGATCCAGCGCTCGGCCAAACCGGGTTCGATCTGCCCCGCCGCATCGAAGCGCACCAGCCCCTGGCCGATCGCATCGACCAGCAAGCGCGACGGCAGGTTGGCGGACGACCGCGCCTCCGGGTTCGTGCCGATCGCGCTGACGACGACGGGGCCGGAGTCCGGCCGCCGCTCGCAACCGGTCGTCAGCGCGAGCGTCGCTGCCAGCCACCACCGATATGCGATCCGCCGCGTCATCGGGCCTCCTTACACAAGCGGCGCGGGGATGCGTAGCGGGAGCGGTCGGGAGATGATTTTGCATCGAGCTGATCGTCATGCCGGGCGTATCCCGGCATCCACTGCTCCGCGTCATCAGCGTTCGGCGAGCGCGGGGAAACGTGGATGCCGGGACACGCCCGGCATGACGCGGGGGTCGGCAGATGGTCGCTAGGCAGAAGCGCCGGGTGCGTCCCGGTTTCGCGAGTCACCACCGGCAAGCACCACCGCAGCGAAAAGGGCGCCCGGATCGAACCGGACGCCCTTCTCGATAGTCCCGTCGTGGCGAAGCCACGCCATCGGTCGTCGCCGGAGCGACGCCGGCCATGCTCGGGCTGGCGCATGTACGCCAGCCCTGCGCATCAGCCGCTGTAGTACATGTCGTATTCGACCGGGCTCGGCGTCATTTCCCAACGGGCGACTTCGGCCATCTTGATCTCGATATACGCCTCGATCTGATCCTTGGAGAACACGTCGCCCTTCAGCAGGAAGTCGTGGTCTGCGGCCAGGCAGTCGAGCGCCTCGCGCAGCGAGCCAGCGACGGTCGGCACCTGTGCCAGCTCGGCCGGCGGCAGGTCGTACAGGTTCTTGTCCATCGCCTCGCCGGGATGGATCTTGTTCAGGATGCCATCCATGCCCGCCATCATCAGTGCCGCATAGGCGAGATACGGGTTGGCGAGCGCGTCCGGGAACCGCACTTCGACGCGCTTCGCCTTGGGGCCGGTGCCGTACGGGATGCGGCACGATGCCGAGCGGTTGCGGGCAGAATAGGCCAGCAGCACCGGCGCTTCGTAACCCGGCACCAGCCGCTTGTAGCTGTTGGTCGAAGGGTTGGTGAACGCGTTCACCGCCTTGGCGTGCTTGATGATGCCGCCGATGAAGTACAGGCACATGTCAGACAGGCCGGCATAGCCGTTGCCGGCGAACAGCGGGTTCTTGCCTTCCCAGATCGAGAAGTGGGTGTGCATGCCTGAGCCGTTATCTTCCTTGATGGGCTTCGGCATGAACGTCGCCGTCTTGCCGTAGGCATGCGCGACCTGATGCACGACATACTTGTAGATCTGCATGCGGTCGGCGGTCTGCGTCAGCGTACCGAAGGTCAGGCCCAGCTCATGCTGTGCCGCGGCGACCTCGTGGTGGTGCTTGTCGCAGGGGAGGCCCATCTCGATCATCGTCGAAACCATCTCGCCGCGGATGTCGACGGCGGAGTCGACCGGCGCGACCGGGAAGTAACCGCCCTTGGCGCGCGGCCGGTGGGCGAGGTTGCCGCCCTCATATTCGCGGCCGGAATTACCCGGCAGCTCGATGTCGTCGATCTTGTAGTAGCTGGTCGAGTAGCTGTTCTCGAACCGCACGTCGTCGAACATGAAGAACTCGGCCTCGGGGCCGACATACACGGTGTCGCCGACGCCGGTTGTCTTCAGATAGGCCTCGGCGCGCTTGGCGGTCGAGCGCGGATCGCGGGCATACAGCTCGCCGGTCGAAGGCTCGACGATGTCGCACACCACGATCAGCATCGGCGTCGCCGAGAACGGATCGACGTAAACGGCGTCCAGATCGGGCTTCAGGACCATGTCCGACTCGTTGATCGCCTTCCAGCCCTCGATCGAGGATCCGTCGAACATCAGGCCGTCGGTGAACTCGTCCTCGCCCATCAGGCCGGCGACCATCGTCAGATGCTGCCACTTGCCCTTGGGATCGGTGAACCGCAGGTCGATCCACTCGATCTCCTGCTCTTTCATCATCTTCAGAACGTCGCTGGCCGAATTCGCCATGTCATGCCCCTTGCTCTTGGAACCAATGCCGGGAAGCTCCCCGGCAGAATCATGTTACGATTGCGAACGCTGGATCGTGGAAATGTTGCGCCGCGTCAAATGACGATAGCGGGTGCCGCTCTCAGATTGCCGCCTCGTCGCGCTCGCCGGTGCGGATGCGCAGTGCCGACTCGACCGGGATCACGAAGATCTTGCCGTCGCCGATCCGACCGGTCTGGGCGGCGGCGGCGATCGCCTCCACGACGCGCTCCGTCAGCGCATCCTCGACCACCACTTCCAGCTTCACCTTGGGCAGGAAATCCACGACATATTCGGCGCCGCGATACAGCTCCGTATGACCCTTCTGGCGTCCGAAGCCCTTCGCCTCGGTGACGGTGATGCCGGACACGCCGATCTCGTGCAGCGCCTCCTTCACCTCATCGAGCTTGAACGGCTTGATGATCGCCTCGACCTTTTTCACTGCGGAACGTCCCCCGAAAACCGAATCCCTCGCCCGGCTGGGCGCGATGCACACAACGTGCCAGCCGGGGCCGTCAGGGGCAATGCTGAAGGAAACGTAAATGCCTGCCTGCAAATCGGGCAGGGTGAGGAAGGATGCCCAGGCGGGCGGCATTCCGACGTTGGTTCCTCCCCCAAAAAGGGGAGGAATCAACCTACTCGGTCTGCTTCGCGAGCCAATCCTCCAGCCATTTGATCGTATAGTCGCCGGCCTGGAACTCCGGGTCCTCGATCAGGTCGCGGTGGAGAGGGATGGTGGTCTTCATGCCCTCGATCACGAACTCCTCCAGCGCGCGGCGCAACCGCGCGATGCAGCGTTCGCGGCTGGTGCCGTAGACGATCAACTTGGCGATCATGCTGTCGTAATAGGGTGGCACCTTGTAACCAGCATAGAGGCCGGAATCGACGCGGACATGCATGCCGCCCGGCGCGTGGAACTGCGCGACCTTGCCCGGCGAGGGCATGAAGGTACGCGGGTCCTCCGCGTTGATACGGCATTCGATCGCGTGGCCGCTGAAACGCACCTGATCCTGCGTCACCGACAGCGGATGACCTTCGGCGACACGGATCTGCTCGCGCACCAGATCGATGCCCGTAATCATTTCCGTCACCGGATGCTCGACCTGAAGCCGCGTGTTCATTTCGATGAAGTAGAACTCGCCGGCTTCCCACAGGAACTCGATCGTGCCCGCGCCGCGATAGCCCATATCGGCCATCGCCTTGGCCACGATACCGCCCATCCGCTCACGCTCGGCGGGGGTGATGACGGGGGAGGGGGCCTCCTCCAGCACCTTCTGGTGACGCCGCTGCAACGAACAGTCGCGCTCGCCGAGATGGATGGCGTTGCCGTTGCCGTCGCCGAACACCTGGAACTCGATGTGGCGCGGATTGCCGAGATACTTCTCCATGTATACGGTGGCGTCGCCGAACGCGGCCTTCGCCTCCGTGCCCGCCTGCGCCATCAGCGTCTCAAGCTGATCCTCGGACGTGCACACCTTCATGCCCCGACCGCCGCCGCCCGACGCCGCCTTGATGATGACCGGATAGCCAGCCTTCGCGGCGATCGCCTTCGCCTCGTCCAGATCGGCGATCGGGCCGTCGGAGCCGGGTACCAGCGGCAGGCCGAGCGCGCCGGCGGTCCGCTTCGCCTCGATCTTGTCGCCCATCGTACGGATGTGTTCGGGCTTGGGACCGACGAACAGCAGGTCGTGCATCTCCACGATCTCGGCGAAGCGCGCATTCTCGCTCAGGAAGCCGTAACCGGGATGGATCGCGTCCGCGCCGCTGATTTCGGCAGCCGAGATGATGTTCGGGATGTTGAGGTAGCTGTCGGTCGCGGCCGGCGGTCCGATGCAGATCGCCTCGTCCGCGAGGCGCACGTGCATCGCATCGGCGTCGGCGGTCGAATGCACCGCGACGGTCTTGATGCCCATCTCGTGACAGGCGCGGTGGATGCGCAGCGCGATCTCGCCGCGATTGGCGATCAGCAGCTTCTTGATCTGCGGCATTATTCGACCACGACGAGGGGCTGGTCGAACTCGACCGGCTGGCCGTTCTCGATCAGGATCGACGTGATCGTACCCGCGGTCGGCGCGACGATCGGATTCATGACCTTCATCGCTTCCACGATCAGCAGCGTGTCGCCAGCCGCGACCTTCTGCCCGACCGACGAGAACGGCTTCGCGCCGGGTTCGGCGGCGAGATACGCGGTGCCGACCATCGGCGACTTGACCGCGTTGACGGTGCTGGCCGGCGCCATCGCCCCCGCCTCGACGGCCGGCGAGGCGGCTGCGGTCGGAGCCGGTGCGGCGAGTTGCGGCGCATATTGTACAGGTGCGGCGGCCGCGGCCTTGCGCGCGACGCGGATCTTGCGATCGCCGTCCTCGACCTCGATTTCGGTCAGCTGCGTCACGTCGAGCAACTGGGCGAGCTGGCGCACGAGATCGACGTCGACCTGCATGGCACCGGATGAATTCGTGTCGGTCATTCTAGACCCTTCCCTCTGTAATCGGCGGCGTCTGTCAGAACCGCGCCGCGGCTTCAAGCGCGAGCCTATAGGACAGTGCGCCGAACCCGGCTATCGTCCCCTTCGCCGCTTGCCCGACGAGGCTCACGTGCCGAAACGCCTCACGACGGTGCGGGTTCGACAGGTGCACCTCGATGACCGGCACCGTGATCGCCTTGATCGCGTCGAGCAGTGCGACCGACGTGTGCGTGAAGGCGGCGGCGTTCAGCAGCACTGCCTTCGCCCCCTCCGCCTGCGCCTCATGCAGCCAGTCGACCAGATGCCCCTCGTGGTTGGACTGGCGCAGATCGATCTCCAACCCCAGTTCGCGGGCGCGATCTTCCAGCATCCCGGCGATGTCGTTGAGCGTGTCGGAACCGTAGATCTCGGGTTCCCGCAGCCCTAGCAGGTTCAGGTTCGGGCCATTCAGGACGAAGACGATGTCGGTCATGCGTGCGTTCATCGCATCCGTAACGACCGCGCGCAACATTGCCGGGCACGGGCACGACGCCTAGATGACAGGCATGGCACATACCGACGGAACCGTATCGATCACCGTGAACGGCGAGCACAAGCGGGTCACGGCCGGCCTCAGCCTCGCCGATCTCGCCACCGAACTGGGGCTGGTGCCCGAAAAGGTGGCGGTGGAGCGTAACCTGGAGGTCGTGCCGCGCTCGACGTTGAAGGATGTCTGCGTCGAGGATGGCGACGATCTGGAGATCGTGCACTTTGTCGGCGGTGGCGATCATGCCCGCCCGATCGCGGACGACAGCTGGACTGTCGCCGGCCGGACCTTCCGATCGCGCCTGATCGTCGGCACCGGCAAGTACAAGGATTTTGCGCAGAACGCCGCCGCGCTGGAGGCGTCGGGCGCGGAGATCGTCACCGTCGCCGTCCGCCGCGTCAATGTCAGCGATCGCAATGCGCCGATGCTGACCGACTTCATCGACCCGAAGAAGGTGACGTATTTGCCCAACACCGCGGGCTGTTTCGACGCCGAAAGCGCGATCCGGACGCTGAGACTGGCGCGCGAGGCGGGGGGCTGGGACCTCGTCAAGCTGGAGGTGCTGGGCGAGGCGAAGACGCTGTATCCCGACATGCACGAGACGCTGCGCGCGACCGAGATCCTCGCCAATGAGGGGTTCCTGCCGATGGTCTATTGCGTCGACGATCCGATTGCCGCGAAGCGTCTGGAGAATGCCGGCGCGGTCGCGATCATGCCGCTCGGCGCGCCGATCGGGTCGGGGCTGGGTATCCAGAACCGCATCACCATCCGCCTGATCGTCGAGGGGGCGGGGGTGCCGGTGCTGGTCGATGCCGGCGTCGGCACCGCGTCTGACGCAGCGGTGGCGATGGAGCTGGGCTGCGACGGCGTGCTGATGAACACCGCCATCGCCGAGGCGAAGGATCCGGTGATGATGGCCGCCGCGATGCGCTCTGCGGTGGAGGCGGGGCGGCTCGCCTACCGCGCCGGACGCATGGGGCAGCGCCGCTATGCCGATCCGTCCAGCCCACTCGCTGGATTGATCTGAATCGATAATTTGGCTCAGGTTACCGCTTTGTCACGGAACTCCATTCCGTAGAGCCCGTTTCCTCCCTGAATGTCGAAGCGGCCCGGCTGGCGGGCGGCGGACAGAGATGGAGGCCATCATGGGCGAGTTCACCGACAAGGTCGCAGCAGCCGGCAACAAGATCGCGGGCAACGTCAAGGAAGCCATCGGTAAGGCGACCGACAACGAGCGTCTGGAAGCCGAAGGCGAGGCCCAGCAGGTCAAGGGCACCGGCCAGGACGTCAAGGGCAGCGTCAAGGGCGCGCTCGGCGACAAGATTTGATCGGATCTGACGTCTGACGAAAGGCCGCTCCGGGCAACCGGGGCGGCTTTTTTGTTTACGGGTTACAGAACTATTCGTCGCCTCCCCGGTCTTTGCCGTGGAGGGGCACGGGCAGGCGCCTCTGCGGGAAACGAGAGAAGGTTAGAAGCTCGCCTTGTTCACCCTCGCAGCTTCGCCAGCGTCGTCCCCGCGGTGATCGCCTCGACATCCGTCTTCACGTGCAGCAAACGAACGCCCGGCTCCGACCCAGCCCGTGCCAGCGCCCCGGCGAAATCCTCCGTCCGCTCCACCGTGTCGGCCCAGCATCCGAACGCCCGCGCCAGCGCCGCGAAGTCCGGATTGGCCAGCCGCGTGCCCGCGACGCGTCCGGGAAACTCGCGTTCCTGGTGCATGCGGATCGTGCCGTACCAGCCGTTATCGACCACCACGACCAGCATCGATGCACCGCTCTGTACTGCCGTCGCCAGCTCCTGCCCGTTCATCAGGAAGCACCCGTCGCCCGCCAGCGCCACGACGCTGCGCCCCGGATGCCGCAGCGACGCGGCCACCGCCGCCGGCACGCCGTACCCCATCGCGCCGGCGGTCGGCGCCAGCTGCGTGCCGGGACCGGCATAATGCCAGTATCGGTGCCACCAGCCCGAGTAATTGCCCGCGCCGTTGCAGATGATCGTATCCGCCGGCAAAGCCTCGCGCATCGCCGTCACGCACGGCCCCAGATCCATCGTCAGGTCGCGCGGCTGCGGTGTCGACCAGCCCAGCCACTCCGCATGCGCCTCCGCCCCCGCGGTCAGCGGCGGAATCGAGATGGCCAGCAGCGCTTCCGCGAATTCGGCCATGCCAGCGCAGATCGCCTGATCGGTCCGATAGGTTCGCCCCAGCTCCTCAGGATCGGGATGGACGTGCACCAGCCGCTGCCCCGGATGCTCTGGCGTGACCAGCGCATAGCCGTCCGTCGTCGCCTCTCCCAGCCGCGCCCCGATCACCAGCAACAGGTCGGCCGCGCGAATACGCTCCAGCAGCCTCGGGTTGGGGCCATAGCCTAGATTTCCCGCATAGACCGGGCAGTCGTTCGGCACCGCATCCTGTCGCCGAAACGCCGCCGCCAGCGGCACGCCCGCCTCCGCCGCCCAGTCGGCGACCGTCAGACCCGCGGCTTCGTTCCAGCCCGCGCCGCCGATGATCGCCACCGGCCGTTCTGCGGTGGCGAGCAGATCGGCCAGATGCTCCATCGCGTCCGCGTCCGCCCCCTGCGCCGTCCGCTCGACGCGCGGGCGGTCCAGCGCCGCCACCACGTCGAGCAGCATATCCTCCGGCAGCGCGAGCACGACCGGTCCCGGCCGCCCGTTGATCGCGGTCGCATAGGCGCGCGCGACATATTCCGGGATGCGCGCGGCATCGTCGACCCGCGCCGCCCACTTGCATAGCGGTGCGAACATCGCCTGGAAGTCGACCTCCTGAAACGCCTCGCGGTCGCGGGTGCCGCGGTCGACATCGCCGATGAACAGGATCATCGGCTGCGAATCCTGCATCGCGACATGCACGCCGATCGACGCGTTGGTCGCGCCCGGTCCGCGCGTGACGAAGGCGATGCCCGGCCGGTGCGTCATCGTCCCGTCCGCGCATGCCATGAACGTGGCGCCGCCTTCCTGACGGCACACCACCAGATCGATCGCGGGCGTGTCGTGCAGCGCGTCGAGCACCGCGAGGAAGCTTTCCCCCGGCACGGTGAAGATACGGTCGCAGCCTTGCGCCACGAGCTGATCGACGAGGAGGCGGCCGCCGGTTCTGAGTGTCATGGCGGCAGCATAGCCGCTTGCCGCCCGACCGGGAACCGCGTCCGTCCGCCGATCATTCCCGCGCAGACATTCCGTTTCAGGAGAACACCTTATGCCGCTGTCGAGCGATCCGGTCTGGTTCATCACCGGCTGTTCCACCGGCTTCGGCCGGGCGCTCGCGAAGCGCGTGCTGGCACGCGGCTGGCGCGCCGTCGTCACCGCGCGTGACGAGGAACGGGTCACCGATCTCGCCCGCGACCGCGCGCTGGCCGTCTCGCTCGACGTGACGGATCAGGCACAGATCGATGCGGCGGTCGCGGCCGCGCTGGAGCGGTTCGGCCGGATCGACGTGCTCGTGAACAATGCCGGTTATGGCTATCAGGCGAGCATCGAGGAGGGTGACGATGCCGAGATCCGCGCCCAGTTCGACGCCAACGTCTTCGGCCTGTTCGCGCTGACCCGCGCGATCCTGCCGACGATGCGCGCGCAGGCGGCCGGGCATGTCATCAACGTCACTTCCGTCGCCGGCATCGTCGGCTTCCCCGGCTCCGGCTATTATGCCGCATCGAAGCACGCGGTGGAGGGCTTCACCGACTCGCTCGCGGCAGAAGGCGCTCCGCTCGGCATCCGCGCGACATGCGTGGAGCCGGGGCCGTTCCGCACCGACTGGGCTGGCCGATCGCTGCGCCAGACGCCGGTGAGGATCGACGCCTATGCCGACACCGCCGGCGCGCGGCTCGCGAGCACGAAGGACATCAGCGGCAAACAGGCCGGCGATCCCGTCCGCGCCGCTGACGCGATGATCGCGCTCGCCGAAAGCGACACCCCGCCGCGGCACATGGTGCTCGGCAAATGGGGGCTGGACGCGGTGCTCGACCGCTTGAAGGCGCGTGTCTCAGAGATCGAACGCCTGCGCGGGGAAGGGGAGGCGACGGATTTTCCGGAGTAGGCTGCTGGGTCAAGGCATCAGCTTCCTCGTCAGCACCGACCTTATTTAGCCCGTCACCCCAGCGAAAGCTGGGGTCTCCGTCGAAGGCGCTACACAGCCCGGCAACAACGAGACCCCAGCTTCCGCTGGGGTGACGGGCATCCGCTATTATCACGCCACGAAAGAGATCGGGTTTACTCCATCCCCTCCAGCGCCGCACCCCCGCGCCAGCACCCGATCAGATGCTCGACCAACGCCACTGCCGCCGCCAGCGGCGTCACCGTCGGGAACACCGCATGGATCGCCACCCGTGCCGATCCTTCATAGTCCGGCAACACCCGCACCAAGGCGCCCGCCGCGAGCGCACCACGCACGTCCCATAGCGACCGCAGCGCGACGCCGACGCCGCCCAGCGCCAGTTCGCGGATCAGGTCGCTGCTGTTCGTCCGCACGTGGCTGGGCCGATCCACGGTCACCGCCTTGCCCCGTCCGGACAGCCGCCACGGCAGCTGATCGACGGTCGCGAGCAGGCGATGCCGCTCCAGATCGGCCGGTGTCTTCGGTTCGCCATGAACCAAAAGATAGGCCGGGCTGGCGCACAGCACGCGCCGGCTCGACGCCAGCCGCCGCGCGTGCAGCGGCGGTGGGATGTCGGCGGCAATGCGGATCGCCAGATCGACGCGCTCCGCCGCGATGTCGATCATCGCATCGCTCAGGTCCATCTCCAGTTCTACCGCTGAATACCGGTCGAGAAAGCCGGCGAGGTGCGGCGCAATCAGCATCCGCCCGAACGATGTCGGTGCCGCCACGCGCAGCCGTCCCGCCGGTGTGCCGCCGCGCCCGGATACCCGCGCCTCCGCCTCCGCCAGCGTCGCGAGGATCGCCACCGCATCGGTGTGGAACCGCTCCCCCGGCCCGGTCAGGTCCAGCCGCCGGGTCGTCCGCACGAGCAGCCGGACGCCAAGCCGCGCTTCCAATCGCGCGATCCGCTTCGACACCATCGCCGGCGATATGCCCGCTGTACGGCCCGCCGCGCTCAGGCTGCCGGCGTCCACGACGGCGACGAACAGCGCGATGTCCGGGTCCATTCGTTCCTCCAGCGATCGACAGCTTTGTCACATATGCGCCTAACGACCAACTGCACGAACCGCTATGCTCGTCCCGATCTACAAGGGACGAGCGCATGACGACGATGATCGACCGAGCCGGCTTACAGGTCGCACCGTCGCTGGCGAGCTTCATCGAAGATCGCGCCATACCCGGCACCGGATTGCAGCCGGAGCGCTTCTGGCAAGGCGTCGCCGACATCTTCGCTCGGTTCGCGCCGGATAACGCTGCGCTCCTCGCGGTTCGCGACACGATGCAGGCGAAGATCGACGCATGGTACGACGCGCACGCCGGAACACCGGTCGACATGCCCACCTATCAGGCCTTCCTGCGCGAGATCGGCTATCTCGTGCCCGAGCCCGCGCCATTCGCGATCGGCTCCACGAACGTCGACGCGGAGGTGGCGACGCTCGCAGGGCCGCAGCTCGTCGTGCCGATCCTCAACGCGCGCTTCCTGCTCAACGCCGCGAACGCACGCTGGGGTAGCCTGTACGACGCGCTCTACGGCACGGACGCGATTTCCGGCGCGCCGGCGGGGCAGGGCTATGACCGCGACCGCGGCGCGCAGGTGATCGCCTGGGGCAAGGCGTTCCTCGACCGCAGCGTACCGTTCGCCGCCGGATCGTGGGGCGATTGGCGGGGCGGGGACCCCGTCCTTGCCGATCCGTCGCAGTTCATCGGCCGCTCGGGGGACACACTCCTGCTGCGCCACCATGGCCTGCACATCGAACTCGTCGTCGATCGCGATCACCCGATCGGCCGCGACGATCCCGCCGGGCTGGCGGACATCGTCCTCGAATCGGCGCTGACCGCGATCGCCGATCTGGAGGACTCCGTCGCTGCCGTCGACGCCGAGGACAAGGTCGCCGCCTATGCCAACTGGCTGGGCCTGATGACGGGCGACCTGACCGCCAGCTTCGCGAAGAACGGCCGCACACAGACGCGCCGTCTTGTCGACGATCGCCACTATGTCGCGCCGGACGGCAGCGCGGTGACGCTGCCCGGCCGCAGCCTGATGTTCGTGCGCAACGTCGGCCATCTGATGACGACGCCTGCCGTCCTTCTGCCGGACGGGTCGCAGGCACCGGAGGGTGTACTCGACGCGATCGTCACCAGCCTGATCGCCCTCCACGACCTGAACGGCCCCAGGGCGAACAGTCGCGCCGGGTCGATCTACGTCGTCAAACCCAAAATGCACGGGCCGGACGAAGCCGCCTTCACCGACCGGCTGTTCGACGCGGTCGAGGATCTGCTCGATCTGCCGCGCCATACGATCAAGGTCGGCGTGATGGACGAGGAGCGGCGGACGAGCTCCAATCTGGCGGCCTGCATCCATGCCGTGCGCGACCGCATCGTGTTCATCAATACCGGCTTCCTCGACCGGACCGGCGACGAGATGCACACCGCGATGCGGGCGGGACCGATGATCCGCAAGGGCGAGATGAAGGCGGCAGACTGGATCGCGGCATACGAAGACCGCAACGTCCAGATCGGCCTCGCCTGCGGGCTGTCCGGCCGTGCCCAGATCGGCAAGGGCATGTGGGCCGCGCCCGACCGCATGGCGGACATGCTCGCGCAAAAGGTCGGCCACCCGCTCACCGGCGCCAACACGGCATGGGTGCCGAGCCCGACCGCGGCGACGCTGCACGCCACCCACTATCATGCGATCGACGTGTTCGCGCGTCAGGCCGAACGCGGCGGGGAGGGCGTCGCCTCGCTCGACCGCCTGCTGACGGTGCCGGTCGCGACGGGGCGGAACTGGTCGCCCGAGGAGGTTCGCGAGGAACTCGACAACAATGCGCAGGGCATCCTCGGCTATGTCGTCCGCTGGATCGATCAGGGCGTCGGGTGTTCGAAGGTACCCGACATCCACGACATCGGCTTGATGGAGGACCGCGCCACCCTGCGCATCTCGTCGCAGCACATCGCGAACTGGCTGCTCCACGGCGTCGCCACGCGTCCCGAGGTCGACGCAGCGTTCACGCGCATGGCGGCGAAGGTCGATGAGCAGAATGCCGACGATCCGCTCTACCGACCACTGGCGGACGGCGGCCTCGCGCTGGACGCGGCGCGGGCACTGGTGTTCGAGGGGCTGGACCAGCCCAACGGCTACACGGAACCGCTCCTCCACCGCTATCGTGCGCTGGCGAAGGCGGCGGCTTAGCCCGCCAGCAGTTGGGGCGGGGCCTATCAGCAGACGACCCGCTCGGAACAGACGAAAAGGGCCGGCCCACCCAGCGGTGGACCGGCCCTTCGTCCGCGATCGGCAGATCAGAAGCGTGAGCGCAGCGTCACGCCATAGGTCCGCGGCTCGGCGAGGAAGGCCGAGTAGAGCGCGTTGGCGGTCTGGCCGAAGCGTTGCGTGTTGGCGACCGAGTTCGCGCCCTGGAACGGCGAGTTGAACGCGACCTGCACATAGTTTTGGTTCGTCAGGTTCTGCGCCCAGACCTCCAGCGCCCAAATTTGGTTCGGTCCACGCAGGCCGACGCGCGCGTTGACCAGCGGGAAGCCGTCCTGCTTCTTCTCCGGCGCCAGATCGGAGCCGGTGTTGTAGTCGGAGGTCATGCGGCCATCGACATAGAACAGCGCGGACAGGCCGTTCGACCCGATGTTCGGCGTCCACGCCAGCGACGAGGTGACGACGTTGCGCGGCGCATTCGACAATTGCGCACCCGGCAGCAGGAACAGCGCCGGGTCAAGCGCCTCGCCCTGCGAATTGCCGACCAGATTGCGGCGGAACTTGGTGTCCGCGAAGGTGTAGCCGGCGGTGAACGTCACGTCGCGCGCAGGGTTCATGACCGCTTCGACTTCGACACCCTGCGAGATCACGCCTTTGCGGTTGGCATCGCCGGCGCAGGTTCCGTTGCCGGCCAGGCTGTCCGTGTCCGCGCCGCCCAGGTCGTTATCGCAGCCCTGGATGTTCTGCACGACGAAGACCGTGCCGTTGAACGTATTGAGCTGGAAGTCCTTGAACTCCTGACGGAACGCCGCGACGTTCAGGCTCAGGCTGCCGCGGATGTTGTACTTCGCTCCGATTTCGTACGCGTCGACCTTCTCCGCGTCGAAGCGCAGGCCAGCCGCGTCGGCGTTCGACCGCGGCGCGAACACGCCGCTCAGGCCGCCCAGATCGGAACGATCGAGATTGAACCCGCCCGCCTTGTAGCCCTTCGCGTAGGAGGCGTAGGTCAGCAGGCGCGGCGTCGGCTTCCACGAAATCACGCCGGTGCCGGTGAATTCACCGTCCTTGAACCCGTCGCGCAGGTCGAGGCCGTTGAGCTGCACGGAGCTGTTGCCGACGCACGACAGCGTGATGATGCCGCCGATGAAGGTCTTCGCGGCCGCCGGAACGGCGGCGCTGCCGAGCAGCGGCGCCAGGTTCGCCTGCTGCACCGGACAAACCGTATTGTTGTTGTTGATGTCGGCGCTGAACCGCTTGTTCTCGTGCGTGTAGCGCAGGCCCAGCGTCACCGACAGCGTGTCGGTGATGTTCAGGATGTTGTGTGTGAAGAACGCGTAGTTCTCGCTGGTCTGGCGATAGACCGAGCCGCGATCGCCGAGGTTGTTGACGGTCGAGAGGCGATCCAGCCCGGCGAGGATGGCCGGTGCCAGCGGCCCGAAGTTGGCACCGAACGCCTGCCGCGCCGTCGCGCCGCCGAACGCCGCCGAGGGCGTCGTGCCGAGACAGCCCGGATTGTTCTGGTTCTGGAGCAGCACCAGCGGGTTGGCGGTCGCCACCAGACGGCAGGCTGCGAACGCGCCGTATTGCGACCCGAAGTTCGTGCTGTCGACCAGCCTCAGCTTCTCATGCGAATAGAATCCACCGACCAGCCAGTCGAGCTTGCCCTCGAACAGCGATCCCTGAAGGCGCAGTTCCTGCGTGAAGGTCTTGAACTGGCGGTAGGAGTCGGAGCCGCGATAGCCCAGATCGACATTGCCGTAATCGACGTCGGCACCGTTGCCCGACTTGTACTCGCGATAGGCGCTGATCGAGGTCAGCGTCGCGCCGCCCAGATCCCAGTCGAGCTGACCCGACCCGCCATAATCCTTGGTGATGTTGCGATAGCTGCGGCCCGGCGTGATCGCGACGTTGCGCTCGAACGGGTTGGCGTTGACGGTGTTGGTCGGACGGACCGCACCCAGCCGGTCGAGAATGCCGAGAATACGGTTGCTGGCATTGTAGGCGACCGCGCCGTCCGTGTTCACCGCGCTGCCGTTCGCCTGCGCGGCGTTGGCGGTCGGATCGACCGTCTCGAACTTGCTGTAATAGGTCGCGCCGCAGCAGCTTTCGTTGCGACGCGTGAAGTCGCCGATCAGCCGGAGCGAGATCGCGTCGGTGGGCTTGAACAGCAACTGGCCGCGGACGAAATACCGGTCGCGGTTGTTGACCTCGCGCTCGCTCCCGTTGCGGTTCGGGGTGATGTTGGTCAGGAAGCCGTCGCGCTTGTTGTAGACGCCGTCGACGCGGAACGCGAGCACGTCGCCGATCAGCGGACCGGTCAAACCGCCGGCGAAGCGATAGTTATCGTAATTGCCGTAGGTCGCCTCGGCGACGCCGCCGAAATTGAACTCGGGCGCTTTCGACACGATGTTGATCAGGCCGGCCGACGCGTTGCGGCCGAACAGCGTACCTTGCGGACCGCGCAGCACTTCGACGCGCTCGATCTCGCCGAGCTCGTTCAGGCCGACGCCGGTGCGGCTGCGATAGACGCCGTCGATGAAGACCGCGACCGAGCTTTCCAGGCCGGGATTGTCGCCGACCGTGCCGATACCGCGGATACGGGCGGACGCGTTCGCTTCCGATCCGGTGGAGGACACCAGCAGCGACGGTGCAAGCTGGTTCAGCTGGCGGATGTCGTTGCCGCCCGAATTCTGCAACGCGTCCTGCGTCACCGCGCTGACCGCGATCGGCACGTCGCTCAGCGGACTGGCGCGGCGGGTGGCGGTGACGATGATGTCGCCGGCATTGGTGGCCGGTGCTTCGCTCTGGGCAGTGCCGGTGTTGTCCGACTGGCTCTGCACCGCACCCGCGGCGGTCGCCTGCGACGGTACCTGACGCTCTTCCCCCGTGGTGGGGGTCGCTTGCTGGGCAAAAGCTGGCACCGCGAGGGCAACGGTGGCGACGGCAGACAACAGGTATGCGGTCCGGCGCATGGCGGCATCTCTCCCTTGGTTGACGTTCGTTTTACCGGTGTCCGGCTTTTTCGAATGTCTGGTTTGGACATTTGCTAGAGGGTCCAAGGGGCAGGCGTCTACCGGTTTCGAGTATTGACCATGTTTTTTCCGCAAATCGTGGGGGGAGTGTCGCCGCCGGGCAACATCATGCACTGCAACATGAAATCGCCGACATGGGGCACATATGGAAAGGGCGGCCCTCTCGGACCGCCCTGTCGTTCCACCGATCTCGGTACCGGCTTACTTCGGCGACAGCACCATCAGCATCTGCCGACCTTCCATCCGCGGATAGGCCTCGACCTTGGCCACGTCGGCGACCTGTTCGGCCACCCGTTGCAGCACGGCCATGCCCAGCTGCCCGTGGCTCAGTTCGCGTCCGCGGAAGCGCATCGTCACCTTCACCTTGTCGCCCTCGCCGATGAACTCGACCACCTTCTTCATCTTGGTGTCGTAGTCGTGGTCGTCGATGTTCGGACGCATTTTGATCTCCTTGATCTCCTGCGTCTTCTGCGACTTGCGGGCGAGGTTCGCCTTTTTCTGGGCCTCGTACTTGAACTTGCCGACGTCCAGGAACTTGGCGACGGGCGGATCGGCGTTCGGCGAGACCTCGACCAGATCGAGCCCGACTTCCTGTGCCGCAGCGATAGCCTCCCGCGTGTACATGACACCGAGATTCTCGCCCTCGTGATCGATCACGCGGACCTTCTGGCTCTGGATCCATTCGTTGAAACGAGGACCGTTCATCGGCGGCGCCTGGTTCGGCCGGCGCATCATGGGAGGACGTATGGGTATTGCTCCTGTGGTTGTTGATACGGCATATAGTGTTTTTCCGACGCTCGCGAAAGATGCTGATGCTCTGCTAGCCCCTTCCGTAAGGCGGGCGGTAGGAACGGGCCTTTCCATCAGCGTCACCGTCGCGACGAATCCGCTTTTCAGAGGGGAGGGAGGAACCTCACCGCAGATCCGGCGGGGTCGCCTCCGCCACCAGCATCGCGATCGCCTCGTCCAGCGTCAGGATCTCCTGCGCCTGGCTGCCCAGCCGGCGCAGCGCGACCTTGCCCTCCTCGGCCTCGCGCTTGCCGACGACCAGCAGGTTCGGGACCTTGGCCAGCGAATGCTCGCGCACCTTGTAGTTGATCTTCTCGTTGCGCAGGTCGGTTTCGACGCGGAGGCCCGCCTTCGCCAGCTTCGCCTGCACGTCGCGCGCATAGTCATCGGCATCCGACACGATCGTCGCGACGACCGCCTGCACCGGTGACAGCCAGAGCGGGAAACGGCCCGCATGATGCTCGATCAGGATGCCGATGAAGCGCTCGAACGTGCCGAGAATGGCGCGGTGGAGCATGATCGGGCGGTGGCGATTGCCATCCTCGCCGACATAGCTGGCATCGAGTCGCTCGGGCAGCACCGTGTCGGTCTGGATCGTGCCGACCTGCCACGTCCGACCGATCGCGTCGGTCAGGTGGAACTCCAGCTTCGGCGCATAGAACGCACCCTCGCCGGGCAGTTCCTCCCAGCCATATTCGGCCGTGTCGCGTCCCGTCGCCGCGACCGCATCGCGGAGCGACTGCTCCGCCCAATCCCACATCGCCTCCGACCCGAAACGCTTTTCGGGCCGCAGCGCCAGCTTGATCGCATAGCTGTCGAAGCCGAGATCCTTGTAGACCGAGTCAAGCAATTCGCAGAACTTGCGGACCTCGTCGACCAGCTGGTCCTCACGCACGAAGATGTGCGCGTCGTCCTGCGTGAACTGGCGGACGCGCATGATGCCGTGCAACGCGCCATGCGGCTCGTTGCGGTGGCAGCAACCGAATTCGGCCATGCGGATCGGCAGATCGCGATACGACTTGATCCCCTGCTTGAAGATCAGGACGTGCGCCGGGCAATTCATCGGCTTCAGCGCCATCAGGTCGCCTTCGCCGGACAGGACCGCGCCCTCTTCCTCGGTGTTCGGCACTTCGTCCGGCACCACGAACATGTTCTCGCGATACTTGCCCCAGTGGCCCGACTGCTCCCACTGGCGCGCGTCCATGAGCTGCGGCGTCTTCACCTCTTCGTAGTCGGCGGCGTCGAGGCGGCGGCGCATATACGCCTCCAGCTGCCGCCACAGGATGAAGCCCTTGGGGTGCCAGAACACCGACCCCTGCGCCTCCGACTGGAGATGGAACAGGTCCATCTCCGCGCCGATCTTGCGGTGGTCGCGCTTGGCCGCTTCTTCCAGCCGGAACAGATGCTGGTCGAGCTGCTTCTTGTTCAGCCAGCCGGTGCCGTAGATGCGGCTGAGCATCGCGTTCTTCTGGTCGCCGCGCCAATATGCGCCGGACACGCGCGTCAGCTTGAACGCCTGCGGATCGAGCTTGCCGGTGGAGGCCATGTGCGGCCCCCGGCACATGTCGAGCCACTGGCCCTGACGATAGATCGTCAGCTCCTCGTTCTCGGGCAGTTCGGCGGCCCATTCCGCCTTGAACGTCTCGCCCTGCTGCGTCCACGTGTCGATCAACTGCTCGCGCGACCAGACCTCGCGCACGAAGGGTTCGTTGCGCGCGATGATGCGGCGCATCTCCTCCTCGATCGCGGGCAGGTCGTCGTCGGTGAACGGCCGCTCCTTTGGCGCGAAGTCATAGTAGAAGCCGTCGTCGGTCGCAGGGCCGAAGGTGATCTGCGTGCCGGGGAACAGGTGCTGCACTGCCTCCGCCATCACATGCGCCAGATCGTGACGCACCAGCTCCAGCGCGTCCTTCTCGTCGCGCGCCGTCACCAGCGCCAGTTGCGTATCGCCGTCGAACGGCCGCGACAGGTCGCGCACCTCGCCGTCGATCCGCGCCGCCAGCGCCGCCTTCGCCAGCCCCGGCCCGATCGCCAAGGCCACGTCCGCGGGGGTGGTCCCCGGCGCAACCTCGCGGACGGAACCGTCGGGCAGCGTGATGCGGAACATGACAGACATGAAAAACTCGGCTGTTGGGAGGAGAGGCGGCCTTATGCCGTCGCCTGCTCGATATAGGCAAGCAGGGGCGGATCGCCTAGCGTAGCCCAGCATTTCCGCCGTTTTTGGCGGGCGCACGGGAGCAGATTGACGATATGCGTGCGCGATCGGGAACTTACACAGCGCGTCGGACGCGAATCGGGGCAACCGGGACACGCAACCGCGTCGTGGCGATCGCAGCGTCGATGGCGACACCGGTTGCTGCGCAGGAGGTTCCTCCGTCGACCTCCACCGAGTCCTCCGCCGAAATCGTCATCGAAGGCAAAAGGCTGGATGATCGTTCGATCGTCGGTACGACCCAGCCGCTCGCGGTGTTCGATGCGACCGCCTTGCAGGGGCTGGGCACGACGTCGCTCGCGGACATGCTCAAGAAGTTGCAGTCGCTGACCCGCTCTCCGTCCGGCGAGCCGCCGATCCTGCTGCTCAACGGGCGCCGCATCTCCGGGTTCGAGGAGATGCAGGACCTGCCGTCCGAAGCCGTCGAGAAGTTCGAGATCCTCAGCGAGGCGGACGCGACCCGCTTCGGCTATCCCCCGACCCGGCGCGTGGCGAACATCATCACGAAGAGGCGCTTCCGCTCGCTCGAACTGGAGCAGCAGAGCAATAGTACGACCGAGGGTGGCGGCACCGGCATCCTCGCGCGGGCCGCCGCGACGCGGCTCGACGGGCCGCGCCGCCTGACGCTCGGCGCGCGGGGGGAGCGGCGGCTGGCGATCACGGAGGCGCAGCGCGATCTCGATCCGCTGCCCGGCCTGACGCCGCGGTCGATCGCCGCCGCTTCCCGCACCATTCGCGGCAACGGAGCCTGGGCGGTCCCGCTCGGCCGCACGACCAGCCTGTCGTTGTCCGGATCGACCGAGCGACAGGCGGACCTGTCGCTGCTCGGCGTCGCGATCGGCTCGGCGGACGCTGCGCGCCAGCGGTCGGTCATCAGCACGACGACGGGCGGCATCGCGGTGAATGGCTCGCTCGGCGAATGGACCTGGAACGGCACCGGCAGTGCCACGAGTCTCGCGGCGACCATCGCTACGCTGGGCGGCGAGCCGGCGCAGGCGCTGCGCACCCGGTCGGCGACGCGGACGCTCTCGACCAAGCTCGTCGCCAACGGCCCGCTCGTGACGCTTCCTGCCGGAGACGCGACGCTGGCGCTGGCGCTCGACAGGGACGAGTCGCGCAGCCGTCGGGCGGGCGCCTCCGCCGCCGACGCGCGCACCTTCAACCGCCGCACCAGCGCGGCGACGGTCACCGCAAGCCTGCCGATCGCCTCCGCCCGCCTGGGGGTGCTGTCGATGCTGGGCGACGTGACCGCGACCGCGACCGGCGGCATCGGGCATGTGACGGGCGGCGGTACCTACCCCCGCGTCGCCGCGACGCTCGGCTGGCAACCGATCGCCGCGGTCCGGCTGGGCGGCAGCGTCGACCGCAGGCAGACGCCGCCTTCGGTCAACCAGCTCTTCGATCCGGTCCGCTCCTTCCCGAACGTCCCCTATTTCGACAATCTCACCGGCCAGACCGTGCTGGTCGACGTGATCGGCGGCGGCAACGCTCGCCTCGCGCCGGAACGACAGCGGCGAAGCGCGATCGACCTGACGCTCAAGCCGTTCGCGAAGCGCGAGCTGACCCTGGCCGTAACCTATGCCACGACCGACATCATCGATCAGGCCGCCTATGTGTCGCAGCCGACACCGCTGGTCGCCGCGGCCTTTCCGACGCTGTTCACGCGTGATGCGAACGGGCGGCTGCTGTCCGTGGACAGTCGCCCCGTGAACCTTGCGCGCGAACGCCGCCGGGAACTGACGGCGAACCTCGGATGGGCCGGTCCGCTCGGCGCACAGCCGATGCTGCCCATGCCGCCGCCGCCGGGGACGGAACCCGGCCCGCCCCCGGCGATGCCGAGCGAACCGTTCTTTCTGTTCGCCAACGTGTCGCCCACGCTGCGCCTCGCCAACCGGCTGATGTTGGTGGACGGCCAGCCCTCGCTCGATCTGCTCGACGGCGATGCGTTCGGCGGCAGCGGCGGCCGTCCCCGTTTCGAGGGCAACGCCTTTGCGGCCCTGTCGCGGGGCGGCATCTCCGGAACGTTCGACCTCCAGTGGCGCTCCGCCACCCGCGTCCGTGCCGATCTCGCCGCGGCCGATCTGCGCTTCGGCAGCTTGTTGACGATCGGCACCTCCCTGATCGTGCCGCTGGCGAAGATCACGGGCGGCCAGCATTGGGGCAAGGGGGTGCAGATCGCGCTCAACGCCCGCAACCTGTTCAACGAGCGCCAGCGCGTCCGTGACCGTGACGGGATCACCCCGATCGGCCTGCGCCCCGCCTATCTCGACCCGTTCGGCCGTTCGGTGATGGTGTCGCTGCGTAGCCTGTTCTAAGGGGGCGCCCTGTTCTGAAGGGGCGCCCTGTTTCGAGCAGGCGGTTTGTTCCGACGATCAGGCGATTCCGAACGGCACGACGTAGTTGTCCTGCGTGTGCCCCACCCGCGCGCGGCCCAGATACGGCACGCCCATGTCGCGGCACCAGCGCGCCATCATCGCCTCCAGCGTCTCGCCCCACGGCGGATCGTTCTCGACGATATCGTTGACCACGCCCAGCCGCACTCCGGCGATCCCCTTCAATTGTGTCGCATTGGCTACCGTGAACAGCATCCGGTCGACGCGGTACAGCGGCTCCGACACCTCCTCGATGATGAGCACGTGGTCGGTCAGGTCGGGCAGCCACGGCGTCCCGATCAGCGCATCGAGGATGGCGAGGTTGAACGCCGCCGCCGGCCGCCCGCCCAGATCGGGTTCCAGCCCCTGCCGGTCGCCGCGCACCAGCCAGCCCAGCGTCCGCGCGACCGTCTCGTCGCCCTTGTTGCGGTTGATGTCCGTCGCCATCGGCGCGTGCACCGGCCGCCCGATCCGCCGCGCGTACAGGGCACCGAGCAGGAACCCCATGTCCGAATAGCCCGCATACGCCTTGCGCGCCGCCGCCGGTCCCAGATTCGGCATCACCTCCGCCAAAATGCGGTTCGACCCGTACCCGCCGCGCGCGAACCACACCGCATCGACCGCGGGATCGTTCGCCACCGACAGGAACGTCGCCGCGCGCAGCGCATCGCTCCCCGCGAAATGCCCCGCGCTCTCGAAGCATTGCGGGTGGAAGATCAGGTCCACCTCCGGATAGGCGATCGCCGCAAACGCCCCCGCGCGTGCGGCGACGACCGGATCGATCGGCCGGCCGGGCGCTACGACGGTGATCTTCATGGTCTTGCGTTCCTTATGATCACGAACTTCTTCCACCCCGGCGAAGGCCGGGGTCCAGTCGCCGCGCACGCCGTGGGTCTCACTGGCTCCGCCGAGACTGGACCCCGACTTCCGCCGGGGTGGCGGGCAGCGGAGAACGCCCGCATCATGCTCAAAAGCTTGCCCACGCTCCACCGCCGCGATAGCCCGCCCCGATGCACAGCGGCAAATCCTCTTTCTTCGTCGGCATCGGCGGGTCCGGCATGATGCCGCTGGCGATGATCGTCCGCGCGCGCGGCGGCATTGTCGCGGGTTCCGATCGCGGCCTAGACCAGGGCCGCACCTCCGCCAAGTTCGACGCGCTCCGCGCCGCCGGCATCGCGCTGTTCGCGCAGGATGGCAGCGGCGTGACCTCCGCCGATCAGATCGTCATCGCCTCCGCCGCGGTCGAGGCGAGCGTGCCCGACATCGTCGCCGCCGACCGGCTCGGCTGCACGCGTATGACGCGGGCGCAGGTCAATGCCGGCCTGTTCAACGACGCGGCGCTGCCGATCGGGGTCGCCGGCACCAGCGGCAAGTCCACCGTTACCGGCATGATCGGGTATATCCTGCATACGCTCGGCCGCGATCCGACGGTGATGAACGGCGCGGTGATGAAGGACTTCGCGACGCCCGACGCCCCGTTCGCCAGCGCACTGGTCGGTCGCGGTGACGCCTTCGTCAGCGAAGTCGATGAAAGCGACGGCTCGATCGCGCTATACCGCCCTGCGGTCGCGGTGCTCAACAACGTCACGCTCGATCACAAGGGGCTGGACGAACTCCGCCAGCTATTTGGCGACTTCGCCCGCGCCGCCCGCCACGTCGTCGCCAACGCCGGCGATGCGGAAACCGCGGCGCTGCTGGCGACGCTGCCGCGGGACACGCTCACGACCGTTGCGGTGGAAGGGGAGGGCGATCTCGTCGCCCGCAACCTGTCGCCCGAACCGTTCGCGATCGGGTTCGATCTGATCGGCGCTGAAGGCGACCACCACATCCGCCTTTCGGTCCCGGGCCGCCATAACGTCTCTAATGCGCTCGCCGCGATCGGCGCCTGCGTCGCGGCCGGCGTCCCGCTCGCCGACGCCGCCCGCGCGATCGAGGGCTTCACCGGCCTTCGCCGCCGCTTCGACCTCGTCGGGCAAGCGAACGGCATCGCCGTCATCGACGATTTCGGCCACAACCCGGACAAGATCGCCGCCACGCTCGACACGCTGCACGCGCATCCCGGCCGCCTGCTGATCCTCTTCCAGCCGCACGGCTACGGCCCCCTCAAGCAAATGGGCCGCGAACTGGCGCAGACCTTCGCCGACCATCTCGCGGGCGAGGACGTGCTGACGATCCCCGATCCCGCCTATTTCGGCGGCACCGTCACGCGCGAGGTCGGCAGCGCCGACATCGTCGCCCGCATCGCCGCCGCCGGCCGAACCGCCCACCACGACCCCGATCGCTCGGACGCAGCTTCGCGCCTCGTCGCCCTGGCCCGGCCCGGCGACCGCATCGTGGTGATGGGCGCCCGCGACGACACGCTGAGCGGATTGGCCGCGGACATGCTGGCAAACCTGTAAATCCTCCCCTGCAAGGGGAGGTGGCAGGCCGCAGGACTGACGGAGGGGCAGCCACAGGCGACACGGCGAGCGGCTGCCCCTCCGTCACGCCTGCGGCGCGCCACCTCCCCGTGCCGGAGAGGATCGACAGCCAACGCTGGATCACTCCGCGCCTTCCGTCTACGCTGGCGCCTGCAAAGGAGCAGACCGGCGATGAACCCCTTCACCGACCACCCCGCCGCCGTCGGCGAAAGCTACGGCCAGCATTTCGTCGTCGCCACCCGCTTCGGGCTGCGGATGATCGCCGGCGGCGTCGGTGCGATCATCCACGGTGTGTTCCCGTTCCTCTGCACCACCACCGGCAGCCGCGCGATCAAGACGCTGCACGGCGAGATCGTCGCCAAGCGCGACGGCGAAGTGCAGACGCGATCGGTGGAATTCATCATCTGACCGGATGCCGCCGTTCGTGCTTCCGCGGTTGCACGGACGACGGCGCAACCTGTCCTACACGGCTCGCCCGATCTATACCGCGCCGCATGGCCACCACCCCAACAACGCCCGCCGATCACCCCGACACCAGCCGCGCCGTACCGAAGTGGAGGCCAGCGTCCCGACGCCTCCACTTCCTCCACTTCGCCCGGATTCCAGCATGACCCAGCCGCACCGCCTCGCCTTCCACCACACCGCCGGCACCGGCCCGACGATCGTGTTCCTGCCCGGCTACGCGTCGGACATGCAGGGGTCGAAGGCGCTGGCTCTGGAGGCGTGGGCGAAGACGGAGGCGCGCGCCTTCCTGCGCTTCGACTATGCCGGCTGCGGCCAGTCGGAGGGGGATTTCAAGGACCAGACGCTGGCCGGCTGGCTCGGCGATACGCTGGCGATGCTGGACGAGGTGGCGAAGGGTCCGGTCGTGCTCGTCGGCTCGTCGATGGGCGGCTGGCTGATGCTGCTCGCGGCAAAGGCCCGGCCCGATCAGGTGAAGGCGATGGTCGGCATCGCGCCCGCGCCGGACTTCACCGACTGGGGCTTCACGATGGACGAGAAGATGGCGATGCTCCAGACCGGTCGCCTCGAACGGCCCAACCCCTACGGACCGCTGCCGACGCTTTATACGCGCGCCTTCTGGTCGTCGGGCGAGGCGAACCGGCTGATGTTCGGGATGATCCCGTTCGCCGGTCCGGTCCGCCTGCTGCACGGTCAGCAGGACAAGGACGTGCCGTACCAGCGCACGATCCGGCTGGCGGAACTGATCGCGAATGACGACGTGCAGATCACCCTCGTCAAGGACGGTGACCATCGCCTGTCGCGCGACGCGGACCTCGCGCTGCTGATCCGCGCCGTCGGCGACGTAACGGACCTAGTTCAAGGCTGATCCGTTCCGCCCCAGACCTTCCACGGAGTTCTCGCGTGAAATACCTGCACACCATGATCCGCGTCGCCGACCCGGACAAGACGATCGCCTTTTTCGAACTGCTCGGCCTGAAGGAAGTGCGGCGGCTGGAAAGCGAGAAGGGCCGCTTTACGCTGATCTTCCTTGCCGCGGATGCCGACATGAACGCACCCAGCGAACGCGCAGAGGCGGAGGTCGAACTGACCTACAACTGGGATGCGGAGGAGTATTCGGGCGGGCGCAACTTCGGCCACCTCGCCTACCGCGTCGAGGATATCTACGCGACCTGCCAGCGACTGATGGACGGCGGCGTCACGATCAACCGCCCGCCGCGCGACGGCCACATGGCGTTCGTGAAGACGCCCGATGGCATCTCGATCGAGTTGCTGCAGGACGGCACGCTCGACCCCGCCGAGCCATGGGTGTCGATGCCGAACACCGGAACCTGGTAACGTGTCGGGGCTGGAGATCGTCCGCGTTCCCGTGCTCTCGGACAATTATGCCTGGCTGATCCACGACACGAAGACGGGTGAGGTCGCGGTCGTCGATCCGGGCGAGGCCACACCCGTCCTCGCCGCGGCGAAAGCGCGCGACTGGACGATCAGCCAGGTCTGGACGACGCACTGGCATCCCGATCACACCGGCGGCAACGCCGACATGAAGGCCGCCGGCGCGACGATCACCGGTCCGGGCGCGGAGGCGGCGAAGATCCCGACGCTCGATACGCAGGTCGGGGAGGGCGACGTCGTCCGCATCGGCAGCCACACGGGTCATGTCCTGTCCGTGCCCGGCCATACCGCCGGGCATATCGCCTTCCATTTCGCGGACGACGCGCTGATCTTCACCGGCGACACGCTGTTCGCGATGGGCTGCGGCCGCCTGTTCGAAGGACCGCCGGCCGATATGTGGCGCAACATGGAGCGCTACGCCGAACTGCCGGACGCAACGAAGGCCTATTGCGGTCACGAGTACACGGTGTCCAACGCCGCCTTCGCCGCCCATGTCGATCCGGACAACGCCGCGATCGCCGAGCGCAAACAGGCGGTGGAGGCTCAGCGCGCGGAAGGCGAGGCGACGGTGCCGTTCACGATCGGGGAGGAGCGGGCCACCAACCCCTTCCTGCGTGCGGGCAGTGCCGACCGGCTGGGCGAGTTGCGGGCGATGAAGGATGCTTTTCGCGGTTGATGCGTTGGGGATGTGGAGGATGATGTCATGAAGCCGTTGATCCCGATCGCCGCACTTGCCCTGCTCGGCGCCTGTGCCGCGACCCCCGCCGAAACCGCCCGCGCCACGGCGGTCGCGCAGGGCGACGCAGACCGTCTCGCCAAGGCGTTGAAGGGGTTCGTCCCCGGTCGTAAATCGTCGTGCGTGCCTTCGATCCGCTCTGCGCGAACGGAGGTATACGGTCCCACGCTGCTCGTCCGCGACAGCGTCGGCAGCAGCCCGATCTACATCGCCGACACGGGCGGCGGCTGCGAGCGCGCGGCCCGCGGCGATATCATCGTGACGGTGCGGTCGTTCGGCCAGATGTGTTCCGGCGACATCATCCAGACGCGCGACCAGACGCAGGGCTTCTTCACCGGAAGCTGCTCGCCCGGCGAGTTCACCGAATATCGAAAGGCGAAATGATGCGCGCCCTGCTCCTCGCCGCCCTCGCGCTGCCTTTGCTGGCGGCCAAGTCCGACCCGCTCGCGGGCCGCATAGCCGGCCCACCCGAAAACTGCCTCACCCTGACGACGCAGCAGGGTCTCTACATCGCCGACGAAAACCTGATCCTTGCTCAACAGACCGGTCGCCGGATCTGGAAAGCGAATACGATCGGGCGATGTTCGATGCAGGCACTCGATACGCTGATCGTCGATGTCTACGGCAGTCAGGTCTGCCGCAACGATCGTTTCCGGGTGCTGCGGGCCGGCACCTCGATCCCAAGCCAATATTGCCGGTTCGAAAGCTTCACCCCGTACGAGAAGCCGCCGAAGAATTAAGCGGCCAGTTCGACCGCTTCGCCCGCCGCGGCATTGACCAGCCGCTTCTCCAGCGTCCTCAGCCGCTGCGGTGCGGTGATCCGGTCCCCGGTCAGGTCGGTCAGGTAGAAGGTGTCGACCGCGCGCTCGCCGTACGTCGCGACATGCGCGGAGTGGATCGTCACCTTCGACTGGAACAGCGCCTGCGCCAACTGGTTCAACAACGCCGGTCGGTCGCGGGCATTCACCTCGACGACGGTGAACCGGTTGGACGCCTTGTTGTCGATCAACACGTTGGGCTGGATCGCGAACGCATCCGCCCGCGGCCGCACCGCCGGCTTGGCGGTCAACCGGTCGGCCAGCTTGCTGCGGTTCGCCAGCGCATCCTCGATCGCTACCTTCAACCGCGTCAACTGGCTGGTATCCGCGAACGGCCGCCCCAGCGGGTCCTGCACCAGGAAATTGTCGATCGCCATCCCGTCGCGTGTCGTGTGGATGCGCGCATCGATGATGTTTCCCCCGGCAAGGCTGATCGCGCCGGCGATGCGATAGAACAGCCCCGGATGATCCGCCGCATGGATCGTCACCAGTGTCGCGCCACGTTCCGGATAGACCTGCGCGTCGATCGACAGCGGCGTGTCGGCGGCCGTCATCGCCCGTGCGTTATGCGCCAGCACGTCGTCCGGCTCCGCGATCCAGTACGCCTCCGGCAAACGGCGGACATGCTTCGCCAGCGCCGCGTCGCTCCAACCCATCGCCGCCTGCAATCGCGCCTGCTTCTCCGCGATCCGCTCGCTGCGCCCGCGTTGTTTGTGCCCGAGCCGCAGCACCTCCTCCGCGGCGTGGAACAGGTCGGCGAGCAACTGCCGCTTCCACCCGTTCCACGTTCCCGGCCCGACCGCCCGGATGTCGACGATCGTCAGCACCAGCAGCAGCCGCAGGCGTTCGGGTGACGCCACCGTCTCGCAGAAATCGAGGATTGTCTTGAAATCCGACAGGTCGCGCTTGAACGCCGTCGCCGACATCAGCAGGTGATGCCGCACCAGCCACGCGACGGTCTCCGTTTCCGCCGGGTTCAGTCCGAGCCGCGGCGCCAGCCGCAGTGCCACCTCCGCCCCCAGAATCGAGTGATCGCCACCGCGCCCCTTGGCGATGTCGTGGCACAGCACCGCCACGCGCAGCGCCCTGCGCGACACGATCTGACCAATGATCGCGGTGGCGAGCGGATGATCCTCCTTCAGTGTCCCCGCCTCGATCCGCGCGAGCAGGCCGATCGCCTGAATCGTGTGCTCATCGACGGTGAAGTGGTGGTACATGTCGAATTGCATCTGTGCGACGACGCGGCCGAAATCGGGCACGAAGCGACCGAATACGCCGGCCTCGTTCATCCAGCGCAGCACCAGTTCGGGATCGCGCGGGCTGCACAGCACGTCCAGGAACAGCGCGTTGGCGCGCGGATCGCGGCGGATGCCGTCGACCAGCTTGGCGTCGCGGGCGGCGGCGCGCATCGCCAGCGGGTGGATATCCACCTCGTTCGCATCCGCCAGCGCGAAGATCTCGATCAGCCGTACCGGGTCCTCGGCGAAGAACTGGTCGTTCGGTAGACCCAGCCGCCCGCGATCGAGCACGAAGCCCTTCAGCCGCTTCGGGCTGCGACGGATGCCGGGAAATCCGAACCGCCGCCCACGCGCCGCGAACCGCTCGTCCAGATGCGCGAGGAATACGCCCGTCAGCGTGCCAACCGTCTTCGCGTGCAGGAAGTACAGCTGCATGAACCGTTCGACTGCCGGCTTTCCCGCCGCATCGCGGAACCGCATCCGCGCCGCGACCTCGCGCTGCACGTCGAAGGTCAGGCGATCTTCGGCTCGTCCGGTGATGACGTGCAGATGGCACCGCACCGCCCACAGGAATTCGTCGGCGCGATGGAATTGCCGATATTCGGCGGGCGTGAACAGCCCGACGTCTACCAGTTGTCGCGCCCGTTCCACGTTGTAGACGTATTTGCCGATCCAGAAGAGCGCGTGCAGGTCGCGGAGCGATCCCTTGCCCTCCTTCACGTTGGGTTCGACCACATAGCGCGTGTCGCCCATGCGCCGGTGACGGGCATCGCGCTCGGCCAGCTTGTCCGCGATGAACTGACGCTCGGTGCCGCGCTGCACCTCGTCGGAGAAGCGCTTTTCCGCCTCGTCCGCCAGCGCCTGATCGCCGACTACGAACCGTCCTTCGAGCAAGGCGGTGCGCACCGTCACGTCGGCCTTGGACTGCCGGATCATCTCGTCCAGCGACCGGCTGGAATGGCCGACCTTCAGCTTCAGGTCCCACAGGGCGTACAGCACCGTCTCCACCACCTTGGCGGCGCGGGGCGAGGGCGTGTCGCGCGTGAGGAAGCCGATATCGATATCGGAATGCGCCGCCATCTCGCCGCGGCCGTAGCCGCCGACTGCCATCACCGCGATCGGCTCGCGCTCGTCCGGATGCAGCCGCAAGGCGACCGCGAACAGTATCTGCAAGATGCGGTCGATCAGATACGCCTGCGCCGCCGCCGCTTCCAGCCCGCGTGTCGGTCGCTCGGCCAGCCGGCGCGCGATCTCCTCGCGTCCGGCGTCCAGAGCACCGCGCAGCAGCGTGGTCGCGGCGACCGGAAGCTGGTCGATCGGCAACGCCGCCACAGCCTCGGCGAGCGCGCGCCGATCGACGATCGCCTTGCGGTTGGACAGACTTTCGAAGCGATAGGTCATCACAGCGCTACATGGCCGTTCGCCGCCGACAGCGCTAGCCGTCCCGCGCCAGCGCTTTCAGCCGGTACAACGTATCGAGTGCCTCGCGCGGGGTCAGCGCATCGACGTCGATCGCCTCCACCTCGGCGCGGATCGCATCGCACTGTTCCTCCTCGACCGCGGCGGCGGCGGCGAACAGCGGCAGGTCGTCCAGCCCCGCCGCCAGTCCGCCCGTTTTGGCGCGACCGGCTTCCAGCTTCGCCAAGACCGCCTTGGCGCGCGCGACGGTTTGCGGTGCCATGCCGGCGAGCCGCGCCACCGCCAGCCCATAGCTGCGATCCGCCGGCCCGTCCGCCAGCTCGTGCAGCAGCACGAGGTCTCCCTTCCACTCGCGGGCGCGGACATGATGCAGCGACAGCGCGTCGCAGCGTTCCGCCAGCCGCGTCAGTTCGTGATAGTGCGTCGCGAACAGGCAGCGGCAGCGATTGTCTTCGTGAATCGCCTCCACCACTGCCCAGGCGATGGCCAGCCCATCATAGGTCGACGTACCGCGGCCCACTTCGTCGAGGATCACGAAGCTGCGCGGCGTCGCCTGCGCCAGGATCGCAGCCGTCTCGACCATCTCGACCATGAACGTCGACCGCCCGCGTGCCAGATTGTCCGACGCGCCGACGCGGCTGAACAGCCGGTCGATCATTCCCAGCGTCGCGCTGCCGGCGGGTACGTAGCTTCCCGCCTGTGCCAGCACCGCGATCAGCGCATTCTGCCGCAGGAAGGTCGACTTGCCGCCCATGTTCGGACCGGTGACGAGCCACAATCGCGATGTCTCCGACAGCCGGCAATCGTTGGCGACGAACCGTCCGCCCGATCTGGCGACGGCGGCTTCGACCACCGGATGCCGCCCGCCCTCGACATCGAAGCACGGCTCTTCGACCAGTTTGGGCCGCGTCCAGCCGCCTTCGGCGGCGCGCTCCGCGAGTGCCGTGGAGACGTCGATCCGCGCCAGTGCATCGGCGGTCGCGGCAATCGCCTCCCGGTGTGACAGCGCGCGGGCGGTCAGGTCCTCCAGATGCGCGGCTTCCGCCGCCAGCGCGTGTGCGCCGGCCTGTGCGACCTTGCTCGCGACCTCGTGCAGCGCGGGCGTGTTGAAGCGGACGACACCGGCCAGCGTCTGACGGTGCGTGAAGCCGCTGTCCGGCTTCATGAGCGCATCGGCGGCGCGCGCCGGCACCTCAACATGATAACCCAGCACGTTGTTGTGACGTACCTTCAGCGCCGCGACGCCGGTGTTGCTCCGCATCTCGGCTTCCAGCGCGGCGATCGCCCTTCGCCCGCCCGCGCCCGCGTCGCGCAGATCGTCGAGCGCGAGATCGTAACCGGCGGCAATGTAGCCACCGTCGCTCGCCTCGATCGGCGGCGAGGGCACCAGCGCGCGCCGCAACTGGTCGATCAACTCGCCATGCCCCCGCAACCGCGGTGCCAGCTCGGTCAGCAGCGCGGGGGGCTCGCCCGACCCCAGCCGCTCGCCGAGCGACCACGCGCCGTCCAGCCCGTCCCGAAGCTGGCCCAGATCGCGCGGTCCGCCCCGTCCGGCGACGAGACGCCCCAGCGCCCGACCGATGTCGGGCAAGGCGCGCAACGCCGCGCGCACCTTCTCGCGCTCCGCCTCGTCGTCATGGAAATGCCGGACGAGGTCGAGCCGCGCGTCGATCGCGCCACGCTCCACCAGCGGCGCGCCCAGGTCGCCCGCCAGCAACCGCGCCCCTGCGCCGGTGGCGGTCCGATCAATTGCGTCGAGCAGCGACCCCTTGCGCTGGCCCGATGCGGTCTGAGTCAGTTCCAGGCTTTCGCGCGTCGCCGCATCGATCGCCATCGTGTTCGCTGCCCGGTGCAGCACCGGCGCGCGCAAGAACGGCAGTGCGCCCTTGGCGGTATGATCCAGATAGGCGACGAGGCCACCGGCCGCGGCGAGTTCCGCGCGCCCGAACTGTCCGAAGCCGTCCAGCGTTGCGACCGCGAACAGGCGTTTCAGCCGCGCCTCTCCCGCGCCGCTGTCGAACTCCGCCTTCGGCCGCAGTGTCGTCGCCAGCTCCGCCACGCCGCTGGTATCCGCCGCAACGACCTCCGCCGCACCGAGCCTTGCCAACTCCGCCGGTACGCTGGCTTGATCCAGCGCGATTACCACGAACCGGCCCGTCGACACGTCGGCCGCCGCCAGCGCGACGTCTCCCGCCGCCTCGCCGATCGCGACGCACCAATTGTCCGCCCGTGAGTCGAGCAGGGCCTCTTCGGTCAGCGTGCCGGCCGTCACGACGCGGACGATCGCCCGGTTGACCAGCGCCTTCGACCCGCGTGCCTTGCGCGCCGCCTCCGGACTTTCGGTCTGCTCCGCGATGGCGACGCGGTGGCCGGCCTTGATCAGGCGTTGCAGGTACGCGGTCGCGGCATGCACGGGCACGCCGCACATCGGCACCTTCTCGCCTTCATGCTCCCCACGCGCCGTCAAAGCGATGTCGAGCACCGCCGCTGCAATGCGCGCGTCTTCGAAGAACATCTCGAAGAAGTCGCCCATGCGGTAGAAGAGCAGGCAATCCTGCGCCTCCGCCTTCAGGGCGTGATATTGCGCCATCATCGGCGTCGGTGTGGGGTTCACGGGAGAACCGCCGCGGCCCGACGTGCGCAGTACCAAATCGTAGTGATCGTCACTTGATGTTCGTGACGCTGGCAGGACAGCAGGCGACGCACGGGGCGATCAGCAACGTGAGATCACGCATGTGGGGCGACAGATGGACGGACTCTGGCTTCATCGCTTCCGACATACGCATGGCCACACCGGGTTGAAACCCCCCGCCCAAAGCCCGTAGAGGCCGTAGGGTAATTCGGGAGAGGCCGCCGCCATGTCAGACGCCGTCAACGTCCAGTTCTCCGAGCGCGAGGCGCTGCTGTTCCATTCGGAGGGGCGGCCGGGCAAGATCGAGATCATCGCGTCCAAGCCGATGGCGACGCAGCGCGATCTGGCGCTTGCCTATTCGCCCGGCGTCGCGGTGCCGGTGCGCGCCATCGCCGAAGATCCGGCGACCGCATATGATTATACCGCCAAGGGCAACCTCGTCGCGGTCATCTCCAACGGCACCGCCATCCTCGGCATGGGCAATCTCGGCGCGCTGGCGTCCAAGCCGGTGATGGAAGGCAAGGCGGTGCTCTTCAAGCGCTTCGCCGATGTCGATTCGATCGACATCGAGCTGAAGACCGAGGATGTCGATCGCTTCATCGACGCGGTCGAGCTGATGGAGCCGACATTCGGCGGCATCAACCTAGAGGACATCAAGGCGCCCGAGTGCTTCATCATCGAGCAGACGCTGCGCGAGCGGATGAACATCCCCGTCTTCCATGACGACCAGCACGGCACCGCGATCATCACCGCGGCGGGCCTCATCAACGCCTGCCTGCTGACAGACCGTAACCTTGCCGACGTGAAGGTCGTGGTGAACGGCGCGGGTGCTGCGGCGATCGCCTGCACCGAACTGATCAAGGCGATGGGCGTACGCCACGACAACGTCATCATGTGCGACCGTTCGGGCGTCATCTACCAGGGCCGTACGGATAGCATGGACCAGTGGAAATCGGCGCATGCGGCGATCACCGAGGCACGGACGTTGACCGAGGCGCTGCACGGGGCCGACGTATTCCTCGGCCTGTCGGCGGCAGGTGCGCTCCACCCGGATATGGTCGCGGACATGGCCCCTGCGCCGATCATCTTCGCGATGGCCAATCCGGAACCCGAGATCCGCCCCGAACTCGCCAAGGCGGCGCGGCCGGATGCGATCGTCGCCACGGGGCGGTCGGACTACCCGAACCAGGTCAACAACGTCCTCGGCTTCCCTTTCATCTTTCGCGGTGCGCTCGACGTCCGTGCCACCGGCATCAACGATGCAATGAAGATCGCTGCGGCAAACGCCATCGCGGAGCTGGCCCGTCAGCGGGTGCCGGAGGAGGTCGCGATCGCGTACGGCACGCGGCACAGCTTCGGGCCCGAATACATCATCCCGGCACCGTTCGACCCGCGTCTGATGGAGGTCGTGCCCGCCGCGGTCGCCAAGGCGGCGATGGACTCCGGTGTCGCGACCAAGCCCATTCTGGACATGGAGCGCTATCGCCAGTCGCTGCGCGAGCGGTTGAACCCCACCACCTCGCTGCTGACGCTCGCCTATGAGGGCGCACGCGCCCACCCCAAGCGCGTGCTGTTCGCGGAGGGCGAGGAGGAGGTCGTGCTGCGCGCCGCGATCGCGTTCAAGGAGGGCGGCTACGGCACCCCCGTCCTGGTTGGGCGCGACGACGTGTACGACCGACTGAAGGCGCTCGGCGTGACCCGGCCGGAGGAGTATGAGGTTCACAACAGCCGCCATTCGCCGCTCGTCCCGAAGATGGTCGACTTCCTCTACAAGCGCCTGCAGCGCCGTGGCTTCCTGCACCGCGATGCGGAGCGGATGATCAATCAGGACCGCAACATCTTCGGCGCGGTCATGCTGCAACTCGGCGAGGCGGATGCGATGATCACCGGCATCACCCGCACCTGGGCGCACACCATGCGCGAGGTGAAGCGCGTGATCGATCCGGAGCCGGGCCGCACGCCTTTCGGCATTCACATCCTCGTCGGGCAGAGCCATACGGTCTTCATCGCTGACACCACGGTCAACGAGCGACCATCGGCGGAGGAGCTGGCCGATATCGCCGAACAGACCGCGCAGGTCGCGCGCCGGATGGGCCACGAGCCCCGCGTCGCGTTCCTCAGCTATTCGACGTTCGGCAATCCCGAAGGGCGGTATCTGGAGAATGTTCGTGCCGCGGTCGGGGTGCTCGACGGGCGTCAGGTCGGCTTCGAATATGAGGGCGAGATGTCGCCCGACGTGGCACTCAACCCCAAGCAACTGGCGAATTACCCGTTCGCGCGGCTGTCGGGTCCGGCCAACGTGCTGGTCATGCCGGGGCTGCAATCCGCGAACATCTCGGCGAAGCTGTTGCGCGAACTGGGAGGCGACAACATGATCGGGCCGATGCTGATCGGGATGGAGAAGCCCGTGCAGATCGCGCCGATGACCTCGACTGCGAGCGAACTGGTGACGCTGGCGGTGTTGGCGGCGGGCGGGATCGCTCGCTGAACTGCCGCTACGACGCCTCCAGTGCCACGCCGGCTCAGCCGGGGCCCAGTTGCTACCAACATAGTTCGAGTATGATGTCCGCACTCACATCGACGTTTGCAACCGGACCCCGGCCTTCGCCGGGGTGGGGCAGGGCGGTCGTGGTCTCGGCGCTGCTGATGCTGACGGCCGCCGTCCCGCAGACCGGCCCGAGGGCCGGGATCGTCCGCGTCAGGCTCGATACGACCGCCGGTCGCATTCTGCTGGCGCTCGACGCTCGCCGCGCGCCGAAGACGGTCGAGAACTTCATGGCCTATGTCGATGACGGTCGCTTCGACGGAACGACCTTCTATCGCGCAGCGCGGGGCAAGAAGGACCCGAAGACGGGCTTCATCCAGGCCGGCATCCGCACCGACGCGCGCCGCATCCTGCCGCCTTTCCCGCTGGAGACGACGGCCAAGACCGGCATCCGCCACCTCGATGCGACCGTGTCGATGGCGCGCGCTGCATCCCCGGACTCGGCGGGCGGCAATTTCGTCATCACCATCGGTCCCGCGCCGCAGATGGACGCCCGGCCGGACTTCCCGGGCTATGCCGCTTTCGGGCACGCGGTCGGCGGGCTCGATGTCGTGAAGCGCATTCTGGCGTTACCGTCAGGGGGCGGGGTGGATGCATTCAAGGGTCAGATGATCCTGAAGCCGGTGCGGATCATCAAGGCGGTGCGGCTCGACGGCAAGGCGAAGCCGACCAAGCAGCCAAAGGCGTGGTTGCTGACCCCAGCAGGCTAAGCGGCTGTATTCCAAGCGAATCGTTCTGGAAGGTTAGGCTAAGGTTAGGCCAATACGGTGTTTCGGGAACCCGTACGCACCGTCGTCGCCCAACATTTCAAACAGCATGCCCGCGCAGAGCACGATCGATGCTTGGCAATATAGGCTGTCTTCCAACAAAGAAAGTTCGGAGCTTCTGGCGCGGCAAGGGCAGAGGTTCAGCCGTCGATGCTGACCCCCAGCGACGCATGCACCAGCCCCCCATCAACGGTGATCGTTTCCCCGACCACATAGTCGCCGGCGCGCGATGCGAGATAGATCGCCGCGCCCGCCATATCCTCGTCACCGCCGATCCGGCCGGCGGGGATCGACTTGCCGACCGCATCGCCGTGGTCGCGCGCGGCGCGGTTCATCTCGCTGGCAAAGGCACCCGGCGCGATCGAGGTCACGGCGATGCCGTCGCGGATCAGGCGTGCCGCCAGCCGCTTGGTCAGATAGATCAGGGCTGCCTTCGACGCATGATAGCTGTACGTGTCCCACGGGTTCAGCCGCTGACCGTCGATCGAGGTGATGTTGATGACCTTGGCGACACGCTCCGCCCCCGCAGCCTTCAGCAACCCGTGCAGCGATTGAGTCAGGAAGAAGGGGGATTTGACGTTCAGGTCCATGACCTTGTCCCAGCCGCTCTCCGGAAACTCCTCGAACGCCACGCCCCATGCCGCGCCGGCATTATTGACGAGGATGTCGAGCCGCTCCTCGCGCTCGCCCAGTGCCGCGGCCAGCGCGCGGCAGCCATCGACGGTCGACACGTCGGCGGGCAGGGGGATGCAGTCCGGGCCTAGCTCAGCCGCGGTTTCCTCGCATGCGGCCGCCTTGCGCGACGAGACGTAGACCTTCGCCCCCTGCGCGATGAAGCCCGCCGCGATCATCTTGCCGATGCCGCGGCTGCCCCCGGTCACGAGCGCCACGCGGCCGTCCAGCCGGAACAGCGTGCTGGTATCCATATCGTCATCCTCTCGCGCCGGCGGTCCGATCTTCCGGTCCCGCTTATGAAAAGTCCCTCCCGATCTAGTGATCGGAAGGGACTTCGTCATTACGCTTGTGGTGGCGATCAGGCGTAGCTGACCTTCACCGAACGGCGGCGACGCAGCGCGCCACCGGCTGCGCCGATACCGACGATCATCATCGCCCAGCTCGCCGGCTCCGGCACCGTGCCCGCCACGGTGCCGATGTTGCTGACACCGAGGAAGCCCGAACCCGCACCCAGGCTGGGATACAGGCCGTTCTCGCTGCTCTGCACGCCGATCAGGTAGCTGAGGCCGAGGCCCTGCGCCTGGGTGAACAGCAGGTCCAGCGTCTGCCCCGGCATGTTGATGCCGTAGTAATAGGCAAACGTCTTCGATTGCCCCGCGTCGATCGTGCCGAGACCCAGATCGATGCCCGCACCGAGATCTCCGACCTGGTTGCAACCCAACAGGCAGGACGAGGTGAAGGCGGTCGCGGGACTGGCGTTTTCGAAGCCGTTATAGCTTGCCCCGACCACCGAGGTGTTCGTCCCGAGCGGTCCGAACGTATTCTCGTTGAAGGCGGTCGGTGGCACGTCGAGGTCGACGTTGCGGCGGAACACGATACCGCTGATCGCCGTATTCGACGTGTTGGTGACGGTCTGCTGCACCGACAGGATGTTCGGCGCAAAGAAGTTGTAGGCGTGTGTGACGGTCAGACCCAGAGTGGTGGTGGAAACCGCAGTTCCACTGTTCGTACCCGGCGTAAAGACCGTGCCAGTGATGTTGGCCGTTCCGGTGAAAGACTGATCGGCGAACGCACTGCCGACGCTGGACGTGATGCCCCAGGAGTCACGCGGCGTACCGGGCGCGATATAGTCGGAACCGGCAGGGTTACGAAGGCCGACGCCAGTAGCGTAGTCGTAAAGCTCGCCGTTCCGACCGATGCCGACCTGATATTGACCGGTCGCATCCGAGAAGGTCTGTGCCGAGGCGATCTGGGCAAAGCCAGCCAGACCGGCGCTCAGTACCGCCGCAGTCATCATCACAGTCTTCATTTTCATCTCCCCCTTGCATAAAATTCTCGTGGAGTCGCGCACGTCAGCGGGACTTCACGAATTGTTAATCTTAGATTCGACGAAGATTCGCAACCATCTTTTGATGGATGAGCACTGCGATCGTGTCGCGGTTCGTGAATTGGCGCGCAGTTGCGAAGCACTAGACGGCAATGGCCAAATACGATGTACCTGCTATCTTCTTATAGTATCACCAGCAGAAGATAATTTTACCCACTGGTAAGCGAGGGATGCCGTGCCGGTCGATCCTTGCGCACGACGCGGTGAACAACGTCCGAGTCGATCTTGCCGTGGATCGGGAGCGCATGTGATCCGACGAGACGCGATGTCTCCGCGACGCGGATTGATTCAGCAGCGATGGTAGCAAGTCTGATCCAGGATCACGGCGATGCTGGCCCTTTTCAGGCGAGGCTTGGCGGGGAGCCGTGCCACCACTGACCCGCAGCCCACCAGCGCGTCGATCAGTTTCTGGTCTAGGCTCAACCGCAGTGGGACGGAGGGCCGGTGTCGTGCGCGCGTGTCGTTCTCGTCCACGGCCAGCGGGGCATTCCGACAGGCGCAGGTCAAGCGCGGGCTGAGGGGCGAGGAGGAGGCTGGATCGCCCGTCCCGAGTTCGCACCCACGCCAGTACGACGAAAAACCCCCGCCGGACCATGCGGTCCGACGGGGATCTTTCGATCGTCCCGAAGACAGATCAGTCGTTCAGATATTCGCCCGCATCGGCATCCGTGCCGGTGCCCGAGGGCACCACCGCCGCCAGCGGATCGTCACCGGTGCCGGCGTCGTCACGGCGCGAACGCTGCTCCTCCGCCGCCCGCAGTTCGGCTGCGGATTCCGGAGCGACGAGGGCCGCCGACAGCGCCCGCTGCTGCGCCCGGAGCGCCACGTCGCGGCTGGTGGCCGCCACGCGGAGGCGGTTCATGCCCGCACCCGTACCCGCCGGAATCAGACGCCCGACGATCACGTTCTCCTTCAGGCCCATCAGCGTGTCCTGCTTGCCCTGGACCGCCGCCTCGGTGAGGACGCGGGTGGTCTCCTGGAACGACGCCGCCGAGATGAAGCTGCGGGTTTGCAGCGACGCCTTGGTGATGCCGAGCAGGATGGGCTTGCCCTGCGCACGCGCCTGGTTCTTGTCGAGCTTGTCGTTGATCGCGTCCATTTCCTCGCGATCGACCTGCTCGCCCTTCAGCAGCGTGGTGTCGCCGCCGTCGGTGATCTCGACCTTCTGCAGCATCTGACGAACGATCGTCTCGATGTGCTTGTCGTTGATCTTCACGCCCTGCAGACGATAGACCTCCTGGATTTCCGACACGAGATACTCGGCCAGCGGCTCGATCCCCATCGTCTCCAGAATGTCGTGCGGATCGGGGCTGCCGCCGATCAGGTTGTCGCCACGCTTGACGTAGTCGCCTTCCTGAACGTCGATCACCTTCGACTTCGGCACCAGATACTCGACGACGTCGCCGCCATCCTCCGGCTGGATGCCGATCTTCCGCTTCGCCTTATAGTCCTTGCCGAACACGACCCGGCCGGAGACCTTGGCGATGATCGCCGATTCCTTGGGGACGCGCGCCTCGAACAGCTCGGCCACGCGCGGCAGACCGCCGGTGATGTCGCGGGTCTTGGCGCTTTCGCGGCTGACACGCGCGATCACGTCGCCGCCCTGCACCTGCGCGCCGTCCTCGACCGAGAGCGTCGCACCCACCGCCAGCATGTAGCGACCGGCCTCACCCGAGCTTTCGTCGAGCAGGGTCAGGCGCGGACGCAGATCCTCCTTCGACTTGGTCGAGGTACGGTATTCGGTCACGACGCGCTGGGCGATACCCGTGGCTTCGTCGGTCTGCTCGACGAGCGTCTTGCCCTCGATCAGGTCGACGAACTTCACCGTGCCGGGGTTCTCGGTGATGACCGGCATGGTGAACGGGTCCCACTCCGCCATGCGATCACCCTTCGACAGGATGTGACCGTCGTCCATCAGCACATACGCACCGTAGGGGATGCGATGCGTCGACAGTTCGCGACCGTCCATGTCGAGGATCGCGATCTCGCCGGAGCGCGACAGCGTCACGCGGCGGCCACGCTGGTCGACGATCAGGCGCAGGTCGCGGAATTCGGCCTTGCCGTCGACCGGCGATTCCAGGTTCGACTGCTCGTTGAGCTGCGCCGCGCCACCGATGTGGAACGTACGCATCGTCAGCTGCGTGCCCGGCTCGCCGATCGACTGCGCGGCGATGACGCCGACAGCCTCGCCGATGTTGACCGGCGTACCGCGGGCGAGATCGCGCCCGTAGCACTTGCCGCAGACGCCGATCTTGCTCTCGCAGACCAGCGGCGAGCGGATCTTCATCCCCTGGATGCCGATCTTCTCGATCTGCAGGATCATCGCCTCGTCGAGCAGCGTGCCCGTCGGGATCGCGACCTTGCCGGTCTTCGGATCGACCACGTCCTCGGCCGTGGTGCGGCCCAGGATGCGCTCACCCAGCGACGCGATGGTCGAGCCGCCCTGAACGATCGCCTTCATCTCCAGGGCGCGCTCAGTCCCGCAATCCTCCTCGATGATGACGCAATCCTGCGACACGTCGACGAGGCGGCGGGTCAGGTAGCCCGAGTTGGCGGTCTTCAACGCCGTGTCCGCGAGACCCTTGCGGGCGCCGTGGGTGGAGTTGAAGTATTCGAGGACGGTCAGGCCTTCCTTGAAGTTCGAGATGATCGGCGTCTCGATGATCTCGCCCGACGGCTTCGCCATCAGGCCGCGCATGCCGGCGAGCTGCTTGATCTGCGCCTGCGAGCCACGGGCACCGGAGTGCGCCATCATGTAGATCGAGTTGATGTCCTTCTCGCGGCCCTTGTTGGGACCGTCGGTGTAGTGACGGACAGCCTTGATCTCGTTCATCATCGAGTTCGCGACCTGGTCGCCGCAACGGCTCCAGGCGTCGATCACCTTGTTGTACTTCTCCTGCTGCGTGATCAGGCCGTCCTGATACTGCTGCTCGAAGTCCTTCACCTGATCGCGCGTTTCGTCGACCAGCTTCTCCTTGTCCGGCGCGATGATCATGTCATCCTTGCCGAACGAGATGCCCGCCTTGAACGCGTGCCGGAAGCCGAGCGCCATGATCGCGTCGGCGAACAGCACGGTCTCCTTCTGGCCGGTGTGACGGTAGACCTCGTCGATCACGTCGCCCACGTCCTTTTTGGTAAGGAGGCGGTTGACGGTCTCGAACGGCACCTTCGACGACTTCGGGAGCGTCTCGCCGAGCAGCATGCGGCCCGGCGTCGTCTCGAAGCGCTTCATGTACTGCTTGCCGGCCTCGTCCGTCTGCGGGACTCGGCTGATGATCTTGGTGTGCAGCGTCACCGAGCCGGCGTTCAGCGCCTGATGCACCTCCGCCATATCGGAGATCAGCATGCCCTCGCCGGGCTCACCCTCCTTCATCATCGACAGGTAATACAGGCCCAGCACCATGTCCTGCGACGGCACGATGATCGGCTTGCCGTTCGCGGGCGACAGGATGTTGTTCGTCGACATCATCAGGACGCGCGCTTCCAGCTGTGCCTCGAGCGACAGCGGGACGTGCACGGCCATCTGGTCGCCGTCGAAGTCGGCGTTGAACGCGGAGCAGACCAGCGGATGAAGCTGGATCGCCTTGCCCTCGATCAGCACCGGCTCGAACGCCTGGATGCCGAGACGGTGGAGCGTCGGTGCGCGGTTGAGCATCACGGGATGCTCGCGGATCACCTCGTCCAGGATGTCCCAGACTTCCTTGCGCTCCTTCTCGACCCACTTCTTCGCCTGCTTCAGCGTCATGCTGAGGCCCTTGGCGTCGAGGCGCGCGTAGATGAACGGCTTGAACAGCTCGAGCGCCATCTTCTTCGGCAGGCCGCACTGGTGCAGCTTCAGCTCCGGTCCGGTCACGATGACCGAACGACCCGAATAGTCGACGCGCTTGCCCAGAAGGTTCTGGCGGAAGCGGCCCTGTTTGCCCTTGAGCATGTCGCTGAGCGACTTCAGTGGACGCTTGTTGGCACCCGTGATCGTACGACCGCGACGACCGTTGTCGAAGAGGGCGTCGACAGCCTCCTGCAACATGCGCTTCTCATTGCGGACGATGATGTCCGGCGCGCGCAGTTCCATCAGCCGCTTCAGGCGGTTGTTGCGGTTGATGACGCGGCGGTACAGGTCGTTCAGATCCGACGTCGCGAAGCGGCCGCCGTCCAGCGGCACCAGCGGGCGCAGCTCGGGCGGGATGACCGGCACGACCTCGAGGATCATCCACTCCGGACGGTTGCCCGACTCCAGGAAGGACTCGACGACCTTCAGGCGCTTGATGATCTTCTTGGGCTTCAGCTCCGACTTGGTCGTCGCCAGCTCCTCGAGCAGGTCGCGCTTCTCACCCTCGAGATCGAGCGATTCGAGCATGATCCGCACGGCTTCCGCGCCGATGCCGGCCGAGAACGCATCCTCGCCGTACTGGTCCTGCGCGTCGAGCAGCTCGTCCTCGGTGAGGAGCTGGAACTTCTCCAGCGGGGTCAGGCCCGGTTCGATGACGATATACGCCTCGAAGTACAGCACGCGCTCCAGCTGCTTCAGCTGCATGTCGAGCAGCAGGCCGATGCGCGACGGCAGCGACTTCAGGAACCAGATGTGCGCGACCGGCGCGGCGAGCTCGATATGGCCCATCCGCTCGCGGCGGACCTTCGATACCGTGACTTCGACACCGCACTTCTCGCAGACGATGCCCTTGTACTTCATGCGCTTGTACTTGCCGCACAGGCACTCGTAATCCTTGATCGGACCGAAGATGCGCGCACAGAACAGGCCGTCACGCTCGGGCTTGAACGTGCGGTAGTTGATGGTCTCGGGCTTCTTGATCTCGCCGAACGACCACGAACGGATCTTGTCCGGGGACGCGATGCCGATCTGGATCTGGTCGAAGGTTTCCGGCTTGGCGACCGGATTGGCGAAGTTGGTCAGTTCGTTCATGTCGTTTTCCCTCAGGAGGGTAAAATCAGTGCCGGGCCGGCAGAGCAGGGTGGGGGCGCCGCCAGCCGGCAGCACCCCGGAACCCGCTTATTCCGCCGCGATGGCGATGCCATCCTCGTCGAGCTCGTTGCTCTTCAGGTCGACGTTCAGGCCCAGCGAGCGCATTTCCTTGACGAGCACGTTGAAGCTCTCCGGAATGCCCGCCTCGAACGTGTCGTCGCCCTTGACGATCGCCTCGTAGACCTTGGTGCGGCCGACCACGTCGTCCGACTTCACCGTCAGCATTTCCTGCAACGTGTACGCCGCGCCGTAGGCCTGGAGCGCCCAGACCTCCATCTCGCCGAAGCGCTGGCCACCGAACTGCGCCTTGCCACCCAGCGGCTGCTGCGTGACGAGCGAGTAGGGTCCGATCGACCGGGCGTGGATCTTGTCGTCCACAAGGTGATGCAGCTTGAGCATGTAGATGATGCCCACCGTCACCTTGCGGTCGAACTTGTCACCCGTGCGACCGTCGAACAGGTCCGACTGACCGGAGGGATCGAGCCCCGCCAGCGCCAGCATGTCCGCCACGTCCGACTCGTGCGCGCCGTCGAAGACCGGCGTGCCCATCGGGACGCCGCCCTTGAGGTTCTGCGCCAGCTCGATGATCTCGCTCGCGTCGCGCGCCTCGATGTCGGCGGCATAGTGGTCGCCATAGACTTCGAGCAGACGGCTTTTGACCGCGTCCGGCATCACGCCGCCCTTGGCATCGGGATTGGCTTCGCGCCATTCCTCCAGCTGGGCCGCGATCTGCATGCCGAGACCGCGTGCGGCCCAGCCCAGATGCGTCTCGAAGATCTGCCCGACGTTCATGCGCGACGGCACGCCGAGCGGATTGAGCACCAGATCCACCGGCGTCCCGTCCGCGAGGAAGGGCATGTCCTCCTGCGGCAGGATGCGGCTGATGACGCCCTTGTTGCCGTGACGGCCGGCCATCTTGTCGCCCGGCTGCAGCTTGCGCTTCACCGCGACGAAGACCTTGACCATCTTGAGCACGCCCGGCGGCAGCTCGTCGCCCCGCTCCAGCTTCTCGCGACGGTCGTGGAACTTGTCGGTGATCAGCTTGGCGGCGTCGTCATACTGCTGCTTGACCGCTTCGAGGTCCGACTGGACCTTGTCGTCGGCGACGGCGAACTTCCACCACTCGTGGCGGTCGACGCTGTCCAGCATCTCCATGTCGATCGTCGAGCCCTTCTTCAGGCCCTTCGGAACGGCGGTGGCGACCTGATCCAGCAGCATCTCGCGCAGGCGCGACCATGTGGCACGGTTCAGGATGGTGCGCTCGTCGTCCGAGTCCTTCTTCAGGCGCTCGATCTCCTCACGCTCGATCGCCATCGCGCGCTCGTCCTTGTCGATGCCGTGGCGATTGAAGACGCGGACGTCCACGATCGTACCGGCAACGCCCGGCGGCAGGCGCAGCGAGGTGTCGCGCACGTCCGACGCCTTTTCACCGAAGATGGCGCGGAGCAGCTTCTCCTCCGGCGTCATCGGGCTTTCGCCCTTCGGCGTGATCTTGCCGACCAGGATGTCGCCCGGCTCGACCTCCGCGCCGATGTAGACGATGCCCGCCTCGTCGAGGTTGCGCAGCGCTTCCTCGCCGACGTTCGGGATGTCGCGCGTGATGTCCTCGGGCCCCAGCTTCGTATCGCGAGCCATCACCTCGAACTCGTCGATATGGATCGACGTGAACACGTCGTCCTTCACGATCCGCTCACTGATGAGGATCGAATCCTCGTAGTTGTAGCCGTTCCAGGGCATGAACGCGACGAGCGCGTTACGGCCCAGCGCCAGCTCGCCGAACTCGGTCGAAGGACCGTCGGCCAGCACGTCGCCGGCGTTGACCACGTCGCCCACCTTCACCAGCGGGCGCTGGTTGATGCAGGTCGACTGGTTCGAACGCTGGAACTTCATCAGGGTGTAGATGTCGACGCCCGACTTGCCGGCGTCGACGTCACCCGTGGCGCGGATCACGATGCGCGAGGCATCGACCTGATCGACGATGCCGGCGCGCTTCGCCGAGATCGCCGCACCGGAGTCGCGCGCCACCGTCTCTTCCATGCCGGTGCCGACGAACGGCGCCTCGGCCTGGACGAGCGGCACCGCCTGACGCTGCATGTTCGAACCCATCAGGGCACGGTTGGCGTCGTCGTTCTCCAGGAACGGGATCAGCGACGCGGCGACCGACACCAGCTGCTTCGGGCTGACGTCCATCAGCGTGACGTTGTCGGGCAGCGCCATCAGGAACTCGCCCGCCTGACGCGACGACACCAGCTCCTCGGAGAAGCCGCCATTCTCGTCCAGCTCGGCGGAAGCCTGCGCGATCGTGTGCTTGGCCTCCTCCATCGCCGACAGATAGACGACGTCGTCGGTGACCTTGTGATCCACGACCTTGCGGTACGGCGTCTCGATGAAGCCGTACTTGTTCACCCGGCTGAACGACGCCAGCGAGTTGATGAGGCCGATGTTCGGGCCTTCCGGCGTCTCGATCGGGCAGATGCGGCCATAGTGGGTCGGATGAACGTCGCGGACCTCGAAGCCTGCACGCTCGCGCGTCAGACCGCCCGGCCCGAGCGCCGACACGCGACGCTTGTGCGTCACTTCGGACAGCGGGTTGGTCTGGTCCATGAACTGCGACAGCTGCGACGAGCCGAAGAATTCACGCACCGCGGCAACCGCCGGCTTGGCGTTGATGAGGTCGTTCGGCATCACCGTCGACACGTCCACCGACGACATGCGCTCCTTCACGGCGCGCTCCATCCGCAGCAGGCCGACGCGGTACTGGTTCTCCAGCAGCTCGCCCACCGAACGAACACGGCGGTTGCCGAGATTGTCGATGTCGTCGATCTCGCCCTTGCCGTCCTTCAGGCCGACGAGCGTCTTCACCACGGCGAGGATGTCCTCGGTCCGCAGCGTCGTGACGGTGTCCTCGGCATCGAGGTCGAGGCGCATATTCAGCTTGACGCGGCCGACCGCCGACAGATCGTAGCGGTCGGGATCGAAGAACAGGCCGGCGAACAGCGACTCCGCCGTCTCCAGCGTCGGCGGCTCGCCGGGGCGCATGACGCGGTAGATGTCCGACAGGGCCTGCTCGCGCTCCTCGGCCTTGTCGGCCTTCAGCGTGTTGCGGATCCACGGACCGGTCGAGACATGGTCGATGTCGAGCAGCTCGATGCGCTCGATGCCGGCCTGATCCAGCTTTTCCAGATTGTCGGCACCGATCTCGTCACCGGCCTCGACATAGATCTCGCCCGTCGTCTCGTTGATGAGGTCGTAGGCGGAGTAGCGGCCGTAGATCTCCTCGGTCGGGATCAGCAGCTCGGTCAGGCCGTCCTTGGCTGCCTTGTTGGCGGCGCGCGGGCTGATCTTCTGCTGGGCGGCGAACACCACCTCGCCCGACGAGGCGTCCACGATGTCGAACAGCGGCTTCACGCCGCGCCAGTTCTCGGCCGCGAACGGGATAATCCAGCCGCCCTGACCGCGCACATAGGTGACGCGGTTGTAGAACTCGTTGAGGATGTCCTCGCTGGTCATGCCGAGCGCGTAGAGCAGCGCCGTCACCGGCAGCTTGCGCTTGCGGTCGATCCGGACGTTGACGATGTCCTTGGCATCGAACTCGAAGTCGAGCCACGACCCGCGATACGGGATGACCCGCGCGGCGAAGAGGTACTTGCCCGATGCGTGCGTCTTGCCGCGATCGTGGTCGAACAGCACGCCCGGCGACCGGTGCATCTGCGACACGATCACGCGCTCGGTACCGTTGATGAAGAAGGTGCCGTTCTCCGTCATCAGGGGCATGTCGCCCATGTAGACGTCCTGCTCCTTGATATCGATGACCGACTTGGCCTCGGTATCGGGATCGACCTCGAACGCGGTCAGGCGCAGCGTGACGCGCATCGGCGCGGCATAGGTGATGCCCCGCTGGCGGCATTCCTCGACGTCGAACTTCGGCGGCTCGAGAACATAGTCATCGAAATCGAGATAGGCGGTGCCGGCGAAATCCTGGATCGGGAACACGCTGCGCAGCGTCTTCTCCAGGCCCGACACGTGGCCGGTCGACTTGTCCGAACGCAGGAACTGCTCATAGCTTTCGCGCTGAACCTCGATCAGGTTCGGCATCTGCACGACTTCGTGGATGTTGCCGAACACCTTGCGGATCCGCCGCTTGGCGGTGCCGCTTTCGACCCGCCGGGCGCTGCCGCCGTCGATTGCCTTGGTTGCCATAGGAATACAGTGCCTCGTCAGCCAGAATTGCCGGCGCATAGGTCGGACGCAAAAAAGCCGATCGCAATCCTGCGTCGGCTTTCGGCGTCCAAGAACCGCCAGTTTCCCATTCGATCGGCATACTGCGCGACGGCATGCCATTTCCCGGAAGCTGTGGTGAAGACGGCGATATAGGCGCCGTGTTGGACGATGTCAAAGGGGTGGTTACTGCGCGGTCAGCGGCGTGGACGCGCTCCAACCTGCGCCGGTGGCGGCCACTTCGTAGGATAGTGAGCGGGTCAGCGGTTCCGCGGCTACCACCGTCTCATATCCCGCTGGCGCCCTGCCATAGAGGAAGTTCGCGGCGCAGGTCGCGTCGCCATCGCTCTCGCCATCGCGCTTCCGGACCGCCCACACGTTGCGCCGGGCGCCGTCCCTGAGGGCTGCGACCGTCAGCCCTTCGACGCACGCGGCCTTCGCTCCATCATATCGGACGACGAACTCGGGCGAAGCGCCGTGATGCCGGACGTCGATTGCGGCATCGAACTGGCAGCCGGAGAGCAGACCCGTCGTCAGCAGTGCGGACATAAGCAAGCGCATTCGACGCACCCTAATGCTTAAGCCCCAAGATGCCAGTGCCGGGCAATTCGTTGGCTGGACCTCGCCCCGCTCTTGGCCGGTGCGGCGTGGTCAGAATGCCGCCTTGCTCCGCCCGGGGGTGCGGCGGCCGCCGCAACCTCGGGCGCGTCTGCCGGTTGAGCCACGCGAGGCGCGGCGTCGGGTCGGGCCGGTGAAGAGGAAGTCGAATATGGCCGACGATAACAACGCGAGCAGCGCCGGACAGGGCCAGTTTCACGAGCGGATCGCCGAGCCGGCGCGGCGTGCGGGTGAAGCCATGAAGGCGTCGGGCGAGAAGATGGTGGAGGGTGGCTCCACGATCGGCACCAAGATGATCGATCAGGCCGAGCAGAATGCCCGCGAGGCCTTTACGGCGATGCGCGAGGCGGCGAACGCCAAGGACATTTCGGAGGTCATGAAGATCCAGGGCGAGTATCTGCGCGAGCAGAGCAGCCGATCGATGGCGCAGGCGCGGGAGATCGGTGAACTCATCATGCAATTCGGTCGCGACGCGGTCGCGCCACTGAAGGGCGGGTCGACGGAATAGAGAGCGGCTGTTCCGTGGGGCTTGGGCGCGGCCGCTTTGCGATGCTAGTCGCCGACGATCGTCAACAAGTCCCTGGAACGTCATGTCTCGTTTCTTCCGGCCGATCCTGCCGGGTGCCCAGCTTCGCGACCGCCTGATCGGCTGCGTCGGTGCAGCGATCTGCATCGCGTTGACGATGGTCGTGTGCGCCGGCCTGCCGCCGCTCGGGGCCGACCTGCCGATCATCGTCGCGCCGCTCGGCGCGTCGGCGGTGCTGGTGTTCGCCGTGCCGACCAGTCCGCTGGCGCAGCCTTGGCCGGTGGTCGGGGGCAACATCATCTCGACATTAGTCGGCGTGGCGATGTTCCAGATCATGCCGAACACGACGGTGGCGGCAGGAGCGGCGGTCGGTGGCGCGATCCTAGTGATGTCGCTGTTGCGCTGCCTGCATCCCCCCGGCGGGGCCGCCGCGCTGACGGCGGTCATCGGCAGCCAGGGTATCCATGCGGCGGGCTATAGCTTCGCGTTCACGCCGGTCGGGATCAACTCCATCGCACTGGTGTCGCTGGCGATGGTCTATCACCGGGCGACGGCGCGAACCTATCCGCACCAGCCGGTGGCGGCCCCGCGCGAGGTCGCGGCGGCCGGGTTCCACGCCGCGGATATCGACGCCGCGCTGGCCGAGATGCACGAGAGCTTCGACATCAGCCGTGAGGATCTCGACGCGCTGCTGGCCAAGGCGGAACTTCACTCGATGGCCCGGCGGCGGTAGGAAAACGTCGCCAGGCCTTACGTCAGGAGAGGGTCTGCAAGGGATTGGGCAGCGGTGCCATCGGCATCGGCTCGTCGCCCGTCATCAGCCGCCAGCCGGCGGGGCCGAGCACCTCGATCGGGCGGAAGCGGACCTTGTACGCCATCCGTGCCGAACCCTTCACCCAATAGCCGAGATAGACATAGGCGAGCCCAGCATCGCGGGCGCGCATGATGTGGTCCATGATGATGAAATTGCCGAGGCCGGGGCGATCGTCCTGATCGGCGGCGAAGAAGCTGTAGATCATCGACAGCCCGTCCGCCTGCCGGTCGGTCAGGCATGCCCCGACCAGCCGCCCGCGCCGACCGTTCTTCGCCGGTTCCCGATATTCGACGATCAGCGAGTTGACCGGCGAATGTTCGATCATGTCGGCATAATCGTCCTCGTCCATGCCCGCCATGCCACCGGCGGGGTGTCGCGCGGACAGGTATCGGCGGAGCAACTGGTACTGCTCGTCCGTCGCCCAGGCGCGGCAGGCGGTGACGTCCAGATCGGCATGACGGCGCAACAGCTTGCGCTGGCTGGCATTGGGCACGAACTCACCGGTCACCACACGCACGGAGACGCAGGCGGTGCAGCCGGCGCAGGACGGACGATAGGCGACACCCTGCGACCGGCGGAAGCCGATCCGGCCGAGCGCGTCGTTCAGCTCCGCGGCGTGCGGGCCGGTCAACTCCGTAAACACCTTCCGTTCCTGCCGACCCGGCAGATAGGGGCAGGGCGACGGGCTGGTGACGAAGAAGCGCGGGAAACGGAATGGCGCGGTCACCGCCGACGGACCCCCTGTGGAAACATGGAACCCCTATATGGATCGACCCAGGGCCGCTGAAAAGCGGCTTTACCATCATTGACGGTTAACGGTGTGGGCCGTAGCGGCAACACTTCGTCGCAACCGGGGCGAAATTGATTCCGGTTGCAACTTAATGTGGTATGCCGCGTTGCGGCAAATCGTGTGTCGAAGGTTTAAAGGGAGAAGTTTATGCGTCTTATGTCCATGTCCGCCGCAGTTGCCGCCATGTCGCTCGTTGCAGCGCCGGCCGTCGCAGCGTCGGCCAACCCGGCAGCGTCGCTGTCGGTCGCCAAGTCGGTTCGTGCGTCGTCGACCTCGGCGAAGTCGAACAAGCTGGCCGGTGGCGGTCTGGTTGCCGCGATCATCGCAGCCGGTGTTGTCGCGATCGGCGTCGTCGCCATCGTCAACGACAGCAACGACGACGATTCGGACAGCAACTGATCGTTCGGGGAGCGGGCGGCCTGGCCGCCCGCTCGTTCGTGTCCTCAGGCGAGTTCGACCTGGGTCGTTTCGTAGCCCGCGGCCTGTAGAGCCAGCACCAACCGATCGAGATGGGCTCGATCGCGCGCCTCGCACTCGATATCGGTGACGAGGCCCTTTGCCGGCAGCGTCGTGAAGACGCGCTGATGATAGACCTCGATGATGTTGATCCGCTCCTGATCGAAGATCCGGGCGACGTTGAACAACGCGCCGGGCTGATCCTGAAGCCTGATCCGTAGACGCGCCAAACGCCCCGACCGTGCCAGATCGCGGAGCAGCACGTTGGCGAGCAGCCGCGTATCGATGTTGCCGCCGCACAGCACGACGCCGACGGTCTTGCCACGGAACCGCTCCGGATGCTCGATCAGCGCCGCGAGCCCGGCCGCGCCGGCACCCTCGACCACGGTCTTCTCGATCTGCAACAACAGGCTGACGGATTTCTCCAGGCTGCGCTCGGAGACGAGGACGATGTCGTCGACGAGTTCGCGGACCATGGCCGAGGTGATCGCGCCCGGCTCCTTCACCGCGATGCCCTCGGCCAGCGTGTCGCCGGCGCAGGGCATGTCGGTGCCGCGGATGCGGTTGTACATCGAGGGATAGAGTTCCGCCTCGACGCCCACGACGTCGATCGCGCGACCCGACGCGCGGGCGACGGTCGCCATTCCCGAGATGAGCCCACCGCCGCCGATCGGCGTCACGAACGTGTCGATCGCCGGCACGTCCTCCAGCATCTCGATCGCGACGGTGCCCTGACCGGCGATGACGCGCGGGTCGTCGAACGGGTGGACGAAGGTGTAGCCGCGCTCCGCCTCCAGGATGCGGGCATGCGCGTAGGCGGCGTCGAACGTCTCGCCTTCCAGCACGACGGTCGCACCGTGTCCCTCGGTCTGGACGACCTTCACCGTCGGAGTCGTCGTCGGCATCACGATCGTCGCGGGGATGCCGAGCCGGTTCGCGTGATAGGCCAGACCCTGCGCGTGATTGCCCGCCGATGCGGCGATCACGCCCTTGGCGCGCGCTTCGTCCGACAGTTGCAACAACGTGTTGAGCGCGCCACGCTCCTTGTAGGCGGCGGTGAACTGGAGATTTTCGAACTTCAGATACACCGTCGCGCCGGTCATCTCACTCAGCGTCCTGCTGATCAGCGTCGGCGTGCGGACGATGGATGCACGGATGCGGTCGTGCGCGACACGGACGTCGTCGATGGACACGGGCAGTACGGGCTGCGGCGGGTTGATCTGCGTTGCCATTGGCGGGCGTTAGACCGTCTGGCGCGGTGGGGGAACACCGCTTATGCGCGGACGCATGGCAAGACTGGCATTCATCGGCACGGGCGTCATGGGCGCGCCTATGGCAGGGCATCTGGCGAAGGCCGGACATGACGTGGTGGTCTTCAACCGCACGCGCCAGAAGGCGGAGGCGACCGGGCTGGAGGTCGCGGACACGCCCGCCGCCGCCGCCAAGGGTGCGGACGCGGTGTTCACGTGCGTCGGCAATGACGACGATCTCCACGCGGTGACGCTGGGGCGGGACGGGGCGTTCGCGGCGATGCGCGACGGCGTGCTGTTCGTGGACCACACGACCGTCTCCGCCGATATCGCCCGCCGACTGGCGGCGGAGACGCGGCTGCTGATCGTCGACGCGCCGGTGTCGGGCGGGCAGGCGGGCGCCGAGAAGGGCGCGTTGTCGATCATGTGCGGCGGCACCGCCGAAGCGGTCGCCGCGGCCGAGCCGTTCATGCAGGCCTATGCCGCGCGCATCGTTCACGTCGGCGAGGCGGGGGCAGGCCAGCAGACCAAGATGTGCAACCAGATCGCCATCGCCGGCGTGCTCCAGGGCGTCGCGGAATCGTTGCGGTTCGCTCAGGCGAGCGGGCTCGACACGGACAAGGTGCTGGAGGCGATTTCCGGCGGTGCGGCGCAAAGCTGGCAGATGGTCAATCGCTGGCCGACAATGGCGCAGGATACATTCGACTTCGGCTTCGCGGTCGACTGGATGCGTAAGGATCTGGGGCTGGCGCTGGCGGAGGCACGGAGCAACGGCGCGGTGCTGCCGGTCGCGGCGTTGGTCGACCAGTTCTACGCCGACGTGCAGGCGATGGGCGGTGGCCGCGACGATACGAGTTCGCTGGTGCGGAGGCTGCCGAAGTGAGGCGGCTGCTTCTCGCCGCGATGCTGCTGCCGACGCCGGCGCCGGCGCTGGCCGACGCGCTGGTCGACAATGTCGCGGGGGTGACGCTGGATGCCGACGGCAAGGTCGTGCGTTTCACCGGGCTGCTGATGAGCCGCGACGGGGTCGTGACCAAACTGCTGTCGGCGAAGGACAAGCGGCCCGACAAGCTGGATTGGCGTGCCGACATGAAGGGCCGGGTGCTGATGCCCGGCTTCATCGACGCGCACGGCCATGTGATGGAGCTGGGATTCCGCAAGATCGAGCTGGACCTGGCGGAAACCAAGACGCTGGCGGAGGCGCTGGACCGGATCAGGGCCTATGCCGCCGGCAATCCCGACCGGCGCTGGATCGTCGGCGGCGGCTGGAATCAGGAAATCTGGGGGTTGGGCCGCTTCCCGACCGCAGCGGAACTGGACTCGGCGGTCGGCGATCGGCCGGTGGTGCTGGCGCGCGGCGACGGCCACGCAATCTGGGTCAGCAGCGCGGCGATGCGAGAGGCCGGGGTCACGGCCAAGACCGTCTCGCCTCCGGGTGGACGGATCGAGAAAACTGGCGCGCAGCCATCCGGCGTGTTCGTGGATATGGCGCAGGCCTTGATCCAGAAGGTCGTGCCGGCGCCGTTGCCGAAGGAGCGCGACTCTGCGTTCCTGAAGGCGCAGTCGGCGTTGCTGTCGCTGGGCGTGACCGCGACCGCGGACATGGGCACCAGTGTCGACGACTGGCTGACCTATCGGCGGATGGGTGATCGCGGCGGCTTGCGGGTGCGGATCGTCAGCTACGGCGCGGGGATCGACGATGCGATCCGGATTGGCGGCACCGGGCCGACACCGTGGCTGTACGGCGATCGGCTGAAGCTGGCGGGCGTGAAGCTGTACAGCGACGGCGCGCTGGGGTCGCGGGGGGCGTGGCTGAAGGCGCCCTATGCAGATGCGCCGAAGGAGCGCGGGCTGGCGTTCAACACCGACACGGCGCTGCGCAACTTGATGAGCCGGGCGGCGATGGACGGGTATCAGGTCGCGGTGCATGCGATCGGTGACGCCGCCAACGCGCAGGCGCTGGGCGCGATCGAGGAGCTGGCGGAGACGTACAAGGGCGACCGGCGCTGGCGGATCGAGCATGCGCAGGTGGTCGATCCGGCCGACCTCCCACGCTTTGGCCGGAACAGCATCGTCGCCTCGATGCAGCCGGTGCACCAGACCGGCGACCGGACGATGGCGGAGGCGCGGCTCGGCCCGGCGCGGTTGCTGGGGGCGTATGCGTGGGCGACGATGCTGCGCAACGGCGCGACGCTGGCGTTCGGGTCCGACTATCCGGTCGAGAGCCCCGATCCGTTCGCGGGCTGGGCGGCGGCGTTCACCCGAACCGGGGCTGACGGGCAGCCGTTCGGCGGGTGGCAGCCGCAGGAGGCGGTGACGCGCGAGCAGGCGTGGGCGGCATTCACGATCGGTGCGTCGAAGGCCGGGTTCGCCGAAAAGCAGTTCGGCAGCCTCCAGCCGGGCCAGCGGGCCGACTTCATCATCGTCGATCGCGATCCGATCCAGGCGGGCGCGACCGAACTGCGCCAGACCAAGGTCGAGGAGACGTGGGTCGGAGGCGAAAAGGTGTGGGAGCGGAAATAGACCTCTCCACGTCCGATCTCTCCGGGATCGTTGCCGACATCGCGGAGGAGATGAAGGCGGCACCCGACCGGGGCACGCCAGCCGCCTACATCCCGCCACTTGCAAAGGTCGATCCCGCGAAGTTCGGGATGGCGGTGATCGAGGCGGACGGCACCTGCCATCTGGCGGGCGATGCCGAGGAGACGTTCTCGATCCAGTCGATCAGCAAGGTCTTCGCGCTGACGCTGGCGCTGGGGCATGTCGGCGATCAATTGTGGAAGCGCGTCGGGCGGGAGCCGTCGGGGAGCGCGTTCAACTCAATCGTGCAGCTCGAGTTCGAGCATGGCATTCCGCGCAACCCGTTCATCAATGCCGGCGCGATCGTCGTCGCCGACATCCTGCTCGGGCGGAACGAGCCGCGCGAGGCGATCGGGGAGATGCTGCGCTTCGTCCGGACGCTGGCGGGCGAGGACGACATCGTCATCGACCGAGAGGTCGCGGATGCGGAGGCGGCGACCGGATACCGGAACGCGGCGCTGGCGAGCTACATGCGGTCGTTCGGCAACATCCACCACGACGTCGAGCGGACGCTGGGCGTCTATTTCCATGCCTGCGCGCTGGCGATGAGTTGTCGGCAACTGGCGTTGGCGGGCCGATACCTGATGGCGGGCGGGATGCTGCCGTCGACCGGGCGGCGGATCGTGTCGGCGCAGCGCGCGCGGCGGATCAACGCGCTGATGATGACGTGCGGGCATTACGACGGGTCGGGCGAGTTCGCGTTCCGGGTCGGACTGCCGGGGAAGTCCGGGGTCGGTGGCGGTATCCTCGCGATTGTGCCGGGGCGGGCGAGCGTCGCGGTGTGGTCGCCGGGGCTGAACGAGCGCGGCAATTCGCAACTCGGCACGCTGGCGCTGGAGCGGCTGGTGCAGCGGACCGGGTGGTCGGTGTTCGAGCCGGCTTTGGGATAGGGCGTAGTCGACCGCGGAAGGTTAGGCTAAGGTTAGTCCAACGCGCGATGTTGGTCCGTCATCATCGCGCGCTGGAGCCTTTTTTGGAGAGGACCTGCGCCGCGGTTGAAGACCCCAGCTTTTGCTGGGGTGACGCGTTTCGGATGGTTCAAGGAGCGCGCCTTTCGGCCCGCGAGTCTACGCGCCCTTCTCCAACAACAAAAGGCCGTGGCGCCCCCCGGTGCCACGGCCTTCGCTTTTCCCCATGTGAGGAAGGGTTACGCCACCTGGGCGGTCTCGCCGAGTTCGTCGGGTTCGCGCAGCACGTAGCCGCGGCCCCAGACCGTCTCGATATAATTCTCGCCGTCGCACGCGAGGCTGAGCTTCTTGCGCAGCTTGCAGATGAAGACGTCGATGATCTTGAGTTCGGGTTCGTCCATGCCGCCGTAGAGATGGTTCAGGAACATCTCTTTCGTCAGCGTGGTGCCCTTGCGGAGCGACAGCAGCTCCAGCATTGCATACTCCTTGCCGGTCAGGTGCACGCGGGCACCGTCGACCTCGACGGTCTTGGCGTCGAGGTTCACCGCCAGCTTGCCGGTGCGGATGACCGACTGCGAATGGCCCTTCGACCGGCGGACGACGGCGTGGATGCGCGCCACCAGTTCCTCGCGGTGGAACGGCTTGGTCACGTAATCGTCGGCACCGAAGCCGAAACTGCGGACCTTCGAGTCCATTTCATTGACGCCCGACAGGATCAGCACCGGCGTCGTCACGCGGGCCACGCGCAGCTTCTTCAGCACGTCGTAGCCGTGCATGTCCGGCAGATTAAGGTCGAGCAGGATGATATCGTAGTCGTAGAGTTTGCCGAGATCCAAGCCTTCCTCACCGAGATCGGTGGTGTAGACGTTGAAGCCTTCGGTCGTCAGCATGAGCTCGATCGCCTTGGCGGTCGTCGGCTCGTCCTCGATCAGCAGCACGCGCATCAGGCAGTTCCCCACTTGGCGTGGCCGCTTTTTTCCCGAAGCGACCGACCCGGATTTCATTAACCAAAGAACATCTGAAGGCAAAAGGTTAATTCGAGCTTAATCGAGTGATTCCCGCGAGTCGCCACCCGTTATGAGTGTAGTGTGGGCAGTGCGCGGGATCTCTTCGCCCAGCACCTCGCGCAGATAGAGGCTGCGAATCAGGGTGAAGAACACCACCAGCAGCGCGGCCGAGAAGAACAGACCGAAGATGCCGAAGATGACACCGATACCGATGATCGCGAACACGGTGATCGCGGGCGGGATCGCGATGACGCGTTGCTGAACATAGGGCGTGATGAAGTTGGTCTGGATCAGGCGCACGATCGCGTAGGTGGCGAGCGTACCGATCAGCGGACCGGTGCCGACCGTGGCCGCCAGCCCCAGCGCCGGGATCATCGCCGCGGTCGGCCCGACATAGGGAATGAACTCCGACAGGCCCGCGAGCAGCCCCAGCGCGGCGGCGGAGGGGACGCCGGAGATCGCGAGGCCGGTGCCGACGAGCACGCCCATCGACGTCATCAGGATCAGCGACGAGCGCAGCCACAGGCGGAGCGTCTCCCCCACGTCGAACAGCGCATCCTCGAACGCGGGACGGTGACGCGGCGGCACCAGCAGCAGCAGTCCGCGTTCGTAGACCTTGGGGTCGGCGGCGAGGAACAGCGAGCCGATCAGGAGCAGCAGCGCGTTGAGCAGCAGCTCCCCGGTACCCTGCGCCAGCCCGCCGATATCCTGCGCGACGCGGCTGCCGGCAAAGGCGGCGCGGACGGCGTCGACGATCTTCTCCCCCACCGGCGACCGGCTGGCCCAGGCGGCGAGCTGGTCGATCAGGCCGGGCAGCGCGGTGACGAGCGCGTTGACCTGTTGGCGGAAGGCGACGCCGAACAGCCACACGAGGAAGCCGATCGCAGCGAGCACGCTGCCCATACCGAGGCCGAGCGACAGTTTCGCCGACGCGCCGGTACGACGGCGGAACATCCGCGCGAGCGCGTGGATGACGGTCGCGCCGAGCACGGAGCCGAAGGCCAGGATGAGCAGGTCGCTGGCACGCCACAGCGCGAGCAGGACGGCGGCGATTACGACGAGGATCAGGGTGCGACGAATGAACCGCGCGTCGTCCGCATCCGGGGCGAGGCGGGCACCGGCCGGGGCGCGAAGTGGAGGAAGTGGAGGCGCTGGAGGGGTGTCCTCCACTTCGCGCTGTTCGGGGGTCATGCGGTTGCTGTCCCACATGCGTGTTCGCAGGCGGAGGAAAGGCGGCGATGCTGACCACGCACACCACCGTCATGCCGGGATCGTCCCGGCATCCACGGTCCCGCAAGCCTCTTTGCGTTTGAGTGTGCCGCGCGGTGGATGCCGGGATGAGCCCGGCATGACGAATGGTGTTGCGCCACCGTGCTCCCGCCTTCGCGGGAGCACGGGGCAGGGTCGGGGGACAGGTGCATCATCCCGCCGACTCTCGCAGATCGTCGGAGTGTAGGACAGGCGCGGTGCGCAAGCGTTCGGTCAGGAAGGCGATCAGCGCCTCGACGCGGGCGGGGCGGAGGGCGCTGGGGGGCGTCAGCAGGTGGAGCGCGGTGGCGCTGGGCGACCAGTCCTTCAGGATCGGGATGAGGGCGCCCGTCGCGAGATGCGCGCCGATGATGAACTCCGGCAGCCGCGAAATGCCGAGCCCGGCGAGCAGCGACGGCACGAGCGCATCGCCGCTGTTCGCCATCAGCGGCCCTGCTGTGCGGATGCTGAGGTCCGCGCCGTCCGGTCCGCGGAAGCGCCACGGACCGGGCAAATTGGCATAGCCGAGCACGCGGTGGCGACCGAGATCGGTCGGGGTCAGCGGTTCGCCATATTGCTCCAGATAGGCGGGTGCGGCGATAATGTGCGCCTGGATCGCGCAGAGCCGGCGGGCACGCAGCGAACTGTCCGCGAGGTCGCCGATGCGCAGCGCCACGTCGAACCCCTCCGCGACGATGTCGACGCGCGAGTCGGATAGATGCAATTCGATTTCGATTGCCGGGTGCGCGGCGAGGAATTCCGCGACGATCGGCGCGATGTTGGTCAGTCCGAAGCTCATCGGCGCGGCGAGTCGGATGCGGCCTGCCGGGGCCGCGGCGGCGCTGCGTGCGGCTTCCTCGGCGGCGGTCGCTTCCGCGACGATCCGCCGGGCGTGATCGGCGAGGGGGCGGCCCGACTCGGTCAGTGCGAGCCGCCGCGAGGTGCGATGGAACAGCGACTGGTCCAGATGCGCCTCCAGCCGGGCGACGGCTTTCGACACGGTCGCCTTGCTGAGGCCGATCGCGTCAGCGGCGCCGCTGAACGAGCGATGTTCCGCGACGGCGGCGAAGATGGCCCACGCTTCCAGATCGGGTAGTCTCATCGGTCCTGCTCCCCGCGATCGCTCGGCTCTCTCCGGAGCGCTTTAGGTTACTAACATGCGAAACGATCGTTTTCTATCGTTTCCATTTACGCGATGCTGGCGACGCCTATCTTGGCGGCATCGACCCGTTCCTTTTCCCGCGTCGGGCCGTTCGTCCCCGACGCTGCCGTTCCTATCCTTCTGGAGTTTAGCCGCATGACCAAGGTTCTGGTGCTGTATTATTCGTCCTACGGCCATATCGAGCAGATGGCGGACGCGGTCGCCGAGGGTGCGCGCGCCGGTGGGGCCGAGGTCGACATCCGCCGCGTCGCCGAGACCGCGCCGAAGGATGTCGTCGAGGCGGCGCACTTCAAGACCGACACCGCGCATCCCGAGATCGAGGGTCCCGACGCGCTGACGCAGTATGACGCGATCATCGTCGGCGCGCCGACCCGCTATGGCCGGATGCCGGCGCAGATGGCGGCATTCTGGGATACGACGGGCGGTCTGTGGTTTCAGGGCAAGCTGATCGGCAAGGTCGGCGGCGCGTTCACCTCCACCGCCAGCCAGCATGGCGGACAGGAGACGACGCTGTTCTCGATCATCACCAACCTGCTGCATCACGGCATGACCATCGTCGGCCTGGATTACGGATATCAGGGCCAGATGGGCGTCGACGAGGTCAAGGGCGGCACGCCGTACGGCGCGTCGACGCTGGCGGACGGCGACGGCTCGCGCCAGCCGAGTGCGGTGGAACTGGACGGCGCGCGGTATCAGGGCAAGCGGATCGCGGAGACGGCGGCGAAGCTGTTCGGATGATGTGATCTTCTCCCTCCCCGGCGAGGGGAGGGCGGGGGTGGGGTGGAGCCTTGGCCGTGTGGCCTGCGGCGCCGCCCTCCCCCAACCCCTCCCCGAGGGGAGGGGAGTTAGAAGGACTTGCCGGGGCGCGCCGCAGGCGTGACGGAGGGGTAGCTGCTGGCAGGGTCGCTCGTGGCTGCCGCTCCACCGCTTCGCGGTCCCCCTCCCCGCGAACGGGGAGGATTTTAGCGTTTGCGCTTTTTCTTTTTGTCCGCCTTCACCACTGGCCGGACCGGTGCATTCGGTTGGCCGGTCAGCACGATCTTCAGCGGCTCGGCGATGCCGGGATCGGCGGGGAACGCCGCGCGGGCCTTGGCGAAGAGGAAGCGGGCCTGCGCCGCGCCGGGGGTCGCGCGGGTCGTGCCGACCCAGCGCCAGTGCCACGGCTCCCATTTCACGCGCTGCGCATTGCCGGCGGGGAAGCTCATCTCGAACCCGAAGCGCGGGGCGTTGGCGATCAGCCATTTCGCCGCGGGCAGATTGGCCATGCACGCCTCGATATCGGGGCAATTGGGCGACGGGCGGATCGCGAAGTCGATCGCGTAACCGGTGGTGTGCTCGCTATGGCCGGGCGGCGCGACGGAGATCGACCGGCTTTCGGCATCGCCCTCGCCGCCGGTCCGGAACACGCCGCTCTGACGCTGGATCGAGCGGTGGCAGGACAGGCCGCGCAGGGTGCCGCCGACGCCCGGGTCGCCGGCCGCGGCCATCAGCAGGCGTTGCAGGTCGGGCAGCACGTCGCGGCGGATGCGGCAGGCGTGAATGCCGAAACCGGTCGGAGCATCGACAAGTTCGCCGGGCGCGACATCGCCGTAGGGGAAATGGCCGAGGACGCGGCCGTCCGGGGTGGGCACCAGAGCCGGGTTTGGCGCGGTGGCCTGGAGCAGGAGCATCAGCAGCATCGCGCGCGCCCTCTGGCATGGCGGGCGCGGCGGTGGCAAGGAGCGCGGCATGCATGGTGACCACGTCCTGTTCATCGACGGCGAAGCCCTCGTCATCGACAAGCCCGCCGGACTGCCGGTCGATAAGCCGCGCGACGGCTCGCTGAGTCTCGAAAACCACCTCGAGTCGCTGAAGTTCGGCTTCCGGCGGTGGCCGACCGCGGTGCATAGGCTGGACCGTGATACCAGCGGGTGCCTGTTGCTGGCGCGCAATCCCAAGGCTGGCGCGCGGTTCCAGCAGGCGTTCGAGGCGGGCACCGTCGAAAAACGCTACCTCGCTGTGCTGGAAGGCGTGATCGAGGGCGAGGGGCTGATCGACCTGCCGCTGGCGAAGGTGTCGAGCGCGGAGGCGGGCTGGCGGATGGTCGGCGATCCGAATGGCAAGGCATCGCGGACGAAGTGGCGCGGGCTGGCGACGCGCGACGGGCGCAGTCTGGTCGAGTTCCGGCCGGAAACGGGGCGGACGCACCAGATCCGCGTGCATGCCGCGACCGGGCTGGGCGCGGCGGTGGTCGGCGACCCGGTCTATGGGCGCGCGGATCGGCTGGGGATGATGCTGCATGCCGCCGAACTGACGGTCGCGAGGCCGGGCAAGGATCCGATCCACGCCATCGCGCCGTTGCCGGAGCGCTTTGCGGGTTGGGAGCCGTGACCGCCATTCCCGTCACCCGCAGCATCGCCATCGACGACGGCGAGTTGCAGGAGACGGCGACGCGGGCGGGCGGGCCCGGTGGGCAGCACGTCAACACTACCGACAGTGCGGTGATCCTGAAGTTCGACGTGGCGAACTCGCCGAACCTGCCGGACGCGGTGAAGATGCGGCTGGTGGAGCTGGCAGGATCGCGGATGACGCGCGAGGGCGTGCTGGTGTTGCGCGGCGAGGGATCGCGGTCGCAACTGCTTAACCGGCAGGAGGTGCGCGAACGCTTGATCGCGCTGATCCGCGACGCCACCTTCGTGCCCAAGAAGCGGCGGCCGACCAAGCCGTCCAAGGCCGCGAAGGCGCGGCGCGTCGAGGGCAAGGTGAAGCGCGCGGGCGTCAAGGCGGGCCGCGGGCGGGTGAAGGTGGATTGATGTATTCGTTCGATGTTTCCAACGGTTCGAAGGCGGAGCTGTACCGCGACCTGACGGCGGCGGTCGATGCCCTGACGGCGGAGGAGCCGGATGCGATCGCCAACATGGCGAACGCGGCGGCGGTGATCTGGCAATATCTGCCGGACCTGAACTGGGCGGGATTCTACCGCATGGTGGACGGCGAACTGGTGCTGGGGCCGTTCCAGGGCAAGGCGGCGTGCATCCGCATCGCGGTGGGCAAGGGCGTGTGCGGCACCGCCGCGGCCACGGGCGAGACGCAACTGGTCGAGGATGTGCATGCGTTCCCCGGGCACATCGCCTGCGACGCGGCGAGCCGGTCCGAACTGGTGGTGCCGCTGGTCAGGGACGGCATGGTGCTGGGCGTGCTCGACCTCGACAGCCCGGAGCCGGCGCGGTTCGATGCCGAGGACGCGAAGGGATGCGAGGCGCTGGCGGCGCTGCTGGTCGAGCGGCTGTCGCCGACGCCTGTGGACTGATCCAGATCGGGACTGGACGCGCGCTGGCAGGTGCGATGGGCCGATGGTAGATCGTGGACGAACGGAGTCCGCGTGGGCGGCTTCCACGGTTTGATCGGGGAGACGGCCCATGCGCGCGATTGCGGGTGCTGGAATGATCGCGGCGATGCTCGTCGCCGCGGGTGCGGCCGGCGCGCAGCGGGCGGGGTCCGCGGGTGCATCCTACCCGGTGCCGGGGCGGGCGGCGATGCCGGCCGCTCCCGTGCGGGCCATGCCTTCTGCTCCCGCACGTCCGATCGTCGCGGCGCAGCGGGGGACGACGATGCGGGCAGGCCCGCGCTGGCAGATGCGGCAGGGGCGTTGGGCGGCGGGCTGGAACGCGCCGGGCGGATGGAACGGCTATCGCCGACCCTATGCCGGCTGGGCGCTGCCGCCCTATTGGGTGCAGCCGGGTTTCGCGCTGGGCAATTGGTCGGCGTACGGGTTGGCGCAGCCGCGGGCGGGCTATCGCTGGTCGCGCTATTATGACGATGCGGTGCTGATCGATGCGCGGGGATCGGTCTACGACACGGTCGGTGGAATCGACTGGGACCATTATGACGGCGGTAGTTACGAGATGGCGGGCGACCATGGTCCGCCGCCGCCGTATCCGCCCGCGCGCCGCGATCCAAGGATGGGCGACAACGGTCTGGGTGGGGCGGCGATCGGTGCGGTGGCCGGTGGCGTCGCGGGCAATGTCATCGCGGGTCGTGGCAACCGGCTGGGCGGAACGCTGATCGGTGCGGGCGTCGGTGCGGCGGCGGGCTATGCGATCGATAAGGGCGAGGATCGCGGACGCGACCGGCGCGGGCGCGGGCCGGACGATTATGCGTATCGCGACGACCGTAGTCATGACGACAGAGGTTACGAACGGCGCGGCTACGACGATCGCGGCTATGGCGCAGCCTATCCGCCGCCGCCCGTTGCGCACGGCTATGGCGGTGGCGAGCATTGGGTGTCGCAGGATGGGCACACGGTTGTGACGACGGGTGGCGGGGCCGGCTACTATGGCGGCGGCACCACGACGACGGTGACGGTGCAAAGCGCGCCGGTGGTCACGACCACGACGACGACCGAATATTACGAGGATGCGCCGCGGCGGGCGTGGCATGCCAAGCGTCGGGTCAAGAGCAAGGCACTCTGCTGCCGGCGTTGACCCGTCGCCCGGCATCGCCCGCCGGCGCACGGTAATCTGCCGGGTGATCCGGACATACGGGGGGCGTCGCGGGTGTCAGCTCCGCGCCGCAGTGCTGCGGTGTGGCGACATCACCGCGCCGTTTCCCTCCCCGCGAACGTGACGAGGCTTTCCGATCCGTCCGCCGCGACTGCGGAGACGCCGACGAAATGGTCGTCGACCGGCACCTGCGCCAAGTTCGTTTCCGTGCCCGTGACATCGCGGGTCTGCGTCCAGTCGGCCGTGTCGTTGCGCCGCCAGCGCACGCGGTAGCGCACCGCGCCCGGCGATGCGGCCCAGCGGACGATCGTGTCGCGCGACAGATCGCCCTTCAAACTCGCGCTGGCGGGTGCGGGCGGGGCGGCGGCGAGGCGGGCGAGGGTGGCGATGTTGAGCGCGGTGACCTTCGCCAGATAGGCGAAATCCATGCGGTCGACGGTGTCGCCGTAGACCGTGCCGCCCTCCGTGCGCAGGTCCTGATGCTGCGCGTCCCAGTTCTCGTTGGCGACGGAGAAGCGAACGGCGGGGTAGCCGAGCTTGAGGAACGGCTCGTGATCGCCGCCGCGGCCGAAGCGGTCTGGGCGGCGGTCGAGCATCACGCCGATCCCGCCACGATCCGCCGCCGCGATGTCGCCGATCGCTTTCGCCAGGGCGCGGCTGGGGCCGTCGTCCTCGCCGCCGATCGCGCGGCGGGCCTGTTGCTGGGCAAGGTCCTCGGACGAGCGGATGCCTTCGGAGAAGACCCGGACGTAGCGATCCTCGCGCTTACCGCCCTGACCCACGGTGTTGCCGACGATGTCGTTGTTGAGCATCGCGGTGACATCCCAGCCGCGCGCCTTCGCGGTGTCGGCGAGCAGCGATGCGCCCCACAGGCCCTGTTCCTCGCCGGAGAAGACGGCGTAGACGATCGTGGCATCGAACTTGCGCTTCGATAGTTGGCGGGCAGCCTCCAGCACCAGCGCCACGCCGGAGGCATCGTCGTTCGCGCCGGGGGCGTCGCTCGTCGTGTCCATCACATCGGTGACGCGGCTGTCGATGTGTGCGCCGACGATCACGACGCGGTTCGGATCGCGGCCGGGCTGGATGCCGAGCACGTCCTCCACCACGACGCCGCTCGGCGCGCGCGGACCGGAGACGCGGCGGGAGATGCGATCGACGGTGACGCAGCCGCCGCACGCGCGCGCGATCGCGCCGAATTGCTGCGCGGTCCAGTCGCGCGCCGCGCCGATGCCGCGCCGCTTGTCGGCGGTGGTGCTGGAGGTGTGGCGCGTGCCGAACCCGACCAGTGCCTCGACATCGGCGCGGAGGCGGGCGGGTGCGGCAGGAGCAGGCGCGGCGGCGGCAGTGGCCAGGAGCATCAGGATCATGGCCGCGATCCTAAGCCGGTGCAGCGACCGGGTTCAAGCGATGTCACCCAAAGCGGTTCGGTTACCGGCGGTTAACCGCTGGTGGGCAGGCCGAGAGGCGGAGACACGCCATGCATACGATTACCGTCAACCCCGATCACGGCATGGTCGAGGTCACCGTCGAAGGGTTCTGGACGAGCGACCATCTCCGCGTGTTCGCAGGGGAGTTGCTGGCGGCGTTGCAGGCGGCAACGGCTGGCGGGCGATCCTCGATCGTGCTGTGCGATTACACGCGCGCGGCGATCCAGTCGCAGGAGGTGGTCGCCGCGTTGCAGGCGTTCATGGCGAACCCGCCGATCCGCTCGCGCAAGGTCGCGTTGTTCACCAAGGGCATGCTGGCGCGGCAACAGGCGCGGCGACTGGCGGCGACGCGGGACGAGATCCGCGTCTTCGACGATCGTGCTGCGGCATTGGCGTGGCTGGAGGCCGGAGCACCTAGCTCAACCGATCGATCTGTTCGCTGGTCAGCGAACCCGGCACGATCATCACCGGCACGCTGAGCGCACCCGCATCGGCACCGGTAAAGTGCGTGACGAGCGCGCCGGGAGCGCCGGTCGCCGCGGCGCCCAGCACCAGGGCGGCGATATCGGGATTGGCCGCGATCATTTCGCGAATGACCTTCGGACCCTCGCCACCGCGAACGGTGATCGCTGGCTTCAGGCCGGATTCCTCGACCAGCGCGCCCGCGGCCTGTTCGACGAGACCCTCTGCGTGGTGCAGAGCCTCTTCCTCGATCGTCGCCTGCACGCCGCCGAACGCGATGAATTCCTGCGGTGGCAGCAATGTCAGGATTTCGACCCCGCCGCCGGTCTTCACGGCGCGGCGTGCGGCGAAGCGCAGGGCGATCGCCGCTTCGGGCGTATCGTCGATCACGACCAGATAGATACGCATCGTGAACTCCCGTCCGTCGCCCCTCTTATGCGGTACGGTGTGGCGCGCCGGGGGGCGGAGCGCAAGCCGCCGGCCTTGACCCGGCGGCGTTGGGGCGCGAGAGACGATGACGTTACGGAGAGCCCGAGGACCTGCATGTCGATCGAGATCAAAATGCCCGCCCTGTCGCCGACGATGGAGGAGGGCACGCTGGCCAAGTGGCTCGTCAAGGAAGGCGATACCGTCAAGTCCGGCGACATCATGGCCGAAATCGAAACCGACAAGGCGACGATGGAGTTCGAGGCGGTGGACGAGGGCGTGATCGCCAAGATCGTCATCGCCGAAGGCACCGACAATGTGAAGGTCGGTGCGGTGATCGCCGTGCTGGCGGAGGAAGGCGAGGACGCTTCCTCCGTGTCCGCACCGACGAAGAGCGAGACGCCGCAGCCCACGGACACGCAGTTCAAGGGCGCGCCGAACCCCGAAGACCCGAACAAGACCGGTAGCGAGGCCAAGCCTGCCGATCGCACGATCACGCAGGCCGAGGATCACGGCCGTCCTGCCGATGCGGGCACGGCGAAGACCGGCGCCGCGTCGTCGGGAGCGCCTGTGTCGTCGGCAGAGGGTGGCCGGACCAAGGCGAGCCCGCTCGCGCGCCGGATCGCGGCCGAGAAGGGTATCGACCTCGCCGGTCTCAGCGGGTCCGGACCGAACGGTCGCGTGGTGAAGGCCGACGTCGAGGGGGCGAAGCCCGGTGCGACAGCACCTGCGCCCGCTGCTGCGGCTGCGCCGGTGGCCGAGGCCGCCGCACCTGCGCCCGCGCCGAAGCCCGCCGCCGTGCCGGACATCCCGCACGAGGCGACCAAGCTGTCGAACATGCGCAAGACGATCGCGCGCCGCCTGACCGAATCGAAGCAGACGGTGCCGCATATCTACCTGACGGTGGATATCCGCCTCGACGCGCTGTTGAAGCTGCGCGGCGAGCTGAACGCGTCGCTGGCGTCGCGGGGCGTCAAGCTGTCGGTCAACGACATGCTGGTAAAGGCGCTGGGCGTCGCGCTGATCGCGGTGCCGAAGTGCAACGTGATGTTCACGCCGGACCAGCTCATCAGCTTCTCGCGCGCCGATATCTCGGTAGCGGTGTCGACGCCGTCGGGCCTCATCACGCCGATCGTGAAGGATGCCGCGGGCAAGACGCTGTCGGCGATCTCCAACGAGGTGAAGGACCTGGCCGGTCGCGCCAAGGAGAACAAGCTGAAGCCGGAGGAATTCCAGGGCGGCACCGCGTCGATCAGCAACATGGGCATGTTCGGGATCAAGCAGTTCGAGGCGGTCATCAACCCGCCGCAGGGCATGATCATGGCGATCGGCGCGGGCGAGCAGCGTCCGTACGTGATCGACGGCGAACTCGGCATCGCGACGGTGATGTCGGCGACCGGCAGCTTCGACCACCGCGCAATCGATGGCGCGGATGGTGCGGCGCTGATGAAGGCATTCAAGGAATTGATCGAAACGCCGCTGGGCATGCTGGCCTGACCCGATGCGCGTGGCGGTGGAGCTGTTGCACCTTGCGATCGGCCTCGTCACCGTCGTGGCGCTGACCGGGCTGGCCGCCTGGGCCTATCCGTTGGGCCGGGAGGAGATCTGGTGGTGCGGCGGCGGCGCGACGCTGGCGCTGCTGATCGACAGCATCCGCCCGCTGCGCCGCGCCCGCCGCGCCGACGTGGGCCGACAGGGAGCGGCGCGGTGACGATATTGCCGGACCAGACGCCGACCATCCGCGTCGCCGCGATGCCGGGCGATGCGAATCCGTACGGTGACATCTTCGGCGGCTGGCTGATGGGCCAGATGGACTTGGCCGCAGGGTCGGTGGCGTCGCGCCATTCCGGCGGACGCGCGGTGACGATCGCGGTCGACGCGATGAAGTTCCACGCGCCGGTGTTGGTCGGCGACGAGGTGTCGGTCTACGCCACGCTGGTCGCGGTCGGGAACACGTCGATGACGATCGAGGTCGAAGCCTGGCGCCGCGCCCGTCACGTCGAGGAGGCGTGCAAGGTCACGCAGGCGCGTTTCGTGTTCGTCGCAACCGACGAGGAACGTCGACCGCGCAAGGTGCCGGGCTTGGCCTAGAGCCGCCGGCACCGCACATTATGTTTTGCTATTCCCCAGGAGCTATCCGTGGCTGAAACCTACGACCTCATCATTCTCGGCTCGGGGCCGGGCGGCTATGTCGCGGCGATCCGGGCGTCGCAGCTCGGGCTGAAGACCGCGATCGTGGAGCGCGAGCGGCTGGGCGGTATCTGCCTGAACTGGGGCTGCATCCCGACCAAGGCGCTGCTGCGAACGTCGGAAATCTACCACTACATGCAGCACGCCGATTCCTACGGTCTCAGCGCGAGCAACGTCGGGTTCGATCTGGGCAAGATCGTCGATCGTTCGCGCAAGGTCGCAGGCCAGCTGAATGCGGGCGTCAAGGGCCTGATGAAGAAGAACAAGGTCGCGGTGCACGAGGGCTTCGGCACGCTGACCGCGCCGGGCAAGCTGTCGGTGAAGCAGGGCGACAAGACCGTCGAGCTGGAGGCGAAGAACATCATCGTCGCCACCGGTGCGCGCGCCCGCGACCTGCCGTTTGCCAAGGCGGACGGCAAGCGCGTCTGGACGTACCGCCACGCGATGGTGCCGACCGAGATGCCAACCAAGCTGCTGGTCATCGGATCGGGCGCGATCGGCGTGGAGTTCGCCAGCTTCTACAACGACATGGGCGCGGACGTGACGATCGTGGAGATGCTGCCCCGCATCCTGCCGGTCGAGGACGAGGAGGTGTCCGCCTTCATGGACAAGGCGCTGACCAAGCAGGGGATCAAGATCCTGACGGGTGCCGGCGTCGAGAAGATCGAGCCGGGTGCGGCGAACGTGAAGGCGTCGATCAAGGGGAAGGACGGCAAGGTCGAGACGACCGAGTTCAGCCATGTCATCGTCGCGATCGGCATCGTGCCGAACACGGAGAATATCGGGCTGGAGGCGCTGGGCGTCGAAACCGACCGGGGGCACATCAAGACCGACGGTTATGGCCAGACCAACGTGCCGGGCATCTGGGCGATCGGCGACGTGACCGGCGCACCGTGGCTGGCCCACAAGGCGAGCCACGAGGGCGTGATCGCGGCGGAGAAGATCGCCGGCGGATCGCCGCACCAGATGGACAAGGGCAACATCCCCGGCTGCACCTATTCGCGTCCGCAGGTCGCCAGCGTCGGCATGACCGAGGCGAAGGCGAAGGAGGCCGGGTACGAGCTGAAGGTCGGCAAATTCCCCTTCATCGGCAACGGCAAGGCGATCGCGCTGGGCGAGGCGGAAGGCTTCGTAAAGACGGTGTTCGACGCCAAGACGGGTGAGCTGCTCGGCGCGCACATGGTCGGCGCGGAAGTGACCGAGCTGATCCAGGGCTATGTCGTCGCCCGTCAGCTGGAGACGACCGAGGCCGAACTGATGGAGACGGTGTTCGCGCATCCGACGCTGAGCGAGATGATGCACGAGAGCGTGCTGGGCGCGTACGGCCGGGCGATCCATATCTGAGTCGGCTGCTCCACTCCCCTTGGGGAGGGAGACGTTTTCGAGCGACCCTTTCCCACCCATTCCTCCCCTTGCAGGCGCGGAATGGGTGGGAACGCGGCGTTATACCGGCGAGTTAACAGGCGGAGATCACAGGAGATCACCGTCATGCCCGCACCGATCCGCTACGACCCGTCCGTCGAAACCTTGAAGCCGGACGAGGCGGAGACGATCGGGCAGCTCAACGAATCGTTCCGCCACATTCTGGACACCACGTCGAAAGACTATGGCCACGCCGTCCGCGCGGTGCACGCCAAGGCGCATGGGATCGCGAAGGGCGTGTTCCGCGTCCACTCCGGCTTGCCGCCCGAACTGGCGCAGGGACTGTTCGCGACGCCGGGCGAGCATGAGGCGATCCTGCGTATCTCCACCAATCCGGGCGACCTGCTGGACGATTCGATCGGCCTGCCGCGTGGGCTGGCGCTGAAGGTCCTGAACGTCGAGGGGGAACGGTTGCCGGGGTCGGAGGGTGACACGACGCAGGACTTCATCATGGTCAATGGACCGGTGTTCAGCGCGCCCGACGCGGCCGCCTTCGCGAAGAACCTGAAGCTGCTGGCCACGACGACCGACAAGGCGGAGGGCGGCAAAAAACTGTTGTCCGGTATCCTGCGGGCGATCGAAGCGCCGCTGGAGGCGATCGGATTACCATCGGCGACGTTGCAGCAACTGGGCGGTGCGCCGAACGTGCATCCGCTGGGCGAGACATATTGGTCGCAGACGCCGTTCCGTTACGGCGACCATATCGCCAAGTTCCAGATCGTGCCGGTCAGTCCCGCGCTGACGCAGCTGACGGGTGACACGGTGTCGACGCACGACCGGCCCGACGCGCTGCGCGAGGTGGTGAACGAGGTGCTGGTGTCGCAGGGCGGCACGTGGGAGTTCCGCGTGCAGCTCAACACCGATCTCGCGGCGATGCCGGTCGAGGACCCGACGCAGGAGTGGGACGCGAAGGCGAGCCCGTTCGTCACCGTCGCCACGCTGGAGGTGCCGCCGCAGCATAGCTGGGAGCATGGCGGATCGGACGCGGTCGACGATGCGCTGTCGTACAGCATCTGGCACGGGATCGCGGCGCACCGGCCGCTCGGCAACGTCAATCGCGCGCGCAGGGACACCTACGCCTTCTCCGCCGATTATCGCGGACGCTTCAACGGATGTCCGATCCACCAGCCGCGCGAACTGGCCGACCTGCCTTGACGCGGGCGGCCTTGACGCAGGCCTTGGCGCCGGGGAAATGCCGGGGATGATCAGGCTCTTTCACGTCAGCGATGTCCATTTCGGCAAGGAGGACAAGGCGGCCGTCGCCTGGTTCACCGAACTGGTCGCAACCGAGAAGCCGGACGCGGTCATCATGACCGGCGACCTGACGATGCGGGCGCGCACGAAGGAGTTCGTGGAGGGTGGCGCGTGGCTGAAAGGGCTGGCCGCGCCGGTGACGCTGGAAGTCGGCAACCACGACATCCCCTATTACTGGGACCCGGTCCGGCGCTTCATCGCGCCCTATACGCGCTACGCCGCGGTCGAGCGGATGATCGAGAAGCCGCTGGAATTGCACGGCGTGACGATCGTGCCGCTGAAGACGACGGCGCGCGCGCAGTGGCGGTGGAACTGGTCGAAGGGCCGCGTCAGCCAAAGCTCGCTGCGCCGCGCGCTCGCGCTGATCGAGGACGCGCCGAAGGAGAATCTGATCTTCATCGCCGCGCATCATCCGCTGATCGAGGGCCCGACGAAGGGCACGGCGAAGACGGCGCGCGGCGAGGAGGCGTTGAGCGAACTGGCGGCGGCGGGCGCGCATGCGGTGCTGACGGGCCACGTCCACGATCCGTTCGACATCCCCGTCGAACGCGCGGGGCGCGTCATTCGCATGATCGGCGCGGGCACGCTGTCGGTGCGGACGCGCAACAGCCCGCCGGGCTTTAACGAGATTCGGATCGACGGCACGCAGTTCGAAACGCTGGCACGGACGCATGGGCCGGAGCCGGTTCACCGTGTCGGCAATCCGGGCCGAGCACCCGAAACCGGCCGATGATTTGTGATTCCACGACAGCATGACTCCCCCAATCGGGGGCTGACCTTCGTGATGAAACGCTTCGTCGGATAAGGTTCCCGGCGATATTCCAAAAATAAACCTTTGCCCGTAGCCGAGACTCACACCGATTGAGACCGGGGGGTCTGACGACCATGATCAAGAGTTTTGCAGCGCGTTTTGCGCTGGTGTTTTCGTGCGGCCTGATGATGGCCGCTCCGGCTGCTGCACAATTCTGGCAATGCGCGCCCTATGCTCGCGAAATCTCGGGCATCGATATTCACGGTAACGCCAACACCTGGTGGAACCAGGCGGACGGCAAGTACGAGCGTGGCCATGTGCCGCAGCCGGGCGCTGTGCTCGCCTTCGACTCCACGCGTCGTATGCGCGTCGGCCATGTCGCGATGGTGTCGCGCGTGGTCAGCGAGCGCGAGGTGCTGCTGACCCACGCCAACTGGTCGCGGCGCGGTGCCGTCGAGACGAACGTGCGCGCGGTCGACGTGTCAGCGGCAGGCGACTGGAGCCAGGTACGCGTGTGGTACGGTCCGCAGGGCGGGCTGGGCACGTCGAGCTATCCGGTGAAGGGCTTCATCTATTCGGGTCACGCGCCGAAGATGGATGCCGAGCCGGCGGTCGAATACGCCCACGGTGCCGATCGTGAGACACGGGTGCTGGCGTTCGTCGGAAAAATGGACTGAGGTCTCGAAGTAAGCGCATCCCATCAAGGGAATCGTTGCGAAATCATTTTCTGCCTATCAGCGAGCCACCACCCGGCGAAGGCCGGGGACCAGTTAGGCTCCGTTCTCAGTAGCTACAGCGGACATCCCAACTGGACCCCGGCCTTCGCCGGGGTGGCAGAAGAGAGAGCTTCGTAACGATCCCCTGAAGGAACGGGGAGGAAGTCAGCTAAACCTGGCTCTCTCGAGTCAAATGCGGCTTAGGCTGCCCGGAACGTCATCGCGACGCCGTTCATGCAGTAGCGCTTGCCGGTCGGTTTCGGTCCGTCGTCGAAGACATGGCCCAGATGCCCGCCGCAGCGCGAACAATGCACCTCCGTCCGCTGCATCATCATCGATCCATCCACGCGCGTGCCCACCGCTTTCGGCACCGGTGCCCAAAAGCTGGGCCAGCCGGTGCCGCTGTCGAACTTCGTCTTCGACGCGAACAGCGGTTGCGCGCAGCCTTTGCAGCCGAAGGTGCCGGCGCGGTGCTCGTCGTTCAGCGGGCTGGTAAACGGTACTTCGGTCCCCTCCTTGCGGAGCACGCGGTACGCGGCGGGGCCGAGCTTCGCCTGCCACTGCGCATCGGTCATCGTCACCGGATAGCGCTCGGCCGCCTGCGCCTGCTGCTTGCAGCCGAACAGCGCGAAAGCAGCGGTGCAGAGGCCGGCAAGGCCGAGGAAGGTGCGACGATCGGAGGGGGTTTGCATCACCCCGATATAGGGGCGGCCCGTGAACGCCGCCAGAACGGGGTGCTGCCCGACTGCAGCACGCCGCGCCGGAACAGCCGTGCCCCCGTCCAGATGAACAGCGCGACCCACAGCAACTGCCAGACCAGTGCCAGCGCATGCGGCCACAGCGTCGCCGAATTGGCCGCACGGCCCGCCATCGCGAAGGGCGATGATAGCGGGAAGACTTCCGCGAACCGCGCCACCCAGCTTTCCGGATGCCGCGCCGCCGCCGAGGCGAGCGCGAACATCCCGACCTGGACGATCGTGATCGGCAGCGACAGCATCTGGATCTCGCGCTGCGAAGACGCCTGCGCGCCAATGCCGAGGAACACCGAGCCGAGCAGCAGATAGGCAAGCGAAAAATAGGCCGCGAACAGCAGCGCGAAGGTTGGCGCGCCGATCGCCGGGGCGAGATCGCCGATCGCCTGCGCGGCGGTCGGCGGCAGCCACTGGCCGAGCGACAGCAGCACGGCGCCCCAGAAGCCGACGAAGAGCACCGCGACGCCGAACATGCCGACCAGCTTGCCCGCGAACACCGCCTCCAGCGGAACGGCGGCGGCCAGCACCTCGATCACCTTGGTGTTGCGCTCCTCCGCCATTGTGCCGACGACCTGCCCCGCCAGGAACAGCGTCAGGAAGAAGATGCCGAACACGGCGATGAAACCCGACTGGTGCTGGCCGCCGATCGAGGCGCGGGCGCGGATAGCCTCGTGGCGGGTGGCGACGATGCGGGGGGCGTCGGCGGACAAGGTCGCCTGCGCCAGCGCCTCCAGATACGGGGCGGTGTAGCGGTCGATGGCGGGGACGAGCAGTTGCGGTCGCGTCAGGTCGCCATAGAGGACGCCACCGACGTCGAAGCGCATGTCGTCGATCGCCGCACGTGCCTGCTTCGCCGGATCGGCGGAGGGTGCGACGATGCTGAGTGTGGACGGCCGGAAGTCGCGGGGGAACATCGCGCGCAGGCGCTTGTCCTGCGCGATCATCGCCGGGGCGACCTGCGCCGGGACGATCGCGACGATTCGCGCCTTGTCGGCGACGCCGTCGCCCATGCTTGCCGCGCCGATGCCGCCGATGGCGCTGATCGAGCCGATCAGGACGGGGGCGAACAGGAACAGCAGGAAGACGGGCGTGTAGACGGTAGCGACGAAATCGCGGCGGGCGATCGTCATCGCCTGACGAATGGCATGGCGGAAATTGTTCATGCCGCCTTCTCCGCGTGCTGGCCGACGATCCTGACGAAGGCGTCGTGCAGGCCGGGCCGCTCGATCGTCAGCCCGGCGATGCCGTAGCCCGCATCGATGAGCGGCACGAGCAGCGGTTCGATGCCGCCATCGGGGAGCTGGAACCGCCATGCGCCACCGTCTGCCACCGCGTCGGCGGGCAGCAATTGCGCGATCGCCGGGGCGGGGTGATGGGGTACGTAGCGGACGCGGCTGGGCAGGGTGGCGCGGGCGTCGTCGACGGTGCCCTCGAACCGGCGTCGTCCACCCGCGATGATCGCCAGCCGGTCGCACAGGCGTTCGGCATGCGCCATGATGTGGGTGGAGAACAGGATCGTCGCGCCGCGGTCGCGCTCCGCGAGGATCAGCGCCTCCAGCTTCTCCTGATTGACCGGGTCGAGGCCGGAGAACGGCTCGTCGAGGACGATCAGGTCGGGCCGGTGGACGACGGAGCCGAGCAATTGCACGAGCTGCGCCATGCCCTTGGACAGCTTGCGAATCTTCTCGTCCGCGGCATGGCCCAGGCCCGCCTCCTCCAGCATCGTCACGGCGCGGCGGCGCCCCTCCGCCCAGTCGAGGCCACGGAGCGCGCCCATGAACGCGATCGCTTCCTTGGCCTTCATTGCGGGATACAGTCCGCGTTCTTCGGGCAGATAGCCGACGCGGTCGCTCGCCTCGCGCGGGTTGATATGGCCGAGTAGCGTGCGATGGCCCTCGTCCGGCTCGATGATGCCCAGCAGCATGCGCAGCGTCGTGGTCTTGCCCGCACCGTTCGGGCCGAGTACGCCGTAGATCGAGCCCGCCGGCACCGACAGGTCGACGCCGTCGACCACGCGACGTTGCTCGTACCGCTTCACCAGATGCTCGGCGGTGACCGCCCGTTCGTCCGCCATGCTTCCTCCCGCCGGGGCGGTCGTGGTAGCGGGGAGGGGTGACGCAAGACAAGCTGGAAGACCGGATCAAGGCGAAAGCGGCCGAACTCGGCTTCGCGGCGTGCGGTATCGCGCGCGCCGATGCCGCGCCGCGCGCCGGCGAACGGCTGCGCGAGTGGCTGGAACAGGGCCGGCACGGGGACATGATCTGGATGGAGGAGCGCGCGCACCACCGCGTCTCGCCCGCCGGTCTGTGGCCCGAGGTGCGCAGCGTCGTGTCGCTGGGCATGAGCTATGCGCCGGGCCGCGATCCGCTGGCGCTGGCCGACGCGGGGGAGCGGGGGCGCGTGTCGGTCTATGCGCAGGGCGGCGATTACCACGACGTCGTCAAGAAGGCGCTGAAGGCGCTTGGACGGTGGCTGGCGCAAGAGGCGGCCAGTTTGGGAGAAGGATGCGATCTCAAGGTGTTCGTCGACACCGCGCCGGTCATGGAGAAACCGCTGGCGGAGGCGGCGGGGATCGGGTGGCAGGGCAAGCACACGAATCTGGTCAGCCGCGAGCATGGTAGCTGGCTGTTTCTCGGTGCGATCTATACGACGCTGGACCTGACGCCCGACGTGGCGGGGCGCGACCGCTGCGGATCGTGCGACGCGTGCCAGCGGGCGTGCCCCACCGACGCGTTTCCTGGGCCGTATCAACTGGATGCACGGCGCTGCATCTCGTATTTGACGATCGAGCATTCGGGACCGATCCCGGAGGAGTTCCGGGCGGGGATCGGCAACCGCATCTATGGCTGCGACGATTGTCTGGCGGTGTGCCCATGGAACAAGTTCGCCGATGCGGCGGCGGCGAACATGGCCTTTATCGGGCGCGCGGAACTCGCCGCGCCGGAACTGGCCGACCTGCTGGCACTGGACGATGCCGGGTTCAGGCAGGTGTTTTCGGGATCGCCGATCAAGCGCATCGGCCGCGATCGGATGGTCCGCAATGCGGCGATCGCGGCGGGAAATAGTGGGGCGGCGGGCCTACGACCTGCGTTGGTGCCGCTGTTGGAGGATGCCTCACCCGTGGTGCGCGAGGCGGCGGGGTGGGCGTTGGGACGGCTGGCGGATAGCTGAGCCCCGTCGCTGGAATACCGTATCGCGAGCGTAGCTTCGCCACGCTCGCAATGACGGGGGCCTTACTGCCCGGTGCGGATACGCTCCATCACGCGCTTGTGGAGCCAGATGTTCATCTCCGCCGAACCGTCCTTTTCACCTTCGTAGCCCAGCTCGGTCGCGAGCGTCTTCCGGTTGTCGAGGCTGGGGTCCATGCCGATCAGCTTCATCAGGTCGACAATCGACGATTTGTAGTTGAGGTCGGGATCGCCCTTCGCGTGGTAGATCTTCTCGAGCGCCGCGTCGGCGTCGATCGTCTTCGGTGCGGCTGGAGCGGGAGCCGGAGCCGGCGCGGGTGCGGCAGCCGCGGGCGCTGGTGCCGCGGCAGGGGTCGGCGTCGGCGCGGGCTTCGCCTCGGCGGCGGCGGGGTGGCCGAAGATCGCGTCCTTGATCGAACCGAAGATACTCATGGCGACGTGATCCTTTTCGTTGAACTCCAGCGCCTAACGTCGGGGTGCGCGGATCGGGTCCGGGTCAGCCGCCGATCGTGCACGCGAGGATCGCCAGATCGTGTGCGGTGCCGGACTGGTCGCGGACGTGCGCCGCCAGCAGCGCCTCCTGATGGAACCCGACGCTCTCCAGCAGGGTGCGCGATCCGGCCTGATCGACCGTCATCGATGCGGTCAGCTTGGACAGGCCGTGGGCGGCGGCGGCGGCGGCGAAGACCGCCTCCACCAGATCGCGGCCGAGCCCGTGGCCGCGGCGGTCGGCCATGACGAGCAGGCGGACCTCGCCGACATGCGCGCTCCACCCGTGCGGATCGCGGAGCAGCGCGGCGCTGCCGACGATGATGCCGTCCTCCGCTTCGGCGAGGAAGCTGTCGATCCAGCCAGCCTCGATCGCCTCCAGCCACGCCTCGATCACGCGTGGCTGACGCAGGTCGCGGCCGAGGAACAGCAGGTCGTGCTCGGGCAGGCTGTTCGCGAACGCGAGCATCGCGTCGCGATCGGCGGGGCGGAAGCGGCGAATGACATGGTTCATGCCCCGACCCTCCCCCCGCCGGCGAGTGACGTCAAGGCGTTGCGGGGGTGGTGGTCCCTGACGGCGGCGCGAGCAGGCGCGGACCGTCGGCGGTCGCCTCCAGCGTCGAGTCGCCGCCGAGCACGCGGTAGAGCGTGACGCGGTTCGATGCGGCGGTCAGCTGCGTCGCGACGAACTGGCGTTGCGCGGTGTAGAAGGACCGCTGCGCATCCAACGTGTTGAGGAACGGCGAAATGCCGCCCCGATACGAAGCCTCGGTCAGGCGCAGCGTGTCGGCGGCGGCGGCGGCGAAGCGGCGATTGGCGCTCAACTGCTGGTCGATCGTACCCTGCCGCGCGAGCGCGTCAGCGGTTTCGCGGAACGCGCTCTGGATCGCGCGTTCGTAGGTGGCGAGCGCCGCATCGCGCTGTGCCTGGCTGAAGACGACGCCGGCTCGGCCGGCTCCCGCGCGGAAGATCGGGTAGCCGACGTTCGGCGCGACCGAATAGGTGAAGCTGTCGCCCTTGAAGAGCGACGACAGCGCGTTGGATGCGAAGCCGACCAGTCCGGTGAGCGAGATGTTCGGGAACAGCGCCGCGCGCGCTGCGCCGATTTCCGCATTGGTCGCGCGCAATTCGTATTCCGCCTGCACCACGTCGGGGCGGCGAAGCAGGATCTGGGAGTCCAGCCCGGCCGGCAGCGCGGCCACGGTGGCGGATGCCTCGTCCAGCGTCGTCGGTAGCAGTGCCGGATCGACCGGGGCGCCGACCAGCAATTGCAGCGCATTGGCGTCCTGCGCCACCGCCGTCCGCTGAAGCGCGAGATCACTTTCGGCGGTGGCGAGGATCTGTTCCGCCTGCGCCACGTCGGTACGCGGGGCGATGCCGCCGCGCAGACGTGCGCGGGTAAGCACCACGGAGCGCTGCGCCGATGTCGCGGTGTCCTGCGCGATCCGGAGCAGGCTCTGGTCCGCGGCATAGGTCAGCCACGCATCGGCGATGTCGCCGACCAGCGTCAGGCGGGTGGCGCGGGCGGCGGCTTCGGTCGCGAAATAACGGTCGAGCGCGGCGCGGGTCAGGCTGCGTACCCGGCCGAACAGATCAACCTCAAATGCCGTGATGCCCAGCCCGACCGAAAACGCACTGCCGCCACCCGAGCTGGTGATGATCGTGCCGGTGCCACCGGTCCCCGTGCCCCCCGTACCGGTGCCGCCGGTGCCGCCGGTTCCGGTCCCGCCCGTACCACCGTTCCCGCCGGTGCCGCCGGTGCTGCCCCCGGCCGTCGTGGTCGCGCCGCGACCGCCGCCGGAATAGGTGTAGCGACCGGTCGCGTCGATCTGCGGGAACAGGTCGGCGCGCTGCACGCGGTATTGCGACCGTGCCGCCTGGATGTTGGCGGCGGCAATGCGCAGGTCGCGGTTGTTGAGCAGCGCCTGCTCGATCAGCGTCTGGAGCCGGCGATCGGTGAATACTGCGGGAAAGCTGACCGACGGCAGCGCCGCCTCGGTCTGGCGCAGATACGCGTCTCCGACCGGCCAGGATTGCGGCGTTGGCAGTTCGGGGCGGATATATTTCGGCGCGAGGCTGCAACCGGACAGAACCGTCGCAGCGAGCGCCATGGAGAGGATCGGCTTACGCATCATGCGGGCTCCGGCCGGTGCGGCCCCTGGACTTCGGGCGGGCCATAGGGTTCGCCGTCATCGTCGTCGCCATCCCTGCCGTGACCATCCCTACCGTGCCCGTCATCACCCTGAAAGCCGGTCGGGCGACCGCGCAATTTGGCGATGCCGTCACGCACGCCGCGGCGCACGAGGACGAAGAACAGCGGAATGTAGAAGATCGCGAGGAAGGTCGCCGACAGCATGCCGCCGATCACCGCCGTACCGATCGCGATGCGGCTGTTCGCGCCCGCGCCGGTGGAGATGGCGAGCGGCAGCACGCCGAAGATGAACGCGAACGACGTCATCAGGATCGGGCGGAGTCGGATCTTCGCCGCCTGCAACGCGGCGTCGATGACGCGTGCGCCCTTGCGCTCCGCCTGTTCCGCGAACTCGATCATCAGGATCGCATTCTTCGCGGCGAGGCCCATCGTCGTCAGCAGGCCGATCTGCAAGTACACGTCGTTGGTCAGCCCACGCAGCGTGACGAACGCGATCGCGCCGATCAGGCCGAGTGGAATGATCAGCAGCACCGCGAACGGGATCGACCAGCTTTCGTACAGCGCCGCGAGGCACAGGAACACGACGAGGATCGACAGGCCGTACAGGATCGGCGCCTGACCGGAGGACACGTCCTCCTGAAACGACAGGCCCGCCAGCGCGACGGAGGTGCCGGGAATCTGCCCGGCGAGGCGGCGCATCGTCTCCAGCGCCTGACCCGAACTTTGCCCCGGTGCCGCCGAACCCTGGAATTCGAAACTCTGGATGCCGTTGAAGCGCGACAGCGACACCGGCGCCTTTTCCCATGTCGTCGTCGCGAAGGACGAGAAGGGGGCCATCTGGCCGTTCGCACCGCGCACGAACCACTGGTTGATGTCTTCGGGCTTGGACCGGAACGGCGCGTCGCCCTGCACGAAGACGCGCTTCACGCGGCCACGGTCGAGGAAGTCGTTGACGTACTGACCGCCCCACGCGGTCGACAGCGTAGAGTTCACCGTCGTCTGCGTCAGGCCCAGCGTCGACAGCTTCTGCGGATCGACGTTGACCTTCACGTTCGGCACGTCGGGCAGTTCCGTCAGGCGCACGCCGGCCAGCGTCGGCTCGCCGGAAGCGGCGGCGAGCAGCTTGTCGCGCGCTTCCTCGAACTTGGCGAGGCTCATCCCGCTGGTGTTCTGAAGCTCGATCGTGAAGCCGTTCGACTGGCCGAGGCCGCGGACGGCGGGCGGGACCAGCGCATAGACCTGCGCATCGCGGAGGCCGGCGAACGCGGCGGACGCGCGCTGCGTGATCGCGTCGGCGGAATTGTCCTTGCCCTCCCGCAGCGACCAGTCCTTCAGCGCCACGAAGCCGAGACCGGTATTCTGGCCGCCGGGCGCGCCGCCGCCGCCGATGCCGCTGACCGAGAAGGCGGTCGCGACGTTCGACCCCTCGTTCTTGACGAAGTAGTTCTCGACTTCCTTCTGGACCTCGAACGTGCGGTTCTGGGTCGATCCGGGGGGCAGCTGGAACTGGACGATCGCGATGCCCTGATCCTCGGTCGGCAGGAAGCCGGTGGGCATGCGCATGAACAGCACCGCGAGCAGCACGACGACACCGGCATACATACCGAGCCACAGCCACTTCGCCGCGATGATCTTCTTGATCGCATCGACGTAGCGGTCCGACGTGCGGTCGAACCAGTTGTTGAAATTGTCGCGGGCGCGGGCGAAGAAATGCGCGACCTTCGGGTATTTACGGCCCAGCCAGCCACCCTCGATCGGGTCGCCATTCTCGTCCTTGGCATGCTTCTGCTTCAGCAGCGTCGTGGTCAGCGCGGGCGACAGCACCAGCGCGACGACGACCGACAGGACCATCGCCGACACGATCGTCAGAGAGAACTGGCGATAGATGACGCCGGTCGATCCGCCGAAGAACGCCATCGGCAGGAACACCGCCGACAGGACGAGCGCGATCGCGACCAGCGCGACGGTGATCTCGTCCATCGACTGGATCGTCGCCTCGCGCGGCGACATCTCCGGGTTTTCCTCGAGCAGGCGCTCGACATTCTCGACGACGACGATCGCGTCGTCGACCAGCAGGCCGATCGCGAGCACCAGACCGAACAGCGTCAGCGTGTTGATCGAGAACCCGGCAAGGTAGAACACGCCGAACGTGCCGAGCAGCACGACGGGCACCGCGATCGTCGGGATCAGCGTCGCACGCCAGCTTTGCAGGAATACGAACATCACGATGACGACAAGGATCACCGCCTCGATCAGGGTCTTCACGACCTCCTCGATCGACAGCTTGATGAACTCGGTGGAGTCGTTGACGAAGGTATATTCGTAACCCGGCGGGAAGTTCTTCGCCGCGGCCTCGACCTGCGCCTTGACCAGCTCGGCGGTCTTCAGCGCGTCGGCACCAGGGGCGAGCAGCACGGCGATACCCGCGCCAGGATGCTGGTTGATGCGGCTGCGGGCGGCGTAATTCTCAGCACCCAGCTCGACCCAGCCGACGTCCGACACGCGCACGGCCGCGCCGTTGGTCGTCGTCTTCAGGATGATGTTGCGGAACTGCTCGGGCGTCTGGAGGCGGCTCTGCGCGGTGACGACGGCGTTCAGATACTGCTTGTCCGACGACGGCTGCCCGCCGATCTCGCCCGCCGCGACTTCGGTGTTCTGCGCCTGCACGGCGGCGACCACGTCGGCGGGGATGAGCTGGAAGCTGTTGAGCTTGTTCGGGTCGAGCCAGATCCGCATCGCATATTGCGAACCGAACACGTTGGTGTCGCCGACGCCGGCGGTGCGGCCCAACGGGTCCTGCAAGGTCGAGGTCAGGTAATCCGACACGTCCCGGTTGGTCGACCGGTCCGTGGAATCGTACACGGCGGCGATCAGCAGGAAGTCCGGGTTCGACTTGCGGACGATCAGGCCCTGCTGCTGCACCTGTTGCGGCAGGCGGGCGAGCGCCTGCTGAACCTGGTTCTGGACCTGAACCTGCGCGATGTCGGGATCGACGCTCTTGTCGAACGTACAGGTGATCGTCACCTGACCGCGGCTGGACGAGGACGACTGGAAGTACAGCAGCCCGTCGATGCCCGTCAGCGTCTGCTCGACCACCTGCGTGACGGCGTTCTGCAACGTCTGCGCATTCGCGCCCGGATAGGTGGCGCGGATCGACACCTGCGGCGGCGCGACGTCGGGATATTGCGCGATCGGCAGCCCGAGGATCGCGCCGGCCCCGCCGAGCATGATGATGATCGCGATCACCCACGCGAAGATCGGGCGATCGATGAAGATGCGACTGATCATGAGGGGCTCAGCCGCCCTTCTTCTGCGCCGCGTCGCCACCGCCGGAACCGCCGCCGCCCTCGCCGTCCTTCGGTGGAGCCTGCACGCGCTGCGGCGTGTTGGCCGGCACCGGCTGGACCTGCTGGCCGGGGCGCAGCTTCGACAGGCCCTGAACGATGATCTTGTCGCCCGGGTTCAGCCCCTCGGTCACGACCCAGAACTCGCCCTGCGTCCGCTCCGCCGTGACCTTCTTCTCGGTGGCCTTGTTGCCGGGGCCGACGATGATGACGGTGGCGTTGCCCTGCGGATTGCGGCTGACGCCCTGTTGCGGGACGAGGAACGCGCGGCGGTTGATCGCCTGCGAGAAGCTGGCGCGGACGAACATGCCCGGCAACAGAATGCCCTGCGGGTTCGGGAAGCGCGCGCGCAGCGTCGTGGTGCCCGTGGTGGGATCGACCAGCGCTTCGGAAAACTCGATCGTGCCCGTCTGGCCGTAATCGCCGCCGTCGGGCAGCTTCAGCCGCACCTGCGCGGTCGTCGGCGTCACCCCACCCGAGGCAAGGCTGCGGCGCAACGACAGCAGCGCGTCGGCGGACTGCTGGATGTCCACGAACATCGGGTCGAGACGCTGGATCTGCGCCAGCGGATCGGTCTGGGTCGCCGAGACCAGCGCACCGACGGTGAACAGCGACCGGCCGATGCGCCCGGTGATCGGCGCGGGGACGGTGGTGAAGCGCAAGTTGATCTGCGCCGTCTCCAGCGCAGCGCGGGTCTGGCCGACCGCGGCGGTCGCTTGCCGCGACTGAGCGACGGCGTTGGTGTAATCCTGCTTCGAGATCGCCTCGATCTCCGCCAGCGGACGGTAGCGCTCGGCGAGGATGCGGGTCGCTTCCTGGTTGGCGCGGGCGCTGGCGAGATTGGCGCGCGCTTCGTTGGCGGCGGCGCGGTACAGGCGCGGGTCGATCTCGTAGAGGGGCTGGCCGCGGGTGACGAGCGCGCCCTCCGTGAAGAAGCGGCGGCGGATGATGCCGGTCACCTGCGGCCGGACGTCGGAGCTTTCGAACGCGGTCGTACGGCCGGCGAGTTCCGTGACCAGAGCGACGTCGGTTGGCTGGACGACCACGAACCCGACTTGCGGCGTCCCCTTGCCCGGTTGCTGACCACCCTTGCCGGCACCCTTTTCGGCCGAGTCACCCCCACCGCAGGCGCCAAGCGCCAAAGCGAGGCCGATCGCGATGCCCGCGGCCGCTGGCCGCTTTGTCTGTAATTTCAAGTTGAGCGTGTCCGTCTGGTACACCGGAGCCCCGGAACCGTCCCACAATGTCCCAGATTGGAAATGGTTGCAGCCCAGAAAATGGGCGTGCGATCGATTTTATTGTGCGACTGCTAAGGTCCGAAACGGACTTTCACGGGTTAAGCGTTCATGCACCACGACTCCGCCGACATCGATACGGACAAGCGACTGGCCGCGGAGGCGGCGGTGCAGGAAGTCGCGTCCGGAATGCTCGTTGGGCTGGGGACGGGGTCCACCGCCGCGCATGCGATCCGGGCGATCGGCCGGCTGGGGCTGGACATCGACGCCGTCGCGACGTCGAACGCCAGTGCCGATCTGGCGCGATCGGTCGGCATCCGGGTGCGGGATTTCGCAGACGTGGCCCGCGTCGACCTGACGATCGACGGGGCGGACGAGATCGATGCCGACTTTCGCGCCATCAAGGGTGCCGGTGGTGCCATGCTGCGTGAAAAGGTCGTGGCCTGCGCCAGTCGGCGGATGATCGTGATCGCCGACGCCAGCAAGCGGGTCGCGACGATCGGCGCGGCGAAGCTGCCGGTCGAGGTGCTGCCGTTCGCCGCCGCATACGTCGCCGACCGGATCACCGGGCTGGTGCGATCCGCGACGTGGCGCGGTGAGTATCTGACCGACAACGGCAACCGCGTGCTCGACTGCGTCGCCGGTGCATATCACGACTGGGAGGCGCTGGCCGATGCGATTGCCTGTATTCCCGGGGTCGTCGGCCATGGCCTGTTCCTGAAACAGGTCGATGCCGCATACATCGCCGATCGGGGTGTCGTTACGAGAACGGAACGGGCGGGGCTGGAACGGGCTGCCGCTTCTCGCTAGGGGAGCGGCCAGTCGCAACCCGACCGGCGGCTGCGCGTTCCGCCCTTCGACCAGAGCGAGGTTCCATTCATGTCCGATACCCAGACCGCCACTCCCGCGGCCGTTTCCCTGCACGAGGACGGCAGCCCGGAGCGGCTGGCGATCGATACCATCCGCACCCTGTCGATGGATGCGGTGCAGAAGGCCAATTCGGGCCATCCCGGCACGCCGATGGCGCTGGCCCCGGTGGGCTGGACGATCTGGAACCGTTTCCTGCGTTATGACCCCGCGCATCCGGACTGGCCGAACCGCGACCGCTTCGTGCTGTCGGTCGGCCACGCGTCGATGCTGCTGTATTCGATCCTGCATCTGGCCGGTGTCGAGGAGATCGATGCCGAGGGTAACAAAACTGGCCAGGAGGCGGTCAGCCTCGACGATATTCGCCAGTTCCGGCAGCTGTCGTCGAAGACGCCGGGCCATCCGGAATACCGACACACCACCGGCGTCGAGACGACGACCGGCCCGCTGGGGCAGGGCTGCGGCAACTCGGTGGGCATGGCGATCGCCGAGCGCTGGCTGGCGGCACGCTACAATCGCAACGGGTTCAAGCTGTTCGACCACGATGTCTACACCGTCTGCGGCGACGGCGACATGATGGAGGGCGTGTCCGCCGAGGCGGCGAGCCTTGCGGGTCACCTCAAGCTGTCGAACCTATGCTGGGTCTATGACAGCAACCACATCTCGATCGAGGGTGCCACCGACCTAGCGTTCGACGAGGATGTCGGCCTGCGCATGCAGGCTTACGGATGGAACGTCATCCATGTCGACGACGCCAACGACATCGAAGCGTTGACCAAGGCGTTCGAGACGTTCCGCGCCACCGACGACAAGCCGACCTTCATTGTCGTTCACTCGGTGATCGGCTGGGGCAGCCCCAAGGCCGGCAGCGAGAAGGCGCATGGCGAGCCGCTGGGCGAGGACAATATCCGCGCGACCAAAAAGGCGTATGGCTGGCCCGAGGACGAGCAGTTCCGCGTGCCGGACGGCGTTATCGACAGCTTCCGCGGCGCGGTGTCGGGCCGCGGCCAGCCACTGCGCGATGCGTGGGTGAAGCTGACCGACGAATATCGTTCGTCCTACCCGGAGCAGGCGGCGGAACTCGACCTGCTGCTGAAGGACAAGTTGCCCGACGACTGGGATGCCGACATCCCCGTCTTCCCGGCGGATGCGAAGGGCGTAGCCAGCCGCGACTCGGGTGGCAAGGTGCTGAACGCCATCGTCGGCAAGACGCCGTGGCTGCTCGGCGGATCGGCGGACCTCGCGCCATCGACCAAGACCGACATCAAGGGCGCCCCGTCGTTCGAGGCGAACAACTACGGCGGCACCAACTTCCACTTCGGCGTGCGCGAGCATGGCATGGGCTCGGTCGTGAACGGGATGGCGCTGTCGCACCTGCGCTCCTACGGCTCCACCTTCCTCGTCTTCGCGGATTACATGCGCGCGCCGATCCGCCTGTCGGCGATCATGGAGCTCGGCGCGATCTGGGTCTTCACGCACGACTCGATCGGCGTCGGCGAGGACGGCCCGACGCACCAGCCGATCGAGCATCTGGCGACGCTGCGCGCGATCCCGGGCCTCGACACGATCCGGCCGGGTGATGCGAACGAAACGGCGTGGGCATGGCGCGCGGCGCTGGAGAAGGCGGATCGTCCGACCGCGCTGATCCTGTCGCGTCAGGCGCTGCCGACGCTCGACCGTGACAAGTATGCCAGTGCCGAGGGCGTGATGAAGGGCGGCTACGTGCTGGCCGACAGCGAGAATCCGCAGGTGATCCTGATCGCCACCGGCAGCGAGCTGTCGCTGGTCGTCGAGGCGCACGAGCGGCTGAAGGCGGAGGGCGTCGCCAGCCGCGTCGTGTCGATGCCGAGCTGGTACCGGTACGAGTTGCAGGATCAGGCTTATCGCGACTCCGTGCTGCCGCGCGACGTGCCGGCGCGGGTCGCGGTGGAGATGGCGGGATCGATGGGTTGGGATCGCTATGTCGGGTTCGACGGCGCGACGATCACCATGTCGACGTTCGGCGCATCCGCCCCGATCGCCAAGTTGCAGGACAAATACGGCTTCACGGTCGACAATATCGTCAAGGTCGCGCGTGACGTGATGGAGAAGCGCAATGGGTAAGCTGAGTGACCTGTCCGCCGCCGGCACCGCCGTCTGGCTGGATTTCGTCGACCGCAAGTTCCTGGAGGAAGGCGGGCTGGAGAAGCTGGTCGAGGCCGACGGCCTGACCGGTGTCACCTCCAACCCGTCGATCTTCGAAAAGGCGATGGGCCACGGCGACGCCTATGACGGCACGCTTGCGGCGTTCGACAAGGGGAATGCCGGCGCGGCGACGATCGATCGCTACGAGCATCTCGCGATCCAGGACATCAAGGCGGCGGCGGAAACGCTGAAGCCTGTCTACGATCGGCTCGATTCCAAGGACGGCTATGTCAGCCTGGAAGTGTCGCCGTACATCGCCGACGACACCGACGCGACGATCGCCGAGGCGCGCAAGCTGTGGGACGCGGTCGATCGCCAGAATCTGATGATCAAGATCCCGGGTACGCCCGCCGGTGCGCCCGCCATCGCCGCGACGATCGCGGCGGGGATCAACGTCAACGTGACGCTGCTGTTCTCGCAAGGTGATTACCAGCGCGTCGCGGAAGCCTATGCGATGGGGCTGGAGGAGCGCGTGCGCCAGAACCAGCCGATCGATCGCATCGCCTCGGTCGCCAGCTTCTTCGTCAGCCGCATCGACAGCAAGATCGACGCGAAGATCGACGAGCGCGTGAAGGACGGCGATGCGGATAGCGAGGCGCTGAAGGCGTTGCGTGGCAAGGTCGCCATCGCCAACGCCAAGCTGGCCTATGCCTGGTATCAGGACTTCATCGCGTCCGACCGTTGGCAGGCGCTCGCCGCCAAGGGTGCGCAGCCGCAGCGGCTGTTGTGGGCATCGACCGGCGTCAAGGACCCGGCCTATCCGGATACGCTGTACGTCGACGAGCTGATCGGGCCGGAGACGGTCAACACGATGCCGCCGAAGACGATGGACGCATTCCGCGAGCGCGGCACCGTCGCGCAGACGCTGACGACCGACGTCGACGCTGCCCGCCACGTGCTGGCGGAGGCCGATCGGCTCGGGCTGGACCTGAACGGCGTCACCGGCGGATTGGTCGAGGAGGGTGTCGCCTCCTTCGCCAAGGCGTTCGACGACCTGCTCGGCGCGATCGCGCAGAAGCAGCCCGCCGAGGCGTGATAACGCTTTTCTTCTTCTAAACTCCCCTCCCCTGGGGGGGGAGGGTTTGGGCGGGGTGGAGCCTTGGCGAGTTGCCCGCGGCGAAACCCTCCCCCAGCTCCTCCTCCAGGGGAGGGGGGGAAGAACGATCGCGGCAGGCTTCGGAACTCCCGCGCCTCACCGGACTTGTGCAGTGCGACGACCTCCAACTGGGATGACGGAATGAAGATCGCGATGATCGGCCTTGGCCGGATGGGCGGGAACATGGCGCGCCGGCTGATGGAGGGGGGGCACGAGATCGTCGCATTCGACCGCGATGCCGATGCCGTCGCCAAGATCGTCGCCGACGGCGCAGAGGGTGCGGCGTCCCTCGACGAGGCGCGCGGCAAGCTGGGCAGCCCGGCGATCTGGTGGGTGATGCTGCCCGCCGGCGCGATCACGGAGCAGACGATCGGGACGATCGCCGACGCTGCGCAGCCCGGCGACATCGTCATCGACGGCGGCAACAGCTTCTACAAGGACGACATCCGCCGCGCGAAGGCGTTGGCCGAGAAGCAGCTCCACTATGTCGATGTCGGCACGTCCGGCGGCGTCTGGGGTCGCGAGCGCGGCTATTGCATGATGATCGGTGGCGATAACGAGACGATCGCGCACCTCGATCCCATCTTCGAGACGCTGGCGCCGGGCACGGGCGACATCGTCCGCACGCCGGGCCGCATCGCCGACAAGGTCGATCAGCGCGCGGAGAAGGGCTACATCCATGCCGGTCCCGCGGGGTCCGGCCATTTCGTCAAGATGATCCACAACGGCATCGAATACGGCCTGATGCAGGCCTATGCCGAGGGCTTCGACATCCTGAAGACCAAGTCTTCGGAAATCCTGCCCGAGGACGAGCGTTTCGACCTGAACCTGACCGACATCGCCGAAGTCTGGCGGCGCGGCAGCGTCATCTCGTCATGGCTGCTCGACCTCACCGCGATCGCGCTCGCCAAGGACGAGAAGCTCGACCAGTTCAGCGGCCATGTCGCCGACAGTGGCGAGGGTCAGTGGACGATCGACGCCGCGATGGAAGAGAAGGTGCCGGCGAACGTCCTGACCGCCAGCCTGTTCGCGCGCTATCGCAGCCGTGTCGAGCATACGTACGGCGACAAGGTGCTGTCGGCGATGCGCTTCGGCTTCGGCGGCCATGTCGAGATGCCGCAGTGAGCGAACCCCTGGGGACGCCGCGTCTGGTGGTGTCCGATGTCGACGGAACGCTGGTCGACAAGCAGAAGGTGCTGACGCCCGGCACGATTGCTGCGGTCGGTCGGCTGCGCGACGCAGGCGTGGGCTTCACGATCATCTCGGCGCGTCCGATGTCGGGCGTGATGCCGATCGCTGACGCGCTGGAGCTGGACGAGCCGATCGGCGCGTTCAACGGCGGCATCGTGTTCAAACGCTCCGGCGAGATCATCGAGCATCATCGCATTCCTGCCGACATCGCGCGCGGCATCTGGGACACGGTCGGCGATGCGAAGGTCGATCGCTGGGTCTTCGCCGACGACCGGTGGTATGCGTCGAGCGGCGAGGGCACGCATGTCGAGCATGAGCGGGTCGCATCGAATCAGGCCCCGATCATCACCACCGACTTCGACGATGTGTTGAGCCGCGCCGACAAGATCACCTTTGTCAGCGACGACGAGCCGTACCTGCGGTCGATCCATTCGGAGGTCGCACCGGCGTTCGGAGAGCGGGCGACGGTAGTGCAGAGCCAGACCTATTATCTCGACGTGACCGCGCTGGAGGCCAACAAGGGCACCGGCGTCGCCGAACTGGCGGAGGCGTTCGGTGTCCCGCTCGCGGAGACGGCGGCGATCGGCGATCAGGCCAACGACATTCCGATGCTGGCGCGCGTCGGCCTGCCGATCGTGATGGGTAACGCGCCGGATGCGATGCGCGAAAAGGCCGCGCACGTCACGCGCGGCAACGACGAAGACGGGGTCGCGCACGCGATCGATACGATTATCCTCAAAGGACACGAAAACTCATGAAGCAACTCGTCGCATTCGACCTCGATGGCACGCTGGCGGAGAGCAAGCAGCCGTTGAAGGAGCCGATGGGCGAGGCGCTGGCCGACCTGCTCGGCGTCGCGAACGTCGCGGTGATCTCCGGCGGCGACTGGCCGCAGTTCGACAAGCAGGTCGCCAGCCGCCTGCCCGAGCGGGCCGACCGCACGAAATTGTGGCTGATGCCGACGACGGGGACCAAGCTCTACACCTACAAGGACGGCGCGTGGTCGGCGGTCTATGCCGAACTGTTCAGCGAAGAGCAGCGCAAGGAGATCGTTGCGGCGTTCAACGCCTCGCTGGAAGCGACCGGGTTCGTACCCGAGCAGGTCTGGGGCGAGCGGATCGAGGATCGCGGCAGCCAGATCACCTTCAGCGCACTCGGCCAGCAGGCCCCGATCGACGCCAAGGAGCATTGGGACCCCGACTTCGCCAAGCGCAAGATCATCCAGGCCGATTTGAAGCAGCGCCTGCCGGGCCTGTCCATCAACATGGGCGGGGCTACCTCGATCGACATCACGCAGAAGGGCGTCGACAAGGCCTACGGCCTGAAGAAGCTGCGTGACGCGAGCGGCATCCCGCTCGACTCGATGATGTTCATCGGCGACGCGATCTTCCCCGGCGGCAACGACTATCCGGCCAAGGAACTCGGCCTCGACACCGTGCGCGTCCGCGACCCGGAAGAGACGCTGAGCGTGATCGCCGCGATCGTGGCGTGCCAGAAGGCGGGCTAAAGGACGATGGTGTGTTTGCCATGACCGGCTTGTCGGCCACCGATCTTTCGCCGGAGGTCTATGGCGAATTGTTCGAGGCGGTGGACGCGGGTTTCTGCGTCATCGAAATGATCTTCGACGGCGATCGGGCGGTCGACTATCGGTTCCTCAAGACCAACCGGGCATTTCAGCATCAGACCGGACTGGTCGATGCGGTCGGCAAGACCGCGCGCGAACTGGTCCCGCAACTGGAGCAGCACTGGTTCGACCTGTACGGTCGCGTCGCCACGACGGGTGAGGCGACGCGTTTCGACAATGGATCGGACGCGATGGGGCGCTGGTTCGAAGTGCACGCGCTGCGTGTTGGTAAAGCTGCCGATCGCATGGTCGGCATCATCTTTTCCGACATGACCGCACGGCGGCGCAGCGAACAGTCGATGCGCGAGAGCGACGAGCGGTTGCAGGAGGCACTGACCGCGGGCAGCGGCATCGGCACCTGGGATTGGGACGTGCCCAACGACCGCGTCTACGCCGACGAGCGGTTCGCGGAACTCTACGGCGTCGATCCGCGACGTGCGGTCGAGGGCGCGCCGATTGCGGAGTTCTTCCACGGCATCCACCCGGCCGACCTGCCGGAAACGCAGCGGCTGATCGACGCGGCGATGAAGACCGGCGAGCAGTTCCTCGCCTCCTATCGCCTGATGCAGCCCGACGGATCGGTCCGCTGGGCGGCGGCGCAGGGCCGCTGCCGGCTGGGCATCGACGGTCGCCCGCTACGTTTTCCGGGTGTCAGCTTCGACATCACGTCGCATCGGCTCGCGCAGATCCGTCAGGAAGCGCTGCTGGAACTCGGCGACCGTATCCGCGACGTCACCGATCCCGGCACGATCGCGTGCATCGGTGCGGAAATCCTCGCCCGCACGTTCGATGTCAGCCGCGCCGGCTACGGCGTGATCGACCCGGTGGCAGAGACGATCTTCATCGATCGCGACTGGAACGCGGAGGGCGTGAAGAGCATCGCCGGCCTGCTGCATTTCCGCGATTACGGATCGTATATCGAGGACCTGAAGCGCGGCGAAACGGCGATCGTGTCCGACGCGCGGACCGACCCCCGGACCAGCGCCACCGCGGATGCGCTGGCGGCCATCGACGCGCTGTCCTTCGTCAACATGCCGTTGCTGGAGCAGGGACGCTTCGTGGCGCTGTTCTTCGCGAATCACGCCGTGCCGCGGCTATGGCGCGAGGAAGAGCTGTCGTTGATGCGCGAGATCGCCGACCGCGTCCGCGCCGCCAGCGAACGCGCCAAGTCGGAGGCGGAGCGGCAGCGCCTGACCGAGACGCTGGAGGATCAGGTCGCCGAGCGCACGCGCGAACTGATGCTGGCCGAAGAGGCGTTGCGCCAGAGCCAGAAGATGGAGGCGGTGGGACAATTGTCCGGCGGCCTCGCGCATGATTTCAACAATCTGCTGACTGGCATCATCGGCAGCCTCGAACTGCTTGGCATCCGCATTGCGCAGGGCCGCTACGCCGACGTCGAACGCTATTCGCTGGCGGCGCAGGGCGCGGCCAAGCGGGCCGCGGCGCTGACCCACCGGCTGCTCGCCTTCTCGCGCCGCCAGACGCTCGATCCGCGGCCGACCGATGTCAACCGGCTGGTCGGCGGGCTGGAGGAACTGGTCCAGCGCACGGTCGGTCCTTCGATCACAGTGGAGGTCGTGGCGTCCGCGGGCCTGTGGACGACACTGGTCGATCCCAACCAGCTCGAAAACGCGGTCCTGAACCTGTGCATCAACGCGCGCGACGCCATGCCGGAGGGCGGGCGGCTGACGATCGAGACGGCGAACCGCTGGCTCGATGATCGCGCCGCGCGGGCGCGCGACCTGCCGGCCGGCCAATATGTGTCGGTCTGCGTGTCCGATACCGGCACCGGCATGACCCCGGACGTGATCGCCAAGGCGTTCGATCCGTTCTTCACGACCAAGCCGATCGGCGTGGGCACGGGGCTGGGCCTGTCGATGATCTACGGCTTCGCACGCCAGTCCGGCGGACAGGTCCGCATCTATTCCGAAGTCGGGCAGGGAACGAACCTGTGCCTGTACCTGCCCCGCCATCTCGGCCCCGCCGAAACGGCGGAACTGGTACCCGACCTGACCGACGCGCCGCGCGCCGCAGAGGGGCAGACGGTGCTGGTCGTGGACGACGAGCCGACCGTGCGGATGCTGGTGATGGAGGTGCTGGAGGAGCTCGGTTACGCCGCGCTTGAGGCGGCGGACGGGGCCAGCGGCTTGAAGATCCTGCAATCCGACGCCCGCATCGACCTGTTGGTGACGGATGTCGGCCTGCCAGGCGGCATGAACGGCCGGCAGATGGCCGATGCCGCGCGGGTCGGACGGCCGGACCTGAGCATCCTGTTCATCACCGGCTATGCGGAAAATGCGGTCGTCGGCAACGGCCAGCTCGATCCGGGCATGCACGTGATGACCAAGCCGTTCGCGATGGAGGCCTTGGCCGGTCGCATCAAGGAGCTGATCAGCCAGTAACCACTTCTCCCGATCGCAGGATCGCTCGGCCGACTGATTCAGATTAATTGCAATCGGGCCGTATCGGCGTCATGCGGGGTCCAAAGGAACGCACGAACTTTATGGCTTCGCAGGGACTGTCGGATGTGGTCGTCGATACGACCGCCTGTGATCGCGAGCCGATTCATGTGCCCGGCGCGATTCAGCCGCACGGCCTGCTGCTGATCGCCGATCCCCATACGCGGGCGGTGGTCGCCGGCGCCGGTGCGCTGGAGGAGCGGCTGTCGGCGGACTGGCTCGGCGCCGACCTGTCGGAACTTCTGGGTCAGGACATCGGCGCGCTCATCGCCGCCGCGACCGGCCCGGTCAGCGGCATGGTCGGCCAACCGATCGTGACCCCAGCCGGGGAGCGGCTGGACGTGGCGGTCCATCGCAGCGGCGATCACCTGCTCGTCGAACTCGAACCGTCGGCGGAACAGCCGCTCGGGGCGGCGGCGGTGGTGTCGCGGCTGGACGGCTTCGCGATCATGTTCGAACGCGCCGGCGATCTGGAGGTGTTGTGCGCCCGCGCGGCGTCGGCGTTCCGGCAGCTGACGGGGTTCGATCGGGTGATGATCTATCGCTTCCTGGACGAAGACGCCGGGCGCGTCGTGGCGGAGGATCGCGATCCGCGGCTCGGCACGTTCCTGAACCATCATTTCCCGGCATCCGACATCCCGCGTCAGGCGCGAGCGCTGTACGTCCGCAACCGCGCGCGCGCGATCCCGACCGTCGACTATACCCCCGCGCCGATCCGCCCGGCCGCCTTCGCCGGCATCGACCTGTCCGACATCGGCATCCGCAGCGTGTCGCCGATCCACCTGCGCTACATGGCGAATATGGGCGTGGCGGCGTCGGCGTCGATCTCCATCGTCAAGGACGGCGTGCTGTGGGGGCTGGTCGCTTGCCACCACGACACGCCCAGGTTGTTGCCGCCTGATGTGCGCGCGGCGGCGGCGACGCTGGCATCGGGCCTCGCACGGCAGGTCCGCGCCAAGGAGGAAGCGGAGACCTATCGCGAGCGGCTTCGGCTGCGCGCGGCGGAGGATGCGGTGCTGCCGAAGCTGGCGGGCGACGGCGGCATGGCGGACGCGATGAAGCGGTCGCGCGACGATCTGATGCGGATGCTGGACGCGGACGGTTTCGCCTGGGTCCATCGCGGCGGCGTCGATTGCATCGGACGCTGCGCGCCGGCGGCGGTGCTGAAGGCCCTGTCGGACTGGGTGCAGGGCGGCGTCGAACCGGTCGTGACGCGCGAACTCGGCGCGCTCCGCCTGGAGATGGCGGAACATGCCGGCGCCATCAGCGGCATGATCGCGATGCCGCTGGCGGATGACGGTGCGACGCTGATGTGGTTCCGCGTCGAACAGGTCGAGGAAGTCGAGTGGGCGGGCAATCCGCATAAGGCGGCGAGCGTCGCGCCGGGCGAACAACTCACGCCGCGTGCCTCGTTCGAGACGTGGACCGAACAGGTGCGCGGTCGCTCGCGCCGCTGGACGATGGAGGAGGTCGAGGCGGCGCATCGCCTGCGTCGCGCCTTCCACGACGCGCACCGGGCGCGCCAGTTGCGCGACCTCAACGCGCAACTGATGCGGACGCTGGCCGACAAGGACGCGGCGCTGGCGCAGAAGGATCTGCTGATGAAGGAGGTGGACCACCGCGTCCAGAACAGCCTCCAGCTCGTCTCCGCGTTCCTCGCGATGCAGTCGCGTGCGGCGGGGCCGGGCGAGGTCGCCGATCAGCTGACGGAGGCGCAGGCGCGGCTGTCCGCGGTCGCTCTCGTCCACCGCCGGCTCTATCGCGACGACCAGATCGGCTCGGTCGACCTGTCGCGCTATCTCGAGGAACTGGCCGACGACATGAAGGCGTCGATCGGCGGCGAATGGGGGTCGCGGATGCATACCGACCTCGCTCCCGTCCTGATCCCGACCGATCGCGCCGTGGCGGTCGGTCTGGTGATGACAGAGCTGGTCATCAACGCCACCAAATATGCCTATGACGGCGGCGTCGGCCCGATCGCGATCACGCTGGAACAGCACCGTAACCGCCTGCGCCTGATCGTCGCCGACGAAGGGCGCGGCAAGACCGGCGAGAAGGCCGGCTTCGGCAGCCGCATGATGGGCGCGATGGTCGGCAAGCTCGAAGGCGAGATCGCCTTCACCGACAACGCCCCCGGGCTCCGCGCCATCCTCACCGCCCCGATCGGGGTGTGGTAGGAGGAGGCTGCACCCGTCTTCCTTCTGCTCCCCTCCCTTTGGGAGGGGCCGGGGTAGGGCGGCGCTGCAAGCTCATCCCCCTCGATCGTAACCAGCAGCCGTCTCGCGACAAAACAACCCGTTCGCCCGCGGAGAAGCCAGCCCCGAGATCCTTCTCAAAGGGATCGGCGCCAAAGCTTCTCTGCCACCCCGGCGAAGGCCGGGGTGGTGGGGTGACAGGCAGCGGAACTACTTAGCAACGATCTACGACAGACAGGGAGCGAAGAAGGGGCGACCGTCGCTCACGCCACCGCGCGCCCATACAGATCGAAACACGCCTCCGCGCCGGCGATGGCACCCTCGACCCAAGCATCACCCCTATCCATACCAGCCGCGTCGATCGCCGTCAGCAACGTGCGCCATTCCCCCGGCAAATGCTTCGCGCCGAGATACCGCTTGGGCAGCGTCTCCGGCACCCCGCGCGCCAGCATGATGCCGCCCAGCCGAGACCCCTCCGTCACGTACAGCGCACCCCAATCCGCGCCCGCGCGGTCCGGCAGCGCGAAGGGCAGGGGCTCCGGCATCGTCAGTCCCAGATCGACGAGGTCCGCTGCGAGCAAACCGGTCCGCCGCCGCCAGTCCGGCAGACCATCCGCCTCGTTCAGCACAGCTTCCACCGCCGGCAACGCCCGCGCATGCGCGATCAGGAAGCGCGCATAGGCGTCGCGGTCGCCGAGATCATGCCCGCCGAACGCCGCATCCACCGCATCGTGCGCCGGGGCGGTCTGCGCACGCAGACGCTGGACGGCACTGGTCACGGAAACATCATCATGCGGAGGCGGGGACCGGTACGGCCTGCGGGTCGGCGTCGGCGATATCGGCGATCAGCCCCTGACGCTTGGCGACGATCGTCGGCACCAGCGCCTGCCCGGCGACGTTCACTGCCGTGCGTCCCATATCGAGGATCGGGTCCACCGCCAGCAACAGGCCCGCCCCTTCCAGCGGCAGCCCCAGCGTCGACAGCGTCAGCGTCAGCATGACGAGCGCGCCGGTCAGCCCTGCCGTCGCAGCGGAGCCGATCACCGACACCAGCACGACCAGCAGGTAATCCGACGCGTGCAGCGGCACGTTGTAATATTGCGCGACGAATAGCGCCGCGACAGCCGGGTAGATCGCGGCGCACCCATCCATCTTGGTCGTCGCCGCGAACGGCACCGCGAAGGCGGCGTAGCTGCGCGGCACGCCGATCCGCTCCACCGCCGCTTCGGTAACGGGCAGCGTCGCGATCGAGCTGCGCGAGACGAAGCCGAGCTGGATCGCCGGCCACGCCGCCGCGAAGAACCGCCGCACCGACAGACCGTTGGCGCGCAGCAGCACCGGGTAGACGACCAGCAGCACCAGCCCCAGCCCGATATACACCGCCCCCGCGAACGCGCCGAGCGCCGACAGCGACTGCCAGCCATATTCGACCACCGCATGCCCCAGCAGCCCCGCCGTGCCGATCGGCGTCAGCCGTACGACCCAGCGCAGCACACGGCGGAAGATCGCGAGCGCCGACGCGTTGAACGACAGGAACGCGCTGCCCTGATCACCGGTGCGGACGGCGGCAATCCCGATCGCCACCGCGACGACGATGATCTGGAGGACGTTGAACGACAGCGATGTCGTCGCCGCGCCGTCGACGAGCTTGGTCGTCGCACCGAGCCCCAGAATGTTGGCCGGCACCAGCCCACGCAGGAAATCGAGCCACGAGCCATGCGTCGTCGGCGCGACTGCCGCCGCCACGTCGACGCCGGCGCGCACGCCCGGTTGCATCACCGTCCCGAGAGTCAGCCCGATCGCAACCGCGATCAGCGCGGTGATCGCGAACCAGATCAGCGTCCCCGCGACCAGCCGCGCGGCATTGCCGAGATCGCGGAGCGCCGCGATCGACGCGACGATCGCCGTGAACACCAGCGGCACGACCAGCGCACGCAGCAGCTGCACGAAGATCTCGCCGACGATGCGCAGCGCCTCGGCCAGGGCGCTCGCCTCGCCGAGGGTCCGTGCCCAGAAGCCCAGGAGCAAGCCCGTCGCCATGCCGACGAACACCTGCGCGGTGAAGGAAAAACGTGTCATCGCCGCGGACCGTGGCGAGGTCGGTGGCGAATGCCCAGCAAGAATGTTGCTAGGGGGCGTAAAGCTGGAGGAGGGGCCGCGCAATTCGCCGTCGGTTCGCCCGGAGCCGCGCCGTGATCCCGGCACCGACTCCGATGCGGGCGGAGCCGCCATCGCAATCGTGCGCCGCTTCACGTCGTCGGGCCGGGACCGGCGAGGCCCGAAAAATCGAAAGCGGAAAGGTGCTGTGTGCCTACCTCAAGCAATATTGTTAAAGCGCGGATAAACAATCGTTTCGGTTCCGTACCGTTGACAGCGCGATAGGGCGTGGCATGTCTCTGTCATGCCCTTCTCCGCTCTTTCCGTTTCGGACATGCCTGGCTGGCCGATCGGGGGCGGTGAGTGCGGGCGCTTGATCCGGCGCTGCGACTGGAGCGAAACGCCGCTGGGGTCGATGGATGACTGGTCGCCGGTCTTGCGCGTCACGGTGCAGACGCTGCTCAACTCTCCGGTGCCGCAAGTGCTGCTGTGGGGGCGCACCGGCATCATGCTGTACAATGACGGCTATGCCGCCATCGCCGATGACCGCCACCCAGGCGCGCTGGGTGGCGACGTGCAGACGATCTGGCCGGAAGCATGGGACTGGAACAGCGCCGTCCTGACACGCGGCTTCGCGGGCGAGGTCGTCGGCCACCGCGACCAGATGTTCGTCGTCCGTCGCGGCGACGCCGACGAGACGCTGACGCTCGACCTGTTCTACACCCCCATTCGCGACGAGCGCGGCGCGGTGGTGGGGGTGCTCTGCACCGTGATCGACAATACCGCGCGGCACGGAGCGGAGAAGCGCCTCGCGCGCAGCCTGACGGAGGTGAGATCGATCGGTGATTCGCTGCCGGTACTGATCGCCTATGTCGACCGGAACCTGACCTACCGATTCGCCAACGCCTATTACAAACAGTGGATGGGCCACGATCCCGAGTGGATGCTGGGCCGCAGCGTCGGCGAGGTGCTGGGCGAGGAGGTGTTCGCCGAACGCCGTCCACTGATGCTGCGCGCGCTGGCCGGCGAACGCGTGACGAGCGACACGCGCCTGCCGACCGCCAATGGCCGCGACCGGCGGATGGAAACGCATTACCTGCCGCGCCACGATGCGGAGGGGCGGGTGTCCGGCCTGTATCTGCTGGCCTTCGACGTCGAGGATCGCGCGCGGCGCGAGGAGGAGCTGGATCGCAGCAACGGCCGGTTCCGCGCCGCGATGATGGCGATGCACGGCGTGTTGTGGACGAACGACGCGCAGGGGCGGATGCTGGGCGAACAGTCGGGCTGGGGAGCCCTGACCGGCCAGACGCAGGCGCAGTATCAGGGCTATGGCTGGACGCAGGCGCTGCACCCGGACGATGTCGCGCCGACCGTCGCGGCGTGGGAGCGGTCGGTCGCGACGCTGACCGCGTTCGAGTTCGAACACCGCGTCCGCCGTCACGATCATGCCTGGCGAACATTCGCGGTTCGCGCACTGCCGATCCTGGGCATGGACGGCGAGGTGGTCGAATGGGTCGGCGTGCACACCGACATCACCGATCAGCGCGAGGCGGAGTGGGCGCTGACCGAACAGGCGTCGCTGTTGCGGCGTCAGGTCGAGCATCGCCGCCGTGCCGAGGACCAGTTGCGCCAATTGAACGAGACGCTGGAGACGCGGATCGCAACCGAGATCGCGGAGCGGCGGCAGGCGGAGGCGGCGCTGGCGCAGGCGCAGAAGATGGAGACGATCGGTCAGTTGACCGGCGGCGTCGCGCACGACTTCAACAACCTGTTGCAGGTCGTGTCGGGCAACCTCCAGTTGCTCGGCCGCGAGGTCGCGGGCAATCCGGTCGCCGAGCGCCGCGTGTCGAGCGCGATGGCGGGCGTGGAGCGCGGCGCGAAGCTGGCCGCGCAACTGCTCGCCTTCGGGCGGCGGCAGGCGCTGGAGCCGCGCATCGTCAACGTCACGCGTTTCGTGCACGGCATGGGCGATATCCTGCGCCGCGCGATCGGGGAGGGGGTCGCGATCGACACGGTCGTCACCGACGGCCTGTGGAACACCTTCATCGATCCCGCCCAGATCGAGAACGCGATCCTGAACCTCGCGATCAACGCGCGCGACGCGATGGGCGGGCATGGGCGCCTGACCATCACCGTCGCCAATACGCGCATCGACCCGTCCGAAGACGATACGGCGGTCGATGGCGTGGGGGCGGGCGACTATGTCGAACTCAGCGTCGGCGACACCGGATCGGGCATGACGCCCGACATCATGGCCCGCGTCTTCGAGCCGTTCTTCTCGACGAAGGAGGAGGGAAAGGGATCGGGGCTGGGCCTGTCGATGGTCTATGGCTTCGTGAAGCAGTCCGGCGGGCATGTCCGCATAGACTCCACGCCGGGCCGTGGGACGACGGTGCACCTGCTGCTGCCCCGCGCGTTCGGGGCGGAGGATGCCGACCGGCCGACGGACGATCGCCCGATCGCCGGCGGAACGGAAACGGTGCTGGTGGTGGAGGACGACGACGATGTCCGCGCGACCGTCGTCGGCATGCTGGAGGAACTCGGCTACCGCGTCCTGACCGCGTGCGATCCCGATGCCGGACTGGCGATGGTGGTGGCGGGGGCGAAGCCGGACCTGTTATTCACCGACGTGGTCATGCCGGGCACGATCGACAGCGCCGACATGGCCCGCCAGATGCGCGCGTACGTTCCCAGCCTGTCCGTGCTGTTCACCTCCGGCTATGCCGAAAGCGCGATCGTGCACGGTGGCCGGCTCGATCCGGGCGTGGAATTGCTGGCCAAGCCCTATTCGCGAGAGGCGCTGGCGCGGCGGGTCCGCCAGGTGCTGGGACCGCCCGCGCGCGCCGCCATCGTCGCGCTGCTGGTCGAGGACGATCCGACGATCCGCGGGCAGATCCAGGAAGTGCTGGCGGAGGCGGGGTTCGAGGTGATGGTCGCGGGCAGTGCGGAGGAGGCGATCGACCTCACCGATCGATCCCGCGCGACGGTGCTGGTCACCGACGTGAACCTGCCGGGGGCGTCGGGCGTCGAACTGGCGGCGACGATCCGGGCGGAGCGGCCCGACATCGGCATCGTCTTCGCGACCGGCGACGGCGCGGTGGCCCTGCCCGAGGACGGTGCGACCGCGATCCTGCGCAAGCCGTACGGCGTCGCCGCGCTGGTCCGCGCGGTGCGGACCGTCGTCGATCAGCACCCCGCCTGATCGCGGAACCGTAGCCCATGATCCTGTTCCACATCCTCTGGCCTGTGTTCGCGATGGTCGCGCTGATCTTCACCGTCTGGGTGACCTTGATCGTGAAGCGCCTGCGCCATCTGAAGGCGGTGCGCCCGACCGCCGCCGACTTCGTCGATCGTGCGGCGATGCACCGGTATTTCGGACCCGCCGCACCCGCGGCCGACAACCTCGCCAACCTGTTCGAAATGCCGGTGCTGTTCTTCGCGATCGTGCCGCTGCTGATGGCGACGCAGCAGGCGGGGATCGCGCAGGTCCTGCTCGCCTGGATCTACGTGGCCTTGCGCGCGGTCCATAGCTGGCACCACCTGCGCGGCCATGTCCGTCCGCGCTTCCGCATGTACATCGCGTCGGTCGCGGTGCTGGCGGCGATGTGGATCGGCTTCCTGATCGATTTCGTGGCCGCCGCCTTCGCCTACAGCGCCGCGCTGTCCCGTCTCTTGCAACCCTGATCCACGCGCGTTCGTTTCCCACGCCCGAGGAGACGGACGATGTCAGAGGAACAGGATCACGAAGCGATCCACCGCGAATTCGAGGACGCGGTAAACATGACCCCCGCGGCGCTGGAGAAGTGGCTGGCGACCGAGGAGAGTCGATCGGTCGGTACCGGCGTCGGCCATGACGAGGGCCAGCGCATCGTCGCGATCAAGCACAAGAAGAAGGCGGACCTGACCGACGCCGATTACGACCATATGCGCAAGGTGGTCGGCTATGTTCACCGTCATCTGGCGCAGAAGGGCCCGGCGGACGACAAGGAACACTCCGCATGGCGCTTTTCGCTGATGAACTGGGGCCATGATCCGCTGAAGTGAGGCGGAGCGTGGCGGGATAGCCGCTACGCCGCCGCCTGCATCCGCCGGTTCGCCAGTTCGCGCGCTTCCTCGACGGGCAGCGGGCGCCCGAAATAATAGCCCTGCACCTTGGTGCAGCCGAAGTCCTGGATCATCCGGTGCTCGGCCTCGGTTTCGACGCCCTCGGCCGTCGTCGCCATCCCCAGGCTCTTGGCCAGCGCCACGACCGCGCTGATAATCGCCACCGCCTCGCGCACGCCCTTGGCCGCCGCCTGCACGAAGCTGCGGTCGATCTTGATCGACGAAAATCGCGTGCGGCTGAGATAGCCGAGCGAGGAATAGCCGGTCCCGAAATCGTCGAGGCTCAGCCGGATTCCCAAGTCGAGCACCCGCTCCAGCGTCTTTATCGCGCCGAGCCCCTCGTGCATGAACACGCTTTCGGTGACCTCCAGCTCCAGCCGGCCAGCCGATAGCCCCGATCCCGCCAGCGCACTGGTCACGGTGGTGACGAAGCCGGGGTTCTGGAGCTGGTCGGGCGAGACGTTGACCGCGACCCGGATGTCGTCCGGCCAGCGCGCCGCCTCCAGGCAGGCGGTACGCATCACCCATTCGCCGATCGGCCCGATCAGCCGCGCCTCCTCGGCGAGCGGGATGAACTTGGCCGGGGAGACGTTCCCGAACTCCGGGCTTTCCCACCGCAACAGCGCCTCGAACCCGGTCAGCCGTCCGCTGTCCGCATCCACCACGGGTTGATAGGCGAGGTGCATCTCGTTCTTTTCGAGCGCCTTGCGCAACGCCATTTCCAGCACGCGGCGTTCTTCGGCGCGGACGTGCAGTTGCGGCTCGTACGCGTGGAAGACACCGCCACCCTTGTCCTTGGAGCGATAGAGCGCGAGGTCGGCGGACCGGATCAGCATTTCCGCCGTCCGCCCGTCCCGCGGTGCCACCGCCAATCCGACCGACGCGCCGATATACAGGGTGTGCTGGTCGACCTCGTATGGTTGCGACAGCGTTTCGATGATCCGCCGGGCCAGCGCCTCGACGATGTTGGGGTCGTTCGCGTCGGTGACGACCACGGCGAACTCGTCGCCGCCCAGCCGCCCGCACATCTCGCCCTTGCCCATCAACTGGCCCAGCCGCTCGGATACGCGGCTCAGCAGCCGGTCGCCGATCGGGTGGCCCAGCGTGTCGTTGACCGCCTTGAACCGGTCGAGATCGATCATCATGAACGCGCAGCGCCCGCCCCAGCGATCCGCCTCCGCCATCGCGCGCGCCAGCGTCTCGTTGACGTGCAGGCGGTTGGGCAGGCCGGTCAGCGTGTCGTACCGCGCCATGCGGTTGATCTTGTCGGCGGAGGCGCGCTGTTCGGTCACGTCCGATCCCACCCCGCGAAAGCCGCAGAACTGGCCGCGATCGTCGAACCGCGGGCTGGCGGACAATTCCCACCAGCGCTCGACTCCGGCCACCGTCACCGGCAGGCGCACGTCGCGAAAGCTCTCGCGCGCCTTCAGCTTCTCCGCCAGCAGACGCAGCCCGGCGGCGAAATTACCGCTCTCCCAGGCGGGACCGGCCAGCACCTGAAGAAACGGCATGCCGTCGATCGTCACCGGATCGAGACCGCAGGCGAGCGCGAAGCGCGGCGACGCCTTGATGACGCGGCGCGCGGTGTCGGTCTCCCACAGCCAGTCGGCGTCGGTCTCCTCGAACTCGCGCAGCAGCAGGCTGACGGTTTCGTCGCGCTCCTCCAGCGCGATCTCGGCGGCGCGCAATGCGACCAGCGACTTGGCGCGGCTGGCGCAGATCGCGCCCAGCAGCAGCGCGAAGCAGGCCGCGCCACCCGCGGCCGCATAGGCGCCCACCAGCGTCAGGGCACTCGCCGCCGCCACCGTGATGCCGCCGAGAAAGGCCATCGTCGCCAGCATCAGCGGTGCCATCGCATAGGCTGCGCCGGTCATCAGGATCGCCAGCACCAGCCCGAATCCGGCGATCGTACCGGCCGGCACGGCACCGATCAGCAGCCACGGCACGCTCCACAGCGCCGCCAGCGCGGCCCCCTCCCACACCGTGCTGCGGATGTCGGCAAGTCGCGCATAGCCGTCCTCGCGGTGGTGCGAGCGCAGGCGACGCAGCGCCACGCCGGCCGCCACCAGCGCGGTCGCGATCCCCCATCCGACAACCTGGATCAGCGGCGCGAACGGTGCGAACAGCATGACCGCCATCGCCGCGCCCAGAGCGTTGGCCGCGAACATGAACACCGCCAGCCCGCGGCCCGCCTGAAGCTGCGTCGCCCGGATGCGCGCCCACATCGTCGCGTCCTTGCCGTCGGTGAAGCCGATCAGCGCAGGCAGGGCGGTGTCGAGCGTGCCAACAGGCGACTCGCCTCGACTGCGTCCGCGAGCGGGGGCCGGCGAGACGGGGACGGGCGGGGCGGCTGGGGCGGTTCGATCGGTCACGCCAACGGTGTAGCGTGCGGAGAGTTAGCGGATCGTTGAGCGTCCGGCAGGATTCGGAAAATGGCGTTTCAGCCGTGGAAGCGCGTCAGCCGATTGGTCGCAGCGTTGCAGAAGTCAGATGCCAGCTCAACTGCTCGCGCGTCGCACCGTCCACGTCGTTGACGCGGCGCAGGATATATTGCCCCGCAAACCGCTGATGCCGGCCGTTCTTCAACGTGGCGTAGACGCGCACCGGCACAGTGATGAACACCGAACCCGCCGCTCCTTCGCCGTCGATCGGCGCCCCTGCCACGACCCGCGTATGCGCCGTCCGCGCGAAGCCTCGCGTAAATGCGGCATAGCTCTGGCTGCTGGCCTGTCCCTTGCCCGACCACAGTCGGTACGCACCGTGATAATCCCCGCGCTCGATCGCCGCATAATAACGCTGCACGACGCCGCGCGCCTGTTCCGGGGTACGATCGATCGGCTGGACGGCGGCGATGGCGAGCAGGGCAAAGCTGAGCATGGATGGGGTAACGCGCCAACCGGCGTCATGCTCCCCGCTTCCAAGCTCCCCTCACAGGTGACGCCGAACCGACTGCGGACGTCTAAACCCGCTCCCGCTCCAGCAGCGCGTTCCAGTCCAGCCCCAGCAGATCCACCGCCTCGACGATGCGCGGCCAGTGCACCGTCATGAACGTCTCGCGCTCCGCGCCGCGCAGTTTTTCCGCCGCACCCGGCAGCACGAACATACCGACGCCGCGCCGGACCTCGACATAGCCCTCGTCCTGGAATCCCTGATACGCCTTGGCGACGGTCAGCGGGTTCGCGCCGTGTTCGGCAGCGAAGGCGCGGACCGAGGGAAGCTGGTCGCCCGCGCGATATTGCCCGCGGAGGATCGACGACGTGATCGCGCTCCGAAGGCGGAGATAGACCGGGCTGTCCTCGTTGCCGCTGAGTGCTGTCATGGTGACTTAATACAGCATGTACGCAGCTTGTCGACTCACCAGTGGAAGACGATATCGGCCGAGTCGGGACGCGGACGCTCGTCCAGCGGGCGTGACGGCGTGCCGATGAACACGAACCCGGCGATGCGCTCGCCCGCCGAGCCCAGCGCGTCGCGCACCGCGTCGGAATAGGCCGGCCACGCCGTCAGCCACCCGCCCGCGAAGCCGTGGGCGTTGGCCGCGTGGAGCAGGTTCATGCACACCGCGCCCGCCGACAATTCCTGTTCCCACAACGGGATCACGCCCGTTTTCGGCGACGACAGCACCGCCACTAGCACCGGCGCCTGATGTGCGAAGCCCGCCATGTTCGCGACCTCGGCCTCGCTCGCATCCGGTTTTTCGGCGCGATAGGCGTCCCCGATCACCTGCGCCAGGCGCGCGCGATCGTCGATCACGACGAACCGCCACGGCGCCAGCTTGCCGTGGTCGGGCGTGCGCGCCGCGATCGCCAGCAAGCGATTGAGAGTCGTGGCATCCGGACCCGGCGCGATCAGGTCGCGCGGCTTGCCGGAGCGGCGGGTGGACAGGAAGGCGAGGGGGGTGGAGCGGTCGTTGAACATGCGGATCCGCAAATAGGGCGGGCAGGCGCGTATTTACAGCGCCGGTCGTCACGCTACGGTACACGCATCCGCCTGCGGGCGACCGGAGTAGTCGATGACCGATGTAATGCGTGACGGCCCACGGGCAGGCGGCGTGCCGCCCCATGCGAAGACGTTTCTGGGCCACCCGACCGGCCTGTTCATGCTGTTCTTCGCGGAGTTGTGGGAGCGGTTCTCGTTCTACGGGATGCGCGCCATCCTGGTCTTCTATCTGACCAAGCACTTCCTGTTCACCGAACAGCCCGCCTACGCCGTCTACGGCGCGTACACGTCGCTGGTGTACATCACCCCGATCATCGGCGGGTACCTGTCCGACCGGTTCATGGGCCCGCGCAAGGCGGTGCTGACCGGCGGCGTCCTCATCAGCATCGGCCATCTGCTGATCGCACTGGTGGAGGCGCCGCAGGGCGTTCAGGGCTCCGCACTACAGGGCTTCTATCTCGGCCTCGCCTTCATCATCGTCGGCACCGGCTTTCTGAAGGCGAACATCTCCGTCCTCGTCGGCAAGCTGTATCCGCGCGACGACCTGCGTCGCGACGGGGCCTTCTCGATCTTCTACATGGGTATCAACACCGGTGCGTTCGTCGGCCCGCTGATCGTCGGCGCGCTGGGGGAAACGGTGGGCTGGTCCTACGGCTTCGGGGCGGCGGGGATCGGCATGGTGCTGGGCCTCGTCGTGTTCGTGCTGTGCCGCGGCGCGCTGCACGGCGTCGGCGAGCCGCCGGAGCCGGCGTTGCTGACGACGCGCACCCGCATCGGTCTGTCGCCGGAATGGCTGATCTATCTCGGCGCCGTCGGTGCGGTGCTCGTCGCGTGGTGGCTGGTCGGCAATCAGGGCGTGGTCGGCACGCTGCTGATCGTGTCGTCGATCCTGACCGTCGGCTACATCCTGACGCGCTCGATCCGCACGCTGCCGCGTCAGGAGTTCCACCGGATCCTCGCCGCCCTGTTCCTGATCGCACTGTCGCCGCTGTTCTGGGCGCTGTTCGAACAGACCGGCTCGTCGCTCAACGTCTATACGGACCAGCAGGTCGACCGGTCGCTGCTCGGCTGGGAAATCCCGGCCTCGTGGTTCCAGTCGGTCAATCCGTTCTTCATCATCACGCTCGCGCCGATCTTCGGGGCCTTGTGGGTGAAGCTGGCCAGAGCGGGCAGGGAACCGAGCGCGGCGTTCAAGTTCGGCATCGGCCTCGTGCTGGTCGGCGCAGGCTTCTTCGTCCTGACCTACGGCGCGCCCGCGCAGGGGCTGACCCCGGCGATCGTCATCATCTTGCTCTACGCCTTCCACTCCGCGGGCGAGCTGCTGTTCTCGCCCGTCGGACTGTCGTCGATGACGCGGCTGTCGGTCGGCAGCATGACCGGGCTGATGATGGGTACGTGGTTCCTCGCTACTGCGGCCGGCAATTTCCTGGCGGGCGTGATCGCGCAGGCGACCGGCGGCGAGGGTGCGGGCGTCGAGCGCGTGCTGGAGGTCTATGGCCGCATCGGCTGGTTCGCGATCGGGCTCGGCGTTGTCGTGCTGGTCCTGGCACCGTTCGTCACGAAGCTGATGCATCTGGATACGCTGGGCGAGCCCGACCACGCGCTGGCCGGCGACCGCACGATCGGCGAACCCGCCGCGGCCGGTACCGACACGCGCACCGAGCAGAAGCCGCGCCCCTAAAATCCTCCCCTCGTCGAGGGGAGGTGGCGCGCATGCGCCGGAGGGGCAGCCACAGGCGACACGGCCCGTGGCTGCTCCTCCGTCCGCCTTTCGGACCGCCGCCTTCCCGTGCCGGAGAGGAACTGCGGCAGTCCTACTGACACCCCTGTCGATTACCCCTTGAGCAACCGCATCCGCAGGCGCAGGATACGGTTAATAAAAACAAGGGAGAGGCAGTATGTTACACAAGACCACGCTCGCATTGTGTCTGGCGACGGCGACGATGATCGCCGCGAGCCCCGCCTCGGCGGACCGCGACACCGCCCGTTTCACATCGCTGACGGTCTTCGGCGACTCGCTTGTCGATGCGGGCAACATCAGCATCTTGACCGGCGGCGCGACGCCGAACGCCGCGCTCGGCTACTTCATGGGTCGTTTCACCAACGGCTACGACTATACCGACCTGCTGAGCCGCGACCTGTTCGGCACGGCAACGCGCCCCTCGCTCGCAGGCGGCAGCAACTTCGCCTTCGGCGGCGCGCGGATCGTCAACAACAGCGACGGCATCCCCGACATCACCGCGCAATATGCGGCCTACCGGGTCAGCGGTCAGGCGGTCGACACCAACGGCCTGTACGTGCTGAACATGGGCGGCAACGACATCTTCGCGATCACCAACGGTACCGTCCCGTCGCGCTTCCCGACCACCGACAGCTACGTCCAGGCCGCCGCGACGGAATATGCCGCCACGGTGCAGGCGCTGAACGACGCCGGCGTCCGCAACATCCTCATCACCGATTTCCCGCTGCCCGCCAGCCCCGGCAATGCGGAGGCCAACACCTATCTCACCGCCGCCCTCGACGGGCTGATGCTGGACAGCGACACCAGCCTGTTCCGCTACAGCTATGCGGACTTCTTCGCCCGCGTGACGACCAACCCGGGTGCGTTCGGCCTGCCGACGCTGGACCAGACCACGACCTGTATTCAGGCGAACGCTCAAGCCAGCGGCTGCGTCGGCTATTTCTCGTTCGACGGCACGCATCCCACCGCCGCCGTACAGGCCGCCGCCTATCGCGACATGAACGCGCAGTTCGGCCTGAACGCGTTCCAGGCGGTGCCGGAGCCCGCGACCTGGGCGATGATGATCCTGGGGATCGCGGCGGTCGGCGGCGCGGCCCGCTATCGCCGTCGCACGTCCCGGCTCGCCTATGCCTGATCCCGCCTAATCCGGCGTTCGCCGCGCGACGATGGACGTGACCGCCACGTCCATCGTCACATTGCCGACCGTGCGGAACAGGTCCGGCACCGTCTCCACCGCGACCAGCAGCGCCAGCGCCTCCAGCGGCACGCCCATCGCCAGCGCGACGGGCGCGACGCTGGCGAAGAAGCTGATCGTTCCCGGCAGCGAGACCGATCCCATCGTCGTGATCGCCGCCGTCGCGATGCCCGCGGCCAGTTGCGCCGGCCCGATCTGAACGCCCAGCAGATGCGCGACGTACAGCGCCACCGACAGGTTCATCGCGGGGCTGGTCGCGCGGAACACCGCCACCGCCAGCGGCAGGACGATGCCCGCGGTCGAGGCGGGTACGCCCAGGTCGCCGCTGCCCTTCAGCATCGCCGGCACGCTGGCCAGCGACGACTGCGTGCTGATCGCCACCGCCTGTGCCGGCGCGACCGCCTTCGCGAATACGCCCGGTCTGACGCCGCCCGCCAGCCACGCCAGCGGATAGGCGGCGATCAGCACGATTACGCCGACGCTCGACACCAGTACGATGTAGTGCGCCAGCGCGCCGAACGCCGCCGTCCCCGTCCGCGCGCCGACGCCGTACGCCAGCGTGAAAATGCCGATCGGCGCCAGTTTCAATACCCAGCCGACGATCACCAGCATCGCATCGACGATCGCCTGGAATAGCCCGGTCAGCCGCTCGCGGCTTTCCTCCGGCAGTGTCGCGGTGGCGAACGCGAAGACGAGGGTGAACACCGTCAGCGGCAGGAACGCGTCCGCCGCCGCCGCCGCGACCACGTTGGTCGGCACCACGCTGTCGAAGAACGCCGCCAGCCCCGGCACCTGTCCCGCCGGGGCCGCCGACGCCAGCCCTGAACGCAGGGCTGCGCTCCACGCCGTCGGCAACGGCCACGCCTTCAGCAACAGCGGCATGACCACCGCCGCCATGACCGTCGTCGCCCACAGCACCGCGACGAACAGCACCATCGCCCGCACCGCGATCCGTCCCGCTCGCGCCGCATCCGCCGCTGCGCCCACGCCCGTGACCAGCAGACCCATGACGAGGGGCACGATCACCATCTGCAATCCGTGCAGCCACGCCGCGCCGATCGGCTGCGTCACCGTCGTCGCCGCGATCGCCGCACCGGGGACGAGCGCCGCCGCCAGCATCCCCAGCAGCAGCCCCGCCGCCAGTCCCGTCAATATTCGTGTCGCCTGCGACATGCTCGCGCTCCCCATACTCGCGCTAGAAGCGTCCTTGCGCTATCGGCCCTTCAACTAGCGAGACGGAACGACGCGCGATGGCAAGGAAATATTTCGGCACCGACGGTATTCGCGGCGCGACCAACACCGGCACGATGACGGCGGCAATGGCGATGAAGGTCGGCATGGCCGCCGGTGCCTACTTCCTGCGCGGCGATCACAAACACCGCGTCGTCATCGGCAAGGACACCCGCCTGTCGGGCTATATGCTCGAATCCGCGCTGGTTGCAGGCTTCACCAGCGTCGGCATGGACGTGGTGATGACCGGACCGCTGCCGACGCCCGCCATCGCCATGCTGACCCAGTCGATGCGTGCCGATATCGGCGTGATGATCTCCGCCAGCCACAATCCCTTCGCCGACAACGGGTTGAAGCTGTTCGGCCCCGATGGCTTCAAGCTGTCGGACGAGGCCGAACTGGCGATCGAGGCGCTGATCGACGGCGACATCCCGCTCGCGCCCTCGAAGCAGATCGGCCGTGCCAAGCGCATCGACGATGCCGCCGGCCGCTACATCCACTTCGCCAAATCCACCTTCCCGGAGGATGCCCGCCTCGACGGGATGCGCGTCGTGATCGACTGCGCCAACGGGGCCGCATACTCCGTCGCTCCGACCGCCCTGTGGGAACTCGGCGCCGACGTGATCGCCATCGGCGTCACGCCCAACGGCACCAACATCAACGACGGCGTCGGCTCGACCGCGCCGCAGACCCTGTCCGAGACGGTGGTCGCGTCGGGTGCCGACATCGGCATCGCGCTGGACGGCGATGCCGACCGGCTGATCGTCGTGGACGAGCAGGGCAGGGTGGTCGACGGCGACCAGTTGATGGCGACGATCGCCGCCGGCTGGGCGCGTCAGGGCAAGCTGCGCGGTGGTGGACTGGTCGCGACCGTCATGTCCAACCTCGGCCTCGAACGGCATCTGTCGGCGCAGGGCCTCGGCCTCGTCCGCACCGCGGTCGGGGACCGGCACGTCCTCGAAAAGATGCGGTCGAGCGGCTATAATGTCGGCGGCGAACAGTCGGGCCACATCATCCTGTCCGACTATGCGACGACCGGCGATGGCCTCGTCGCCGCGCTTCAGGTGCTGGCCGAGGTCCGCCGCGCCAACGCGCCCGCGAGCGAGGTCCTGCACCGCTTCGATCCTCTGCCGCAGCTGTTGAAGAACGTCCGCTTCGCCGGCGGCAAGCCGCTGGAGACCGACGCGGTCAGGACCGTGATCGCCGATGCGGAGGCCGAACTGAAGGGTCGCGGTCGCCTCGTGATCCGCCCCTCCGGCACCGAACCCGTCATCCGCGTCATGGCGGAGGGCGACGACGCCGCGCAGGTCGAACGCCTCGTCGACCGCATCTGCGACGCCGTGAAGGCTGCGGCGTGAAGAGGATCGGCTGATGCTCCAGATGCGCCCCGACTGCGAACGCTGCGGCGCGGACCTGCCGGCCGCGGCGCCCGGTGCCTTCATCTGCTCGATGGAGTGCACCTTCTGCGCCGAATGCGCGGAAGAATTAGACGACCGCTGCCCCAATTGCGGCGGCGAATTGCTCGACCGCCCCACGCGGACCGGCAAGGCGTTGAAAGCCAACCCGCCTTCCGCGGAGCGGCGCTTCCAGAGCTGAAGACGGCCGGTCGCGCGACGTTGCGAAGAGGATGGGCTTCCCCCTACGCCCCTCCCCGGCGAAGGCCGGGGCCCAGTTGCCGCCAACCCAGTGAGTCTCACGTCCTTCACCGAAACTGGGCCCGGCCTCTGTAGGGGAAGTGAAGAGGCGGGATTGAACCACCCCGTGCTCCCGTGAAAACGGGAACCCAGTACACCCAGCAGCACTCCCACCAGCCGCCCGGAAGACAACGTACTCCCGCCTTCGCGAGAGAACAGCAGCCGGAAGCCACACCCCGTTCTTCTCCACCTCTCCGCGCGAACAAAACCCTCGAACAAAAATGTCCTACGCGCCCCGAATCCGCTACACCGCCCCCATGCCCGAAGCCCCGCAACCCGAAGCACAATACACCCCGTCCGGCGCCTCCACTTCCTCCACTTCGGTCGCCCGCATCCTCGTCATCGCCGGCTCCGATTCGGGTGGCGGAGCGGGAATCCAGGCCGATATCAAGACGGTGACGATGCTCGGCGGCCACCCCATGACCGCGATCACCGCGATCACCGCCCAGAACACGCTCGGCGTGCAGGCCGTCCACGCCGTCCCCGTCGACACTGTCGTCGCCCAGATGCGCAGCGTCATCGACGACATCGGCGTCGATGCGGTCAAGATCGGCATGATCGGCTCGGCCAGCACCGCCCACGCCGTCGCCGACATGCTGGAATCCCTGGGCGTCCCCATCGTCTTCGACCCCGTCATGATCGCCACCAGCGGCGCGATGCTCGCCGACGCCGACACGATCGCCGCCTTCGACCGGCTGATGCGCCTCGCCGTGGTCGTCACCCCCAACCTCCCCGAACTCGCTGCGCTCGGCGGAGAGTCGGCGGTCCTCGCGACGGGCGCGGCCCTGCTCGCCAAGGGTGGCCACGGGGAGGGCGACACGATCACCGACCGCCTCGTCACCGGCGCGAGCGAGCGAAGCTGGACCCACCCTCGCATCCACACTGCTCATACCCACGGCACCGGCTGCACGCTCGCCAGCGGCATCGCCATCGGCCTCGCACAGGGCATGACGCTGCCCGACGCCTGCGCCCGCGCGATCGCCTTTGTCCAGGCCGCGCTCGCCGCCGCGCCCGGCCTCGGCGGCGGTCACGGCCCGATGGGCCACGCGCTCGGCCGTATTCCGTTCGAGGACGCCACATGCCGGGCCTGAAGCACGAGAAAGCCTGCCTCGCCCCCGTCGCCGGCGTCGACGAAGCGGGCCGCGGTCCGCTCGCCGGCCCAGTCGTCGCCGCCGCCGTCATCCTGCCGGCCAGGGGCACGCCGCGCGGTATCGACGATTCGAAGAAACTCTCCGCCGCCGAACGCGCGCGCCTGTGCGGCCTGATCCAGACCCGCGCCGTCTACGGCATCGGCATCGTTGAACCGGAGGAGATCGATCGCCTCAACATCTACTGGGCGACGATGAAGGCGATGACGCTCGCGGTGGATGCGCTGGTCGCGAAGCTCGGCTGCGCGCCCGGCCACGTGCTGGTCGATGGCAACCGCCTGCCCCGCTGGAGCTACCCCGCCACCGCGATCGTCAGCGGCGACGCGCACAGCCTGTCGATCGCCGCCGCCTCGGTCGTCGCCAAACATACGCGCGACGGAATCATGCTCGAACATGCCGCTACGCATCCGCAGTACAACTGGCATTCCAACAAGGGTTACGGTTGCGCCCGCCACCTCGCGGCGCTGCGCGAACACGGTGCCACCCCGATTCACCGGCGCAGCTTCGCCCCCGTCGCGGCGGTCGTCGGCGGGCCGCAATCGATGCTCGTCCTGTGACCCTCCCGCACCTCGTCGCAAATCCGGACTACGAGTCTTTCGAGTCACACACCCAAGGGGTTGCGCCCGCCGACTCGCGGGGTCGCAACATCTGGGGCGGGACTCATGATGTTCCGCCGACCTCGCCGCCGCGCCGCCGACACGGTTAACCAATGTTCGCTTGACGAGAGTCCGCTGTTTCGCGCGAATGGGGCGGCAAGGGGGACGTGATGGGGGTTATCGAGAAGATCAGGCAGCCGCGGGTCGCGGCGCGCGGAACGGTCGCGACTCCGGAGCCACTGCCGCTCGACAGCATCATCCGCGGCGACTGCATCGCCGCGATGCGCGCGTTGCCCGCGAAGTCGGTCGACATGATCTTCGCCGACCCGCCCTACAATCTCCAGCTCGGCGGCGAGCTGTTCCGGCCGGACGGCACGCATGTCGATGCGGTCACGGACGATTGGGACAAGTTCGACAGCCTGAAGCATTACGACGCCTTCACCCGCGCGTGGCTGGCGGAGGCGCACCGCATCCTGAAGGATGACGGCACGATCTGGGTGATCGGCAGCTATCACAACATCTACCGCGTCGGCGCGGCGGTTCAGGATCTCGGCTACTGGATCCTGAACGACATCGTCTGGCGCAAGGCGAACCCGATGCCGAACTTCCGCGGCACCCGCTTCACCAATGCGCACGAAACGCTGATCTGGGCATCGAAGGGCGAGAAGGCAAAATACACCTTCAACTACCGCTCGATGAAGACGCTGAACGACGAGCTTCAGATGCGCAGCGACTGGGAATTCCCGATCTGCGGCGGGCAGGAGCGGTTGAAGCGCGACGGCGTCAAGGTCCATCCGACCCAGAAGCCGGAGGCGTTGCTGTATCGCATCCTCCTCGCCTGCACGAAGCCCGGCGACGTCGTGCTCGACCCGTTCTTCGGCACCGGTACGACCGGCGCGGTCGCCCGGCGGCTCGGCCGCAGCTGGATCGGGATCGAACGCGAGGAAGACTATATCGCCGCCGCCGAACAGCGCATCGCCGCCGCGCTGCCGCTCGACGAGTCGGCGCTCGCGACGATGCAGAGCCCGCGCGCCGCGCCGAAGGTCGCGTTCGGCGTGCTCGTCGAGAATGCGTATCTGACGCCGGGTGCGGTCCTGACCGACGCGAAGCGCCGCTTTCGCGCAACCATCCGCGCCGACGGCAGCCTGCTCAGCGATTGCGGCGCGATCGGCTCGATCCACAAGCTGGGCGCGACGGTGCAGAATGCCCCGGCCTGCAATGGCTGGAGCTTCTGGCACTACGAATCGGACGGCAAGCTCGCCCCGATCGACGCGCTGCGCCAGACCTACCTGCTGGCGACGCAGCCGTAAGGTCTCTGAATCCTCGCCTTGGCGGGGAGGAACAAGGCTCAACCCCATGACCTACCTCCGCCCCGTCCAGTTCGTCGACACCCCCATTGGCCTCCCCGACGGCAGCGTCGCGCGGCTGGCCGGTGGAATGCAGTGGTTCGCCGCCTACGAACTGGTCGACGGAAGCACCCGCCGCATCGTCCCGGTCGCGGAGGTCGCTTCCGAGAGCGAGCGTATCGTCACGCTCCACGCCCGTGCCACTGCGCTTCGCCGGCCGCTGACGCTGGGAGAGCGCACCCTCCGCCTCGACCAGCCGCTCGTCGCCGGCATCCTCAACGTCACGCCCGACAGCTTCTCGGACGGCGGCGCGCATGTCGACGATCCGGCGGGCGCAGCGGCGGCGGGGATCGACATGGCCGCGGCGGGGGCGGCGCTGATCGACGTCGGCGGGGAGTCCACCCGCCCCGGCGCGACCGCCGTCTGGGAAGGGGACGAGATTGCCCGCGTCGTGCCGGTCATCGAACGTCTCGCCCGCAGCGGCGCGGCGGTGTCGATCGACACGCGCAAGGCGCCGGTGATGGAGGCCGCACTCGCCGCCGGAGCGGGGATCGTCAACGACGTGTCCGCCCTGCTGTGGGACGACCGCGCGCTGGAGGTCGTCGCCCGCACCGCCGCCCCCGTCGTGCTGATGCATTCACCCGACCCGCGCGACGGCGGTCACGGCCGCGTCGCCTACCGAGACGTGGTCGGCGAAGTGTTCGCGTGGCTGGAGGCGCGGATCGATGCCGCGGTCGCCGCCGGTATCGACCGCGGCCGGATACTGGTCGACCCCGGCATCGGCTTCGGCAAGTCGCTGTCCGACAATCTCGCGCTCATCAACGGGCTGGCCGCGTTCCACGGCCTCGGTTGCGCGGTCATGCTGGGCGTCAGTCGCAAACGGATGATCGGCGCGCTCTCCGGAGAAGCCCCCGCGACCGAGCGCCTCCCCGGCAGCCTCGCGCTCGCGCTGCGCGGGGCCGATCTCGGCGTCCAGCTGCTCCGCGTCCACGACGTGGCGGAAACGTTGCAGGCGATCAGGGTCTGGCGCGGGCTGCGCGACCGTGCTTTGGCAGGTGGCTGAAACTCAGTTTCTGAACTGATGTTGCATTGCAGCGTTACACAGGCTGAAAGGAAAACCGCTTGATCGTCGACGCCACCCCCCGCCTGAAACGTATCGTTGCCGAGGTCTGGAAGCCGCTGCTCGGCCTGTTCGTGTGGGACTGCATCGTCACCGTCACGTACTTCCTGTTGCCGTTCAAGGCGCCGTCCCTGCCGCTGACGCTGTTCGGCTCCGCGCTCGCGCTGTTCCTCGGTTTCCGCGACAATTCCGCGTACCAGCGCTGGTGGGAGGGTCGCATCCTGTGGGGAGCGATGATCAACGCATCACGCAATCTCGCCCGTGGTGCGCGCAACTTCCTGCCCGATCCGGAGGCGCACGATCTGAAGCGCACGATCGTGCTCCGCCAGATCGCCTATGTGAACGCGTTGCGCTGCCAGTTGCGCAAGCACCCGCGCGACGAAGTGGTGCTGAAGTTCCTGTCGCAGGGGGAGGCGTCGCCCTCGCTGGCGCGTGTCAACACCGCCAACGGCATCCTCGACGGCACTGGCCGCCGCATCGACGAGGCGCGCCGGCAAGGCTGGATCGACACCATCCAGCAGACCAGCCTCGAAAGCGTGCTGATCGATATCGCCAACGCGCAGGGCGGGATGGAGCGGATCAAGAACACGCCACTGCCGAACCAGTACCGCTTCTTCCCGAACTTCTTCACCAAGCTGTTCTGCGTGCTGCTGCCGATCGGGCTGGTCGAGACGCTGGGCTTCGCGACGCCGATCGGCTCGACGATCGCCGGCCTGATGTTCCTCGCCGTGCTCCAGATCGGCGACGATCTCGTCGACCCGTTCGCCGACACGATCCACGACGTGCCGCTGAACGCGATGTGTCGCACGATCGAGATCGACCTGCTCGAGTCGATCGGCGATACTCCGCCCGAGCCATTGACCCCCGAAAAGGGCGTGCTCTGGTAAGCCGATCCGTCATCCCAGCGAAAGCTGGGATCTCTATCGGAGGCGCACACCGCTAGCCGGAACGGCCCCCTGTTCGGGTTGTTGAAAAACTCTCTTCTGCCACCCCGGCGAAGGCCGGGGTCCAGTCGCTATGTCGGCGGTAATCGACGGAGAGCGCTACTCGACTGGACCGAGGCCTTTGCCGGGGGATCACTGGGTGAAAGGCCGCCCAGCCACTTCGCAATGATCCTCGCTGCGACGCGACGGAGTAGGGCGCTCTCCGAAAGCGCCCCGCGGAAAAATCCCTAGACCCGCTCCACCGCATTCACCGCATCGATCGCGCGTAGCGCCGCCAGCAAGCGCATCAACTGATGCACGTCATGCACCTCCACATCGATGACGTTGGTGTGGAACCGCGTATCGCGCGTGTCGAGGCGCAGGTTGATGATGTTGGCCTTGTGCTGCCCGATCACCGTCGCCAGCACGCCCAGCGCACCCGGCTCGTTGCGCACCGTCACCTGGATGCGCGCGACCGCACCCTCGGTCGCGTCGCCCCACGCCACATCGACCCAGTCCGTCTCCTCGTCGGAGCGGTCGGCCAGCTCCGTCAGCACCGCGCAGTCGATCGCGTGGACCTCGATCCCCGCATCCGGCCGCCGCAACCCCACGATGCGGTCGCCCGGGATCGGGTGGCAGCAATGCGCCAGTTCGTAGGCGACGCCCGGCCGCAACCCCTTGATCGAGATCGCCGTCGCTTGCGGTGCCAGCGCCGCCACGTCCGCGCCCGCCGATCCGGGCATCAGCGCTTCCATGACCGCCGCATCCGACAGCGTCCGCCGCGCGATCGCCACCATCAACGCCGGCTCGTCGGACAGCTTCAGGCGCTTCAACGCATGTTTCAGCGCATCCGCCGCCAGTTGCGCCGGCAGCCGTTCGACGATGTCGTTGTACAACTGTCGGCCGAGGTCGATCTGCTCGCTGCGTTCGGTCTGGCGCAGGTGTCGCCGGATCGCCGCCAGCGCCTTGCCCGTGGTCGCCACGTTCAACCACGCCGCCTGCGGCTGCTGGCCGGCAGAGCGCAGGATCTGCACCTGATCGCCATTCTCGATTACCGTCGACAGCGGCACGACGCGACCGTTGATCTTCGCGCCGACCGCCTGATCGCCCAGATCGGTATGCACCGCATAGGCGAAGTCGATCGGCGTCGATCCCTTGGGCAACTGGATCAGCTCGCCCTTTGGTGTGAAGGCGAAGATGCGATCCTGGTACATCGCCATCTTGGTATGTTCGAGCAGCTCTTCCGGACTGTCCGCCGTGTCGAGGATCTCGACCAGATCGCGGATCCAGCTCACCTGCTTGTCCGGCTTCGACGCCTGTTTGTAGCTCCAGTGCGCGGCAAGCCCGAAGTCCGCCTCGGCATGCATGTCCGGCGTCCGGATCTGGATTTCGACGCGCGTCTGCTCGGCGGTGATGATCGTCGTGTGCAACGACCGATAGCCGTTGCGCTTGGGCGTGGAGATATAATCCTTGAACCGCCCTGGCACCGCCGGCCAGCGCTGGTGGATCACGCCCAGCGCGCGGTAGCAATCCTCCACCGTCGGCACGAGCGCGCGGAACGCCATCACGTCCGACAGCTGCTCGAAACTGATGTGTCGTTCGTTCATCTTGCGGAAGATCGAATAGGGGTGCTTCTCGCGCCCCGACACGTCCGCTTCGATCCCGGCGCGGCTCAGCAGCAGTTTCAGCCCGGATGCGATCCGCGCGATACGGTCGCCGCCGCCGATCTTCAGCTGCTCCAGCCGCCGCGTGATGCTCTCATACGCTTCCGGTTCGAGCTGTTGGAAGGCGAGCGTCTGCATCTCCTTCATGAACTCGTACATGCCCACCCGCTCGGCGAGGGGGGCATAGATATCCATCGTTTCCTTGGCGATCCGCCGCCGCTTCTCCGGTTTGGAGATGTGGTGCAGCGTCCGCATGTTGTGCAGCCGGTCGGCCAGCTTCACCAGCAGCACCCGGATATCGTCCGACATCGCCAGCAAAAACTTGCGCAGGTTTTCGGCGGCACGCTCGTTGTCGGTCTGCGCCTCGATCTTCGACAGCTTCGTCACACCGTCGACCAGCCGCGCGACGTTGGGACCGAACAGCCGCTCGATTTCTTCCGGCGTAGCGACCGTATCCTCGACCGTATCATGCAGGATCGCCGTGGCGATCGTCTCGTCGTCCAGCCGCAGGTCGGTCAGGATACCAGCAACTTCGATCGGGTGGCTGAAATACGGGTCCCCGGACGCCCGCTTCTGCGATCCATGCGCGTGCATGGAGAAGACATAGGCGCGGTTCAGCAACGCCTCGTCGGCGTCGGGATCGTAGTCGAGAACTCGATCGACCAGTTCATATTGGCGCAGCACTGTCCCTAGATGGGCGGTAGCCACGCTGCTTTGCAACAGAAACCGTCATAGGTCAGGTTACAGGTACGGCAGGAGCGCCCTCGCCGGACTCGTCAGGCGCGCGGCGATGGCCCCACCGCACCAGCGACCATGCGCGCTCGTGGAAATAGAACAGCGCGATCTTGGTCACCACTTCCGTTCCGGCGATCGACCCTGCCAGCTTCGCATCGCCGCCGGAGAAGAACAGCCCCAGCAGGAACGTGTCGATCGACCCCACCGTCCGCCAAGACACCGCCTTGACGAACGACCGCGGGTGGCTTTCCAGACCGTTGAACAGGAACATCGGGCGCATCCTTCGGGCGGTGATCGCTTTACGGTATAGCAGGCCGGACCAGTCCGCGAACAAGTCGCGCATCGCCGGTGCGAAGCAGAGCTAGCGCACCGTCCTACCCCCGTTATGCCGCGCTCGTCCGGGCATCCACGGTGCTCCATCTCAGAAAATCCCCAGAAACTTCTTCCGCTGGTCCTTCTTCTGCCCGGCGCCGGTCTTCCCGTCCTCGGCCGTCGCGGTCGTGCCGTTGCCGACATCGTCGCGTTTCTCGCCCTTGGTCGTGCGCTGCTGGCTCGCGCGCGCGCCCGAGAGGATCGGGCCACACGCTGCGGACTTCGCGTCGCCGACATCGACGAACGCCAGCACCCCAGCCAGCGGCGTCGCCACCAGCGACAGGCCCAGGCCGATGCCTGCGCGGCCCATCAACTGATCGCTGATGATGTCCAGCGACGGCTTGGAGAAATACCCCTTCAACCCGACCGGCGACTGACCTGAGAACAACGAGAACTTCTTCCCGTCGGCGCGGAACGCCAGATCCATCGCCTCGGTCCGGAAACTGAAGCCGCCGCGCCCCAGGATCACGTTCTTCGACGTATCGATCAGGATCGGGTCGGCGGCCGCGATACCGTTGCGCACGGTGAACGCCAGCAGCCCGCAATTGACCTCCACCGGCTTCTCCAGCTTCCCCTCGAACATCTTCTGCACGAAAGTACCGAGATCCAGCTCGGCGAGCTGCACGTTGCGCGTCCACAACGTCCCTTGCGGCATCACGAAGGCGATGCGCCCCTGCGACGTCGCCAGCGAATCATGCACCGAGTCGCCGCGTCCGGCCAACTGGATACGCCCCTTGATCGTGCCGGTCGTTCCCGATTCCGCAAGACCATATCCCTTCAGCAGCCTCCCCATCGGGGTCGGCGCGAGCCGGATGTCGTAGGTGACCGCGCTCGGCCGCTGGCGCGTGTCGAACACCGTGTCCGACGCCACGTTGCCGCGCGCCATCGCGAACGTCAGCGGCGACAGCGCCAGCCGACCGCGTTCCAGGTCCAGCGTCAGATCGATGTTGGAGATCGGCAGGTTGCGCGACCGCACGACGCCGATCGTCCATTTCAGGTCCGCGTCGAACGCCCGCATCGTCTCCACCGGCAGCGCGGCCTCGGGCAGGATACGCTGCGGCGCTGCGCCCGTTGCGGCGGCGGCGGCGACCGCACCCTTCGCCTCGACGATATCGGGATTGTAGCCGATGAAGGGCGCGGCATCGACGATGTCAAGGCTCTTCGTGGTCAGCACCGAATCGAGATGCACGCGTTCGCCGTTGGTGATCGTCAGCTTGCCGGCCAGATCGGTCTTGCCGGCAACGCCGCGGATGCGCGTGAAGGTGTAGACATCGCCGTCCTTCACCATCTGCCCGCGCAGGCGATAGGTGCGCGTGTTCGGGATCGCGACGCCGATGATGCCTAGCAGTTCCGACATGTTACGTCCGCGCGCCGCGACTTGCAGCGGCACGTTCTCGATATCGGCGATCGAGGGCAGGGTGCCTGCCACATCGACGACATTGCCCGCCGCGCGGATGCGACCGGTGAGCTTGTTCTGCCCGCGATTGGCGGTGGCGTCCGGTGACAGGAGTTGCGCGACGAGCGTGAACGGGGTGTCGCGGATGCGGCCCTTGCCGGTCACCCCCACCGCCTTGCCGATGCGCGCATCGGTGGAGGTGATGTCCTCCAGCTTCAGGTCCGCGAGCACGCGCATCCGCGGATCGACATAGCGCACCGTCGTTCCGCGCACCGTCGCGACATCGATCCGTGGGAACTCCAGCGGCTTGCCGCCCTTCTTGCCGTCGAAGGTCCAGGTGTTGGCGGTATGCGCCGCATTCCACTCCAGATCGGCAGAGCCGTCGGCCAGATCCAGCCAATACATCCGCCGCTTGCCGAACAGCAGCGACAGCGGCGCGATGCGGGTGTCGATCCGCTTCGCCACGAACAGGTCGGGCCTGCTCGCCCATTCCGGGTTCGCGATGCGGAAATCTTCGGCGTAGAACTTGATGCGAAACGGCGCGAAATACAGCTGGAAGTCGCCACCGACCGTGACCTTGCGGTGCGTCTGTCCTCCGACAAAACTCTCGAACGTGCTTTTCAGAAACCGGCCCTTGGTGACGAACAGCACGAGCCACACCGCGAACAGCGCAACGACGATGCCGCCCAACACCCGCCACAGGATGCGTCGCTTGCGCCGACCAGCCTCCGGATCATGCATGCCGGGCTCGGCCGGCGGGGGCGGCGCTGGGGTCTGGTCGGCCGTCATCTCCATCGCCGCCCGACGCTCCACATACCGTTGCGGTTCCGCATCGGTCGCTCGGGTTTGCACCGACGCGTCGGTTGCAATTCGGCGTCGGCTCGTCTAACGGCCCCGCTTCACCGAGCGATGCGCGTGAAGACGGCCCGGCCACAAGGGCTGCCGCGGCTGTCCGATGCATCGCCCATTTGAAAGGAAGAAAATGCCCAAGCTCAAGACCAAGAGCGGCGTGAAGAAGCGCTTCAAGCTCACCGCCACCGGCCTGTTGAAGCACGGCGTCGCCGGCAAGCGCCACCGCCTGTTGCACCACAACGGCAAGTACATCCGCCAGAACCGCGGCACCAAGGTGCTGGCGAAGGCCGACACCGCTGCGGTGAAGGCCTGGGCTCCCTACGGTCTCGGCTGAGCGGAAGGATTTAGAGAATGGCACGCGTCAAACGGGGTGTAACCACCCGCGCCAAGCACAAGAATATCCTGGAACAGGCGAAGGGCTATTATGGCCGTCGCAAGAACACGATCCGCATCGCGCGTCAGGCCGTCGAAAAGGCTGGCCAGTATGCGTATCGCGACCGCAAGGTTAAGAAGCGGACGTTCCGTGGTCTGTGGATCCAGCGCATCAACGCCGGCGTCCGCGCCGAGGGTCTGACCTATTCGCAGTTCATGCACGGCCTGAAGCTGGCGGGCATCGAACTCGACCGGAAGGTCCTGGCCGACATCGCTATGCACGAAGAGGCTGCGTTCAGCGCCATCATCGCGCAGGCGAAGGCAGCCCTGCCGGAGCAGGCCGCGGCCTGATCCGGATCGCGGACGGTGCCCTGCGGTACCGCTCGCGACTCGCACGACATCGACGGGGGCGGAGCGTGAACGACGCTCCGCCCCCGTCTCGTTTCAGGACTCGTGTCAGCAGTTATCTTGTAAGGTCAGTGACTTGGGCTGGCCGCACCTGCAATTGTGAAATACCCCGCGATCCGGTAAATACGCCGTTAAGATCACGGCATGAACTCGCCCGTTTCGGCCGACGTCATGTGAAGAGGGGATGATGTCATGAAGGCTTTTCTGTTGGCTCTGGCCACGACCGTCGCTTTGCCCGCCGTTGCCGATGCGCAGGCTTTCACGAACGGCAGCTTCGAAACCGCGAACTTCGATCCGGGCGCGTTCACGCAGCTTGAGGCGGGCTCCACGGCGATCGCCGGCTGGTTCATCGACAGCGGCTCGATCGATTATGTCGGCAACTACTGGAATGCCTCGAACGGCGTCCGTAGCATCGACATGTCGGGTGGCGTCGCCGGCAGCATCTCGCAGACCTTCGACACGGTCGCGGGCCGTGCCTACACGGTGTCGTTCGATCTCGGCGGCAACGGCGACAGCGGCCCGGCGACGAAGACGCTCGATGTGCTCGCGACGGGTGGTGTGCTCGGCAGCTTCTCCGCACCCGCCAGCACGCGCCCGAACATCGATTACACCAGCTTCACCTACTCGTTCGTGGCGTCCGGCACGTCGACCACGCTGTCCTTCCTCTCGACCACGAACACCGCGTTCGGTCCGATTCTCGACAACGTCGCCGTATCCGGCGCGGTGCCGGAGCCAGCGACCTGGGGCCTGATGATCCTGGGCTTCGGCTTTATCGGTGGCTCGCTGCGCCAGCGCCGCCGGGATGTCGCCGCGATCGCCTGATCGCCCGCGATCGATCCCGAAGGGGCGCTGGTGGCGACACCGGCGCCCTTTTCGTTTGCGGCCGACGCCGGTAGAGGCGCCGTCAGGACCGATTGCTTTGTACGTTTGATGCCGATCCTGTTGCCGACCCGTCGTCGCGCGCGCAGGGTGGCCGGGATGAACCAGATGACCGAACTCGACCCCATGCGCGACAACATGCTCGCCGCCGTCGCCGCCTCCGCGGGGCTGGAGGCGCTCGACGCCGTACGCGTCGACGCGCTTGGTAAGCAGGGCCGGATCACGCAGCTGCTCAAGACGCTGGGCGGCATGAGCCCGGAACAGCGACAGGTCGAAGGACCGCGCATCCAGTCTCTGCGCGAAGCCGTGACCACGGCGATTGCCGACCGCAAGGCCGCGCTGGAGGCCGCCGCGCTCGACGCCCGCCTCGCCAGCGAGACGCTGGACATGACGCTGCCCGCGGATGCGCCGCTGTCGGGCACGATCCACCCCGTCAGTCAGGTGATGGACGAACTCGCGGAAATCTTCGCCGACCTCGGCTTCGCCGTAGCCACCGGGCCGGAAATGGAGACGGACTGGCACAACTTCTCCGCCCTCAATATTCCCGAGACGCATCCCGCCCGCGCCATGCACGATACCTTCTATTTGGAAGGTGCCCAGGCGTTGAAGCATCTCGGCCTGGCAGACGAGCGCGAGACGATCTCGGTTCTGCGCACCCACACCTCCCCGGTGCAAATCCGCACGATGCTGTCACAGAAGCCGCCGATCCGCATCATCGCGCCCGGCCGCACCTATCGCTCCGACAGCGACGCCACCCACACGCCGATGTTCCATCAGGTCGAGGGGCTGGTGATCGACAAGGGCATCACGCTCGGCCATCTGAAATGGACGTTGGAGACGTTCCTGAAGGCGTTCTTCGAGCGTGACGACATCGTCCTGCGCCTGCGACCCAGCTACTTCCCCTTCACCGAACCCTCGGCGGAGATCGATGTCGGCTACTCGCTCGTGAAGGGCAAGCGCGTCATCGGCGGCTCCGGCGACGACAAGGACGGCGGCTGGCTCGAGGTGCTCGGCAGCGGCATGGTCCACCCAAAGGTGATCGAAGCCTGCGGCCTCGATCCCGCCGAGTGGCAGGGTTTCGCGTTCGGTTGCGGCATCGATCGGCTGGCGATGCTCAAATACGGCATGGACGATCTCCGCGCCTTTTTCGACGGCGATATCCGCTGGCTGAAGCATTACGGCTTCTCCGCGCTCGACGTTCCCACGCTGTCCGGAGGAGTCGGCGCATGAAGTTCACGCTCGGCTGGCTCCGCGAGCATCTCGACACCGACGCCACGCTCGATCAGGTGGTCGATGCGCTGACCCGCATTGGACTGGAGGTGGAGGGCGTTCACAATCCCGGCGACACGCTGGCCCCGTTCCGCGTCGCCCGCATCCTCAGCGCCGAACGCCATCCGCAGGCGGACAAGCTGCAGGTGCTGTCGGTCGATGCCGGCGACGGTCCGCTTCAGGTCGTTTGCGGCGCGCCCAACGCCCGCGCCGGCCTGATCGGCGTGTTCGGCGCTCCCGGCACGCATGTTCCCGGTGCCGGCATCACGCTCAAGGTCGCCGCCATCCGCGGCGTCGAGTCGAACGGCATGATGTGCTCCGCGCGCGAACTGGAGATCGGGGAGGGGCATGACGGTATCATCGAACTGCCCGCCGACGCTCCGGTGGGCGAGAGCTATGCCGATTATGCCGGCCTGACCGATCCCGTCATCGACGTGTCGATCACCCCCAATCGTCAGGATTGCATGGGCGTCCGCGGCATCGCCCGCGATCTCGCCGCGGTCGGGCTCGGCACGCTCAGGCCGCTGACCGTGCCCAGCATCCCCGGCGACGGCCCCGGCCCGGATGTCCGCACCGACGCGCCGGGCTGCCCCGCCTTCTTTGCGCAGGGCGTGGCCGGCGTCGTCAATGGCGAGTCCCCCGACTGGATGCGCCGCCGCCTGACTGCGATCGGCCAGAAGCCGATCAGCGCGCTGGTCGACATCACCAATTATGTGATGATCGACCTCGGCCGGCCCCTGCACGTCTACGACCGCGCTAAACTGTCCGGTGGCCTCGTTGCACGCCCGGCGCGCGCGGGCGAGCAGGTCGTCGCGCTCAACGGCAAGACGTACACGCTGTCGGAGGGCATGACCGTCATCGCCGACGACGTCGCGGTGCACGACATCGGCGGCATCATGGGCGGAGAGCATTCGGGCGTGTCGCACGACACCACGGACGTCGTCATCGAATGCGCCTTCTTCGACCCCGACGCGATCGCCCGCACGGGTCAGGCGCTGATGCTGACCTCCGACGCGCGCCAGCGATTCGAGCGTGGCGTCGATCCCGCCTTCCTCGACGACGGTCTCGCCATCGCGACACGGCTGGTGCTCGACCTGTGCGGCGGCACCGCCAGCACCGTCACGCGCGCCGGCGAAGCGCCGCTTGGCACCCGCACGTACACGTATGATCCGGCCCTGGCGCAGACGCTCGGCGGCCTCGCGATCGATCCCGCCCGCCAGCGTAGCATCCTCGAATTGCTCGGCTTCACCGTCGGCGACGACTGGCAGGTGACGCCACCCACATGGCGTCGCGACGTGGACGGCCCCGCCGACATCGTCGAGGAAGTCATCCGGATCGAGGGGATCGACAAGGTCGCGCCGGTGCCGTTGCCGCGCACGCCCGGCGTCGCCACGCCCACCGCCACGCCGGAACAGAAGCTGGAACGCCGTGTCCGCCGCGCCGCCGCGGCGCGCGGGCTCGACGAGGCGGTAACGTGGAGCTTCATCTCCACCGCGCAGGCCGCGCCGTTCGGCGGCGGCGACTGGACGCTCGCCAACCCGATCAGCGAGGAGCTGAAGGTGATGCGTCCCTCGCTGTTGCCCGGCATCCTGTCGGCCACGGAACGCAACCTCCGCCGCGGCGCCGGCACGGTGCGCCTGTTCGAGATCGGTCGCCGCTATCTGGCCGCGGGCGAGCATCCGACGCTCGGTGTCGTGCTGGCCGGCGATCGTTTGACCCGCGGCTGGCGGACGGGCAAGGCCGGAGCGTTCGACGCCTATGATGCCAAGGCGGAGGCGCTGGCGCTGCTCGCCGCCGCCGGCGCACCGGTCGACAATCTTCAGGTGATGGGGGAGGCGGGGGCCGCATGGCATCCCGGCCAGTCGGGCACGCTGCGCCTCGGGCCGAAGACAATCCTCGCGCGGTTCGGGATGCTGCATCCCGCCCTGCTCAAGGCGTTCGACCTCGACGGCGCGGTCGCCGGCGTTGAACTCTATCTCGACGCACTCCCCGTCAAGCGCGGCTCCGGCTTCATGCGCCCGGCCTATGCGCCGCCCGCGCTCCAGCCGGTGCGTCGCGACTTTGCGTTCCTCGTACCGCCGACGCTGACCGCCGACAGCCTGATCCGCGCCGTCCGTGGTGCGGACAAGGCCGCGATCGTCGCCGCCCGCGTCTTCGACGTGTTCGAACGCGACGGCGAGAAGTCGGTCGCGGTGGAGGTCGTACTGCAACCGGGCGACAAGAGCTTCACCGATGCCGACCTGAAGGCGATCGCCGATAAGGTCGTGGCCGCGGCCGCGAAACAGGGCGCAAGCCTGCGCGTGTGAGGAAGCGTCCTGTCCATCTCCCTGTGGGAGAGGGAGGAGAAGCGCAGCGACGGAAGGGTGAGGACGCTTGGAGCATACTGACATGATCGAGATCGCCAACGACCACCTGTCCGCCGCGATCAACCCGCACGGCGCGGAGCTCACCCACTTGCGCGACGCGGACGACCGCGAGCTGATGACCGCCGCCGATCCGGCGTTCTGGCCACGCCACGCACCGCTGCTGTTCCCAGCGATCGGCAAGACCGCGAACGGCACGATCCGCGTCGACGGCACCGACTATCCGATGTCCAAGCACGGCTTCGCCCGCGACCTGACCTTCGCCGTCACCGATCGGGGTCCGTCGCATGTCGTCTTCACCCTGACCGACACGCCGGAAACCCGCGCCGCTTACCCCTTCGTCTTCCGGCTCGATGTCGAATTCCGCCTCGACGGTGCGACACTCACCACGGAAGCGCGCGTCACCAATCCCGCCGACACGCCGCTTCTGGCCCAGTTCGGCTTCCACCCAGCCTTCGCATGGCCGCTTCCCTTCGATCAGCCCCGCGCCGACCACCGCATCGCCTTCGACCGCGACGAGGCGCCCGATCTCGCCGCGATCACCCCGGACGGCCTGATCGCCGCCGAACCGCGCCCTAGTCCGCTCGACGGTCGCACGCTCCACCTCGCCGATGCGCTGTTCGCCGACGACGCGCTGGTCTGGAACCCGGTCGCGTCCGGGTCGGTCGCTTATGGAGCCGCTACCGGCCCGCATCTGCGCATCGCCTTTCCGGAGACGCCGCGGCTCGGTATCTGGACAATGCCCGGCGCATCGTTCGTCTGCGTCGAACCGTGGCACGGCATCGCCGATCCCGCTGGTTTCGCCGGCGACTACAAGGACAAGCCCGGCGTGTTCGAGGTCGCTCCCGGCGATACCAAGGTCATGACGATGAGCGTCACGCTGGTGCCATAGCCCGCGGCCCTGTCCTACAGCCGCCTGATCTGCGATAGGGCGCTCGCGAACCCATCGCGACGTCGCACCACGCCTGCCCGCGCCGGCAGTCGAAACGTCGCGTTGGACTAACCTTAGCCTAACCTTCCGCGCCTCGGATTCTGAAAATGTCCTCCCCCCGCCGTACCTTCGCGATCATTTCTCACCCCGACGCGGGCAAGACGACGCTGACCGAAAAGCTGCTTTATTTCGGCGGCGCCATCCACTTGGCCGGCGAGGTAAAGGCGCGCGGCCAGAACCGGCGCGCCCGGTCGGACTGGATGAAGATCGAACAGCAGCGCGGCATCTCCGTCACCTCGTCGGTGATGACGTTCGAGCGCGAGGGCATCACCTTCAACCTGCTCGACACGCCGGGCCACGAAGACTTTTCGGAGGATACCTACCGCACGCTGACCGCCGTCGATTCGGCCGTGATGGTCATCGACGCGGCGAAGGGCATAGAGCCGCAGACGCGCAAGCTGTTCGAGGTGTGCCGCCTGCGCAGCGTGCCGATCATCACCTTCGTCAACAAGGTCGATCGCGAAGGCCGCCCGATCTTCGAGCTGCTCGACGAGATCGCCGACATGCTCGCGCTCGATGTTTGCCCGATGAGCTGGCCGGTCGGCATGGGGGGGGAGTTCGAGGGCGTACTCGACCTGACGACCAACCGCATCAGCCGCCCCGAAGGCGACAGCCGCGCCTTTCTCGGCAAGACCGAGGACGCGCCTGTCCTGTCCGAACGCTGGACCGAAGAGATCGAGCTGGCGCAGGCGGGCTATGCCGAGTTCGACGCAGAGGCGTATCGCAACGGCGACCTGACGCCGGTCTATTTCGGCTCCGCGCTCAAGGACTTCGGCGTCGCCGAGCTGATCGGTGCGCTGGCCGAGCACGCGCCGCCACCGCGCACCCAGCCGGCCGAGCCGGCTCCGGTCGCGCCCGACAATCCGGAAGTCACCGGCTTCGTGTTCAAGGTGCAGGCGAACATGGACCCCAACCACCGCGACCGCATTGCGTTCATGCGGCTGTGTTCGGGCACCTTCAAGCGCGGCATGAAGCTGACCCCGTCGGGCAGCGGCAAGCCGCTCGCGATCCATTCGCCGATCCTGTTCTTCGCGCAGAACCGCGAACTCGCGGACGAGGCCTTTCCCGGCGACATCATCGGCATCCCCAACCACGGCACGCTGCGCGTCGGCGACACGCTGTCCGAACGCGCCGACGTGCGCTTCACCGGCCTTCCGAACTTCGCCCCCGAAATCCTGCGCCGCGTCGTCCTGAAGGACCCGACCAAGACCAAGCAGCTACGCAAGGCGCTGGACGACATGGCCGAAGAGGGCGTGACGCAGGTTTTCTACCCGGAGATCGGTTCGAACTGGATCATCGGCGTCGTCGGCCAGCTTCAGCTCGAAGTGCTGCTGTCGCGGCTAGATGCGGAGTATAAGGTCGCAGCCGGACTGGAACCCGCTCCGTTCGAAACGGCCCGCTGGGTATCCGCGGTGGAAGCATCCGATCTCAAGGACTTCACCGACCTCAACCGCAGCGCGATGGCCAAGGACCGCGACGGCAACCCCGTCTTCCTCGCCAAGAGCGCGTGGGAGGTCGGCTACATCGCCGACCGCTATTCCAAGGTGAAGTTCGCCGCCACGCGCGAACGATAATCTTCTTCTCCCTCCCCTTCAGGGGAGGGTTGGGGTGGGGTGGAACCTTGGCGACGTCGCTAACGGCGAAGCGTACCCCATCACCGGACCGGCGCCCCCACATTCGGCAGCGTCGCCTCCTCCGCCTTCGGCACGCTGCCGAACAACGCCCGGTCCGCCGGCCCGAACGCATAGCGCCACAACACGAACAGGTAGGTCGCGGCGATGGCGGGCTCGCCGATCAGCAGTTCCGCCCACTCCATTTCCTTCGGCAGGGCGGTAAACGCCGCCCCGACCGCTCCGGCCGCCGCGACCGCCCAGACCAGCGGCCACCGCAGCGGCGACACCGCCGCGCCCAGAATGTGCCGCAACAGCCCTGCCTTGATGACCGACGTCAGGCCCAGACTGGTCATCAGCGCCATCGCCGGCCCCGCCGCCTGCCACGTCGTCGGCCACCCCAGCGAGCGCATGCCCGCCACCAGCGCGAACGACAGCGCGACCTGAAAGCCCAGCATCACGCCGGAGATCAGCAGGTTCCGGTGCCGCGCGGTATAGACCAATGCCGACTCGCAGACCGCGCCCGTCGACGCGAACACCTCTCCAACGAGCAGGAACGCCAGCGCCGCGGTGCCCGTCACGAACTGCGGCCCGACGATGCCCATCACCGCCTCGCCCGGAATCGACCCCATCAGCGCCAGCAGCCCCTGCGCCGCCATGATCCAGAACGCCACCTGCCGCACCTGCCGTGCGATCGCAGCCCGGTCGTTCTCCGCCAGTGCCCGCGTGATGACCGGACCGAGCACGGGATCGAAGCTGGTCTTGAGCTTCTGCGGCAAGCTGCTCACCTGCTGCGCCATGTAGTAGATGCCGACGACCGACGGCGCGAACAGCAGGCCGAGGATGAAGCGGTCGACGTTGCGCGATCCCCATTCCAGCGCATCCGCCCCCGCCAACGGCGCGTTGGCCCGCACCAGCCCGCCCAGGCGCCGCAACTGCGGTCGCCAGCCATGCGGCAGGCCATAGCTGCGCAGGAACGGCACGATGCTGGCGACCAGCGCGGCCGTCATCGACGCGACGTAGGACAAGACCAGCCCGTCGCGGATCGTGAAGAACGAAAAAACGTACGCCGCGACCGAGATCGTCCACGGCTCCACCACCGCCCGCGCCGTCACTGCCGCCTTGACGTTCAGGCGATAGGCGAGCGCGGCAAGGCTGACATCCGACCACGCGATCGCCACGACGATCAGCGACAGCCAGCGGTCCAGCCCGGTGATCGGCGTGTTCGGATAGAGCAGCTGCGGGAAGGTCCACAGCACGAGGCTGGCGGTGATGGACAGGAAGAACGCCAGCGCCATGCCGTCCCACACGACATGCGCATGCGGCCGGTCCGCCTCGCTCAACGCCTGCGCCAGCCCACGCTTCAACCCCAGCGTTGCAAGCAGCGCCGCCAGTTCCACCACGACGACCGCGATCGCGAACCGTCCGACAAGCTCGGGCCCGTAGAAGCGCCCGGCGATGAACAGGAACGGGATGCGCGCCAGCAGTCGCAGGATGAAGCCGGCGATGTTCGTCCGGCCTCCCTTGGCGAGCGCATCGATGTCCTTGGAATCGCTCATCGGGCGGGGAGGAGTGAGGACGCGATCAATGCGCCGCCCCCCAACTCGCACCCGTGCCGATCTCCACGCCCAACGGGACCGTCAGGGTCACCGCTGGAGTCGCGGCGTTTTCCATCACGCTTCGGATCACCGCACTCGCCGCCCCCACGTCGGTGGGCGGCAACTCAAACACCAGTTCGTCGTGCACCTGCAACAGCATCCGAACATGGCCCAGCCCGGCGGCAGCCAGTGCCGGCTCCATCCGCACCATCGCGCGCTTGATGATGTCTGCGGACGTGCCCTGGATGGGAGCGTTGATCGCGGCCCGCTCCGCCCCCTGGCGCTCGTGCTGTACCTTGGACTTGATCCGCGGGAAGTGGGTCTTGCGACCGAACAGCGTCTCGGTGAAGCCGCGCTCGCGCACTTGCGTCAGTGTTTCCGCGATGTAGCGGTTGATGCCCGGAAACCGCTCGAAATAGCGGTCGATCATCGCCTGCGCTTCGTCCGCGGTCACCTGCAACCGCCCCGCCAAACCCCAGCGGCTGATACCGTACAGGATCGCAAAGTTGATCGTCTTCGCACGGGACCGCGTGTCGCGATTGACCTCCCCGAACAGCTCGGTCGCGGTCAGCGAATGGATGTCGTCGCCGTTAGCGAACGCATCGCGCAGCGCCGGCACATCCGCCATATGCGCCGCCAGCCGCAACTCGATCTGCGAATAGTCCGCCGCGAGGATGACGTTGCCCGGCTCCGCCACGAACGCGTCGCGGATCTGGCGACCGACCTCGGTGCGGATCGGGATATTCTGCAGGTTCGGTTCGGTCGAGGACAGCCGTCCGGTCTGCGCACCCGTCAGGCTGTACGAGGTGTGGACGCGTCCCGTCTTCGGGTTGATCTGCTGCTGAAGCGCGTCGGTGTAGGTGTTCTTCAGCTTCGTCAGCTGTCGCCAGTCGAGTACCTTGCCGACGATCTCGGCGCCTTCTCCGCCCTCACGCTGGAGGCGTTCGAGTTCGGTGACATCGGTTGAGTACACGCCGGACTTGCCCTTGCGTCCGCCCTTCAGGCCCAGCCGCTCGAACAGCACGTCGCCCAGTTGCTTGGGGCTGCCGATCGTGAACGGCCCGCCGGCCATCGCGTGGACCTCGGTTTCCAGCGCCGCGATCTGGCCCGTGAACTCCGACGACAGCGCCGCCAGCTTCTCGCGATCGACGCGGATGCCGTGGGTTTCCATCCGCGCGATCACCGGTACCAGTGGCCGGTCGACCATCTCGTAGACCCGCGTCGCGCCCTCCGCCGGCAGCCGCGCCTTGAAGCGCTTCCACAGCCGGTACGTCACGTCCGCATCCTCGGCGGCGTAGCGGGTGGCGGCCTTCAGATCGACCTCGTGGAAGCCGCGCTGCGTTTTGCCGGTGCCGACCACGTCCTTGAACGCGATGCAGCTGTGCGACAGATGCGTGGCGGCGAGTTCGTCCATCCCGTGCCCGTGCAGGCCGGCGTCGAGGTCGAAGCTCATCACGATCGTGTCGTCATGAGGGGCGACGGCGATGCCGCCGACCTCGGCACATAGCCCGAGCACGATCATGTCGAACTTCAGGTTATGCCCGATCTTCAGGACCGACGGGTCCTCGAACAGCTCCTTCAGCTTCGCGAGCGCGATGCTTCGGTCCAGCTGCACCGGCACCTCCGACAGCAAATCGCTGCCGCCATGTCCCAGCGGAATGTAACAGGCGAGGTTCGGATGCAGCGCCAGCGACACGCCGACCAGATCGGCCTGCGTGGCGTCGGTCCCCGTCGTTTCCGTGTCGATCGCGATCCAGCCCTGATGCCGCGCGACCGCGATCCAGCGATCCAGCGCCGCCTCGTCCACCACCGTCTCGTACGCGTCGTGGTCGCAGGCAGGATCATCTTCCATCGGCACGCTGGCCGGGGCGGGCACCGGGGCGTCCGCCACGCCGGCGCTGCCGCCGAGCTTGGTCAGCAGCGACTTGAAGCCGTGATGCTCCAGGAACGCGCGCAGCGGCGCATCCGGAATACCCTTCAGCGCCAGCTCCTCCAGCGGCTCGGGCAGCGCCACGTCGCAGCGTAGCTCGACCAGCTGCCGGCTCAGGCGCGCCATATCGGCATGCTCGATCAGATTGTCGCGCAGCTTCCCCTTCTTCATCCCCTCCGCGGCCGCAAGCACGGACTCGAGGTCGCCATGCTCCAGGATCAGCTTCGCCGCCGTTTTCGGCCCGACCCCCGGCACGCCCGGAACGTTGTCGACGCTGTCGCCCATCAGGGCAAGGACGTCGCCGAGCTGCGACGGCACGATGCCGTGGAATTTCTCCGCGACATGCTCCGGTCCCAGCCGCCGGTTGTTCATCGTGTCGTACATGTCGAGCCCCGGCTCGATCAGCTGCATCAGATCCTTGTCGGAGCTGACGATCGTCACCGCCCATCCCTGCGCCAGCGCCGCCTTGGCGTAGCAGGCGATGATGTCGTCCGCCTCAAGCCCTTCGGTTTCGATGCACGGCAGCGAGAAGGCGCGCGTTGCGTCGCGGATCATCGGAAACTGCGGCACGAGGTCTTCGGGCGGCGGCGGCCGATGCGCCTTATAGTTGTCGTAGAGTTCGTTGCGGAACGTCTTGGACGATTTGTCGAGGATGACCGCCATGTGGGTCGGACCGTCCGCGGCATGGACCTCGTCGGCCAGTCGCCACAACATCGTCGTATAGCCATAGACCGCGCCCACGGGTTCGCCGTGGACGTTGGTCAGCGGCGGCAGCCGGTGATAGGCGCGAAAGATATAGCCGGAGCCGTCGACGAGATAGAGATGGGGCATCGCCGCCGATGTAGCGGCTTAGCCGGACGGGACCAAGCGTTCCCGCACCCTCAGTGTGCCAGCGGCGTCACTCCCGACGCGCCCGTGACCGGCGACGTATTCGCGAACGTCGTCACCGCCGCCGCGACGGCCTGGATCAGCTGTTGCCGCTCCCGGATGGGCCGCACCGTATCGCCGATCATCACCGCCAGCGCATAGCGGCGTCCGTCCGGCGCGGTCAGCAGACCGACATCGTTGAACCCGGCGTTGCGCCGTCCGTAATCCTGCCCGGTGCCGGTCTTGTGGCTGATCTTCCACCCCGGCGGGATCGCGGCGCGCAGGCGCGCGCGACCGGTGATCGACGCACCCATCGTGTCGAGCATGATCCGCGTCGACGTCTCCGACAGGATCTCGCCGCGCGCCAGTCGCGCCAGCGCATCGGCGATCGCCAGCGGCGCGGCACCATCGGGCGGATCGCCGATATAGCGATCGAGCGCCGCCGTGCGTGCCTCCGGCGACAGGCGCGACCGGGCGATCTGGAACGCGTTGCCGATCGCATAGCCGGGCTGCCAGACGAGACCGGCGGTGCCCGCCTGCAACATCCGCTCGCCCGGACCGAACCGAATATCCCCCAGCCGCTTGCGCTGGATCATCGCCCGCACTGCCGAAGGCCCGCCGACGAAGGTCAGCAGCCGGTCGTTGGCCGTGTTGTCGCTCTGCGTCAGCGCCCGCGTCAGCAGCCCCCCGACCGTGGTGTCGAACCGGCCGGTCTTCGCAACCAGATACGCGATAGGCTGGTGGAACAGCGTCAGGTCGGTCGGCAGCACGGTGATCGGCTCGTCCAGCCGTGCCCGGCCCTGATCGCGCAGATCGAGCAGCGTCATCGCCACCCAAAGCTTCGAGACGGATTGCTGCGGCAGGCGCTGACGTCCGCCCGCTTCCACCGTCCAGCCGTCATCGACCGCGCGCACGGCCGCGCCCGCGCGACCGTCGAATCCACGGATCAACGAGTCGACCGCGGCCTGGAGCGCACGGGGTGCGGTGCTCACGGGGCGGGGCGCGGGCGGCGGCACCGGGATCGATACTACCGGTTGCTCGGGCCGCGCCGGGGTCAGCCCGCTATTGCCCGGCCGCGAGCCTGAGCCGCATGCCGTCAGCGTCGTGCCGACTAAAAGAACCAGGGCCGCAGCCCGAAAAAAGCTCATCGTATTCAAAAGGTCCCGCACCGCCGGACATGATCCTTATCCGGCACGCGCGCCCGTGGAATGGTCTTTCGCGGGCGCTGCGGCGAACGGACATTCTGGCGCGCCGAGGCGAGTCGCGGGATGCAACCAGGCCGGTGCTACCACGCCGCCGTCGCTATGCCGCTCGACAGACGACCCTCAGCCACGCTCCTTCAGCTTCGCCATCAATCCGGCCGCTAATGGGCTGAGCGGCTTCGCTTCGTCCTCGCCGATCACGCCGGCCGCTTTCAACGCTGCCGCCGCGTTCGGCCCGCGGGGGAAGGGGTCGAGCGCCAGCGCCATCGTCTCGGCTGCGGCCTCCCCCAGATCGATCGCATTGCCCTCGATCTCGACCGTGTCGAGTGCGTCGCCGCTCAATTCGACCTCGTCCTCCGACGTGTCGCCCTCCACGAACAGCAGCGCCACCGGCTCGTCGATCGCGACCGACAGAGGCTCGTCGGTAATCGCGCAGGCCTGCACCACCGCGCCCGTGACGCGGCCTTTCGCCTCGATCCCTGCGGCTGTCCGCTTGACCACGAACTTGGCCTGCAGGCGATCGACCGACACCAGCCCGAACCGGCCGGCCAGCTTCCTCCGTTCGGGTTCGTTCGCCTCGATCGCGATCGTGCGATCACCTTCGCCGATCGTGTCGAGCCGCTCCGGCCGGCTCCATTCGGGGTTCACGCTAACTCTCCCGCCAGCATCCGCGCGATCGGCACGTCGCCCAGCCCGTCGAGCAGCGCGCGCAGTTCGAACGTGACATGCGCCAGCGCGGCGGGGGCAGGGGCCTCGCCGCGATACAGGTTGCGGACCAGCGCCTCCTCGAACGGCGGCCCTGCCACCGTGTCGCGGTACGCGCCCAGCCGGCCGCCGAGCGCGGCCATCATCTTGCCGATATGCTTGCCGACGGTGATGTCGCCGATCCCGATCTGGCGAAGCTGCGCATCCATGTCGTCGACGAACCGCTCCGTCAGGCGGGCGGACGGCTCGGCGCCCGCGGGTTCGCGCTCCAGCCGGATCAACACCATCGACAGCACCGCCGCGATCGTGTCGAACCGTCCGTCGACGGTGTCAGGCACCGCGCCCTCGACATACCAGTGCGGCTGCCGCGCACGGGCGACCACCGCGTTGTAGAGGGGTAATGCCTCGTCTCGCGTGCCGCCGCCCAGCATTGCGCCGACCTTTGCCAACCAACCCACTCGTCTCGTCCCCAACTCTGCCCTGCGGCTTGTGCGCCGCCCACTCCTCGCATATCGGGGCGATTGGCGGCCGAAGCAATCGCGGGCGGGCCGTTCGGCGCGCGACCTGCGCCGCGTGTAACCTGCGTGCCCCGCGAGGAGTTGTCCGTCCATGTCCCGCCCGATCATTCTGGCCGCCGCGATCCTGGCCTCCGGCCTCGCCGCCGGCGCCTGCGCGCCGCTTCGCTCGCATCAGGGCTATGTCGTGGACGTCGATCTGGTGAACTCGGTGCAGCCGGGCGTCGACACCCGCGCCTCGGTGCAGCAGGTGCTGGGCAAGCCCACGGTCTCGGGCCAGTTCGGCACCGGCGACTGGTACTACATCGCGCGCGACAGCCGCAATTACGGCTTCCAGTCGCCCAAGGCCAAGTCGCAGATCGCGCTCCAGATCAGCTTCGACCAGGCGGGCACGGTGACCGCGATCCGGCGTACCGGTATCGATCAGGTCGCCTCGATCGATCCCTACGGGAAGACCACGCCGACGCTGGGTCGCCAGCGCGGATTCTTCGAGGATCTGTTCGGCAACATCGGCACGGTCGGCGCTGCAGGTGGCGGACCCGGCGGAGCGGGCGGTGCCGGCGGCGGTCGCACCGGCCCGTAAATTTCAAATCGCTGAAAACCGGTTTGGCCGCGCCGCGTGTTACGCGACGGCGCGGCCGGGCCGTGCTTGGACCGGCACCGATCCCGAAAGGGAGGGGGATCGACGATTGAACGCGCCGTCGCAGATTTGGTTCTGTGAGCGTGTTTGCTAATGTAAGTTTCACAGGTCAAAGCTACCACTTCGTCTGAAAGGATGAAGCAGGCTTTGGACGGTATTGATCTGATCGCCAGGGAAGTGGCGCTGTTCGCCGCCGTCGGGCTGCTGATCGGCGGCATCGACGACCTGCTGGTCGATGCCATATTCCTCGTCCGCCGTGCGTGGCGGGGCGGTCCTGCGCGGTTGAGGTTGGCGACACTACCTCCCACCACACAACCGGGCCGCATCGTCGTGTTCGTGCCCGCCTGGGACGAAGCAGCGGTGATCGGCCATATGCTGACGGCGGCGCTTCGTCGTTACCGCCATGCCGATTTCGCCATCCATGTCGGGCTCTATCCCAATGACGCCGCCACGATCTCGGTTGCGCGTACGATCGCGACGCACGACCCTCGGGTACGACTGGTAATAGGCACGCGCCCCGGCCCGACCAGCAAGGCCGACTGCCTGAACACGCTGTGGCGCGATCTCGCTGCTGGCCCGCACATGCCGAAGGCCATCGTTTTCCACGATGCGGAGGACCTCGTCCACGCCGCCGAACTCACCGTCTTCGACGCGCTCATCGAGCGCTACGCCGTCGTACAGATTCCCGTGCTCCCGCTGGTTCGCAGCGGATCGCGCCTCGTCTCGGGTCACTATGTGGATGAGTTCGCCGAGAGGCACTGGATGTTGCCACCATAACCCGCGCCGTCAGATCAGCGGGCCGGTCCAGTCGATTCCCTCACTCTTCACGATCAGCTCCGCGTCAGCGCGGCTGCCCTCCGCCTTCTGCCCGATCGTGTAAGTCGTGCTCACCTCGTCACATCTGAAGCGGGAGAACACCCGCCGCGATCCCTCCGTCGCATTGATTGAAAGGATGAAGCGGCCGCGGATGTTCTCTAGCTGGTCCGCCAGTCGATCGAAATCGTCGCGAGCGAACACGCCCCGTCCATAGTCCGTCTCGCAAGCCCAGTATGGCGGGTCGAGATAGAACAGCGTTTCGGGACTGTCATAGCGTTCGATGACCTCGGCATAAGGCAGCCGTTCGATGATGACGCCGGCAAGCCGCTCATGGATGTCGGGAAGCTGTGCTGCCAACTTGGAAACATCGAACCGACCCGGATTATGAACGCTGACACCGAAGGCGCGGCCCGACACCTTGCCGCCAAAGGCGCAGCGCTGAACGTAGAGGAAGCGCGCGGCACGCTCCAGATCCGTGAGCGTAGATGGGTCCTGTCCCATCAGCCGCTCGAACTCCGCTCGGCTTGTAATCTGCCACCGGAGCATGTCCATGAACGCCTGATAGTGGCGCTGGAGGATGCGGAAGAAGCCAGCCACGTCGCCGGATATGTCGTTGATCACCTCGGATTGCGGTCGGCGATCGCGGCGAAGAAACACACCGCCCATGCCGACGAATGGCTCGACGTATGTGCGGTGGGGTGTTGACCGGATTAGCGAGCAGACTCGCTGCGCCAGATTGCGCTTTCCACCGATGTAGGGAGCAGCCGGGCTGACCGGCCGCACTTCAGAAAGATTCGACTCCATGTTCTTCAGGTCTCACAGGAGCCCCGCCTGGTGCACAGGCGCGGGGCGTTAGCGGCTGGCCAGCCGCGCGTGACGAGTCCTACGCTCGTCGGTTGCCGTGTTGACGCACGGCACCCCCGCTCGGCCAATCGGCCGGCGGACGTGTTCGTATCCATTTGAAGCGTTTCAGCAGGACCTGTTTGCGCCGTTCCATAATCCCACTACCAAGGCCGCTCGGCTGAAGGGGGACGCGGGTGTCGCACTACGATCTGTTGCCTGACGAGGCGTTCGATAACGCGCCAGAAGAAGATTCCGATAAGTTCGTCTTTCTAGCGCGTGCTGCGCAAAAGAACCTTCAGCGAATGCTAGATGACTCTCAGGCGGGGTATTTCGCTGACGATGTAAAAGCCCATTTTATCGCCACAGTTCTATCGTTGGCCGATACCTTAGACATTCGTGGCATGCCCGGCGTTTCCGCGCCGTACAATGAAAGCGACTATAGCAAAGTGCAGGTTGCTTTATCAGGTATGTTGGTCAAGGCGCGGCTTCGCAATAATCTGCTCGCTAAGCCCCATTCGGTCCAGCTTGGTACCGTCACACGGGAGAAGATAAGGTTAGAGGTCGAACAGCTGCGCGTTTATATCGAAGAAGCCAGTCTCTCTGATGCGAAAAAGCAGGCCCTAAACGATAAGTTAGATGAGCTTCTAGCAGAACTAGAGCATCGGCGTTTAAGCTTTGCGAGAACAATGGCGATTGCCGCATCGATAATGGGAGTGGTCGGTGGATCAGCAGGGGCGATCGCGGCTGCGCCAAAAATTCCCGCAGGTGTGAGCTTCATCGTCTCCCTGATCGGCTTGGACAAAGCTCAGGAAGATGAGGAACAGCTTCGATTGGCTCCGCCGCCCAAGGCGCTGTTCGGTCCCTCAACGAAGGTGCCGTCGAACCGGTTCGCAGACGATTTAGACGACGATGTGCCATTTTAGCTGAGGCATTTCATCTGAAGCTGTCGTTTCGGTTCTGTAGGGCGAAGGCAGCCAACGTTTCGCTCCGCCGGGTCCCTCTACGTCAAACGATTGGTTGAGCCGGATTACCGCGCCGTCAGAGCGGCATCTCGTCAGCAAGGTTGGAACAGGTGTCGGTTCACCGGAGGGGTTGCATGGGTACCAAGCCGAAGATTTTCGTTTCAGCAATAGTGGATGAAACTCCTAAGTGCCTGTTCTCCGTTTCAGACAGCAGTAAGGGCCGGGTCAATATATCCATACGCCACGGTGACGAGATAGAGCTCGGTGACGGCAGTAAGAGGCTGATTGGGCAAGGAAGTCACATCACTATCCACCCTAATCTTAAATCTGCAACCGGATCGACGACGATACACGGCACGCTAAACATGGAAGGTCAGCAAACCCTCGAAAGTCACATGTTAGTTGAAGGTCCAAGAAGTCGCCTCGGCGTCTTTGTGGCCGGGGCAGCGGCTGGCGAGCTTTCGCATAAAATGTTTGATTTCGAGGCTCGCCCCCGCGACCAGATAGTCTCACTTTGTACCTATGATCCACGCTTTTCTGCATTGAATTTCTTTATAATGGTTCTAGCCAGCGACGGTGAATCGCCTGACATACCCGGCTTTGTTAAACACACTGTTAAATTATCTTGTTTTAAGATTGCGATCTATCACGTATTTCGATTGCTTCCGTCTATAATAGGCCTGGTTGCTCTACCAATTACGAGGAAGTGGCACACCTCTGGTTACTTCGGTCCCGCGGTACGACAAAAGGGCATCGACCCGATGAATTACGACCACATTGAAAAGCTTTTTCAGCTGCTAGGAAAACTCAGTGACGGATATCGCGCCAAGTTAATGGCTATTTCAAACGGTGACGATTATCTTAAGTATGTAAGTCTTGTAGACAGTCTTTTAGAAGCGCCGATTAAGGCGTCCGATCTTCCTTTATCAGCTTTCCAGTAACGTAAGTTAGCCTGAGCCCGTTGCGTCGGCGTACTTTAGGAGTTGGGCATCGCAAGACGGAACCTCGTCGCCCGGATCACTTATATATCGTTCTGCCATCAGTTGCCGAAGCTATTTACATGCGATTTACAACGAGATCGATCTGTCCAGGAGGACACCGGGACATTTCGACATTGCATCGTTTGAATTCCGTCACGATAGCGAATCCGGACGGATCCTTTAAGATCGAGCGAGGACACTGGCCCCGTATGACATTCAGAGCAGTGCTCCTTTTACGCACGCCGCATCTTCTTGTCTGGACGCTTCTGCTGATTTCATCGAACAGCATGGCTGTCGAGATGAAGCGCAGATCTGAGGTAGCGCTCGCCAAACCGGCTAAAGCTATCTCTGTTCCGGAAAAGCCAACCTCCGCAGTGGTTGGGCCATTATGGAGGGATACTGCCACCACCAGCTCCGGCGCAGATCACGTCGATCTGAAACCCTGCAAAGCGGGGCAAGACAATCGGGCGTCTGATTTGTGCGCGCAGTGGAAGGCAGCTGATGCTGCCGAGCTATCGGCAGTTTGGACGCGAAACACATTTTGGGTGGGGCTCTTGGGGAGCGTCATAGCGTTTGTAACTCTGATGGCTGCGGTTGCAGCTGCACTTTACGCTAAGGCTGCATCGGCGGAGGCTGCTCGCTCGAACAGGCTGACGATGCTGGAGAACAGACGCATCCGCCGCGAGGCATACGAGGCGGCTGACCGGAATGAGCGGTCATTGCGCGCTGCCGAGGGGTCGGCCGAAGCAAGCCGCTTGCAGAACAAGCTAAGTAAAGACGCGCTAGTGCTTACCGAGCGAGCATACATCACTCAGTCCAAGCACATGGTCACAAGCCGCGTGAGTCCGGAAGGGGAGATCGTGGCTATTGATCTTTCTGTCCATTGGACGAATGAGGGTAACACGCCGGCAATCGATACCGCATCAAACTTAAATTGGCGCTTGTGGCCCGAGCCTTTGCATAAGGATTTCGACTTTCCAGAAGTTGTAAAGGATCGGTACGGGATCCGTAGCGTCGTTGGTCCGACGATGTTCCGACCATCGTATTCAGTTGAACTGTTCCGAGATACGTTGATTGCAATCGCTAACGGATCGCTGTTTTTTTACGTCTGGGGATGGATGGAGTACCATGATGTGTTCGAGGGTACGCCACGGCATCGAACAGAATTCGCCTTCCAAGTTTTGGTCAACACCGAGAAGATGCCGCGAGAAGTCACGATAACCATAGTCAATCTTCCAGCCTATAATGGTATGGATGACTTCTGCTACAAAGATATCATCACAGCATCTGGACGCGACATCGCCGATAACGCGCAAGGGCCGAACTGATTCATTGCTACACGGATCGAGCCTTAGCCGGATTCGTGCTTTCGCCGTGGAGCCGTAAAATCCAGCGATATCAAGGCTGGTTGCCCGTTCGGGCCCCCAATCCGCTGTCATGTAAATCAATGGCTTACACGCGGGGAGGCAACCGGATGATCGTTTCCGATGCAGTAGACGAGCATCCACAGGCTGGCTAAACGCGCGCGGCAATGGGACCGTCGAGTAATGAACTCCGCGCGTTGGCCGCTGCCGATCGAGCCGCAGCCGAGGTACAGACCCTGCCGAATGCCAAACGTTTGTTGCTGCAATCTGCTGAGCGGTGGGATCGGTTGGCGGAGCGCGCTGAGCTCATCGAGAGCCACCCGCGTACCAAATATTGAGCCTTCGATCGCCTTGGCGTAGGCTGAGGGGATGGACGACGATGACGCCGGGCCGCCACGCTGGAGCGACCCAGTCGAGCCCGGATACAAAGCAGCAGGCTGGACCTGCCTCTTCATTCTGCTGGTGCCATTCGTCGCCGTCATCTGGTTTGTCGCTGGATGGATGATCCGCGCCGGCTGAGATCGGGCTGAGTAGCCGGATCTCAAATCACGATCTTAGAAAGGTGATAGGCTGAGGGAATGACGATCGATCAGAGCAAGATGCTTCCGGTCTACGGAGGCCCTGAAGGCATGGAAGCGATGGGGTTCAGTCCCCTAGCATTATCAGGGTATGGGACTTTCGTTGTAGCAGGAACACCGAACGCCGGCTTTGCCTATGTGCCTGAAGATGATACCGATCTGCTAACCGCGTATCGGTACTCGAACCAGGTGCCCGGCGATGCGGAAGCGGACGCGCTGCTCGGTGAAATCGAACGTCGTTGCCTTCATATCTGATGTGCAATCGGGCGCGGTTCGCGGGAGAGCCTGAAACGCTGTTCACGAAGTTCGGCGGTGACTGGCTGACGCCGAAGCCAATGGACAACCGCTTCAACCCGAAGGAGCTGTTCCCAAGGAGCCGCGCCTACGTGGTGCGCGAGGAGAGCGGCAGCCGCGGCGTCGACACCATGATCTGGGACGTGACGGCCGGGGAGGCTCCGTGGCCGATGACGAACGTCCGCAACCTGAAGCTGGCGCAGTGGAAGGCACTGGCGGAGCGGCCGGAGAACCGCTGTCTGATACCGCTGACCGAGTTCGCCGAGTGGACGCCTGACAAGCACCAAGTGGGCGAGGGCAAGCCGATCAAAGGCGAGATGTGGTTCAGTGTCACCGACCAGCCGGTGTTCGCGATCGCCGGCTTCTGGCGCGCGATTGGCGAGGCCCGCTACTTCGCGATGGTTACCTGCGATCCGAACGAGCTGGTCGCGCCGATCCATCCCAAGGCGATGATCACGATCCTCGCGCCTGACGATCACGGGCGCTGGCTGTCCGGATCGTATGACGACGTGCTGGCGCTGCAACAGCCATATCCTGCCGGGCGGATGAAGGTTCGTGGACCCGTATTCCCGACGCGGAAAGCGACATGACGGGCCTCGACTTGTTGGAAACGAAATAGGAACAAAGCCGCCCGGCGATTCGGCAGGACGACATGGCACGGCGATCCCTACCTCAGGCAGACACGGACTTCCCCAGCTGGGTTCGCACCCTCGGCGCGATGAAAGCTCAGGGTGTTGTCCCGATCGCATGGTGCACCGTCTGTCATGTCCAGCAGCCCGTCGACCTCGACAAGCTGATTGCGATCAAGAGCGTTGGGTTCTCACTGATCAATCGCCGTCCAGCCTGCTCGCTGACAACAGGATGTCTGGGCCGCGTGCGCTTCATGTACCCCGCACACGGCTGTCTGCGGGCGTTGGAGACCGAACCATGCACCGACTGGAGGATCGAGCGAGACTGGCGGGCGCGGCAAGCGATGGCTGCCGCGATCAGGCAAGTGGAAGAGGAGCGAGAGGAGAAGCGAAAACGTGACCGGCGATAGCACCGGCCGATCGCCATGCTTTATCAAAATCCGGAGATCGGAGGCGCCGCAGCGAACCTGGCGTCATGACGGCGGCTATGGACATAAAGCCGCAAGTGCATCAATTTGCAAGAAAACAGGGGAATTATGACTATGCGAATCGGGATAATGGCGGCTGCGGCCGTGATCGTGGCTGCCGTTCCAGCTGGAGCGGCTACTTTGACGTTCGACGCCGGCACGTTTGCGCTTGATGGCGCGGCTGGTACCGAGGTTTACCGCTCAGGTGATTTCCTATTCACAACGTTCAACATCTTGAGCCAGTCCGCTTCTCTGCCGACGGTAGCAAATGGCATTGTAGAACTAGGAGCGTTCCAAGCTCTCTACGTGACCCGCGCTGATGGCCGTACGCTGGCTCCCACGTCTGTAACGGCGCAGGCGGATGCTCGCTTCTATGTTGTAGGCCTCAATTCGCTAAATGGGGCTAACGACAACATCGGCCAGATTGATACCGGCCCCGATTTTGCGACACTGACTGATTTCGACATCAACCCAGACTTGAGGATCGTTCGAGTAAGCTTCGGCACGTTCAACAGCGTTCCGGCGAGGATTGATGCTGTATCATTCGGTGCTGGTGGCGTTCCTGAACCGGCCTCTTGGGCGATGATGATCGCTGGCGTAGCTTTAGCCGGCGCGAGCTTGCGACGTAGTCGCCGCACGCTCGCGCCGGCTCTGTAGATCAGCCAGCGTACGGCGCGTCCGTCGCCCACGACCCATCCGGGTTGAGGGCCGTCATGTACGACCCGTCAGCGAGCTTGTAAGCGCCGTTGAGCTTCGGCTTCAGGATGTTGCGGTGAACCGCAACAACCTGATCATGCGTCAGGGTCGACCAGTCCACCGCCGCTATAGCCGCGACTGGGTCGGCGTTGTAGTATCCGCCGCTGACGTATTCGCTGGTTTTCACCTTGCCAAAGTTCGCTGACCCTGCCGGTGCTTCCGCGAGCGAGAACAGACGGTTGCCGTGCGCCTTGATGTTGGTCGACACCAATTTGCCGGCGGTCAGGTTGGTCGTGTAGTCGCCAAACATGACAAGGCGATCGGCTGTGCTGACGCCTGACCAGAACTCACCACCAGCAGTTGTCTTCGCAAGGGTCGCAGACATGGCGTTGGCGTAGGGGATGTCCCGCCATGCAGCGGGCGCATCAACCACCCGACCAACAGCTGGCACACCCATGACGCGCTTGAACTTGCTGTCCTTACCGCCGGTCATACTGATGAGGGCGACTGCGGCAGTCGTGGCGATGAACCCATCGACATCGAACGTACCGGCGTCGCTGCCGTCCGTCGCTGCGCCGGTGGCATCGCCGCGCATGAACAGACCTTGGAAGAACCCCGTGCCGTCTGCCTGATAGATTTCGCAGCGCTTCATGCTGATAAACGGACGCAGGCTGGCAAGGGCAACTTGGATGGCGTCGATGTGGATGAACTTACTGACGCGATCCGGCGAAACCCAACTGCAATCTTCCAGATAGATGCCCTGCGGTGGGTTCGTGCCGGTGATGACAATATTATTCCAGTAGTGGCGTATCTTCCAGTTCTTGACCTTGAAGGCAGTGTTCGTGTTCGTGCCTCCAGTGATCCCGCCCTGAACATACGCAAACGTACCGTTGAGCATGGTCACGTCATCGCAATACTCAGGCGCGTAGCAATTCGGGGCCGCGATGGCGCGGATGATTGCCGAACCACTGATTGCCACCGCGAGGTCCTGGTCGATGGTGAACGAGCCGCCACTGACATAGGGATCGTCGAACGTGCCGCTGTAGGTGATATTGTCGGCAACCACCCGGTAGACCGTAGGATCGCCGTCGAACAGTATGGGATCGCCGACCACGACACCACGAACACGGAATGGTGCGGTCGTGCCGCCGAGGACCGGAATAACCCTGGAGCCAGCCGGAATGGCCGCACCGCTCGTCTTAAGGTTGACCGTACCGGTGCCGCTAGCCGGTCCAGCGTCGGAACTGCCGTACCACTTCTTATCGTAGACAACGCCGTGTCCGTCGAAAATTACGTTGCTGTTGTTGTTCGTGTCGCCGCCAAAGCGCGTGAAAGCATAACACGCTGAAATGCCAACCGGGTTCAGGTCGCCAGAGACGTACATATTCTTGAACGTAATGTTCTGAACGGACTGACACACCCATGACGGCGGAAGGCCCATCCGGTTCGGGTCGTGCGGCTGAACAGTCGTCATCAGTGCCGGACGCCACTGCTGGAAGAACTTGCGCCCACCGGACACGGCGATGTTGTGGAAGTCGCAGCCGGCAGCAAACTCGACGGTCTTGCCGCTGATGATTGCCGTGTCGGTCACGCCGACCGTTGCAAGATTGTCCGCCGTGCCCACTGTGTAGACGTTGGCGAGCCGGTTAATCGTGAGCGTGATTTCCTCGGTGGTCGTGTCTGCAAAGGTGGCGATGACCTTGAACACGTAGGTTGCGTCGGTAAGCGCCGCCTTCCTCGTCGGCGTGTTGGTCGTGACGGTGCTGGTGTTCCAGTGTGCCGCTGTGCCGCTGATCAGTGTCGCGGTGGAGTAGGATACCGGCTTCTCCATTCCCGGCCGAGTGATCCCAAGGAAGTCGCTGTTAAGCGACACCGCTCCAACGCCAGCGCGCGTCAAATCACCATAGCCGTATGCGACTGCTTCGTTCGTCCGGCGCCCAGACGCAGCAGAGATCGAGACGGATGCGGAGGTGACGGCAAACGTCACCAGCAACAGCGTTACAGTCACACGGTAGAAGACAGTCCGATTCACGTCACCGGCTTGTGGCGTGTATGCCAGCACGGCCGGAGCTGTTGCCGATGCGATCACCACACCGGTGGTCGCATCTACCAATTCGCGCTTCGTTGCGAGGAAGCCGATCGGCGGTATGCCGTCGCTGAAAATCATGGCGACGCCGACAGCTGGTTGCCCGACAATGCTTGGAAGCACGGAGAATGCAGGCGTCGAGCTGGCGTTGGGCACAGCGCCGCGACCACGAACCGCGTTTTTCGGGCTGGTCGGGCGTCCAGGAAGCCCAGGGACCGGCGGCATCGGGATGAAGGCCATGTGCAAAGCTCCGCGTTCGGGATGAGGTCAGGTTGGCAATATTGTTAGGCAGTCGAAGAGGCGGTCAGACGCCCCCGACGAAGGCGAATTGCGCAGCAGCATCGCGGGCACGCTGGATCTCCGCGGCCTGCTCAGCGACCGATTTGGCGCTGCGAGCTGCAGCAAGGGCCTGCTCGACCACGGCGCCGATCGCGCGCAGCTGCGCGGCACGGGCTGGCGGCAGATAGGGCAGGAACAGCGCAGCGAAGGCGCGGGCACGGTCGTAGCGCTGCTGCACGGCGTCGATCAGGGGCGCAGCGGCCGCGAGGCCATCGCCGAGGCCGGCGTTGCCCATCGAGGTCGTGGCGCATGCGGACAGGCTCGCCGTGAGGGCGAGCGCAAGGATGCTCTTCATGGTGTGGATCTCCGGGAGGATGGATCAGGCTTCGTTCGTCGACACGGGACGGCCGGCGACGGACGTCATCCGGACAGGCCCGCCGAGCACGGGCACGCCCGTTGGCCAGCGCGAGGCGGTCAGGCGGGACTTGGCGATGCGCGTAATCGACACGGCGTTGCCCTGGTTGCCGCCCAGCACATGATAGGTTGTGGCATCCTCGCCGACGTAGAAGCCGACGTGGCCGCCGCCCTCGCGGTTGAAGACGAGGATCGCACCGGGTGCGAGCCGCTCAGGGCGAAGGTTGCTGCCCCACGTAGACCAGCTCTTCGCCCGCGCCGCGATCTTCACCGGCTCGATGCCGGCGGAGACAAGGACGGCCGCGACGAAGCCGCCGCACCACGGCATCTCATCGTCGCGCCAGAGCACGCCGTTGAACCGGCTGGCCGTGTTTAGGAACGCGATAAGTTTGTTGTTGTGCGTCGGGCCGGGGTTCTCGCGCACGCCGATGTGCGCCCGCGCAGCGACAAGCCACGCAGGCTCGGAAGCCTTCGTCATGGTTCTGACTTTCCTGTTAAGATGTTGCCGCTACAGAGGCCGGCGAACAGCCTGCCAGTGAACGCGGTGCGGTTCGGCGCTCCGCGCCGCGTTTCCTTCGGGGGGAGCGGAGCGCCACTTCTTCCCATCGCCACCTTCGCAGTTATGGAGGCACCGGGGACGCTCGACGGAGCCGATCCGACGCTCCGTCCGCTTGACCGGGCGGAGCGTCTTCAGTCCGCCTTGTCGGGCTCCGCACCGATCAGGCCGACCTTGCGAAGCTGGCTCTCGGCGATCTTGAAAATGCCTTCGCCTAGGATACCGAGGCCCGCACCGTACATGAGGCCGCCAAGCGGCTCCGTGCGGTGCGAAATCACCAGCGCGGCCGACACGGCGAGCGCCATGCCGCTGACCGGGATGTCTAAGCTCCAGCGGTGTTCCTGCCGGACCGATTGCGCTGCGCCGATCCAGAAGCGGGCCGACAGGCATCCGAACAGCGCCGCGATCATACCGGCCGCTTCGAACGGGTAGCCCAGGAAGTGCCAGATCGCTGGCGTCGAGGTTGCGACGGTCGCGCCGCCTTTTGCCGCCGCTGCCGCGACGACCGGTAGTATTGCCCCCATTGCGGCCCCCGCTTTCCAGATCATCGCGTCGACACCACACCAGCAGCTGCGGCGACGGTGAGCACCGCCAACCACAACATGCGCTTCACCATCGGCCACGCGAGCCACATGTCGACCGGCCATGGCTCTTTGCGCTGCTGCTCGATCATGCCAGGTTCCGACAGGATGAACGTCATGAGCGCAGTGACTCCAAAAGCGACGGCGATCGGATCGATTAGTCGTTTGGCCGTCAGGTACATGCCGGTCGCGATCGGATCGTGCGGGTTCCAGCCCCAGAGGTTAACGGCCTCCGCGCCGCATCGCAGCGTTATCCCGCAGGCGAACAGGATGCCGAGCGTTCGGTATATCCAAGCCGGTGACAACCATGTGTCTCGCCGTCGATGCTGGATGGCGTCCCCGGCCAGCTTCACGATCACCATAATCCCAATCAGGGTTGCGATCGTCATCACGGCGAGGTTGGTCACGACCAGCCACCCCATGCCGTTGAAGCTGGGCGGCGCGATCGTCTGGGGTCCGTCCGCAACCGCCTGGGCTGCGAAGCTACTGTTCTGCATAATGCCTCCTCAGGCGGATTTTCAGAAAACGGGCTGCCACGCCCAGTTGATCGCGGCGTAGGCGGCGCGCTTGCCGGCTGCGGTGGTTGCGGCCTTGATCGCGAGGATGGCCTCCAGCTCTGTCGCTTCCCACGCGGCCACCTGATCCTCGACGGTGTCGAGTCTCGCCTCCATCTCGCCAATGATGACGTCGATGCTGACGTTCCGCTTCTTCGCCTGCGCCATCGCGAACCGGAACTTCTTCTTCTGCTGCGTGGCGTTCATCGTCGTGAAGCCGGGGACAAACGATGCCAGCGTCGCGGTCAAAGCGTTGGCGACCGGCAGGCCCAGCGCGCCGTTCAGCGATCGGAAGTCGATCACCTCCTGCTGCTTGCGGCTGTACTTCTTCTGCTTGCCGTAGTTCTGGCTGTAGAGGCTCTTCACCAGTGCTTCGTTCGCCGCCTTCACCTGCGGGATCAGGATGGCCTCCACTTGCGCCGCATCCTCGACTGGCGTCCGGCCGGACCAGGTCCACCGATAGTTCGGCGAGTAGTACGTCGAGGGCAACGGCACGAGGCGTTCGCTGCTGTAGAAGTTGAACCCGTTGGGCGTCACCTCGCCGAGGAACTCATTGCCGAGGAACAGCGCGTGCGTGTGCGGCATCAGACACGCTCCAGGATGAAGTTGAAGTCGAAGTCCGCTGAGTTGCCGATCGGGCCGCCCCGCGAGTGCGTAATGACCAGCTGCGCCGACCCGCTCACGTTGTTGGCGATGAGCTTCGTGCTCGCGTCCTCAAGGTTGCTACTGTAGATGCTGCCGTCCGCATCCACGGAGATGGTGCCGCTAAACAGCACCTGGTTGCCAAGGACCACCCGGATGGTGGCGACCGCGACATTGCTACCCGTGTTCCGGAAGCCGTTGACGGCTACCATGGTTAGCTTGAACTGGCGGCCGGCCACCACGTTGATCGTCTGGCTGTAGTCGGTGAAGGTAGTGCTACCCGACGAGGGAATGGACATCCCCAAGCTGCCGTTTGCCAGCACGCCAAGGCCGAGCTGATCGGCGTTGGCACCGTTCGTGCCGTTGATGCCGTCTTTGCCGTCTGCGCCCTTGACCAGCTGCCATGCATAGGTCGCAGGGTTGCCGCTGTCGGGCTCCGTCTGGTCGGTATAGGTGCCGATGTAAGTCCGGCCGGTCGGGTCAGAGAGGTGGAAGTCGACCGTCCCGTTCGCGCTGTTGGCATAGGCGATGTGGACGTACCCGCCGGGGCCATTGATGCCGTTCGTACCATCGAGGCCGCGCAGTCGGGTCCAGCCATAGGCAGCCGGGTTCGTGCTGTCGGCGCCGGGGTTGGTATCCGTGTAGACGCCGATGAACGTCCGGCCGCCTGCTTCACCGGTCGTGAAGTTGACCGAGCCGTCCGCTGCATCCGAATAGGCGATGTGGATGCTCTGGCCGTTCGTACCGTTGAGCCCGTTTGTGCCGTTCGTGCCGTCGCGGCCGTCAGTGCCTTTGGTGCCCGCAGCCGTCAGACTGATGTTGTCGATCCTGCTGACGGCGGCCAGCGAACACGCAAACCGTAGCGCATTGGCTGGGTCATGAGGATCGTAGGTGGTCCCCATCCAGTCGAACTGCGCGAACATCTGCTCGTTGACGAACCACCGCACATACCTTCCGTCGAAGTGGACGCGCCCCCTCAGGACACCCGGTACGACCGGACCCGCGGCGCCGAACTGGACGCCATTGATGAAGGCTCCGGTACCGCCGGTGTTGCCGTTGCGGTGAAGGGCGAAGCTGATCCCGTCGTAGCTCTTGCCCCGATCGCCGCCGATGCCCTGCGTCAGGCCAGCCATGAAGAGGTCGCCGTTCGCAGCAGGAACCGTGAAATTGGCCACGGCCCCGCCGGTGTAGCTTTCCCGCGAGTAGGCGGCATCGATGCCCCAAAATCCCCCGCTGGTACCGCGCACGCTGTTGCCCGCGACGATAGTGGTCGGCGACATCGACACGAGGTTGGTGCTTCCTGCACCCTGCACCCCGTCGCGGGAGAACGTGACGCCGTTCACGGCGATGCCCTGAGAGAAGATCGCGATCGAGCCGTAAAGGTCCGCCCCAGGCAAGACGACGATTTCGGTCTGCCCGCTGAGGTCTACGCCTTCCAGTTCGTAGAACACCTGCTTGCCGTCGCTCTTGACCGTAGCGCGGACTGGACCCGCCCCAGGGGCGCGGGCAGCCAGCGGTGCTGTTCCGACGCCATTACGGTAGATGTAGATGTTCGTGTTGCCCGACCAGTGGACCGCATAGTCAATGCTGGAGAAGCTGGTGTCGGCCGTGGGATCGGTGGTCAGGCCGACGAAGGTGCCGGGCACGAGCAGGGCGCTGACCGTCGCGGCCGGGGCGTGCTCTGCCGTGCGCGCCTTACCATTCCAGTCGGCGCCTCCTGTAGACTTGACGACGGAGTTAGGGCCTGCCGTGCAGTTGCCGACGTCGACCAACGTGAAGCTGCTCCCGCCGTCCGCACCGGCAGGGCCTTCCCGGCCGGTGATCGCTGCACCGAAGGCTTCGATCTTCGTCCGAGCAGCTGCCCAACGTTGATCGGCCAGAGCAGGGTCGGGGATTGGAGTGTCGAGGTCGATCGCATCCCATGCCGGGTTCAGACCCGCGAGGTACGCAGCCAGCTGCTGATACGCTTGATAGGCCAAGCCCCGCGCCGAAGCGATGTCGGCTGGGCTTCCGAGGCCCGCGTAACGAGCATCGAGCGCGAGGAACTGCGCCTCAATCGCCTGCCATTGGCGCACCAGCTCGCGCTTCTCGCGGCCGTGCGTAACGACCCCGTCAGAGAAGATCGCAGTGACCGCCGCATCAATATCTGCGATCGCGAGTACCAGCGGGTTGTTGCGACTGTCGTAGGTGATTGCCTCAGCCGGCTGCACAGCTGCGCGATCGTCGGCATCCCACGCGTAGATGGCAGCCGCCTCGATGGTCAGCGTCATGTTGCAGACGCCGTTCTGCCCCAGCTCCTGATCCTTCACCCGGAACAGCCGGCGGTTGAAGCTGAGCGGCGCAAAGGTGAATGGCACGACATCACCGATGCCGTACTTCCACGCGCGGATGTCGAATGGTGCGGAGAACTCGCGCGGGTACTGCTTGCGCTGAAGCACCTGCTTGGCGATCCGCTGCGCCTGACTGGGGCTTTCGACGACGCCAAGATCGAGCGGGAAGATGCGGTCCTGCCCGTCAGGGCTCGCGATGCGCACTTCGGGATATTCGATCAGCTGGTAGAGCGAGTTCGGCGTCGCATCGACATACTTGCCGCGGACGATGTTCGGCGTGGATTCAAGCGCCGCATCAGGGTCCCAGGTGAACGGGCCGACCACGTCGTCATCGTTCAGGCCGTCGTCGGTCGCAGCGCCCGCCAGATCGTTGTGCGCGACCACCAGCGACAGCTTGCCACCCGTATCCCGGAAACGGGCGCAGGAGGCGGTACAGAGCATGTCCAGCACCGTCTTGGGATCATCACCCTCCGAGATGACGCCAGCGCCGTGGTAGCGCGGTTCCTGCCCGCCTACGGAACGGTTGACCAGCTCGTCGGCGAGGTTGGCTGCGACGGCAATCGACGTGAGGTTCAGGCGACGCGCCGGCACGCCCGAACCGGTCGCCAGCTTCATCTCCCCCGTCGTCGGATTGCGGATGCGCCAGCCGAGCACAACGCGCAGGATCTGGAGCGGCAGGTTCTCCCCGATGGTGGCACCGTCGTCGGTCATATAGCGCCACGTCGACTGATCGCTCGCGCGCATCGGACCGTTGCCGCCCGGCACCGTGCTGTCCCGACGCGGATCGTAGAGCTTGGCACCACGACCGACGACGGTGATCCGGCTCGGCAGCCCACCCGTGAACGGGCTTTCCGCCTTCTTGCTGTTGCCGGTAATCTTGAAGCGCCAGTGCGAGTAGGCGCAGCCGGTCAGGCGGGCGCTCTGGTTCCAGCGGCCCGATGCGATCGAGAAGGCATTGGCAGGCGAGCCCTCCAGCACGACGTGCGGTACGAAGAAGTACCCGGCATACTTGCCGCTGACGCCGTTGGTTCGCGACCACGCGAGCATCGTCTCGAACCAGATTTCGTCGATCGCTTCGCAGGCGTGGCTCGCGTGCAGAACGATCCAGTCGCAATACTCCTGATCCTTGCCCGACCATTCCTCGTAGCGGACCTCGACTGGCATCGCGGTCGAACCGAGCACGGTATGCCGAAACGCGCCTGGATTGACCGATGCTCTCAACCGGTCGGTCTGCGAGGCCGGAACCTTGGGCGTCTTTTGCAGCAGGCTGGCCGCGACCGTGAGGCCACCGGACACTAGAAACAGCGTGGCGGTCGAGACGCCCGCGATCGACACCGCGGCGATGCCTCCCAGGGCGACCGCGCCGACGCCGGTTGCGACAAGTGCGACGGCACCGACGACCAGCGCCGCGGTTTTGAGAGCCTTGGCCACCCGTCAGCTGCCGTACTGGACGCGCCATGCGCGCGGCTCGACCCAGACGGGGCGGTCAATGCGGATCAGGCCCTCTCGCTCACCCTCGCGGCCGACAGCGATCAGGAACGCGCCGAAGCAGATGCCGAGCAGCCCGGACGACATGATGATGTCGCCGCGCTGAGCAAGGCTCGGCTCGACGCTCTCGAATTTCGCATCGAGCGTCGCGGCAAGCGTGCCGCGGCCGATCCGCCGCAGGGCGCGGACCGAGCCGCGAGCGGTCGTGTAGTGACCGCGGAACTCAGGCATGGGATCGACACCCGTCATCGCCTCGACGGCACCGGCCGCGAAGGTGCAGCAGTCGTGCCGCCCCCAGGCGAAGGCACGCAGCCGCAAGGGATCGAGATACGCGGCAAGCCGCGCCTCCCAGTCGGGTTTCCGATGCATGATGTCTCCGTCAGGTGCGCTTGGACGCGCCGTTGGCAATGGCGATCGCGAGCGCGGCCGACGTGTCGCCGGGGTCGTAGCCCTGCTGATCGAGATAGGTGCGGTTCGACGCCTGTCCGAAGAAGGCGAGGTAGGACTCCACTGACAGGTTGATCACCTGTCCGGTGCGATCGCCGGTGATCTTGGGCACCGACATGTAGCCGGTGTAGTAGCTCCAGATCGCGCCGATCCGGGTCAGGTTCTGCGGATCAAGCATCGCGCGCCACAGACGGCAGTCGCGGCCGGCCCAGTTGGACCGGTCCCCGATCTGCGTCATCAGCTCGTCGTCGACGCCGGCAAGGCCGGACAGCTGAAGCGTCAGCGTGTCGGTGCCGCCTTCCTTGGCCTTGACCGGCCCGACCGACACCACGCGGGGATCGACGGCGTCGAAGGTGAAGCCGTCGAGGTCCTCGTCGCCGGTGCCGGAGAAGGTGAAGCTGTAGGGCGCGTCCGTGACCCGGATCGGCTCGCCCTTGAGATCGAGATAAGCGAACGTCACCGGCCGGCGGACATCGGCAGCAAGCGCAGCCTGAGCCGCACTGTCAGGGCGGCTGTCCATCAGAACGCCTCCTCGCACTTGAACGTGACCGCGTAATTCTGACCTATTCCGACTTTCCAACCATTTCGCGGATCAGACATCGCCATGACAGCGAACGGTCTACGGACATGCACCTGCATTCCATTGACGGTGGGGAAGCGCAGATAGGGTTTCACATAGAGGTAGGCCTCGCCGTCGTTACCAACGACCACAGGAGCAGTCAGCATAAGAAGCTGATCATTGATGGTTACCATCTGGCCGCGCCGTAGAACTATGCCCCGTGAGGACCAGCCCTGCGTGGGAACAACGAAACCGGTATGCCCACCACCCTTCACCGTGACCCCGTCGTCAAAGCATTGGTTTCGCTCGGACGCGATGAGCCGGAAGCTGTTGGCGACGCCGTCGCAATCGACGACGAAGGCGCGCCAATCGAGCACGCGAGCCTCACCGATGATCGGGGGCAGGGTGACGCTGGCATACCAGCGTGGAGCCTGCGCGAACTGCGTGACCCTGCGCCGGCCGGTGAACTCGGAGCGGTTGGCTTGCCCCGGCTGCTCAATATCCCAGTCGATGTTTGCGGCGACGGGCGACGCCGGCATGGTGATCAGCATCAGGCCGGGCTTCCGGGCAAAGTGGGACGGTTCAGGCGGCGGATGGTGCGGCTCTCGCCGCCCGCCATGATCGGCTCGGCCGCTGCGCTGATCGTCCGGAAGGAGACGTTCTCCATCCGGGCATCAAACTCGGCCGTGGGGCTGATCCTGATGTCGCCCTCGACCAGCAGACGATCCTGACGACGTGCGCTGCCGTTGACCGCATCAGGCAGGCGAGGGGCGCGCAGGCTGGGCAGGGAAGGGCCACTGAGTGCCCCGCCCCCCGCATAGCCGGGCAGTCGACCGGAGTTGATCGCGTGCAAGAGCGGCAGGTTCTTCCGAGTGGCAGCGGCATTGACGATGAACTCGTCGGCCGACACCCGGATCGGGCCGCGGCCGTCGCCGAGAATGGCGAGGATGCTGTCGGACGTGCTGGTGCCCGGCCCCTGGATCAGACCACCAGGTGAACCGCCCTCGGCGAAGCCCGGAACGTCGCCGATCCTGCCGCCGCCTGCAAAGCCGAAGCCACCACCGATCGCGGCGACGATCGCCTTCTGAACGGCGAGGCGCGCCAGATCGGCGACGATGCTGCCAACGACTTCACCAGCCACGCCCTTCAGGTGCAGCAGGTTGGTGACGGCGCTTGCGGTCGCCCGCGAGCCGGCATCCTCCAGCGCCCCGAAGCCGCGCACCGCCGCATCCTCGACGCCGCGGCCCATGTCGTCGGTCGCAGCGCGCAGGCGCTCACGGTACTGATCAAGCGGCCCCGCATTGGCGCGGTCCGCCTGCCGCTGCTCGGCCTTCTCGATCGCCGGCAGTCGCTTCAGCTCGTCGAACGCCGACTGTACCTGCACCGGGTCCTGCGAGGTGTCGCGCAGTCGCTCCAGCGCCTTGCGACGCAGAGCCTGCTCGATTTCGAGGATCTCCTGGGCGACGGCCCGGCGCTCGCTGTCGGTCGTCGCCAGCCCTTCACCGATGCGCAGCAGGGTGAGCTTGCCCTGAAGGTCCGCCTGCTCGGCATCGTAGCGCTGCTCGATCGTGCGGGTGGCGCGCTCGGTGATAAGGTTCGCCAGTCGCTGCGTCTCGGTCGCGTTGTTCAGCTGGAGCAGGTGATCGGCCTGAGCCTGCGTGATCTTGCCGGCGCTCAGATCATTGGCGACCGTGCGCCGCGTCGCCGCAGCTTCGGCCGCGATATCCTCTGCGAGCAGGTTTTCGCGCTGCTGTTCGGTCGATGCGGTCTTCCGGGTCGCCTCGATCAGCCGACGCCGGGCCTGCCGCTCGTCATTGGTATAGGCGGTGTCGTCGGCCAGCACCTTCTGCCGGGCGCTTTCCTCCTGCTTCGCTACCGTGCTCCGCGACGGTCCCGCCTTGCCGAAGGCGACGTGGATGACCTTCTGCGCCGGCTCGTCGATGATCTGGCGAAGCGCCACGCCCTGCTTGCGAAAGGCTTCCTTGATGCTGGCGATGCTGATGCCGGGGCCATAGGCGACATCGACAGCCTGACCGCGCTCGTGATCGCTGGTGCCGGGCTTGGCCACCGGCCCCTTGTGCCGGCCAGCGACGAAGTCGGCGTACAGCTCGGCCTGCCGTTCTGTGCTGCGCGTGCCGCTGGTGACGCGCCCGCCGATCGACGCCACGATCGAGCGCGCTTCATCGACGCCGATCGTGCGGCCCAGCTGGTCGTTGTTCGGCGACCGCTTGGCCGCACTCTGGGCAGCCTGCGCCGCGTCGACCTTCGCCTTCTTCTCGGCCTCCAGCTCTTGCAGCCGCTGCTTGGAGGCCGCACCGATCTGACGGCCGAGACGCGCCTCTTCGCGCTGCTGATCCTTCAGCGCCTTGATGCGGTCGTCGTAGAGCTTGGTCACCCGGCGCACGGGATCGATGGAGATCGCAGCCTGTTCGGACGCGAGATCGACGCGCGTGACGTTCAGCTGCCGCTCGGCTTCCACAACCGCCTTGTCGGCCGCGACGCTCTGGCGGCGCAGCTCCACGACCTTGGCCGCTTCTGCGGCCTGCTCGATCGAGACGCCGGAGGTGCCGCCTCCGGTCAGGCTGAAGCCGTCGCGCGCGGCGATGGCGTCGGCGAGCCGGGCAGCCGTCGCCTGCCGGATCGCCAGCGCCTCGTCGCGTTTGGCGCGAGCGGCAATGTTCGCGCGCTCGGCAGAGGATCGCTCGCCAGCGGCTACGTCGCGCAGAGCCTTGTCCTGCTCCTTCAGGGCGACCGTCAGGCCGTCGACCGATTCGGCGAAGCGCTTCTTGGCGCGCGCCGTGATCTCACTCTCGGCCGCATCCTCCTTCAGCTTGTCCACGGCCTTGTCGGTCGCGTCGCCGAACTCGAACATGCCCTTGGTCAGCGGACCCAGCACGAGCAGCGCGGCGGTCAGGGCGAGGCCCCACGGCCCGATCATGAAGCGGGCAAAGCTGCCGGCCTTGCCTTCGATGTTGGCGAACTGGCCCGCGAGCTGACCGCCCTGAATGGCGACAACCGACAGGACGTTCGCACCCATGCTCAGCTGCGTGAAGGTGTCCTGCACCTGATAGGACGCACCCTGCATCGCCGAACGGAGAGCGCCTGCGCTGTTCGTCGCACCGCGCTGGCGGACCGCCAGCAGCTGCGCGCCGGCACCCGCCTGGTTCAACTCGATCTCGACGCGCTCCAGCGCGCCGGCCTCGCGCGCCAGCTCGGTCGCGTGGTGGTCAGCTTCCAGCGCCGCAGCACGTGCCGCCTGGACGTAAAGCCGCGTGCGCTCAGTCAATTCGCCCTGACCGGCCGATGCGCGCTCGGCCGCTTCCGCGACCAGCCGGGTGGCGAGCGCTTGCCGCTGGGCGTTGTCGGCCGCGGCACGCGCGTCGGCCGCGCCGATGTTCACGTTGCCGCGAACGGTCGGGGCTTCGATCGCCTTTGCGGCCAGCTTCTGAATGTCGCTGAAGCTATCGGCGAATGCGCGCTCGGCGCGCTTGGCCGAGTCCTCCGCCAGCTGGGCGAACGGACCGAACCGCTTGCCCATGTCGCTGACCGAGCGGTCGACGTTCTCCGCCATCTTGGCGGCACGCTGTTCGAACTTGGCGAGCGGCTGCTCGCCCTCGGCGAGGTGACGCCGCAACAGCTCGGTCGCGGCATCCACCTGAAGGAGGAGCCGTTCGGTATTGTCCGCCATGGCTACCCCTCTTCAGCGGGTAGGCGGTGCATCCGCTCGTACCCGTTCATCGCATCCCAGAACTCTGGCGGTGTCGCCGCCCAGAACTCCCGCGGTCGCCACCCGAGGGCAGCAGCCGCGGCGCCCATCAGCCGCCGGCGGGGGCTTCGTCGGTCGTCGTCGTCACCGGCGGCTTCATGTTTCCCTCGGTGTCGTATCCACCGTTGACCGCGATCGCGAGCACGCCCCCGATCGTCTTCATGGCTTCCAGCAGCCCGCCATCGCTGGCCATGATCAGCTTGGTCACACGCGGTGCGTTGGAACGGGCGGCACCTTCATCGTCGCTTTCGCGGCCGAACGCCCGGATCAGCTCGCATGCGATCTGGCCGGTTTCCGACATGCTGAGTTCCTTGCGGATCGCGGAGCCGGCAAGGTCCACCAGCCCACGCCCCAGCGTCTTCTCGATCGCGTCGAGCGCCTCGAATGACGGGCGCAGGCCCATCGTCGCGCCGGCCAGCACCAGCGACGCTTCGCCCCGGTCGCTGACCGGGGCACGGTTGCCGTCGCCCATCAGGCCTCCGGAGCGTCCGCGGTCGCCGGCCCGGCCGGCGCAGCGTAGAGGGCGCGGATGCTGTCGATCGCGGTCGGATCGGAAGCGATGGCGCGGGCGAGTTCCGGACCGGGCAGCTCGCCCTCTTCCAGCCACGGGCGCAGCGCCTTGGCGGCGCGATCGGGGCCGGCGCTCAGCAACAGCTCCAGCTCCTTCTCGCCGCAGCCCGTCGAGGCGATGAGCTGCTTGTTCAGGTCGCGCGGGCGAGCGACGGTGGTGCGGGACTTGCCCGCCAGTTTGATCGGCATCGATGTTTCCTCAGATGGAGGCGGCAGGGGAGGGTGGCTGATCGCGGCTCAGGTGAGCGCGTCGACCGTGGGCGCTTCGGCGAGCGTCAGGGTCACGCCGACCGTCACGCTGGTGCCCTGGTTGAAGCTCGTGTCGTCCAGGCCGGTATACATGATGGCCTCGAACACCACGTCGCCGGTCGCGAACGGCTTCTTGCGGATCTGGTACATTTCCGTCCCGTTCGCCTTGTCGAGCGTCTCCATCCGCGTGTAGCCGGTCGGATCGGGCAGCGACGGGATCATGTCCTGCTTCAGCGTCAGCGTCCGCAGGCCCGGCTGCTGAGTGTCGTAGCCCTCGGTGTCCTTCGTGGCGTTCGACGTGAAGTTCTTGCCGCCGTTGCGGGTCAGGTTGCCCTGTCCGGCCGGCTGGCTGAACGTGGTGCCGTCCGCAGCGCGGACGAACAGTCGGTAATCGTTGCCCAGCTTCTTCGCCATGCGTCTTCTCCCATACGAAAAGCCGCGCTGGCGAGAGCGCGGCGGGGTGTTGAAAAGGTCGGAGCGCTCAGTCGGCGAGCGCGAGGAACGTGAAGGTCGACAGCCCCGAATAGGTGCTGCCGTCCTCCGCCAGGACGGCTTCGTCATCGTCGAACGTGCCGGAAAGCGTCCAGGGATCGGCGACGAAGGTGCCGCCATCGAGCGCCGTCTCGATCTGATCCATCAGCGCGAGCAACGGCGCGCGCTCCTGCGCCTCGATCAGCGTGACGATCGAGACGGTGACGGAGCGATCCGGCGACGATGCCTTGCCGGGCAGCCGGGCACTGCGCATGTCGCCGATCACGACGATCGGCAGCGGCGCGTTGTCTGGTGCATCCTGATAGACGGTCGCACCGCTGATCGTCTGCGCCAGGGCGTCGTAGACCGCCGCCTCGACCGCCGCCTTCGCGCTACTCATCGCCGCCACCTGCTATGGTCGAAAGCGCCCGGCCGAAGATGCCGCGCAGGTTCTGGTTGAGCGTGCGGCGCAGCTCCGGGAAACGCCCGGTCACGAACCGCTTGCCCTCTTTCCCGCGCACCTTCATCCGGTAGCGCTTGGTCAGCTTCGTGCCTTCCTTGCGGTAACGGCGCTGCACCAGCACCACCTGCGCCTTGCGGCCGAGGTCCTGAATGCGGCCGTAGAACAGCGGATCGGCACCGCGGCGTGTCCGGAGCAGGCCGACCTGAAGGCGCAGCGTGCGCGGGAACACCTTGAACGATTCACCAGCGACCAGTCGCCCGGACTGGCGGGGCGTCCGCGCCGCCATCACCGCCGCGATCTGGCGACCGGCGACGTTCAGCTCGACGACGATCTCGCCGCGAACGGCATCGGGCAGGCGCTTCATCAGACTGCGCGTGCGGATCAGGCCGCGGATGTTCGGCTTGCGCGCCATCAGGTGGTGCCGCTTTCGACCGTCATCACCAGCCCATCGCGATCTTCGTTCGGTGCGACAGACCGGATGTTGCCGACGACATCGCCGATCATGGCATCGTGCCATGTGAGGCGCATGCTGGTCGTCAGATCGGCGCGCGGCCGGATGGTGACACGCCACAGCTGCTTGGAGCGCTCCACGAGGTTCTGGAGTGCCTCGCCGCCACGGAGCGCGAGGCACTCGGCCCACACCGTGTCGACCTTCTTCCAGGCATCCTGTCCACTCGGCCGAGTGCGACCACCGCGACCGTTGTCGATCAGGTTCTCCGCCTCGATCGTGACCCGATCGCGCAGCTTGCGGGCGTCGATGGCCATCAGGCGATCACCGGCGTGCGATACTGCTCATCGAGCAGCAGCCTGACGGTGTTCGGCACGTCGTCGACCGAGCCGCCATCGAGCAGGTGTTTCATCATCATCAGCGCGGCGATCTGGAGGCCGGGCGCCTCAACGCTGACGTCGTCATATCCGGCGTCGAACGTGACTGTCACGGCGGTCGCGCCGATCACGTCAGCGGCCCAACGAGCGCCGGAGATCGGCAGGAGCCGGTTGCCATCGAGCCGCCACAGCCCCGCACCCTCGACGGTTTCGCCGAGCGCGTTGCGATAGACGAGCAACGACACGCTGCGCACCGGCTCGCGGGGCAGGGCAATGGCATCGCTCAGGCTGTCGAACGTCGCCGTCCAGAGCCGGCGCGCCAGCGAATGCCGGGTGTGACCCTCGACCCAGCTGATGGCCGACAGGCGAAGCGCGCCGACCAGCGCCGCCTGCGCTTCGCTCGGTTTGACGTACTGGTCGATGAGAGCGGCGGGCAGCACGCTCTCGGGCGTGAGCGGGGCGGCAGCCAATCGGATCATGGACATGCCGCCCCCTCTCTTACTTGCCGCGCCGCTGGGCAGGCGCTGCCGTCAATGCGCTGTCATCGGGCGGCGGGGGTGCCGTCGCAGCCGCGAGGTCCGCCTCCAGCTGAGTGATGCGAGCACCCAGATCGTCGGCGTAGCTCTTGGCTTCGTTCCGCTCGCGGATCGCCTCGTCACGCTCGGAGGTCAGCCGCTCCTTATCCTCGACGTGCGAGTTGTTCATCTCGCGGAACGCGTCGTTGCCGGCGTCGATCAACCCTTTGAGACGATCCATCTCTTCGGTGCTGCCGGTGCGGTACTGCTCGAACTGGCTGTGAACTGCCGCAAAATCGCTGCGCAGCTGCTCGAACTCGGTCCCGCCAAGCGTCGTGCTGTCCGGCTGCCCGGAGAACACGACGGCGTTGCCGGGACCGCTGGTGGCCCGCTGCGGCGCATCGAGGCCGAGCATCTCGCCAGCCCGGCCGGTGTCGGCGAGGCGGCGATCGGACGTGACCACAACCACTGCCGGCTTGCGGACAAGCGGCTGATAGTCCTGATCGACCAGCCGACCGTCGTGGACGTAGCCGGCAACGCCGAGCTGCACGAGGTACAACTCGCTTTCGGGCGAGCGCTCGACCTTCTCGCCGTCCTTGAACGTCTCCGGTGGGAGCGACTTGGTCACATAGTCTTGGATGAACTCGATCATGGCAGCCTCCTCAGCTGACCGTCTGGGCGACGGTGTTGATCTGGTTGGCGCCGGCCGCGCCGTAGCGCGCGTCGAGGCCGGCCAGGATGGCGGACAGGAAGGTGGCGGCGACGCCGACCGTCACCGACAGCCGGACGAACTTGAAGTTGCCGTTCTTGTCCAAGTCTTCCGGGCGGACGTTGATCGCCGCCTGACGGTTGTCACCGCCGGCCTTGACCAGCTGCACCAAAGCGAGGCCGGCGACAGCCTTGGCGCTGGTGCCGCTGGCGTCGGTCGCCTGCTCGATCTTGGCATCAAGCGTGCCGCTCGCACCGATCACGCCGACGTTGAGGGTGGCGAGCACGGCCGAGAAGGCGCGCATGTCGACCCAGCCGGAAGTGACCGTTCCGACGGCGGCCTGCTGAGCCGGAATGACGCCCGCGATCGCGACGCGGGCGGAGGGGTCCAGGTTGCCCTGCATTGTCTTGTCTCCATTCTACCGACCGGCACACCCGGCCGGTCCCGCGCGCGGCGCGGGTCCGGGGGTTGGGATCAGGCGCGCTCGGCGAGCGCGACGAAGTGCGACTTGACGGCGCCGCCATTGGCGGGCGCCACAGGCTTCGACAGCACCGGCTGACCGCCGATGCGGAAGATCCAGCGGAAGGCGCGGATGTTGTAGTCGAAGTAGAGGTGGATCGAGTCCGCGAAGCTGACGCCGTTCTGCTTGCGGAACGCCTCGTATCCGTTCGGATTGACGAACTGGATGTCGCCCAACTGTCCGACCGAGCGGGAGTGCTCATTGAACACCACGGGCCGGCCCAGCAGCGTGCCTCCCGGCGCTTCCTGATAGTTGCCAAACCACAGCGGCATGTTGCTGCCCTCGGTCCGCATGGACATCAGTGTCGGCATGATGTCGCTGTTGACCAGCCAGCTGGCTTGGCTCGGCATGATCATGCGCGCCCACATGCGAGCGACGTTCGACGCCGTGATCGTGGCCGCAACCTGATTGTCGTCCTTGGCGACCGCAACCAGCGCCTTCGACTCCATCCAGCCCAGCGGCTTCTCGATGCCGTTGCCGTACATGAAGGCGTCCGCCGCCTTCCAGCGGATCGCGGCAGCGGCATGGCTGGTCAGCAGCGTGGCGACGCGAGGCGCGTCCTCCAGCAGCTCTTCGGTGGCGAGCACGAAAGCATACAGCTCGTTGAGCTTCGTTTCGCGCGGCGTTAGGCCCATGCGGCTGGGCTGCATCTGTTCGGCCTCGGAGCGCCAGGCGGCAGCGATGCCGCTGTTGCCCCACGGCGTCGTCTCGTCGCCCAAGCCGATGACGCGGTTCGACGCGGTCGGCGAGGGGTTGATCAGGTCCATGATCGGATCGTTGCCGTCGTTGAAGACGAGGTTGACGATCTGCTGGCGGAACTCGGCGGGCACGAGGTAGCTGCCGGCCGCGTCGCCCTGTTCCATATGGACGTTGCCCGGCGCGGCGAGGCGATCATCCATGCGAAAGTTCTGGCCGGCAGCGGGATTGGCGCAGCGGACCGCCTGGGCGAACTCGGCGAGGTTTCGGAAGCCCCCGGTATCGAGGGTGGCACGAGCCTGACCCGGCAGGATGATTGTGCCCTGCGGAGCGGGCTGCTGACCGGCCGGCGTCTGCTCGCCCTGCGCCGGGAGGCCGAGTGCAGAGACCGTGCTTATCAGTGTCTCGGCGCGCTGGATCTGCGCCGTCAGGCGCGCCAGCTTCGCCTTGTCGTCGGCGTCGGCGGTCTCTTCCTCTGCCGTCAGATCGCGATCCTCGTCGATCGCCTTCTGGAGCCGCTCCTGCTGCCGCTGAGCGGTCGCACGCGCCTCCGCCTTCAGAACCGCTAGGTTCATGGTGGTGTCCTTCTTCATGGTGGATGGGCGTGCGCCCGCAATCGCGCAGACCACCGCGGCCTGCGCGTCATCCCCTCGCGGGGAATGTCGATCAGATGGAGAGGGCCATCTCCCGCGCCGCGGCCTGCCGTCGCATCAGCGACAGGCGGGCGCGGCTGGTGTTCAGTTGGGCAACGACCTCGCGCAGCGTCTTCACCCCGTCAATCGCGCCGTTCGCCATCGCGCGCTGCGCTGAGAACGTCTTGCCGGTGCCATGCACCGCGGCCACTTCGCTGGCGCGCATGTTCCGGCCCCGCGCGATCGCCGCGGCGAAGGCGACGTTGCTCTCGTCGACACCCTGCTGGATCTCGGCACGATCCTCATCGGCGAGCGGTCCATGGGGGTTGCCTGCGATCTTGTCAGGATGTGAGGCGACCAGCGTCGTCTTCATCCCAATCTTGTCCTCGAAACCGGACATGTCGGTGTGGCCCGACCGCACACCGACCGAGCCGACCTCGCCGCTGGTCGTGGCGTAGAAGGCGCTGGCCTGCGTTGCGAGCCAGTACGCGGCCGAGAAGCAATAGGGGTCGGCGACGGCGACGATGGGCTTGGACTGGCGGGCTTCGAAGATCGCGTCGCCGCACTCGGCGCAGCCCCACACGTAACCGCCAGGGCTGCGGATGGGCATGACGATCGCGCCGATTTTCGTGTCGGCCGCAGCCTCCCGGACGCGGTCCGCCAAGACGTTGTAATAGGTCGAGCCGTAGAGGCCTTGCGGCGCCAGCGTGCCCGTGATCGGCAGGATAAGCGTCGAGCCCTCACGGATCGGATCGGCGGGCTTGGCCGCTTCCTTGCTGCCCGACATCATGGCAGCGAAGCCTTGAATAGACTCCGGCAGCATGTTCTCGATCGAGCCGCTCTTCAACATCGCGTTGAGGTAGCCGGGGTGCATCGCCCACAGGGCGGATGCGGCGAAGAACCGGTCCATCGTCTACTCCACCTTGTCCTGAGGGGCGGACTCGCCGCCCGTGAGTGTGTCGGCCGCACGGTTGCTGTTGAGCGGCGTGCGTGCGTCCTTCGACCAGTCGACGCTGAGCGGTGCCAAGCCGAACCAGCCGGTGCGCAGCTCGTCGACGCTCATCACCGACGCCGTCCGCGCCAGCACCGCGTTCTTCCACTGCGTGGCGGCATCGCCGCGCAGCATGCTGTCGAGGTTGAACTTGGCCCGCACCTTTTGCGCCCGGAGATCGGGCGGCAGCATTCGGACTGTGATCGCCTGCTCGATCCGGCGGGTGAGGGGACGAAGCGCCCAGTTCACGAATGACCGGGTGTCCTGCTCATTGTTGCCGGCGTTGCCGCCTTCGTCCGCGATCATCGACCGCGGGATGCGCCAGTACCGCGCCATTTCCAGCGTGCGCTGGCGGAAGAGCTCGACCAGCTGCGCATCGGTGTTGCTGCTGCCGACCGCATCGTACTTCAGGCCCTGCTCAAACACCGGCGTGCCGCCACGCTTCCACTTCTGGACGCCCTCGGAGATGCGCTTGGCGGACTCGTCGCTGAGCTTCTGTTCGGTCGTGACTATGCCGGACGGCCGGCGATCGTTGCGGAAGAAGGCACGGGAGCCGACCTCCAGCGCCAGCTGGAAGTCAATCGCGCCCTTGGCCTGCTTCCACGGGGTCAGCGGTCGCAGGCCGCCATCTGCGATGCCCGTGAACCAGAACAGCTCCTGCGGCAGCAGTCGGCGCGGACCGGTCTCGGATTGATACTGCACCGTCAGGCTGCGCTCACCCCATTCCGACGTGGTGCGGAGCGGATGGAGCGCCCAGACTTCCAGTCCGTCGAAAGAGACGGTCGGCTCCGCGAACGCCTCGCCGCGCAGCACGGCGCAGAACGCCATCGCTGCCCAAAACTCGGCACCCGTCTGAAGGTGGTTCGGCTCGTAGGCCAGCACGTTCGCGAGCGGGAAGTCGTTCCGCGGGCCGTTGTCGTCTTTGAACTCCAGCGCCAGGCTACCGACTGCCTCGGCGATGATCGACACGCAGAAGAACACCGCGGCGACGCGCGCTGCCGTCTCGGCGGTGTTGGCTTCGGCCGGCAGGGCACCGCCGAACGCAGCCCAGTCCTCATCGCCAAAGAAGCGGCCATCCGTCACGTTCGAGGGAGCAGGGCGGCCCGGAACCGGCACCGCCATCATGGGACCGTCCGCGGAGTCGAACCGATAGTTCGCTTGGCGGCGGTAGTCGTCTGGGCTGGCCATCAGATTACCAACATGGCCCTTTCCTCATAGACGAAGCCGCCTGCGGCCTCTGGGTTGAGTGTCATCAGCGTCGCGGCCGACATCATCGCCGCGAACGGGTCGATCTTGGCGCTCGCGGACTGTTTCGTGATCGCAACACCACTGGTACCGCGCGGCTCCTGCTTCACGTTGCCGATGCACCACGTCATCAGCTTCGTTCCGCCGTGGCGGACCGTCCGAGCGGCGCACTTGCGAGCCAGCCCCTTGATGACGCTGGTCAGACGCCAGCCCTGCTGGATCGCCTTCATCTGCTCGTCTTCGAACCCTTCGCTGGCGAGCTTGTCGACGATCGCAGCGACGCCGGCCGGATCGAGCCCGATCGCATCCTTGTCCGGGAACAGTCCAGCGTCGCGGACACGCACCAGCACGTCGACTACGCCCTGAACGTCGCCGCTCAGGTCTTCCTCGACCTCATCGTCGCCGTCGCCGATCGCGCCGAGGTCCGCCTCGTCGGGCATCTCCAGCCGGGTCAGCGTGCCCTCGGCGATCAGCTCGTCGAGGATTGTGACGATGTCGGGGCGGCGCTTCCAGACGATCGACCATGCCCAGGCATGGCACCAGATCAACCAGCGCTTGCTGCCCTTCTCCCGCCCGATCAGGCAGAGACCGAGCAGATCGTCCAGCCCGCCACCGTCCACGCCAGCCACGATCACCTCGCAGCGGGCGATCAGGTCATCCAGCGACAGCGCCGGGATGGCGCAGCGTGGCCAGAACTCCGACCCCTGCCACCGGTCGCGCGACAGTCGCTGACCGATCTCGACGTTGAGATACTTGGCCAGCACGATCTGGAGCGAGGTGTCGCCGTCTTCGCCCCGGCCTTCCTTCACCTGCTGGATCTTGCGCTTGATGAAGTTGACCGACTGCGACCGGCCGAGGTTGGGGTTGGTAACGTAGAAGTTGTCGGGATCGAGATAGGCCTCGTCGTCGCGCATCGCTTCCGGCCACTCGTAGAGCATCCCGAAGCTGCGCGGATCGTCGATCGTGCCATCGCGTACACCGCGGAAATAGTCGAGCTTGTCCTTGAACACCCCGCGGGGGCGCTCGTCGCTATGCGTCGTCAGGTAGATGACGAAGCCTTCCGGTCGCGACGCCAGCCCGCCGGTGCCTTCCTCCAGCATGGACTCGGCGTTGTTCTGCTTGCCGAATATCCACAGCTCGTCGACCAGCACGAAGCCGGCCTTGCTGCCGCCCACTGTGCCGGTGTCCGCCGCGATCACGCGCAGCTCCGCGCCGGTGACCCGGTGCTTGATCAGCCGCTGGTTGTCGACGACGTGCAGCACGCGCTTCAGGTCCGGGTCCGCGCGCACCATCGCCGCGGCTGGGCCAAAACTGTTGCCTGCCACCTTCTGCGTCGGCGCGAGGATGCTCAGCGCCGCGTCATGCCGCCAGTTGCGGATGAGGGCGGTGAGCATGATCCCGGCCGCAATCGTCGACTTGCCGTTCTTCTTGCTGATGAGCAGCAGGAACTCTTCGATCAGGCGGTGCCCAGCGTTCGCGTCGTAGGCGCCGAAGATCGCGCCAACCAAATCGAACACGAACGGCTCGCACGCCTCGCCGAATGTCGGCTGCCCGGCCACGTCGACCATGCGCAGCGACTTGAACACGTCGAGCGCGGCGGTCGCCTCGGCCGGGAAGAGCGGCGCGAACGGCACCAGCGACTCCCGCTCGACGATGCGGCGCTGCCAATCGGGGCAGGCCGTGGTCCAGATCGGCGCAGTCACGGTGTCAGTTCAGCAGACTGGGCGGCGGAGCCGGTGGTTCGAACCGGCCGCGCAGCGACTCGGCGTCCGCCTGCGCGATCTCCTTCTTGCCTCGGCGCTCAGGCTTGGGCGGGCGAGCGTGATTGGACACCTGCTCGGACAGGGCATTGAGCTTTGCCTTGTCCAGCCGGCGACCGAGTTCCTTCTCCGCCGACACGCTGCCCTTCATAGCGCCCTCATTGAGGCGGCTGAGCTGCACCATTTCGAAGCGGATGGCCGCGGCCTCGCGTTGCGCGACCTCGGAAGAATAATGCTTGCGCAGCGTCGGGACCGAAACCCCGATGCCCGTTGCCGCCTGTTTGACCGTCATCCCGCGAGCGAAAGCGAGAAGCACCTTGTTGGAGTTTGCGCGGCTCCAGGAATGTTCTGGCCGTCCACGACCTTCCTTGCGCGGAATGACGGTGTCGCCAAACAGGTCGACCTCCGAAAAATCCGCGTCGCTCAAAAAAAACCTCCAGATGAGATCGTTAGCGGTCTAGGGGCCGGCACCCCTCCCGACTTTCGACCCCCCCCCTCCCGTCAGGGGTCGCGCGCCTCCAGCCTCTGCTTCCAGCCGTCGTGGCAGGGCTTGCAGAGGGTCCAGAGGTTGAGGACATCCCAGAACAGCGCCTCGACACCGCGATGCGGCTTCCGATGGTCAGCCACCAGCTGCGACGTGTCCGCCTCGATGAGGCCGCACCGCTGACATGTGAACAGGTCACGGACCAGCACGTCCATGCGCAGCTTCTGCCAGCGAGCCGTCTTGTACCAGCGCCGCCACGCCTGCTCGTCACGCTTGCGGTCGAACGCCTGCCGATCGCCCGGCAGGTAGGCCAGCCGCGATCGGGGCGACGACAGCCGCGAGGACAGGCTCTTCAGTCTGCCCATGTGGTCACGTCCAAAACGACGATGGGCGGCAAGACCGAAGTCGTGCCGCCCATCGTTGAGGCTCAGGGGAGAGTACCGTGCTGCGCCCGAAGGCCCGACCCAGTGTGTCAATAAATAGGCCGATTCTGTCCCATAGGCGAACAGGGAAAATGTCCGCCGCTGCACTTTCATCCCCTTGACACGTGTCGGCTAGGATTTCCGCCATTCGCGGCATTGCAGATAGCCTCGACCGCGCGACCATATCGCATCCGCAGCCCGTCTGACCCTCGCGGCAGCCCCATGATGGGCAACAGCTTCAGCCAGGATACCTCGCGCGCACCACGCGCCAGCTGGTTGATGGCCAGCCCGATCAGCTTGCGGTCGACCGGGTCGATGCCATCAAGCCACCCGAACGCCTCCTCCATCTCCGCCACGTCGCGCCGCGTCATCGAGGCCGACCTTAGCGCCACGTCGCTGCTCGTGCCGTCGCCGCCGCGCGCATCGTAGTCACCGGCCAGCACGTCCCGGCTGATCTCCGGCCACGCCGAGCGGATGCGCTGCCATCCGCGCTCCCGGTCGGCATAGCGCCAGCACGTGCGCAGGGCCTCAACCAGCCGATCCTCGACGTCGGCGAAGCCAAGCATAGTCTCAGGGAGGGTAGTTTCTTCAAACCCAAGAATGGGAGGATGAATGGGAGGATGAAAGGTAGAGATATCAGCCATTTAGATCGACCTTGGGAGGGTGGGAGTGTGATCACGGATTATCCCGTGGGTGCGCCTGTCTGCGCGCTAGGTGGAACGGTAGCGTTTTGGCTCCCAACCTCCCCGAACCTCCCAAAGCCGCAGAAAACTACCACTCCCAGCGTTCAGCGATCCTCCCACGGTTGGGAACGCGGGAGGATTATGGCGGCAGATCGTCGTCATCGAACCCGCTGGAGGGGCGCGGGGAGGGTGCGGCACCATCCTTGTGCCGGGGTGCGGGGAGGTCGCTCTCGACCGGCCGACCGTCGCGTACGAAGTCAGTGGCGGCGTACAGCGCCCAGATGTCGCTCCAGATCATCGAGCTGGACTTGCGCTTGTGGAAACCCTTCCGCTCCAGCTGGGTGGCCAGATACTTCGGCGACCACGCCTTGCCGGATGCCGGCAGCAGCTGCGCCCAGGCCTGCCATGCGGCGAACAGCTCGTGCAGCGCAGTGCTGCCGATCGTGTCCCCCGGCGACTTCTCGATGCACAGGCCGAGGAACTTGCCGAGGATGTCGTTCTCGTCGAGATATGCCTCGGTGGCCTCACGGATCGTCGCCGGCAGCGGCAGGCCCGACGTCAGGTACTGCAACGCGCCCCTGACCATCCTGTTGAGGATGCCGTCCGCCTCCCGCACCAGCTTGGCCTTCAGCTGAAGGTCCTGCTCGGCATCGGGGATGATGATGTCCCACGGGACCAGCTGGATTCGGCGACGGATGCCGTGATCGGTCCCGATCCGCGGCTTGTTGTTGGCGATGATCGTGTTCTTGAACGTGATGATCAGCTCGAACGGGGGCTTCATCAGCTCGCGCACGCCGCCCTTGGGTTCGTCGCTGGTCAGCTCCTTCACCAGCGCGTCGGAAAGCTTCGCCCCTTCGTCGGCTTCGTTGGCGTAGACCATGCGCCGGCCGGACAGGGCGGCGAGATCGGGCGACGCGTCGGAGCCCTTGCGCGATCCGCCAGCCTCCACGAACGTGTTGATCGACGCGGCCCAGGCATAGTCGCCGAGGATCGCGCGCTTTGTGTTGATCCAGACGCCTTTGCCGTTCGCGCCCTCGCCGTAGAAGATCGCCATCTTCTGCGCCGAGGCGTCGCCCAGCATGTTGTAGCCGGCCCATACGTCGAGGAAGTCGCGCATCTCCTGCTCGGGCTGCACCCGCGCGAGGAAGCCGTCATAGGCGGCGCAGATGGCGTCCGGATCGTAAGCGGCCGTCCCGACCTTCGTGATGCGATCTTCTCGACGAGGTTTGATCCGTCGAACCGTCGCCGGCCGACCGTCGACCGGCCGGGCGAACACGAGGGTGCCGTTCGCGACGTTGACCAGCAGCGGGTCGGCATCGAAGTCGCCGGGGCGGGCGGCGAGCCGTGCCTCCGCCATCTTGGGAACGCTGGAAATGTGGCCCGCGCCCTCGGAGGTTCGACCCCAACGGCTGATCATGTCCGACAGCAGCGTGATCGTGTCGTCGCGCGCGACCTTCACGACGCGATCGAGCTTGCCCTTCTGCTGTTCCCCGTGCGCGCGCAGCTGCTCCGCATCCCAGCCGGCAGGCGCTTCGGACGGTATGCCGGTCGACCGAACGAACTCGGCTTCCTCCTGGATCGCCCGCATGGCGTCCTGCACCGCGCGGCCGAGCAGGCTGACCGCCATGTCGCGATTCCAGCGCCGGCCGTCCCATGCCAGCCAGCCCCATTGTTCGACGTAGAGGAAATCCGCCCCGTGGCGGGTCAGGAAGCGTTCAAGGTTGCCGAGGTCGGTCTGGGGCAGGAACGCGCACGCACGCGCCGCCTCTTCGCCCCCGGCCCCCTTTTGAACCCTCTCCGGAGCCGTTCCTCCCGGATGGGAGCTTGGCTCATTCTCATCTCCGGCGGGGGAGGGGGGAGTGGAGCGGGAGGATGCCCCCGATGCGCGAGGCGAGCGAGAGGAGGTGGACCGGCCGCTGTCGCGGCCGCGCGCCGCCTGCGCGCCTACGGCGCTGAGATCGCGGGGCTGGGCGTTATTGAAGCCGTTGTCGATCGCCGCGAGCGCGCCGTTCATGTCGGCGTTGTTCGGCATCGAACGCACGACGGCTTCGATGGCGGCTCGCACGACGGACTCGCGCAGCGCGCCCGCCAAGACGAAGCCGCCGAGTTTCATGGCCGCGTGATAGATGCCGGCGTTGCGCCCGCCGTAGCGACCACCGCCCTCCGGCGTCCGCTCCAGCTCCGCCAGCTCCTCGTCGAGGGCGCGCAGGGCGTAGTGGCGCTGCGCGTCATCGGCCTGCGCGGCCGTGGACATCGGTGCGGCGGGCGCGACGCTGCGATCGCGGGCGGGAGCCTTGGCTTTTCGGTCGCGCAGGATGCGTACCAGCTCGGCCGGGGCGGGCTTCACCGCATCGGGGTTGGTCCAGTCGCCGCTGGTCCAGGTATAGGCGCCCGGTCCCTTCTTCCCGCCCTGATCGAGGTCACCGAGGCGGACCGAGGGAGGCGCGATCACGTAGCCGCCGAGGCCGCGGACATCGATGTGGCGGGGCAAGTTGCCGCGGTTCCCGATCGGCTCGCCTTCGGGCATCAGGAACCAGTGATGCTCGCCACCGGACGGCGTCAGCGACGTCAGCGTCGCCGGCAGCGGACAGCCCATGTCGGCCATCAGCGCGGCCTTCAACCGGTCGACGGTCCAGACGTCCTGCTCGATCTCGCCCGTCTCGCTGTCGACGTACTCGTCAACGCGCGGATCGAAATCGATCAGCAGCAGCCCGCCGGCGCCGGCGGACAGGCCGATGTTCGCGAGCGGCCACTTGGTCCACCAGGCGCGGATCTGATCCTCGTCACAGGTGGCCTTCGTCAGCCCGCCCGAGTTCGGGATCGGCTTGTTTTCTTCGTCACGGTCGCGGCCGAGCAGCGGCCGGCCGTTGCGATCGTTGCAGGGGAAGACTGGCCACCCCCGGCGCGCGAATTCAAGCGCCGCCTCACACATAGGCGACGTCGTGGTGTTGACCGACACTGGTACTATCCCCCGGTGGCGCCCTCAGGCGCTCGTCGCATTGTTCAGGCGAACATCGCTTTCAGTGCTGCAATCTTGCGTTCGGCTTCCGTCGCGCGCGCTTCTGCCGCCTCCGCCCGCTCGATCGCCGCGGCGAGGTCGGCGGACTGATCCGGCCGCGCGGCCTGCGTGGACAGTTCGGCGAACACCCGGCCGATATCGGCGACGATCGTGTCGACCGAGGGTACGTGTTCGGCCGAAACGGCCGCGGCGACTGGGGGCGCTGGCTGAGCACCTCGACCGATCAGCACGGCTGCGGCGTGGCCGAGCGAGATGTCATCGGACTTCGCCAGCGCCTCGATCGCGGCGATCGCGCTGGTGGCGGTAGCGGGGAGCATGAACGACTTGCCTGCCATGACGGGTTCCTTCGCGGGCTGGGCCGCGGCGGGTGCCGCTGGCGAGGTGACGGTGGAGAGTAGCTTCGACGCGTTCTCCGCGACGACGGCACGCGCGGACTTCCGACCGCGGTTGAGGATTGCTGCGATCCGCGCCGTGGTGGCGTCGACCACGGGATCAGCCTTGGCGACGGTGGGCACCGGCCGCTCGACCGGCTCCAGCGCGTGGCGCTGCCGGCCCAGTGTCACCTTGCGGGTGTCGCCGTAGCCCTTGATCGTGATCCGGCCGGCGTCGGCCAGCTCGGCGAGCAGCGTGCGCGCGGACTCGGGGCTGTCGAAACTGAACCGCTCGCATATCTCGGCATCAATTGGCGTAGGCTCGCCTGCGGAGACGCGTGCCTCGATCCAGTCGTACATGGTGGTCAGTGCGAAGCGCGAGTGGGCCATCGATCAGACCCGCAACGGCATCAGGACGAAGGTGGTCGATGCCGCTTCGCTATCCCGCCACAGGCTCGGCGCGGCGCTGTCCGTGAACGTCGCCTCAATCGTGTCGGCCGACATGTGGCCGAGCATCTCGCCGAGGTACTTGGCGTTGAAACCGATCGTCAGCGCGGTGAACGGCCAGCCGCAGGGCACTTCCTCGCGCGCCGTTCCGGTTTCTGGCGAAGACACCGACAGCACGAGCAGGTCGCTCTCCAGCTCCAACTTCACCGCTCGCGTCTTCTCAGTGGAGATGGTGGCCACTCGCGCGACCGCCTTGGCTAAATCCTCGCGCGCGATCGTCAGCTTGCCGGTGTGGCTGGACGGTATGACGCGGGTGTAGTCGGGAAACTCGCCGTCGATAGTCTTCGCGTCGATCGTCGTCGAGCCGATCTCGAAACGGACCCGCTTGCGGCTGATCCGCACGTCGACGTTGCCCTCGTGTCGGCCGAGCAGCGGCAGCAGCAGCTTCACGACCTTGCGGGGGATGATCACGTCGGGCAGCGCCTCGGCACCGTCAGGCCGCGCAACGGCGCAGCGGGCGAGCCGGTGGCCATCTGTGGTGGCGAACCGCAGATCGCCGTCGTTTGGCGCATGCACGAACACCCCGTTGAGGTAGTATCGCGTCGCTTCGGTGGAGGCGCAGTGCGCCACCTGGTCGAACGCTGCGGCAAGGTAGATCGCCGGCATCTCGAACTCGGCTTCGAACTCGCCGCGCGGCAGCGACGGGAAGTCGTCGACCGGCAGCGTGCCCATCGAGAACCGCGACCGGCCGACGCTCAGCGTCAGCTTGCCATCTGCGACCTTCACGAGGGCCTCTCCGTCCGCCGGCAGCTTCGCCGCGACACGCGCCATCAGGCCCGCTTCCACGGTGAAGCTGAAGGCGGCTTCCGCCTCCAGCGAGTGGTGCCGCTCTGCCCAGGCATCCAAGTCGGTGCCGGTAACGACGACGCCGGTACGGCCGACGCTGATCAGCACATTCGAGAGGATCGGGATCGTGTTCCGCGCCTCGACCACGCCGGCCACGTCGCCGAGCATCGCGCGCAGCGCCGTCACCGGGATCTGGAAAGAGCCTTCGTTCATGCTGCCAGTCCTGTCTGGGCGCCCGTGGCGATGATGATGATGCGGCGGTAGGTCGGCGCGGCGCAGCCCTGGACGCGGATCAGGTGGCCCGCTGCCATCGCAGCTAGCCCCGCCTTCACGGCTTCCTCGGAAAGCCGCGCGCGGGCCGCGAGTTGTTTATCGGTAGGGCACGGCCGGCCATGGTGGGCGAACCGCTCCAGCACCGGCAGCAGCGCGTCGATCAGCGCCGCTTCCCCGTCCGCCAGCACGGCAGACGGAGCAACCAACTTAGGTCGATGCGGGCGCGCCATGGCCGTCATCGTCGCGGTCCGGTGCGCAGTGTAATTGAACACGGTCGTGTCCAGCGTGGAGCGCGGCCGGGTCAGCACGACCAGTCCGCGCTTCTCCAGCTCGCGCATGCGCGCCGCACCGCGGCTGGCGACCGGCAGACATAGACGCGTGGCATAGACGAAGCGATCGCCGGGTTTGGCGATCTCCATCCACGCGTCGATCCGCTCCGGCGACGCCACGATGCCCGGAGCCTCGTCATAGACGTGGATCAGCGGGGCTGCGGCCATCACGACGCCCTCCCTTGGTCACCCGGCGAGGCGGTGTTTGCGGTGGGGGGGACCTCCGCCTCGCCGGCACGCGTCGGGGACAGGGGGGAAGCCCCGCGCGTGATCTCGTTATCTCGTGCCGCGAGCTGCGGCGTGTGCGCGATCGCGCGCGCCCACGCACCGGGCGCGCTGACGGCGTCGATGGTGAGCGTCGGCGACATCAGGCGGCTTTCGCCAGCATGCCGCGATCGGCGGGATGATCAGCCCACGCACCATCGGCAGGGCGAAGCCAATCGCGGCTCCACACCGCACCGCCGGTCGCCCAATAGATGGCATTTGCCTCGTCGCCGACCGGCTCGACCTCACCAGAGATCAGACGATCTACATAGCTGACGTGATGACCGATCGTGCGGGCGAAGCGGTCGAACGCCTGATCACCGCCGCGGCCGAAAAACCATGCCAAGCGCCTTGCGCCTTCGTTCAAGGGCTTCAGCGCCGGCAGATGCAATTTCGTCTTCATCAGGACTCCACGATGGTCTGAAGGGCAGCGCGCATCGCCGCGGCGACACGGATGGCATCGTCGACCTCGGTCAGCGTCTTGCGCGCGTCCGTCTGGTCGAAGTTGTTGTCGGCTAGGCCGGTGCAGACCGCCGCAGTGACCTCGCTGAGTTCCTTGGTCAGCGATGCGAGCAGCGACAGCAGGTCCTCACGGGTCGCCGGAGCGTCAGGCAGGGCTACGAAGGTGCCTCCCATGATCTGGCAGAGATTGCGGGTGACGTGGGGCCAGCCTTCCCGGCTTCGCGCCAACGGCTCCAAATCGGCAATCACGTCGAGGGCGACGAAGCAGTCGTCCTTGTTCATGTTCTGCGCGTCAGAGAGCGTCGACTTACCGACGCGGCAGAAGCTGGCAGCAGCCTCGACCCCGCCGACACCCTTCACCATCTCCGCCGTGGCACGCTTCAGCGCGAGCAGATCGGGCGTCACGAGACTGCCCCGGCGGAAACATGATTGCCGTTTCCGGATGACTGATCTTCAGCCGCCGCGGCAAGATCGTCTCCATGTTCAGCCGCTGCGAAATCGAACTCGATGCCCTCGGCGCTCGCTACCAACCGGAGATGCGCCATGCGCGACCGCGGAATGCCATTCTTGCGCCAGCTGTGGACTGTCGAAGGCGGGGCATCGATCATCCGAGATACAGCGGTCGTGCCGCCAAGCGTGTCGATGATGTGATCAGCAGCGTTGGCCATGGCGGGCGGTTTGCGATAAACGCAAAGTTCTTGCAAGCTGAAATTTGCGATAATCGCGATTGCGATATTCGCAGGCTATCGCATGACCGAGCCATGGACGTTGAATGGATCAAGGCTGAGCTGGCTCGCCGGAACATGACCCAGCGCGATCTCGCGCAGGCGATCGGGATGGACGAGAACCATCTGTCGAAGGCTCTGAAGGGCAAGCGCCAGTTCAAGCTGCACGAAGCCGACGCCATTAGGGCTGAGTTGCCGGAAGAACCGGAAGACATCGAACGGTTGCCGGTGCGCTCCATCCCATTGCTCGGCGAGGTTCCTGCCGGCAGCTTCGATCATCGGGAAAACCGGGGAGGGCGGAGGTTGATCGTGAGTGATCCCGACGTTCCGGCTGGCGCCTACGGTCTAACCGTCAAGGGAGACTCGATGGACCTGATAGTTCCGGAAGGTTCGACGGTGATCATAGACCCGTCAGACCGGCAGCTGTGGCCAGGTGCTCGGTACGTAGTGCGATCCGCTGACGGAGGCACGACCTTCAAAGAATACCAGGAAGGCCCAGCCCGGCTGGTGCCCTGTTCGAGCAACCCGGATCACGAAGAAATTCTACTTGGCGCGGAATTGGTCGTGATTGAGGGACGCGTGTTTTCGTACGCTATGCGCGACGTTCCTAGGCGCTCAGTCTAAGCTGCTCTTCCCGCTGCCAGACGATGGCAGCGCCACAGTCGAGGTACAGATCGCCCCACTCATCTCGCTCGGCCAACCCAGCGGCGACGGCATCTTGAACAGCCTGCGACTTCTTAATTCGCCACGGTCCCTTCGGCTGCCCGAACGCGACACACCTATACCTGAGCGCCATTCCCTAACCCGCTAACGACTCGCCAATGAGAACAAAGATTGAACATCATCGAACCGCCGCATGTCAATCTGCGTATATCGCAAAAGACTGATTGACAGGAAGTTTGCGAATATCGCACATACCGCCATCAGCCGCACCCCGCGGCGATGGAGGCTCCCTTGCAATCCTGCACCCTCTCCCGCGATCTCGGCGTGCCGCGCCTTGCTCGCACTCGCTTCGCCAGCAGCTTCGGCGAACACGCCGCGCCGTTCGGCCTCGCACCAGCCAGCCAGTCGGTCGGCGACACGGTTCAGCGCCTGCGCGAGCGCGAGCAGTTTGACTTAGCTGCGCTCGAAGCCAGCCTTCATCGGCAGCTACGCCCCATCGAGCCGATCCGACCATCAGCAGAGACGACCAAGCGCATCGAATGGGCGTGCTTGGGCACGGCGCTGGCCATCGGGCTGTTAGTCGTCAGCCGCACCGCTGGTTGGCTGCCATGAGCAGCGTCCTGCAAGGCTGGGTCGGCAGCTTGTCCCTCATGCAGCAGACCGTGCTGCTTACTGCGGTTCGTGGGCCGGACGGCGTGCCAAAGTATGGCCCGACGAAGATGCTTTTGCGCTGGTACCGGCGCTGCATCCTGCTGTCGGCAATGGATCAGGCGGTTCTGGCGACGCCGTACGAACATGGTGGCGGGTCGTTTACCGGGCCGAGCTTTTCGGCTCTGTACGGGAGCGATTGGTACGCGCCGATGGACGCGATCGTCGGCGACTATCTGCGCGAGCTGGACGCGATCCCGCATCATTTCCAGCTGCATCTCCTGCATGCGGCCGAGATCGTCGGATACAAGCACCCGCTGCCCGAGATCCGCGCGTGGTGGTTCTCGACATACGTGCGCCTCGTGCACGACATGCATCTCTGGCCTGAAACCGAAGAGCAGCTGGATCACCGGCTAGGTGACAGCCGCGACCAGTGGCTGTCGCGCAACGACATCGCGACGGTCGACTGATGGCGCAGGATCACGCCCCGACGCTCGCCGCCTCTAACGCACGTCCGACCGAGCCCTGCGGATATTGCGGCGAGGCCCCATGCATCTGCGACCGTGACGATCTGTGTCAGGCCCCCGGATGCCGCAACGTCACGGACAAAGGCATATGTTCGTCATGCGACCAGTGGGTAACGGATCAGACTACCGCACGCCCGACCGAGCGCGGGGCGGTTGAGGATCAGGCAGACGGCGAAGAACGCAACTCGCTATTTCCGAGCGAACGGTGCGGGACAGGCATCGACGGATCGCGGAGTGTCTACGCCCGCAACGCAGATGGCTCATGGCCTTGCTTGCCGACGCGCGTTGAACCCGCGCGCCCCACCGAGCAGGTGCCACCCGACCGCTCTCAAGACGACCGGGTGACGCCACCTGATTGTGCGACGGCCGCGTATATTCCAATGATATCTGGGGCGGACACTGCCGCCATGTTCGCCCGCGTCCGCGCGAACGCCGAGAAGGCCTGCTTTGAAGCCGGCGACCTGTTCGAGATCATGCAGGTGATCGCGATGGCAGAGCGGGTTGCGGCTGTCGGGCTGGAAGACGTTCTTACCCGGCACGCTGTCCAATTCCCCCTGAGGGTGCTCTGTGATGGGGACATCGAGGACGCCGCAGGCATCGCCGTCCTCCAGGTCGACCCCAACTGCGAACGAGATGACGATCAGGTCACCGAGATCACCGATGTGGTGGTAGCGGCGCTGAACGCCTGTGCAGGGTTCGGGCCGCTCCCGATCGCGGCCGACATCATACCCGAAAGCACGAACGCGACGCCTGCGAAGTGACCGTGCAGTACCGCCAAGCCGACTTCTTCAGCCAGTCGGTCGATCCATTCGCGATCCAATCCACGCCGATGATCGACGAGGCAGTGCGGAACGGCGCGCGCGTCGTGTTCAACCTGTCCGGCGGCAAAGATTGCGGCGCGATCTCTGCCCTCACGATGCGGTTGCTAGACAAGATGGGACATTCGCGGGAACGCCGCATTGCTATCCATGCTGACCTTGGCCGTGCTGAGTGGCGATCAACACCTGCCCAGGTTGAGCAGCAAGCCTTGGCTCTCGGATTACAGCTGGTCGTCGTGCGCGCGGCATCGGGTGATCTGGTCGATCGGTTCGAGAACCGGTGGGAACGAGGCCTCGGCCAGTACATCGATCTCAGTCTCTACAATCTGCGCGGCCCGTGGTCTTCGCCCAGCCTGAAGTTCTGCCAGTCGGAGAAGAAGATTCAGGTCATGGGTCCGCACCTTGCGCGGACCTTCAAGGGCGAGACGATCATCAACGTCGTCGGCATCCGCCGAGAGGAAAGCACCGGCAGGAAGAACACGGAAGTCGCGAAGCTGGATACCCGCTTTGCGGAACCCGGCAACCGAGCCGGCACCACTATGATGCTCTGGCATCCCGGCGTCGATCTGCTCGTGGATGCGGTGTTTGCCGCTAACGTCCAGCACGGCATTCCGCTCGCCGAGAGCTACCAGCTGGGCGCGTCCCGCCATAGCTGCGCGTTCTGCATCATGGCCTCCGCCAACGATCTCGCCGTCGCGGCGAACGCGCCGGGTAACCTCTGGCTGTACCGTCACTACGTGTCGATGGAGGCGAAGACGACGTTCTCTTTCCAGCATGTGCGCTGGCTTGGTGACGTTGCCCCAGACCTGCTTACTCCGGGCCTCGCTGCCGATCTGGCAAGAGCCAAGCACCTCGCCGCCGAGCGTCGCGCCGTAGAGGCGCAGATGCCCGCTCGGCACCGGTACGTGAAAGGATGGCCGCTTCATGTGCCCACGTATGACGAGGCACAGATCATCTGCGACGCTCGTCACACGATCCTACGACAGCATGGGGCAACCAGTCCGTATGACAGCCCCAGCCTGATCATCGACCGGATTGCTGGCCTGAAAGCGACCGGCGAGGCGAAGCGCGCGAGACTGGCGGCATGAACCGGCCGCGTTTCGCGGACGCCACGCACGAGCTGGCGATCGTCGCCCGCGATCTGCGCGACAGCCGCGCGGCCGGCGACCCCAAGATGGTCGCGGATGGCAAGCTGACCCCGGCGCAGGCTGGGGACCGGCTGCGCATCGCCGACGCCGTCGCGGCTGACTGGACAGCCTACGCCGCCATGCAGCTGCCGTCCGGCGCCGGTGCCACTCAGGCCGAGAAGCGGGACATGCTGGCTGGCGCGCTAAAGGTCATCACCACCCGCCGCGATCGCGCGCATGCCGCCATGCTCGCCGAGGGCGCATGGATGGGGCAGCTGGCGATCGGCGCGCTTTGGCAGCTGGTCGACGCGCACTTGCCGCAGACCGGCAGGATCGAGCCGTACCTGCACTGGGAGAGCTACGCGGCTGCCGTCGAGGCGCTGCTGTGGTGGCAGGACCGCACCGAACAGGCCAGCAAGCGCTGGTCCGTCGAGGGCACGCTGTGGATGCGCGAGCAGCTGGCAGCGGGGCAGGGGAGGCTGGCCGCGTGAAGCACGAGCGGATAACAGCCGCTTGCGGGCCACCGGCGAACGGCGCGTCGCCGGCCGAGTTCATTGAGCTTGCCCGCGCCCTTGCGCGCGTAGCGGTCACGCGGGACATTGCCGCAGCCCGAAAGGATCGAATCGGTGCGGACCCTTCTATACGCCCGCTACAGTAGCCAGCTTCAGAACGCCCGCTCGATCGAGGATCAGATGCGGCTACTGCGCGATCGAGCCGATCGCGAGGGCTGGACGATCGTCGATGTCTTCACCGACTATGCGATCAGCGGTGCAGCCGGCTTTGGTCCGGAGCAACGCCCCGGCCTGAACGCCTTGCTGGAGCGGGTGGAAGCTGGCGGTGTCGATCAGGTGTTCACCGAGTCGACCGATCGCATCGCCCGCCATCAGGGCGACGCCTTCACGATCCGCGAGCGCCTGCGGTTCGCCGGCTGCCGACTGTTCACCCTGCTCGATGGCGAAGTCGACGAGATCACCGGCACCATTAAAGGGCTGATGGATGCCCGCATGCGCACCGACCTGGGCGCACGCATCCGGCGCGGCGCGAGGGGAACCGTCTCGGAAGGTCGGGCCGCTGGCGGGCTGGCCTATGGCTACCGCCGTGCCAACCGGCTGGACGAGAAAGGCGAGCTGATCCGCGGCCTCCGCGAGATCGATGCCGATGAGGCCGAGATCGTCCTGCGGTGCTTCCGCGAGTTTGCCGCTGGACGCAGCGCGATCAAGATCGGGCAGGGGCTGAACGAAGATGGCGTCGTCGCCCCTCGCAAGAACTTCTGGCGCGCGAGCACCCTGATCGGGCAGCCGAAGCTGCAAACCGGCATCCTGCGCAATCCGATCTACATTGGCCAGATCGCCTATGGTCGGACGCAGTACGTGCAGTCGCCGAAGACGAGGCGGCTGGTCGTGAGGCCAGGGCAGGAGGGGATTACGATCGGACGCGCCGATCACCTGCGGATCGTCAGCGACGAGCTATGGCAGGCGGTGCAGGAGCGGCTGGCAGTGGCATCGGAAGACAAGCCGCATCGCCAGCGCCGCCCCAAGCATGTCCTGTCAGGACTTGGGGTGTGCGGCGTCTGCGGCGGTAACTGGATTATCACGGGCAACAACGGCGCTTACGGTTCGAAGGTATGGGGCTGCGCCCGTGCGGTCGACCGGGCGTGCACGAACCGCCGGCAGATCACGCAGCATCGATATGAGGCGAGGGTGTTGGCCGACCTGAAGGGCCAGATGCTTGCACCTGACGTGGTCGCGGCGTTCGTCCGCGAATACCATCTGGAGCATGCTCGCCAGTCGAGGGAGCTTTCACGGGGCCGGGACAAGATCGAGCGATTGCTGGCGGAGGCGGACCGGAAGCGTGATCGTCTGGTCGCGGCGGTCGCCGAAGGCGGTTCCAGCTTTCCCGAGATCAAGGCGTCGCTGACAGCTGCGCGCGACGAACACGAGCGCCTGCGCCGAGAACTCGCGTCGATGGATGCCCTGCCCGTGCTGGCGTTTCATCCCGGCCTTGCCGACACGTACCGCCGCGAGATCGAGGAACTGGAGCAGCTGCTCAGCCAGCCGGCCGCGCATCTGGAAGCCATTCCGCAGATCAGGAACTTGATCGAGCGAATCGAACTCGTGCCGGCAGAAGGCAAGCTGCGCGGCGTCGATCTGCGAGTGATCAGACGGATTGATCACGTGCTCGAAATCGCCACACGATCCCGCGCTGCCGGATAAGCTCCGGTAGATGACCAGCGGCCTCGGCATCCAACAGGCTGCCGAGGCCGCTGTCGTTTGGGGCTGACCGCGCGCCTCCGATTTATTGCGGTAATGTCCAGTTCGTTGAGTCGCACCTGAAGGGCTTGGTCGTTCGCGCGGCGCTAGGGGCCGGCCTGCCGCTCGCCGGCACCGGCTGCGCGATCCGGCCGGACCTGCTCGCGCGGCTCGCGGCGCGACGCGGCGGCGATCCGTTCGATCCGGCGTGTATGGTCGAGGACTATGAGCTCGGCCTCGCCATCGCGCGGCTCGGCGAAAGTGGCATCTTCGCTCGCGTGGGGGATGGGGAGGGCAGCGTCGTCGCGGTACGATCCTACTTCCCCGACACGTTGACGGCAGCCGTCCGGCAAAAGGCGCGGTGGATGTGCGGCATCGCGCTATCGGGCTGGGACCGCACCGGGTGGAGCCGCGCCGGCGCCCTCGCCGATCACTGGATGCGGATGAAGGATCGCAGCGCCCCGCTGGCGGTGTTGGTGCTCGCCGCTTCCTATCTGGCGCTGGTGCTCTGGGCGGCTGCCGCGTTGGTGCATTGGGCGCACGGTATTCCGGTGCCGGCGACCGGCGACGTGCTTGATGAACTGCTCACGATCAACGCGGGCCTGCTCGGCTGGCGCTGCCTGATGCGTACGGTCCTGACCGCGCGCGCCTATGGCTGGCGCGAAAGCCTGTGGTCCGTACCGCGCCTGATCGTCGGCAATGTCGTGGCGATACGCGCGGCACGGCGCGCGCTCGGCCGGTATCTGCTGACGCTGCGTGGTGTGCGACCGACGTGGGACAAGACGGTTCACGCCTTCCCCGAAACGGACGCGCCGGAGCGGTCATGACCGGACGACCCTTGCGGTTCCTCGGCGCAGTCCTGCTGGTGTGGGTCACCATCAGGTTGGTCGCCTGGTGGCCGGAGGGCTCATCGCCGACTCCGATCCTCGCGGAGAGGACTGGTCCGCCAGCCGAAATGACCTCGTTTCTACCGTTGCGATTCACGGCGCTCGACCGTGTGATCCGTGCGCCACATCCGACCCGACGTGCGCTGGATCGATCGCTGCGAGCTGTGGACCCGTCGTCTGTCACCAAGATCGACACGATCGCCATTCCCGTCGAGGCACCGCCGCCGACACCGGTCGAGTGGTCGGCAGTGGTGTCGGAGGGCGAAGTAAGACCGGCCGCGCCGATCATCGCATCCCCGCACCTCCCACCGCCGACACATTCACCCGACCGCCTAGCTCTCGGCATCTGGGGTATCGCGCGCGGCGGGCGCAGCGATACGCTGGCCACCGGCCAACTCGGCGCATCGCAGGTCGGTGCGCGTGCGACCTACATCATCGCTGACTCCGCCCGCATCGCACTCGCCGCGCGGATCAGCGCTCCCCTGCGCGGCCGCGGGCGAGAAGCCGCTTTCGGCATCGACTGGCAACCCACCGCTGCCCCGATTCACGTGATCGCCGAACAGCGCCTGCCGCTCGACGGCGGCGATGCGCGACCGGCCGCCTTTGTGACCGCCGGCCTCGACCGCGCCGTTTTTGGTCCCCGATTTCGGATCGAAGGCTATGGGCAGGCTGGCGGCGTCCTCGGCCGCGGCCTGTTCGTGGATGCTGCTGCGCGCGTGACGACGCCGGTCGCCCGGCTGCACCTCGGTCTCGGCAGCTGGGCCGGTGCGCAGCGAGGCGCGAGCCGCATCGACATCGGCCCGACCGCGGCGCTGGTGCTGCCCATCGAGGGTCGCGGCGTACGGCTGACGCTCGACTGGCGGCACCGGATCGCGGGCGACGCTCGTCCGGGGCCCGGCCCGGCGCTGTCGATCGGTGGCGACTTCTGAGCGTCGAAACGCTACGGCAGCGGCCGTGGACCTGTACCTGCCCGTCGCGAACCTGTCGGTGAATGCCCTCGTGATGATCCTGCTCGGCGGCGGGGTCGGCCTGCTGTCGGGCATGTTCGGTGTCGGTGGCGGCTTCCTGACGACGCCTTTGCTGATCGTCTACGGCATCCCGCCGACGGTGGCCGCCGCCTCGTCCGCCAGCCAGGTGACCGGCGCGAGCGTATCGGGCGTGTTCGCGCACGTCCGCCGCGGCGGCGTCGATTTCAAGATGGGCGGCGTCCTGGTCGGTGGCGGCGTCCTCGGCACGATGGCGGGTGCGTGGCTATTCCGCCGGCTTCAGGAACTTGGACAGATCGATACCGTCATCGGCGTCGTCTACGTCATCATGCTGGGTTCGATCGGCGGCCTGATGGCGAAGGAGTCGCTGGTGTCGATCGGCCTGTCCCGTCGTGGCCAACCGCCGCGCGCCAAGAAGCGCCGCCACCACCCGCTCGTCGCCAGCCTGCCGTTCCGCACGCGCTTCTATGCGTCGGGCCTCTATATCTCTCCGCTCGCGCCGCTGATGCTGGGTTTCATGACCGGGGTGTTGACGATCCTGCTCGGGATCGGCGGCGGCTTCATCCTGGTGCCGGCGATGATTTACGTCATTGGCATGGCGACGGGCGTCGTCGTCGGGACCAGCCTGTTCCAGACGCTGTTCGTCACCGCCGTCGCGACGATGGTCCACGCCACCACGACCAAGGCGGTCGACATCGTCCTCGCCGGCCTGCTGCTGGTCGGATCGGTGACCGGTGCGCAGATCGGTGCGCGGCTGGCGACGAAGGTGAAGCCCGAATATCTCCGGCTTGCGCTCGCGCTGATGGTGCTCGGCGTCGGCATCCGCATCCTGCTCGGGCTGGTCTGGCGGCCGGAGGAGATCTTTTCGGTCACGGTCTCGTGACGCGGCGGGTCGGCACACGAATCGCGCTGCTGCTCGCCGCGCCGCTGGCGATGGGGCAGGCCGCGCCGACGCTCGTTCCCGACGTATCGCAGCGCGATATCGAGATCGTCTACAGCTTCACCGGTGCCGACCTGCTGCTGTTCGGCGCGATCCTCTATCCGGGCGGCCGCATCCCCGATGGCGAGCGCCCCGCGGACATCGTCGTCGTGGTCAAGGGGCCGACCCAATCGGTGCTAATGCGCGAGAAGGAGAAGGTCGCCGGTATCTGGGTCAACGCGCAATCCGCGCGCTACCGCTCCGCACCTAGCTTCTACGCGATCGCCTCGTCGCGACCGATCGGCCAGATCGTCGACGACCGCACCCGCGCGATCTACGAACTCGGGCTCGACAGCCTGCAATTGTCGCCCGTCTCGACCTCTGCGCCCGACGTGCAGGCGCGCTTCACCCGCGGTCTGGTCGACCTGAAGGCGCGCGCCGGCCTGTATGTGGAGGCACCACGGGCGGTCGAGATCAGCGAATCCGTCCTGTACCGCGCCCGCATCACCATTCCCGCCCGCGTGCCCGTGGGGCGGTTCACCGCGGAAACATTCCTGATCCGCGACGGCCGCGTCGTCGCGGCGGCGGTGCGCGACATCGACATCCGCAAATCAGGTTTCGAGCGCTTCGTCGCCCGCGCCGCCGATCGCGACTCGTGGCTCTATGGTATGGTCGCGGTGTCGCTGTCCGTATCGCTCGGCTGGCTCGCCGGCTGGGTCGCGCGGCGGCTCTAAGCGCAACCCGCTCCGCTACCTCCGGCCGAGGGCGACAGTTACCTCGATCCATGTCCGGCATGAACGCGATGGTAACCCGCACGCATGCAGGAACGGCGTGTAAGCAGGGACACCGCCACGATATGACCGATATGCCCGGCCCCGCGGCCTTCGCGCGTTCGACCGAATTCAGCGCAGCCATGACCGCACCCGACGCGGCCCTCGTGCCGATCGGCTGCGTCTTCGCGATCGCCGGCGCCTCCAGTCGCGTGCTGCTCGACCGCGCCTTGCTGGAGACGCTGGCGCTCGATCCCGATCCGATCGCCGCGGCGGCGGGACAGGTCGGCAGCCAGATCAAGATGCGCGTCGGCACTGCGTGGCTGGTCGCCAACGTTCGCGCGCTGAAGCTGGAGGATAACAGCGGCACCTGCATCGCCGCCGACATCGACTTTCTGGGGGAGGGCGACGAGGAGCGCCTGACCGGGAAGCTCTACAATTTTCGCCGCGGCGTGACCCGCTATCCCATGCCCGGTTGCGAGGTGTTCCCCGTCACCGCGGCCGACCTGCGACAGGTCTATGCCGCCGACGATCGCGCCGCGATCTCGGTCGGCACCGTGTACCCGACGCAGGACATTCCGGCGTCGCTCTACATCGATGCGATGCTCGGCAAGCATTTCGCGCTGGTCGGCTCGACCGGCACCGGCAAGTCCACCTCCGCCGCGCTGATCCTCCACCGCATCTGCGCTCTCGCGCCGCAGGGACATATCGTCATGATCGACCCGCACGGCGAATATGCCGCGGCATTCAAGGACAATGGCGCGATCTACGACGTCAACAATCTGGCGATGCCGTACTGGCTGATGAACTTCGAGGAGCATTGCGAGGTCTTCCTGACCACCAGCGGCTCCGATCGCCAGGTGGATGCCGACATCCTCGCCAAATGCCTGCTGATGGCCAAGCAGAAGAACCGCATCGGGCAGGAGATCGCGAAGCTGACCGTCGATGCGCCGATCCCCTATCTGCTGTCCGACCTGACCAACCTCATCGGGCTGGAAATGGGCAAGATGGACCGCGCCGGCGACACCGCGCCGTACCTGCGCCTCAAGTCGAAGATCGACGAGATTCGCGCCGACCCGCGTTACGGTTTCATGTTCAGCGGCATGCTCGTCGCCGACACGATGGCCAACTTCCTCGCCCGGATCTTCCGCATGCCCGGCGACGGCAAGCCGATCTCGATCGTCGACGTATCGGGGGTGCCGTCCGACATCACCTCCGTTGTGGTCGCGGTGCTCAGCCGCATGACGTTCGACTTCGCGATCTGGTCGCGCAACGAACCGCAGCGGCCGATCCTGCTCGTCTGCGAGGAGGCGCACCGCTACATCCCTGCGGGCAACGATCAGACCAACTCGGTCGGTCGCATCCTCGCGCGCATCGCCAAGGAAGGCCGCAAATACGGCGTCAGCCTGGGTCTCATCACGCAGCGTCCGTCCGATCTGGCGGAGGGCGTGCTGTCGCAGTGCGGCACGATCATCGCTATGCGCCTCAACAACGAGCGCGATCAGGCTTTCGTCCGGGCGGCGATGCCGGAGGGCGCGCGCGGGTTCCTCGATTCGATCCCGGCGCTGCGCAACCGAGAATGCATCATCTGCGGCGAAGGTGTCGCGATCCCCATCCGCGTGTCCTTCGACGGGCTGGAGGAACACCGCCGCCCCGCCTCCAGCGACCCGCTGTTCTCGCAACTCTGGCGAAACGTCGGCGGCGAAGACCAGATCATCGCCCGCACCATTCAACGCTGGCGCGCACAGGGGAAGTGAGCCGTTCCCGATCCTCCCCGCCCGCGGGGAGGTGGCACGGCGAAGCCGTGACGGAGGGGCAGCCCAAGGCAAATCGCTTCATGTAATCATCCCCTTGCAGGCGAGGATTGCAGTTGCGCGCGTCAGCAACATTTCCGGCACGCACCACGCGAAGCGCTCAAGCCGATGCCCGCCGAACCCGAGCTACCGCCCCGGCGTCACCGCCAGCAAATTCGCCACGCGCCGCTTGAACGCGCGCAGATTCTCGCCCGCCAGCCGCGCCACGCTCGTGAACGACAGCGCGCGCGGATTGATCGTCTGGCCGTTCCGCCAGACCTCCCAGTGCAGATGCGGTCCCGTCGACATGCCGGTCGACCCGACATAGCCGATCACCTGACCCTGCCGCACACGCGTGCCCGGCCGCACCGCGATCCGGCTCATATGACCATAACCGCTCGCCAGGCCGCCCGCGTGCACCAGCTTCACGAAATTGCCGTAGCCGGAATTACGCCCCGCGAACTGCACGACGCCGTCGACCGCGGCATAGATCGGCGATCCATATGGCGCGGCGATGTCCAGCCCCTTGTGCATCCGCATGAAGCCCAGCAGCGGGTGCATCCGCATCCCGAACCCGGACGTCAGCCGCCCCGCCACCGGCATGCCGGCATAACCGCGCTTCTCCGCCTGACCCGACGCGTCGAACCAGTCGGCGCTTCGCTCGCCACTGGCGGTCCAGCGAACGAGGCGGATCGGCTTGCCCCCGCGGTTCAGCCCGGCGAACATCAGGTCGCCCAGCCGCGTCTCGCCGGTGGCGGCGCGTTCACGCTCGACGACCATGTCGAAACTGTCGGCCGCGCGCACGTCGCGACCGATCGACACGCGCGTCGCCATCGCCTTGATATACGTCTCAACCGCCTTGGCCGGGATGCCCGCCGCCCGTGCCGAGCGGTACAGGCTCTGCCCGACCAGCCCCTGTACGCGCAGCGGCGTCGAATCCACCGCGATCGGCGTCCGGTTCAGGATCAGGCTCGATCCCGCCCGCGCCAGCGTCAGGGACAGGTCGAAACGGGCGCGGAAGGTCAGCGTCTCCAGCGGTCGTGCCACCGTCCGGCTCGGCCGCCGGCCCAGCGTCAGCGCCAGCCGCGTGCCTGAAGGAATGTCGCTCAAGGAGGTCGCGCCCGCGACCAGCCGCGCCGCCTCCTTCGCTTCGCCGCGACCGACCCCCGCGCGCACCAGCGCCCGGTCCAGCGCATCGCCATCGCCGAGCGTTGTTGTCAGCTCCACCGTCGGTCTCTCCGGCGCCTGCGCCAGCGGCGCGACGAGGTCGCTTGCCGCCATGCGCTTGCCGGTATCGGCACCCCATGCCAGCGGGGCGATGCCCTGCGCGCGCGCCTCGTCCCACTGCTCGCCCTGGATCGGCGCGGGCACCGCGCCGATCAGCGGCCGGTCGAACCCCGGCGACAGCGCCCAGGTCGCGGCGCACAGGGCCGTGCAGGTCGCGACGCCGCGCCACCAGTCGCGCGTGCCGATCTGCGCGCCCAGATCGGGCACCCAGTCGATCGCGGCGACCCGGTGTCGCCAATCCTGCTGAACGGGAACCGTGAAGCTGCGCGGCGACAGGCCCCGCGCACTCGTGCCGCCGGCGAGTTCCAGACCATGATCGCTGCGAAGGAACACCGGCGACGCTCTCGGTTACTCGCCGATACCCCCCGGCGCTGGGAGGATTCGTTGTGGCTCGAACATCCTAAAGTCAAATTAACCGCGCCGCACGAGGGCGTTTGCTGCGACGAGTTGGCACTGGAATGCGACGGAACGCAGGAACGGATTGGTGGCGCAGTATCGCGCCACATCCGCAACCAAATCATTGCGAAAGCGGCGCTGCGGCCCGATGTTGCATGGCATGGCCGCCCCGGTTCAGAACGTCACCGCCGTGCTCGGCCCGACCAATACGGGCAAGACGCACCTCGCGATCGAACGCATGTGCGCGCACTCCAGCGGCATCATCGGCTTTCCGCTGCGGCTGCTGGCGCGCGAGGTCTATGACCGGGTCGTTGCGCTGAAAGGCGCGCATCAGGTCGCGCTCGTCACCGGCGAGGAAAAGATCGTGCCCCCGGGCGCGCGCTGGTTCCTGTGTACCGCGGAGTCCATGCCGTCGCACGACGCCGCCTTCGTCGCGCTGGACGAGGCGCAACTCGGCGCCGATCCCGAACGCGGCCACGTCTTCACCGACCGCCTTCTGCATATGCGGGGGCGGGAGGAAACGATGATCCTCGGCTCGGAAGCGCTGCGGCCGATGGTCCGCGCGCTGGTGCCCGACGCGGAGATCGTCGCCCGTCCGCGCTTCTCGACGCTCAGCTATGCCGGCGCGAAGAAGATCAGTCGGCTCCCCAAACGCTCCGCCATCGTCGCGTTCAGCGCCGAGGAGGTTTACGCTGTCGCGGAGATGCTGCGCCGCCTGCGCGGCGGGGCGGCGGTGGTGATGGGCGCGCTCAGCCCCCGCACCCGCAACGCACAGGTCGCGATGTTCCAGGCGGGGGAGGTCGATTACCTCGTCGCCACGGACGCGATCGGCATGGGCCTGAACATGGACGTGGCGCACGTCGCCTTCGCCTCGCTCAACAAGTTCGACGGCCGTCGCCAGCGCCGCCTGACCGTCGCCGAAATGGCGCAGATCGCCGGGCGCGCCGGCCGTCACCAGCGCGACGGTACGTTCGGTGCGGTGACGGAGGAGGGGCCGGGGGCTTTCCTGCCGGAGGAAATTCTCGCGATCGAGGAACATCGCTTTCCGCGGCTGGAGGAACTCTACTGGCGCGCGGGGCAGCCCGACCTCTCCTCGATCGACGCGCTGGTCGCCGATCTCGAACGCCGCCCGCCGCCCGGCACGCCGCTGCGCGCCGCGCCGCAGGCGATGGATCTGGCGGTGCTCAAGCGGCTGGCGGAGGAGGGCTGGGTGCGCAACCGCGTCCGCACCCCGTCGATGGTCAAGCGGCTGTGGGCGGCGTGCGGCGTGCCCGATTTCCGCAAGGTCGGCCTCGATCCACACGCCCGCTTCGTCTCGCGGCTGTTCGGCCACCTCAGCGAAGGGCGCGGCATCATCCCGCATCAATGGTTCGCGGACGAAATCCAGCGGCTCGACACGATCGCCGGCGACGTCGAGACGCTGGCCGGCCGGCTCGCCGCGGTCCGTACCTGGGCCTATATCGCGCAGCGTCCCGACTGGCTCGCCGATCCCGCCGAGTGGGCGGACCGCACCCGCGCGATCGAGGAGCGGTTGTCGGACGGCCTCCACGCCGGCCTGACGCAACGCTTCGTCGACAAGCGGACGACCGCGCTCATCCGCCGCATCGGCGCGGACACCGGCGCGCTGCCCGTGACGATCGGCGCGGAGGGCGAAGTCACGGTGGAGGATCACCCGATCGGCCGCCTCGACGGTTTTCGCTTCGTGGTCGAACCCGGTGCCCGCGGTGGCGATCGGCGGATGCTGCTCGCGGCGGCGGAAAAGCGTCTCGTTCCCGAACGCGCCCGCCGTGCGCAGGCATTGGCCGACGCCGCGGACGTCCAATTCGCGCTGGACGATGCGGCGATCCGCTGGAACGGCACCGCTGTCGCATCGCTGTGCGCGGGCGTGTCGCTGGCCCGCCCGCGGCTGGTGCTCGACCGCGACCTCGACGTGCTCGATCGCGCCGGCCGCGACCGCGTGTCCGCACGGCTGGAAAAATGGCTTGCCACGTCGCTGCACAAGCGCGCGCCCGCACTCGCCGCGCTTGATGCGATTGCCCGTGACCCAGCCGCCGGCCCGGCCCTGCGCACCGTCGCCGCCGCGCTCGAAGCGGCGGGCGGGCTGACCCAGCGCCTGCCGCTTCGTGGCCCGCTGGAGGCGTTGACGCAGGAGGACCGCCGGCGGCTGCGGGTCGCCGGCGTCACGCTCGGCGCGCTCGACCTGTTCGACCCGCGCCTTCTGAAGCCGGAGCCGGCGCGCTGGCGAAGCGTGCTGCTCGGCCTGCGCGACGTCGCGCCGCCGGAACCGCCGGTCGGTGCTACCGTCCTGCCGCGCGGCCACGCCGCCGCGACGCTCGCCGCCGGCTTCCGGCCGCTCGGCGTGCAGGCCGTCCGCGTTGACCTCGTCGAACGCATCGCCCGCGCCGCACACGATGCGCGACAGGGGCGCAAACCCTTCGCCCCCGATCCCGCGCTCGCCACGTCGATGGGGCTGGAGCCGGCCACGTTCGAACGGCTGATGGCCGAACTCGGATTTCGTCCGGCGGGCGGGGAGGGTGGCTGGGTCTGGCGTGGTCGCCCGCCGGCCCGCCCGACCACGCCGACCCCGTCCAGTGCCAATGCATTCGCCAGCCTTGCGGAGATGTTCGCCCGGTGATTCCATCCGTCGACTCCATGCGGCTCGATCGGTTTCTCTGGTGGGCGCGCCTTGCGAAGACGCGCAGCGCGGCGCAGGCGCTGGCCGGCACCGGCCATCTCCGCCTCGACGGTCGCCCGATCGACCGCGCGCACGCTGCGGTGCGGGTCGGCGCCATCCTGACCTTCGCGCAGGGGGCGCGCGTTCGCGTCGTGCGGGTGGAGGCGCTGCCCGCCCGGCGTGGCCCGCCGGCGGAGGCACGCGGCTGCTATGCCGATCTCGTGACGGGTGATAACGTGTCGCAGGACGCCGACGGCGATTGACGCACGCCACGCTTGCGGCCTAGTCGCCGCGCGATGATCGCCGGCCTGTCGATGGCCGTATGAAGCTTGCCGGCATGGGCCGGTTCGGGAGTACGCAATGACCTACGTCGTCACCGACGCCTGCATCCGTTGCAAGTACATGGACTGCGTCGAGGTGTGTCCGGTGGATTGTTTTTATGAAGGCGAGAACATGCTCGTCATCAATCCGTCCGAATGCATCGATTGCGGCGTCTGCGAACCCGAATGCCCGGCCGAGGCGATCCTGCCGGACACCGAGAACGGCCAGGAAAAGTGGCTGGAACTGAACGCCACCTTCTCCGCGCAATGGCCCAACGTCACCCGCAAGATGGACCAGACCCCGCCGGACGCCGACGCGATGAAGGGCGTCGAGGGCAAGTACGACAGTTTCTTCAGCCCGGAACCCGGCGCGGGCGACTGACGGCAGGGCGACCGCTGGCTGCTATGGGAGGCGGCGTGACGGACCGATCGGGATGGAATGGTGGCGTCGTGCGGCGGTGCGACACGAAGCTGGCAATTTTGTTGCAAAGCTGCTAGATACTGTTGCGACGGGCGCGATCGGCGTTGCCCGGATCCCCAACACGCGCCCCGTCGCCGGCCTTCGCGCCAGCGGGTCGGGCGCGGGTCCGATGAAAGGCCCCACATGGCTGCCAAGGCGCTGTTTTTCGACGTCGGCGATTATGTTGTCTATCCCAAGCACGGCGTAGGCCGCGTGATCGAGCTGCAGAAGCAGGAGATCGCCGGGACCAGCCTCGAACTCTACGTCCTGCGGTTCGAGAAGGAGCGCATGACGCTCCGCGTTCCGACCAACAAGGCCGAGAGCGTCGGCATGCGCAAGCTGTCGTCCGACAAGACGATGCGCGAGGCGATGGACACGCTGAAGGGCAAGCCCAAGGTCAAGCGCACCATGTGGTCGCGCCGCGCGCAGGAGTACGAGGCGAAGATCAACTCCGGCGACCTCGTGTCGATCGCCGAAGTGGTCCGCGACCTGTTCCGCGCCGACGACCAGCCCGAGCAGAGCTATTCCGAACGTCAGATCTTCGAGGCCGCGACCAGCCGTCTGGCCCGTGAACTCGCCGCGATGGAAGAACTCGACGAGCCCAAGGCGCAGGAGAAGATCCTCGAGATCCTCCGCGCCGCCGCCGCGATCTACAACAAGGACAAGCCCGCCGCCTGATCGGCGTGGAGCCTCGGTCTACAGGAAGGGCGGTCCGGCGACGGGCCGCCCTTCGTCGTTCAGAGCTTAATGTCATGAGGTTGATCCCGGCCTTCCGTTCGCCCTGAGCTTGTCGAAGGGCATGAGCCTCACCGGTGCTTCGACAGGCTCAGCACGAACGGTTCAAGCTGATGACGGCGGTACCCCCGGATCCGTCCTCCCGGCGGCAGTCCGAGTCCCCGACGACGGCAAACCGCCAGCCCCTTGCATCGCCCTTCCCAGCGTGTATTATCTAAGCAACACACAAGGGAAACACATCATGAAGCTCGGCACCAGAACGCTCCTCGCCCCCGTCGCGCTTGCGCTGCTGGCGATGCCCGTCGCCGCCTGCTCCTTCAACTGGTCGTCCGACGACGAGCCGGACGGCAGCGCGGGCGTTGCGGCGACCGGCTCGGGCGGCACCCGCAGCTATGCCGTGACCGACTTCGACAGCGTCGGCCTGGCGGCGGGTGGCGACGTGGAGGTCCGCGTCGGCCCCGCCTTCTCCGTCACCGCCACCGGCGACCCGGCCACGCTCGACAAGATCAGGGTCGAGCGGAAGGGCAGCTCGCTCAGCCTCGGCTGGAAGCGCGGGATCAACTGGAATGGCACCGGCAAGGTCCGCTACCTCGTGACGATGCCGCGCATCACCGGCGCTGACATCGGCGGCTCCGGCACGATCACTGTCGACAAGGCGGAGGGTGACAAGTTCGAGGGCAATATCGGCGGCTCCGGCAAGCTCGATATCCGCGGCATGAAGGTCGACAAGGCCGAGTTCGCGATCGGGGGATCGGGCGACATCGCCGCCGCCGGCACCGCCCGCTCGCTTGAAATCTCGGTCGGCGGCTCCGGCAACGTCCGCGCGCAACCGCTCCGCACCGAAACGGCGGAGATCAACATCGCCGGCGCCGGCGACGTGCAGGCGACTGCCACCCGCACGGCGGAAATCAACATTCTCGGTTCCGGCGACGTCACCATCACCGGCGGCGCGAAGTGCGAAGTCAGCAAGATGGGCAGCGGCAAGGTGCATTGCGGCTGATCCCGGCTTGATCGAAGGGCGGGGATCGTCGAGCGTAGCGTGATGCGCCCGCTCCCCGCCATTCTCCTGTCAGCAATTGCCCTGTCGGCCGGCCCTGCATCGGCCGCGGACCGCACCGTCGGCATCGGCAGCTTCGAACGATTGCGCGTAGAAGGACCGTTCGACACGACCGTCACCACCGGGTCGCCCGCCGTCCGCATCGCCGGCGACTTGGACGCGGTCCAGGCGATCGACGTCCGGCTCGACGGCACCACGCTGACGATCCGCCGCCGCCCCGGTGTGTTGGGCGACGCGCAGCGCCGATCGACCGCCCCGATCCGGCTGACGCTCTCGACGCCGTCGCTCGCCTCGGCGCAGTCGATCGCAGGGGCGCGGCTGACCATCGCGCGGCTGCGCGGACCAAGGATCGACCTCGTCGTCTCCGGCTCGGGCGCGATCGCGGTGACAGCCGTCGACGGCGTGGAACTATCGGCGGTGCTCGCCGGCGCCGGCCGCATCGCGCTCGCCGGTCGCGTCGGCAAGGCCCGGCTGACGAAGAACGGGGAGGGGGCGCTCGACGCCTCGGCGCTCGACGCGGGCGAACTGCTGGTCGCCGCAGACGGCATCGGCGACCTCTCCGCCCGCGCCCGCTACACCGCGCAGGTGTCAAACGCCGGCACCGGACAGGTCACCATCACCGGCACCCCCCACTGCGTGATCCGCCCCGCCAACGGCGGCCCCGTCGCCTGCGGGAAAGCGCGTTAAGCTGCCATCCACTCCGTTCGTGCTGAGCGCAGTCGAAGCACATGCCCAGCAACATGGCCCTCGATGTCGCTCAGGCCGAGCGATGGGCGGGAGCGCAGAGCCAAACCCGGTCAGATCAAACCCAACTCCGCCAGCTTCCCGATCAACTCCGCCGGCATCGCCTCCACACCCATCCCGTCGCCACCCAGATCGACGGGCGCATCCGCCGCCTCCAGATAGCGCCAGCCCTGATGCGCCCGCTTGGGCCGCGCCTGCACCAGCACCAGTGGCGGCGCGAGGAATATGGCGACGCGACCCCCCTCCGCCTCACCGAACCCGGTGATCGCGGACCGTGCGACCAGTTGGTGCTTCAAGATCCAGAACAGCGACCCCGCACCCGCCACCTCCTCGTGCCGCTTGGGCAGATAGCGTGTCGTCAGGAACAGCTGCCCCTCCGCCGCGCGCAGGGCGAGACGTTCGGAAAGATGCTCGACGCTGGCCGCGCCGAACGCCACTTTGGTCAAATGAAGCGCCATCGGAGGCTGCCATGTGGGTCACACTCGCAGGCGCCGCAAGCCTATCCGTGCAGGCCCCACAAGGTCGCAAGGCCCAGAAACGCAAAGAAACCCATCGTGTCCGTCAACGTCGTCACGAACACTGCGGACGACACCGCCGGATCGACGTTGAAGCGGTCGAGCGTCACTGGCACCAGCACCCCGCCCAGACCCGCGGTCAGGTTGTTGATGACCATCGCCGACCCAATGACCAGCGCCAGATCGCCGCGCCCGAAGATCAGGAACGTGCCGACCCCGATCAACAGCCCCAGCATCGCACCATTCGCCGCCGCGATGCGCAGTTCGCGCAGCACCATCCATCGGGTATTCGAATTCGTCAGCTGATTGGTCGCGATCGCGCGCACCACCACGGCCAGCGTTTGCGTGCCCGCATTGCCGCCCATCCCCGACACGATCGGCATCAGCACCGCGAGCAGCGCAAAGGTCGCGATCGTGCCCTCGAACAGCTTCACCACGCTGGCGGCGAACATCGCCGTCGCCAGGTTCACGACCAGCCATGTCAGCCGCGTCTTCACCGTCAGCCGGATCGGTTCGTTGATGTCGCCGTCGCCCGCACCCGACAGGCGCAGCACGTCCTCGCCCGCTTCCTGCTGGATGATGTGAACGACGTCGTCGACGGTGATCATACCGACCAGCCGCCCCGACCCGTCGGTGACCGCGGCGGAGATCAGCGCATATTTCTGGAACCGGAGCGCGACCTCTTCCTGATCCATGTCGACCGGGATCAGCGTCTGCTCGCGGCTCATCACGTCGCCCACCGGCACCCAGTGCGGCGTGCGCAAAATCCACGACAGCGCGCACGTGCCGATCGGGCGATGCCCCGGATCGACGACGAACACTTCCCAGAAATCGGTGGTCAGGTCCTCCTGCTTGCGCAGATAGGTGATGACGTCGCCGACGGTCCAATGCTCCGGCACCGCGACCAGATCGCGCTGCATCAGGCGACCGGCGGATTCCTCCGGATAGGACAGCGCCTCCTCGATCGCGGCGCGATCGTCCGGTTCCATCGCGCGGAGCACTGCGCGCTGCCCGTCCTCGTCCATGTCCTCGATGATCGCGACGGCGTCGTCGGTATCGAGTTCGGACGCGATATCCGCGACCTCGTGCGGCTCCAGCGCATCGATCAGGTCCTCGCGGACGTAATCGTTCATCTCCGCGAACACGTCCGCGTCGAGCAGGTCGGTGACCGCGCGGGCGAGGGCGGTACGGTCCTCCTGCGGCGTCAGTTCGAACAGGTCGGCGATATCGGCCGGGTGCAGCGGCTCGACCAGCGTGCGCGCTTCCTCGTCGTCGCCCGCCTCGACCGCGTCGAGCACCGCCCTGACGAATGCGGGCCGCAGCCGGTCGTCCTCGTCCAGCTCGTCCAGTTCTTCGGTCGGCGCTTCGGGAAGCTCGTTTTCGCTCATCGCCGGCTCCCTCTTGGCATGGTCTGATCGCGGCGCCTGCTCCCTATCGCGGCGCAGCGCGATTTGCCAGCGGCGCACTCCCTCCCTATCTGCCGCTCGACCAATCTGGAGTGGACGACATGACCGATACCCCGACTGCGGAGACGCTGACCCTGACGCTGGAGGGCGGCGACGTCACGATCAAGCTGCGTCCCGACCTCGCGCCCGAGCACGTCAAGCGCATCACCGAGCTGGCGAACGACGGCTTCTACGACGGCGTCGTGTTCCACCGCGTCATCCCGGGCTTCATGGCGCAGGGCGGCGATCCGACCGGCACCGGCATGCACGGCTCCGACAAGCCCAACCTGAAGGCGGAGTTCAACAAGGAACCGCACGTCCGCGGCATCTGCTCGATGGCGCGCACCAACGATCCCAATACGGCGAACAGCCAGTTCTTCATCGTCTTCGACGACGCCCGCTTCCTCGACGGCCAGTACACCGTCTGGGGTCAGGTTACCGACGGCATGGAACTGATCGACGCGCTGCCCAAGGGCGAACCCCCCCGCCAGCCCGGCAAGATCGTCAAGGCGCGCGTGGCGTAACTTTCGAAAATGTCCGCACCCTCTTCCCCTCCCTGCAAGGGAGGGGAAGAGGGTGGGAAGACGCCCGCAAAACGCGCTGTAGTCTGCGACCAAGATGCAGCGCTTCCCGCCCGAACTTACGCGCAACGCCCGCGATCTCAGAACCGACCAACCCCGGCAGAACGGCGCCTCTGGCAAGCCCTCCGGTCCCACCATCCACGCTTCACGCGACAGTTGGTAGTAGACCGCTTCATCATCGACATAGTCTGCCGCAGTCTGAAACTCGGCATCGAACTCGACGGCGGGCACCACGGCTTGCAGATCGAACGAGACGAAGCCCGCGCCGCCTATCTGGCCGCGAAAGGCTGGACGATCCTCCGCTTCTGGAACACCGACGTCCTGCACAACCTCGACGGCGTCGTCTCCACCATCTCACAAACGGTACAGTGTACCGCAACCCACCCCCAACCCCTCCCTTGCAGGGAGGGGAGCAGGAGAATTTCAACTTCTGAGGAGTGGACTGCTCGTTTCCCCTCCCTGAAAGGGAGGGCCCGGGGGTAGGTCGACGCCCGCGAAACGGCTCGGAGCTGCCCAGCCCCTCAAGCCCCCAAAGTCTTCACCAACCAGTCATGAAACAGCCGCACCGGCTTCGACTGCAACGCCCGCGGCCGGCAGACGAACCAGTAGCTGTACGGGCTCTCCACCTCGATATCGAACAGCCGCACCAGCCGCGGATCGTTCGCATCCTCGAAGTGGCTCTCCAGCATGAACGCGATGCCGAGCCCTTGCGCCGCCGCCTCCAGCATCAACTGCCCCGAATCGAAATGATCGACCGCCTGCGGTTCGATCTCCTCCAGCCCGGCGGCGTTGCGCCACGCGGTGAAGGTGTCGGGCATGTCGCGGTGGATCAAAGCGGTCAACGTCGCGACCTGCGCCGGATCGACCACCGGGTTCGGTCCCTCCAGCAAGGTGCGCGATCCGATGACGTACACCTTGTTGTGATCCAGCCGCTTCCCATACAGCGAGGGATCGATGTCGCGCGCCAGTGCGATCACGGCGTCCAGCCCGTCACCCAGCCGCGCGATGCCGTGCGCCGCCGTATCGATGTCGAGATGCAGTTCGGGATGCGTCGCGCGCAGGTCGCCCAGCCGCGGGAACAGCCGCTGCGACGCGAATAGCGGCAGAATGCCCAGCCGCAGCCTCAGCACTTCGGTCCCACTCGTCATCGCCTCGACCGCGTCGGACAGCTGGTCCAGCACCGGCGCGATTTGCTGCAGCAGCCGCTCGCCATCGGCATTGGCGACCATCGCCTGATGCCGCCGCGCGAACAGCGGCTTGCCGATGAACCGTTCCAGCGACTGCACGCGGCGGCTCAGCGCCGGTGCCGACAGCGCCAGTTCCTCCGCGGCAGCCTTGATCGATCCCAGGCGCGCGACCTGCACGAACGCCTCGATCGCGCCCAACGGGGGCAGCCTGCGCATCCCGTCCTCTCCCGCTTCTTATGTTAGCGATACCGCGAATTGCATAGAACGCAATCGTAGCGGAGTATTTCGCACTTGCAACATGGCTCGCTGCGACGCAAAAAGACCGTGCCTTTCAGGCATCCTCTCCTAAAAACTTTCAAGGGGTCGGACTTTCGGGTCCGGCCCTTTTTTTCGTCGCGTGGGGTTGCCCCGCCCCTAACCGCGCTGGAACCGGCTTCCTACCTCACGCGCTTGCCGTTCGAAAGGAATCGGCCAGATGGACCGCGTGGAAGGAAGCAGGAATGGCCGATAGCGAAACCCCGACGCGCAAGATTCAGGTGGCGAACAGCCGCCCGGAGGATTCCGGCCGTGGCCTCGCTCACCTGCCGCGTGCGCTGATGGCGGCGCTGGGCGTGGGCGAGGGCGACGTGATCGAGATCGTCGGCAAGCAATCGACTCCCGCCCGCGCGGTCGGCCCCTATCCCGAGGACGAGGGACTGGAGGTGCTTCGCATCGACGGTCTCCAGCGCGCGAACGCCGGCGTCGGCTCGGGGGATTTCGTAGAGGTGCGCCGCGCCGAGTCGAAGCCGGCGACTCGCGTCGTCTTCGCACCGGCACAGGCGAACCTGCGCCTCCAGGGCTCCGGTGCGGCGCTCCAGCGCACCTTCCTCGGTCGCCCCTTCTGCCAGGGCGATGTCGTCGCGACCGCGGGGCATCAGCGTGTCTCGGACATGCCACCGACCGTGCAGCGCTTCATGAACGCGCCCGCGTTCGCGTTGCAGGAAATCCGCCTCATCGTCGTGTCCGCCAGCCCCAAGGGCGTCGTCCACATCGACGAGAATACCGAAATTGAACTACGCCCCGAATATGAGGAGCCGCAGGCCGCGCGCCGCGCCGACGTGACCTATGACGATATCGGCGGCATGGCCGCGACGATCGACCAGCTGCGCGAAATGGTCGAACTGCCGCTCCGCTACCCCGAATTGTTCGAGCGCCTCGGCGTCGAGCCGCCCAAGGGCGTGCTGCTCCACGGACCGCCCGGCACCGGCAAGACGCGCCTAGCCCGCGCTGTTGCGAACGAATCCGACGCGCAGTTCTTCCTGATCAACGGTCCGGAGATCATGGGCTCCGCTTACGGCGAGTCCGAGTCGCGGCTGCGCGACATTTTCGAGGAAGCGACCAAGGCTGCGCCGTCGATCGTCTTCATCGACGAGATCGACTCCATCGCCCCGAAGCGCGGTCAGGTGCAGGGTGAGGCCGAGAAGCGCCTTGTCGCCCAGTTGCTGACGCTGATGGACGGGCTGGAGGCACGTGCGAACCTCGTCGTCATCGCCGCCACCAACCGGCCGGAGGCGATCGACGAGGCGCTGCGGCGTCCGGGGCGCTTCGACCGAGAGATCGTCGTCGGCGTCCCCGACGAACGCGGCCGGCGTGAAATCCTCGGCATCCACGCGCGCGGCATGCCGCTGGGCGACCGCGTCGACCTCGATGAGCTGGCGCGCACCACCTATGGGTTCGTCGGCGCCGACATCGCCGCGCTGGCGCGGGAAGCCGCGATCGAGGCGGTCCGCCGCATCATGCCGCGCCTGAATCTGGAGGAGCGGACAATCCCCGCCGAGGTGCTCGACACGCTGTCGGTGACGCGCGAGGATTTTCTGGAGGCGTTGAAGCGCGTCCAGCCGTCGGCGATGCGCGAGGTTATGGTGCAGGCCCCGAATGTCCGCTGGGAGGATGTCGGCGGCCTCGATGCCGCGCAGGAACGGCTGAAAGAAGGCGTCGAACTGCCGCTGAAGGACCCGGACGCGTTCCGCCGGCTCGGCATCCGTCCGGCCAAGGGCTTCCTGCTCTATGGTCCTCCCGGCACCGGCAAGACCCTGCTCGCGAAGGCGGTCGCGCGTGAGGCACAAGCCAACTTCATCGCCACCAAATCGTCGGACCTGCTGAGCAAATGGTACGGTGAAAGCGAGCAGCAGATCGCTCGCTTGTTTGCCCGCGCGCGTCAGGTCGCGCCGACCGTGATCTTCATCGACGAACTCGACAGCCTCGTGCCCGCGCGTGGATCGGGCGGTGGCGAGCCGCAGGTGACGGAGCGCGTGGTCAACACCATCCTCGCCGAGATGGACGGGCTGGAGGAATTGCAGTCGGTCGTCGTGATCGGCGCGACCAACCGGCCCAACCTCGTCGATCCCGCGCTGCTGCGACCCGGTCGGTTCGACGAGCTGATCTATGTCGGCGTGCCCAGCGAGGCCGGGCGCGAGCGCATCCTCGGTATCCAGACCGGCAAGATGCCGCTGGCGTCGGACGTCGATCTCGCCTCCATCGCGCGCCGCACCGACCGCTTCACCGGCGCCGATCTGGAGGACGTCACCCGCCGCGCCGGCCTGATTGCGCTCCGCCGTTCCCGCACCGCGACGGAGGTCACGATGGCCGACTTCGAGGGCGCATTGGCGGAGGCGCGGGCGAGCGTCACCCCTGAAATGGAACGCGACTACGAACAGATCGCCGCGCGCCTGAAGCAGGATGCGGCCGCGATCCAGCCGGTCGGCTTCGCCTTCCCGAGCGCGGCGCGGGGGTAGGGGGCTTTCGCTTGCGGGGGACGGGTGGCGGCCAATACTGACCAAACGCCCGGACCGCGCGCGCAACTGACCGTCGATCGACCCCGGCGAACGCCGGGGGTAGTCGCCACGTAGACAGTGGCACTCACAAAGCTTGCCACGACTGGGCCCCGGCCTGTGCCGAGGAAGTGCAGGAAAAAGAGCTATTTACCTTAGATTCCGTCATTGCGAGCGGAGCGAAGCAATCCAGGAGCCGCGCAGGACGCGCTGGATTGCTTCGCTCCGCTCGCAATGACGGCTCGGTGGTTGGTTGAGCCCGGACCAAGCGCCATAAACCAACTCCACCTCTCCCCTTCAGGGGAGGGGCCGGGGGTGGGGCGGTGCCACGAGCAAATGACGCGTGAAGAAGCCGCGCGCATTCCGAAAAACGTGCTCGAAACCTAGGTCGCAGTCCCCCCGACCGTCAGCCCCTCGACCAGCAGCGTCGGCTGACCGACACCCGCCGGCACGCCCTGACCGCCCTTGCCGCAAACCCCGATACCCTCGTCCAGCGCGAAGTCGTCGCCGATGCCGGTCACCTTGGTCAGCACGGTCGGACCGTCGCCGATCAGCGTCGCGCCCTTGATCGGCGCGCCCAGTCTGCCGTCCTCGATCATGTACGCCTCGGTGCAACTGAACACGAACTTGCCCGAGACGATGTCGACCTGTCCGCCGCCGAAGCTCTTGGCGAAGATGCCCCGCTTCACGCGGCTCAGCAGCTCGGCGGGATCGTCCTTGCCGCCCTTCATGAAGGTGTTGGTCATGCGCGGCATCGGCGCGTGAGCGTAGCTTTCGCGCCGCCCATTGCCCGTCGCGGCCATGCCCATCAGCCGCGCGTTCAGCCGGTCCTGCATGTACCCCTTCAGGATACCGTCCTCGATCAGCACCGTTTCGCGCGTCGGCGTTCCCTCGTCGTCGATCGACAGCGATCCGCGGCGATCGACCAGCGATCCGTCGTCGACTATCGTGATCCCCGGCGCGGCTACCCGCTCACCGAGCCGGCCCGAAAACGCGCTCGTACCCTTGCGGTTGAAGTCGCCTTCCAGCCCGTGGCCGATCGCCTCGTGCAGCAGCACCCCCGGCCAGCCCGGCCCAAGCAGCACCGTCATCTCACCCGCCGGCGCGGCGACCGCGTCGAGGTTGACCAGCGCCTGCGCCAGCGCCTCGTCGATGCCGCGGTTCCACGTCGCATCCTCGAACAGGCGGTCGTACAGATAGCGCCCGCCGATCCCGAACGTCCCCGTCTCGCGCCGGCCATTCTGCTCGACCACGATCTGGATATTCAGCCGCACCAGCGGCCGCACGTCGGTCGCGACGAAACCATCCGGCCGAACGATTTCGACCACGCTCCACGATCCCGACAGCCCGACCGACACCTGCGCCACGCGCGGATCGCGCGCGCGCGCGGCGGCGTCGATCGTCTGGCACAGGTTCACCTTGTCGGCGAAAGGGATCAGGTCGAGCGGGTCGGCGTCGGTGTACAGATGCCGGTTGTTGCCCTGCGGCGGCGGTGCCTTGGCCGCTGCGGACGGATCGATCAGCGCCATCGTCTGCGCCGCGCGCTTGATCGCCGCCTCGCTCACCTCGTTGGCGTGAGCGAACGCCGTCGTCTCGCCCGACACCGCGCGCAGGCCGAAGCCCGCATTGGTGTCGTAGCTCGCGGTCTTCAGCCGCCCGTCATCGAACCCGAACGCCTCCGACTTGCGATACTGGAGGTAGAGTTCGCCGTCGTCCGCCTTGCCCAGCGCATCGGCCGCCAGCGTCTGCGCGGCCTCCGGAGCGAGATCGCGGTACAGGAAGGAGCGGGGATCGAGATATACCATACCGGCAATATAGGCACCGGTTCGCGAACGTCCATGCGGTTCAGGCGCTGCCCTCGGTCACGTCGGGCAGGCTCGCCTGATCGACGCCGTCCGCCGGCCCGCCGATCAGCACGAAACGCCGGTCGCAATAGCCGCAGTCGACGTAACCGAGTTCGTCGATCTGCAACCACACGCGCGGATGGCCCAGCGCGGCGCCGCCGGGGATGTCGGCAGCACCGTCGCAGGCGACGCGGGGCTGGCTGGTGCGGGTGACTTCTAGCGGCGGGGTCATACGGTCCGAATAGCAAGGAGCATTGTGGCGAGGCAAGCCGAAGCCTAACGGGATTCGCATGACGTCCATCTCCACCGAAGCTGCGATCTCCATCAACGGCCTGTGCAAGACCTATCAGGGCGGCAAGCGCGCGCTCGACGGGGTGACGTTCGACGTGCCCCGCGGCCAGATCTTCGGATTGCTCGGCCCCAACGGCGCGGGCAAGTCGACGCTCATCAACATCCTCGCCGGGCTGGTGAACAAGACGGAGGGCTCGGCGTCGATCTGGGGCTTCGACATCGACGCGCACCCGCGCAACGCCAAGGCATCGATCGGCATCGTCAATCAGGAGATCCTGTTCGACCCCTTCTTTACGCCGGTGGAAACGCTGGAGATCCAGGCCGGCTTGTACGGCGTGCCGAAAAAGGACCGCCGCTCGCTCGACCTGCTGCGCGCCGTGCATCTGGAGGACAAGGCGAACGCCTATGCCCGCACGCTGTCGGGCGGCATGAAGCGGCGGCTGATGGTCGCCAAGGCGATGGTGCATTCCCCGCCCGTGCTGGTCCTCGACGAGCCGACCGCGGGCGTCGACATCGAACTTCGCCAGCAGCTCTGGGCCTATGTCCGCGAACTCAACGCGGGCGGCGTCACCGTCGTGCTGACGACGCATTATCTGGAGGAGGCGGAGCAGCTCTGCGACCGTATCGCCATCATCAACCACGGCCGCCTGATCGCCAACGAACCGACCCGCGACCTCGTCGGCCGGGCGCAGGAAAAGGTCGTCGCCGTCACCGTCGACCGCGACCTGACCGCCGCGCCGGAAGCACCCTGTTTCGAAAAGATCGTGCTGAAGGGCGCCCGCGTGCTGGAAATCACCTACTCCAAGGCACGCGTGAACGCCGGCGAGGTCCTAGCCGCAGTGCAGGCCGCCGGTGTCGGCATCGTCGACGTCTCGACCCGCGAACCCGATCTGGAGGACGTGTTCCTGTCGCTGACGCGATCGACCGCGGACTAGTTCCGGGGATCGTGCAGCTAACCACCTGATTCGCTCGCACCGACGAAGAATCCACTCTCGCCGTCGCAACCCGATGGTGCTTCCGTGTGTTGCGGCGCAGCATAAGCAGGTCATCGGTGGAGTGCGCCTTGCCTTTTCTCGTCAGCCCGACGCGCTTCATCTTGCATTACGTGCGGGCGCGGCCGTGGATATTCCTTGCGCTCGCGCTGCTGGTCGCCGGGGCTTCGATCTGCGCGATCAGCGTTCAGTATGCGATGAAGCTGCTGATCGACGCGATGACCGGCACCGATCGCATCCGCTCCGCCGTCTACGACGCCCTCGCCGCGTTCCTCGGGCTGGTGGTGCTGGAAAGCCTGCTTCAGCGGGCGGCGGCGCTGACGCTGGGGCAGTCTACGGTCGCGTCCGGCGTCGGCATCCGTCTGGACATGATCGATTATCTGACCGGCCACCAAATGCCGTTCTTCCAGAACCAGCGCGCCGGCTCGCTCGGCCACCGCGTGTCGGGGCTGGCGGGTATTTTCGGCGCGATCGTCCACCGCCTGTTGCAGGAGGTGACGCCGCCGCTGATCGTCTTCGTCGGTGCGATGATGATCTTCACCACGATCGACGTACGGATGGCTGCGGTGCTGGGGGCGATCTTCGTCCTCGTCACCGCCGGCCTCGTCATGCTGGGGCTGCGCGGCCACGTCCACCACAAGGCGTTCGCGGAGCATGCCGGCACCGTCGGCGGCGAACTGGTCGACCTGATCGGCAATATCTGGGTGGTGAAAGCGTTCGCCGCCCGCCAGCGCGAACTGTCGCGGCTTCAAGGATTTCTCGACGACGAGGCGAGCGCGCAAAAACGCGGCTGGTTCTTCGTCGAACGGATGCGCGGACTGCACGATCTGGCGCTGGCGATCCTCGTCGGCGGCACGCTCGTCTGGGCGATCGGCCGGTGGTCGACGGGTGCGATCAGCACCGGCGATGTCGTCATCATCAGCACGATGACCTTCCGCATCCTGCACGGCTCCCGCGATCTAGCGATGGCACTGATCGATACCAGCCAGCAATTCAGCTACCTGCGCGAGACGCTGGACATCATCGGGGTGCCCCAGACGCTCAGCGATGCCGACGACGCCGCCCGGTTGCGCGTCGGCGAGGGGCGGGTGGAACTGACCAACGTCACCTTCGGCTACGATCCGCGCCACCCCGTGCTCCACGACCTGTCGCTCGTCATCCCGGCGGGGCAGAAGGTCGGCGTCGTCGGCCCTTCGGGTGCCGGCAAGTCGTCGCTGCTGCAATTGATCCAGCGCTTCCATGACCCGCAGGCCGGCCACCTCGCGATCGACGGCCAGCGCATCGACAGCGTCACGCAGGAAAGCCTGCGCGACACGCTCGCCGTCGTCCCGCAGGAGGTGCTGCTGTTCCATCGCACGGTGATGGAGAATATCCGCTTCGCCAAACCCGACAGCAGCGACGAGGAGGTCCACCGCGCCGCCGAAGCCGCCGGCTGCGACGACTTCATCCGCCGCCTGCCGCACGGTTACGACAGCATCGTCGGCGAACGCGGCACCAACCTGTCGGGCGGCCAGCGCCAGCGCATCGGCATCGCCCGCGCCTTCCTGAAGAACGCACCCGTGGTCCTGCTCGACGAGGCGACCTCCGCGCTCGACTCGGAATCGGAACTGGAGGTGCAAAACGGGCTGGAGGCGCTCATCAAGAACCGCACCGTCATTGCCGTCGCGCACCGCCTGTCGACGATCGCGAATTTCGACCGCGTCGTCGTCGTGGTCGACGGCCGCGTCGTCGAGGACGGACCGCCGCAGGAACTGCTTCGCATGCCGGGCGGCGCGTTCCGCCAGCTATGGGTGATGCAGGTCGAGGGGCTGGACCGCTCCACCGGCATCTCCGGTGCCGGCCAGCGCATCCGTCACCTCTCCGACCAAAGCCGCCAGCACATCCAGCGCATGATGCGCAGCGCCTGGGCGGGGGTCACCGAACGGGTCTAGAGGCTGTCGGTATCGACCTGAACCGTTCGTGCCGAGCTTGTCGAAGCACAGATGAGGCTCATGCCCCCTTCGGCAGACACCATTGCGCCGTTGCCCGCCAACCCCCTGTCCTACACCGCGCAATCATGTCACAGACCCGTCATGCCCGCCGCGCCCTCCCGTCGCTCCGATGTCGCCTATCGTGCGCGTTGGACTAACCTTAGCCTAACCTTCCGCGCTCCCATCGCTGGGTTCGGCTTGTGAGTCAGGCGGATATCCTGATCGTCGGCTCCGGCGCGGCCGGACTGACCGCGGCGCTCAACCTCGCCGAACGCTTCCGCGTCACCGTGCTCGCCAAGGGCGCGCTCAACGAGGGCTCGACGGCCTGGGCGCAGGGCGGCATCGCCGCGGTGCTGGAGCCGGGCGACACGTTCGACAGCCATATCGAGGATACGATGATTGCCGGCGCGGGCCTGAACGACCGCGCCACCGTCGAGTTCGTCGTCGAACGCGCGCCCGCCGCAATCGAGCGGCTTCAGAAACTCGGCGTCCCCTTCGCGCAGGAAAACGACATCCTGCACCTGACGCGCGAAGGTGGCCATTCGCACCGCCGCATCGTCCACGTCGCCGACGCGACCGGCTGGGCCGTGCAGGAGGCGCTGCAACGCGCGGCCGAGGCGCATCCGAACATCACGCTCGTCCCCGATCAGGTCGCGATCGACCTTGCGACCAGCCGGCACGAGGAACGCTATTCCGGCGCGGGTCATGTCTGGGGCGTCTACGCGCTTGACCGCCGCACCGGCCGGGTCGAGGCGCATGTCGCACGCGCCACGATCCTTGCGACAGGCGGGGCGGGGCGCACCTACCTCTTTTCCACCGCCCCGCGCGGGGCGACGGGCGACGGTATCGCGATGGCGTGGCGCGCGGGTGCGCGCGTGTCGAACATGGAATTCATGCAATTCCACCCGACGTGCCTCTACCATCTGGAGGTCAAGAACTTCCTCATCACGGAGGCCGTGCGCGGCGAGGGCGGGCGGCTCATCAACCCGTCGACCGGCAAGCGCTTCATGTCGGAATACGATGCCGACCGGATGGAACTGGCCCCGCGCGACGTGGTAGCGCGTGCGATCGATGCGGAGATCAAGCGCTACGGCCTCGATTACGTCCACCTCGACATCAGTCACCAGCCGCCGGAGTTCGTTCGCGCGCACTTCCCGAACATCTATGAAAAGCTGATCGGCCTCGGCATCGACATGACCAAGGAGCCGATCCCGGTCGTGCCTGCGCAGCATTACACCTGCGGCGGCATCATGGTCGATCGCGACGGCCGCACCGACCTGCCCGGCCTCTATGCCGCGGGCGAGTGCACGCAGTCGGGGCTGCACGGCGCGAACCGTCTCGCTTCCAACTCGCTGCTCGAATGCTTCGTGTTCGGCGAAGCGGCGGCAACGCACATCGCGGAGTGCTGGGATGATCTGCCCGCCCCGCCCGCGATCCGCGCGTGGGACGAAAGCCGCGTCACCGACTCCGACGAAGAGGTCGTCATCAAGCAGAACTGGACGGAAATCCGCCGGTTCATGTGGAATTACGTCGGCATCGTCCGCACCACCAAGCGGCTCCAGCGCGCCGCCAATCGCATCCGCATGATGACTGACGAGGTCGGCGACTATTACGGCCATTTCCGCGTCACGCCCGATCTGATCGAACTGCGTAACCTGTTGCAAACCGCGGACCTGATCGTGAAATCCGCGCTCCACCGCAAGGAAAGCCGCGGCCTCCACTACACGCTGGACTATCCCGCCACGGACGCGGAGGCGGTCGACACGATATTGGTGCCGTAAAACGTAAGCTCCGCCCAGTCCGTCACCCCAGCGAAAGCTGGGGTCTCCCTCCGCATATCGACCGCTTCGGCAGGAGGGCCCAGCTTCCGCTGGGATGACGACCAAGACCCCCCTCAGTCCTCGTCCGGTCCCAGCGTCGCATCCAGGTCGCGCGGCCGCGTGAACGCCTCCAGCGTCGCTGCCCCCGACCGCAGGTCCGCCCACCCGCCGTCCCAAGTCATCACGGCCACCGCCGCGGTCGGATATTTCGCCTCCACCGCGTCGCGCAAATCGCCCCCGTCCGCCACCAGATCGAGGACGAGGTCCTCCAGCCCGGGATTATGACCGACGACCAGCGCCGTCCCCGCCGCCTCCGGCAACTCGCGGATCAGGTCGAGCAGGGTCGCGGCCGATGCCAGATACACGCGCTTGTCCCATGCCGGCGCCAGCGCCCGGCCATAGCCATATTCGACCTCGACCAGCGTCTCGACCACGCGCAGCGCGGGGGAGGCGAGGACATGGTCGAACGCCGCGCCCTGCGTCTTCAGGAAGCGGCCTATCACCTGCGCCGCGCGGCGCCCCTTGGGATTCAGCGGTCGGTCGAAATCGCGGGGAACGGCGTCGTCCCAGCCCGACTTGGCGTGGCGCAGCAGCGTCAGCGTCTTCATGGCGTCTCCGTCAGCCGGCTTGATCTGCGTCATGCCCGATCCGGACGGTGGTGGAAAGCCGCTCGGCGACGCGGGCGACCGCGTCTTCCAGCGTCACCCTCGACACTCGCACGCCGGACGGAAATGCATCCAGTAACCGCGACGGCATCGCCGCCGACAGTAGCACGAACGCGCCGCGGTCGTCCGCCCGCCGGATCAGCCGCCCGAACGCCTGCGCCAGCCGCGCCCGGACGATGCGGTCGTCATACGCCGAACCACCCCCCGCCAGCTTTCGCGCGGCATGCAGCACCGTCGGCTTCGGCCAAGGCACGCCCTCCATGACGACGAGGCGCAGCGACGTGCCTGGCACGTCGACCCCGTCGCGCAAAGCATCGGTGCCCAGCAACGACGCCGCCGGATCGTCGCGAAAGATGTCGACCAGCGTCCCTGTATCGATCGGATCGACATGCTGCGCATGCAGCGGCAGGCCACCGCGCGCCAGCCGGTCGGCGATCCGCGCATGCACCGCGCGCAGCCGGCGGATCGCGGTGAACAGTCCCAGCGTGCCGCCATTCGCCGCCTCGATCAGCCGCGCATAGGCATTGGCGAGCGCCGGAATGTCGCCGCGCTTGACGTCGGTGACGATCAGCACCTCGGCGTTGTTGGCGTAGTCGAACGGGCTCTCGACCTGAAACCGCGCCGGCGCGCGAGCCAGATGCGGGGCTCCCGTCCGCGCCTCCGCCACCGACCAGTCGCCGCCGCCCGTCAGCGTCGCCGACGTGACGAGCGCGCCGTGCGCCGGCTTCAGCACGATCTCCGCGAACGGGCGCGTCGGGTCCAGCCAGCGGCGATGCAGGCCGATGTCGTACTCGCGGCCCTCGACCCGCTCGACCGACAGCCAGTCGACATGATCGGGATCGACCGGCCCGCCGACCCGCGCCAGCAGCGCCAGCCACGCCGCGACCGTCTCCGCCCGCCAGCCGATCGAGGCGATTGCGCCTTCGACCCGCGCCCGCGCCGGTCCGTCGAGCCAGTCCGGCCCTTCGGTCAGCACCGCTTCCAGCCGCCGGCCGAGCGTCACCAGCGGTCGCACCAGCGCATCAAGCGCGGCGGCGGCGGGGGCGGCGGCCTCGATCAACTCGGGCGTCGGTTCGGCCAGCTCGGCCTCCAGCCCGTATCCGGCATCGCCGGGCTGTTCGGCGCGCGCATAGGTCAGGCCGCGTACCGCCGCGAGCAACGCCTCGATTGGGCCGAACGGCTGCCCCTCGTTCAGCCGTCCCAGCCAGCCGTCCGCCGCCAGCGCCTGCGCCGCCCGCACCGCATCGGCGATCGCGACCCCGCCCGCCTCGTCGTAACTGGCGACATCCGACAGGCGTGCCTGCAACCCGCGCCGTCGCCCGCGCCCGCCCGCCTCGGGACCCAGGATCCAGCGGCGCAACTCGATCGTCTCCGATCCGGTCAGCGCCACCCCGAACATCGCATCGGCGGCGTCGAACAGATGATGCCCCTCGTCGAAGACATAGCGGGTGGGCCGTGTCGCCACTTCGCGTCCGCGCGCCGCGTTGACCATCACCAGCGCGTGGTTGGCGATGACGATGTCCGCGTCCGCGCTCGCCCGCGCCGCCCGTTCGATGAAGCACTTCCGATAATGCGGGCACCCGGCATAGACGCACTCGCCACGCCGGTCGGTCAGCGCCGCCGGCCCGTTGCGCCGGAACAGCGTCGGCAGCCAGCCGGGCAGGTCGCCGCCGACCATGTCGCCGTCCGCGCTATACGCCGCCCATCGCGCTACCAGCTGCGCCAGCACCGCTGCACGGCCCGCGAAGCCGCCGTGCAATGCGTCCTCCAGGTTCAGCAGGCAGAGGTAATTCTCGCGCCCCTTGCGCGTCACCACCCGCTCGCGCCGCAGTACCGGGTCGGGGTAGAGCCGCTGCGTCTCCGCCGCCAATTGCCGTTGCAGCGCCTTGGTATAGGTTGAAATCCACACCGCGCCGCCCGCCCGCTGCGACCACAGCGAGGCGGGCGCGAGATAGCCCAAAGTCTTGCCGATGCCGGTCCCCGCCTCCGCCAGCACCATGTTCGGCGACTCGCGCACCGCGCGCGGCGCGAAGGCGGCGGTCGCGGCGGCGGCATAGGCCCGCTGCCCCGGCCGTTCCTCCGCCAGCCCGCCGGTCAGTTCCGCCAGCCGCGCCTCGCTATCGCCCGGCTCGATCTCGATCGTGCGCGGCGCGGGGCGGGGCGCGCCTTCCTCCCATTCCGGCAGGCGGGAGAACAGCCAGCGCTCGTCGACCCGCGGCTTGACGATGCGCGGTCCGACGACGGGGGCCCAGGCCCACCGCAACCGGCCGAGCGACTGGACCGACGCCCATGCGCCCTCCCGCTCGCGCCAGTCGTTGTCGGGCACCGCCAGCAACGCCGCCGTCGCCTCCAGCAGAAACGCCGCCACATCCTCGTCGCGCTCCGGCGGCGACAAGTCGACCGCGCGCGCCAGCCCGGCCGGCGTCGGCACCGCGAACCGCGCCGGATGCAGGAAGGCGTACAGTTCGAGGATGTCGAGGCCCGACAACTCCGCATAGCCCAGCCGCTGCCCGACCAGCGGCGCGTTCAGCAGGATCACCGGCGTATCCGCGGCGACCCGGATCGCCTCGCCACGCCCGACCGGCCGCGTCCCCTCGGCGGTCGCGATCCAGATGCCGCCATGGCTGGCATGAAGGGCGGGGTAGGGGGGCACGCGCCCGTTTTAGCGGAACGAAGCGTGAATGCTAGAGAATGCCGTGCCCATCGATCGTCAGGTTCGGCACCGTCGCGCTCTGCAAGGGCCCCGCCATCGGGACTATCCTGCTGTCGACGTAGCTGCCGTCCGCCGGCGTCCAGAACTGATGCACCTGCCGTCCGTCGACATCGACGACCCAATATCCCGGGACGTGCTGATCCGCATACAGCGTGCGCTTGATCCCGAGGTCCCCGCGCAGCGACGTCGCGCCTACTTCGATCACCAGCATGACGTCGTCCCGGTTGAAATACGCGCCCTTGGCGTCGATCCGCGCCACGAGAACGTCGGGTTGCGGCATATTATGCGGCGCGAATGCCAGACTGCCCTCGACGTAAGCGTCGTATGGGTCGCTGCGGTCGCGGAGCGCCAGCCGCAGGCGGAACATCAGCTCGTTCTTGATCCGCGTGTGCGGCAACATCTCCGAATTCACCGCGACGATGACCCCCTCGATCAATTCCGTGCGACGACCATCGAACGCGCCCGCCCGATCGAGCAGTTCGTAATCCTCGATGCGCAACTTGAACGGTTGCAGGTCGGATGACGGCATCATGTTCATGGCGACGCTCTTCTACCACTCACACGGGCCGACCCCAAGCCTTTCAGCGCAACGAGCGCGCGATCAGATCCTTCAACCGCGCCAGCATTCCCGGCGTCCGCTCGCCCAGCACCCCGCGCGCGTCGGGCGGCAGATGCGCGACCGGATCGTCGGCGCGGAAGACATAATGGTCGAACATCGCCCGCCACGCCTCGCGCTCGCGCTGAGCCACCGGCCCCAGTGTCAGGATCGCGTGGTACAGCGCGCTCAGCGGCGTCGTCGTTCCCGCCGGCGCATCCCGCCACCAGTAATTGACCATCGCACCGATCTCATCCAGCCCGCGCACCGCGTGCCACCAGAGCGAGGGCATATACAGCACGTCGCCCGGCTCCAGTTCCGCGACCTGCGCCTGCTCCAGCGCCGCGGCGAATTTCGGATGCCGCGCGAAATCCGGCGCGTCGATATCGACCAGGCTCGACGGCTGCCCCGCCAGCGTCAGGTCGAGCGGCCCGACATACAGGTTCGCAACCTGATCGGTCGGGAACAGCGTGAACCGCCGCCGCCCCATGACCACGCACGCCAGATTCTGCGGCAAATCCCAATGCGCCGCCGTCTTCGTCCGGTTGCCCAGCCACAGCGACACGAGCATCCGCCGCTCCGCATCCAGCAGCGGCATCGCATTCTCCGCCCGAAAGCCCGGGACATGCTTCGCCACCGGCAGCGCCCCGGCATAGATCGCGAATGGGCTGGCGCTTCCCCGCTGGCGCAATAGCAGGTCGAGCAGCTGGTCGATCGTCGCCAGCCGCCGGTCGTGGTTGTACCCCTCGAAATCCTCGGTGAAGCCGAACCGCCCGTCGATCGCCGGATCGCCGAACCACGCCTCCGCCGGCTCGTCCGTCGCCCGCGCACGCAGATACGCGGCCAGCGCTTCCGCCCCCTCGCGCGCCGCCGCCACGATCGGCCAGTCCGCCACCAGCCCGCGCAGCACCGCCGGGCGTCCCGCGGGCACGATCTCCGCCTCGAACCGTGCGCGGTCGACGGCGTAATATTCCGGAACGCTGCTCGTCACGGCCCCCAGGGTAGCAGCGCGCCGCAGGTGGGGCTAGGAGCCGGGACAATGGTCGACGAAACACTGAGAGCGGAGGCGCTGGCCTCCAAGGCATGGCCCTATGAAGAGGCGCGCAAGCTGCTCGCGCGCTACCCGGACGGGAAAGCCAACGGCCCGATCCTGTTCGAAACCGGCTACGGCCCCTCGGGCCTGCCGCATATCGGCACCTTCAACGAAGTGCTGCGTACGACGATGGTGCGTCAGGCGTTCCACGCCCTGTCCGACCAGCCGACGAAGTTGGTCGCATTCAGCGACGACATGGACGGCCTGCGCAAGGTGCCGGACAACGTGCCGAACGGCGACATGCTGCGCGCGCATCTCGGCAAGCCGCTGACGACGATCCCCGATCCGTTTGGCACGCACGACAGCTTTGCCGCGCACAACAACGCCCGTTTGCGCGACTTCCTCGATCGCTACGGCTTCGACTACGAGTTTGCCTCGTCCACCGAATACTACACCGGCGGTCGCTTCGACGAGGCGCTGAAGCTGGTGCTGCGCCACTTTCAGGGCATTCAGGACGTGATGCTGCCGACGTTGCGGGCGGAGCGGCGCGCCACCTATTCGCCGGTGCTGCCGATCAGTCCAACGACGGGCGTCGTGTTGCAGGTCCCCGTAGAGGTGGTCGACGCCGCCGCCGGCACGATCGCGTTCGTGGACGAGGACGGCCAGCGCGTCGTCCAGTCCGCGCTCGGCGGCCTGTCGAAGCTGCAATGGAAGGTCGACTGGGCGATGCGCTGGGTCGCGCTTGGCGTCGATTACGAGATGGCGGGCAAGGACCTGATCGACTCGGTCGTGCAGTCGTCGAAGATCACCCGCGTCCTCGGCGGCCGCCCGCCGGAGGGGTTCAACTACGAGATGTTCCTCGACGAGCATGGCGAGAAGATCTCGAAGTCCAAGGGCAACGGCCTGTCGATGGACCAATGGCTGACCTATGGCCCCGAAGAGTCGCTCGCCTTCTTCGCCTATCGCGAGCCAAAAAAGGCCAAGCAACTGCACATGGGCGTGATCCCGCGCGCGGTGGACGACTATTGGCAGTTCCGCGCCAACTACCCGGCGCAGGACCTGAAGCAGCGGCTCGGCAACCCCGTCCACCATATCCACGACGGCAATGTCCCGACCGAAAAGCTGCCGGTGACGTTCGGGCTGCTGCTCAATCTGGCCAGCCTGCCCGGTGTCGGCGATGCGCAGACGATGTGGCGTTTCCTGCAACGCTACGACGCGGGCCTGTCCCCGGAAGCGAACCCTGCGCTCGACCGGCTGGTCGGCTATGCGGTCGCCTATGGCCGCGATTTCGTCGCGCCGACGCTCGTCCGCCGCGCACCGACCGACGCGGAAAGCGCCGCGCTGACCGACCTCGACGCGGCGCTGGCCGAACCGGTCGAGGGCGACGACGTCGCCGGCGTGTTGCAGGACCGCGTCTACGAGATCGGCAAGGCGCATTACGGCAAGGAGGCGCTGCGCGACTGGTTCAAAACCCTGTACGAGACGCTGCTCGGCTCGTCGCAGGGCCCCCGAATGGGCAGCTTCTTCGCGCTCTACGGCGTCGACAACAGCCGCAAGCTGATCGCTGAGGCGCTGGCGCGGTGACCGTTCCGCCTAGCTGACGACGCCGTCGGTACAGCGGATACGCATCCCCTTGGTCGTCACCAGCGCGGTTTCGCCGGGTTGCGCCTCGACCCGGCCGTCGCCCTTGCTGCTCGATACTACCAGGATCATCGGGCGATCGACGACGCAGCGATATTCGGCCTTGGTCACGGTGCAGGCGCGCCGCAGCGCGGCTGCATCGTCGGCAGACGGATTTCCCACCGATTCGACGCTGAACCCGATCGACGCTGAGCCGCCGAGGAAGGCCGCCTTCAGCCCCGAGATGAGCCGGCCTTGCCACAGGTCCGGTTTGCTCGTGGGGCTCAACCCGATCTGCGGCGCGAGCCGCGCGCAGAAGCTCGGCCGCCGTTGCTGTGCCGTGGCGGCGCTGCTTCCGATAATGGACAGTATCGCGACGATCGCCAGTTTCATCCACCACTCCCCGGAACTCGCACGGTCCCCCCGGCGTGTCGGAACGATAGGGACGTTAGACGACAAATGCGTGACAGCCGCCGGTCCCGCCCGGCTGATGTCTCCGGTCGTGTCGCGGCACTTTGGGAGGCACCCGATCTGCCAACCCTCCAAGCCGTATTCAGAACGCGCCCCCGATCGGCTAGGCCTGTCGTCATGATCCGTCGTCGCCCCCTCTCCGCCCTCCGCGCTTTCCTCGTCGGGGAAGCGGGGGGTGGTGCCGTGCTGATTGCGGCGGCGGTCGTGGCGATGGTCACGGCAAATCTGTCGGCGACCGCGCCGGTCTATGAGGCGTTCCTGCACTGGACCACTGGACCGGTCATCGCTCCCGCGCTGGGGTCGATGACGGTACATCTGTGGATCAACGATGCCGCGATGGCGCTGTTCTTCCTGCTCGTCGGGCTGGAGATCAAGCGGGAGCTGGTCGATGGACAGCTTGCCAATCCCAAAAAGCGCCGCCTGCCGATCATAGTCGCGGCGGCGGGGATGGCTGTACCTGCGCTGATCTATTTCGCGGTCGCCGGCAGTACGCCCGGCCTTGCGCGGGGTTGGGCGATCCCCGCGGCGACCGATATCGCTTTCGCCGTCGGCATCCTCGCGCTGCTCGGCAGCCGGGTGCCGCCGTCACTCAAGATCTTCCTGACTGCGGTGGCGATCGTCGACGATATGGGTGCAGTGGCAATCATCGCGCTCGCCTACACGCCCGCGGTCGATCTCGGGGCACTGGCGGCGGCGGCGGGAACGCTGGCGGCGATGATGGCGCTCAACCGGCACAAGGTCGGGGCGGTCTGGCCGTATCTACTCGGGTTCGTGGTGTTATGGTATTGCGTCTTGCTGTCCGGCGTCCACGCGACGGTCGCGGGCGTGCTGGCGGCGGCGGCGATCCCGCTGACGCTATCGCCGGGCGTTCCCGACGAGCCCGATTCGCCGCTGCACCGGATCGAGCACGCTCTGGCCGGACCTGTTCTGTACGGCGTCGTCCCGCTGTTCGCCTTCGCCAATGCCGGCGTGTCGCTGCAAGGGATCAGCGCCGAGACGCTGCTGCATCCGCTGGTCGTCGGCATCGCGGCCGGACTGTTCGTCGGCAAGCAGGCGGGTGTGATCGGCGCAATCTGGCTGGCCGAGCGGCTGGGGTTTGCCAAACGGCCGGGCGGCGCGGGGTGGATGCAGGTTTACGGCGTCGCGTTGCTCGCGGGGATCGGCTTCACGATGAGCCTGTTCATCGGTCAACTCGCCTTCCCGGAGGACCCGGTGCTGGCGGAGGAGGTGAAGCTGGGCGTGCTGGGCGGATCGATCGCATCGGCGCTGATCGGCTATTGCGTCCTGCGCCTCGTCGCCGCCAAAAAGCCGGTATGCAACGCTTCTTCTCCCCCGCCCAGTTGATCCACGCGCCTGCGCGCGAACTGCACAACGGTAGCTTCACCGACTATGCCGAAACCCCGGCGCGAGCGGAAGCGATCCTGCGTGCGATCGGCGGTGCGGCGGAACCCGCTGATCGCGGCGAAGGTCCGATCCTGGCGGTCCATACGCCGGATTACGTTGCGTTTCTGAAGGATGCCGCGCGGTTGTGGCGGGAGGCGGGGCGGCCGGGTAACGCCATCCCTTATGCCTTTCCGATCGTCGGCCGCCGCCCGCTGAAGCTCGACCGGATTGATGCGCTGCTCGGCCGCCACGGCTTCGATGCAACGACGCCGATCACGCCCGACACGTGGGCGGCTGCCTATGCCAGCGCGCAGACCGCACTCGCCGCGACCCACGCGGTATTGGACGGCCAGCAGGCTGCGTTCGCGCTGTGCCGCCCACCAGGCCATCACGCGGGCGCGGATTATTGCGGAGGCTATTGTCACCTGAACGTCGCCGCAATCGCTGCGCAGGCGGCGCGCGACGCGGGAATGGAGCGGGTCGCAATCCTCGACATCGACTATCATCATGGCAACGGCACGCAGGATATCTTCTGGACGCGCAGCGACGTGTTCTACGCCTCGGTCCACGCCGATCCGGCGCGCGACTATCCCTTCTACTGGGGCCATGCCGATGAAGTGGGCGAGGGTGAGGGCAGGGGCGCAACGCTCAACTTGCCGCTGCCGCACGGCACGACGCGGGCCGCTTTCCGTGCCACGCAGGTCCAAGCGCTGGACGCGATCGCCGCGTTCGATCCGGGGTTGCTGGTCGTCAGCTTCGGCGCGGACACGTGGGAGGGGGACCCGATCTCCCGCTTCGCACTGAAGACTGACGACTATCCGCTGCTCGCCGCCGACATCTGCGATCGCGGGTGGCCGACGGTGATCGTGATGGAAGGCGGCTATGCGGTCGACGCGCTGGGGGCGAACGTCGCTGGCTTCCTGTCGGGGTTCGACGGCTAGATCGACCGGACTGTCCGCACGCCGCGGAACAGCCACAGGACCGCGCCCGCCGATACCGCCGCGATCAGGTCAATCGCGATCGGTCCCCCCATCTCCGGCCGCAGCAGCGCCGCATGCCCGGCCGCCGTCGCCAGCACTGCTGCCGCCGCCACCGTCCGCAGCCGTGCCGCCGTGGCCCAGAGCGGCCACGCGATCGCAGCCACCAGCATCGCAGCCATCAGGCCCCAGAACATGCCCACCAGCGGCGCGTCCGGCCCGGCGGCGCCGCGCAGCCACAGCGCCGCGAGCAGCGCCAGCGGGGTACCCCAGACCACTACCGCCCAGCACGCCGCCATGCGCTGGCTGTGCAGCCCGCGACGGCGGCGCTTCTCCAGCCACAGCGAGGTGCCCGTGGCGGTGACGACGCACAGTCCCAGGCCCAGCAGCATATAGGCTAGCTCCACCGCCAGCCCGCCGAAATTGCCGAAGTGCAAATTGTACGCAGACGCCGCCGCCTGTCGGCCGATCGGTCCATCGGACAGCCCGACCTTGCCCTTCGCGACGCCGCGCCCGTCAAAGGCATAGGTTTCGCCGTAGATCAGCCGGCGGGGATGCTCGGCAATGATCTGGACGTGCTGGCCGCGCGTGCCGGGGTCGTGCGCGATGACGTAGGTTGGTGTCGTGCCGGGTGCCTGTGTGGCCTGCGCGCGGATCGCAGTCGCGAGATCGGGCAGGGGCGCGCGAGCCGCGTCCGGCTTCGGTTCGTGGCCGAAGATCGTCGCATAGACCGGCTCGACCGCGCCGTTCGTGTAGGCGCGGGCTAGTAGCGTCGTACCGACGCTGCCCAGCCCGATGAACGCGCCGGTCAGTGCCACCGCCAGCACGAACGGCAGTGTCCATACGCCCAGCCGGTTGTGCCAGTCCGCCCGCGCGAGTTGGGTGTTGTGGCGGGTGCGGATGCGGAAGGCGTCTCGGAAGATCCGGGGGTGGGCGAGGACGCCGGTCACGACCAGTCCGACGAGCATCACGCCGAACGCGCCGACGACGATCAGCCCCAACGTCGCGGGAAGATGCAGATATTCGTGCAGGCCGATGACGAACTCGGTCCAGGCATGCGCCTCCCGCCCCACGACCTTTCCGGCACCGTCGACATACCAGGCACCGTTGTCGGTGGTGACCACCGCGCGCGGCAGGTCCGGCGTCGGCATGCGGATGTAGAGGTGCGTGGTGCGCGGCTTGCCCGCCTCGCCGGCGACGACCGCAGTCATCGCCGCCTGTGCCGCGGCGGGCGACAGCGATGCCGTTTCGGCGATATTGGGCTGTTCCCAGCGTTGCCAGCGATCGTGGATCACGATCAGCGATCCGGTCAGCGCGATGATATAGAGCAGGGCACTCGCCAGCAGGCCGATCGCGGCGTGGCCGCCGAGCGCGCGCTGCACGAGCGTGGCGGGGGCCGGCGTCGTGGTCGGCGTGTCAATTTTGAAGGGCGCGTTCATCCGACGCTCCAGAAGACGGTTCCGAGGATGGCGGCGGACGCGGGCGCGGCGATCATCCGCGACGGGCCGGCGCGAGTCATCTGCACCGCGATGATGATCGCCCAGGCGATCGGTTGCAGGAACAGCGTGATGACGACCGCATCGGTCTCCACCGCGCCGGCCCGCCGGGCCGCGGCCTGCACGCCGAACGCCAGCCACTGCGCCGCGACGAAGGCGACGGGTACGACGAGAACGAAGACCGACACCCGCGCCGCGATTTCGGAGGCGCGTTGTGGTAAGGCGATCGCCGCCGCCACGCGGGCGGGACGCTGTGGCCGGGCGGGGGAGGTCCAGCCTGCGTAGAGCAGCATCGCCAGCGCCGCGGCCGAGCCGGCGAGGATCGTCACCGCGAGGCCCCACGCGCCATCGGCGACGGTCGCGCCGATCGCCGCGACGGCGGCGATCAGCCAACCCCCCAGTGCCACCCCGCGACGGCCGTCCCAACCGAACCGCACGAGCATCATCGCGGCGACCGCCATCAGCAGCATCACCGGCGTCGTCATGCCGCCAAGTCCATGCCAGGGCTGGGCTTCATCGACGGTTCTCCGCTACTACGACGCTGATCGGCATGGCCGCACCGGTACAAGCCGCGCTATTGCAAATCAATCGCATAGTGGAGCGGGTCGGAAAACGCTGAGGTCAGCGCCCCGCGAATGCGCCGATGTCGTTGGGCGCGCACCGCACGGCGTCGACGTGCATCTTCACTCCCGCTTCGGGGATTGTTGCAGAACCTCGTCTGTCATCCCGGACAGGCCGGGGTCCACTTGGGACTACGGCGGTAGGAGATCGGGAACGTTGCCCAACTAGACCCCGGCCTCCGCCGGGGTGGTAGTTTGCCACCAGACAGGAGGCTGTTTCGCAAGGCCCCTCCACCAGCGAGCCGCTCGCGATAACGTCCCATTCCGAACTTTGTCCGGCAAGTCACATGGGACACGGTGCAGGCGACGATCCTGAAGTTCGGGACGTAAAGATCGCGCTCAAGGCTTCGATACGATCCGCGGCTGGCGGCAATGGTTTGACGATGGAGCAGCGCGGCGGTTCTTCTGCCCTGTGCCGTCAGTCGAAGCCTCGTCTCCCCGGACGTGGTCGGCGTCGACTGAGCAGCGAGCGCCGCCCGCTGAGCCTCTTGCCAATGAAGCCGCGCTTGAGAGGCCTCGGATATGTCGGTCATTGTTCCCGCTAGACACATACCGCTCATGTGCTCCCGCGAAGGCGGGAGCCCAGTACTGTGCTCCCGCCTTCGCGGGAGCACATGGATGCGGGGAAAGTTGTAGTTCCTAATTAGGAGGGGCAAGTCTCAGGCACGTCTGCGGTAAAAGGCGCACTTGCGCCGATCGCCTTAAAGCTCGAAGCGAAGTCGATCAGTCCCAGGAACGAGATGTCGGCACAGGCGCAGTCGGTCATATAAATTAGCGGACGTGCCCTGTCGCCAGCTACAATCCTCCTTCCCGCAGCCCCGAAGGAGCGGAGGTACGTGTCAGGTCCCCGAGGACACGCCGTCCTCGACCAGTGCATCCGCCAGCAGGGCGCGGATCGCCTGCAACGATGCCGCGGTGTCCGGGTCAGCAGGTGAGGGAGCAGTGTCCGCGACGGGCGAGGGAGGTGGCGAAGCCGTGCCCTTCTTCTCCGCGGCCAGCAACTGCTGAACGCCGCGGATCGTGTAGCCCTCGTGGTTCAGCAGCGCGTCGATACGCCGCACCAGTGCGACGTCGTCGGTGCGGTAGTAACGGCGGTTGCCGGCACGGGTTAACGGCCGCAACTGGGGAAAGCGCGTCTCCCAGTACCGCAGCACATGATGCGGCAGACCGGTGTCCGCCGACACCTCGCCAATCGTTTTCAGCGCGCCACTCGCCTTGGGCGTGGGCGCGCCGACCACGATTATGCCTCCGGAGCCCCGACGATGCGGTCGCGCATCATCTGGCTGGCTCGGAATGTGAGGACGCGGCGGGGTGCGATCGGCACTTCGATGCCGGTCTTGGGATTGCGACCGACGCGCTCACCCTTGTCGCGGAGCACGAAGGTACCGAACCCGGAAATCTTGACGTTCTCGCCCGAGGCGAGGCTCTCGCACATTTCCGACAGGATCTGCTCGACGATATCCGCTGAGTCCGCGCGGCTCAGACCGACCTGATGATGCAGTGCTTCGGCCAGATCGGCCCGCGTCAACGTCCCTGCTTCACTCATTCCAGGCTCCCCATTCGCCGCGCCTACACTGGCACAAGGCGATTCGAAAGCCCCTTTGCTCTATGTTACACATAGTTGAAAAGAGGAGAACCGCACATGAATGAAGTTTTTGCCGCTAAAAACGGATGACGGCCGCGCCCCAGGTGAATCCGCCGCCCATCGCCTCCAGCACGACGATGTCGCCCTGCTTCACGCGCCCGTCGCGGACGCCGACATCGAGGGCCAGCGGCACCGACGCCGCGGAGGTGTTCGCGTGGCGGTCGACCGTGACGATGACCGTCTCGGGTGCCAGGCCCAGCTTGCGTGCGGTCGCATCGAGGATGCGGGCATTGGCCTGATGCGGCACGACCCAGTCGACATCGTCGGCGGCGATGCCGGCGATCCCCAGCGACTCCGTCATCACGGCCGCCAGATTGGTCACGGCGTGGCGGAATACCTCGCGCCCCTTCATCCGCAGCTTGCCGACGGTACCGGTGGTCGACGGTCCACCATCGACATAGAGCAGGTCGTTGTAGCGACCGTCCGCGTGCAGTTTCGTCGCAAGGATGCCGCGGCCGTCCTGTTCGACTTCCTGCCCCTCCAGCACGATCGCGCCGGCGCCGTCGCCGAACAGGACGCAGGTGGTGCGATCCTCCCAATCGAGGATGCGGCTGAACGTCTCCGCCCCGATCACCAGCGCGCGGCGGTGGACGCCGGTGCGCAGCATCGAATCGGCGACCTGCACGGCGTACAGAAAACCTGAACACACTGCCGCCACGTCGAACGCGACGCAGTCGAGGATGCCCAGCGCCGCCTGGACCTTGGTCGCGGTAGCGGGGAACGTCTGGTCGGGCGTAGCCGTCGCCAGCACGATCAGGTCGATATCGGTGGCGGCGATCCCCGCCGCCTCGATCGCGCGCCGGGCGGCGTCGGTGGCGAGCGTGCCCGTCGTCTCGTCCGGGCCGGCGATGTGGCGGAAGCGGATACCGGTCCGCTCGACGATCCATTCGTCGCTGGTATCGACCTGCGCCGCCAGTTCCGCGTTCGACACGCGGCGGGCCGGCAGGGCCGACCCGGTGCCGGTCACGACCGAGCGGATCATGCCGCCGCGTCCTGCGGCTTGGGAGTGCCGGCACGTCGGGCGGGGCGGGCGACATGCTCCAGCCCCAGATCCTCGGCGATGCGGCGGGTGAGGTCGGCGCGCGCCATCTTCGTCGCGTTGCCGATGGCGGTGGCGACGCCGCGCTCGTTGGCGCTGCCGTGGCTCTTCACGACGATGCCGTTGAGGCCCAGAAACACCGCGCCATTGTGGTTGTTGGGATCGAGATGATGCTTCAGCAGCTCGGTCGCGGGGCGGGAGATCAGGAAGCCGACCTTTGACCGGATGGAGCTGGTAAAGGCCCGCTTCAGCAGGTCGGCGACGAACCGCGCCGTCCCTTCCGCGGTCTTCAGCGCGATGTTGCCGGCAAAGCCGTCGCACACGATCACGTCGTGGTTGCCGCGCGCCAGCTTGTCGCCCTCGACGAAGCCGGTGAACGCGAGCGGGAGGTGCGCAGCCGCCTTCAACTGAGTCGCGGCGTCGCGAATCACGTCGGTGCCCTTCTGATCCTCCGACCCGATGTTGAGCAGCGCCACGCGGGGCCGCTCCAGGTCCATGATCGTACGGGCATAGGCCGCGCCCATCACCGCGAACTGGACGAGGTTGCGGGCATCGACTTCGGTATTGGCACCCAGGTCGAGCATCACGACGTCGTTGTCACCCAATGTCGGCAACGGCGCGGCGAGCGCCGGCCGGTCGATGCCGGGCAGCGTGCGCAATGCGACCTTTGCCATCGCCATCAGCGCGCCGGTGTTGCCGGCGGACACGGCAGCCGCCGCGCGACCCTGCTTCACCAGATCGATCGCCACGCCCATCGACGTGCGTTTGGCGCGACGGATCGCCTGGCTCGGCTTTTCGCTCGGCCCGACGACCTCGGGCGCGTGTACGACCTCGGCGTTCTGACTGAGATTGGGGTGGGCGACGAGGGCTTCGCGAATCGCCGCCTCGTCGCCCACCAGCAGGAACCGGCTGCCCTCGAACGCGCGGCGCGCCCGCGCCACGCCGGCGAGCATCACCGCCAGCCCTTCGTCACCGCCCATCGCATCGATGGCGATCCAGGGCTGTTCGGTCATCGTCGGTTCCAGTCGTTCGGAGGCTTACGCCTCGACCGACACGACCTCGCGGCCATTATAATGGCCGCAGGCGCCGCACAGCACGTGCGGGCGCTTCAGCTCGCCGCAGTTCGGGCACTCCTGAAAGGCCGCGACGGTCAGCGAATCGTGACCGCGACGCATGCCGCGCTTGGAGGGAGAGGTCTTTCGCTTGGGAACGGCCATTGCGGCACCTTGTCGTGTTTATACCGGTGGAGACGAACACAAAAAAGTCGGGCACGGCCGAATTGGCCGCGCCGGCATTCCGGGTCCGTCGCGAAGCGTGGCGCTATAGCGAATTCGGCTGCGGTTGCAAGCGTCGCGACGTGCTTCCGATGCGGCCGGAGGTGCGTTTCGACGGCGGGGACTGGCGGCTTGCCGTGCCGCGACGGGCGGTCCATCCCGGACCCGATACCACAGGAAGGCCGACGACGATGATCCTGCCCGTTTCGCTTACCATCGCCGCCGCGTGCGGTGCGCTCAACCTGTGGCTGGCGCTCAGGACCAGCGTCGGCCGGGTCAAGGGCAAGGTGATGATCGGCGACGGCGGCGATCCGACGATGCTGGCGCGGACGCGGGCGCATGCGAACCTGACGGAATACGCCCCGTTCGTGCTGATCCTGATCGCGCTGATCGAACTGGCGGGCGGATCGCCGACGACCTTGTGGTTGCTGGGGAGTGCGTTCGTTCTCGCCCGGATCGCGCACGGGATCGGCATGCTGCGACCCGCGCCCAACATCCTGCGCGCGGGTGGCGCGGTGCTGACGTGGCTGCTGCTCGCCGGGCTGGCAGGATGGGCGCTGGCGATCGTGGTGGCCGCGCCGCGCGTCGCCGCGGGGCATCCGATCGTGCTGACGGTGGCGCCGCAATGATCCGCCTGCTTCCCCTTGCGGCGCTGTTGCTCGGTGCCGCCTCCGCGCCGCCACAGGCGATCTCGCCGGAACGCCTGTCCGCGGATGTGAAGACGCTCGCCTCCGACGCGTTCGGCGGCCGTGCGCCCGGCACGCCGGGAGAGGCGAAGACGGTCGACTGGCTGATCGCCGCGTTCAGGGATGCCGGGCTGCAACCCGGCGGGCGCGGCGATAGCTGGACGCAGGACGTGCCGCTGGTGCGGACGCAGCTTGGCAGCGGCACGGTATCGGCGGGCGGAGCGCCCCTCGCGATCGGGCGCGACGTGTATCTGAGTACCGTCCGCCCGGTGACGCGCACGACGATCGCCGCCGCGCCGATGGTCTTCGTCGGCTATGGTGTCTCCGCGCCCGAACGGGGCTGGGATGATTTCAAGGGTGTGGACCTGAAGGGCAAGGTCGCCGTCATCCTGGTCAACGATCCCGATTTCGAGGCGAAGCCGGGCGACGACGCGGCGGGCAAGTTCGGCGACCGGCGCATGACCTATTACGGGCGCTGGACCTACAAGTTCGAGGAAGCCGCGCGGCGCGGCGCGATCGCCGCGCTGATCGTCCACGACACCGCCGGGGCCGGCTATGGCTGGGCGACCGTCACTGCGCCGGCGGGCGAGAATTACGACGTCGCGAAACCGGCCGCCTCGCGCGTGCTGCTGCAGGGGTGGCTGGAGGGCGCGGCGGCGACGCGGCTGTTCACCGCGGCGGGGCTCGATCTGGCCCAGCAACGGAGAGCGGCCCGGCGCGCCGATTTTCGGCCGGTGATGCTGAAGGGGCAGGCGTTCGCAGCCGACCTGCCGGTGACGGTCACGAGGGCGGTCAGCCGCAACGTGCTGGCGCGCCTGCCCGGCAGCGGCCACGCGGATGAAGTCGTGATGCTCGGCGCGCACTGGGATGCGTATGGGGAGGGTGCGCCGGACGCGCAGGGCCGCCGCATCCGCCCCGGTGCGAACGACGACGCGTTGGGCGTCGCCGGGCTGCTGGAGATCGCCCGTTCCGCCGCCACGGGGCCGCGCCCCGAGCGCAGCCTCGTCTTCGGCGTGTGGACGGGAGAGGAGCGGGGGCTGCTCGGGTCCGAAACCTATGCCGCCGATCCGGTGTATCCGGCCGCGAAGACGGTTGCGAACCTGACGCTCGACATCCTCCAGACGGGTGGCCCCGCACGCGACGTGATGCTGGTCGGCGACGGTAAGAACGCGCTGGAGGACATGCTGCGCGACGCCGCCACCGCGCAGGGCCGGGTGGTGACGCCAGAGGCGCTGCCGGAGCGGGGGCTGTTCTATCGTGCGGATCACTTCAGCCTCGCGCGGCGTGGGGTGCCGACGCTGCTGCTGATGGCGATCAGCGGAGCGCCCGACCTCGTCACCGGCGGGCGTGCGGCGGGGCAGGCTTGGCTGGACGGCTATATGCGCTGCTACCACCAGACGTGCGACGCGTGGGATGCCGGCTGGGACCTGCGCGGCGCGGCGGCGGATGTCGATCTGGTGCGGATGGTGACGATGGGGCTGGCGACCTCGCGCGCATGGCCGGACTGGAAGCCGGGGTCCGAGTTCGCGGCGGTTCGGGCGAAGACGGCGGGGGAGCGGCGCTAGGCCAGCGTCGCCTTTGCACGCATCGTCGGCCGACGCACTACTGCCCGGCCAGCACCGCGTCGCCGACGAAGCCGTTGCTGGCGCGTTCGTGCGCGAAGGTGCTGGCGTGGCCGTGGCCGGGGATGAAGGCGGTGTCGTCGCCGAGCGGCCACAGCTTTTCCACCACCGATCGCACCAGCTGGTCGTGATCGCCGCCGGGAAAGTCGGAGCGGCCGACGGACCCCTGAAACAGCACGTCGCCGACCAGCGCCAGCTTCGACGGCGGGTGGTGGAAGATGACGTGGCCGCGGGTGTGGCCGGGCGTCTCGTATACGTCGAGTATCAGGTCGCCGATCGTCACCGTGTCGCCCTCGACCAGCCAGCGGTCGGGTTCGAACACCACGCCGCGGATGCCGTACGTGCGGCCGTCTTCGTCCAGCCGCGCGAGCCAGAACCGGTCCTCCTCGTGCGGGCCCTCGATCGGCACGCCGAGTTCGTCCGCCAACGGTTTCGCCTCGCCGGCGTGGTCGATATGGCCGTGGGTCAGCAGGATCTTTTCGACCGTGACGCCCGCCTGCGCGATGGCGGCGCGGATGCGGGGCAGGTCGCCGCCGGGATCGATCACCGCCGCCTTCATCGTCGTGGTGCACCAGATGATCGAGCAATTCTGCTGGAGCGGCGTGACCGGGACGATAACGGCGCGAAGGGGAGGCTGGGTCATGGCGGCTGCTTGGCGCAGGATCGCGCGCATGGTCAATGCTTGCCCTGACCGCGCGCAGGATGCATCTGCATGGACATGCAGCCGAAAGCACCGTTCGTCCTGCTCGACGACGCCCGGCAGGGCGGTGCACCCGCTCGGCTCTACGCCGGGCCGGTGGAGGTGGTCGAAACGTGCGAGGCTGGGCAGGTCGCTGCGACGCTCGACCGGGTCCGCGCCGGTATCCGCCGCGGCCTGCACGCGGCGGGGTTCCTGTCCTACGAAGCGGGCGCGGCCTTCGAGCCGACGATCACCGCGGTCGCGCCGACGACGCCGCTCGTCTGGTTCGGCCTGTTCGACGGCTGGACCACGCCGCCGCCGCCGCCCGATCCGGCCGGTGCGTGGATCGGCGCGCCACGGCCTTTGATCGAACGGGAGGACTATGAGGATCAGGTCCGCGCCATCCTGCGCCTGATCGCGGCGGGCGACCTGTACCAGGCGAACCTGTCGTTCCGCGCGGCCGTCCGCATCGTCGGCGACCCGCTCGCGGTCTATACCCGACTGCGCCGTGCCGCGGGCGCCGGATATGGCGCGGTGATCGAGACGGGCAAGGACACGCTCATCAGCCTGTCGCCCGAATTGTTCTTCTCCCTCCACGGCGATCGGCTGACCTGCCGGCCGATGAAGGGCACTGCGCGGCGCGGCGCGACCCCGTCCGCCGACGCCACGCTGGCCGCTGCTCTGGCGCTCGATGCCAAGCAACGTGCCGAGAACCTGATGATCGTCGACCTGATGCGCAACGACCTGTCGCGCGTCGCCGTCGCCGGATCGGTGGCGGTGCCGGACCTGTTCGCGGTCGAGACCTATCCGACCGTCCACCAACTCGTCTCCACGGTCGTCGCGACGCTCGCCCCGGATCGCGACGCGGTCGACGTGTTGGCCGCGGCTTTTCCCTGTGGATCGATCACCGGCGCGCCCAAGGTCCGCGCGATGCAGGCGATCGCGGAGACCGAGCGAGCCCCGCGCGGGGCTTATACGGGCGCGATCGGGCATATCGACCCGGACGGCACGGCGATGTTCAACGTCGCGATCCGGACGTTGACGATCGCGGGCGGCGACGACGTTGCGACGCTGTCGCTGGGCGCGGGCATCGTCGCCGATTCGGACCCGGCGGCGGAGTGGGAGGAATGTCTGGCCAAGGGAGCGTTCGTGGGGGAGGGGCATGTCAGCTTCGACCTGATCGAGACGATGGCGTTCGACCCGGAAGAGGGCATGCCGCTGCTGGAGCGTCATCTGGCGCGCATGAAGGCGAGTGCGGAGGTGTTCGGCTTCGCGTTCGATCGCCACGGTGCGCGCAACGAGTTGCAGGCGGCGACTTTCCGCCTGCGCGACCCGTGCCGCATCCGCCTGTTGCTGGCACCCTCCGGCTCGGTGGCGGTCGAGATGTCGCCGCTGCCACCTGCACCGCGGGATGGGTGGACGGTCGCGATCGTCCCGCTGCCGGTCTCGCCGCACGACCTGCGGCTGCGGCACAAGACCAGCGACCGCGGCTTTTACGACGAGGCGCGCCGGGCGGCGGCCACGGACGAGGTGCTGTTCGAGCATGACGGGGTGCTGACGGAGGGTAGCTTCACGTCGCTGTTCGTGGAGCGTGACGGTGTATTGCTAACGCCCCCACCCGGCCCGCTGCTGCCCGGCGTGCTGGTCGCCGACCTGATCGCGGCGGGCCGCGCGCGCCCCGCAACGCTGACCCGCGCCGACCTGACCGACGGATTTTTCGTCGGCAATGCGTTGCGCGGGCTTATTCCAGCGATTGTTGCGGTTGCGTAAAGGGCGTCGGCGCGGCTAATGGCCCCGCCCCTTGCCGGGCTGCTCTTTGGGACATCCGCCATGCACGCCTCCGCTGCGCTCGACCGCATCAGCCCGTCGCCGACCCTCGGCGTCACCACGCGGGTCAACGAGCTGAAGCGCGCGGGCATCGACGTGATCGGGCTGGGCGCGGGCGAACCGGACTTCGACACGCCCGACTTCGTCAAGGACGCCGCGATTCAGGCGATCCGCGACGGCAAGACCAAATACACCAATGTCGACGGCACGCCCGAGCTGAAGGACGCGATCGTCACGAAGTTCGCGCGCGACAACCGCCTGACCTACACCCCGAACCAGATCAGCGTGAACGTCGGCGGCAAGCATTCGCTGTTCAACGCCATCGTCGCGACCGTCGATGCGGGCGACGAGGTGGTGATTCCGGCACCCTATTGGGTCAGCTATCCCGATGTCGTCCAGTTCGCGGGCGGCGTGCCGGTGATCGTGAAGGCTGGTCCCGAAGCGGATTACAAGCTGTCGCCCGAGGTGCTGGACGCCGCGATCACGCCGCGTACCAAATGGGTGATCCTGAACTCGCCGTCGAACCCGACCGGCGCGGCCTACACCGTCGACGAGCTGAAGGCGCTGGGCGAGGTGCTGTTGCGCCACCCGCACGTATGGGTGTTCGCCGACGATATGTACGAGCACATCACCTATGACGGCTTTCGTTTCGCGACGATCGCCGAGGTGGTGCCGGAGTTGTACGAGCGGACGCTGACCGTGAACGGCTGTTCGAAAGCCTATTCGATGACCGGCTGGCGGATCGGCTTTGCGGCCGGTGCGCCGTGGCTCATCAAGGCGATGGCGAAGTTGCAGTCGCAGTCGACGTCGAACCCCTGTTCGGTGGCGCAGGCCGCGGCAGCGGTCGCGCTGACCGGCGACCAGTCGTTCCTGAAAGAGCGTGCCGCCGCCTTTCAGGTCCGCCGCGACCTCGTGGTCAAGGCGCTGAATGACATTCCCGGCATGAGCTGCCCGACGCCGGAGGGCGCATTCTACGTCTATCCGTCGTTCGCGCCGCTGATCGGCAAGACCACGCCGAAGGGGGTCAAGATCGTCGATGACGAGGCGTTCGTGACCTACCTGCTGGACGATGCCCGGGTTGCGGCGGTGCAGGGCGCGGCGTTCGGCCTCTCGCCGGCGATGCGGATCAGCTACGCGACGTCGGACGCGCTGCTGACCGAGGCGTGCGCGCGCATCGCGGAGGCATGTGCCGCGCTGAAGTAATCGCGCGCTCCCGGACCGGGGGGCGCAGAGCCTGACAGCCACGTGAACGATCGACCCAGTCGAGGTTCAGTGTTGCAACGCTATGTTTCAGGACAGTCATCTTGTCGTGTCGTGGTGCATCCACGACATGGGAGGCAACGTAGCTTCGTCGGCAACCCGGCGAAGTCATCAAGGTTTGGGATTATGTTGAAGCATCTGAAGTCCAGTTTCGTGTGGCAGTTCGCCGGTGGCTTCGTGCTCGGCGCGGTCGGCCTGCTGGCGATCCAGCCCGCCGAAGCCACGCGCGAGCTGGAGCATCGCTTCGCTCCGACGCATCAGGTCCGCTGATATGAAGGCGGCGGCGCTGGGGCTGGGCATGGTCGCGATCGCCGCGACCTTTGCGATGAGCCAGGCGAACGCCGAGCGCGCCGTGCCGATTCCGGCGGCGCGCGCCGATGTCGCGCCGGCGCCCGGTCTCCAGTCGGCGATCTTCGCCGGCGGATGCTTCTGGGGCATGGAAGCGGTGTTCGAGCATGTGAAGGGCGTCCGCAGCGTCACCGCGGGCTATGCCGGCGGCACGCGCGCCACCGCGTCCTACGCGCAAGTGTCGACCGAGACGACGCGTCACGCAGAGGCGATCCGTATCGCCTATGATCCGCGGCAGGTCAGCTACGCGACGCTGCTGCGCGTGTATTTCTCGGTCGCGCACGATCCGACGCAGGTGAACGGCCAGATGCCGGACATGGGGCCGAGCTACCGCTCCGCGATCTTCGCGCAATCGCCCGAGCAGGCGCGCGTCGCGCGGGCGTACATCGCACAGCTCGACGCGACGCGCGCGTTCAGGAAGCCGATCGCGACGAAGCTGGAACAGGGCCAGTTCTTTCCGGCCGAAGCCTATCATCAGGACTTCTTCGACCGGAACCCGGATCATCCCTATATCCGGATGTGGGACAAGCCGAAGCTGGCCGCCTTCCGCGCCGGCTTCCCGTCGCTGGCGCGGTAGCGGTCGTCCCGCATCGGTCTTTCTCCCTCTCCTTGGGGGGACTATTCGGAAACTTTTTCTGCCGCCCCGGCCTACGCCGGAGTGGTGATTTGGTGATCATCCGCGGAGGTACTTCGCAACGGTTCCCCGCAAGGGGACGGCAGGACCGGGTGGAGCTCTGGCCGGCCGTACGCTGAAGCGCCTCGCCCACCGCCTCCCGGAAGGGAAGCGAGGGGAGGGGCTGTGTATCAAGCCGCCAGCGGAAACCGCAGCAGCCGGTCCTCGACCGGAATCAGCGCCTGACCCTCGCGCCCGACCGCGGCGCGGAGGGCAGGGTGGTCGACGTCCAGCCCTCCCGTCAGCGAACCGAACGCCGGCAGCACCAGCTTGGTCGCGGTGGCGACGAAACAGCGGCGCGCCACCTGACGACCCCGCACCCGCACGCGCAGCTTGGGGTGGAAATGCCCCGATACTTCGGGCCGCACGTCCTTCGGGTCGGCTTCGTGACGCAGCACCAGTCCGTCGACGATCGCCTCGTCGAAAACTTCGCCACCACAGCGATCGAGGATCGCGGGATCGTGATTGCCGGTGATCCACGTCCAGCGCGTCGTCGTGGTCAGCCCCCGCAGCGTGTCCTGCGCCGCCACGGGCAGCCGGTCGCACCCGGCGACATCGTGGAAACTATCACCCAGGCACCAGATCTCCCGCGCCTGCGTCCGCTGCACCAGCACCTCCAGCGCGGCGAGCGTCGCCATCGAGTCATAGGGGGGCAGCAACTGGCCCTTGCTGGCGAACCAGCTCGCCTTCTCCAGATGCAGGTCCGCGACCAGCAACGCGCCGCGTGCCGGCCAGAACACCGCGCCCTCGGGCATCGCCATCACTGCGTGGCCGCCGAACGAAAAGGGAACCATGGCCTGCCAATGCCCCGCCGCGCCAGCCTGCGCAAGCACGGGATTGGCTTTCCGCCGCGAGCGGTTCAGGGTGGGCGACGAACATTGCAGAAAGTCCAGCTCGTGATCCTACTCGCCGCCGCCTTGCTCCTGGCCCCCCAAGCCGCCCCCACCGGTGCCGACGCGGACGGGCGTTGCATCGCCGTTCTCGGTTCGATGGGGTCGAAGGGCAATCCGCAGACCGCCGCGATGGCGCAGGCGGGGATCCTCTATTACGTCGGTAAGCTGAAGGGCCGCAACGCGTCGACCAACGTCGGCGCGGTCGTGATGCGGGCGGCACAGCAGGCGACCGCCCAGAAAGCCAATCCGCAGAACGAGTTGAAGCGGTGCGGCGCGGAACTGAACGTCGCCGGCCAGTCGCTGCGCGGCGTGAACACGGGCAAGGCGCCGGTGCCGAAGCGCTGAGCTTTGGCGGGCGGGGGGCTGACGTTCTCGACAGATTACCACCGACATTCCAACTGGACCCCGGCCTCCGCCCGGGTGGTAGACGAGGTTTGCAATGGTGGCATGAACGGAACGGGCGCTCAGAAACCCGTCACGCTCGTGCCCGACACCCGCGAACCGCGGGGCAGGGTGAGGCGGATCGCGCGGTTGGCGAAGTCGATCTCGACCGCGCGGAACAGGCGCAGCGTCTCCATGCCCAGTAGCAGCGCGGGCGTGTCGCCGAGGCCGAAGCGCGCGAACGGCGCGGCGTCGGCGACCGCGACCGACACGCCGTCGAACGCGACTCCGCCGACCTCCAGCCGCTCCAGTCGATAGGCGTCGGCGCTGAGCGTCGCGCCGCTCGGCGTGATGACGGACATCGCGCCCAGGAAGGGCGGTGGCTTGCGCGTGGCGATCCGCAGCAGTGCGGGGTTGGCGATCGTCACCGGTGAGCCGGTGTCGATGACGACAGCGATCTTCTTCCCCCGCCAGCGCGCATCGGTGACGATCAACTGGCCGTAGAGCGACCGCGCGACGATGACGATCTCGTCCGGCGAGGATCGACGCAGCATCCGCTTCTTCGAAGGTGTCAGCGTCATGCGGTTGCGGTCGAAGTCAATCGCGACCTTCTGCCCCTGAAGCGCGTCGATTCCCAGCATGCCGATCGCGCCGAGATTGGCGCGCGTGAAGGTCGGCGCCTCGATCGTATCGGGGGTCAGCGCCTTCAGCCGCAGCATCGGCACCAGCGTGGTCGGCGCGACGACGCTGCCGCTCATCGTCATGACCCGCACGGTGCGGCCGGGCAGCAGCGCCAGCCGGTCGGCGAGTTCGTGCGACACGACCGTCCGCTCCGCGCCGGTATCGATGACGAAGGGCCACGACCCCTTGCCCGCGATCGACACGGGCACGGTCATGCGCAGGTCGGCCTCGCCGATCGCGAGTTCGTCGACGGGTATGTCCAGGGGCGGCGGAGGCACGATCTGGGAGGTGGCCGGCACGGCGAACGCCGCGGCGGCGACGAACGCCAGGGCGGCGATCCTCTCCATGCCAAGAGGCTGCGCCTGTGGTGCGGGTTTGGCAAGGGGCCGCGCGGGACCGCGGGGCGTCGTCAGTCGGCGCGCATCGCTTCCGCCGCGAGGGCTTCGGCTTCGATCAGCAGCGCGTCGTCGCCCGCATTGGTGGACACCTTCTCGCGTCCGATCAGCACCAGTACCGGCACCGCCAGCGGCGACACGCGGGGGAGGTCGATGTGCACCATCGTGTCGGCCGCGCGGTCGAGCAGGTTCGCGAGCCGGCCGACGTCCGTCATCCGCGCGCGCGCGTCGTCCCACGCCGCCTGCAACAACAGATGCGACGGCTCGTACTTCCTGAGCACGTCGTAGATCAGGTCGGTGGAAAACGTCACCTGACGCCCGGTCTTGCGCTTGCCGGGATGCTGGCGCTCGACGAGCCCCCCGATCACCGCCACCTCGCGGAAGGCGCGTTTCAGCAGGTGCGACTGCTGCACCCAGTCGACGAACTCATGTTCGAGGATATCGGCAGAGAACAGCGAGGCGGGGTCCGTGACCTTCTCCGCTGAAAAGCAGGCGATCGCGTAATCGTTGGCGACGAAGCCGAGCGGCTTCAGCCCCTGCGTCTCCATCCGGCGCGTGACGAGCATGCCGAGCGACTGGTGCGCGTTCCATCCCTCGAAACTATAGGCGACCATGTAGTTTCGGCCCTCGCGCGGGAAGGTTTCGACCAGCAACTGATCGGGCTTGGGCAGGATCGAGCGGGCCGCTTGCATGTCCAGCCATTCGTGCACGTCGGGCGGAAAGCGGTCCCATTCCGATGGCGTGGCGAGGAAGCGCCGGACGCGGTCGGCGAGGTTGGTCGACAGCGGCATCCGGCTGCCGCCATAGGTCGGGATGCGGGCGGGGCGGCTGGTGGCGCGGACGATCAAATCCTCGGTGTCGATCTTCTCCACCTCCAGGCTCAGGCCGGCGAAGAAGAAGGTGTCGCCGTGGCTCAGTGTCGCGGCGAAGCCCTCTTCGACCTTGCCGAGGTTGCGCCCGTTGCGGAAGCGGACGTTGAGCATCGTCGCCTCGACGATGATGCCGGCGTTCAGGCGGTGCTGCGCGACGAACTTCGGGTGCGCGATCCGCCAGAGCCCGTCCGCTTCCTGCACCAGCCGCTTGAACCGGTCATAGGCGTGCAGCGAATAGCCGCCGTCGCGGATAAAGCCGAGCACGCGTTCGAACGTGTCCGCGGTCAACGCGGAATAGGGTAGGGCGGAGCGCACCTCGTCCAGCAGGTCCTCCTGACGGAACGGACCCGCACAGGCGCAGGCCATGACGTGCTGCGCCAGCACGTCGAGCGCACCAGGGCGGAACAGGTCGGGGTCGAGTTCGCCCGCCTCCACCGCATCGAGCGCAGCGCGCGCCTCCAGATATTCGAAGCGGTTGCCGGGCACGACGATCGCCTTCGACGATTCGTCCAGCCGGTGGTTGGCGCGGCCGATCCGTTGCAACAGCCGCGACGATCCCTTGGGCGCGCCCATCTGCACGACGCAATCGACATCGCCCCAGTCGACGCCGAGATCGAGGCTGGCGGTCGCGACCAGTGCACGCAGCTTGCCGTCCGCCATCGCGCCCTCGACCTTGCGCCGTGCCTCCAGCGCGAGACTGCCGTGGTGGACGCCGATCGGCAGGCCCTTGTCGTTGGCCTTCCACAAATCCTGAAAGATCAGTTCCGCCAGGCTGCGGGTGTTGCAGAAGACGATGCTGGTCCGGTTCTCCTCGATGACCTTCATCACCTGCGCCGCGGCGTAACGCCCGGAATGCCCGGCCCAGGGGACGCGATCCTCGGGCAACAGGATGGAAATGTCGGGGTCCGCGCCCGGCTCGCCTTGCACCAGGCTCACGGTGTCGATGTCGCCGTCGGGCGCGAGCCAAGCACGGTAGCCGTCCGCATCCGCGACCGTCGCCGACAGTGCGACCCGACGCATGGCCGGCGCGATCCGTTGCAGGCGCGCCATGCACAGGGACAGCAGATCGCCGCGCTTGCCGGTGGCGAAGGCATGGACCTCGTCCACGACGATCGTGCGCAGGCCGGCGAACATCGTCAGGCTGTCGGGGTAGCTGAGCAGCAGCGACAGCGATTCGGGCGTGGTCAGCAGGATGTGCGGCGGCTTGACCCGCTGCCGAGCCTTGCGGTCGGAGGGCGTATCGCCGGTCCGCGTCTCGACCCGGATGTCGAGCCCCATCTCCTCGACCGGCGTCACCAGATTGCGCTGGATGTCGACGGCCAGCGCTTTGAGCGGCGACACGTACAGCGTGTGAAGTCCCTCGGTCGGAACCTCGATCAGTTCGGTGAGCGTAGGCAGGAAGCCGGCAAGGGTCTTGCCCGCGCCGGTGGTCGCGACGAGCAGCGCATGCCGCCCGGCGCGACCCTCCGCCAGCATGTCCCACTGGTGCCGCCGCGGTCGCCAGCCGCGCGCGGCGAACCAGTCCGCCAGTGGGGCCGGTAGCGTCAGGTCCGGTCGTGCGGCTTTTCCGTCGCCCCGTCCTTGTACAGATCGTGCGTCGCTTGCTCCGTCCGGCGATGTTCCTCGGGCGTGATCGCCTTGTTCTTCTGGCGCGCCCAGATCATCACGCCCAGCAGGACGAATGCTCCGACGAACACCACGATCACCCAGAGGCTGCCGTCCGCCCAGTTGCTCGCCACCTGATCGTTCATGATCCATTCCTTCTCTATGTCGGGCTAAAGAACGACAGGGGCAAGGTTTTCGATCCGGGCGGCTCCATCCGACCCGGTCGCGCGTACTAGCCGCATGGCGAAACTCGGCGACTGGATCGAACCGCATCCCCACGGCATCTATGTCCGCCCCGCCGATGCGTGGATCGATCCGTCGGAACCGACACCGCGGGCGCTGGTGACGCACGGTCACGCCGATCACGCGCGCGGCGGGCACGAGCGGGTGTGGGCGACGCCGGAGACGCTGGCGATCATGGATGCGCGCTACGGTCCGCAAACGGGCGAGCCGGTCGCCTATGGCGAAAGCATTCGGATGGGCGATGTGGAGGTGGGCTTCGTCCCTGCCGGGCATGTGCTGGGATCGGCGCAGATCGTGCTCGACTATCGCGGCGAACGGGTCGTCGTGTCGGGCGACTACAAGCGCCGCCCGGACCCGACCTGCGCGGCGTTCCAGCCGGTGAAGTGCGACGTGTTCGTCACCGAGGCGACCTTTGCGCTGCCGGTGTTCCGCCACCCGGATACCGGCGACGAGATCGACAAGCTGCTGGAGCGGCTGCACGCCAATCCCGATCGCTGCGTCGTGGTCGGGGCCTATGCACTGGGCAAGGCGCAGCGCGTGATCGCGGAACTGCGCGACCGCGGCCACGTCGCGCCGATCTACATCCACGGCGCACTCCAGCGCCTCTGCGAACTGTACGAGGAATTGGGTGTCCGTCTGGGGGAGCTGATCCCGGCGACCGGCGTGCCGAAGGCGGCGATGGCGGGGCATGTGGTGATGTGTCCACCGTCCGCACTCAACGATCGCTGGTCGCGGCGGCTGCCCGATCCGATTACGGCGATGGCATCGGGATGGATGCGGGTGCGGCAGCGCGCGCGGCAGAAGAATGTCGAGTTGCCGCTGATCCTGTCCGATCATGCCGACTGGGATGAACTGATCGATACGCTGACCGAGATCGCGCCCAAGGAGGTGTGGGTGACGCACGGGCGCGAGGATGCGTTGGTCCACTGGTGCATGACACGCCAGATCAAGGCGCGGGCGCTGGCGCTGGTCGGGTTTGAGGACGAGGACGACTGAGGGAACAGGTCGCCGCGCTTGTGCGCTTCAGGTTGATAAGAGGAGATTTTTCATGGCCGCAGACCGGCTTACGATCGACACCGCCACCGTATACGATAATGTCGACGATCGCCGGGTCGAGTTCGCCGCGGACATCGGCGACCAGCGCCGGGCGTTCGCCGCGCAATACGACCTGCTGGAGGCGCTGGGGGCCGAAGTGCCGGACGATCGCGCGGTCGCGGTGTTCCGGAAGCATGTCGACACGATCTCGGCGATCGGGGCCAAGGCGCTGGCGCGGAACGAGGACGAGGAGCTGGTGGTGATCAGCGAGAACGATCTGGATTGAGGTGGAAGTGTTGAGAGGATGGAGGCGTCGCTGACTCGGACGTTACGTCTGCCTCAGCGAGGCGGTCAGGCCAAGACCATGACGCTCTGGATTGCTTCGCTACGCTTGCATGATGGCGGCGCCAGTATCAGTCGAGCGTGATGGTCGCATATGTGCCGGGGACAGCCAGCGTTTCGCCGAACGGCACTAGCCGTAGTGAGGCGTAGTCCCCGTCGACGGGATGCTCGAAGACGTGGGTGACCGATCGCTTGCCATCTACGACCCAGTAATGCGGGACACCGGCGCTGGCATAGAGCAGGCGTTTCACGCCGAGGTCGCGGTCCGCGGTCGTCATGGCGATCTCGACTGCCAGCAATATCGCACCCGCCTCAACGGAACGATGTCCTTCGTACGGGGCGGACAATAGTCCGACATCACAAGCGACGATCGTGTCGTCGCCCAAGTCGATCGCGACCTCCCCGCGAAGACGATTGCGAGCATCGGGAAGCACCGCCCACAGTTGCCCGATCAGTTCGGCCTGCCGACCCGCATGCTCGTTCATTGGCGGGTTCATGCGGACGAGTTCCCCTTGGACAAGCTCGATCTGGATATCGTCGAAGGCCCCCGCCTCGACCATGTGCAGGAACTCCGCCGCGGTGAAGCGCGCCGTGCCGCCGGTATCGCCGGTGACGGATGGAAATCGCGCAGGCTTGTTCATGCCCATCCTCCTACCACAGCCGTCAGACCGCCGACAGCGCGCCCGTCGCAACGACCGGACCGGTCGGCAGCCCGGTCGGCGATCCCCCCGTTGGCTCGACCGAGATCGCCAGGGTCGTTCCCGGCACCAGTCGAGCCCGATCCGCGGCCGCCAGTCGCAGTTCCGTGCCCGCCGCTGTCAGCAGGCCGAGCGGGTGCGGTACGCCGTCGCCGCCGATCGCCCATAGCTGCGCGACGCGCGCGGCGGGCACGGTGGGTGCGGCGGCGATGCGCATCAGCCCGTTCTCGGGATGGTAGGCCGCCGCGACCGGCGACTTGGCGTCGCCCAGCGCCGCAATCAGCAGCGTGCGCGAGCCCTCCTGAACCTGCGGCACCGGTGCCGGCAGCGGCGTCGGTGTGGGGCGGAGCGCGATGACGACCAGCAGCACGGCGGCCAGCGCGCTCATCGCCACCGCGATCAGCGGCCATGGCGCACGCCGGGTGCGCGACGGCTTGGGTCCGCCGAGCGACTCGTCGATGCGGTCGATCAACCCTTCCGGCGCTTCCGCCTCCGGCCACAGGTCGAACAGTTGCGCGAAATACAGCCGCCAGCGTTCCACTTCCGCTGCGAAAGCGGGTTCGGCCAGCACGCGGCGCAACGCCGCCGCGCGCTCCTCGCCGTCGAGCAGCCCCAGCGCCAGTTCCGCGGCAGCCACGTCCAGAGGCTCGGGATCGTGGGTGTCGGGCTCAGGCGTCACGGTCTAGGCACTCCTTCAGCCGCGCGAGGCCGCGTCTTATCCAGCTTTTCGCGGTGCCCAGCGGGACGCCGCGGGCCTCCGCATAGTCGGCATAGGTCATGCCGTCGAAGAAGGCGGTGCGGATAGCCTCTCCCTGACGCGGTTCGAGTTCTTCCAGGCAGTGACGCAGCGAGTGGCGCTCACCCGCGGCGACGAGTTCCGATTCGGCGTCGGGCGCTGTGTCGGGTATGTCGGATGCATCGTCGATCGGGCCGGCGCGCCGTACCTTCTGTGCCCGTCGCCAGTCGATCGCGCGATTGCGGGCGATCGTCGCGAGCCACGTGATCGGGCTGGCGCGGCCGGGTTCCCACGCACCGGCGCGGCGCCAGATGATGAGGTAGACGTCATGAAGCACATCCTCCGCCGCCTGGGTGTCGCCACAGATACGCAGCACGACGCCGAAAAGCTTCGCGGAGGTCAGGTGGTACAATTCGCGGAAGGCGGCGCGATCCTCGCTGCCGGTCGCGATCAGCATCCGGGCGAGGTGGGCGCGCGCTTCGTCGCTGGCGGGGCGGGGTTGGGTCACAGCCAGGCAGCGTAGCGGCTGGCGCGGTGGCGGCAAGCTGCGATCGCAATGCTTTGCGGGTGATGCTTCGGGGTGGCGTTTGCGGTGGCCTGCGGCTATGGCGCGCGCCATCCCACGCGATCAAAGGACTCCAGCGTTTGCGCATCGCCCTCGCCTCCGATCACGCCGCCGTCGCGCTGAAATCCTCGCTGGCGAGCTGGCTGTCGGAGCAGGGGCATGACGTGTTCGATCTGGGGGCGGACGGGACGGCGTCGGTCGACTATCCGGATTATGGCTTTGCGCTGGCTGCTGCGATCGGGGACGGCCGTGCCGAGCGGGGTATCGCGCTGTGCGGTTCCGGGGTCGGCATTGCGATTGCCGCCAATCGCCATTCCGCCTGCCGCTGCGCACTGGTGTCGGAACCGCTGTCCGCTGCGCTGGCGCGCCAGCACAACGATGCCAACGCCATCGCGATGGGCGCTCGCCTGATCGGTGAGGACATGGCCAAGGCTTGCATTGTCGCCTTCCTGACCACCGAATTCGAAGGTGGGCGTCATCAACGCCGCGTCGACAAATTGTCGACCAGTTTCAGTTCTGTCGACACATTGTCGGCCAAGGAGTTCGCCGCATGAGCACGCAGCCCCGCACCCTGTCCGACGTCCAGCCGGACGGCTTCTTCACCCGCGAGCTGGCCGACGCCGACGCCGCCGTGTTCGCCGGGATTGCCGCGGAACTGGAGCGCGAACAGACGCAGATCGAGCTGATCGCGTCCGAGAATATCGTGTCGAAGGCTGTGCTCGCCGCGCAAGGGTCCGTGTTCACGAACAAGTATGCGGAGGGCTATCCGGGCAAGCGCTATTACCAGGGCTGCGCACCGTCCGACACGGTCGAGACGCTGGCCATCGAGCGCGCCAAGCAGATCTTCGGGTGCGGCTTCGTCAACGTGCAGCCGCATTCCGGGGCGCAGGCGAATGGCGCGGTCATGCTGGCGCTGGTCAAGCCGGGCGATACGATCCTGGGCATGAGCCTGGACGCGGGCGGCCACCTGACCCACGGCGCGCGCGCGGCGATGTCGGGCAAGTGGTTCAACGCGATCCAGTATGGCGTCGACCCGGTTACGCACCTGATCGACTACGATCAGGTCGAGGCGCTGGCCGTGGAGCATCAGCCGAAGCTGATCATCGCGGGCGGCAGCGCCTATCCGCGCGTCATCGACTTCGCCCGCTTTCGCGCCATCGCCGATAAGGTCGGCGCGTATTTCATGGTCGACATGGCGCATTTCGCGGGGATCGTCGCTGCCGGCCATCATCCGACGCCGTTCGGCCATGCCCATGTCGTGACCACCACGACGCACAAGACGCTGCGCGGGCCGCGTGGCGGCATGATCATGACCAATGACGAGGCGATTGCGAAGAAGATCAACTCGGCTGTGTTCCCGGGGCTCCAGGGCGGGCCGCTGATGCACGTCATCGCGGCGAAGGCGGTCGCGTTCGGCGAGGCGCTGCAGCCCGATTTCAAGAGCTACATCGCCGCGGTGGTGGAGAACGCCAAGGTGCTGGCGGCCACGCTGAAGGAGCGCGGCAGCGATGTCGTATCCGGCGGCACCGACACGCATCTCGCGCTGATCGACCTGACGCCGCTCGGCATCACCGGTCGCGATGCGGACGAGGCGCTGGAACGGGCCGGCATTACCTGCAACAAGAACGGCATCCCGAACGATCCGCTGCCGCCGGTGAAGACCAGCGGCATCCGCGTCGGCTCGCCCGCCGGCACCACGCGCGGCTTCGGCGCGGCGGAGTTCCGCGAGATCGGCCATATGGTCGCGGATGTGCTCGACGGTCTCGCCAGGAATGGCGAGCATGGGGACCCCGAGGTCGAGGCGGACGTTCGGACCCGCGTGCGGGCACTCTGCGCGCGCTTCCCCATCTATCAGGGCTGAACGGCATGTCGAAGATCGAAGAAATCCAGAGCGAAGTGAAGAACACCCCTGGCCTGGGCAAGAAGATGGCCAAGTACAGCGCGATCGGCGCCGTGATCGCGATTCCCCTTCCGGTCGTCGGCCCGGTGCTGGGCGCGATCGCGGGCGCGGCGTTCGCCTATTCCAAGCGCAAGGGCTGAGCTGCTGAATGCGCTGTCCGTTTTGCAGTCACGAGGACAGCCAGGTCAAGGATAGCCGCTCCACCGAAGATGGAGCGGCCATTCGCCGGCGGCGGCAATGCGAGGCGTGCGGAGCGCGCTTCACGACGTTCGAACGCATCCAGTTGCGCGAACTGACGGTGTTGAAGAGCGAGAACCGGCGCGAGCCGTTCGATCGCGAGAAGCTGATGCGCTCCGTGTCGATCGCCGCGCGCAAGCGGCCGGTCGAGGCCGCGCGGATCGAGAAGCTGGTGACCGGTATTCAGCGCCGGCTGGAGACGCTGGGCGAGGGCGAGGTGACCTCCGCCCGGATCGGCGAGCTGGTGATGGACGGGCTGAAGGGGCTGGATTCCGTCGCCTATATCCGCTTCGCCAGCGTGTACCGCGATTTCAACGAAGCGCGTGATTTCGAGGCGTTCGCCGGGGCCGTGGAGGAGGCGGGGCGGAACGAGTAGCGTTTTCGATCGAAAGAACCGTTCGTCCCGAGAGCGGTCGAGCTTGTCGAGACCGCGTATCGAGCAGTAGGTCCCGTCGCATGACCTTCTGGACGTACATCCTCCGCTGCTCCGACGGCAGCTATTATACTGGGCATACCGACGATCTGGAGCGCCGCGTCGGCCAACATCAGGCTGGCGAGATACAGGGTTATACACAGACGCGCCGCCCGGTTGCGCTGATGTGGTCGCAGGAGTTCCCCTCGCGTCAGGAGGCTCTCGCATCCGAGATGCAGGTGAAGGACTGGTCCCGCAAGAAGAAGGAGGCGCTGTTCCGGGGAGATTGGGACGGCGTGTCGGAGGCGGCTCGCAAGGTTTCTCGATACGGTGTCTCGACGGGCTCGACGCCTACTCGAGACGAACGGGAGGTGGAGGTCGCTAGCGGCGGCGAGCGCAGTCGAAACACCTTCCCGAGCACCACCCCACCCCCCGTGATCGTCCTCGTCCGCCCCCAACTCGGCGAGAATATCGGCAAGGCGGCGCGGGCGATGCTGAATTTCGGGCTGGCCGATCTGCGGCTGGTCGCGCCGCGCGACGGGTGGCCGAACCCCGCCGCCGGGCCGGCCGCGTCGGGGGCGGACATCGTCCTCGAACGCGCGCAGCTGTTCGACACCGTTGCCGACGCCGTGGCCGACTGCGCGCAAGTCTATGCCACCACGGTCCGCAAGCGCGGCGTCACGAAGCCTGTGGTCAAGCCCGACGAAGCGGCCACGGCGATCCACGCCGGTCCCGGCCGGTCGGCGATCCTGTTCGGACCGGAGCGCTCCGGGCTCGAGACGGACGATGTCGCGGTCGCGCGGACGATCATCACCGTCCCCATCAATCCTGAATTCGGGAGCCTGAACCTCGCGCAGGCGGTGATCCTCGTCGCGTACGAATGGTCGAAGCATCAGGATCTGGCGCAGCCACCGGAAACCGAGCTGCCGGAACCCGCGCCGCAGGAGGAGCTGGACGGCATGATCGGCCAGCTCGACGCGATGCTCGTTCACGCCAATTTCTACTTCCCGCCGGCGCGTACCGAAACCACGCGGCGGACATTGCGAACGCTGCTGACGAAGCCGGGCTGGTCGACGCAGGAGGTGCGAACGCTGCGTGGCATCCTGTCCGCGCTCGACGGCGCGAAGATGCGGCGGAATTCAGCCGCGCCGATCGAAAGCGGCGAGTTCGTACGCGATCGAGACCTCGACGAGCCGCTCCCATAGATCGGCGATCGCATCGGCCGGCAGGTCGTGCGCTTCGGCGTCGGCACGGGCGTTGGCGATCACCTCCGCCTTGCGCGCCTCGTCGCGGACGTGGCCGCGCTCCGGCTTGATGCGGGCGGCGGCGTCCATATAGCCGAACCGGCGGGCGAGCAGGGCCACCAGCTCGCGATCGGTCGCATCCACGCCGGCGCGGACCTCGGTCATCGTGGAACAGTCGGCGGGCGCGAGGATCGTCATGATCGGCCTAGTGGCTCGCGCTGCGCCGCCTGTCCAGCAGGCGCGCCATTCTTGACTTCGCCTGCACCCTCGGCTAGGCGCGCCGCTTCGCAATGGCTCCGCACTCCGGTGAAGCGGCGGCCCTGCCTTTTCCTCCTGGAAATCCAGCAGAGCGATACCGGAACCAACGTTGTTCGTGATTGCAAGGAATATACATGTCGAAGCGCCATAGCGCCAAGCACAAGCTCGACCGCCGGATGGGCGAGAACATCTGGGGTCGTCCGAAGTCCCCGGTGAACAAGCGTGAATACGGCCCCGGCCAGCATGGTCAGCGCCGCAAGGGCAAGGTGTCCGATTTCGGCATCCAGCTGCGCGCCAAGCAGAAGCTGAAGGGCTATTACGGCGACGTCACCGAGAAGCAGTTCCGCGCGTGCTATCACGAGGCGGCCCGCATGAAGGGTGACACCAGCCAGAACCTGATCGGCCTGCTGGAGCAGCGCCTCGACATGATCGTCTATCGCGCCAAGTTCGCGCCGACGATCTTCGCGGCCCGTCAGATCGTCAGCCACGGTCACATTCGCGTCAACGGCGTGAAGTGCAACATCGCGTCGCGTCGCTGCTTCGTCGGTGACGAGATCACGCTGGGCACGAAGGCCAAGGAAATGGCGCTGGTGCTCGAGGCGCAGGGTCTCGCCGAGCGTGAGATCCCCGACTATGTCGCGCCGGACGGCAACGCCAAGATCACCTTCGTGCGCGTGCCGACGCTGGACGAAGTGCCTTATCCGGTGAAGATGGAGCCGAATCTGGTCGTCGAGTTCTACTCGCGCTAAGACGGGCATGGTCCGACGGCGCGGTGTTCCGCGCCGCTTCGGATGCAAAAGAAAGGGCGGTCCTGAGGGGCCGCCCTTTCTCGTTGTGGCGGGTGCGCTTACCCAATTCATGGAGCATTCCTCCGCCATAGCGAGGTTGCCGAGTCCGCGGCCCGCTGGCACACGGTGGCCATCCTATCGCTCAGCGGAGCCGCCATGATCCCGATCTTTTCGCGCACGATGCTCGCCGCGCTCGCCCTGACCACCAGCATCGCGGCGCACGCCCAGACCGCCCCCGCCATCGCTGTCGACACGCTGAAGACGGTGACCAAGGCGCTGTCCGACGACAGCTACGAAGGCCGCGCGCCGACAACCCCGGCGGAGGCCAAGACGGTCGACTACATCATCGCGCAGATGAAGGCGGCGGGGCTGAAGCCCGGCAACAAGGGTCAGTGGACGCAGGACGTGCCGATGGTGGAGATCACCGCGGCCAACGTTACGCCGATGACGTTCGCGGGGGGCAAGACGCCGGTCAGCATGGCGTATCGCACCGACATGGTCGCCGGTACGTACCGCGTGACGCCGCGCGTTGCGGTGAAGGACAGTCCGGTCGTCTTCGTCGGCTATGGCATCAACGCGCCGGAGAAGGGCTGGAACGACTATGCCGGGCTGGACGTGAAGGGGAAGACGGTCGTCATCCTCGTCAACGATCCCGACTGGCAGACGATGACCCAGGACGGTCCGTTCGAGGGTCGGGCGATGACCTATTACGGCCGCTGGACCTACAAGTTCGAGGAGGCCGCGCGGCAGGGCGCGACCGCGGCGATTATCGTTCACGATACGGAGCCGGCGGCGTATCCCTGGGGTGTCGTCCAGTCGTCGTGGACGGGTCCGCAGCTGGAGCTGGACGAGAAGGGCGACCATATGGACCAGAGCCAGGTCGTGGGCTGGATGCAGCTCGCCAAGGCGCGTGAGCTGTTCGCCAGCGCCGGCAAGGACTTCGCGGCGCTCTCCGCCGCCGCCAAGGTCAAGGGCTTCCGCGCGGTGCCGCTCGGCGTGAGCATGTCCGTCGGCTTCGACACGACCGTCCGGCGTCAGGCTTCGAAGAACGTGCTGGGCGTGCTGCCGGGTACGGCGGATCCGAACGCCTATGTCCTGTACACCGCGCACTGGGATCATCTCGGCCGCTGCGACGCGGTGGATGGCGACGACATCTGCAACGGCGCGGTCGACAACGCCAGCGGCATCGCAGGGCTGATCGCGCTGGCGCAGGCCAACGCCAAGGCCGGACCGGCGAAGCGGTCGATCGGGTTTCTGGCGGTGACGGCGGAGGAGTCGGGACTGCTGGGCTCGCGCTATTACGCGGAGCATCCGGTATTCCCGCTGGCCCAGACGGTCGGCGGCGTGAACATGGATTCACTGAACGTTGCCGGCCGCGCGCGCGACTTCGTGCTGACGGGCGCGGGGAAGTCGCAGATCGAGGATCTGGTGAAGCCGATCGTCGCCGCGGAGGGGCGCACGATCTCGCCCGAGCCTAGCCCGGAGAAGGGGCTCTACTATCGCTCCGACCATTTCTCGTTCGCCAAGCTGGGCGTGCCGATGCTCGATGGAACATCGGGAGAGAACCTCGTCGTCGGCGGACCCGAGGCGGGCAGGAAGGCGGCGGAGGATTACACCACCAACCGCTATCATAAGCCGGCGGACGAATACGACGCGAACTGGGACTGGTCGGGTGCGGTATCGGACCTGACGATCTACTATAATCTCGGTCGCAAGCTGGCGGACGACACGGCGCTGTGGCCCAACTGGTACCCGACGGCCGAGTTCAGGGCGGCCCGCGACAAGAGCCGGGGAAGCGCACGATGACCAACTGCCCGCCTGCCGAATGGGCCCCGCACGAAGCCGTCTGGATCGGCTTTCCCAGCCATCCCGAACTATGGGAGGACGACCTCGATCCCGCGCGCGAAGAGGTCGTTGCGTTCGCTCGTGCCATCTATGCAGACGGGCGCGGGGAGCGCGTGATCCTTGTCTGCGCGGACGGCGAGGCGGAGAAGGCTGCCGCCGAACTCGCGCCGTTCGCGGAGACGCTGGTGGAACCGTTCGGCGATATCTGGTTGCGCGACACCGGTCCGATCCTGCGCGGTGACGGTGGGGCGGCGCTGTTCCGCTTCAACGGCTGGGGTGGCAAGTACGACCTGCCGGGCGACGACAGCATCGGCGGCCGTCTCGCCGCCAGCCGCGAGGCGCCGGTGGAGGCGCATGACTGGGTGCTGGAGGGCGGTGCGATCGACGGCGACGGGACCGGCATCGTCGTCACGACCGAGCAATGCCTGCTCAATCCCAACCGCAATCCCGGCGCGACGCGGGCCACGACCGAGGAACGGCTGAAGCGCGATCTCGGTTTTCGGGAGGTCGTGTGGCTGGGCGAGGGGCTGCTGAACGACCATACCGACGGGCATGTCGACAACCTCGCGCGGTTCGTCGCGCCGGGACGCGTCGCCATTCCCGAGCCGGCGGAGAACGACCCGAACTGGCAGGTGTACATGCATGCCCGCCGCGATCTCGAAGCCGCGGGGCTGGAGGTGGTGACGATCCCGTCGCCGGGCCGCGTGCTGCGCGACGAGGCGATCGTGCCGGCCAGCTACATGAACTTCTACATCGGCAACGCCGCCGTCGTGGTGCCGCTGTACGGTGCGCAGAACGACGCCGCCGCGGTCGCCGCGATCCAGGCGTTGTTCCCCACGCGCGAGGTGGTCGGTCAGCGTGCGGACCACGTCCTGACCGGCGGCGGCAGCTTCCACTGCATATCGCAGCAGATCCCGGCCTGACATGCTGGCCTTCGTCGTTCGGGCGGCGCTGTCGGGCGTGATCGTCGCGCTTGTGGCGTCGATCGCGCGGCGCAGTCCGGCAGCGGGTGCGCTGATCGCATCGCTGCCGCTGGTGTCGGTGCTCGGCATGATCTGGCTGTGGCGCGACACCGGCGACCGCGTGCGGATGGCGGCGCATGCGGAGGCAACCTTCTGGTACGTGCTGCCGTCACTTCCCATGTTCCTGTTGATCCCGGCGCTGCTCCGCCACGATGTCGGCTTTCCGCTGGCGCTGGCCGCGGGGTGCGTGCTGACGATGCTCCTTTACCTCGCCACCGTCGCGATCGCGGCGCGCTTCGGCGTCACGCTGTAGGATTGAACCGATGACCCAGATCACCGTCGCCGCCTTGCAACTGGCGTTTTCCGACGACCTCGAAACGAACATCGCCAACGTGTCGCGGCTGGTCCGCGAGGCCGCAGGACAGGGCGCGCAGGTGATCCTGCCGCCGGAGTTGTTCGAAGGCGAATATTTCTGCCGCGTCGAGGACGAGGGGCTGTTCGCCAATGCCAAGCCGGTCGGCGAGCACAAGGCGGTCCTGGCGATGCAGGCCCTTGCCGAGGCGCTGCGGGTGACGATCCCGACCAGTTTCTTCGAGGCGGACGGGCCGCATCATTATAACTCACTGGCGATGATCGGCCCGGACGGCGAGGTGCAGGGCGTCTATCGCAAGAGCCACATCCCTGATGGCCCCGGGTACGAAGAGAAATTCTATTTCCGCCCCGGCAACACGGGCTTCAAGGTGTGGCCGCACCCCGCCGCGACGCTGGGCGTCGGCGTGTGTTGGGACCAGTGGTACCCCGAAACCGCGCGTGCGATGATGCTGATGGGCGCTGAAGTGCTGTTCTACCCGACCGCGATCGGTAGCGAGCCGCACGATACTTCTCTCGATACGGCAAGGCTTTGGCGGCGGGCTATGGTCGGTCATGCGGTGTCGAACGTGGTCCCGATCGTCGCCGCCAACAGGATCGGTACCGAGCATGGCCAGACCTTCTACGGCACCAGCTTTATCGCGGATGAGCGCGGCGACATTCTGGCTGAGCTGGGCCGCGAGGAGGAAGGGGTGATCGTGGCGACGCTTGATCTCGACCGCATCAAGCGGCACCGTGCCGCCTTTGGCTTCTTCCGCGATCGGCGGCCGGAGCTTTACGGCAGGTTGGTGGAGGATCGGTGATGCTGGCAGCGGCGGCGACCTACCTGTTCGCTGCCACACTGTCTCCGAGCCTTGCTCAGCAGACGCCGCAGCAACCAACGACAGCAATTTCGGACGACATCGTCGTAGAGGGTATGCGGGACATCGACGATCCAACGTCGGCCGTGACGCATTCGACGCTCGGGAGCGGACGCACCGGCGGGGGTGCGCGGCGAAGTCAGGAGGCTCTGACGCTCGCGTCGCGTTTCGCCACGTGCGCCATCAAAGAAGGAGCGGATAACGAATGGCTCCGCGGCGCACTGGACGGCACGATCAACAGCGCGAGTCAGCGGTTTGCGCAGGGTCGCCTTGTCCAGACGCGATCGGCATGCGCCCAAGACACCGAGATCGCTCGGCAGAGCGGCGCGGCCACGATCATCACCGGATACGACACGAGCTATTATGATCGCGGGGCGATGTTCATTCGCGCGATCACCTTGTTCGCGCCCGACCTGCGTCTGACTAAGACGCAAACGGCCGATCCCGCCGTGCAGGCGCGTTTCAATGCGCGGGAGGTTCCGCTCGCGCGCTTTCGGCTGCCGGTCGATCGTACATATTTCGAAATGGCGATATGCCTCGTCCGCCTGCAGCCTGAACTGTCCGTCCGTTTGGTCAAGACCGACGATGCCAGCCAGATCGCACGGCTGGAGGCGTTGATCGTGAATGGTGGTCTAGCCTGCGTCGGCAATGCCAAACGCGTCTATTTCGACCCTTCCCAATTCCGCATGTACATCGCCGATGCGGTCTATCGCTGGGCGGTCGCGGCCAAGGGCGTCGACAGTCTCATTCCGGCCGACGCCTGATTTCCACGGCCCGAGCGAAGACGGCTTCGAACATTTCGGTCGTCAGGCGGCCGGTGTTCTGGTTGTAACGTGAGCAGTGGTAGCTATCGATCAGCGTCACGCCGCTTGGCATCACGTGTTCTGCCAGATGACCGAACTTCGCCTTGGGCAGGCGCCCGCCGAGGACCTTCACCGCCGATTGATGTGCGATCTGCCCAAGCGCCACGACCACGCGGACATTCGGCAGCACGCCCATTTGGCCAGCCAGAAAGGGGCGGCAGGTGTGGATTTCTTCCGGGGTTGGTTTGTTGGCCGGCGGCAGGCACTTGACCGCGTTGACGATGATCGCGCCGGTCAGCGCCAGGTCGTCCTCCGGAGCCCCCGCATAGATGCCCGTCGCAAGTCCGTATTTCGCCAGCGTGGAGAACAGCAGGTCGCCGGAATAGTCGCCGGTGAAAGGGCGCCCGGTACGGTTCGCGCCATGTTTGCCGGGCGCCAGTCCGACGATCGCTAGCCAGGCCGCCGGATCGCCGAACGCGTTGACCGGGGAGTTCCACCAGTCCGGATACTCGGCGCGCAATGCCGCGCGCACGCCGACGAGGCGCGGACAGAGCGGGCAGTCGCGGGGCGGTTCGGTGTCGGCGATGGGGGAGGGTGCGAAATACATCATTCCGAGGTAGGTCGGCACGGTGTCCCCGGCAACGCCCCCCTATCGCTACGTCGTCGCGCTCGGTTCGAACCGGCGGGGACGATATGGCAGCCCGACGCAGGCAATTACGGTCGCGCTGGAGCAGATCGGCGGAGTCCGCGCGGTGTCGCCGGTGATCGCCACCGCGCCGCTCGGTCCGTCCATCCGCCGGTTCGCCAACGCCGCGGCTGTCGTCGAAACGGTCGAGAGCCCCCCGGCACTGCTCGCTCGGCTGAAGCGCATAGAGCGCGCGCTCGGCCGGCGGGCGGGGCGCCGCTGGGGCGCGCGAGCGATCGATCTGGATATCGTCCTGTGGTCAGGAGGGCAGTGGCGCCGTCGATCGCTCATGATCCCGCATGCTGCCTATGCCGCGCGAGCGTTCGTGCTGACCCCGGTGACCGCGATCGCCCCCGATTGGCGCGACCCGCCTACGGGCAGAACTATGCGCCAGATGTCGTCGCTGGTTGACCGCCGCCGACCATCCACCTAGGTCCGGCCGCGGCACGCGATGGCCGGGGTCCGTAGCTCAGTTGGTAGAGCAAGCGACTTTTAATCGAGAGGTCCCGGGTTCGAGCCCCGGCGGACCCACCATCGCCTGCCGCTTGGCCCGCGCATGGACGGACGGCGGCGTTCAGTCGCTGGAGACGAACTCGCGGAGTTCTTCCAGCCTGACCATCACGGCCGCGGCGAGGTCGCGGAACTGCTGCTCCTGCCGCTGCGTCACGCCGGCGCGGGGGAGGGGGTCGAACGCGCACAGGGCGCCGAGCGGCTGGCCGTGATCGTCGCGCAGGACCGCACCGACGTAGAAGCGCAGCATGCCGTCGACCACGGCAGGGTTGCCGGCGAACCGCGCATCCTGTCCGGCATCGGGGACGAGGAATATCTCGTCCGACGCCACGACGGTGTGTCCGCAGAACGACGTGCGCCGGCTGTAGACGCCCGGCTTCAGCCCGGCAGTCGCGATCAGATACTGCCATTCCTGGTGCACGATCGACACCGCGGCCACCGACGTGCCGAGCGACGCGCGGGCGCGTTCGACCAACCGGTTCAATTCGGGATCGTCGATAATTTCCAGCGCGCCCGATGCGATGACGGCGCGCGAGCGTTCGTCCTCGTCATGAGGCTCTGGCGGCGGGGTATAGAAAGTGATGCCCACGGGCCGCTCCTCGTCTACGATACACACGCTGCACCAAAATGGTTGCATAACAGCTACAATGGGGCAAACTGTATCGGAACAGAAATGGTTCATCGTCACCGCCGGAACGGTGCAGAAAGCCGGCGACCTGTTGTCAGTGAAGTTGCGAAACACTCATCCCGGCCAGCCTTTGTACGACGAGCGGATGCAGCGGTCGCAGGAATTCGACGCCAAGACCCAAATGATGGCACCACCGGACGCGCGCGCCGACCGGTTCCAGGGTCGGGATCGTGACCGTCAGGTGCGCGCCGTCGGCCATGTACAGGCCGGTCGCGATGCGGCATCCACCGGTCGACAGATCGACGAGGTCGGCGGCGACCTTGCGCACGGCGGAGCTACAGATGGTGGATTGCAACCGGACCGGGATGCGCAGCGCGCCGCGCCCGTCCCGTTGCGGTTCGACACGCTGGATGGTCATCGCCGGGGTCCTGCAAGCTGTCCGATCATGAGCCGCACGATAGGAGAAACATCGTAAATGAAAGCTGAAGGCGCGCACCGCCGGCCCTTGCCGCCATTGCTGGCGGGAGCAGCCACTGCATCGGTGGCGGTGGCCCTGCTGCTGATCGCCGGCACGCTGCTCGGGCGGTGGCCGCTGGCGTGGGACCAGACGATCCTGACGAATTTACGCGCATGGGGCGGGCCGCGGTGGCTCGGCAAAGTGGCGGTGGACCTGACCGCGCTTGGCGGCGGCACCGTGCTGACGCTGGCGGTCGCGCTGGTGGCGGGCTTGCTGCTGGTGCGGCGACTGTGGCTGACGGCAGCGGCGATCGTCGTGGCCTGCGCGTCCGGGGCTTGGCTGGTGGGGCTGGCGAAGGACATCGTCGGGCGGACGCGCCCGGATGTCGTCGCGCATCTGGTGCCGGTCTCCAGCGCCAGCTTCCCCAGCGCGCACGCAGCGAACAGCGCGATCGTGTACCTGACCCTCGCCGCGCTCGCCAGTCAGGTCGCGCCGGAACCACCAATTCGGCGCTATCTGATGACGTGTGCGATCCTGCTGGTCGGGGCGATCGGGCTCAGCCGGGTGTATCTCGGCGTGCACTGGCCGTCCGACGTGCTGGCCGGGTGGAGCTTCGGGACGCTCTGGACACTCGGCAGCTGGTGGGCGACCGCGCGTATCCGCGCATCAATCGGCGGCGAGCGCTAGCAGGCGGCGGGCCGCCTTCAGATGCGGCGCATCGACCATCCGGCCGTCGAGTTGCAACGCGCCCGCGCCGGGGTTCGCCGCGAACAGGTCGACGATCGCCTGCGCCCTCGCGAGCTCCTCGGGCGTGGCCGAGAAAGCGGCGTTGATGATCGGCACTTGCGCCGGGTGGATGGCCATCATGCCGGTGAACCCATCGCGCCGTCCGCGTGCGGCATAGCTGGCAAGGCCGTCGAGATCGCGAAAATCCGGGTACACCGTCTCGATCGCCGCCACGCCCGCCGCGTGCGCGCCGAACAGCGTGAGCGACCGCGCCAACTGGTAAGGCGCGGTATAGCTGCCGTCCTGCTCTCGCGAGGTCGTGGCGCCGATCGCCGCGGGCAGATCTTCCGCGCCCCAGGTCAGGCCGGCAAGCTGACCCGAGACGGCGGCATAGTCGCCCAGCCGGAACAATGCGGAGGGTGTTTCCGTCGCGATCGGCAGGATCGGGGTGCCCGGCAGCCGCTCCGCCAGCGTCCGAACGCCGTCTGCACCCTCCGCCTTGGGCAGGACGATGCCGTCCGGGACAGCGCGCAGGATCGCCGCAAGATCGAGCGCCGCTTCCTCGCCATCCAGCGGATTGATGCGGACGAACAGCGTCGGGCCGTGCCCGCGTCGGCGCGTGACGAAATCGGTGACCGCGTCGCGCGCGATCGGCCGGGCCAGCGGCGCGACCGCATCCTCCAGATCGAGGATCAGCGCGTCGGCCCCGAGGGTCAGTGCCTTTTCCATCCGCTCCGGCCGGTCGCCGGGTACGAACAGCAGCGAGCGCAGCCTCATACGCCGCGTTCGGCCAGTGCGCGCTCCCACGCCAGCGCATCGCGGACGATCAGGTCGAGGTCGTCGCGTTCCGGCCGCCAGTCGGTCGCCGCCAGAATCGCACGGTTGTCGGCGATCAGCTCCGCGGGGTCGCCGGCGCGGCGCCCTTCGTAGCGGCGCGCGATCGTGACGTTCGTGACGCGGTCGACGGCGTCGAGCACCTGATTGACGGAAAAGCCGCGACCATAGCCGCAGTTGAGCGTGTGGCTGCGGACCGGCTCGCTGCGCAACAGGGCGAGGGCGGCGACATGCGCGGCGGCGAGGTCACTGACGTGGATGTAATCGCGTACGCCGGTGCCGTCCGTCGTCGCAAAGTCCGTTCCGAAGACTGCGACACTGTCGCGCTTGCCCGTTGCCGCCTCGACCGCGACCTTGATCAGGTGAGTCGCGCCCGCCGTCGACTGGCCGGTTCGCCCCTGAGGGTCCGCGCCTGCGACGTTGAAGTAGCGCAATGCCGCATAGTTGATCGGGTGGGCGGCCGCGACATCGCGCAACATCGTCTCCGTCATCAGCTTCGACATGCCGTACGGGTTGATCGGCACGGTCGGGTCGCCCTCCGCCACCGGCACCTTGTCCGGCGTGCCGTAGGTCGCGGCGGTGGAGGAGAAGATGAAATGCTTCACGCTCTCCGCAACCGCACTCTCGATCAGGGAGCGCGAGGCGGCGGTGTTGTTGCGGTAGTATTTGAGCGGATCGCCGACCGATTCCGGGACCACGACGGATCCGGCGAAGTGGAGGATCGCATCCACGTCATGCCCGCGGATCGCCGCGCGCACGCGGCCCTCGTCCGACACGTCGCACTCGATCAGCGTCGCACGCTCGTCCACCGCCCAGTCGAACCCGGTGACGAGATTGTCGACCACGACGACATCCGCGCCCGCATCGAGCAGCGCCAGTACGGCGTGGCTGCCGATATAGCCCGCACCGCCCGTCACCATTACCGCCATCGTCGCATGCTCCCTGACCCTTACGGTGGCCCTAGCGACTTCCTATCTGCCGATCAAAGGAGACGATGATGACCGAATATGCCACGCTGGCCGGTGGTTGCTTCTGGTGCACGGAAGCGGTGTTCAAGGACGTGATCGGCGTCGAAAGCGTCGAGAGCGGTTATATCGGCGGGCATGTGCCTGATCCGACCTACAAGCAGGTGTGCGGCGGCGACACGGGTCATGCCGAGGCGATCCGGGTCGGCTACGATCCCGACCAGCTTCGCTATGCCGACCTGCTCGACATCTTTTTCGCGACGCATGACCCGACCCAATTGAACCGTCAGGGCAACGATGTCGGGACGCAGTATCGCTCGGCGATCTTCCCCGCCGACGAGGCGCAGGAAACCGAAGCGCGCGCCGCGATCGAGCGAGCGGGCGAAACGGGTGGAAAGATCGTGACGACGATCGAACCGATGACGACGTGGTACCCGGCGGAGGGTTATCATCAGGATTATTGGGAAACGTCGGGCCGGTCGAATCCGTATTGCATGGCCGTCATCCCGCCCAAGCTGCAAAAGCTGCGGAAGAGCTTCGCGGCGCGATCACGGGCGGTGAGTGTCTGATCGAAAGGCGCTTTCGCCAAGGAACGATCATGGATCAGGATCGCTGATGCCGACCGTTCCGGACCCGGAGCGATGCCAACAGGACATTCTTCGATGAAAGCCATCCTCCCGCTCGCGTGCCTGTCGTTGCTCGCCCTGCCGCTCGCTGCCTGCGGGGGCAAAGGCGACGACAAGCTGGCCGAACGCGTGGAGGATGCCGCCGACAACCGCGCCGACTCGCTGGAAGCCATGGCCGACAATCTTCAGGAGCGGGCGGAGCGGACGCGCGATGTGGGCGAGCAGCGTGCCGACGCGATCGACGCGGCCGATGTGAATGCCCAGTCCATGTCGCCGGAGCGGAAGGCGGACATCGTCGCCAACGAGGCCGCGGCCGTTCGCTAACGGCAATCGCGCTGGCGCAGTCTAGCGCGTCGCGGCGCGGGCGAGGCGGTCGTTGATCGCCTCGCCGATGCCGTCCGAAGGAATGGGAGCAACGGCGATGCGCGCCTTCGGCGAGGCATCGGCCCGGTGCAGGGCATCGAACAGCCGTGCTGCCGCCGCCACCGGGTCGCTGCTGGCCGAGAGCGTCTCGTCACCGGGGATCGCTCCGAACCCGATCAGCCATTCGTCCGGCTCGGCCGCAAGGGCGTTCAAGCGCAGCGGCTTGTGCGGCGCGTAGTGCGTCGCAAGCTGGCCGGGTGCGACGATGTCGCCGGCGAGAAGCGGCGGGGATCGCGTCCCGCCGGGTGCCGACAACGACAGGACCGACATCAGGTTCGCCGAGGTGATGGGTCCGGGCCGCAACACGTCGCGCCCCATGACGATCGTCGATTCCAGCCCGGCCGCGCACGGTCCGTCGTCGATCACCAGCGGTACCGCGTCCCCGAGGCTGGCGACGACATGCTCCGCTCGGGTGGGGCTGATGCCGTTGCTGCGATTGGCGGACGGAGCGGCCAAGGCGCGACCGCTCGCCGTGATCAGCGCCTGCATGGCTCGGTGTGCCGGTATGCGGATGGCCACAGTCCCCAAGCCGGCGGTGACGATCGACGCGACCGGAGCACCGGGGCGCAGTGGCAGCACCAGCGTCAGCGGCCCCGGCCAGAACGCCGCCGCCAGCGCGCGCGCATCGTCGTCGAACTCCGCCAGCGCGTCGGCTGCCGCGAGGTCGCCGACATGCACGATCAGGGGGTTGAACGCCGGACGACCCTTGGCCGCGTAGATGCGCGCCACCGCCGCCGAATCGCTGGCGTCGGCAGCGAGGCCGTAGACGGTTTCGGTCGGCACCGCGACGATCCCGCCGCCCCGGATCATGTCCGCCGCCGCCGCGATCGCCGCCGGGCCGTAGGGGAAGATGGAGGCGTTTGGAGCGGTCATCGCCGCGGGCTATAGCCTTGCCAAACACAGGAGAGAAACCTTGGCCTTCGCAGCCCCCGTCGCGGAACAGCGCTTCGTCCTCGATCAGGTCGTCGGCCTGCCCGAACTTGCCGCGACTGAAATGTTCGCCGCCGCGAGCGAGGACGTGGTCGACGCCGTGCTGGAAGGCGCCGGCCAGTTCGCAGAGGGCGAGTGGGCGCCGCTTGCGAAGGTCGGCGACACCATCGGTGCGCAGTGGACGGTCGACGGCGTGGTCATGCCGGCGGGCTATCCTGAGGCGTACCGCGCCTATGTTGAGGGTGGCTGGGGCACGATCGGCGCGCCGGAAGCGTGGGGCGGTCAGGGGCTGCCCTTCGCGCTCCAGACCGCGGTGCTGGAGACGCTGGGCGGGGCCAATACCGGTTTCGCCTTGTGTCCGACGCTGACGGTGGGGGCGATCGAGGCGCTCCAGCATCACGGATCGCCGGAACAGCAGGCGCTCTACCTGCCGCACCTCGCGACCGGGGAATGGACGGGGACGATGAACCTGACGGAGCCGCAGGCGGGCAGCGATGTCGGTGCGTTGCGGACGATGGCGACGCCGCGTGGCGACGGCCGATGGTCGATCAAGGGTACGAAGATCTACATCTCGTTCGGGGACCACGACATGGCCCCGAACATCGTCCACCTCGTGCTGGCGCGGACGCCCGACGCGCCGCCGGGCACGCGCGGCATTTCGCTGTTCCTCGTGCCGAAATACCGGCTGGATGCGGACGGGAAGCCGGGCACATTCAACGATGTCCGCGTCGTGTCGATCGAACACAAGATGGGGCTGCATGCCTCACCCACCTGCGTGCTGTCGTTCGGCGATCACGACGATTGTCTCGGCGAACTGATCGGGCCGGAGCATGGCGGCCTGCGGGCGATGTTCACGATGATGAACAATGCGCGCCTCAATGTCGGGCTTCAGGGCGTGCAGATCGCGGAGGGCGCGACGCAGGGGGCGGTCGCCTATGCGCTGGACCGCGTGCAGTCGGCGCGGGCGGGGTCGCCGGACAAGGCACCGATCCGCATCGTCGATCATCCCGACGTGCGCCGCATGCTGCTGCGCATGAAGGCGCAGACGCAGGCGGCGCGGGCGTTGGTCTATTACGCGGCGGGACAGGTCGATCGTGCGACGCTGGGCGATGCGGCGGCGAAGGGGCGGCTGGAACTCGTCACGCCGCTGGCGAAGGCGCACGCGACCGATCTTGGCAACGAGGTCGCGAGCATCGGCATCCAGGTACACGGGGGCATGGGCTACATCGAAGAGACAGGCGCGGCGCGTTTCTTCCGCGATGCGCGGATCACACCGATCTACGAGGGAACGAACGGGATTCAGGCGGCGGATCTGGTGGGGCGCAAGCTGGGGCTGGAGAACGGCGCGGTGTTTGCGGCGCTGATCGCCGATATTCGGGCGGACGCGAAGGCGGCGGGACTGGTCGAGCTGGTCGAGGCGTGCGACGCCGCCGGTCGCCGGCTCGCCACTGCGGACGCCGACGACAAGCTGGCGGCGAGCTACCCGTTCCTGACGATGCTATCGGTGGCGACCTGCGGCTGGCTGATGGAGCGCGAGGCCGCGGCGGCGACCGGGGATGACGACTTTGCGACGATGAAGCGGGCGAGCGCGCGCTTCTATCTGGAGCAGATCGTGCCGGAGGCGCTGGGACTGGTGGCGGCCGCGAATGCGTCGGCGGAGGCGCTCTATGCGGTGCCGGCGGAGATGTTTGCGGCTTAGCGTTTGCTAGCCGAGCCGCGTCGGCCGTCACCCCTTTTGTGGAAGTGACGGCGGACGCGGACGCCGCCCGTCTATCAGGCGGCGATGTCGTATGGTTTGATCTCGCCCGCCAGATACAGGTTCCGGGCCTTGGCGCGGCTGAGCTTGCCCGAGCTGGTGCGAGGCAGGGTGCGCGGCGGGATCAGTTCCACCACGCAGTTCATGCCGGTGACCGAGCGGACCCGCTCGCGGATCGCATCGCGGAGGCGCGTGCGTTCGGCGTCGTCGCTGCTGCGGCACTGGACGAGGACGGCGGGGGTTTCCTCGCCGCCCGGCGTCGTAATCGCAAAGGCGGCGATGTCGCCGGCCTTGAAGCCGGGGATCTGCTCCACGGCCCATTCGATGTCCTGCGGCCAGTGGTTCTTGCCGTTGACGATGATCATGTCCTTGGCGCGACCGACGATGTAGACATAGCCGTCCGACAGATAGCCCATGTCGCCCGTGTCGAGCCAACCGTCCTGCAGGCACGCCTCGGTCGCGGCGGGGTCGCGGAAATAGCCGACCATGACCGACGGACCCTTGCACCATACCTTGCCGATCGCACGATCGGGCAGGGGCGTGCCGTTCTCCTGACGGATCTCGACCACCATGTCGCGCACCGGCTTGCCGCAGTTGACGATCGCGCGGAACCGCTGCGGCCGGCCATTGTCGTTCGCGCCGTTGTCGTGCGTGCCGGACAGCTCGGTTTCCTCGACCAGCTCGACGCGGATACCCTCGCCCGGCGGCATGATCGACACCGCCAGCGTCGCTTCCGCCAGCCCGTAGCTGGGCAGGAACGCCGACGCCTTGAAACCCGCATCGGCGAAGGCGTCGACGAACGACTGCATCACGTCGGGGCGGATCATGTCGGCACCGTTGCCGGCGACGCGCCAGCGCGACAGGTCGAACCGGTCCGACGCCTTGGTCTGCGACGACATGCGACGCGCGCAGATGTCGTAACCGAAAGTCGGCGAATAGCTGAGCGCGGTGCCCTTATGACGGCTGATGAGGTCGAGCCACGCGAGCGGACGGCGAGCGAAATCCTCCGTCTTCAAATAGTCCGTCGACACCTGATTGGCGACCGGCGACAGGAAGCAGCCGACGAGGCCCATGTCGTGATACCAGGGCAGCCAGCTGATGCAGCGATCGGTGCCGTCGATCTGCATGCCGTGACTGTGCGCGGCGAGGTTGTTCAGCAACGCCTCGTGCGTGATGGCGACGCCGTGGGGGAAACGGGTCGAGCCGCTGGAATATTGCAGGTAGGCGACCTGATCGCTGCTCGCGGTCGGCAGCGCCACGTCGGGCACCGCGCGCGCGCCGAATTCGGCCCAATCAACGCCGGTGGTATTCGCCAGCGCCGCCGCCGCGCCGGCCATCTCGGCCAGTTCGGGCGGGTAGATCAGCATCGACGGATCGCAGCTCGACAGCTGGACGCGCAGTTGTTCGATATAGCTGTCGCGGCCACCGAACGAGGTCGGTAGCGGCAGCGGCACGGGCCACGCGCCGGCGTAGACGACGCCGAAGAACAGGGCCGCGAATTCGGCGGACGTCTCGGCGACGAGCGCGACGCGATCCTCGGGCTTGATACCGGCCGCGATGAGGCGACGGGCAGCGTCGAGCGCGTCCGTCCGCAGGTCCGTGAAGGGGTAACCGCGCACCAGCGTGCCGCGTGCGTCATGGAAATTAAGGCCGCGTTTACCGGATGCAGCGTAATCCAGAGCCTCGCCCAGCGTGGCGAAATCCGCGTAACGGCGGGGCAGCGAATCCTCGGTCGGCGTCGCCTGGGGCGCGTCCATCGGGGTTTGCGTCTCGGTCATCGACGGGTCTTGCCTTCTCTTGGTCTTCCGGCGCGAAACGCGCCAACGTTCCTCTTCACGGCCCAGTGTGGCACAATCAAGGCCATGCGACGCCCCAATCGTGCCGATGCCCGGCCCATTCCGCCCCTCGACGCCGCGTCGCTGGAGCGGCTCGCCCTGCGCTATGTCGAACGGTTCGCCACAACACAGGGCAAGCTGGTCGACTATCTGAAGCGCAAGATCCGCGAGCGCGGATGGGAGGGCGAGCCTGCCGATACGGTCGCGATGGCGGCGAAGATGGCGGATCTGGGCTATGTCGACGATCGCGCCTGGGCAGAAGCGAAGGCGTCGGCGCTCGGCCGGCGCGGGCTGGGGGCGGGGCGGGTGCGGCAGGCGCTGTCCGCCGCGCGTGTCGGCGAAGCGGATGCCAGTGCCGTCGCACCAGCCGTGGCAAAGGACGCGGTGGAGAGCGCGTTGCGGCTGGCGAAGCGGAAACGGATCGGGCCGTTCGCGCTTGCACAAGCGGACCGGCCGTTGCGACAGAAGCAGTTGGCGACGATGATCCGGGCAGGTCACGGCTTCGCGCTGGCGCGGGCGATCGTCGATTCTGCGCCCCGTGAGGGTGACGATCTGGATAGTTTTACCGACCTGATGCATTGCAGCGAAGATGAATGATGCTAGTCAGGCCGCGCCAGGGGTGACTTATGCAAGTTGACGTGCAGCAGGGGGGCGAACCCGGAAGTGGCGCCGAGCCTGTTGCAGTCGGCGGCGTCATCAAATGGTTCGATGTGACCCGGGGCTTTGGGTTCGCGGTAGCCGACGATGCGGCGATCGGCGACATCCTCGTCCATTTCAGCGTGTTGCAGCCGCACGGCCGCCGGAGCCTGCCCGAGGGCGCGCGCGTCGAGGCGATGGCGGTGCAGCGCGGTCGCGGCTTTCAGGCGCGCGAAATCGTGGCCATTGACCTCTCCGGTGCTGTCGAGGAAACGCCGCCGCGACGTCCGACCGTGGCCGGCCGTATCGATCCCGCATCGCTGATCGAATCGGCGGGGCCGCTGGAATCGGTCAGCGTGAAGTGGTTCAACCGCTTGAAAGGCTACGGTTTTCTGATCCGATCGTCGGACGGTCGCGACGTATTCGTGCATATGGAGACGCTGCGTCGCGGCGGCATTCCGTCGGTCGAGCCGGAACAGCCGCTGCTCGCGCGCATCGTTGACGGCGACAAGGGGCCGCTCGCGGTGCTGGTCGAGGACGTGGACGACGACCTTGCCGGTGACGGCTTCAGCGACGGGTCCGACATGGCGGCGGAGGACGAAGCATGATGCGGTCGATGACGATATCGTTGGCGGCGAGCGTGCTGGCCCTGACCGGCTGTTCGCGCGGCGACGGCGATGCGGCGACCGTGTCGCGCACTACGACGATCCCGGTGAAGATCGCCGCGAACGGTCGCGTGCAGGTGTTTCGCGCCGAACTGGCCCGGACCAAGGAGGAGCAGGCCACGGGTCTGATGTTCCGCACCAATCTCGCCCCCGATTTCGCGATGCTGTTCGCCCCCTATCCGGCGGAAGGCGGCGGCCCGCGGGAGGCGAGCTTCTGGATGAAGAACACGCCGAGCCCGCTCGACATCGTCTACATCCGCACCGACGGAACGATCGCGCGGATCGCAGAGAATACGGTGCCGTTTTCCGAGACGCCGATCGCGTCGGGGGAGCCGGTGGCGGCGGTGCTGGAGGTTCGCGGCGGGCGCACCGCCGAATTGGGCATCGGCGAGGGCGACAAGGTGTCGTGGACTATGCCCCGGCCCTGACCATCACAGAAGCCGTCATGGTTGAAGGTGGGCGGCAGGCAAGGTAAGCGACGCATCATGGGCATCAATCGCAATCCCTTCACCTGGTGGAACGGCGCCTCCTGGGGCACGTGGTTCTACGGTCTTCGCGGCATGAAGCAGATGGGCGAGGATTCGCTCGGCAACGTGTATTTCGAAGGTCGCAAGGACACGTACGGCAATCCGCGCCGCTGGGTGATCTACAACGGCTCGAACGATGCCAGCCGGGTGCCGCCTGCGTGGTTCAGTTGGCTGCATCATCAGGTCGACGACGTGCCCGATCGTGCGCTGCCCGCGCCGCGTGCGTGGCAGAAGCCGGCGGTCGCCAACCTGACCGGGACGGCGCTCGCCTATCGTCCGTCGGGGTCGCTGGAGAAGGGCGGCCGGCGTGCGGCTGCGACGGGCGATTATGAAGCCTGGACGCCGGAGGGGTGAACCGACGCTGGATCGCCGCGGCAGTGCTGGTCGCGGCGCTGCTCGGGGTCGGTGGCTGGTTCGGCTATCGCGCGCTGGACGACCGGGATACGCCTGCGCCCGTTCACCGCGTCGAGCAGGTCGTTCCCGAAGGTCCGCCACCCGCGGCGAGCGGGATCGAGACGATCGACGCTGGCGACGAGGCGGTCGCCAGTGGCGGAACGCCGATGGCGCAGCGCGTGGCGGTGCTCGGCCTGCTGAACAAGCGTAACGGCGAAAGTCGCGAGATCACGCTGAAGCCAGGACAGGCGACGCGCATCGGTGATGTCGTGGTACGGCTGCGCGCGTGCGAGAAGACCGCGCCGTGGGAGCAGGACCAACTGACCGGTGCCTTTGCGCAGGTGATCGTCCGCGGTTCCGATGCGAAGTGGCGGCGGACGTTTTCGGGCTGGCTGTTCAAGGAGCGGCCGGGCCTGAACGTCGTGCAGCACCCGATCTACGACGTTTGGACCAAAAGCTGCACGATGTCCTTTCCCGATAAGGGTGCGGATACAGAAGCGCTGACATCGACCAGGCGTTCGAGTGCGCCGAAGTCGGCGGCCCCGGCTGCGGACTTAGGGAACGATGGCCCCGCCGACGACGACGCGCCGGTCGAAAGCGCCGTGCCCAGCAACGCGACGTAATCGTCGCGGTCGATCTCCACCGCGCCGAGCGAGGCGAGGTGCGAGGTCTGGAACTGGCAATCCAGCAGGGTGAACCCGCCGACGCGCAGGCGGGCGATCAGCCACGCGAGCGCGACCTTCGACGCGTCGGTCGCGCGGCTGACCATGCTTTCCCCGAAGAACGCGCGACCCAGCGCCAGCCCGTAGAGGCCACCGACCAGCCGGTCGCCGTCCCAGCATTCGACCGAATGCGCGTAACCGCGAGCATGCAGATCGAGGAACACGCGTTCGATCGCGGTGCTGATCCACGTTTCCGGCCGGTCGGTGGCGCTTTCGGCGCAGAGGCGCAGCACGGCCTGGAAGTCGGCGTCGGCGGTGACCCGAAAGCGATCGGCGGCGATCCGGCGGCGCAGCGAGCGCGACAGGTGGAAACCATCCAGCGGGAGAATTGCGCGGCGGCGCGGCTCCACCCAATACACGTCGTCCGCATCGCGCGCGTCCGCCATCGGGAAGACGCCGACCGAATAGGCGCCGAGGACGAGGTGGGGATCGAGCATGGTCATCGGATGCAACTACCGTGGCGATGCGCGCGACGGTCGGCAAGAGGCTGTCCCAGCGATGTCATGAACGGCCGGGGTTCCGCGACGGGCGAGGAATGGGTACGGGCGGGCATCATGTCAGATCAGACCCACCCCGCGCCGGATCTTCCGGTGGAGCCACTCGGCGCGCCCATAGGCTTTGCCGAATTCGTGGCGCTGGTCGCGGCGCTGATGGCACTGGGTGCGCTGGGCACCGACGCGATGTTGCCGGCGCTGCCCGCGATCGGCGAGGCGCTGGGCGTGGCGAGCGCGAACGACCGGCAGTTCGTGGTGTCGGCATTCCTCGGCGGGTTCGGCGTCGCGCATCTGGTGCACGGGCCGCTGGCGGACCGGTATGGGCGGCGGCGTGTGCTGTTGTTCGCGCTGGCGGGCTATGTCGTCGCCAATGCCGCCGCGGCGGTGGCGGGCAGCTTCACGCTGCTGCTGGTGGCGCGAGTGGCCGGCGGGGCCTGCGTCGCGGCGACCCGGGTCGCGACGATCGCGCTGGTTCGCGACTGTTATCACGGCCGGGCGATGGCGCGCGTCATGTCGATTGCGTTCATGGTGTTCATGATCGTGCCGGTGCTGGCCCCGTCGATGGGGCAGGCGGTGCTGCTGTTCGGCGACTGGCGGACGATTTTTTGGGTGATCGCCGGGGCGGGGGCGGTGATGTTCGCGTGGCTGGGCTTGCGCATGCCGGAGACGTTGCGGCCGGAGGCGGCGCTGCCGATCCACCCGCGGCGGATCGTCGCCGGGTGGCGCACCGCGCTGACCGACCGGCAGTCGATCGGCTACACGCTGGCCGCGACGATGCTGCTGGGGGCATTGTACGGATATTTGAACACGATTCAGCAGATCATGTTCGATGTGTTCCGCCACCCGCAGCTGCTCGCCGCGGTATTTGCGGGGACGGCGGCGACGATGGCGGCGGCGAACCTGCTCAACGCGCGGATCGTGATGCGGCTGGGCACCCGGCGGATCGCCCAGAGCGCGCTGGTGGCGCTGATCGCGACGGGCGCGCTGCACTGGACGCTCGCCGGACTGGGGATGGACTCGCTGATCGCGTTTTCCGTGTTGCAGGCAATTACGATGGCGAGCTTTGCGCTGGCGTCGTCCAACTTCTCCGCGATGGCGATGGAGAATATGGGCGCGATCGCCGGCACCGCTTCAAGCGTGCAGGGCTTTATCAGCATCACCGCCGGTGTCCTGATCGGCGCCGTCATCGGGCAGGCGTTCGACGGGTCGGTCGTGCCGATGGTCGCAGGCTTCCTGATCGCCGGCGTGATCGCGCTCGCGCTGGTCGCCGTGATCGAGCGCGGCCGATTGTTCCGCGCCTAGGCAACGGAACCGCCACGCCGATCCCGCCGTTCGACCTTGCACAGATCAAGAAGAGGACGACGACATGGGCGGTCAGCAGATTCCCGGCCACGGCACCGGCGACGACGGTTGGGACGAGGAAGGCTATGACGAGAGCCAGCGTGCCGAGATCCTGGAGGCCACGCGCAACGGCCCGACCGACGGTATCGTCCTGACCGACCTCGACCCGGATCTCGGCGACGAGGACAGCGAGGGTGAGCCGATCGACGATCTCGACATGACCGACGACGAGGTCGGCGAGACCGACGCGTCGGTGAAGATGGACGAGGATGACATCGACGAGGACGACGTTCAGGAGGAACTGGACGACGGCAGCATCGACGATGACGAAGACCTCGACGACGCCGACGACGTCGCGCTGAAACCCTGACGGGGTGCGCAGCGCCCTGATCGGCATCGCATCGGCCGCGATTAGCATCGTCGCGGCCGGCTGTACGAACGGGGTGGAGTCCGCCGCAGTGGCGAGCAACACCGTCGACCTGTCCGCCGTCGCCAGGGACGCGGTCGCGGACATCGGCAATTACTCGGCGGTGGCACCCATCCCCGCCGACGAGCAAGCGGCGGGCGATGTCGTCCGCGGCATGTTCGCGGCGTTGCTCGACCGGCGCTGGGATGCGGCCCGCGCGGCGTGGCGTGACCCGGCGTCGGCGCACCGGCTGGAGGGTGAGCGCCGCGGCTACGACCGTTTCATGGCGGAGGTCGGGCGCGCCGTGCCGGACGGCCGGACCGACGACATGGCCGTGCCGCTGGAGATCGTCGCGACCCCGGCCAAGGGTGTGCAGCAACTCTATGTCGGCGAGGCGGCGTTGATCCGCGAGCCTGCCACGACCGGTCGCTGGCGCATCGATCGCGTCGAATTGTCGCCGGCCATGCCCGCACGCGCTGCCGCGACCTATCGCTGCGGCGGCGGGGCGATCCTGAGCGTCGCGTTCGACAATCGGCGACAGACGGCGGTGGCGACGTCCGGGCGTGCGACCTGGCGCCTGGAGCAGCAGCGGGCGGCGTCGGGGATCGCCTATTCGGGTGACGGCGCGCTGTTGCGCGGCAAGGGCCGCGATGCCGATTGGTCGGTTCCTGGCGGCTCCATAGTGCGCTGCCGCACGGTCTAGCGCCGCGTCGCCGACCGCGATCGATGTGGCGGGAACATGGCGGAAATGGCGGAAAGCCTCGCTTTTGACATGGTTTATTCACCTGCGTGACAGGAACCGTGTCGTTCCGGCAACACAGGCCGAAAAGCGCCGCCGCTCGAAACATTGCGCTGCAACAAACCTGTCACTGAACGCTTCTGCATGCCTGGATCGGGTCTGGATCGACCCCGACACCGACCGGATAGTTAAACCAACAAGGCCATTTTCGATGCGTAAGCTCTCCCTCGCCGCCGCCCTTCTGGCAGTCACCGCCGCCGTTCCCGCCTTCGCGCAGGACGACACCATTCCCGCCGACGCAGCGCGCGCGCCGGACGGCACCCGCGCATTCGGCATCGAGCCCTACGTCGCCGTGCTGGGCGGCTGGGAAGGCTTCGACCGCAACCCGGGTCACGGCATTCCCGCGACCCCGATCGGCGGCAACAAGCTGGACGGCAGCCTGGTGCAGGGCATCGTCGGCGTGAACGTTCCGCTCGGGCCGGTGTTCGTCGGTGTCGAGGGTAACGCCGCCAAGGGCGTGTCGGGCGACATCGATTGGGAATATGGCGCAGCGGGTCGTTTCGGCTTCCGCGCCGGCGACAGCGGCCTGTTCTACGGCAAGGTCGGCTACCAGTGGGTGAACTTCGACCGTTTCGGCAACAACAGCCGTGACTTCCACGCGATCACCTACGGCGTCGGTGCCGAGGTCGGTCCGAAGGACATCGGTCTGGCGGGCATCACCGGCAACGCCGGCGTGCGCTTCCGCTTCGAGGTTTCGACCTTCGGCGGCGCGGACAGCTTCCGTCCGATGGCCGGCGCGGTGTTCCACTTCTAGTCGCACCGTCGCTTCGGCGAGGAACGGGGCGGGGCGCGACGATGGTCGCGCCCCGCCTTTTTCGTGCGCGCTACAGCCCCGCCGCGTTGGCGACCGCGATGAGGTCGGCGGCGTCGACCGCTTCCCCCGCGGCGTCGGTGATCGTCGCGTTGCCCGAGCTATTGGTGCCGGCCTGTTCGCGCGGGGCGGAGTCGGCGACGTCATAGGCGGTCCAGACGATCCCGCCGGCCCAGAGGAGCGCGGACCAGCGGCTGCGGAACAGGCGGGACATCGGCACCGCAATGTCCTGCCAGATCAGCGGTTAACGAACCGGATGCCGGCAGATTGGTGTCTGCCTCGGATCGGAAGGTTAGGCTAAGGTTAGTCCAATGCGGCGTTTTGGTGGTGGTGGCCCGGATGCTGTCGACGCTCACGATCGGCTCCCGCCCTTGTCGAGGAGCCGGACCATTTACGCGGCTCATCCGGTGTAGGACAGCGAGGCATGGAGAATGTTGGAGACGCTTGACGGCGCACCGATGACGTGATGCAATATCATCACCTTCATCGGGAGATCGTCAGATGTCACGCTCACGTTCCTTCGCCTCCCCCTATGCTTCCGCCCGCGGTGCCACCGCCTCCGGTATCGGCGAGCCGATCAGCGGGCTGAACATCACGCCGCTGATCGACGTGATGCTGGTGTTGCTGGTGATGATGATCATGATCCTGCCGACGACGCTGCATAAGGTGACGATCGACCTGCCTGCGCCCGGCGGCACGACCGAGCCCCGTATCGAGCATCGGCTGGACCTGAGCCGCAGCGGCGTCGCGGTGCTGGACGGCGTGGCGACGAGCGACACGGCCCTGCCGGCGCGGCTGGCGGTGCTGAAGGCGGATCCGAAGGCGCTGCTGGTGATGAACACCGATCCGGAGGCGCGGTACGAACGCTTCGATCAGGTGCTGGCCGTGGTGAAGCGCGCCGGCATCACGCGGCTGGGCTTCGTGGGGAACGAGCGGATGGTGGAGTGAGGGGCTGGGGGTTCCGTCCTTCTCCCTCCCCGGCAAGGGGAGGTCGGGGTGGGGTGGAATTTTGGCCATACCGCTGGTGGAGAGCTCTTCCTTGAAGCCACCAGGTTCCGAACGCGCAGGGCTGGGCTGACACCGCATCGACATCGCTCGCGGCGAAGCCCTCCCCCAACCCCTCCCCGCGGGAAGGGGAGCCTGTCGGGTGCGGGGTGAGCGATACCTCTTCCCCGCACCCCGGCGGCTACCCACATTCGGGGCATGATGGACAGGGCATGACGGGCAGGGTGAAGCGCAAGGCGGGACTGGCGGCGGCCGCAGCCCGCGCCGCCGCCGAAGCCGCACCGCCGCCGACCTGCGCGCTGTGCGAGCGGCCGCTGGGCGCGCGGGTGGAGTGGCATCATCTGGTGCCCAAGAGCGAAGGCGGCCGCGTCACCGCCCCGGTCCACCCGATCTGCCACCGCACGATCCACGCGACGCTGCCGAACGGGGAATTGGCGCGGGCCTATGCCGACCCGGCGGTCCTGCGCGACCACCCCGCGATCGCGCGCTTCCTGCGCTGGGTGGCGGACAAACCGGCGGACTTCTCGGTGCCGGTGAGACGGGGGCGGTGAGGGTGGGGTTTGACCAGTGAGTTCCACTTTGTCTCAGCCTATGGGTCCAACTGTCGTCCAGCAGGGTTTGCGTTTGCAAGGCGCTGCGCGCGGACCCCGCTGCGCTGCTGGTGATGCGGACCGGCCCGGAGGCGCGCTACGACCGCTTCGACTAGGTGCTGGCCGAGGTGAAGCGCGCAGGAATTACGCGGCAGGGCTTTGCAGGGAGTGAGGCAGTGGTGGAGTGAGGACTCAGGTATTATTTGATCTACGCATCGTGATAAGCTCAGGTAACATGATTTCTTCATGGCAGAAATTCGCATAGCGATAAAGCCAAGCTGTTTTGCTACGAACACGTGGACTTGACTTCGTTAAAGAAGGTCGGAACTTTTCTAATATTCCGGAAACATGGTTTCCGTCTAGATGTCCTAAATAGTCTAAGAAAGCCTCATTATCAACATCACGTATAAGAAAGTCGAGCTTTGCACCGGTAGGATACAAAAGGTCCAATGTTTCGCCGGAAACAACAATTCTAGGATCGGTCGCTACTTGGCTTTTCAGCCTATATGCATCAATCAATCCTTGGCTGAACAGCAAAGTCTCATCATGGAAGTGCCGGCCATGACTTATTCCGCCGCGGCATAAAATACCTGCGTTAAAAAGAAGGCTTTGTAAGTCACGCACTAATCGCAGGTGCTGTTCGAATTCTTCGCAACTCGTCGAAAACGGCGACGATACAACTATGCTGTCAGAAAACTGAGTTATCTTCGAATTTATTGATGTGGCGCTTGCTAAGGCGGTGTGGATGGCCGCCTTTAGGCTAGGAAGATATGTTGTCCCGGGAGCGGCGTTCTCATAGTCCGCTACCACCATCTCGCCAAAGCCAAGAATATCAACAAAGGCGACGAAGCTCAAACCAATCAAGAAAGTGTCTCCACCCGTTCGGCTAGCCGAGAAAGCTCAGACTTGTAGCTAGTCATTCTTTCAACGGCTTGATCCCAAACCTTTCCTTGCCAAGGATGACCTTCGTTCACGATGCGAGTGTCATTCTTTTCTATACCAAAGACTGGCTTTCCAGTTTCCTGCATTAGCGGCGCCAAGCCAACAAAATCAGGAATTTTTGCGACGATGCAATCTTCGGCGGTAATGCCTTGAGAAAGTGACACGCCCTCAATCGCCCCGTCTAGTGCAGGCTTTAGCTTGTCCGAGTATCGACCCGGCATGCGAGATATCCACAGTTCGTAGCTCTTTTTGGGTTTGCCGCTAATCATTTTGAAGTTTTGAGAAATAATTCCGAGAAAGAGCGGCGTGCCTGGTCTGATCGGTAGTCCTTGATCGATAAAAGATGCATATATCTGCTGGTGCTCACTTATCCAGCGCCTAAGGATCGTAGATAGAGTACCAATTGCTTGAACGTTAAACCGATCAGGCATAGACGGAACGAAGAAACCATCGCAGACTAAAAAGCATGCGCGTGTCAGGGCGCCGGAACTCGGACCTACATCGATTAGAACGTAATCAATAGAGTGCTTTACGGCCAACCTCTCTATAAACGATCCCATCGCTACATAAGTTCGTTTTTCGTGAGTTTTATTAGAAAATCTTTGGGTATGGGCTTCGGCTAACGAATCTTCAATATCGCTTAAATTAACATCACCTCTGAGTAGAAGCATATTAGGCGAAACCGGTATCAGTTCGACCGAATCGATGTCCACCTCTGGGACGTCTCCATCTATCCTTGGTCTTAGCGCTTCCAAGATAGTAGATCCCGGAAGCGGCTGCGGAACCCCAGTATCCGCTTCCTTTGTGTCTGCTTCTTGGATCGTCTGCGAAATTAACAACTCGGTCAAATTACACTGAGGATCTGCGTCAACCACCAGCACTCTACCGCCACGTTCAGCTAAAAGGTGCGCTAAGTTGAACGTCGTAGTCGTTTTCGAAACGCCACCTTTGTGGTTGTAGAGCGTGATGATCTTCATCGTATTACTCCGCCGCAACCCCAGCCCGCGAGAACATGTCGCCGGTTTGCAGACCCAGATCCTGCTCCGTCGGGCGGATGATCTTCGCCTTCTGGCGCTTGTCGAACGAGTCCCAGACGTCGTTCCACTGGCCCTTGGTCGCGGCCTTCGAATATTCGGTGGCGCGCTGTTCGAAGAAATTGGCGTGCTCGACGCCGTTGAGCATCGGCGCGAGCCAGGGCAGGGGGTGCTCGTCGATCATGTAGATCGGCTTCAGGCCGAGCTGGCCCATGCGCCAGTCGGCGATGAAGCGGATGTACTTCTTGATCTCCTTGGGCGTCATGCCGTTGACCGGACCCATTTCGAACGCGAGGTCGATGAAATTGTCCTCGAGCCGGATCGTGGTCTGGCACACGTCGGCGATGTCGTCCTTCACCGCCTTGGTCAGGCACTGGCGCTCCTGACAGAAGGTGTGGAACATCTTGATGATGCCCTCGCAGTGCAGCGACTCGTCGCGGATCGACCAGGTGACGATCTGGCCCATGCCCTTCATCTTGTTGAAGCGCGGGAAGTTCATCAGCATCGCGAAGCTGGCGAAGAGCTGCACGCCCTCCGTGAAGCCGCCGAACATGGCGAGCGTGCGGGCGATGTCCTCGTCGCTGTCGACGCCGAAGTTCTGCATGTAGTCATGCTTCTCCTTCATCTCGGCATATTCGAGGAAGGCGCCATACTCGCTCTCGGGCATGCCGATCGTGTCGAGCAGGTGGCTGTAGGCGGCGATGTGGACCGTCTCCATGTTGCTGAACGCGGTCAGCATCATCTTGATCTCGGTCGGCTTGAACACGCGGCCGTATTTCTCGTGGTAGCAATCCTGCACCTCGACGTCCGCCTGCGTGAAGAAGCGGAAGATCTGGGTGAGCAGGTTACGCTCGTGATCGGTCAGCTTCTGCGCCCAGTCGCGGCAATCCTCGCCCAAGGGCACTTCCTCGGGGAGCCAGTGGAGCTGCTGCTGACGCTTCCAGAACTCGAACGCCCAGGGGTATTCGAACGGCTTGTACTGCTTGGAGGCGTGAAGGAGGGACATGGGGATTACTCCGGTGCGAACAGGGGGAAGGGGGAAAGGGCGGAATTCATATGGCCATGCTCCACCGCCACATCGCGGTGGCGGACATGGCGAGGACGATGCCGGCGGAGGCGGCCATGATGCCGATCATGCGATAGGCATAGACCTGACGCTCCGACAGGTTGCCGCGCAGGCGCAGCAACAGGACGACACCGGCGATGCCCAGCACCGCGGCGACGACGTACATCACGACGACGTTATAGCTCATGCGACCAACTTCCCTTCCATGCGTTCGGCAGCGGAACCCATTAGAGGAGAAGACGAATGGTCGACGTAAGCCAGATCAAGGAACATGCCGAAGTGATCGGTGCGGACGGCGTGCATGTCGGGACCGTCGATCACGTCGATGGCGACCGCATCAAGCTGACCAAGAACGACTCGCCGTCCACCGAGGACGGGCAGGGGCAGAAGCATCACTATCTGCCGATCGGCCTGATCGCGGAGATCGAGGGCGACACGGTGCGCCTGAGCGCGACCGGGCAGAACGCGGTGGATATGTTCGAAGAAGCCGAGTGACGTCGTTCCTCCTCTCCCCTTGTGGGAGAGGAAGGGGCCCGCTGCCATTGGCAGCGGGAAGGTGAGGGGGCCGTCCGTCATAGGCGGCCCTTTTGCATAGGAGCTGCGGCCGCGATCAACGTCACCACGTCGTCGATGTTGTCCATCACGTCAGAATTGGCGAAGCGGATCACGCGATAACCTTCGTTTTCGAGAAAGCGGGTGCGGATGGCATCCGTGGTTACCCGCATGGCGTGATCGTCGCCGTCCACTTCGACGATCAGCTTTGCGGCATGCGAGCAGAAGTCGGCGTGATAGGTCCCGAACGGCACCTGACGGCGGAACTTCAGTGACGGCACCGATGACCTGAGCGCCGCCCATAATCGCCGCTCCGGCTCGCCAGCCTCGCGCCTCAGAGTACGCGATCGGTTTACGGCGTCGGGAGGAAGCAGCTGGCGCTTGGTCAGCCCATCCGCATTCCCCCTCACCCTCCCACGCCGCTGCGCGGCGCGGGCCCCTCCCTCTCCCACAAGGGGAGAGGGGATTAGAGGGTGATCGCCGTCCACCTCACTGACACGCCAGACACTCGTCGTAGTCCGTGCTTTCCAGCTCGAACTTCGGCTTGGCGATGGTGTTGTCCGCCTCGACGCCGCCCGCGAAGCCGGCGCGCTGGACGGATTTCGAGCGCAGGTAATAGAGCGACTTGATGCCCAGTTCCCACGCGCGGAAGTGGAGCATCAGCAGGTCCCACTTCTCGACATCGGCGGGGATGAACAGGTTCAGCGACTGCGCCTGATCGATGTAGGGCGTGCGGTCGCCGGCGAGTTCGAGCAGCCAGCGCTGGTCGATCTCGAAGCTGGTCTTGTAGCAGTCCTTTTCCTCCTGCGAGAGGAAGTCGAGATGCTGCACCGAGCCGCCGTTTTCGAGCATCGAGTTCCACACCGCCTCGGTGTTCTTCGACTTCTCGTTCAGCAGCTTTTCCAGATACGGGTTCTTGACCGAGAAGCTGCCCGACAGCGTCTTGTGCGTGTAGATGTTGGCCGGGATCGGTTCGATGCAGGCGCTGGTGCCGCCGCAGATGATGCTGATCGATGCGGTGGGGGCGATCGCCATCTTGCAGCTGAACCGCTCCATCACGCCGACATCGGCGGCGTCGGGGCAGGGGCCGCGCTCGACGGCGAGCTGCATCGACGCCTCGTTCACCTGCGCGTTGATCTGCTTGAAGATGCGCAGGTTCCACGACTTGGCCATCGCCCCCTCGAACGCGATGCCACGCGCCTGAAGGAAGGAGTGGAAGCCCATGACGCCGAGGCCGACCGACCGCTCGCGGCCGGCGCTGTAGGCGGCCCGCTCCATGCCGGGCTCGTGCCGGTCGATATAATCCTGCAGGACGTTGTCGAGGAAGCGCATCACGTCCTCGACGAAGCCCTTCTCGTCCTTCCACTGATCCCACGTCTCGAGGTTCAGCGACGACAGGCAGCAGACGGCGGTGCGATCGTTGCCGAGGTGATCCTTGCCAGTCGGCAGCGTGATTTCCGAACACAGGTTGGAGGTCGAAACCTTCAGCCCGAGCTGGCGGTGATGCGCGGGCATCGTCGAATTCACGTGATCCGCGAACACGATGTACGGCTCACCGGTGGCGAGGCGGGTTTCGACCAGCTTCTGGAACAGCGCGCGGGCATCGACCTTGCCACGCTCCGACTGGTCCTTGGGCGACCGCAGGATCCACTCGGCACCGTCGCGGACGGCCTCCATGAAGGCGTCGGGGATCAGCACGCCGTGGTGCAGGTTCAGCGCCTTGCGGTTGAAATCGCCCGAAGGTTTGCGGATTTCGAGGAACTCCTCGATCTCCGGGTGCGAGATGTCGAGGTAGCAGGCGGCCGAACCGCGGCGCAGCGAACCCTGCGAAATCGCGAGCGTCAGCGAGTCCATCACGCGGACGAAGGGGATGATGCCGCTGGTCTTGCCGTTCAGGCCGACCGGTTCGCCGATCCCGCGGACGTTGCCCCAATAGGTGCCGATGCCGCCGCCGCGCGAGGCGAGCCAGACATTCTCGTTCCAGGTGTCGACGATGCCGTTGAGGCTGTCGGGCACGGAGTTGAGGTAGCAGCTGATCGGCAGGCCGCGACCGGTGCCGCCGTTCGACAGCACGGGCGTCGCGGGCATGAACCACAGACGCGAAATATAGTCGTAGATGCGCTGCGCGTGGGCGGCATCGTCGGCATAGGCGGATGCGACGCGGACGAAGAGGTCCTGATACGACTCGCCCGGCAGCAGGTAACGGTCGTTCAGCGTCTCCTTGCCGAAATCGGTCAGCAGCGCGTCGCGGCTATGGTCGACCTCCAGCGCATAGGGCTGCGGCGCGACCGAGCGGCTGTCGAGCGCGATCGGCGCGGCCTTGGCGGCGGGTGCGGCCGTTGCTTCGATGGTGTCGGCCGTCGCGCCCCGGTCGTTGCTGAAATCCATCGTCACGCCACTCCTGTTCGTTTCCGGTTCGTTCGAATCGGCAAGCACTTAGCCTACACCCGCACGCGGCGGTGGTGGAGAACAAAATGCGATCATCGCGGTCGTCGCGCAGTGATCGGGAGCGGTAAGGCTGTCCCGACACTTTCAACGATCACACCAGCTATAGGGTCCCGATCCGTACCTTACCCCCAGAGATTGTGGCATTCGGTCGGGAGAGGCAAGCGCGATCTGCGCGGATCGCCGATCTGCGGGAGATCGGTTCGATGCCGCGCCGCCGCGACGCACGGATTCGCGCCGCCCCGTCGAAGCGCAAGGGAACGCAGCGCGAACGAAAATATTTAATCGATCGTAAACGGGGCAGTGACCGGCGGCCGGAACCGGTGAAAGGGCTAGCCCGCCCGGCGCAGTGCACGCTGCGGTGCGTTGGTGACGAGGTCGACGTCGATGGGCTCGACGAACTCGATCCCGGCGCGGCCGTCCGACGCCCAGCGCAATTTGGCGGCGATCATGCGATCCTTTACGAGCTCGATCAGGACGTCGAAATCCTGTGGTGCGCCGTCGATCGCGATTCCCTCGATCATCGCGCCGGTGGCGGAGATGTCGCGGAGGCGGACGTCGCCCTCCACACCGTCGATCGCGATGTGGGCGGCGCGGAGCATGCGGGTGCGGGGGGCGCGGCTGATGCGGTAACCCGACGCGGCGGTAGGGCCGGCGTCGTCGGCCAGCCGCGCCGTGATATCGGCCGACGGCATCGGGCGGCCATAGACATAACCCTGGATGTGGCTGCACCCCAGATCGCGCATCAGCCACACCTCGTCCTGCACCTCGCAACCCTCGGCGGTCGTCTCCATCCCCAGCGTGTCGGCGAGCGAGACGATGGCGCGGATGATCGCGGCGTTGCGGTTGCCGGGCTGCGCGGCGCCGCGCACGAAGCTCTGGTCGATCTTGATCTTGTCGAAGGGGGCGGTGCGCAGATAGCCGAGTGAGGAATAGCCGGTCCCGAAATCGTCGAGCGCCAGCCGGACGCCGATTCCCTTCAGCGCGCGGAACATGCGATCGGACGAGCTCGTCTCGTCGAGGAACACGCCCTCCGTGATCTCCAGCTCCAGCCGCGACGGAGCGAGGCCCGAGCGGGCGAGGGCGCTGGTGACGAGGGCGGGAAGCTGGGCGCTGGCGAACTGGATGGGCGAGACGTTGACCGCCACGCGGATCTCGCCCGGCCAGGCCGCCGCATCGAGGCAGGCGGTGCGCAGGACCCATTCGCCGAGCTGTTCGATCAGGCCGCATTCCTCTGCGACCGGGATGAACTCGGCCGGAGAGATCGGTCCGCGCTCGGGATGGGTCCAGCGGACCAGCGCCTCGCACCCGACGATGCGTTCGTCGCTGGTGTTGACGACCGGCTGATAGGCGATGTGCAGTCCGCCGGTGACGAGCGCCTGCCGGAGATCGTCCTCCAGCTGCTGGCGGCTGCGGGCACCCGCCAGCATGTCGGGCGAGTAGAAGCGGTGAACGCCGCGCCCGTCGGCCTTGGCGGCGTACAAGGCGAGGTCGGCGTTGCGGACCAGCGTCTCGGCATCCTCGCCGTGATCGGGCGCGAGCGCGACGCCGATGGAACAGCCGATCGTGACCGACGTACCGGCGACCGAATAGGGTTGCGACAACGCCAGGATCACGGCGCGGGCGAGGTCGGCGAGCATCGGGCGCGAGTCGACGCCGGGCAGCAACACCTTGAACTCGTCGCCGCCAAGCCGGCCGACGAGTCCCTTGTCGCCGATTTCGCGCAGCAGGCGCTGGGCGACCTGTTTCAGCAGTTCGTCGCCGGCCTGATGACCGAGCGTGTCGTTGACCGACTTGAACCGGTCGAGGTCCATCAGGAACAGGGCGGCCGGGCGACGCTGGCCGGGCGGCGGCGCGAGCGTCTTGTCGAGCGAGAAGCGCATGCGCTGACGATTGGCGAGACCGGTGAGGCCGTCGAACAGCGCAAGCCGGGTGATCTCCGCCTCCGACCGGCGCTTTTCCGTCAGGTCGACGCCCGAGCCGATGAAGCCGGAGAAGCGGCCGAGTTCGTCCAGCGCCGGCCGGCCGCTGATCGACCACCAATGCGCGCCGCGCCGATCGCCGGCGGCGCAGACGGAATAGTCGGAAAACGAGGTGCGCGACGACAGGTGAAAGGCCAGCGTCCGCTCCGTGCCGGGCGTGGCGGCGTCCATGCGGAAGATGTCGGTCAGTGCGCGCCCGACCGGATGGGGACCGAAGGCGGCGATCTCCGCCGCGACCTTGCCCGAGATATAGGTGACGCGGCCCTGACGGTCGGCTTCCCAGAACCAGCCGGTCCCCTGACCCTCGAACTCGGCGACCATCTTCGCGGCGAACCGGCCTTCACCGTGGGCGAGATCGTTGGCGACGGCAGCGGCGTGGTCGGCGAAGACCAGCCGCAGCGTCAGCGACCCCAGAGCGAGCAGCAGGAGGAGCGCGGACAAAGCGGGCCAGCCGCCGCCGCTACAGATCGTCAGTGCGACCGCCGCACCCCCCGCGTAGGCCAGCGTCGCGATGCGAACGGGCGCGAGGACGATACCGGCGAGCCAGCCCGCGCCGATCAGCGCGACCACGCAAGCCAGTTGGCTGCCGCCCGTCGCCGCGCCGTGATTCCACAACAGCGGCGGGATCGCCGATCCGACCGCGGCGGCGGCAGCGATCAAGGCCCGGATGCGGCGATGCGGCGGCGTATTCCGCGCCATGTGCACGACGCCGAACGTCGCACCGGTGCCGGCCATCAGCCATGCCGTCCAGAGCGCCGAAGCAATGCTGCTGCCCTCGACGATCATCTGCACGATCGCGGCGATCATCAGCGCGGCGAGGGCCGCCGGCCAGGCGGCGCCGACCAGCGCCAGCCTGGCGGCGTCGCGGCGGGTCGTGCGCCCGTCCTCGACGACCCCGAGCATCACCGCTAGCGGGACGGGGGGTAGGACGGGGAGCTCCACGGACATTCCACCCGGCTAGCATGCGCCGCGTTAACAGGTTGCTGATGGCCCGGTTGTCGATCGCCCCCACTGCCCGCCAGCCATTTGCATCGCGCGCCGGGGAGACGCTAAGGCGCCGGGCATGACCGTGACGATCCGCGAAACCGACCTGATCGAGAGCGTCGCCGACGCGCTCCAGTTCATCAGCTACTATCACCCGATGGATTACATCCGCGCCCTGGGCGAGGCGTACGAGGCCGAGCAATCGCCCGCCGCCAAGGATGCGATCGCGCAGATCCTGACCAACAGCCGCATGTGCGCAGAGGGGCATCGCCCGATCTGTCAGGATACCGGCATCGTCACCGTGTTCGTGAAATGGGGCCAGGATTGCCGGCTGGAGGGCAGCCGCAGCTTGCAGGAGGTCGTCGACGAGGGCGTGCGCCGTGCGTACCTGCATCCCGAGAACAAGCTGCGCGCCTCCATCCTCGCGGACCCCGCCTTCACCCGCCGCAACACCAAGGACAATACGCCGAGCGTGCTGCACGTGGAGATGGTGCCGGGCACGACGGTGTCCGTCGACGTCGCGGCGAAGGGCGGCGGGTCGGAGAACAAGTCCAAGTTCAAGATGATGAACCCCAGTGATTCGATCGTCGACTGGGTGCTGGAAATGCTGCCGCAGATGGGGGCGGGCTGGTGCCCGCCAGGGATGCTGGGCATCGGCATCGGCGGCACCGCGGAAAAGGCGATGCTGCTCGCCAAGCAATCGCTGATGGGCGCGATCGACATGGGCCAGTTGAAGCAGCGGGGCCCGAGGAACGACATCGAAGCGCTGCGCATCGAACTGATGGACAAGGTGAATGCGCTCGGCATCGGTGCGCAGGGCCTGGGCGGGCTGTCGACCATTCTGGACGTGAAGATTCTCGACTGGCCGACGCATGCGGCGTCGAAGCCCGTTGCGATGATCCCGAATTGCGCCGCGACGCGCCACGCGCACTTCACGCTCGACGGTAGCGGCCCGGTGTATCTGGAGACGCCGAAGCTGAGCGATTGGCCGCAGGTGAACTGGACGCCGGACAAGACCGCGATCCGCGTCGACCTCGACACGCTGACGCCGGACGTGGTGGCGACGTGGAGGCATGGCGATCGGTTGTTACTCAACGGCAAGATGCTGACCGGGCGCGATGCGGCGCACAAGCGCATCGCCGACATGCTGGCGAAGGGCGAGCCGCTGCCGGTCGAGTTCGCCGGCCGCGTGATCTATTATGTCGGGCCGGTCGATCCTGTCGGCGAGGAGGTGGTCGGACCGGCCGGGCCGACGACCGCCACGCGCATGGACAAGTTCACGCGCATGATGCTCGACCAGGGCCTGCTCGCGATGGTCGGCAAGGCGGAGCGCGGTCCCGCCGCCACGGAAGCGATCCGCGAGGCGAAGTCGGCCTATCTGATGGCGGTCGGCGGTGCGGCGTACCTCGTGGCGCGCGCGATCAAGGGCAGCAAGGTCGTCGGCTTCGAGGATCTCGGGATGGAGGCGATCTACGAGTTCGAGGTCAGCGATTTCCCGGTGACCGTGGCGGTGGATAGCGAGGGGCAGAACGTCCACCAGCTCGCGCCGCTGGTCTGGCGCGAGAAGATCGCGCGCGAGGGGTTGCTGACACCCGCGTGATCACGGCCGTCGCGGCTGGCGGTGGCGGCGGACGGACGAGCAGCAGGAACGTCCGCCCTCGGCGGGTCGTTCTGGGTGCGTCCACCGGAGTATGTGCCATGAAGTCGATCGCTGCCCTCGCCCTGCTACTGTCGAGTCCCGCCGCGATCGCGCAGAGCGGGGGGCAGACCGGCGCGTCCTCTGCTCCTGCGGCGCGGCAGGGGGGCGGGTTGCTGGGGCAGATGGGCGGATTGCTGGGCAATAGTGGTCTGCCGGCGATCGGCTCGGTCGGGGCGGGCAACGCCGCCGGGCTGTTGGGCTATTGCGTCAAGAACAGGCTGCTGGGTGCGACCGGATCGTCGACGGGCGCGGCGGGGGTGCTGGGACGACTGACGGGCAAGCGCGCGATCACCTCCTCCCCAGAATACAAGGCGGGGCAGGCGGGTGAGGTGCAGGTGCCGAACGGTGAGGCGCTGTCGCTGGACTCGCTGGGCGGTCAGATGAAGAACCAGGTGTGCAAGGTGGTGCTGAACAGGGCGCGATCGTTCCTGTGACGGGTCACTTGCGACGCCGGCGCGCCGATTCGGCGGTCAGTAATTGAACTGAAGCTGCGTGCGGATCAGGCTGCCTTCGGCGCGGCCGATGCGCCGCTCGTCGGCCTCCTGCCGGTGCATGCGCGAATAGGCGAGGGTGAGTTCAAGCGGTGCGATCGGCTGGAACTCGATACCCAATTCCAGCTCGTTCGTCGCCAGTCGCGGGGCGTTGATCGCCGCCTTCCACCCACCGCGATACCGCTGCCATCGCGCATAGGGCATGAACGTCCCCAGCGGGGATTGACCGACCCGCCACATCGTCTGGATATAGCCACCATCGAGCGGCCGGGTGGTGATTGCGCCGAGGCGTGTATCGAATTCCGGACCCCGACCCCAATTCCACTCCGCCTGGATGCCGAACGGCTGCGGATAGAGCATCGCGTGCAGGCCGACGCGCTCGTCACGGAACGCGGTCGGACTGGTGCCGCCGGTGCGGATTTCGGGCTGGACCCGGTTGCGGAGCAGCGCGCCGCCGAACTCCACCACCTGTCCATTCGCCAGTTCCACCGGCCACGTCGCCATCGCGACGGTCATCAGGTCGTTGTTGACCTCGACGCGGTTGATGCCCTGCCCGTTGAAGACGCCGACGCCGAACGCGCCGTAATTGCCGAACAGCTTCTGCCCGGCGTCCGCCAACCGATCCCAGATGCGCTGCACGGAAGGGGGTGTATAATAGGCGACGATGCCGAGTTCGCGCTCGCTGGGGATCGCGCTGTTGATCCCGTCGCTGCGATCGAGCGTCAGCCGGTTCGATGAGGATTGCAGGTTTTCCCACCCGAACGGCACCTTGGACTGGCCGAAGCGCAAGCGGAGGCGATGCTCCTTGTCGGGAAACCAGTCGGCATAGGCGTCGCGGATCTGGCCGAACCCCTCCCGTGGTTCGCCGACGGACTGACCACCGACGCGGGTGGCGAAATCGGGCTGGATATAGATCGAGACGTCGTCGCTGACCCGTCCTTCGAGGACGATGCGCAATCGCCGGAACGTGAAATTGCCGGCCTCCGTCACACCGCCGTCATGAACCGAGCGTAGTCGCGATCCCGACGGAATATCGAGGTCGCCGCCCGAGATCGTCTCGTTCAGACGCATCTGCGTGTAGCCGCGCAGGCGCAGCCGGTCGTACCACGCCTTGCGCTGGGGCGGGGCGACGGCGACCTGGGCGGGCCCGGTCATCATCGGGCGGGGCGGTGGTATCTCGGCAACCTGCGGCGGCGCGGGCGTGGGTGCAGGTGGCGTCGCGAGCGCGGTTGCAGGGGTCCGTTGCTGCGCCTCCTGCTGGAGCTGGCGGACCATCGTCTTCAGCTCGTCGATCTGGCGTTGCAGTTCCTGCACCGACTGCGCGGCGGCGGGAGGTGCGAAGCAGAGGACGAGTGTGAATGCCGTCACGCCGGGCGCGATGCGATAGTGCCTGACGCCCCGTGTCATCGTCGCTTACCCCAGCGACGGCGGCTCGCAAACCGAGGTGCCGTCGAAAGGGCGGCGTTATGACCCGTTGGGCGATGCCGCAAGAGCTGGCGGACGCGCAGACGCCGAATAGGCATGTCCGTAGCCCGGATATGAAAAGAGGTTGCCGAGCGCCTCCCGGCGACTCGACAACCCCTAAACATGGTCAGCGGCCGGAGAGCTCCAGCCCGGGAAACCATGATGCTTCTGACATCCTCGTCGTGCCGTTGATTGGGGGAGGATACCCCCCGACACGATTCAAACGGATATTAGAAGCGAGTCTCCCGAACGAACTGAACCGACCCCACTGCTGAACCATGAGACATCGGATCACCTCCTTTCGCTTGTTAATAGCCACGTGACCGGACCCGATCACAACCGGAATGTGCGGTGTCCGGGCTGCGGATACAAGAGGTTTTTCGGGTATTCGTCCGCTCATGCGATGGACCGTTCAGCGGCAGTCCTGAACGACGCGGCCGACCTCCGCATAGGGGGGGATCACCAGTGTCGGCGCGCCCGGCTGTTCGACCACTACTCGCCCGCGGCTGAATGCCATCGCATCCAGTAATGGGTCGGTGGCGGCGAACGCGGCCGCAACATAGGGCGGCGTGCCTCCCGTCGGTTGGACGGCGATCGCGCGGGTCGCGCTGCTGGTGCGGATCGTCAGCGCTGCCGTCGCCGCACCGCTGCGCGACAGATAGATTTGTCGGGCCGTCGTGTCGCACCGCAGGGTCAGGCCAGCGTCACTGCCAGTCTGGCCGAACAGCGCGAGGCTGCCGCGGGCGTCGCGGCGATAGCTCCAGGTGCCGGGCGTGACCGGCCAGTCCTGCCAATCCCCTGATAACGCGACGGGTTTCGGCGGCGGCGGCAGCGCGACCGGCGCGGCGGGGGCGGGCGCGCGCTGGACCGGCGGGGCGACACAGCCGGCGACGGCCAGCACGAGAAGCAGGGGGGATGCACGCATCGCCTTCGTCTACGGGCGGCGGCGGCGATGCTCAACCCGCGTGAGGCCCGGTTCGGCGATGGAACCGGCAGGGCGCGCCACAGGTTCGACCGGCGACCATCAGGAGTAACCCATGTCGACCGAGCAGGCCCCCACCCAGTTGCTGATCCAATCCAATGTCGCGCACACGCTGAAGGTGGAAAGCCGCGACGGTGACGCGGTGGGGCAGGTCTATTCGTTCATGGTCCACAAGGGATCGGGCCGCACCACGCATGCGGTACTGTCGCTCGGCGGGTTCCTGGGGATGGGCAAGAGTTTCTATCCGGTGCCGTTCGGCCTGCTCCAGTTCGATCCCGTCCGCGATTTGTACGTCATCACCGTCGACCGCCGCCTGCTGGAGGGTGGGCCGAGCTGGTCCAACAACGCACCCGTGTTCGACCAGGCTTACGCGGACCGGGTCGCCAGCTATTACGGTGTGTCGGGCGAAGACCTGAACGCGGGCTAAGCCAGCCCGTGACCGTACTGCACGTCGCCGGCATCAAGTCAGGGGAGGGCGGAACGGCCGCGATCGACGATCATGTGCGGTTCGCGTTCGAAAGTCCCTTTGGCACCGGAGGTACGGGCACGATCGTGGTCGTCGATGAGCCCGGCGGGATGGCGGAGATCGGGATCGATTGCGCGACCGGGCGATTGCGGGGCGCGACGCTCGTGACTTTCGCCCGGCAGGTTTTGGACGTGCCCGACGACCTGGTGATGTCGCTGCCGGTCGACGAAGGGCTTCCCGTCCTGTCAGCCGATATGTTCGCCGGGGATGCGGACGGGCTATTGCCGCGGATCGTCGTTCCGGGTCCGATCGACCTGCTCCGCGGCGCAAAGTTCGGGATCGTCAGGATCGGCACAGCCCAGCCCGACCGGGTGATCCGGTCGGGCGACGCGGTGTTCCTGATCGCCGGCGACGCATTGTGGGGCTTCGGCGCGGATCGCCTCTCGGCTGACGCCCGCGCGCGGATGACGGGGTAGAGGCTACCGTCCGCCGCGCCGACCGCCCATCCGCATCTTCGATTCCTTGCCGTAGCGGGTCTTGCGGGTGCCGGGCTTGCCCTCGTTGCTGCGGCCCATGACGGGCGCTTTCTGTTCGTGGCTGGGCAAGCCGAGTTCGTCGTTCTCCAATGCGCGAATCTCGTCGCGGAGACGACCCGCGGTTTCGAACTCCAGATCCGCGGCGGCCTTGCGCATCTGCTTTTCGAGATCCTCGATATAGGCGCGAAGGTTGTGGCCGACCATGTGCGGACGGTCCTCGTCGATCGGGATGGTGACCTGATCGCCTTGCGACACGTGCGAAATGATGTCGCCGATGTTGCGGCGGATCGTCGTCGGCGTGATGCCGTGGATGATGTTGTATTCCTCCTGCTTCTCGCGGCGGCGACCGGTTTCGTTCATCGCCCGCTCCATCGAGCCGGTGATGCGGTCGGCGTAGAGGATGACGCGGCCGTCGACGTTGCGCGCGGCGCGGCCGATCGTCTGGATCAGCGAGGTTTCGGAGCGCAGAAAGCCCTCCTTGTCGGCATCGAGGATCGCGACCAGCCCGCATTCGGGGATGTCGAGCCCCTCGCGCAGCAGGTTGATGCCGATCAGCACGTCATAGACGCCCAGCCGCAGGTCGCGGATCAGTTCGATGCGCTCCAGCGTCTCCACATCGCTGTGCATGTAACGGACCTTGATGCCCGCTTCGTGCATGAACTCGGTCAGGTCCTCGGCCATACGCTTGGTCAGGGTGGTGACGAGCGTGCGGTAGCCGGCCTCCGCGGTCTTGCGGCATTCGACGATCAGATCCTGCACCTGCTCCTCGACCGGCTTGATCTCGATCGGCGGGTCAATCAGTCCGGTCGGGCGGATGACCTGCTCGGCGAAGACGCCGCCGGTCTGCTCCATCTCCCACGGGCCGGGCGTTGCGGAGACGCACACCGTCTGCGGGCGCATCGCGTCCCATTCGTTGAAGCGCAGCGGCCGATTGTCGATCGCGGACGGAAGGCGGAAGCCATATTCCGCCAGCGTGATCTTCCGACGGTGATCGCCGCGCGACATGCCGTTGATCTGGCCGATCGTCTGGTGCGACTCGTCGACGAACAGCAGCGCGTTCTCGGGTAGATATTCGAACAGCGTGGGCGGCGGCTCGCCGGGGAGGCGGCCGGTCAGGAAGCGGCTGTAATTCTCGATGCCGTTGCAGCTGCCGGTCGCGGCGATCATCTCCAGATCGAAATGCGTCCGCTGTTCGAGCCGCTGGTGCTCGATCAGCTTCCCCTCCGCCTCCAGCTCCTTCAGCCGTTCGGACAGCTCGTGCTTGATGGCCTCGGCCGCCTGCTTCATCGTCGGGCCGGGCGTGACATAGTGGCTGTTGGCGTAGACACGCACGCTGTTGAGCGAGGCCGATTTCTTGCCGGTCAGCGGATCGAACTCGACGATCTCCTCGATGTCGTCGCCGAAGAAGCTGATCCGCCACGCGCTGTCTTCATAGTGCGAGGGAAAGAGTTCGAGCGTGTCGCCCTTGACGCGGAAATTGCCGCGCTGGAACGCCGCGTCGTTGCGCTTGTACTGGAGCGCGACGAGCTTGCGGACGATCTCGCGCTGGTCGACGGTCTGACCCTTTTTCAGGTCGAAGATCATCGCGGAATAGGTCTCGACCGAGCCGATGCCGTACAGGCATGACACGGAGGCGACGATGATGACGTCGTCCCGCTCCAGCAGCGACCGCGTCGCCGAGTGGCGCATGCGGTCGATCGCCTCGTTGATCGACGATTCCTTCTCGATGTAGGTGTCGGAGCGTGGGACGTACGCCTCGGGCTGGTAATAGTCGTAATAGCTGACGAAATATTCGACGGCGTTGTTCGGGAAGAACGACTTGAATTCGCCGTAGAGCTGCGCCGCGAGGATCTTGTTCGGGGCGAGGATCAGGGCGGGCCGCTGCAACGCCTCGATCACCTTGGCCATCGTGAAGGTCTTGCCCGAACCGGTGACGCCGAGCAGCACCTGATCCTTCTCCCCCGTCAGCGCGGTATCCACGAGTTCGCGGATCGCGGTCGGCTGGTCGCCGGAGGGGGTGTATTCGCTGACCAGTTCGAAGCGTTTGCCGCCCTCCACCTTTTCGGGGCGGGCGGGGCGGTGGGGTACGAAGTTCTCGCCGGTTTCCGGTTCGGACAGGTTCGTGCGGATCTGGATGGCCATGCGGGCGAATATGGGGAACGGGAGCGGAACAGGCAACGTGGGGCGTGCCCAAGATGCGCTATGGTTGCAATGCAGCGGACCCGCCCATATTGCGCATTGTTCGCAAAACATCGGAAGCTTGATGACCGACACTGTCACTGCCGTGGAGCGCGCGCCCGCGCTGATCCCGGAGAACGCCGCGTTCCTGACGTCGAAGGTGCTGTGGGTGCGCCACTGGAACGAGCATCTGTTCTCGTTCGCGATCGAGCGGCCGGACAGCTTCCGGTTTCGTTCGGGCGAGTTCGTGATGATCGGCCTGCCGGGCGAGAAGAAGCCGTTGATGCGCGCCTATTCGATCTGCTCGCAGCATTATGCGGAGGAGCTGGAGTTCCTGTCGATCAAGGTGCCGGACGGCCCGCTGACGTCGCGGTTGCAGCTGATCGAGCCGGGTGACGAGCTGTATCTGGGCAAGAAGCCGGTCGGCACGCTGGTGACCGACGCGCTGCTGGGCGGGAAGCGGCTGTTCATGTTCGCGACCGGCACCGGCCTTGCGCCGTTCCTGAGCCTGGCGCGCGATCCCGACGTGTACGGGATGTTCGACGAGGTGGTGATCGTGCATTCGGTGCGGCGCGTGTCGGACCTTGCCTATCATGACGAGCTGGCGGCGCGGTTGACGGACGATCCTTTGGTCGCGGACGAGGCGGCGACGCAGTTCCACTATGTGCCGACCGTGACGCGCGAGCCGTTCCACACGTCGAAGCGCATCGGCGGCCTGATCGAGGACGGCAGCCTGTTCGCAGAGCGGTTGCAGGGTCCGCAGCATCTGGACCCGAAGAACGACCGCGTGATGCTGTGCGGATCGACGGAGATGATCCACCAGACGGCCAAGATGCTCGACGAACTGGGTTTCGTGGAGGGCTCGAACTCGCAGCCGGGGACGTATGTGATCGAGCGGGCGTTCGTCGGGTAATCGAGGGCCGTCACTCCGGCGAACGCCGGGGTGACGGCTCTACCGGCTGTTGCCGGTCAGTCGAACAGCCCCAGCGCGGCGACCTCCTCCTTCGTCAGGGCGATGCCGAACATCAGGCCTAGGCGCATGCGATAGACGCGCGGGTCGTCGATGATGCCGGCGGTTTCGTTGTCGCCGGCGCGGCGGCGATAGGCGCGGTCGGTCAGGCCGGCGAAACCGTGCGGCAGGACGATGCTGGCGATCGCGTGCGTCGTGAAGCGCGTGCCCGGCGCGGTCGAGGTCCAGTGGTTGCTGAGCGCGAGATCGGCCTGCTCGACGGTCGCCAGCGTGAAGCTGTACTGCCGCTGCCACCCGGCACCGCCGCCGCGCCCGTCGGTCGTCGCGGCGGGGCCGTCGCGCAGCAGCAACCAGCCGTCGCCCTCGGTCACCAGCAGGAAGCGGGCACCGTCGGGCGCGACCGCCTCTGCGCCGTCGATCAGCGGCATCGGCGGCGCATAGCTGCCGCCGAACCCCGCATCGGCGATCCAGTGCTGACCCTCGATCGTCACGAGGCTAAACGTGTGGGTCAGTGGTGGTGGTGTCGTCATGCCGAGCCACACGCGGGCGAGCAGTGGGCGCACGATGAATCCGAGCGCCGACAGTGCGTCGCCGAACAGTCGGTCCTGTTCGAAGCAATAGCCGCCGCGACGCGCGGTCACCAGCTTGTCGAACACCGCCGCGCTGTCGATCGCGATGCCGCGTCCGAGCGCGACGTCGAGGTTTTCGAAGGGCACGGCGAGGCGATGCGCCAGTTGCAGGCGAGCGAGCCCGGCGGCGTCGAGCGTGGGGCGGGCCGGCATGTCGATGCGGGCGAGATAGGCGTCGAGGTCGAACATGGACCGCGCTGTAACCGCTGAGAGGTCACTGGCGCCAGCCGCAAGCACGGCTATGCTGTCCTTCGATCAGGGGGATAGACCATGCGTTACATCGTCGCGGTTGCCGGGCTGTTCGCCGCGGCCAGTCCGGCCGCCGCCCAGACGCCCGACTGGGCCGCGGCGGTGAAGGCGGATTACGACCGCGATCTGGGGCAGATGTGGGACTGGTTCCACCGCAATCCCGAACTGTCGATGAAGGAGGCGAAAACCGGTGCGCGCATGGCGGCGGCGCTGAAGGCCGTGCCGGGCGTCGTCGTGACCGAGAAGGTCGGCGGCACCGGCGTGGTCGGCGTGCTGAAGAACGGCGCAGGGCCGGTGGTGCTGGTCCGTGCCGACATGGACGGCCTGCCCGTGGAGGAGAAGTCCGGGCTGCCGAATGCCTCCACTGCGCGGCAGGTCGGGATCGACGGGGTCGAGGCGCCGGTGATGCACGCCTGCGGCCACGACACGCACATCACGGCGCTGGTCGCGACCGCGCGGCGGCTGGCGGCGCTGAAGGATCGCTGGCGCGGGACGGTGGTGTTCGTGGTCCAGCCGGGCGAGGAGCGGGTCGCCGGCGCCAAGGCGATGCTCGCGGACGGGCTCTACACGCGCTTCCCGAAGCCGGCCTACGCACTGGCGTTCCACGTCGATTCCGAACGCGCGACGGGCACGGTGTCGGCGTCGGAGGGTATCCAGTACTCGTCGTCCGATTCGGTGGACATCACCGTGCCCGGCGTCGGCGCGCACGGGGCCAGCCCGCATATGGGCAAGGACCCGGTGTATATGGCGTCGCAGCTGGTCATCGCGCTGCAAGGTGTCATCAGCCGCGAGCGTCAGCCGCTCGATCCCGGGGTCATCACGGTCGGATCGTTCCACGCGGGCCTGAAGCACAACATCATCTCCGATGTCGCGAAGTTGCAGGTGACGGTGCGCGCCAATGACGAGGCGACGCGGGCGAAGCTGATCGACGGTATCCGGCAGGTCGCGCGCGGGGTCGGCGTGATGAACGGCATGCCGGAGGACAAGATGCCGGTCGTGACCGTGACCGAAGGTACGCCGACGACGATCAACGACGCCGCGCTCGCCCGGCGGCTGAACGCGACGATGGCGCGCACGCTGGGCGCGGACAAGGTCGCCGTCTTTCGGCAGAAGGGGATGGGGGCGGAGGACTTCGCCTATTTCGTGCAGCCGGATCTGGGCGTGAAGGGCTATTACTTTTCGGTCGGGGGTACGCCGCAGGCGGCGATCGACGCCGCGCGCAATGGCGGTCCGCCGGTACCGTCGCATCATTCGCCGCTGTTCAAGATCGCGCCGGAGCCGGCCATCGTCACCGGAGCGGTGGCGATGACGGCGGCGGTACTCGACCTGTTGCCCGTGGGAGGACCCGTTTCGTGATCGGATATGTGACGCTCGGCACCAACGACCAGCCTCGGGCGCTGGATTTCTATGACGGCTTGATCGGCGAACTCGGCGGGCGGCGGCTGTCCACCTTGCCCGATGCGCGCGGCTTCACGCTGTACGGAACGAAGCGGGGCGAGCCGATGCTGGCGATCACGCGGCCCTATGACGGCGGGCCGGCGAACCCCGGCAACGGCACGATGGTCGCGCTCGGCATGGCGAGCCGGGCGCAGGTCGATGTGGTATATGCCCGGGCGCTGGAACTGGGCGCGACCGAGGACGGTGCGCCGGGGTCGCGCGGGCCGGACACGATGGATTTCTACGGCGCGTATGTTCGCGACCCGGATGGCAACAAGCTGTGTTTCTACCGGATGGGGTGAGGCTCACCAGCCTCGTGGCAACTGGACCCCGGCCTTCGCCGGGGAGGTGTGGCAATCGACGGCCCAGCCACGCAATCTACTGGAGTGCCGTGACCGCCGGCGTGTTCAGGCATGCGGCCAATCCTGCCGTCCCACGCTCGTGGAAGGGGGCGTAGGGGGCGACGTCCACCGGGCGGCCGATCCGGGCCATGTCGAAGCCGCGTTGGCCGCGGCAGGCCATGACCGCCTTCAGCAAGGCGGGCGGCGTGCGGAACTGTTCGTAGGACAGGCGGAAGGTGCCCCAGTGGATCGGGATCGCGGTCGCCGCGCCGAGGCGGGCGCGGACTTCGGCGGCCTGGATCGGCCCGATATGGCTGCCGCTTTCCATCTGGCCGGGGACGAAGCGGAAGGCGCCGATCGGGATCAGCGCTAGCCGGATCGGGCCGAGCGCCGCCGCCTCCGCCGGCCAGCGGCCGTCGCCGAAGCCGGTGTCGCCCGCGAAGAACAGGTTGCCGCCCGGCAGGTGCACGACGAAGCTGGACCACAGTGCCCGGTTGCGATCGGTGAACCAGCGGCTGCCCCAATGGTGGTTGCGCGTGACTGCGACGCGGATCGTGTCGTTCCAATAGCGTACGGGAGAGATCCGGGGTCGGCCCTTCACCGTGACCGACTGCCGCCAGTCCGCCGCGACCGCGGGGATGTTGCGCGAGCGCAGAATGGCGTCGTTGCCGAGGCTGGTGACGATCATGGGTCGATCGCGCCGCCACACCTTTTCCAGCGTTGGGAGATCGAGATGGTCGTAATGGTTGTGGCTGACCAGCACGAGGTCGATCCGCGGCAGGTCGGCAAGCGCGATGCCCGGCCGGGCAACGCGTTGCGGCCCGAAGCCGAGCGGCCCGGCCTTTTCCGCCCACACCGGATCGGTGAGGATGTTGAAGCCGGGTAGCTGCACCAGCACCGACGCATGCCCGATCCAGGTCACCCGCATCGGCGTCCGCGCGACCTCTGCCGGCGATGCGGCCTTTAGCTGACCTCCGTTCAAGAGGGACGGCAGCAGTTCGGCTGGGCGGGTCGTCCGGACGGGGACGGTCGTCGGCCATGCCGGTCGCCCGTCGCTACCCGTCAGATAGCGCCAGAAGAACGACGCGCGGCCACCCCCGCCGGGCGGACGAATCGTGTCGTCGTCGCCATCGGGATTGGCGAACCGCTCCCCGTCGAAATGGCCGCTCTCCGGCCCCTGATAATAGATGCGGTCGAGATGGGCGGGGATGATCGTCGCGGCGAGGCACACTCCGACCACGAGGAGCAACAGGAGTTTGCCGAAGGTCTTTGCGGTGGCGGGCAAGTGTGATCCTGACGTGCGGGTGACGGTTTAACGAAGGTTAGCCTGCGCAAGTTCACATTGCCGGACGATTTCGGCCGCCGAAATGGTTGCACTGCAACGGAGCGGCTGCTTTTGTCCGGCCGCACAGGGTGATCCCGGGGGAAAAGATGAAGCGTTCGTCGATCGTTGCCGCGTTGGCGCTTTGCCTCGCCCCGGTTCCCGCTGCGGCCCGGTTCGTGCCGGTCGAGGAACAGTCGATCGCCGATCTTCAGGCGATGCTGAAGGCGGGCAAGGCGTCGAGCGTCGATCTGGTGAAGGCGTATCTGGAACGCATCGCCAAGCTCGATCGTAAGGGCCCGACGCTGCGATCGGTGATCGCGCTCAATCCCGATGCGCTGGAACAGGCGAAGGCGCTGGATGCGGAGCGCAAGGCCGGGCGGCTGCGCGGGCCACTGCACGGCGTGCCGATCCTCATCAAGGACAATATCGAAACCGCGGACGCGATGGCGACGACGGCGGGAAGTCTCGCGCTGAAGGACAATATGACGCGCCGCGACGCGCCGGTGGTGGCCGAACTGCGCAAGGCGGGCGCGGTGATTTTGGGCAAGACCAACCTGAGCGAATGGGCGAACATCCGCTCCACCCGGTCGATGAGCGGATGGAGCGCGATCGGCGGGCTGGTCCGCAATCCCTATGCGCTGGATCGCACCGCGTGCGGATCGTCGTCCGGATCGGGCGCGGCGGTCGCGGCAAGTCTGGCGGCGGCGGCGGTGGGGACCGAAACCGACGGATCGGTCGTGTGCCCGTCGGCCATCAACGGACTGGTCGGGCTGAAGCCGTCGATCGGGCTGGTCAGCCGCACGCATGTCGTGCCGATCAGCCATTCGCAGGATACGCCGGGGCCGATGGCGAAGACCGTGCGCGATGTCGCGACGATGCTGTCGGCGATGGTCGCCGCCGATCCGGCCGATGCCGCAACGGCGGGAGCGAAGACGACGGACTATGCCGCGGGCCTGTCGACCAGCGCCCTGTCTGGCCTGCGCATCGGGGTGGTGCGGCCGGAGATGCCCGCCGACCTTGCGCGCGCCTACCAAAAGGCGCTCGACACGCTGAAGGCGGCGGGCGCAATTCTGGTCGAGGTGAAGCAGCCGAAGCTGGACGGGCTGGGCGAGGCGGAGTTGCTGGTGCTCCAGACCGAGTTGAAGGCCGAGCTCGACACTTATCTGGCGACGACGCCGCCGGCGGTGACGACACGCACGCTGGATCAGGTGATCGCATTCAACGCCGCCAATCGTACGACCGAGATGCCGTTCTTCGAGCAGGAGACGTTCGAGGCGGCGGCGAAGACGAAGGGGCTGAACGACCCCGCGTACAAGGCTGCGCGCGCCAAGTCGCTGCGACTGGCGGGAGCGGAAGGGATCGACGCGATGCTGGCGGACGCGCGGGCGACGCTGCTGGTCGAGCCCACCTATGCGGCGGCGTGGCTGTCGGACCCGGTTTACGGCGACCAATATGGCAGGCCGTCGTCGTCGGAATTGCCGGCGGTGGCGGGCTACCCGAACCTGACGGTGCCGATGGGGCTCGTCCGCGGCCTACCGGTGGGGCTGTCGTTCATCGCGCACAAATATGGCGAGGCGACGGTGCTGGGCGCGGGATATGCGTATGAGCAACTGACGAAGGCGCGGGTCGCGCCCCGTTACCTGCCGAGTGCGGACGTGGGGGCCGGGCTGGACGGGGCGGTGACACCGGCCAAATAACGGCGCGCGAACCCCGCCTGCCACAGCATCAGCAGCGGCACGACGATCGTCTCCATCCCGAGTCCGAGGATGTGGCCGGTCGATGGCACCCCGACCGCGATCAGCGACACGCCGCGCGCCAGCCCACCGACGACGATCAGGCCGCCGAGCAGGCGAAAGCGCGCGCCCTTCGCTTCGACGGCGGGCACGCAGGACAGGAAGCCGAGCCCGGTCGCGAAGAAGATGCCGGAAATGTAGCGGAAATGGCTGTCGAGATCGCGCGGCACGTCGGTCAGGTGGCCGAACGGCGCGGGGCCGTGAACAATGCCCTGTCCGCCGACGACCAGCGGCAGCAGGCAGGCGATCAGGATCACCGCCTGTAGCGCGCGCTTCTCGATCATCTCAGCAATTCCTGGCGAACGTGGATCGCGCGCAGCGATACGCGGACCTCGATCATGAAGCTGACCAGCGCGGCCACCAGCAGGATCATCGCGAGAATGAACGACAGCGCGACGATCGTCGCCAGATGCAGCTTCGCCAGAGTCGCGATGAACAGGCAGGCAATGACGATGCAGGTCATGATCGCGCTCGACACGGCGAGGAACAGCGCGTGGTTGATGATCGAGATGCGGCGATCGAGCAGGCGCAGTTCCCAGACGTGGCGGTCATGCTCCGGTCCGCTGGAGCGGGGGTGAAGCACCTCCAGCGCGCGTGTGCGGTCGACGACGCGGCTGAGGCGACCGGCGAGCACGTTCAGAAGCTGACCGATACCGGCGAGGAGGAACACCGGTGCCAGCGACAGGGCGATCGTCTGGGCGACGGTCGTCACGCCGGGCAGGGTGGGGATCATGCGCAATGCCTTTTTGGCTTGATGGCGGGGCTTGGTAAGGACTTCCTGTCTAGGGAGTGCGCGATGAACGGTCCATCCTCCGCAATCTGGCACGACGGGCTGCCCGAGGCGATCGATGCCGTCGCCGAGCATGCACCAGCCTCGCACCGCTTCCTGCGCCGCGCCTGGTATGCCGCCGCCGCGCGGGGCCGGGCGCGGACGCTGGTGGTGGACGGCGGGCTTGCGCTGCCGGTCGTGCCGCGTGGCGCGCGCGTGTTCGGGCTGGTCGAGGTGCCGGGGTGTTATTGGCCGTTGCGCAGTTTCCCGCTGGTCGATGCGGGCGCGATTCGAGTGGCGCTGCCGATGCTGGCCCAAGGGGCGCGGGCGATCCGGATCGGGCCGGTGCCGGACGGCGACCCCGCCGTCGCGCCGCTGGTCGCAGCGGCGCGAGCGGCGGGCTGGGCGGTGCTGGACCGTTTCGTGGCGCACAGCTGGGTGCTCGACATCGCAGCGTTCCGCACGGCGGGGGGATGGCCGCGCACGTCGACGCTGAAGAAGAACCGCTTTCACGAAAAGCATCTGGCGGAGCATGGCGCACTGGAATGGCGCTTCCTCGGCACGGACGACTGGCCGGCGGCATTCGACATGCTGGGAGAGATCGAGCGGAAGAGCTGGATCGCCGCGCGGACCGATGGCCGCGACGCCAAGTTCACGCATGACGGGCATCTGGCGCTGTGGCGGGGGGCGGCGCGCGACCCGGTGCTGGCGGCGATGATGCGCGCGGCGCTGCTGACGGTCGACGGACGGGCGGCGGCATTCTCGTTCGACATGGAGGTCGGGGCGACCTGCTATGCGATCGCCAACAGTTACGATCCCGCTTTCGCGAAGCACTCGCCGGGCAAGCTGCTGTACTGGCGCAACCTGTCGGCGATGCTGGCGCGCGAGGTCGCGACGGTCGACTGGGGCGCGGGGGACAGTGGGTACAAGCAGGTCATCGGTGCGGTGCAGGGTCCGGCGATGCGCGACTGGCTGCTGGTGCGGCCGGGCGTGTCGGCGGCGGTGGCACGGCGGCTGGCGGGTATATGGACTGGCAGCGGCCAGCACGATCCTGCGCACGCTCCGTCGCAACCCACTTAAGTGCCTGGCAACCAAAAACTAAGGACCTTTGGCTAGGCGCAGTATAACGACGGCCAGCCGTCGCACAGGAGAATCGAAGAATGCCCTGCACCGTGCTCATCGTCGAAGATGATCCGACGGTGCTCGCTTTCCTCGAAGAAGGGCTCATCGATCGTGGCTACGAGGTGCTCAGCGCCCGCAGTGGTGGCGAGGCGCTGAGCGTGCTCGACAGCGGGCTCGACGATATCGACGTCCTGGTCGCCGACATCCGCATCGGGGCGGGCCTCGACGGCTGGGAGATCGCCCGCTGCGCGCGGGAGATCTCGCCGGACTTTCCCATCGTCTACATCACCGGCGACAGCGCCTCCGCTCATGAACTGGAGGGCGTGGCGAACAGCCGGCTGCTGCAAAAACCGTTCGGCAGCGAGCAGCTGGCGCGAGCGATCGAGGCGTTGCTGCCCTGAACCGACGGGCGAGCGTCTACACCCCCTCCAGATAGCGCAGCATCAATTCGACGGCGGTCGGCGTGATGCCGACCATCTCCACGCCGCTCTCGGGCGCGGTCCAGCGATGGGCGAGACCCGACTCGGTGAGTACCAGCAACCACCGCCGGCCGTTCGCCGGCGCGGTGTGGCGTGCGATCAGATCCACCGTCGATCGGGCCACCCCCTCTTCATGGGCGATGAACAGGTCCAGCAGGATATCCCATGCGGGTTCGCTGAAGACGGCGGTGAATCGGCCGAACGCGGCGTCGCGGTCGCGGCGTTGATGATAGAGCGCACGCGCCTTTTCCAGATCGGTGGGGTGATCCGGGCCCTGCGCCGGCATCCGGCCGAACGGTTCCGGCGACGCCTCCTGACTGTGCGCGACGGCGATCGACACCTTGCGCAGCGCCTCGATCAGGCGCCGGAGGGCATCCCTGTCTTCCTCAGGCCACCGGATCAACCGGACGTCGGTGGATGTCGACGTTCCAGGCCGGGTCATGACCGAATTCCCGACAGCGCCGCCGATGCCGGATCGTGCCCGCGACGAGCAGCGCCATCAGCGGATAGGCGATCTGCCCGATACTCCACGCATAGACGAGCGGCACCAGCGCGCGGTCGACGATGCGGATGACGTGGATCGCGACGGATACCATTTGCAGCGCCGCCAGCCAGATCGGCCAGTAGCGGTTGGCCCTGAGCGCCACCGCCGTGAAGGCGGCGAACAGCACCGCATCGACCCCGAACCCGCTCCAGTCGAGCGAATGGAACGTCGATGCCGGATCGTAGGGCAGCAATGCGGTCGCCGCGTTCGCGGCGACCATCAGCCCGGCCACCCACCGCTCCGGCGCGCCCCCGCCCCAGAGGGCAAAGGCGGCGACGGCGATCAGCGCGACGTTGAAGACGAGGATGTGAAGCATCAGTGCGCTCCCCACCGCGATACGGCCGGCGTCGCATCAGGCCGCGACGGAGGACTCGGCGCGCACGCCGACCATGCCGCTGGGCGGGTATTTGCGGCTGTCGCCGAAATCGTCGGCGGCGGTGAAGTCGATGCCGAAGACGCGGGCGATCTTTTCCAGCGAGCGATGTCCGTCGATGGTCGATCCGCGGGCGGAGGACAGGTGGACCAGCGCCTCGCTGAACGCCTTGAACGCGGGCTGCCCGACCGCAGCGCCCAGCCGCTGCTCCGCCTGCGCCGCCGCGAGCATCGTCGCGACTTCGCCACCGATCGCGAAAGCGGCGTCCTGCGCCTGTTCGAATTCGCGCAGCAGCAGGTACAGGCGCTGCGCTGCACCCGCATCCTCATGGCTGGTGGAGCACGGCGACGATGAAGTCGGTGACGAAGCGGAGGCCTGCGGCGAGCATGCCGAAACCGACCGCAAAGGCGAGCGCGAGAAGCGGGATCCACGCGAGACGCTGGAGGGGGCTGAGGTCATTGTGGGCCGATCCTTTGGCGCGAAAGGGAAGCCGCAGCGAACCGCTCGCTGCCGACGCCTGCTTCCCTGCTGCCGCGGGTGCGGTCGGAACCACCCGCGAAGGTTGACCGGGTGGATTTTGGGGGTCCCCCAGCCGCTCGTGCGCCTGGAACCAGAGCGCCGCCGTGGCGCGGTCGGGCGCACCCAGCACCTTGGTCGCGCTGTCCAGATGGCCGTAGACGGTGGATTCGGAAATGCCGAGATCGTTGCCGATCCGCTTCGCTGACTTGAGCGCGACGAGCCCGCGCAGGCAATCGCGCTGGCGCGGGGTCAGCCGATCGAAGTTCGGGTCGGTCATGGGCGAAGGCGGATAGCCGCCGCGCGATCCGCGCTGCCAGCGTCTCGCCGGGCGCATGACCGCGACGCTACTATCCGTCCTTCAAAATCGCTCCCGAACCCCACGCTGTCCTTCGCTTCGACTGCAAGTTTCTACAATGTCGGCACATTGCACATGGTTTGGCCCCATGTCTCGACAGAAGCGCGAGGGATCGGTCGGCGCGTCAGACGCGGACGTACCGGAAATACCAGACCTCGTGCCCCTGCCGCCGTGCCTTGCGCTCGTAGCGGGTTTCGGGCCAGTCGGCGGGGCGGGTCAGGAAGTCGGCGGCCTCGCTCGCCTGCCACACGAAATCGCGGCGCTGGTTCATGACCATCATCGACCAGCGGCAATAGGTCGGGTCGTCGGTCCCCAGCCGGAACTCGCCGCCCGGCCGGAGCTTGGCGGCGATCGCGTCGAGCGGGCCGTGGTTCATCATCCGTCGCTTCGCGTGGCGCGCCTTGGGCCAGGGATCGGGGTGGAGCAGATAGACCCGCTCCAGCGAGGCGTCCGGCAGGCGCTCCACGACCTCCAGCGCGTCGCCCATGTGCAGGCGGACATTGTCCAGCGCCTCGTCGCGAATGTGGTTGAGCGCGCCGACGACGCCGTTCAGGAACGGCTCGCAGCCGATGAAGCCCGCTTCGGGATGCGCCGCGGCCTGGCCGGCGAGGTGCTCACCCGCGCCGAAGCCGATCTCCAGATGCAGCGGCCGCTCGTTTCCGAACAGCGTCGCGGCGTCGAGCGGTCCCGTGTCCGGTACGGCGACCTGCGGCAACAGCTCCTCGACCAGCGCGGCCTGACCGGTGCGCAGCTTGTGGCCCTGACGACGGCCATAGAGGCGGCGGATGACGGCGGGATCGTTCATGGCGGCGGCCCTTAGCGCGGCCGTCCGCCGGAGCAAAGCACGAGCCGGGCCGTTACCGTCGCGCAATGGATCGACACGACACGCCAGACCCCGACGAAACCGGCGATGTCGAGGACCTGAAAGCCGCCGACGCGCGCGAGCTTCACCGTACCGTCCGCGAAACCGGCGAAGAGGAGCTGAAGCGGCCTGCGGCGGCGTTGTTCTGGTCCGGGCTGGTCGCCGGTCTGGCGATCACGACATCGTTGATCGCGGAAGCGGCGATCCACCGCGCCCTGCCGCAGGAGCCGTGGAGCGAACTGGTCGTGGCGCTAGGCTACCCGATCGGGTTCCTGATCGTGATCCTGGGCCGAATGCAGCTGTTCACGGAGAGCACCGTGACCGCGATGCTGCCGCTGGTGACGCGCCCGTCGCGCTGGGCGCTAACGCGGACGCTGCGGCTGTGGGGGATCGTACTGGCCGCCAATCTGGTCGGGACGGCGGTGGCGGCGGCGCTGATTGACGCCGGACTGCTGGGCAATACCGAACTGCGACATGCCGCGCTGACGATTTCGGCCCGCATTCTGGAACTCGGCGCGTGGGACACGTTCCTGAACGCGATCCCGGCGGGCTTCCTGATCGCGATCATCGCGTGGACGCTGCCGAACGCGCGCGAACAGGCGTTCTGGGTCATCCTCGCGATCACCTATATCGTTGCGATCGCCGGGTTCAGCCACTCGGTGGTCGGTTCGGACGAGGCGTTCCTGCTGTTGTTCGCCGGTCAGACGACGCTGGTCCAGACGCTGTTCGCGCTGATCCTGCCAGCCGTGCTCGGCAATCTCGTCGGCGGCGCGGGGCTGTTCGCGCTGCTGGCGCATGCGCAGGTCAAAAGTGATGTGGAGGATGCACCGGGTGGGTAAGGCGAAGACGACGATCAAGAAGATCGGACGCGCCGAGCGGGCGTCGACGCACCGGGCCGCGCGTCGCAAGAACGGGCCGTTGATCGACGCTGCCGGCAAGGCGGCGGAAATTGCCGATCAGCCGCCACTGATCGCGATTTCGGTCGTGACGATCCTGGTGGGGGCGCTGGCGCGACGTCCGGCGGTGACGCGCAGCGGTGTGCGGATGCTGGCCAGCCATCTGCTGGCGACAGGCGTCAAGACCGTGCTGAAATCCTCGATCGATCGAACCCGCCCGGCGCGCGCGCTGCGCGGCGGGCATCATATCGGCAAGGGCGACGGTGCCGACGATACGACGCTCAACTCCTTCCCGTCGGGACACACCGCCGGGGCCGTAGCGGTGGCGCAGGCGGTCGCGACCGAATCACCGCGGGCCGGACTGCCGTTGCAGGCAGCGGCGATCGCAGTCGCCGCGCTTCAGCCGAGCGGCGGCAAGCATTATTGGAGCGACGTGCTGGCGGGGGCCGCGATCGGCTGGGCGGCGGAGCGGGTCGCGAACGCGGGTCTTCGAATCGCCGAGGCGACGGTGAAGAGTGCGCTGGATCGAACCGACGGGCTCGAACCGCCGGCCCTCGCGACGCCCACCTAGGCCGCGATCAGCACCGGGCATCGCTCCACGTCCAGATCGAGCACGTATTCGATGCTCGACGCCGAATCGCTGCGCGCGGCCGAAGGGCGCTGCATCATCGTCCCCGTCGGCCGGAACCCGAGCTTGCGCAGGACCTTGCCGGACGCCGGATTGTCCGCGAAGTGCCATGCACCCAGCCGCGCCAACGGTAGAGCGTGGCGGGCCATCGCGATCACCGCACGACCGGCTTCGGTGGCGTAGCCGCGACCCCAGGCGGCGGGGGTCAGCCAGTAATGGAATTGCGGACCCTCGCCGCAACGATCGGCGATGCCGATGCCGCCGACCAGCACGGGCGTCCCACTCTCCAGCGAATCGATTAGGAAGCGCGGTTCGTGCGCAGCACGCGGCTCCAGCGTGCGCGCGACCGCGTGGTCCAGTGTGTAAGGATGCGGGATGCGGGCCAGCATCCGGGCCACGCGCGCATCGGCCAGCGCCGATGCCAGTGCGCCTGCGTCCTCCGGCCAGGCCGGGCGCAGCAACAGTCTCTCCGTCCGCGCGAACATGTCGTCGTGTCTCCTCGTCGCGTCGCGCCGGGCCTGCCACGTCTTGATGACGGGACAGCGACAGGCGCGGGGGAGGGAGCACGAAAAAAGGGAGCCGGGATGACCCGTCTCCCTTTTAGAGCTGGTTCCAATGCGGAACCCGGGTCACCCTGGTGGGCAACCCGGTTGGTCGCCCGTTATTCTGCGGCCTGCGCAATCTGCTCCACGAAGCAGAACTTGCGACCAAGTTTGCCCTGCTTGAACGCCACGCGGCCATCGACGAGCGCGAACAGGGTATGGTCGGTGCCCATGCCCACGTTGACGCCCGGATAGAACTTCGTGCCGCGCTGACGCACGAGGATGTTGCCGGCGACGCATTCCTGCCCACCGAACTTCTTGACGCCGAGGCGACGACCGGCCGAGTCACGACCGTTGCGCGACGAACCGCCTGCTTTCTTATGTGCCATGTCGAATAGCTCCGATTTTCTAGCCGGTTACGCCTGCGCGCCGATCGACACGATCTTCAGGATCGTGTGATTCTGGCGGTGGCCGTTCTTGCGGCGATAATTGTGACGGCGGCGCTTCTTGAAGACGATGACCTTCTCGGCCTTCGCCTGCGCGATGATCTCCGCGGCGACGGTCAGCCCGTCGACGCTCTTCAGATCCGAACCCTCGCCCGCGAGCAGCACGTCGCCGAGCGTGATCGACGAACCTGCGTCACCGTCGATCTTCTCGACGACGATCTTGTCTCCGGCGGCGACGCGATATTGCTTGCCGCCCGTGCGCACCACTGCGAACATGGCCCTCATCACTTTCCAAATGCGTAGCCCACGCCGGACGCACATGCCCGCCGGGGAAGAAGGGCCAGCTACGGCGATCAGTTCCGCATGTCAACCGTTCAGCGCCGATTCCCGCCCGTCGGTGCGGCTTCGATGATGTTGCGGTGCGGCAACAGGCTGCGGCCAAAAGGACGCTGACGTACCGATGCGGCATTGAGCCCGGCCAACGTCGTCATACAAGTGTCACGTCGGATCGAGCCGAACTCGACCGCGATATCAGGGGGTTTCATGCGCCGTAATACCATCGTCCTGTCGTTGACCGTATCCACGCTGGCGCTGTCGACGCTGGCGCTTTCCGCGCCCGCTTTCGCGCAGACCACGATCGCACCCGCCGATCAGCAGGCCGACCCGAGCGTTCCGGACGCGGTGGGGACCGAACCGGGGCAGGAGATCCTCGTCATCGGTACGCGTGCGCAGGGGCGCACCGTCGCCGACAGCCCGGTGCCGATCGACGTCATCGGCGGCGAGGCGCTGGTCAATGCCGGCTACACCGAGACGGCCAAGGTGCTGAACCAGCTGGTGCCCTCGTTCAACTTCCCGCAGCCGTCGATCACCGACGGCACCGACGTGGTGCGCCCGGCGACGCTGCGCGGCCTGTCGCCCGACCAGACGCTGGTGCTGGTCAACGGCAAGCGCCGGCACACGTCGTCGCTGCTCAACATCAACGGGTCGGTCGGGCGCGGCTCGGCGGCGGTCGACCTGAACACCATCCCGTCGCTGGCGATCGAGCGCATCGACGTGCTGCGCGACGGTGCCGCGTCCCAGTACGGGTCGGACGCGATCGCCGGCGTCATCAACATCCAGCTGAAGAAGCGCGAAGGCGGCCGCGCTCAGGCGACCTACGGCAAGTACGTGACATCGTTGCAGGACGTGTCCGGCGTGTCGGGGGTGCAGACCGGCGCCAACGGCCAGCCGGTGCTGCGCGCGTCCGACGGCACGTTCGCGCTGAACGAGACGGGCAACGACCGCAAGGCGCGTGACGGCGAGACCATCACCTACGCCGCGAACATCGGCTTGCCGGTGGGCGAATCGGGCTACCTGAACTTCACCGGCGAATATCGCGGGCGCGACGCGACGAACCGCGCCGGCTACGATCCCCGCCGCATCTACCCGCGCCAGACGAACGGGCAGGTCGATCCGCGCGAGCTGACGTTCGACCGGCTCAACCACCGCTACGGCGACGCGAAGACCGACGATCTGAACTTCTTCGTCAACGCGGGAGCCGATCTCGGCGCGTCGGCCGAACTGTATATGTTCGGCAGCTTCGGCAAGCGCGACGGCGAGAGCGCGGCTTTCTATCGTCGTGCGGCAGGCGTCGACACGGCGTTCGCGGGCACGATCCAGGACCTGCGCAACTGCAACTACGCCACGGGTACGTGCCAGCCCTTCTACGCCGATGGGTTCCTGCCGCTCATCACCAGCGAGTCGACGGACTATTCCGCGGCGGTCGGGATCAAGGGCAAGTTCGGCGGCGGCATCAACTACGACCTGTCCTACGTCCGCGGCCACAACAGCTTCGATTTCTACATCGCCAACAGCTACAACACGTCGTTCGGGCCGAACAGCAGCCAGGGCTTCGACGCCGGCGGCACGCGGTTCGCGCAGGACGTCGTGAACCTCGACCTCCAGAAGCAGGTGGAGGTGGGCTTCCTGTCCAGCCTGTCGCTGGCGGCGGGCGCGGAATATCGGCGTGAGAACTACAAACTGGTGGCGGGCGACGTGCAGAGCTACGCCGCCGGACCGTTCGCGACGACCAACAACGCCCCGGCCGGCGCGCAGGGCTTTCCCGGCTTCCGTCCGGCCAATGCTGTCGACCGGTCGCGCGACAGTGTCGCGGGCTACGTCGAGGCCGACGCCGACATCAGCGACGCCTTCACGGTGCAGGCGGCGGGCCGCTACGAGCATTATTCGGACTTCGGCGACACGGTGAACGGCAAGCTCGCCGCGCGCCTCGCACCGATCCGGGGTATCGCCGTGCGCGGCTCGGTCTCCACCGGCTTCCGCGCGCCGTCCCTCCAGCAGCAATATTTCTCGTCCTTCGCGACCAACAACGTGAACGGTACGCTGGTCGAGGTCGGCACCTTCGCCGTCAGCGATCCGGTCGCGGTGGCGCTCGGGTCGCAGCGGTTGAAGGCGGAGAAGTCGCTCAACCTGGGCGGCGGCGTGACGCTTGATCCGTTCCGCGGCTTCACGCTGACGGCGGACTATTACAACATCAAGATCGACGACCGCATCGTCGTGACGGAGAACCTGCAAGGGGCGGGCGTGGTCGCCATCCTGCGCGGGGCGGGGATCAACAACATCACCTCCGCCCGGTTCTTCATCAACGGCATCGACACGCGGACGCAGGGCGTGGAGGTGGTCGGCACCTACCGCGTGCCCGATCTGGGCATCGGCAAGATCTCGCTGACCGGCGGCTTCAACTACAACAAGACGCGGATCACCGATCGTGCGGTGCTGCCGACGCTACCGACGCTGACGCTGTTCGGGCGGCAGGAGTCGCTGCGGCTGGAGCGTGGCCAGCCGCGCACGAAGATCAACCTCGGGGCCGACTGGTCGCTGGGCGCGATCGGCGTGACGGCCCGGACCAACCGGTACGGCAAGGTGCTGTCGCCGGGATCGACCGCGGTCAACGACGTGACGCTGGAGCCGAAGTGGATCACCGACCTGGAGGTTCGCGGCGAATATCGCGGGATCGAGCTGGCGGTGGGTGCGAACAACGTGTTCGACGAATACCCGACCCGCCTGCCGGTGCTGGGCACGGCGGCGACGATCAACAACTACTTCATCCCGTATTCCAGCTTCTCGCCGTTCGGGTTCAACGGTCGGTACCTGTACGCACGGGCGGGGATCAGCTTCTGATCTTCGATGCCTCGTGGCTCATGAAGAGGCGGCGGGAGCGATCCCGCCGCCTTTCTTGTGTCGGGCGGACAGAGCCGACCCACCATCCGTCAGCCAGCGAGATTCGCAGCCTCACCAGCGGGCGAGGACCGACCCCTCACTCGTCACCCCAGCGAAAGCTGGGGTCTCGTGCGAGGAACAGCCTCTCTACGACGAGACCCCAGCTTTCGCTGGGGTGACGGTGATGGGCAGGGTTACGACGTCTGGCGAGAGCCGCGTGCGGTCAACGGGAACGCAAGACCAGACACCCCGAACCCTAGTGCCGGTGTTCCCGCTTCAGCGCGTATCGGCCGTCGGCATATTCCGTGAACAGGCCGGAGATCGCGGGGTGATCGACCGGTTCGTCGGTGTCGTCCGGGATCAGGTTCTGCTGGCTGACATAGGCGACGTAGCTCGACTCCATGTTCTCGGCGAGCAGGTGGTAGAAGGGCTGGTCCTTGCGCGGACGGATATGCTCCGGAATCGCGTCGTACCATTCCTCGCTGTTGGCGAAGACGGGGTCGACGTCGAAGATCACGCCGCGAAAGTCGAACATGCGGTGGCGCACGACATCCCCGATCGCGAACCGGGCGTGCGAGACGGGCGGTGCGATGGGGGCGGGGCCGTCGGCGGCCGGAAGTTCGGATGGAGCCATGACCCCAATCTAGTGTTTCCGCCGCGCCGCACAAGCAGGCGCTTGCAGGGCATGCGATGTTGCGTTAGAGGCGCGCCCTCGACCGACCGACCAGCCTTTTTCGAAGGCTCGTTCGTCCTCCGCGGAGAGGTGGCAGAGTGGTCGAATGTACCGCACTCGAAATGCGGCGTGCCCTCACGGGTACCGTGGGTTCGAATCCCACCCTCTCCGCCATTTTCTACATCTAAATCCTATAGGATCGGTATCCGCGGTTGCCGTACACGCTCGGGCGCGGCATCAGGCGTCGCGTGAACGGTCAGGGCCATGGGGTGCCTAGCGCCGTCGTGGTTGCCAGGGCTGATCGCATGATATTCAGACGTTCGTTTCTTGCGTTGCTGGCCGGCTGCGCGTCTCCGGCGCTGGCGCAAACCCAGACCCCGGAGGGCGGTCCCGACATCGTCGTCACCGGCCGCGGGCTGGACGACCAGCCCGGCGACCGTGCGTTCGACGTGGTGACGATCGACCGCGAGCGGATCGAGGCCAATGCCGCCGGCCGGCTGGAGAGCGTCCTCGCCGATGTCGCCGGGCTTCAGCAGTTCCGCCGGTCCGACAGCCGCAGCGCCAATCCCACCAGCCAGGGCATCACCTTGCGCGGCATCGGCGGCAACGCCGCCAGCCGCGCGCTGCTGGTGCTGGACGGGGTGCCGCAGGCGGACCCGTTCGGCGGCTGGGTGGCTTTCCCCGCCTATGCGACCGACCGGATCGGGCGGGTGCGTGTGACGCGCGGCGGCGGCAGCGGCTTTTTCGGGCCGGGCGCGCTGGCGGGCACGATCGAACTCGACAGCGCCGTGCCGACGACGCCGTTCGGGGGCAGCGTCGCGTACGGAAGCCGCGATTCGGTGGATGCGCGCGGATCGGCGGCGCTGGTGCGGCAGGATGGGTTCCTGACGCTGTCCGGCGCGTATGCGAGGGGCGACGGCTTCACGCCGACCGTCGAGGAGGATCGCGGGCCGATCGACCGGCCCGCGCCGTTCGAACAGGCGTCGCTCGCCGCACGCACCGTGATCCGGGTCGCCGACGCGACGGAGCTTCAGGTCAACGCCGCCGCCTTTACCGACAGTCGCGACCGGGGTACGCCATTCACGGACAACCGGTCGCAGGGCGCGGACGCCAGCATTCGTCTGGTTGGGCGTGGTCGCTGGGGCTTCTCCGCACTCGCCTACCTCCAGACGCGGGTGTTCGAATCGAGCTTCGCCAGCATCAACGCGGCGCGCACGACCGCAACGCAGACGCTGGACCAGTACAACACGCCGGCGACCGGGCTCGGCGCACGCATCGAGGTCGCACCGCCGCTGGGCGAGGCGATCGCCCTGCGGCTGGGCGCGGACGTGCGCAATGTCGAGGGTCGAACGCAGGAACTCTATACCTTCGTCGCGGGCAGCCCCACGCGCCGCCGCGTCGCCGGTGGCGAGAACCGCACGCTGGGCCTGTTCGCTGACGGCAGCATCGAGGCCGGGCGGCTGACGCTGACGCTGGGCGGACGCGTCGACTGGTGGCGGATCGCGCAGGGATCGCTGGTGGAACGGCCGATCGCGATCGGGCCGACCATCAACGACCTGCGCTTTCCGGATCGCGACGGGACGGAGGCGACTGGCCGCGCCGGCCTGGCCTATGAAGCGGTGGACGGCGTGACGTTGCGCGCGGCGGCCTATCGCGGCTGGCGCCTGCCGACGCTGAACGAATTGTACCGTCCGTTCCGTGTCGGGGCGGACGCGACCGGCGCCAACGCCGCACTGGCGCCCGAGGCCCTGAAGGGCGTCGAGGGCGGCGTCACGATCGCGCCGACGCGCACGGTCAGCATCGCCGCCACCTATTTCTTCAACCGGCTGGACGACGCCATCGCCAACGTCACCGCCGGTGCAGGGCCGGGCAACTTTCCGCTGGTGGGTTTCGTCGGAGCGGGTGGCACGTACCGAGTCCGCCAGAATCTGGACGCGGTGACGTCGGACGGTTTCGAGATCGACGCGTCGTGGCGGCCCGGCCCGGTCGGGCTTCGCGCCTCGTGGAGCCATGTCGATCCGCGCGTGAAGGCGTCGGGTGCGGCGGCGGCGCTCGACGGGTTGCGGCCGGCGCAGACGCCGCGGGATCAGGTGTCCGCGACGGTCGACGTACGCTATCGCAACGCCGCCGCGGCGCTGACGGTACGGCATGTCGCCCGGCAGTTCGAGGACGACCAGAACAGCCGCAGCCTGGCGCCGGCGACCACTGTGGACGGGTATCTGGCGGTGCCGGTCACCGCGGGGCTGGCGATCGAGGCGCGGGCGGAGAACCTGTTCGACGAGCGGGTCGAGGCGGGGATCAGCGGCGCGAACATTCTGGAACGCGCGACGCCGCGGACGCTGTGGCTGGGGCTTCGCTACCGACCGGGCTGACACGTCGGCGTTGACGCTGCCGCGACGGAGGATCATTCCCGAGCCGCAACGAGCGAGGGACTGACGATGGCGACCTTGGCACATACGCAGCGCGGTCCGTCGCGCGGGCTGCGATACACGAACGTCGCCATCGCGCTGCATTGGGCGATCGCGGCGCTGATCCTCTACAATCTCACGTCGGGGCTGCTGCGGCCGGTGCTGCCCCGCAGCTTCTTCGTGTTCCACGTCTCGTCGGGCATCACGATTCTGGCGCTGACGGTCGTGCGGGTCGGATGGCGGCTGACGCACCGGCCGCCGCCGCAACTGCCGATGGCCCGGTGGGAGCATCGACTGGCGCATGTCGTCCATTTCCTGTTGTACGCGGCGATGCTGCTGCTGCCGTTCTCCGGCTGGGCGCTGGTGTCCGCCAATCCGCCGGCGGGGTCGCCGGGTGCGGAATGGGCGGCTGCGAACCGTCCTGCGCCGCCGCCGCCCGCCCCGACGCTGAAGCCCGATCCGACGTCGAAGGGCGGGCCGGCCGGGGAGGGCAAGGGTGGCGGACAACCGCCGCGCAAGCGGGGTCCGACGATGCTGTGGGGTGTCGTCGCGCTGCCGCTGATCGGTCCGGTGAACGAGATGGGCCGGACGGCCGCGGGCGTGCCCGGGCAGCGTGAGCTGCACGAGCGGATCGAGACGTTCCATGCACTGGGCGGCTGGGTGATGCTCGCCCTGCTGGCGCTGCATATCGCCGGTGCGCTGAAGCACCAGTTCGTCGATCGCGAACGCGAGCTGGCGCGGATGGGCATCGGCCGCCGCCGGAAATCCGGTATCTGAACGGGAAGGGTCGAGAATGAAGTACGGGTCGCAGCCGGTGTTCGGCGCTGTTGCGCTCTGTGTCGCCACGTTCATCGCCGCCACCGCAAGCGCGCCGATCACCGCCCAGCAACAGCCCCCGGTAGCCATGCGTCCGTCGACGTCCGCAGCGGACGCGGCGGCGCTGTTCGAGAACACCTGCGCCGGCTGCCACGAGCTGGAGCAGGCGACGGCAACGCCGATGGACCTCGACGGCTGGCGCGCGACGGTCGAGCGCATGATCGGCTATGGTGCGAAGCTGTCGCCGGAGCAGGCCGATGCGGTCGTCCGCTATCTGGCGGAACATCATGGACCGGCCGCCGCGCAGGTGCACTGAGCGGTTCCGGCAAACGGAACTTGCCCGACGCAAACCAGAAGTTGCAATCCCTACCGAATAGATGGGATATGAATGGCGGCGGGAGGTGACGCATGTCGCACACGTCGTTCGATACCAAGGCGGCGGATCCGATCGTCCGCAGGTGGCGGGCGAACCGGGTGGCGAAAGCGTCGGCCGGATCGGTGCGGTGCGCCGTTCCCGCCGCGAGGCATTTCGCGCCTCCCGCAGGTTCTATCGTGAAAGGGTTCACTCCATGAAGATCATCGCCGCGTCCCTCCTGGCCGTCGCCGCCCTGTCGGTGGGCGCATGCTCCAAGTCCGACGAAGCATCGAACACCGCCGTCGCCGACAATCTGACGGTCACCGACGACGGCTTCGCCGACAACGGCACGGCGCCGGGCGAGGAGCCGGGCAACGCCACGGCGAACTTCGCGGACCCCGCGCTCGACAACGCCGCGACGCTCGACAACGGCGTCGCCGCGAACATCCAGTAATCCTCTCGCGCGGTCGCTTCCTTCGCGGCGACCGCCCCTCCCACACGCCAGGAAGCTCCCTAGCGTAGCCTCGACCCGGCAGTTCGCTGTCGGGTCGCTTTGTGCGTCCGGGCGTTGGGCGGGGATGAGCATCATCCTCGCCCTCCTCGCCGCCGCGTCCTCCCCGATCGCCGTGACCGCGCCTCCTGCCGGACAGGAGGTCGGCGCGGACCTCGAACATTTCGCCTATCCCTATCCGGTGCGCTGGTTCGTCGCCGGCGAGGGCGCGCGCATGGCCTATATGGACATTGCGCCGACCAGTGCCGCGAATGGCCGCACGCTGGTGCTGCTGCACGGCAAGAACTTCTGCGCGGCGACGTGGGGTGCCACCGCCAAACGTTTGGCGGGGGAGGGGTACCGCGTCATCGTCCCGGACCAGATCGGCTTCTGCAAATCGTCCAAGCCGGCCGCTTTCCAGTACAGCTTCGCCGCGCTGGCGACGATGACGCGCGACCTGTTGGCTGAGGCGGGCGTGACCGGACCGGTGACTCTGGTCGGCCATTCGACCGGCGGCATTCTCGCGGCGCGTTATGCGTTGTTGTACCCCAAGGCGGTCGCGTCGCTGGTGCTCGTCAACCCGCTCGGCCTCAACGACACGCTGGCCGAGGGCGTGCCCTATGCGCCGCTCGCCAAGCTTCGCACCGAGGAGGCGGAAACGAACGCGGCGTCGATCAAGGCGTACCAGCTACGCGCCTATTATCACGGGACGTGGCGGCCCGACTATGACCGCTGGGTCGCGATGCTGGCGGGGCAATATGCCAGTCGCGGCGGCGATACTGTGCGGGAGGCACAGGCCCGGCTGTCGGACATGATCGAGACACAGCCGGTGGCGGCGGAACTGTCGCGGGTGGCTGCACCGGTGACGCTGCTGATCGGGGACCGCGACACGACGGCGTTCCGCGGCACCAGCGCGCCCGCGGGCACGAAGGTCCGGACGGTGCCGGAGGCGGCACGGGAGGTCGCGGGCCGCTGGCCGAACTTCCGGCTGGTGACGCTGGAGGGGCTGGGCCACGCGCCGCAGGTCGAGGATCCGGCACGGTTCGATGCTGCGCTGTTAGCCGCCCTGCGGCGCTGATAGCGAGGTTGTCGCCGATCCGCCACCTGTTAAGGCGCACGCATCGTTCAAGAAGGATTGCAGGCATGGCCACGGCCCCCAGCCATTACGACGTCATTATCGTCGGTGCCGGCCTGTCGGGCATCGACGCCGCGTATCGGCTTCAGACCGAATGCCCGCGTAAGAGCTATGCGATCCTGGAGGCGCGCGGCGCGATCGGCGGCACCTGGGACCTGTTCCGCTACCCCGGCATCCGCTCGGATTCGGATATGTACACGCTCGGCTTCCCGTTCCGACCGTGGACCGGCGACAAGGCGATAGCCGACGGCGGTTCGATCCGCAGCTATGTCGAGGACACCGCACGCGAGTTCGGCATAGACCACCGCATCCGCTTCGATACGCGCGTAGTCCGCGCGTCGTGGTCGACCGACAGTGCGATCTGGACGCTCGATATCGAGGAGAGCGGACGGCGGACGACGCTGACCTGCCGGTTCCTGTACATGGGCAGCGGCTACTACGACTATGCAGCGGGCTTCACCCCCGAGTGGCAGGATGTCGATGCCTTTCAGGGCAAGGTCGTTCACCCGCAGCATTGGCCCGCCGACCTCGAAACCGCCGGCCAGCGCATCGTCGTGATCGGCAGCGGCGCGACGGCGGTGACGTTGGTGCCCGCGTTGGCGGAAACGGCGGCGCACGTCACGATGCTGCAACGCTCACCCACCTACATCGTGTCGCGCCCGTCGCAGGACGGCTTCGCGCAGGCGGTCCAGAAGGCATTGCCACCCTCGCTCGCCGGCCGGGCGACGCGCTGGAAGAGCATCCTGCTCGGCATCGCAACCTATAGCTTCGCGCGCCGCAAACCGGCGACGGTCAAGGCGGCGATCCTGCGCAACGTCGCCGCGCAACTGCCCGAAGGGTACGAGATCGCGCGCGATTTCGAGCCCCGCTACGCCCCGTGGGACCAGCGCATCTGCCTCGTCCCCGACGCCGATCTGTTCCACGCATTGAAATCCGGGCGGGCGGAGATCGTCACCGACACGATCACGCGGTTTACGCCGACGGGGCTGGCGCTCGCTTCGGGCCGAGAAATCGCCGCCGATATCGTCGTCACCGCGACCGGTCTCGTCCTCAAGCTGTTCGGCGGCGTCGAGCTGGTCGTCGACGGGCGCGCCGTCGATCCGGCGGAGCGGATGGCGTACAAGGGCATGATGCTCAGCGACGTGCCGAATCTGGTGCTCGCCTTCGGCTACACAAACGCTTCGTGGACGCTGAAATGCGACCTGTCCGCGCGCTACGCCTGCCGCCTGCTCAACCATATGGACCGGGAGGGCGTCACCACCTGCACGCCGCGTCGCGACTGGGCGGTGGCGCGGGAGCCGATGCTGGGCTTCACCAGCGGCTACGTCACGCGCGCAACCGCGATCCTGCCGCAGCAGGGGGCTACCGCGCCGTGGCGGGTGCACCAGAACTACCTGCTCGACCTCGCCGCGCTGTCCGCTGCTCCGCTGGACGACGGCGTCATGGCGTTCACCCGTCCGGGCGAGGCCGTCGCAGATGCAGCGCCGGCGGAGCGATTGAAACCGGCGGTCGCGTTCGCGATCGGGGTGGGCGTCGTCGGCGGGCTCGCGCTGCTGTTTCGGGGCAGACCGAAGGGTTAGGGTGCTTGCCCTGCCGGATACGGACATTATATACCGGCCGTTATGGAAGCAAGTTTTAGCCCTGCACCTGCTATCGCCCCGAAGGGACGGCCGCGGGAATTCTGCACCGACATGGCGCTGGCGTCCGCACTCCGTGTGTTCTGGAGCAAGGGCTATGAGGGCGCGTCGATGGCCGATTTGACGGAGGCGATGGGCATCACCAAGCCCAGTCTCTATGCGGCGTTCGGCAACAAGGAAGCCTTGTTTCACAAGGCGCTGGATCTCTACGAACAGGAAAAGCTGGAATATACGCGCGTCGCGCTCGACCAGCCCACCGCGCGCGCGGTCGCCGAATATTACATGCGCGGCGCGCTCGAAAGCCAGACCAGCAATTGCGATCCCAAAGGCTGTCTTGGCGTCATTCACTCGATGGCGTGCGGCGCGGAAGCCGAGTCGATCAAGGCGGACGTGATCGCGCGTCGCGCCTCGTCGCAGGCCGCGCTCGTCGCCCGGTTTGAGCGGGCGAAGGAGGATGGCGACCTGCCTGCGCACGTCGATGCGGCCGGGCTGACCAGCTACCTCTATGCGCTGCTGCAGGGCATGGCGGTGCAGGCTGGATCGGGCGCGACCCGCGGCGATCTGGAGCGGCTGATCGACACCAGTCTGGCGATGTGGCCGAGCCGGTAGGCACGCCGGTAGCGCAGGGGTACGAGAAATCGTACCATGCGGTACAAAAAGCCGTTGACCATCCCATGACCGCCATCTATACCGCTTGGTATAGAAGCTGACGGAAAGGGAGAACACTCATGGCTTACCTTGCATTTGCCGAGACATGCGCCGGTGCCGCCGACCGGGTTCTCACCCTCCCGAAGGCCGATACGGTCCCCGCGCGGCTCTCCGCGCTGGAATGGTCCGTCGTCGCGCTGGCGCGGAACGACCGGTTGTCGTCGCTGCGCGAGCCGGGCCGCATCTCGATGGCGATGGGCACGCTGTTCGGCGGCTTTCGCAATCCGCGGCTCGCCGATCCTCAGCTGGAGGCGCTGCGCCGGATCGCGGTGCTCAGCTGGCATCACGGCTACACCGTTCCCTCGCGCGAGGTGAAGGCGTTCATCGCTGCGGGTTACACCCCCGACCAGTACGAGCTGGTCGTCGACAGCGTCGAGGCGGATCGCCTGCACCGCGAGGAGCGGCTGAGCGCCTGATCGCAGCGGTCTCGAACTACTGGCCGAGACCCTGATACCATTGCTTGCGCGGCTTCGATTTGTCCGATTATAGCATCACCGAACGGACGACGATGACGCGTCCAACCGGAGAGGGTGATATGATCGGTCGAACCACCAAGACGGCCTGGGTGTCCGCGGCAATGCTGGCGACCACGATGCTCGCCACGACGGCGCAGGGCGCGACCGCCCGGCGCGAGGCCGCCGGCGCGCTGCCGGACGGTACCAAGGTCGAGGCGATCACGCTGACCGGCACCAACGGCGTGTCGGCGAAGATCATCACTTATGGCGCGACGCTCCTGTCGCTGATGGCGCCCGATCGTCAGGGCAAGTCGGCGGACGTCTTGATCGGCTATGACGGCGTCGACGGCTATGTGAAGAAGCCCGACTATTTCGGCGTCACCGTCGGCCGTTTCGCGAACCGCATCGGCAAGGGACGCTTCACGCTCGACGGCAAGACGTACCAGCTACCCTTGAACGACAAGGTCAACACGCTGCACGGCGGCACCGACGGGTTCAGCCGCAAGCCGTGGAAAATCGTGTCGGTCAAGGACGGCGCACAGGCCAGCGTCGTACTGGCGTTGACCAGCCCGGACGGCGATCAGGGCTATCCCGGCACGTTCCAGGCGACCGTGACCTATTCGCTCGACGATGCCGGCGCGCTGACGATCAAGTTCGAGGGCAAGACGGACAAGCCCACCGTCGTCAACATGACCAACCACGCGATCTTTAATCTGGGCGGCGAGGGTTCGGCGCTCGGCGTGCTCAACCACAAGCTCACGATCCCCGCGAGCGCGATCACGCCCGTTGACGACACGCTGATCCCGACGGGCGAACTGCGCCCGGTGGCGGGCACCGTGTTCGACTTCCGCCAGCCGCGCGTGATCGGCGACGGGCTGCGCGACGGCCGCGATCCGCAGATCGTCGCCGGCCGCGGCTACGACCACAACTTCGCGCTCGACAAGGGGCTTACCGCGTCGCCGCAGCTTGCCGCGCGGCTGGAGGACCCCGTCTCGGGTCGCGTGCTGGAGGTGCTGACGACCGAGCCGGGCGTTCAGATCTACAGCGGCAACTTCCTCGACGGAACCGTGCTCGGCAAGAACGGCCATATGTACCGCATGGGCGACGGGCTGGCACTGGAGCCGCAGAAGTTCCCGGATGCGCCCAACAAGCCGTCCTTCGTGTCGGCACGCGTCGATCCGGGCAAGCCGTACAGCCACACGATGGTCTACCGGATGTCGGTGGCGAAGTAGGGGCGGGAGGCCACTTCCCGCCGATTACGGAACCTCTCACTCCTCCCCGGCGAAGGCTGGGGTCCAGTGGCCGCGAAGGGCGTGAGTCTCACTGCCTTCGAAGCGACTGGACCCCGCCCTTCTCCAGCGAGGTGCTGGAAGCGGAGTTCCTGACGGACTTCACTGCAAGCCCCGACCAGCCGCTACTCGCCAGCCAACACCGACGATCGACGGCCGACAGCAGCCGCCTCGTCCAGATACCCCTCCAACTCTGCCGCACGGTGCGCCGCCGTATGCTGCGCCAGAATGCGCGCCTGCGCCGCCGCGCCGATCGCCGCCGCATCGTCTCGCGCCAGCGCCGCCAGCACATCGGCGGTGCCGTCCGCCAGCACGATTTCGGTACCCGGCGTCAGCAGCGTCTCCAGCCCCGACCAGCGGTCGGACACGATCGCCGTCGCGCATGCGCCCGCTTCGAACAGCCGCACCGAGGGCGACCAGCCCGCCGCGATCATGTCCGCGCGGGTGACGTTCAGCGTGTAGCGGGATGCGGAGTAGAAATGGGCGTGCTCCGCCGGTGGAAGATGCTCGATCCGCTCGACATTGTCCGGCCAATCGATCGACGCGGGATATTGAGGTCCGGCCACCACGAAGCGCAGATCGGGACGCGCCCGCGCCGGCGCGAGCAGCAGGCGGTCCAGCGTCGGCTGGCGGTCGTCGCTATAGGTGCCGAGATACGACAGGTCCCATCGCTTCTCCGCACCGGTCGGACGATAAAGCGCCGGATCGACCGAACAATACAGTGCCCGTGCGGCCGGCGCGCCATAGCGTCCTTCCAGCACGTCGAGCGTCGGCCCACCGGTGAAGGACAGGTACACGTCGTAACCGGGGATCACCTCCGCCGAGATATACTCGAAATCACCGCGCGATAGCTTCGCCAGCGTCACCGGCGTGTCGATGTCGTAGAAGGCGGTGGTGCCGGTCGCGGTCGCCTGGACGAAGCGCGCGACCTCGACGCCCTCGGGAACGTAGGAGCCGACGATCACCGCGTCCGCCCCCGCGATCGCCACGCCCCAGCTTTTCCGCAGGTCCGGCAGGTCGTCGTAAAAGGCGAGCGTGCAATAGTCCGGGGTCAGGCAGTCACGGTGATCCCGGTACCAGGGCACGTCGCGCTCCAGAAACAGGATGTCGTGGCCTCGGGCGGCAAATGCCTTCAGCAACGCTCGGAAGGTCGTGGCGTGGCCGTTACCCCACGCCGACGACAGGCTGAGGCCGAGGACGACCAGCCTCATGCCGCCTCCGCCGTGCGGGTGGCGTATTCGCGCAGCAGCGCATCGACCTGCGCGCCGCGCAGCGCATAGGTATGCTCCGACAAAACACGGGCGAGCGCGGCCTGACCGATCGCGTGGGCGCGCTCTGGCGTCAGGGTGGCCATATGCTCCGCCACGTCCTGACCGTCGCGCGCGACCAGCACTTCCTCGTCGGGGATCAGGAACTGCTCGATCCCCTCCCATGCGTCGGTAATCAGGCACGCCGCCGCGCCCGCCGCCTCGAAGACGCGCGTCGCTGGGGAGAAGCCGACATGCGCCATCGAATCGCGCGCCACGTTCAACACGGCCTTTGGCGTGCAGTTGAACGCGTTGTGCTCGGCCGTGTAGACATGGCCGCGGTGACGGACGTTGCCGGGCATGTCCTTGCTGTCCCAGCCATTGCCGCCGATCAGGAACTGGCGTTCGGGCAGCAGCGCGGCGGGACGCAGGAAGAACTCCTCCACCCGTGCCTCGCGGTCGGGCAGGCGATTGCCGAGAAACGCGAGGTCGCACGCGAACCGTTCATCCGGTTCGACCGGATAGTGCGTCGTCGGGTCGAGCGCGTTGTAGACGGGGATGCACTCCGCCGCACCGAACTGGCGGTAGGCTTCGATGACGGGCGGCCCGCCGCCATAGGTCAGCACCATGTCCAGGTCGGGCAGGGCGGCGCGCACCGGATGGCCGGGATCGGCGCGCATTTCGTCCAGCGTTGCGGCGGCGTCGACATCCCAGAAGATCTTGATCGCATGTGGCGCTGCGTTGGCGATCGCCCCTTCCAGCAATTCGCGGTCGAAGACGCCGACGCCGTTGGCCTTGACCACCACGTCGGCGCGCGCGGCCTCGGCGAGGACGCTGCGCATCGCCTCCTCGGTCGCGGGGTAGACGACGACGCGTGCCCACTCCGGCGGATCGATATCGCGGTGCTGCTGCCGGTCGAACGCATCGGGTTCGTAGAAGGTGATGTCGTGCCCGCGCGACGCGAGATCGCGAAGGATGCCGCGGTAATAGGTGGCGGCACCATTCCAGTAGGAACTGAGCAGGCTGGAGCCATAGAAGGCGATTTTCATGCGGCCTCTTTCCGGTCGAAGGCGGCGACGACCGTCAGCAGTTCGTCGGCGCGGTGGGCGCAGGTATGGCGGGCACGGATCGTCTCCAGCCCGGATCGGACGAGCGAGGCGCGAAGCTCCGCATCCCCGCGCAGGGCGGTCAGGTGGGCGGTGATTGCGTCGCCGTCGGCCGCGGTCAGGTAATCCTGGCCGGGCCGGAACAGATGCTCGGCGTCGTCCCACGGCGCGGAGACGAGCGGGATACCGCACGCCAGCGCCTCGAACACCCGGATCGTTGGAATACCCGGCAGGATCGTCGCATAATAGCGGCGGGGGACATGCACCGTCGCCAGATGGCGGGCGAAAATGCCCGGTGCCGACGCGTTGGGAGCCCAGCCGTGATAGCGTGCGCCGTGCCGCTCCAGCATCGCGAGCGCCTCGTCCGGATAGCGGACGCCGTAGATATCGAGCGGCAGGCCGACCGCGGCGGCGGGGGCGAACAGGAAGCGCTCCAGTTCCGCCGTCCGCTCGCCGTCGCCCCAATTGCCGATCCAGACCAGCCCATCGCGCTCGCCCTCAACCTCGGGTGGATGGAACAGGCGGGTGTCGGCCGCCTCGTGCCAGACCCACACACGGTCGCGCCAGCCCCAGCCGCGATACACCTCGGCCAGCGTCTCCCCGAAGGCGAGGACACCGTCATAGCGCGACAGGTCGAACGCCTGCATCTCCTCGGGCGCGCTGACGGCGCGGTGGTGCGTATCGTGGAACAACAGGCGGAACCGCGCGCCGCGCGCGCGCAGCCGCCCGACCTCGGCGACCAGCGCCGGCTCGTTCCATTCGTGGACGATGACCAGATCGGCACCGTCGACCAGTTCATCGACGGGCGTATCGGGGGCATAGGTGACAGGAGACAAGTCTGGATACAGGGTGCGAAACGGCGTCAGCCCGTCGTCGCCGGCATCGGCGAGCAGGTTGGACAGGCTCCAGTTCTCCTGCGGTTCCAGCGCCTGCACGTCATGGCCGCGCGCGATCAGTTCTCGCAGTACCCCACGCAGGAAATGCGCGTTACCGTGATTCCAGCAGGAGCGCAGCGAGTGGGTGAGATAGACGATCCTCATGCCGCGACCTTCGCGCTGGGCGTCACCAGCCCGGCATACAGCGCCGCCATCGCGCCCGCCGTCGCGGCGGGCGTGTAGCGCTGCGCCCGCAGGCGGGCGGCTTCCGACAGATGCGCGCGCAGGCCGGCGTCTCCGCGCACGCGCGCGATCGCGGCGACATAGGCGTCCTCGTCCTCCTCGACGAGCAACGCGGCACCGGTCCAGAGTTCGCGGAACGTGTCGATGTTCGACAGGATCAGCGGACATCCCGCCTGCGCCGCCTCCAGCACCGCCAGCCCGAACGGTTCGAAGCGGGCGGCGGACACGAAAATCGGGCGCGCCGCCAGCTCGCGCGCGAGCCCGTCAGGGCCGAGCCGGCCCAGCGCCTTGAGATACGCGATGTCGGCGCGCTCTCCGTGCGGCCCCATCACGGCACCGGCGGCGCGGAACGACACCGGCAACCGCGCGGCGACGCGGTCGAGCATCGGGGTCTCCTTGACCAGATCCCACAGGCGTCCAGCGGTGAATAGGGCGTCGGCTGGCGGTATGCCGGTGGGCAGCGGCAACGGCGCGCGGCCATTGTGGACGACGAGCGGCGCGACCTCCAGCGTATGGTGGCGAGTCACCGCGTCGGCGTGGCTGGCGCTCGGCGCGACGACGACATCGGCGGCTTGCAGACCGACGCGGTTCATCGCGTCGAGCCATGCGTAGCGGTCGCCCGGCACCTCCCCATGCGCAGCGCGCCACCACGTGCCGATGCAGCCATGCGCGACGGCGACGACGGGCTGCGAGAGGTCTCCGCCCGCCGCCAGCGTCGGCATGTTCGCCTGCACCAGATCGACCCGCTCGCGCCGGGCGAGGGCAGCGATCGCGCGGCCGGCGGCAATCATCGGTGCGGGGCCGTCGCACAGCCAGTCGAGCGGCAGGCCGGTATCGACCAGCGTCACGCCTGCTATGGCCGCGACCTGCGCCCGCTGCTCGTCGTCGGGAGAGGGGCCGAGCACCGCCAGCAGCGTTTCGACGCCGAGCGGCGTCAGCGCCTCCGCCAGATCGGTCGCGTACTGCCAGACACCGCCGATCGCGTCGGCGGTCATCAATATCCGCATCAGGACGCCATCGCGTGCTGCCGCAGCGTCAGGCCGCGCTCGCCCGCCAGCCACTCGGCCAGTGCGGCGACGCCATCGCGCCACGGCACCTTCGGCTTCAGCCCGAGTTCGGCCTCTGCCAGCCGCGTGTCGGCGACGAAATACCGCTGGTCGCCCGCGCGCCAGTCCGAATAGCTGACGTCGACGTCGCGCCCCGTCAGATCGCCGATATGCGCGAGCAGGCGGCGCAGGCTGACCGCGTTGCCGGCACCACCGCCCAGATTGAATGCGCGCCCCGATACGCGATCGATCCGCCGCCACGCCTGCACATAGGCGTCGACGGCGTTCGACACGTCGAGAATGTCGCGGACCTGATGCCCGTCGCCGTAGAGCGTGATCGGCTTGCCCTCCAGCGCGCGGATCAGGAAATGCGCCACCCAGCCCTGATCCTCCGTCCCCATCTGCCGCCGCCCATAGATGCAGCTCATCCGCAGTACCGCCGTCGGCACGCCGAAACTGCGCGCGTAATCCAGCACATACTGGTCCGCCGCGCCCTTGGAGCAGCCGTAAGGGGTGTGGAAGTCGAGCGGCCGACGCTCGTCGATGCCATGCCCGCGCACCGCCGGATCGACGGGCACATAGGCGTCATTCTCCAGCGCGAAGTCGAGGTCGGTCAGGTCGCCATACACCTTGTTGGTCGAGGCGAAGACCAGCGGCGTACCGTCACCGCGACGTCGCAGCGCATCAAGAAGGTTCAGCGTGCCGGCGATGTTGATCGAGAAATCGTCGCGCGGATCGTCGAGGCTGGTCGTCACCGCAACCTGCGCGGCGAGGTGGAACACCGCCTTGGCGTCGCGCGCCGCATCGACCAGGACCTGTTCGTCACGGATGTCGGCGACGACCGGCTCGATCCGGTCGCCATGCCGCTCCGTCAGCCAGCGTAGATTGCCCTCCACGCCCGATCGCAGCAGCGCGTCATAGACCCGGACACGGTGGCCGTCGCTTGCCAGCCGGTCGGCAAGGTTGGAGCCGATGAACCCGGCCCCGCCGGTGACGAGGATCGGCCGGTCGTCGCTCATGCCACCAGCCCCCGGCTTTCGAGTTCGGCGCGCATCTGGTCGACGCGGTCGCTCGCGGTCTGCTGTGCCACCCACTCGGCCAGCACTGCGAGGCCGTCGCCGAAATCCTGCCGCGCGCGGAAGCCGAGCGTGTCGGCGGCGAGCGTCGTGTCGCAGAAACAATGGCGGATATCGCCGATCCGCGCCTTGCCGACGATCTGCGGCTCGATCTGGTTCTTGCCCATCGCTTTCGCCAGTTCGGTCGCGACTTCGGTGACGGAGCGATCATGACCGGAGCCGATGTTGAACGTGCCTCCCGCCGCCTGCGGCAGCACGAGCGCCTCCGCAAAGGCGCGCGCCACGTCGCCGACATGCACGAAGTCGCGGCGCTGTTCGCCATCCTCGAAGATCATCGGCTGCTGCCCGTTGAGCAACCGCGATGCGAAGATCGCGAGCACGCCCGTATAGGGATTGGAGAGCGCCTGACCCGGGCCGTAGACGTTGAACAGGCGCAGGCACACGCCCTCGATCCCGTACGGCGCGGACATGATGTGCGTGGTGCGCTCCTGCACATATTTGTTGAGCGCGTAGATCGAAGACAGGTTCGGCCGCTTCCACTCGGGCGTGGCTACCGCCTGCAACGGACGGCCGGCGCGATCGACGGGTTCCCAGTTGGATAAACCGTCGCGCAGACCGCGGCGTTCGGCATCCTCGATCAGCGTGCCGTCCGCATCGCGGTACAGCCCCTCGCCATAGATCGACATCGACGACGCGGTGACGACACGACGAACCGGCTGGTCGATCAGCGCCTCGAACAGGACAGCCGTGCCGACGTCGTTGGTCGAGGTATAGCGCTCGACCTCGTACATCGACTGGCCGACGCCGACTTCGGCGGCCAGGTGGATGACGCTGTCCACGCCCTGCAAGGCGCGCGCGACGGCGGCCTTGTCGCGCACGTCGCCGCGGATCAATTCCGCTTCCGGGTTGAGCATCGCGGATCCATCGACATCGCCGTGCACCTGATCGATCAGCGCATCCAGCACGCGGACCTCGTGCCCCCGCGTCAGCAACTCTTCGGCGACCGAGCGCCCGATGAACCCGGCGCCGCCGGTGATGAGGACCGTCTCGCTCACGGCCGCACTCCCTGCGGTTGGCTGAGCGAGGTTAATGCACGGGCGCGCGGCTTGATGCTCAAAGTACCTGTTCCCCTATCGTCGGGCGTTTTCGCCACGGGGGTGTAACAATCCGGCTTCTTCTTTGTTCCTATTGATTTGGATCAACTATCAACGGCTTAGACCAAGGAACTTAGAAGCTGCATGAGGTGTTGGACCCGTAACGACGCCGGCGACTCGCGGGCTTTTCCGGAGTGGCGATACAGGCGTGACGGCGACGTTCCTTCTCATCAGGCATGCGGCGCACATCCATCTGGACCGGATCTTCTCCGGCCGGATGCCCGCCGTGCCATTGAGCAACGTGGGCCGCGCACAGGCGCAGAGGCTGGCCACCAGCCTTTCGTCCGAGCCGGTCGACCGCATCATCGCCAGCCCGCTCGACCGTACGCGCGAAACCGCGCAGGCAATTGGCGACGCGCGCGGGCTGCCGGTGCAAACTGATCCGGCGTTGCTGGAAATCGACCTCGGCGACTGGACCGGGCGGACGCTCGACGGTTTCGGCGACGATCCCGAGTGGCGCGCGTGGAATACCGCACGCGGCACTGCGCGCATTCCCGGCGGCGAGACGATGGCGGAGGCCACCGGGCGGATCGTCGCCCTGCTCGACCGGTTGGCGCGCGAGCCGGCGGATGCGACGATCGCGATCGTCAGCCACTCCGACATAATCCGCGGCGCGGTGGCGCATGTGCTCGGCCTGCCGCTGGACCATCTGCTGCGCTTCGACATCCACCCGGCCTCCGTCACGCGCGTCGTTTGGGGTGACTGGGGGGCGAAACTCATGAGCTTGAACGAACGGGGAGGGGCGTGATGGACGCGAACGCGCTGAGGGAACGGGTGGCGGAGTTGTCGCCCTGGTTTCACAATATCGATCTCGGCCACGGTGTGTGGACCGCGCCCGAGCATTTTCTGGGTGATTATCCCGGCTTCAAGTTCCATCGCTTCGCCGATGCGCTGCCCGCCGACCTGACCGGCAAGACGGTGCTCGATATCGGCTGCAACGCCGGCTTCTACTCAGTGGAGATGAAGCGGCGCGGCGCGGCCCGGGTGTTGGGGATCGATAGCGACGACCGCTATCTGGCGCAGGCTCGGCTGGCGGCCGAAGCCTTGGGAGGGGCGGGCGACATCGAGTTCCGCAACCTGTCGGTCTACGACGTGGGCGCGCTGGGCGAGCGGTTCGACGTCGTCATATTCATGGGCGTGCTCTATCATCTGCGCCACCCGCTGCTCGCGCTCGACCTGATCCGGGAGCATGTCGCGGACGACCTGATGCTGTTCCAGACGATGCAGCAGGGGTCGGACGACCTGTCCGACGTGCCGGCGAACCATCCCTTTCACAAGCCGGGCACGTTCGACCCGCCCGACTATTTCAACGATCCCGGCTACCCCAAGCTGCACTTCATCGAGCGCGAGTTCGCGGACGACTGGACCAACTGGTGGGCCCCGAACCGCGCCGCGAGCGAGGCGATGCTGCGCGCCGCCGGCTTCACGGTCGAGGCGCAGCCGGACCACGACGTATATCTGTGCCGCGTCGCGCCCGTTCCCTATGCGGAATACGGGCCGGCGGCGGTCTATCCTGCGAAAGGCGTGCGATGATCGAAGCGGCGATGATCTGGAACGAGCCCAACAACAAATCGCATTGGGACCCGGAGGTCGATCCCGACTGGTCGATCTTCGCCGACACGGTGACGCGGGCCGGCGGCGCGATCGCCGCGATCAACCCGGCAGTGACGCGGGTGCTGGGCGGCATGTCGCCGATCGACCCGCTGTGGCTGAAGCGGATCGAGGCGCACGGCGCGCTGGATGCGGTCGACGTCATCGCGGTGCATGGGTTTCCGCTCGACTGGAACCTGTGGTCGATCCACGACTGGCCGCAGCGGATTGCCGAGATCGAGGCGGTGACTCACAAGCCGGTCTGGGTGACGGAGGTCGGCGTCGGCTCGTTCGGGGCGGAGGAGGTGCAGGTGTTCGGCCTGCGCCGCACCGCCGAACTGCTGATCGGCCGCGTTCCGCGCGTCTTCTGGTACTCGCTGTTCGACCTGCCGATGGAGTGGGGCGCGGAGACGCGCCACCGCGAGGCGGAAGGTTCGAGCTATTACCGGCATTTCTACATGGGCCTGATCCGCCCGGACGGCACACCCAAACCAGCGCTGGACGATTATGCCAAGGTGGCGGGCGAGATGGGCCTGATGCAGTGGTTCCATTATCAGGACCCGCGGCTGGACGACGCGGTCGCGTGGATGAAGCGGCTGGGTACGAAGAAGCTGCGTACCGGGCTGAGTTGGGCGGACAGCTTTCGTCCGGACGCGATCGGCTGGTTCGACCGACAGATGGAGGCGCTGGCGGAATTCGACGTCACCGTCACCTTCTGCTTCACACCTGAGCATCTCGGCGTCCAGCCGCATCACACCAGCGCCGCGCGCGATCCGCAGGCGTTCGCGGATTTCTGCGCGTGGATGATCGACCGCTATGCACCCGCCGTCGCGAACACGGCGGTGGCGTGACCCATCACTCCTGCCGTTCGAGTGCGTCCAGAACCTTGCCGGGCTCGATGTCGGCGGTGATGTCGCGCATCGTCTCGGCATCGGTGTCCGCGCCGACCTTGTGGGCGATGCGCTCGACGACGCCAGCCAGCTTCGATAGTTCGTGCTCGGCCAGCAGGTTGATGTGCAGGTCCAGATCGGCGCGCGCGTCAGCGGCCGCCTGCATGCGGTTCTGGCTGATGAGGACGAACGTCGACAGGAAGATCGCCTCCACCGAGGCGACCATCGCCAGCACGACGAAGCTGGGATCGAACTTCGGTGAACCCCAAAGATTCCAGCCGATCCAGCCACCGAACAGTAGCAGGTGCAGCCCGACGAACGCCATCGATCCGGTAAAGCCGGTGATCCGGTCGGCGATCCGCTCCGACAGCGGTGCATCGGCGCGGCGGCGGTGGCGGCGTTCCGCCAGCCGATCGATATTCTGCCGCAACGTAGCGGTCATGCCGGGTTCGGATGCCATGCCTGCACAACGCAAAGCCAAAGAAAAGGTCCTGTCTTGAATAGCTTAATGCGCGCGGCGGTGCTCAGCGGCCCGGCGAGGATGGAGATGACGGACGTGCCGGTACCGCAGCCGGAGCCGGGCGAAGTGCGCGTCAGGCTGGAGGGGTGCGGCGTCTGCGCGTCTAACATCGAACCGTTCGAGGGGCAGCCCTGGTCCAGCTTCCCCGGTGAAGCGGGAGGGATGGGACACGAGGGCTGGGGCGTGGTCGACGCGCTGGGCGAGGGGGTGACGACCCCCGCGATCGGCACCCGCGTCGCCTCGCTCGCGCATCGCAGCTTCGCGGAACACGACGTGGTCGCGGCGGATGCGGTGGTCGAACTGCCCGCGTCGCTGGCCGGTCAGCCGTTCCCCGGTGAGCCGCTGGGCTGTGCGATGAACATTTTCCGGCGCAGCGACATCGTCGAGGGGCAGACGGTCGCGATCGTCGGCATCGGCTTCCTCGGCGCGGTCCTGACGAAGCTGGCGAGCGATGCCGGCGCGCGCGTGATCGCGATTTCGCGGCGCCAGGAATCACTCGATCTCGCCAAGCAATACGGCGCCGCCGAGACGATCGTCATGGACGATCACTGGGCGATCATCGACGCGGTCAAGCGCCTGACCGACGATCGCCTGTGCGAGCGCGTGATCGAGGCGGTGGGCAAGCAATGGCCGCTCGATCTGGCGGGGGAACTGGTCGGCTTCGGCGGCAAGCTGATCGTCGCGGGCTATCACCAGGACGGGCCGCGACAGGTGAACATGCAGATGTGGAACTGGAAGGGCATCGACGTCGTCAACGCGCACGAACGCGATCCCGCGGTGAACCTCCGCGGCCTGCGCGAGGCGGTGGAGGCGGTAGCGAGCGGCCGGATCGACACCGCGCCGCTGTATACGCATCGCTACCCGCTGGACCGCTTGGGCGAGGCGATCGTCGCGACGCGCGACAAGCCGCAGGGCTTCGTCAAGGCACTGGTGATGTATGACTAAGCCCCGCATCGGTTTTCTCGGTGTCGGCTGGATCGGTCGCCACCGCATGGCGGCGATGCTGGCGACGGGCGCGATTGAGGCGGCAGCGGTCTGCGATGCCTCGCCCGAGATGCTCGCGGAGGCGGCGGCGCTGGCTCCCGATGCTGTCGTCATGCCTGATCTGGACGCCATGCTGGCGCTGGGCCTCGACGGCGTGGTGATCGCCACGCCCAGCGCGATGCACGCCGACCAGTCGATCCGCGCGCTGGAGGCCGGAGCCGCGGTGTTCTGCCAGAAACCGCTGGGTCGCGACGCGGCCGAGGCGGCGCGCGTGGTAGAGGCGGCAATAGCCGCCGACCGGCTGCTGATGGTCGATTTCTCGTACCGCTATACGGAGGGGATGCGGCAGATCGCCCAACTGGTCCGCGGCGGAGCGTTGGGCAACGTCCACGCGATCGATCTTACCTTCCACAACGCCTATGGGCCGGACAAGCCGTGGTTCTACGATCGCGCATTATCGGGCGGCGGCTGCGTCATGGATCTGGGCGTGCACCTGATCGACCTCGCCATGTGGACGCTGGAGTTTCCCGGAGAAGCCTCGAACGTGAACGCGCGCCTGTTCGCGGGCGGACAGCGCTTGGCGGGCGACACGGTCGAGGATTACGCCACCGCCAGCTTCGATCTGCCCGGCGGCGTCGCGGTGCGGCTGGCCTGTTCGTGGCGGCTGCATGCTGGACAGGAGGCAATCATCGCGGCGCAGTTCCACGGCACCGAAGGCGGCGCGACGCTGCGCAACGTCGGCGGCTCCTTCTACGACTTCGTCGCCGAACACTACACCGGCACGACCAGCGAAACGCTGGTCGGCCCGCCCGACGACTGGGGTGCGCGCGCCGCAGCCGACTGGGCGCAGCGGATCGCCACCGACGCGCGCTTCGATCCGGCGGCGGGGCAACTCGTCTCCGTCGCGCGCACGATCGACACGATCTACGCCGCGGGCTGACGGCTCGCCGGAATTATCCCAACGCCGCCGTCAGCACCCGCTCCAGCCGTTCCGCCCACGCGGCCTGCCCGGCCGTATCGGCGATCAGATCCTGCCGGACCTCCAGTTCCGCATAGGGTAGCCCGGCCGGATAGGCGTGGCGCGGCACGGTGTAGTCGATCAGGTCCATCCGGTACGGCTCGTTATCCCCGACCGTCAGGTCCGCCTCCCGCCGCAGCACCGCCAGCATCGCCTGTGCAAAGCTCGGGTCGCCGCCGTCGTGCAGGACGCCGATCTGCCACGGCCGCGCGACGCCGCCGAACACCGGCGTGAAGCTATGCAGCGCGATCAACACCGTAGGCTGTCCGACTGCCGAGCGTCGCGCGATCTCCGCCGCGATCGCCGCCTGATAGGGTTCGTGGATCGCCGCGAACCGCGCCGCGCGATCCGTGTCGCTCAGATCGGCGTTACCCGGCACGACCGTCCCGTCGCTGACCGGTGCGATGGCGTCGGGTGCGTCGTGGCGGCGGTTGCAGTCGACGACCAGCCGCGAATAGGTCTGGCGCACGAACACCGCGTCCATCGCCGTCGCCAGTCGTTCGCCGAGCCCCGCCACGCCGATGTCCCACGCGATGTGCCGCACCCGCTCCGCGTCATCCAGTCCCAGCGTGCCGAGTGACAAGGGGATGACATTCCCGGCATGATCGCCGATGAAGAGGAACGGCGACGCTCCTCCGGGGTTGACCACCGAGACGGGTGGCAGATCGCCTGCGACAAACAGGGGGCTTGCTTGGACGTCCAATGCCATTCCTGAACCTGTCGCACGTCACGACGTATACGTACAGGCAGCCCGTGTCCTTCGGCGAGCACCGGATCATGGTGCGCCCGCGCGAAAGCTACGATCAGCATCTGCTGTCCGCCACGCTCGACATCGAACCTCGGCCCAGCGACGTGCGCTGGTTGCAGGACGTGTTCGGCAACGCGGTGGCGATCGCCACCTTCGATCGACCTGCGGCGCGGCTGGTCTTCGACAGCCGCATCCACCTCATGCACGAACCCGCCGACCTCGATCATGTCGATATCGAGGATTATGCGCGCACCTATCCCTTCACCTATTCGTCCGAAGAGATACCCGACCTGCTGCGGTCGATCGAGCGCCAGCATCTCGACCCGCGGCGCCAGATCGATAGCTGGGCTCGGCGTTTCGTCGGCACCGGCCAGACCGACACGCTGACGCTGCTGTCCGACATGACGACCGCGATCCGCCGCGAGTTCACCTATGTCGCTCGTGCCGAAAAGGGGACGCAGACGCCGATCGAGACGCTGGAACGGCGCAAGGGCACGTGCCGCGACTATGCGATGCTGATGATCGAGGCGGTGCGCGCGCTGGGGTTCGCGGCACGGTTCGTGTCGGGGTACGTCTACAACCCCACCGCGCACGACCAGCGGCTCGGCGGCGGCAACACGCATGCGTGGGTGCGCGTATACCTGCCCGGCTCCGGCTGGGTCGAGTTCGATCCGACCAACGGCATCATCGGCAATCGCGGCCTGATCCGCGTCGCCGTCGCCCGCGACATCTATCAGGCGGTGCCGATCTCCGGCACCTGGGCCGGCTTTCCCGGCAGCTTCCTCGACATGGAGGTCGCGGTGAACGTCAGCGTCGCCGGTCCTCCGCCCGTACCCGTATCCGTCCCCGACCAGAAGGAGCCTGTCCGATGCTGATCCGCGCCGGTTATGACATCAGTTTCGCCACGGACGTGCCCACGCCGATGATGGCGCTGCTGAGCATCCATCCGTCGCGGAACAAGGACCTCAGGACGATGCAACGCATCACCAGCGTCCCGCATGTGCCGATGTACGATTACGTCGACACGTTCGGAAATGTGTGCACGCGCTTGACCGTGCCCGCCGGTGGCCTGACGCTCAGCTGCGACTTCACGATCGAGGATGGCGGCCTGCCCGATCCCTACACCCCGGACGCGGTGCAGCACGCGATCGAAGACCTGCCCGACGACGTGCTCGTCTACCTGCTCGGCAGCCGGTATTGCGAGACGGACCGGCTGTCGGAAACCGCATGGGGATTGTTCGGCCACGTCCCCGCCGGGTGGCAGCGGGTGCAGGCGATCGTCGACTTCACGCACGATCACGTCGAATTCGGCTACCACCACGCGCGCTCGACCAAGACCGCGTGGGACGCGCATCAGGAGCAGAAGGGCGTGTGCCGCGACTTCGCGCATCTGGCGATCACGCTGTGCCGCTGCATGAACATCCCCGCGCGCTATTGCACCGGATATCTCGGCGATATCGGCATCGATCCGGTCGATGCGGCGATGGATTTCTCGGCGTGGTTCGATGTGTATCTCGGCGGTGCGTGGCACACGTTCGATGCGCGGCACAATCTGCCGAGGATCGGCCGCATCCTGATGGCGCGCGGCCGCGACGCCACCGACACGGCGCTGACGACTGCCTTCGGCAGCGCCACGCTCGCCGGTTTCCAGGTGCACACCGACGAGGTGACGGACATTGCCTGATCCGCTGCTGGACGAAAGCGACCTGCCGTTCGGCGCGCCGGCGTTCGATCGTATCGCGCCCGACGCGTTCCTGCCCGCGCTGACGATCGCGCTGGCAGAGGCGAAGGCGGAGATCGAGGCGATCGCCACCGACCCGGCCGAGCCGGATTTCGCCAACACGGTCGAGGCGATGGAGCGGGTGGGCGGCACGCTGGCGCGCGTCCGGCGCATCTTCTGGACGCTGTCGTCGGCACAATCGACGCCGTCGATCCGCGCGGTGGAGGCGGAGGTGTCGGCCATGCTGACCCGCCACGGCATCGCCGTTTCGCACGATCCGCGCCTGTTCGCGCGCGTCGATGCGCTGTGGTCGCGCCGCGACGCGCTCGGCCTGAACGAAGCGCAGATGCGTTTGCTGGAGGGGAGCCGTCGTGGCTTCGTCGACGGCGGCGCGCTGCTTGCGCATGCCGACAAGGCGCGGTTCGCTGCCATTGCGGAGCGTTTGTCGCTGCTCGGCACGACCTTCGGCCAGAACGTGCTCGCCGCCACTCATGCCTGGACGTTGCGCCTCGACACGGAGGATTGCGCCGGCCTCCCCGACACGATGCTCGCCGCGACCGCACGCCGCGCCGAGGCGACGGGGCAGGGCGGTCACGTCATCACGCTCGACCGCGGCGACGTGGAGGGCTTCCTGTCCTTCGCCGACCGCCGCGATTTGCGCGAGCAGGTCTGGCGGGCCTTCACCACACGCGGCGACGGTGGCGCATATGACAACCGCGCGATCATCGACGAGATGCTGGCCCTCCGCCGCGAGAAGGCGGCGCTGCTCGGCCACGCTAGCTATTCGGATTTCGCGCTCGCCGACAGCATGGCGAAAACGCCCGACGCCGCGGAGGCGCTGTTGATGCGCGTCTGGACGCCGGCGCTGCGGCAGGCGGCAGCGGAACAGGCGGAGCTTCAGATGTTGGCGGGCGACACGCCGATCGCGGCATGGGACTGGCGCTACTACGCCGAACGCATCCGCCGCGAACGCCACGCACTCGACGGTGCCGCGGTGAAGCGGTTCCTGACGCAGGACGCGGTGCGCGACGCCGCCTTTGCCGCCGCCGGACGGCTATACGGGATGGAGTTCGCTGCCATCCCGAGCCTGCCGGGTTGGCATCCTGGCGTGCAGCCATGGTCGGTCAGCGATGCCGGCGGCACGCCACGCGGGCTGCTCTACACCGACTTCCATGTGCGACCCGAAAAGCACGGCGGCGCGTGGATGGGCGCGTTGCGCGTGCAGGAAGCGCTGGACGGGCCCGTGCTGCCGATCGTCTACATCGTCGCCAATTTCGCACCTGGCGCGGGCCTGTCGATCGACGAGGCGCGGACGCTGTTCCACGAATTCGGCCACGCCTTGCATGCGTTGCTGTCGGACGTCGTCTATCCCAGCCAGTCCGGCACCGCCGTCGCGCGCGACTTCGTCGAATTTCCCAGCAAGTTCATGGAACACTGGATCGTCGCGCCGGAGGTGCTCGTCGGTCTCGGCGTACCCGCGCCGCTGGCGGACGCGATCGCGAGCGCGGATCGCTTCGGGCAAGGCTTCGCGACGGTCGAGTTCCTCGCCTCCGCGATCCTCGACCTGTCGTTGCATCGCCGGACGGACGGCAGCGATGCCGTCGCAGAGGGCGAAGCGCTGCTCGCCGAACTGGGGCTGCCCGACACGATCGTCCCGCGCCACGGCCTGACCCACTTCACGCACGTGTTCGACGGCGGCTATGCCAGCCAATATTACAGCTATCTGTGGTCGGAAGTGCTCGACGCGGACGCCTATGCCGCATTCGAGGAGCGCGGCGACCTGTTCGCCCCCGATCTTGCCGGCCGCCTCCGCACGGAAGTGCTGGCGCGCGGCGACACCCGCGATGCGATGGCCGCCTACGTTGCCTTCCGGGGCCGCGAACCGCGCGAGGCAGCGCTGCTGGAGGCGCGGGGACTCGCGGCGTGAGATCCGGCGATCAGGATCATTCCGGCGCCCGCCAAAGATCCGGCTCCCGTTATGCGGCATCGACCTATGCCTCACTCTGGCGTTGACGCGCCGGACACGGTTATGTCAGGAGATCGGCGTCAGGATCGGTCGGACCGATAGCAGCGTGCTATCGGATCGGCAGGGGCCCAGAGACGCGGGTGTAGCTCAATGGTAGAGCAGAAGCTTCCCAAGCTTACGACGAGGGTTCGATTCCCTTCACCCGCTCCAGCCCTCGCTGCCAAATCACCGAGCGGCCCGTCTGCCTTACGCGTGCGGCTCTAGGCGGATATCAGATCAACCCGGACGGTGTCGTGCCCGGCGCGGCATTCTCGGCTAGATGCGCCGGCATGAACCGACGACGTCCGACATTCGCAGCGCTCTCCGCGATCCTCTGCCTCTCGGCGTGCCATTCTGCGCATTACCGCCCCGTCAGCGATTGGCCGGTCAGCATCGGCAAACCCTATAAGGTCGCGGGAGTGACCTACGTGCCCGCGGCCGATGAGCATTTCGATGTGCTCGGCTACGCAAGCTGGTACGGTCGGGAGAGTGGCAACCGTGTCGCGCTCGGTGAGCGCTTCGATGCGACATGGATCACCGCCGCGCACACGACATTGCCGCTGCCGACCTATGTCGAGGTCACGTCGCTCGATACCGGCCGCACGATCCTCGTCCGCGTCAACGATCGAGGTCCTTTTTCGCGCGGCCGTATCCTCGACCTCTCGCGCGGCGCGGCAGAGCAACTCGGGGTGCGGGCTCGCGGCCATGCGGCGGTGCGCGTAAGACGGGTCGATCCGCCGGAGGAGGAGCGGGCAAGGCTGCGCCGCGGCAAGGCGGTCGCCGAACGTCCACGCCTGAGCGACGTCGCGCTCGCCAATCTGCGCGCGCAGTTACAGGCTGGCATCGCCGACGGACTGGTCGCTGCTCCCTGACGGGGCCCAGCTTCATGCTGTCCAAGCGCTCACGTCGCCGTCCTGCGCGATCAGCGCCAGTCCGTTGGCGATCGAGGTGAGCTCACCGCCGGCCTCGATCCGCGCTTCGCCGAACCGTGCCGTGAAGATCGCGCGGACGGCCGGAACGAGGGAGGTGCCGCCGGTCAGGAAGACCCGGTCGATGTCCCGTTCGGTGACGCCGGCCACGATCAGGGCGCGGTCCACGGTCGCGGCGATCCGCGCAAGATCGTCGGCGATCCATGCCTCGAACTCGGTCCGGCTCACCTCCGCCTCGATCGTCAGACCGGCGTCGTGGAAGGCGAACGCGGCGGACGCATCCTGCGACAGCGCGCGCTTCAACCCGCCGATCGCGCCATAGAGCCCAAAGCCGGACTCGTTCTCGATCAGCGCGATCATCCGCCCGATGGCGTCGGGATCGAGCGCACTGCGCCTTAGCCGGTCCAGCTCCGCCAACGTCCGGCGATTGCGCATCATCGCCAGCTTCGACCAGTCGGCGACGTCGGCGAAATAGCCGCCGGGGATGTCGAGCACCTTGTCGAACGATCGATACTGCCCGCCCTTGCCGAGGAACGGCAGCACCAGCCGGTCGATGATCCGCGCATCGAACCGGTCGCCGGCCACCCCGATGCCGGCGTGACCCAGTGGGACGCAGCGTCGCGCCGCACCCGGCTCCGCCACCCGCACGACGGAGAAGTCGCTGGTGCCGCCGCCGAAATCGGCGACGAGCAACGTCGTCGGTTCGGTCAGCGTCGATGCGTGGCTATAGGCGGCGGCGAGCGGTTCGTAGACATAGTGCACCTCGCGCGCGAAGCCGGCGAACATCGCGTCGTAGCGCGTCCGGGCCAGCGCCTCGTCGGGCCGAGATCCCGCCCATGTCACCGGGCGTCCGACGACGACCCGGTCGAGCTGGTCGAGCGCCCCGCCGGCATGCGCGGCGAGCCGTTCGAGGAACATGCGACCGAGCTCCTCGAACCGATGGCGCTTCTCGAACACGGGCGCGGTGTCGAACGACGCGCTGGCCGCGACCGACTTGAACGATTGCAGGAACCGGCTGTCGGACGGGAACTCCAGATACTCGCGGATCGCGGCGGGCCCAGCCTCCACCGCCACGCCGCCGCGCACGTCCTCGTCATGCCAGAAGCACAGCGCCGTGCGGAATACGTCGTCCGCGTCGTCGACGGGGATCAGCGCGGTGTCGCCTTCTGCCCCGGCCAGCGCCGCGACCGTGTTGGTGGTGCCGAAGTCGAGGCCGACGGCCCGGCCTGTGGTCGCGATCATAAGGCGGGTCCGAAATGCTGGCGAGTGCGCGGGCTTACCGGTCCGTGCGGCGGATGCAAACCGCCGCTCACCCTTCGCCTGCTCACTCGGTCGGCAGCGAGGCCAGCGTTTCCGATACTCTCGTCCGCAACGCCGGATCGCGCGTGATCTCGAGGATCGCACCCAGACTACCGCGCGCGGCGGCGATGTCGTTGTCGACCAGCTCCAGCCGCGCCCGCTCCCACCACGCATGCACCGTTTCGGGGGCCATCACCGTCATGCGCGTATACAGTTCCAGCGTCCGCCGCCCCTTGCCCGCCTGCTCCGCACGCGAGGCCTGGTTCTGGAGCAGCCGCACCAGCACCGCGCGATTGGGCATCGCCGCGACGTGGGTCACCGCGCGATCCGGCTCCCCGAACGCCTGCACCAGCGCGACCAGCCGCTCGCGGTCGACACGAATCCCGGCGGAGAACGGGTCGACGATCACCGGATCGGCATCCGCCCCGATCAGGACCAGCACGTGCCCCGGCACGTCGAGCAGGTCGGCGCTCCACCCCAGTCGCCGCGCCGTGGCGACCCACAGGATCGACAGGCTGACCGGCAGGCCGCGACGCCGGTCGAGCACGCGGATCAGGTCGGCATTGTCGGGATCGTCGTACGTCTCCGCATCGCCGACGAACCCGAACTCGCCCGCCAGCACCGCCGCCAGCGCGTCGGCCCGCGCTGCGGGATCGTGCGCGTCGTCGCCGACGATCTCCAGCCGCGCCTCGATGGTGTCGAGCAGGTCGTAATAGGGGTCGAGGTCGGTGCCGGGATGATCGAGCAGCGCCAGCGACAATGCCGCTTCGTCGAGGTCGATATCATCCTCTTCGACGAGCCCGAGGCGGTTGAGGTCTTCGTTCATGCGAGGAACATGGGAACGCCGGTCGCAAAATCGAACCCTCCCGGCGGGGCAAACATGGCGAAGTGCGCCGGACATGGTATGTTCCGGCCGATGAACGTCATGACGACCATAGAGGCCAGCGCGGAACCGGATATCGATTTCGTCGTCGTTGACGTGGAAACCGCCTGTTCGCGGGTCAGCAGCATCTGCCAGATCGGCATCGTCGGGTTTCGCGACGGGCGGGAGGTGTTCGCCTACGAAACGCTGGTCGATCCCTGCGACGAGTTCTCGCCCTTCAACACGCGCATCCACGGCATCAGCGGCGATCATGTCGCGGGGCAGCCGACCTACGCCCATATCCACGACATTGTTGCCGGCCACCTGACCGGCCGCGTCACGGTGGCGCATTCCTATTTCGACAAGGGTGCGTTGGCGGCGGCCTGCCGGGTCCACGACCGGGTCGCGATCGAGACGACGTGGCTGGACAGCGTTCGCGTCGCGAAACGCGCATGGCCGGACTTGCCGAGCCACCGGCTGAACGTGCTGACGCGTTTCCTCGGTGTGCGACACAAACATCACGACGCCCTGAGCGACGCGCGCGCGGCGGGCATGGTGATCGTCCGTGCGATCGATCACACCGGGATCGATCTGGCGGGCTGGCTCAAACCCACCACCCCGAAAAGCGCGCCCGCACCGAAGGCCGCCGCGGACGGTCCGCTGAGGGGACAGCGGGTGGCGATCCTCGGCGCACCCCGCAACGGACCGCTGGCCCAGTGGCTGGCGCAGGCCGGCGCGCGCGTCGTCGCATCGGTCGGCACGACATCGACGATGCTCGTCGTCAGCCGCGACCAGCCGTTCGGTCGCTTCGCGCATGTCAGTGCCCCCTATCGCAAGGCGGAGGAACTGCGCACCGCCGGGATTGCGGTGGACATCGTGGCCGAGGACGAGCTTCGCCACCGCCTGCAAGACGGAACCGTCCCATGACCCGACCCGCAATCCTGATGCCCCGTCCGATGCTGCCCGGCGTGATCGCTGCGCTAGAGGATCGTTTCGAACTGCACCGCCTCTGGGAGCGGCCCGACGAGGACGCGTATCTGGCCGAGATCGGTCGCCGCATTCGCGGCATGGCGGTCAGCACGTTGGCCGGGCGCATCGACGAAAGCTGGTTCGACCGCCTGCCGGCGCTGGAGGTGGTCGCCAATTTCGGTGTCGGATACGACAATGTCGACGTGAAGGCCGCGGCCGCACGCGGTATCGTCGTCACCAACACGCCGGGCGTGCTCGACGAGGAGGTGGCCGACCTGACGCTGGGGCTGCTGCTGGCGACCGTCCGCCGTATCCCGCAAGCCGATCGTTATCTCCGCGCGGGGCGCTGGACGGACGCTCCGTTCCCGTTGTCCCCGACCTTGCGCGGCCGCCGCGTCGGGATCCTCGGCCTCGGCGCGATCGGCAAGGCCGTGGCGCGGCGTCTCGAAGCATTCGGCACGACGGTCGCCTATCATGGCCGCTCCCGGCAGGAGGACGTGGCCTACGACTATCATGGCAGCCCGGTCGCACTGGCGGCGGCCTGCGACGTGCTCATCATCCTCGTGCCGGGCGGCTCGAAGACGCGACATTTGGTCGACGGCGACGTGCTGCGCGCGTTGGGCCCGAACGGGATCCTCATCAACGTCGCGCGCGGCAGCGTCGTCGATCAGCAGGCGCTGATCGCCGCGCTTCGCGACGGCACGATCCTCTCCGCCGGGCTCGACGTGTTTGAAAACGAGCCGCACGTTCCCCCCGAACTGAGCGCGAACCCCGACGTCGTGCTGCTGCCGCATATCGGCTCCGCGTCGCAGGCGACACGGGCGGCGATGGGCGGACTGGTGGTCGATAACCTCGTGGCGTGGTTCGAGACGGGCAGGGCGATCACGCCCGTGGCGGAAACCGCAGGCGACGCCGGGTCGCAGGGCTGATCATACGCCGGTCAGCGTTGCGAAAGCCCGGCTCCGGCATCATTTCCCGATGGTGATCGGACGAACACCTCTGCGGGAACGGATCGGGGCGGCCGCGTTGACCGCGACCGTCGTCGCCGCGCTCGGCTATGCGCTGATCGTCGGCCTGGCATTCGGCGGCAGCACCGGTGCCGTGCAGAACCCCCTGGCGACGTTCGATCTGACGCAGGAGCCACCGCCGCCGGAGCGCATCGTCCCACCGCCGCGCAAGATCGCCCGAGCCAGCGGCAAGGCATCGCCGCCCAATGTGCGCTCGAAGGCGACCGAGGTGACGGCACCCGAACCCCTCATCCAGCTCGCGCCACCCCCGCCGATCGCGGTCGCGCCGCTGCCGAACGTCGGCGTGCAGGCGACGTCGGGCGCCTCCGATCGCGCGGGGCCGGGGACCGGAGCGGGCGGTATCGGCCATGGCAATGGCGCCGGTGGCGACGGGGATGGTGACGGCAGCGGCTGGGAACGCGTACCGCGCCTGATCAATGGCCGGATCAAGGGATCGGACATCCCCGATCCGATCCTCGACACCGGCTTTCGCGGAGTGGTCGGCGTCCGCTACCAGGTCGAAAAGGACGGCCGCGTCACCGGCTGCACGATCGCCCGGTCGAGCGGCAACGCCCTGATGGATCAGGCGACCTGTCGCGCGATCGAGAAGCGCTTCCGCTACGACCCGTGGCGGGATGTCGCCGGTCGCCCCGTCCGTTCGACGGTGGTCCGCGATCAGGAATGGGACATCGACGCGCCGGCGACGGACGACTGACCGCTAGCGGCTAGCGCCGCAGACGCGCCGCCGCCCACGCCACATGGTCCGCCATGAAGGTGGAAATGAAATTGTAGCTATGGTCGTACCCCTTCTGCATCCGCAGCGTCAGCGGGATGCCCGCCGCGTCGCACGCCGCACGCAGCAGGTCCGGGCGCAACTGCTCGGCCAGGAAGCTGTCGGCATCGCCCTGATCGACCAGTAAATCCGGTAATCGCGCGCCGTCCTCGATCAGCGCCACCGCGTCGTGCCCGCGCCACGCCGTCCGGTCGTCGCCCAGATACCCGCCCAGCGCCTTTTCGCCCCACGGCACCTGCGACGGCGCGACGATCGGGGCGAAAGCGCTGACGCTGCGGAAACGATCGGGGTTGCGAAGGGCGATCGTCAGCGCGCCGTGACCGCCCATCGAATGGCCGGTGATCCCCTGCGCCGCCATGTCGACCGGAAACCCGGCGGCGATCAGCGCCGGCAGTTCGTCCTCGATATAGGACCGCATCCGGAAATGCGGCGACCAGGGTGCCTGCGTCGCATCGACGTAGAAGCCAGCACCTTGCCCCATATCCCATGCCGGATCGTCGGCCACACCGTCGCCGCGCGGCGACGTATCGGGGGCGACGAAGACGATGCGGTGCTCGGCGCAGGCGGCGCGATACTCGCCCTTGTCGGTGACGTTGGCGTGCGTGCAGGTCAGGCCGGACAGATACCAGAGCACGGGCAGCGTCTCGCCCGCTTCATGCTCCGGTACGAACACGGAGAAGGTCATGTCGGTGCCCGTCGCGGACGAGGCATGCCGGTACACGCCCTGAGTCCCGCCATGCGCCCTGGCGGTCGACAGCGTCTCCATCAGTAGATCACCACGCTGCGGATGCTCTCCCCGGCGTGCATCAGGTCGAAACCCGTGTTGATCTCGTCCAGCGTCAGGCGATGAGTAATCATCGGGTCGATCTGGATCATGCCGTCCATGTACCAGTCGACGATCTTCGGCGTGTCCGTCCGCCCGCGTGCGCCGCCGAACGCGGTGCCGCGCCAGTTGCGGCCGGTGACGAGCTGGAACGGCCGCGTGCTGATCTCCTTGCCCGCCTCCGCCACGCCGATGATGATGCTGGTGCCCCAGCCGCGGTGGCAGCATTCCAGCGCCTGCCGCATTACGTCGGTGTTGCCGGTGGCGTCGAAGCTGTAATCCGCACCACCATCGGTCAGCGCGACGATATGCTGGACGATATCGCCGACATCGCGCGGGTTGGCGAAGTGCGTCATGCCGAAGCGGCGACCCCAATCCTCGCGGTCGGGGTTGATGTCGACCCCGACGATCATCTTCGCCCCCGCCAGCTTCGCGCCCTGGATGACGTTCAGCCCGATGCCGCCCAGCCCGAACACCACGACGGTGTCGCCGACCTGCACCTTGGCGGTGTTGACCACCGCGCCGACGCCGGTCGTCACGCCGCAGCCGACATAGCAGCTGGTGTCGAACGGCGCGTCCTTGCGGATGTTCGCAACCGCGATCTCCGGCAGCACCGTGAAGTTCGAGAAGGTCGAACAGCCCATATAGTGGAAGATCGGCTGGCCCTTGTAGCTGAAGCGGGTGGTGCCGTCCGGCATCAGCCCCTTGCCCTGCGTCGCGCGGATCGCGGTGCACAGGTTGGTCTTCTGCGACAGGCACGACTTACACTGGCGACATTCGGGCGTGTAGAGCGGGATGACGTGATCGCCGACCGCGACACTGGTCACCCCCGCGCCGATCTCGCGCACGATGCCCGCGCCCTCATGGCCCAGCACGCTGGGGAACAGCCCCTCGCTGTCGAGCCCGTCGAGCGTATAGGCGTCGGTGTGGCAGATACCGGTCGCCATGATCTCGACCAGCACTTCGCCGGCCTGAGGCCCCTCCAGATCGAGCTCGACGATCTCGAGCGGCTTCTTAGCCTCGAATGCGACGGCGGCGCGGGTCTTCATGATCGGTATCCTCGGACTTGATCGTGGCGGAATAGGGCCCTCGGTCGCGGGCGGCTAGATATTTGGCGCGCTTCAGGCGGCTTAGCCCTCCAATCGTCGAGGAACCTAGGTGTCCGACGTGCCGATAACCCAAAGGGTTACGGACCCAATCGCCGGACCTGTCGTTCCCGATCCGATGCCAGCAACGGCACGGGAGAAGAGCGATGGACGACGATCGGGTATGGAGCTTCGAGGAAAGCCTGTGGACCGCCGATGCGGAGCATTACCGCGAGTCGATCGATGACGAATGCCTGATGGTCCTGCCCACGCCGCCCTTCGTCATGAGCGGTGCGCAGGCGATCGAGGCGGTCGCCTCGACGCCGCGCTGGTCTTCGGTCGAACTCACCGAGCGGCGGGTTTCCCGTCCTCAGGAAGGCCTGATCGTCGTCGCCTATCGCGCCCGCGCCGAAAAGGATGGGGAGGGGTATGAGGCGCACTGCACCTCCACCTATCGATGGCTGGCCCATGAGGTCTGGAAGGTCGTCCAGCACCAGCAGACGCCGCCGCTAACCTCGACGGTGGGCTGATCCCGGACTGGCAATGTTGGAGAAAGCGGATCATGCCATGATCCGCTGTTTCTCATCGTTGCCGATCCCCTGCCTCTCTCCCGTCACGGCGAGCGAAGCGAAGCCATCCAGGCACGGACGCGCGGTTCTGGATCGCTCGCCGCTTAACTCCTCACCGTGAGGGGGACGAATGCGCGACACGGGTCACGCGGATCAGGTTTCGGCACAGCGTCGCGAAACGCCGCATTGGACTAACCTTAGCCTAACCTTCCAGCATGGCAGTGAGTGCTGGCGTCAGCCCTTCGCCATCATCAGTCAAAATTCTGGCAGCGATCCCATGCACTTCCGCAACTGCGAGGGTGGCCGGCCCGCCCACCGTCAGCGCCGTCGCCCAGGCATCCGCGATCATCGCCGACGGATGCAGGACGCTGACCGACTTTACGCCGCGATTCGCCGGCCGCCCCGTCCGCGGATCGAGATTGTGATCGCCGCGCCGGTAATTGCCCGATGTCGCCACTGCCAGCCCGTGCAGCGCCACGCGTAGCGGCTCGACCTTCACGCCCGGCGGAATCTCCAGATCGACCCACCACGGCTCGCCGTCAGGGCGGACACCACGGCCGACCAACTCGCCGCCGATCTCGACCAGCATATGCCGCACGCCGTGCTCCGCCAGCATGTTCGCTACCGTATCGACGGCGAACCCCTTGGCGATCCCTGAAAGATCGAGCGCCAGCCCCCCCGGCTGGCACAGCCGCCGGGCGGCCGGGTCAAAGCGCAGCCTCTGCCAGCCTGACACTCGCATCGCCGCATCGATCGCCGCCTCGTTCGGAGCGCCCGGCACCGGCGCAGGACCGAAGCCCCAAATGTCGACCAACCGCCCAATCGCCGGATCGAACGCACCGTCCGTGATCTCGGCGATGCGCAACGCCGCCGCGACGACATGCGCGAAGTCGGGCGGCAGAACGGTCCAGGTTCCCCGCGCCGCCCGGTTGAACCGCGACAGATGCGAACTCGCCTCCCAGTGGCTCATCTCCGCGACGATGCCGTCCAGCCGCGCGACGATCGCCGCCCGGATCGCTATCAGGCCGCATCGCGGCGGCGGGACCAGGCGCACGCTCCACGTCGTGCCCATCGTCTCGCCGTCGAGATCGACGACCAGGGCGGTCGAGTCCAGCCCGACGAACGCTGCCGGATCGATCGCCGCCGGAACGGCGATCAGCATGAAATTGGACGCATCAGGGCGTCAGCACTTCCAGCGTCGTGACATAGCTCATCCGCCGCTGCGTCGCGCGCGGCGTCATGGTCTTGGCGTCGGTCGCCGTCGCGTTCAGCCAGTACATGCCGGCGCTCGGCCACGTCACGCTCAGCACACCATCCGCGCCGGTGGTCAGCTCCATCGCGCCCTCGGCATCCCGATAGCGCTTGCCGCCGGGAATGACGGTGACCTTCAGGTTCGCGGCGGCCTTGCCGTCGATCAGGAACCGGAACTTCGCCGCCTCGCCCGACACCAGCTCGTCCGGATGCGTGATCGGGGCCATCTCCAGCCCCGTGTTCGTCGGAGCGAAGACGGTCGTGGTCGGCTCGCCCGCCGTCACGAAGATCTCGTTGCGGGTTGAGCTTTCGGTCAGCTTCACGTCGGTCGCATCGGCGGGAATGTCGGCGACGGTCAGCGGCGCGGGCATGCCGGGACGCGGCGGCCCGCCACGACCTCCGACGCGCTTCTCCTCGCCATTGACCTTGAAGCTGCCCATCACGCCCGACATCGCCGTGCCGATCTTCCACGTCCCCGGCTTGTTGAGCTGCACGTCGAAGGTCGAGCGATAGCGACCCGTCGATCCGTTCTGAAGCTGGCCGGCGCTGCCGTCCGGCTGCCACACCTTCATCTGCTCCAGCCGCAGCGGCTGGTGGTCGAAGAAGAACAGGTCGTTCGACACCGCGGCGTCGACCGTGACCCAGCTTTCCGTTCCCGACACGACGGTCGCGGAGGGGAGCATCCACATCCGGTGCGCGGAGGCGGCGGCGGGGATCGCCAGCGCGGCGGCGGCGATCATCAGGTGCGATAGCTTCATGGGAGTATCCTCAGCGAGTGACGGCGACGGCGCCGAGTTCGGACTTGCCCGTGGCGCGGCCACCGGCTGCGGTGATGGGCACGGAGACGAGTTCGCGGCCGCCGGTTTCGCGGGCGGCCTCCACGTTCAGCACATACTGGCCGGGCTTGATATCGGCGGGCAGGGGGATGGTGTACTGGCCGGGCGTGCGCGTCGCGCCGCTGACACCGTCCGCCGGCAGTTTCAGCGAGCGGCCACCCTTGCGCCACCACGCGCGCAGGTCGGACAGCCACTTGGTGCCCGGCTCGTTGCCCTTCTTCTTCACGTCGTACCACACCGCCAGCGTCCGCGCCGCGCCGCCACCGACCGGCTCCAGCCAGATCGCCACATAGGGGCGGTGATATTCGGCGACGTTCAGGCGCGGCACGGTGACCGTGACGGTACCCGCGACCGCCGGGGCGGACACCGCGCCGGCGAGCAGGACGAGGGAGGACGGACGCATCGGATGGAGCCCCTTAATGAATAAACACGATGGCGATGACGACCGGCAGCGCCAGCCCGGCCGCGACGATCGGCCAGGTCGACGGCCGGCGATGGGCGTGAAGCTGGAGCAGCAGCAGCCCGGTCAGCGTGAACAGGATGCACGCCCCCGCGAACACGTCGATGAACCAGAACCACGCCGTGCCGGAATTGCGGCCCTTGTGCAGGTCGTTGAGGTACGACACCCAGCCGCGATCCGTGACCTCCGCGGTGATCTTGCCGCTGCCGCGATCGATGCTCACCCACGCGTCGCCGCCGGGGCGCGGCAGCGCCACATACACGTCGGCGTCGGACCACTCGCCCGGCTTGCCGGCGGGATCGAGATCGACCGAGCGTGCAACCGCGGCAGCGACGGCGGGCGGCAGTATCGTGTCGACGCTGGGCTTCGCCAACTGCTTCAGCAGCGGTGCGGGCAGGGTGCCGGACTTCTCCGTTACCACCGGCGTCGCGCCGATCGATGCGGCATGGTTGAGCGTGATGCCGGTGACCGAGAACAACAGCATGGCGACGAGCGACACCGCCGCGCTGACCCAGTGCCAGGTGTGCAGTTGTTTCAGCCACCACGTCTTCCACTTGCGACGCGGCTTCCCCTTCGGTGCGGAGATGCCGGACGCGGCGTGGATGGGCGTGACCTGATTCACCACCGCCGACTACCGGTTCGTCGCGACTTGCTCAATAGCTATTGCGAGTGATTATCAAATTATTTGAGCTTTAATTCCAGCCCGGCCATCATCAGCAGCACAGTGTCGGCCGCCACTGCCACGCGCTGGTTCATGCGCCCCGCGATGTCGCGGAACCGGCGGGCGAGCGCGTTGTCGGGCACGATACCCATGCCGACCTCGTTGCTGACGAGCACGATCGAGCAGGGTGCAGCGGCCAGCGCCGCCAGCAGCCGGTCGGTCGCCGCATCGGCATCCGCGTCCGTCAGCAACAGGTTACTCGCCCATAGTGTCAGGCAGTCGACCAGCAGCACCGATGCCCCATGTGCTTCGCGCCCGATCGCCTCGGGCAGATCGACCGGGCACTCTACCGTCCGCCAACCCATGCCACGGTCGGCGCGGTGGCGGGCAATGCGCTCGCGCATTTCATCGTCGAAGGCCTGCGCCGTCGCCAGATAGGTCCGCATGGGCGACGCGGCTTCGGCAATGGCCTGTGCCCGCGCGCTCTTGCCCGACCGTGCGCCGCCGATCACCAGCGTCACGCGTCCCACTTGCCCGATCCCGCCGCTGCTCATAAGGGGCCTATGCGACAGGTTCCCAGGAATGGGAATAATAGGGAATGCGGAAGCGGGGAACGTCCCCGTCATCCGCAGCTGTCCCCGCAACTGTGACCGGACAGCGGTCGCTCCATTATGCCACTGGCCTCGGCCGGGAAGGCGGAGCGAGCGCGACGACCCGGGAGCCAGGAGACCTGCCTGTCGCGGTCGGTCCTTTGCGCGGACGGGGTGTTCAGCGCGATCGGGGAGAATTCCTCGCGAGACGGCATCGAACGGGGTGGCGCGCGTGGACTTGTCCGCGAGCGGCATCGTGCCTGTCGGTCTTCCGTCGGCGCGCGCGACCCCTTGTTGTTGACAGGGGAATATCGTGACCAAGACTTATCTATCGCTCATCGCCGCGCTTGCCGTGGCGGCACCCGCCGCCGCGCAGGAAATTCGCGACAACGCCAATGCCGTCACCACGCAGGGGAGTGCCGGCGACACGATCGTCGTCACCGCCAACCGTACCGCGACGCCGATCGGCCGGGTCGGCCAGTCGATCACCGTACTGGACGCCGACATCATCCGCGAACGTCAGGCCCAGTCGGTGTCCGACCTGCTGCGCACCGTTCCGGGCGTGACGATCGCGCGCAACGGTGGTGTCGGCACCAGCACGTCGGTGTTCATCCGCGGCGCGGAGAGCGACCAGACCGTCGCGCTGATCGACGGCGTGAAGCTGAACGATCCATCCTCGACCGGCGGCAGCTACAATTTCGGCAACCTGCTGATCGGCAATATCGAGCGGATCGAGGTGCTGCGCGGGCCGTCCTCCGTGATCTGGGGCAGTCAGGCGATCGGCGGCGTCGTCAACCTGATCACGACGCAGCCGACGGAGAAGCTGACCGTCAACGCCCGCGGCGAATACGGCTATCGCGACACCGCGCAGGGGGTGGTTAACATCGCCGGCAAGGCGGGCCCGCTGTCGGCCAGCGCGGGCGGCGGCTATTTCCGCACCGACGGCATCTCCGCCTTCAACGAGGATCGCGGCGGCACGGAGAAGGACGGGTATCGCAATTACGGCGCGAACCTGAACCTGAACCTCGCGATCACCGATGCGATCTCGGTCGACGCGCGCGGTTATTATTCGAACGGCCGCGTCGGCATCGACGGCTTCCCCGCCCCGACCTTCGCGTTCGGCGACACGCGCGAATACGGGAAGACGCGCGACCTGATCGGCTATGGCGGGCTGAACGTCGCGCTGTTCGACGGAGCATTGCGCAACCGCTTCGGCTATGCGCGCACCGACACGCGCCGCCGCAACTATGATCCGGACGGCACGCCCGTCGAGACGTTCGCCGGCGACGGGGACAACACCCGCCTCGAATATCAGGGCGTCGCGGACATCATGGACGCGGTGCAGGCGACGTTCGGTGTGGAGCGCGAGGTGTCGCGCTTCACCAGCAGCAGCTATGGCGGGCCGGAGACGGTCGGCCGGGCGCGCATCTTCAGCGTCTACGGGCAGGTGTCGGTGACGCCGGTCGTCGGTCTGACGCTGACCGGCGGTGCGCGTCAGGACGATCACAATCTGTTCGGCGGCAAGACCAGCCTGGCGGGCAGCGGCGTCTATTCGCCCAACGGCGGCGCGACGACGCTCCGCGCCAGCTACAGCGAGGGCTTCAAGGCGCCGACCCTGTACCAGTTGCAAAGCGAATACGGCAACGCGGCCCTGACGCCGGAGCGCGCCAAGGGTTGGGACGCCGGCGTCACGCAACGCGCGCTGGACGGCGCGGTCGAGGCAAGCGCGACCTACTTCCACCGCAACTCGCGCGACCTGATCAATTTCATATCGTGCCCCGCGCCACTCACCGGAATCTGCACGGGACGCCCGAACGGCACCTACGACAACGTCGCGCGGGCGACCGCGGAAGGTGTCGAGGTCGGCATCACGCTGCGTCCGGTCGAGCCGCTCCGCTTCCAGGCGAACTACAGCTGGATCGATGCCGAGAACCGCTCCGCGGGCACCGCGAACTTCGGCCGCAAGCTGGTGCGCCGCCCCAGCCAGAGCGTGAACGCCTCGATCGACTATCGCTGGCCGTTCGGGCTGGAGACGGGGGCGACCGTCACCAGCGTCGGGTCGAGCTTCGACACCGCCAACAATTCGCGCAAGGTGCAGGGTTACGTGCTCGCCGACATCCGCGCCGCGGTCCCTATCACGCAGCAGGTGCAGGTCTATGGCCGGGTCGAGAACCTGTTCGACGAGCAATCTGAGACGATCTTCCGCTACGGCACCTATGGCCGCGCCGCTTATGTCGGCGTCCGCCTGAGCTACTGACGGTGGGCGCCGCCCGCGTCCCGATCGCGCCGTTCGCCGAACATGGCGGACGGATCGATCGTGCGCGGGCGGCAATGCCGGCGGTGCGCGACTGGATCGACCTGTCGACCGGGCTTGCACCGTGGTCGTACCCCGCACAGGTGGACGCGGCGATGCTGGAGCGGCTGCCCGATCCGGCGGCGCTCGCGGCGCTGGAGCAAAGCGCTGCGGCGGCGTTCGGCAGCCATCCGGCACGGACGGTCGCGGTGCCGGGCAGCGATCTCGCGCTGCGGCTGCTGGGGCAGATGCTGCCCGGTCGCGCTGCCGTGCTGGGGCGCGGCTATTCCGGGCATGTGGCGATGTGGCCGGTGACGCCCGAGCGGATCGCTGCGCCGGAGAATTACGACGCGGGCACCCTGATCCTGGCGCGACCGAACAATCCCGACGGTGCGATGATCGCGGTCGAGCGGTTGCCACGAACCGGCACGGTGATCGTCGACGAGGCGTTCGTCGATGCAACGCCGTCCGACAGTCTGGCTGGTGAGGAGACCTCGGGGCTGATCGTGCTGCGCTCGTTCGGCAAATTTTACGGGCTGGCGGGGCTGCGGCTCGGCTTCGTGATCGCGCCTGAGGGCGTCTGCGCCGGTCTGCGTCGCCTCCTCGGCGACTGGCCGATCGGCAGCATGGCGACCACGATCGGCACTGCGGCATATCGCGACACCGCCTGGCAAAGCGCGCAGTACGAGCGGCTGCATGTCGCGATGTCCCGCCTCGATGCGCTGCTGACCGCTGCCGGTCTGACGATCGCGGGCGGCACGCCATTTTTTCGGCTGGTGGAGACGCCGGCGCGTGACGCGCTGTTCGCGCATCTGCTGGCGGCGGGCATCCTGACGCGCCCGTTCACCGACCGGCCGCACCATCTGCGGCTCGGCTTGCCGCGCGATGACGACTGGCCGACACTCACGAAGGCGCTGGCGCAATGGAGCGGATCATGACCGACGAAACCGAGGATTATTCCCGCCACAATGCCCGCATGGCGCGGGTGCAGGCGGCGCGCGCAAAGATCCAGGCACGGCACACGCTGGAGCGCGGCCTGCTGATCGTCCACACCGGCAACGGCAAGGGGAAATCGTCCAGCGCGTTCGGCATGGCGATCCGTAGCCTGGGCTGGGGCATGAAGGTCGGCATTGTCCAGTATGTGAAGGGATCGTGGGAGACGGGCGAGAAGACCTTCTTTCAGGCGAACCCCGACCTGCTGACGTTCGAGGTAATGGGCGAGGGCTTCACCTGGGACACGCAGGACCGCGCCCGAGACATCGCAGCCGCGCGCGCCGCTTGGGAACGGTCGAAGGCGCTGATCCTCGACCCGGACTATGATTTCGTGATCCTCGATGAACTGAACATCGTGCTGCGCATGGATACGCTGCCGATCGCGGAAATCGTGGAGTTCCTGAAGGAGCGCCCGCTCACCAAACATATCTGCATCACCGGACGCAGCGCGAAACCGGAACTGCTGGAGATCGCCGATCTCGTGACGGAATTTCAGGAGGTGAAGCATCCGTTCAAGGCCGGGTTCAAGGCGCAGAAGGGCGTTGAATACTGATGGGGATCTCCAGCTTCCCGAAGTCCCTCCGCTCCAGCGGAGGGGTGGGGCCTGCGTGGAGATTGGCGGCGGTCCTCCCCCTCCTCGCGATCGGCGCAACGCCAGCCCGCCCGCCGCGGATCGTGTCGATCAACCCCTGCATCGACGCCGTGCTGATGCAGGTCGCCGACCGGTCGCAGATCGCGGCGATCAGTCATTACTCGCAGGACGTCCGCGCGACATCGATCCCGGTCGCGCTCGCCAACCGTTTCAAGGCGACCTCCGGCACCGCTGAGGAAGTCGTCGCGCTCAGACCCGATCTGGTGCTGAGCGGCGCGCATGTCGCGCCGTCGACGATCGCCGCGCTGAAGCGGATGAACATCTCGCTGATCCAGTATCCCGTGCCCGAGACCGTGGCCGAAAGCGTCGCGCAGGTCCGCGACATCGCCGTGAAGACCGGCCACGCCGCACGCGGCGAGGCGCTGGCAACACGGATCGCGGCGGCCGCGACGCATTTGCACGGCGCGGCGGTGCCAGCCTTGATCTGGCAGGGCGGCGGGCTGGTTCCGGGCACCGGGACGCTGGCCGACGACCTGCTGGCGCGTGCCGCATTCCGTAACATGAGTGCGGTATACGGCCTGAAGCAGTGGGACGTGCTGCCGCTGGAATATCTGATCGCCAAACCGCCGCGCGTGCTGTTTTCCGTCGGAGCCGCGGAGGTCGGGGGCGACCGCATGACCAGCCACCGGGCGGTCCGCGATCTGACCAAGCATATCGTCGTCGCACCCTATCCGACGCGGCTGCTGAGTTGCGGCGGGCCGACGATCATCGATGCGATGCGCGTGCTGAAATCGACGCGTGCGGGGATCAGGGCATGAACCGGCTTGGGTTGTTTCTCCTGCTGATCGGCTGTCTTGCCGCCGCCGCATTATCGGTCGCGGCGGGGAAGGTCTGGGTGCCGCTCGATGCGTGGACCGCTGCCGATCCGCGTTCGATCATCATCGTCGAACTTCGCCTGCCGCGCACCGTGCTGGCGCTGACGATCGGGGCGGCGCTGGGGCTGTCGGGCGCGGTGATGCAGGGATATCTGCGGAATCCGCTGGCCGATCCGGGATTGCTCGGCGTGTCGCCGGGTGCGGCGTTCGGCGCGGTGATGTCGCTGTACTTCGGTTACGCAGCGCAGGCGTGGCTGCTGCCGATCTTCGCACTCGCGGGCGCGGCGACGGCGATGGCGCTGTTGGCGCTGATCGCCGGCCGATCCGCCAGTCTGGTGCTGTTCACGCTGGCGGGTCTCGTCATCACCAATATCGCCGGATCACTGACGGCGCTGGCGATCAGCCTCGCGCCGACGCCGTTCGTCGCGTCGGAAATCATCACCTGGCTGAACGGAGCGCTGACCGACCGCAGTTGGGACGATGTGAAGCTCGCGCTGCCACTGGCGCTGGCCGGCGCGGCGATCCTGGCGACGACGGCGCGATCGCTCGATGCGCTGACGCTGGGCGAGGGTGCGGCCCGCAGCATGGGCGTCGACCCGCGCCGCTTGCAGGCGGCGGTGATCGCCGGCACCGCGCTGACGGTCGGCGCGTCGGTGGCCGCGGCCGGAGTGATCGGCTTCATCGGGCTGATGGTGCCGCATCTGGTGCGGCCGTTCGCCGGTAATCGACCGGGGGCGATCCTGTTGCCGTCCGCGCTCGGCGGAGCGTTGCTGCTCACGTTGGCCGATGCGATGGTGCGGATCGCGCCGACCGTCAGCGAGTTGCGGCTGGGCATCGTCATGTCGATGCTCGGCGGGCCGTTCTTCCTCGCGCTGCTGCTGCGCATGCGGAAGGGATTGGCATGAGCCTGTCGGTCGAAACGCTGGCGGTCACGATCGGCGACAAGCGCCTGCTGAACGAGGTGTCGGTTGCCTTCGCGAGTGGCCACGTCACCGCCATCCTCGGGCCGAACGGCGCAGGCAAGTCGACGCTGATGGCGTGCCTTGCGGGTTTGATGCAGCCGACCGGCGGGCGCGTGCTGCTCGACGATCGGCCACGGGGCGATTTCGAGCGGCGCGATCTCGCACGGCGTGTCGGCTATCTCCCGCAGGAGGCGGACGTTCACTGGAACGTCGATGTCGCCACCTTAGTCGGGCTGGGCCGCTTTCCGCATCGCGGTCGCTGGGGTGAGACGCCCGAGGATCGTGATGCGGTGACGCGCGCGATGGCGGCAACCGACGTGGGTGGTTTTGCCAAGCGGGGCGTGTCGACGCTGTCGGGTGGCGAGCGGGCGCGCGTGCTGTTGGCGCGCGTGCTGGCGGGGGAGCCGGACTGGCTGCTCGCGGACGAGCCGCTCGCGAACCTCGACCCGGCGCATCAGCTGGATGGCCTCGATGCGCTGCGACGCGTGGCCGCGGCGGGCGCGGGGGTGATCGTCGTGCTGCACGATCTGAACCACGCCGCGCGCGTGGCCGACGACGTGCTACTGCTACGCGACGGCAGGGTGGTGGCGTTCGGGCCGCCCGATCAGGTGCTGACCCGCGATCTGGTCGCGGCGACATACGGCGTCGATACGCATGTCGGCGTCGCGCCCGGCGGTCGCCGCTTCCTGATCCCGACCGAGCGTTTGGCGTGATCGTGCTGCTGCCCGAGGCGTTGCTGGCCGCGCTGATGATCGAGGCGGCGGTGGGCTATCCGGGCTGGCTGTTCGCGCGAATCGGGCATCCGGTGACGTGGTGCGGCGCGCTGATCGCGGTGTTGGAGACGACGTGGAATGGCGGTCGGGCGCGGCGCGGCAAGGGCGTATTGCTGCTGGTCATGCTGGTCGGCGTGACCGGTGGCAGCGCCTATGTGGTGCAGGCGTTCGCGCCGGTGTGGCTGGTGGTGGGCCTCGCCACGACCGGTTTGGCGCAGCGCAGCCTGTACGATCACGCTCGCCGGGTCGAACGGCCGCTCGCGGCCGGTGACTTGCCCGCTGCGCGAGCCGCGGTCGCGATGATCGTCGGGCGCGACGTGGACACGCTAGACGAGGCGGGCGTCGCCACCGCCGCGATCGAGAGCGTGGCGGAGAGTTTCTGCGACGGCGTCGTCGCGCCCGCTTTCTGGTTTTTGATCGCGGGACTGCCGGGGCTCGCGATCTGCAAGGCGATCAACACGGCGGACTCGATGATCGGGCACAAGGACGATCGTTATCGCGCATTCGGTTGGGCAGCCGCGCGGGCCGACGATATCGTGAACGTCGTCCCGGCGCGGATCGCGGGCGCGCTGATCTGCCTTGTCGGCGCTGGTGGTGTCGGGACGATGCTGCGCGACGCTGCAAAGCACGCATCGCCGAATGGTGGCTGGCCGGAGGCGGCGATGGCGGGCGTGCTGCGGCGACGGCTCGGCGGTACCGTGAGCTATGACGGGGAGCCTGCGGATCGCGCCGTGCTGGGGGTGGGGCCTGCACCCGATGCGGACGACCTGACGCGGGCGTTGCGGCTATATTGTGCGGCCTGCCTGGCCCTGTGGATCGGTGCGGGAGCCATCGCATGGGCGCGGTGATGTTGCAGGGCACTGGGTCGGATGTCGGCAAGTCGGTGCTGGTCGCCGGCCTTTGCCGCCTGTTCGCGAATCGCGGTTTGCGGGTGCGTCCGTTCAAGCCACAGAATATGTCCAACAACGCCGCGGTCACGGCGGACGGTGGCGAGATCGGGCGCGCACAGGCGTTGCAAGCGATCGCGTGCCGTACCCCGCTGACGGTGGACATGAACCCCGTCCTCATCAAGCCATCGTCGGACACGGGCGCGCAGGTCGTCGTCCACGGCCGCGTGCTCGGCAATCTGCGCGCGGGCGAATTTCAGCAGCGCAAGGCGGCTTTGCTGGATGCGGTGCTGCAATCCTACGCCCGGCTGCGAAGCGACGCCGATCTCGTCATCGTCGAGGGAGCCGGCAGCCCCGCGGAGATCAACCTGCGCCGTGGCGATATCGCCAACATGGGCTTCGCGCGCGCCGCCGACGTTCCCGTGCTGCTGGTCGGCGATATCGATCGCGGCGGCGTCATCGCCTCGATCGTCGGTACGCGTGCGGTGCTCGACATGGAGGACGCGGCGATGATTCGGGGCTTCCTCATTAACAAGTTCCGGGGCGATCCGGCGCTGTTCGCGGACGGTTACGCGGAGATCGAACGGCGTAGCGGCTGGCGGGGTCTGGGTGTGGTACCGTGGCTGGCGGCGGCACGGCGCCTGCCGGCGGAGGACGCCGTGGTGCTCGACCGGACGCATCATGCCGATGGCGATACGGTCGTGGCGGTGCCGATGCTGTCGCGGATCGCCAATTTCGACGATTTCGATCCGGTGCTGCACGAACCGGGCGTGCGGCTCGCGATGGTACCGCCGGGCGAACCCTTGCCTGCCAATGCGGACCTGATCGTGATCCCCGGCACCAAGGCGACGATCGCGGATCTGGCGTTCCTTCGCGCGCAGGGGTGGGACATCGACATCGCCGCGCACATCCGCCGCGGCGGACGCGTGCTGGGTATCTGCGGCGGCTACCAGATGCTCGGCGAGACGATCGCCGATCCGGACGGCGTGGAGGGCGCGGCGGAGACGGTGCGCGGGCTTGGCCATTTGCCCGTCGCTACGACGCTGACCGGCGATAAGCGGCTGACGGAGGTGAGCGGCGTCGCCGTCGCGGGCGGCGCGCCGTTCCGCGGATACGAGATCCATGTCGGACGCAGCGTGGCGCGGGCCGGCACCACGCCGCTGCTGCGTCTTGCGGACGGCGGCACGGACGGCGCGATGTCGGCGGACGGCCGCGTTGCCGGCTGCTACGTCCACGGCCTTTTCGACCACCCCGCCCAGCGCGCCGCGTGGCTTGGCCGATCGGACGGCATCGATCAGGCGCAACGCGTCGATGCCGCCCTGGACGAACTCGCCGCCGGCCTTGCCGAGCATATCGACGTAAACGCCCTGATGACGATCGCCGGAGTTGCAGCATGATCGACGTGGAAGCCGTCCGAAAGCACCTCGATGCCTTGGCAAAACCGCCACGCAGCATGGGCCGGCTGGAAGATCTGGCGTGTCAACTTGCGGTCGTGCAGCAACGGCTTGATCCGGTGACCCGCCCGCGCCGCGTGGTGCTGTTCGCGGGCGATCACGGGGTGGTCGCGAGCGGCGTCTCAGCTTGGCCGTCCGCTGTCACCGGCATGATGGTCGCGACGATCGCGGGCGGTCGCGCGACGAGCAGCGCGCTGGCGAAGGCACAGGATTGCGACCTGCGGCTGATCGATGTCGGCGTCATCGATCCACCTTCCCTGGTAGCCGATTTCGCGCGCATCGCCGCCATCGCCCCCGGTACCTCCGATCTGGCGGACGGGCCGGCGATGACGGTGCAGCAGTTCGACGCGGCGTGGGCGATCGGCGCGGAGGAGGCGGAAGCGGCTTTGGCCGGGGGCCACCGCGTGCTGATCGCCGGAGAAATGGGCATCGGTAACACCACGCCCGCCGCGTGTCTGACCGTGCTGCTCGCCGATGCGCCGGTCGATGGGGCGGTGGGTCGCGGCGCGGGAGCGGACGACGCCATGATGACGAGGAAGGTACGGATCGTTACGGCCGCGACCGCTCGCGCGCGGGCCATGCTGGACGCCGATCCGCGCGCCGCAATCGCGGCGGTGGCGGGGTTCGAGATCGCCGCGATGGCGGGCTTCTTCGCGGCCGCTGCAGGGGGCGGCGCGACTCTGCTGCTCGACGGCTATGTCGCGACCGCGGGGGCGTTGATCGCCGAGCGGCTGGCACCCGGCACGGCCCGCACGATGATCGCGGCCCATCGCTCCGCGGAACCCGGCCATGCCGCCGCGCTCGCGCATCTCGGGCTGGAGCCGCTGCTCGAATGGGATATGCGCCTGGGGGAGGGGAGCGGCGCATTGGTTGCCTTGCCCCTGCTCGACAGCGCGGCGGCCCTGCTGTCGGGCGTCGCGACGCTCGCGGAGATCGGGGCCTGAGATGCGGTGGTGGGCGCCGCCGCTGCTCGCGCTGCAATTCCTGACGCGCATTCCCGTGCCGATCACCGCGCGCCTGTCGGCGGCGGAGGCGCGGGAGGGGCTCATCCGCGCGGTCGGCTGGTTCCCGCTGGTCGGGGCGCTGGTCGGCTGCGTCACCGCCGTCGTCGCCGTGGCTGCTGGCTCGATGTGGCCGGCGATCGTCGCGGTGCCGATCGCGCTGATCGTCGAGGCGCGGATGACGGGCGCGTTTCACGAGGACGCGGTCGCCGATTTCTACGACGCGTTCGGCGGCGGATACACGACCGATGACGTGCTGCGGATCATGAAGGACAGCCGCGTCGGCAGCTACGGAGCGCTCGGCCTGCTGCTGGCGGTCGGGCTGCGAATGGGGCTTACCGTCGTCCTGCTGGGCGGCGAGGCTTGGTACGCAACGGCGGCGATCGTGGCGGCGGCGTGCTTCGGACGACTGATCGCGGTCGCGCTGATGGCGATCGTACGGCCGGTCGGCAGCGGGCTGGGCAAGGATGTGACCGGCCGCGTCGGGGGGGCAACGCTAATGCTGGCGATCGCGACCGCGGCGCCGGGGGTGGCCGCATTCCTGCTGCTGGAGCCCCTACGACTGATCGTCGTTGTCGCCGTCGCGCTGATGTTTCTCGGCTGGTTCCGTGCGCTGCTCCTCCGCCGCATTGGCGGCAGCACCGGCGACTGTCTGGGCTTCGCCGCCTATGCGGGGCAGCTGATCCTCCTGCTCGCCGCGACTGCCGGGCGATGATTCTGCTCGTCCGCCACACGGCGGTGGCGCTGGCGTGGCGGGGGCGCTGCTATGGTCGCAGCGATATCGGGCTCAGCCGCGCGGGTGCCGCCGAGGCGCGACGGCTGATGCGAGAACTGGCGGCGTGGCGACCCGATCACATCGTTCACTCCGGCCTGAGGCGCGCCGGCATTCTCGCCGAAGGGATCGGGAAGGCGGCCGGTGTGGCAACGATCGCCGACCCACACTGGGCCGAGCGCGACTTTGGGTCGTGGGAGGGGCGGGGGTGGACGGCAATTTATCGCGACACTGGCGATGCTATGGACGGGATGATCGATGCGCCGGACAGCTTCAGGCCGGGCGGCGGCGAGACGACCAGCGAACTCGCCGACCGTGCTTGCGCTGCGGCGGCCGCTCTGCCCGCAGGTCGAACGATCGTGGTGACGCACGGCGGGCCGATCGCGGCGTTGCGGGGGACCGCTGCCGGCCTACCCCCGCGGGAGTGGCTGGCGTTGGTCCCCCAACCCGGTCAGGTGGTGGCGTTCGACGTCAACACGCTGTGCCGGCGGCCATAGGCGAAATAGGCGATCAGTCCGATGGCGTTCCAGATCAGGAAGCGCACGATCGTCGATCCCGGCAAGCTGAACAACAGGTAGATGCAGCCGAGGATCGCCAGCGTACCGACCACATAGGGCGCGGGGCACCGGAACAGCCGGGCCATGTCGGGTGCCCGCTTGCGCAGGACCATCAGACACGCGCCGACCGCGATGAACGCCAGCAAAGTGCCGGCATTCGCCAGTTCCGCGATCTCGTCCAGCCGGAAGAAACCGGCGACCGCTGCGATGACGACACCGGTCAGCAGCGTGATGAGCGTCGGCGCGCCGGTGCGCGGTGATACCTTCGCCAGACCACGCGGCAACAGGCCGTCGCGCGCCATCGTGAAGAAGATGCGGCTTTGCCCGTACATCATCACCAATATGACGGAGGGCAGGGCGACGACGGCGGCGAGCGCGATCAGGTGACCCGCTCTCGGCGATCCGAGCGACCGCAGCACCAGCGCCAGCGGCTCTGGCGAATTGGCGAGCTGCGTGAAGGGCAGCGCACCGACCGCGGCGACCGCGACCGCCATATAGATCACGGTGCACACCAGCATCGATCCGACGATCCCGATCGTCAGGTCGCGGCCGGGGTTCTTGGCTTCCTCGGCGGATGTCGCGACCGCGTCGAACCCGTAAAAGGCGAAGAAAACGATCGCCGCCGCCGCCATCACCCCGCGCTTCTCGCCGCCGATTTCGGTCGATCCGAAGCCGTACGGCATGAACGGGTGCAGATTGTCGGCGTTGAACGCGGGCAGGGCGAAGGTGATGAAGACCGCCAGGGCGACAAGCTTGATGATCACCAGCACGATGTTGAGCGTCGCGCTTTCCCGCGTGCCGGCGATCAGCATGCCCATCACCGCGAGCGCGACCAGCACCGCGGGCAGGTTGATGATGCCGCCCGCATGAGGCCCGACCAGCAGGTCGTGCGGCAGGACGATGCCCGCGGACTGGATCCAGCCGACCAGATAGCCCGACCAGCCGACCGCGACGGTCGAGCAGGCAAGCGAATATTCGAGGATCAGGCTCCACCCCACGACCCACGCGGCGGTTTCGCCGAGCGCGGTGTAGCTGAAGGTGTAGGCGCTACCCGCCGCGGGGATCATCGTCGCGAGTTCGGCATAGGCGAGTGCGGCACAGGCGCAGACCGCGCCGGCGATCGCGAAGGCGAGGATCACGGCGGGACCTGCACGCTCCGCTCCGACGCCGGTGAGCGTATAGATGCCGGTGCCGACGATCGCGCCCACTCCCAGCGCGATCAGGTGCGGCCAGCTCAACGTCTTCGCAAGCGCCTCCCCGCTATCGTGGCGCATTACCGCATCGAGCGATTTGACCGGTCCCAGCATCGTCGTCCCCCCTGCGCGCCGCTCAGGTGGCGGCGCTGAATTGTTGCCTTAGATCGTCCAGCGTCGCCTGAATATGCGCCGTCAGCAGCGATTCGAAACCGCCGGCATCGCGGGCCAGCCAAGCGTCCAGCAAGGCCTGATGTTCCTGATGCGCACGCGATTCGCGACCGGCCGGTTTCAGGTGTGCGACGACGTAGCGTTCCGCCAGAATCGACAGCCGCTCGATCAGTTGCGTCGTCAGCAGCTTGCCGGCGGGGCGAACCAGCGCGGTGTGGAAATTGCGGTTGCTGACCGCCACCGCAGCCAGATCGGTGCCAGCAGCGTGGTCCAACGTCCTGAACGCCTCGACCGCTGCCGCGCGCTCGTCGTCGTTCGCGATCATCGCCGCATCGGCAGCGGCGCGAGGTTCGACCAGCAGACGTAACGCATAGATTTCATCGGCCTGCTGCGCCGTCATCGGCTGCACGAAATAACCGCGATTGGCTTGGCTGACGATCAGCCCTTCCTGCTCCAGCCGTGCCAGCGCCTCCCGCAGCGGAATCTTGCTGACCCCAAGCTCGACCGCCAGCGCATCCTGACGGATCGGCGTGTTGCCCGCCAGTTTGCCAATGACGATCCGCTCGCGCACGACCTCGAACACGCGCTCGGACAGGGTGCGGACGACGATGCTCATACGTGAAAACTCCCGGACGCGACCGGCGGTAGCGTTACCGCAGTCACGTAACCTGGAAACCTTCCCAGAACGGATCGATACGATCAATCCATATCGTGTTGAATCCGGTGGTAACCGCCGAACCTTCGATCGACGGAACGATCGCAGGACGATCGCCGAGCGTCGTGTCCGCTTCGACCCGGCCGATGAAGCGGCTGCCGATGTAGCTCTCGTGCACGAAGCGGTCGCCGACTTTGAGCCGGCCCTGCGCCACCAGATGCGCCAGACGCGCGGAGGTGCCGGTACCGCACGGACTGCGGTCGATCGCCTTGTCGCCGTAGAAGACCGCATTGCGCCCATCCGCATCGTTTGCGCGGGGGGCGTCGGCCCACAGGACATGGCTGACGCCGCGGATCGTCGGATCGAGCGGATGCACAGGTTCGAACTTGGCGCGCACCGCCGCGCGTACCTTGGCGCTGTAGTCGATAAGGCGGCTCGCCCCGAGATCGTCGAGGCCCGTGTAACCACCCTGTGGCTCGACGATCGCATAATAATTGCCGCCGTACGACACATCGACGACGAGCGGCCCGAGCCCCTCCACGTCGATCGCGATACCGCGTTCGGCGACATAGGCCGGTACGTTGGTAATGCGGACCGACGTGACTTTGTCGCCGTCACGCTCATACGCGATGTCGATGATCCCGGCTGGCACCTCGACCCGGAGACGACCGGGCTCGGCTGGCTGGATCAGCCCGTGTTCCAATCCGAACGTGACCAGGCCGATCGTACCGTGACCGCACATCGGCAGGCAGCCGCTCGTCTCGATGAACAGGATGCCGATATCGGTATCGGCGCGCGTCGGCGGATAGAGGAAACCGCCCGACATCATGTCGTGGCCCCGTGGTTCGAAGCACAGGCCGGTCCGGATCCAGTCGAAACGGGTCAGGAAATCCTGACGCCGCTCCGACATGGATACACCCTTCAGCAGCGGCGCACCGCCCGCCACCAGCCGCACCGGGTTGCCCGCGGTGTGGCCGTCGATGCAGAAGAAGGTATGGCGCATCGGTGGGTTACGCCGCCTTCGCCACGTCCGCCGCGGTGCCCAGATCGGGACGCGTCGCCGCCGCCTGTTCGACCATCGCGATCACTTCGGCGCGGCGGGCGCCTTCGAGAATGTAGCGCGGTGGCAGCACGCGCTCCGACCCGCGACCCATGACCTGCTCGGCCAGCTTGATCGACTGGACAAGGTCGTGCTCCGCATCGAGATGGAGCAGCGGCATGAACCAGCGATAGATTTCCATCGCCTTGGCATGATCGCCGCGCTCGAACGCGCGGACCAGCTCGACCGATTCCTTGGGGAAGGCGTTGGTCAGGCCCGAGACCCAGCCCTGCGCGCCGAGATACAGCCCCTCCAGTGCCACGTCGTCCAGACCCGCGAACAGAACGTAGCGATCGCCGAAGGCATTGCGGAAATCGGTGAAGCGGCGCGTGTCCGGGGCCGATTCCTTGACCGCCACGATGTTGGCGACATCGACGAGCGCGGTCAGGACGTCCTGATCGATGACCGTCCGATAGGCCGGCGGGTTGTTGTAGAGCATGATCGGCAGCGCCGTCTTTTCCGCCACGCCCTTGAAGTGCGCGACCAGTTCGTGCGCCTTGGGAACGTAGACCATCGGCGGCAGCAGCATCAGCCCGTCCGCGCCCGCTTTTTCGGCGGCCTGTGCATAGCGGACAGCGCGGCGCGTGTCGTATTCGGACACGCCGGTGATAACGGGCACGCGACCTGCCACGACCTCCACGATCGCCGACAGTACGGTGACCTTTTCGTCATATTCCAAAGAGTTGTTCTCACCAACCGTCCCGAGCGCGATGACGCCGGTGACACCGTCGCGGATCAGGTCGTCCACGACCCGCTGCGTGTCGGCGAGGTCGATCGAAAGATCTTCGCGCAACTGCGTGGTCACCGCCGGGAACACGCCCCTCCAACCGATCGTCATTCTGAATTCATCCCGAAAGCTGCTGTTGAAAATCGTATACGAAAATGGCAGAGGGTCGGCAAGGGGGTATCTCGTTGCAGCGCATCATCGTTATCGGCGGCGGCGTCGTCGGCCTCAGCAGCGCCGTCGCGCTGGCCCGTGGCGGGCACCGCGTCACCGTGCTCGACGCCGGAACCGGGCGGGAGGCGTCGTCGTGGAACAATGCCGGCCACATCGCCGTGGAGCAGGTCGCACCGCTCGCTTCGATCGCGGCGATCCGCTCCGCGCCCGGCCGGTTGTTCGCGCGCGGCGGGGCGCTCGACCTGCCGTTTGGCATGGCGAGTGCCTGGCTGCCGTTCGCCGCCCGTATGCTGGTGGCCGCCAGACCCGCCGGGTTCCAGTCCGGACGTACCGCTTTGGGTGCGTTGCTGGCGGAGGCGATGCCGGCATGGCGGCGATCTGCCGCCGCCGATCTGGTGCGTGAGGAGGGGCATCTGGTCGGCTGGGAGAGCGCAGCGACTGCGGCAGACGGGCGCGCGGCGTGGCACAGTACGGATACGGGCGTCGCCACGGTCGCGGATTCGGACGTGTCGGCGTTTGCCGGGATCACCAACCGCGTCGTCGGGGCAATTCGATTCGCCGGCAGCGGCCAGATCGCCGATCTGTCCAAGCTGGCCGATCGGCTGGAAGCGGCGCTGTACGATGCCGGCGGCACGATCGTGCGCGGTTGCGCAAACCTGTCGATCAAGGACGGTGCGGCACGCGTCGAAGGACACGACGCGGACCTCGTCCTCGTCGCGGCGGGCGTGCGCAGTCGCGTGTTGATGGAGGCGACGGGCCACCGCGCGCCGATGATCGCGGAGCGCGGCTATCACATTCGTGCCGCTGCCGATCGCTGGCCCCGGGACCTGCCGCCGGTCGTGTTCGAGGACCGGTCGCTGATCGTCACGCGCTACGGCGACGTCGTTCAGGCGTCCAGCTTCGTGGAGCTGGGCAACCCCGACGCGCCCGCCGATCCCCGCAAATGGCAGCGGCTGGAGGAGCATGTCGCGGCGCTCGGCCTGCCGATGGCCGCTCCGTTCACGCGCTGGATGGGATCGCGGCCGACACTGCCGGATTATCTGCCCGCGATCGGTCGCTCGCGACACGCATCCAACTTGCTATACGCTTTCGGTCACCAGCATCTGGGTCTGACGCTGGCACCGATCACCGCCGACATCGTGACCGCTCTGGTCGCCGGGAAGGAACCGTTCATGCCGATCGCCCCATTCGACATCGCCCGTTTCGGAAACCGCCGATGAGCGTGGGTGGATCGACGATCGCCGCCGAACTGGATGCATTGTCGCCGTGGCCGGATCAGGCGCCGCGAATCGGTGTCGGTGAGCGGCGGGAGCGGATCGCGCGGGCGGAGGCGGCGCTGGCGACGATCGGGGCCGACGCGCTGCTGGTGACTGCCGGGCCGAGCCTGCGTTATTTCACGGGCGTGTCGTGGTCGCCGACCGAGCGGCTGGTCGCACTGCTGATCCGGGCGGGGCGGAACCCGGCGATGATCTGCCCGGCGTTCGAAAAGGGCTCGCTCGACGCCGAACTGGTCATCGATGCGGACGTGTTGCTGTGGGAGGAGCATGAGGACCCGGTGGCGCTGGTCGCCGACGCCGCCGGGCCGACCGCGACGATCGCGCTCGATCCCCTCCTGCCGTTCCTGATCACCGAACGCGTCCGCGCCCTGCGGGCGGTGACGAACGGTGCGCCGGTGATCGACGGACTACGGCGGATCAAGTCGTCTGCCGAACTGGCGCTGATGCGGCAGGCGATGGCGATGACGCTGGAGGTGCACCGCCGTGCGTCACGCATCCTGACGCCGGGTATCCGCGCCAGCACCGTCAAGCGCTTCATCGACGATGCGCACCGTGCGGTCGGCGCAGCGGGATCGACGTTCTGCGCGGTGCAGTTCGGCGTCGCCACCGCCTTCCCGCACGGGCTGCCAGGCGATCAGGTGCTGGAGGAGGGGCAGGTCGTGCTGGTCGATACCGGCTGCCTCGTCGACGGCTACCACAGCGACCTGACGCGCACCTACGCGTTCGGTGAGGTCGGTGCGGACGTTCGTGCGACGTGGGAACTGGAGCACCGCGCGCAGGCCGCGGCGTTCGCGGCGGTGCGACCCGGCGCGACATGCGAGAGCATCGACGCGGCCGCGCGGGCGGTGCTGGACGGGGGCGGGCTGGGGCCGGGCTATCGCCTGCCCGGGCTGCCCCACCGGACCGGGCACGGTATCGGCCTCGCGATCCACGAGCCCGCCTATCTCGTGCGCGGCGATACGACCGTGCTGGCGCCGGGCATGTGTTTTTCGAACGAGCCGATGATCGTGGTGCCGGACCGCTACGGCATCCGGCTGGAGGATCATTTCCACGTCACTGCCACGGGGGCCGAGTGGTTCACGCAGCCGCAGCCGTCGATCGACGCGCCGTTCGGCTGAAGCGTGCGCGCTTGCCTGCTCCTGCCCCGACGGGGTGGGAGCAGGGTCCTCTATTTCTCCTCGTCCGGGTATGGTCCCTTGCCGCCCTCCGCGATCAGGCGGTCGATGCGGCGGTCGATTTCCGGGAGCGGCACCGATCCCAGCTCCAGCACCGCGTCGTGGAAGGCGCGGATGTTGAATTTCGGGCCGAGCGCTTTTTCCGCTTTCGCGCGGGCCGCCTGGATGGCGAGTTCGCCGGTGTAGTAGCTCACCGCCTGACCCGGCCACGCGATGTAGCGGTCGACTTCGGTACCGATCTCGTGGTCCGACAGCGCGGTATTGTCGTGGAAGAACGCGCGGGCCTGTTCGCGCGTCCACCCCTTGGCGTGGATGCCGGTGTCGACCACCAGCCGCGCTGCTCGCCACATCTGATAGCTGAGCATGCCGAAGCGGTCGTAGGGGGTTTCGTACATCCCCATCTCCTCGCCCAAGGCCTCGCAATACAACGCCCACCCTTCGCCGTACGCGGAAATGTAGGTATCGCGCCGAAACGCCGGCAGGTCCTTGTTCTCCATCGACAGCGGCATCTGGAAGGCGTGGCCCGGCGCGCTTTCGTGCAGCGTCAGCGCCGGCATCGCGTAGAGCGCGCGGGCGGGCAGATTGTACGTGTTGACCAGATACACGCCCGGCCCGCCGCGCCCGGCGGTGTAGAAGGGGGCGATCGCCTCCGGCACCGGCTTGATCGCGAACCGCATGCGCGGCAGCCGGCCGAAATATTGCGACGCCTTGCCGTCGAAGGTCTTGGCGATCCACGCCGCCCGGTCGAGCAGGTCCTGCGCGGTCTTCGGATAGAAGCGCGGATCGGTGCGCAGGAACGTCAGGAAGGCGGGCAGGTCGCCCTCGAACTTCACCTCCCGCATCACGTCGAGCATCCGCGCGCGGATCTTCGCGACCTCCGCCAACCCGATCGCGTGCACCTGTTCGGGCGTTTGGTTCAGCGTCGTGTATTCGGCGATCTTCGACTGGTAATAGGCACGCCCGTCCGGCAGCCCGTACGCGTCGAGCGCGGTGCGCGAACCGGGGATGTACTCGGTGCGCAGGAACGCGAGCAGCTTCGCATGCGCGGGCACGACCGCCTCGCGGATCGCCGCGATTCCCTGCGCGCGGAGTTGCGCCTGCGTCGCGGCGGGGATGATCGCCGGCATCGTCTTGAATGGTTCGTAGAAGGGCGACGCCTCCGGGCTGCCGGCCTCCGCCACCTTCGCGACATCGGCGTCGCGTCCCTCCAGCGTGATCCGCGCCTGGGTGAACCCGCGCTTCACGCCGGCGCGCATGTTGCCGATCTGCTGGTCGTAGTAGCGCGGGATGTCGCGCAGCATCGCGATGTAGTCGCGGTATGCCTTTTCGGTCTTCAGCGTGTCGCGGGTGGAGGACTGGACCTCTCCCCAGAAGCTGCTGTCGGCGTTCAGCGGCTTTTCGTATTCGTGGAAGCGCTGTTCGGCGAGCAACCCGTCGATCTGCGCCTTGTAGACAGCGTAGTTGACGCGTTCTTTCGGCGACAGCGCCTTGGGATCGATCGCGCGCAGCGCCGCCGCAGTCTTCGCCCAGCGGTCTAGCTTGGCCGCCTGCGCGGTGGGGCCGACATCGGGCAGGCGCATGGCGGGAGCATTCGGGTTCTCCTCGCCCGCCGGCTCCTGCTGCTGACGCCAAGCATATTCGGCGGTGTAGAGTGTCTTGAGTCGGGCGTCTGCGCTGGTCGCGGCGGGCTCCGCGGCATGGCCGGCGGAGGCGAGCAGGAGCGCCAGAAGGATGCCGTGTCTCACGCTGCGTCTCCCAAATTCATGATGTCGTCGTACAGCGCACGTGGAACGATGACGCCGTCCGCCTCGCTGACCGCACGCGCGGCGTAGCGGCGAGCGGACGGGAGGCGGGCGCCCTGGTCCTCGATCGAGGAAAACATCGCTTCGGCGCGGGCCATATGCTCAGCGACGGCATCGCCGAGAAACCCGGCGGGATCGATCGCGAGGATCAGTTCGCCGCCCATCGGCGAGCCGCCGCGGGCGCCGTCGGCGGCGATCGAGTCGGCGCTGGTCATTTCCCCGATCAGCGGCCCGGCGAGCAGTTCGACCATCGCCGCCAGCGCCGATCCCTTGTGTCCGCCGAACGTCCGCATCGCACCGTCTAGAACTGCCGCGGCATCGGTCGTCGGCTGACCGGCGGCGTCATAGCCCCAATCGTCCGGCACCGGCTTGCCAGCGCGGCGGTGAAGCTCGATCTCACCGCGGGCCACTGCGCTGGTCGCGAAGTCGAACGCGAACGGATGCCCCCCCGGCCGCGGCCAGCCGAACGCGATGGGGTTGGTGCCGAACACCGGTTTCGTACCACCAGCGGGCGCGACCCAGGCGTGGCTCGGCGTGAAGGCGAGCGCGGCCAGCCCCTGCGTGGCGATCGCCTCGACCTCCGGCCACAGCGCCGCGAAGTGCACCACGTTCGTCAACGCCAGCGCGGCGATGCCGTGCGTATGCGCCGCCTCGACCAGCGCCGGCAGGCCGCGAGCGAACGCCAGTTGTGCGAAGCCGCCGCCGCCATCGACGCGGACCAGTGCGGAACGCGGGCGATCGACGACCGGCACCGCGTCGGGCACCACGACCCCCGCCTTCAGACTCTTCACCGCAACCAGCAGGCGGTAGATCCCGTGGCTGGCGCATCCGTCACGCTCGCCCGCGACCATCGTCTCCGCGACGGCGTCGGCGTGATCGCCGGCAAGGCCGGCGGCACGCAGCTTCCTTCGGGCGAGTGCGCGCACCTCCGCCAGCGTCATCCGTATGCCGTCGCTCATACGGTCACGCCGGGTTTGACGGTGTAGAGGCGTACGCCGAAGACCGGCCCGGCACTGCTGCGGTCGTGTGGCAGGAACCTGACCTTCACCTGCGCCTTGCCGCGGGTCAGCCCCTCGGGCAGCGGATAATCGACGTCGAAGAATTGTCCCGGCTTGTCCGCATTCAAGGTCTGCGTCGCGACCTTCACGTTATCGACCAGGATGTCGAAGGTCCGCGACCGCTCGTCGCCCCAGTAGGTCGCTTGCAGCACCAGCGGGCCGGGCTTCGTCTTCATCGCGAACTCGAAATAGCCACCCGACCGCGCATCGCGGCCGTTCCGCCCGCGATACGCCACGGGGTAGGAAATTTCGGAAGTCAGTCCGTGGTCGCGCTCCGGCTGCATCTCGCCGAGGAACATCGTGTCGACCGAGCGCGCGGCGATGTCCTTCAGCCGCGCCTGTTCGGCGGTGAACGCCGCCTCCTGTCGCACCCAGGCGGCATCGCTGAACCGCTTGAAGTACACCGCGCTCTGACGCTGATATTGTTTGTAGAAGGGCACGAACTCCAGATCGGCCGGTCGCCCGATCCCCCGCGTCGCATAGCGGCCCGGCGTGGCGGCGGGCGTGAAGGCGGCCAGGAGGTCGCTGCCGACCAGCGCCGGATCGGCCTTGTCCCACTTCACGCTGGCGGGGCCCAGATCGGCGGCCATCACCATCGGTCCCCGGAGGATCGCGATCGTGTCCGCGTCACCGGAGGCTTCCTCGATCCGCAGCTCCAGCGGCAGCGTGATCGCGACGGTGTCGCCCGCGATCCAACGCCGGTCGATGATCGCATAGCCGCGCTGGAACACCGGTGTCACCGCGCTGCCATTGACCGTCACGGCCGCCTTGCCCGCTGCCCAGCCGGGCACCCGCAAAGCGACCGGAAAGCGGCCGGCCTTCACGCGGGTGAACGTCAGCCGCGACTCCGGCTCGAACGGATACCGGGTGTCGAGCGTCAGCTTCGCCTTGCGCCGCGCCCAGTCGGCATCGGCGGGGATGTAGAGGTTGACGATCAGTCCGCCCGCATCGTCCTCCCAGAAGATCGACTCGCCGTGCTTGGCGTGGCTTTCCATGCCGGACCCGACGCAGCACCAGAAGGCGTCGTCCTTGACCGTGGAATATTCGCGCGGCGCGCCGGTCATCAGCGGCGTCATATAGGTGAAGCCGCCGGTCGACGGGTCCTGCGCGGACATCACGTGGTTGAGATGCGCGCGCTCGTAATAGTCGAAAAGGGCCCCGTCCGGCTGCCAGCCATAAAGATGCCGCGTCAGCTTCAGCATGTTGTAGGTGTTGCAATGCTCGCACGTCTGTTCGGTGATGTGCTGCGCGATCGTGTCCGGCGCGGTAAAATACTCGCGGTCGGCATTGCCGCCGATCACGTAGCTGTGATGCCCGGTCACCCGCTCCCAGAAGAACGTCGCGGCGGTGCGATCCTTCTCCGCGCCCGTCAGTTCGTACAGGCGGGCGAGGCCGATCAGTTTGGGCACCTGCGTATTGGCGTGGAAGTTCGCCAGCTTGTCCTCGCGCGCAGCGAGCGGGTCGAGCACGCGACGGTCGTACAGTTTGCGCGCCATCGCCAGCCAGCGTCGGTCACCGGTGCGCGCGTAAAGCTCGGCGTAGCTCTCGTTCAGCCCGCCATATTCGCAGCCCAGCACCTCCTGAGTCTGCGCGTCGTCGAGCGCGGCGAACACCCGCTCGAAATACCCGGCGAGGCCGACCAGCAGCGTCATTGCCTGTGCGTTGCCCCAGCCGGCATGCACGTCGAGCAGACCCGCGAACAGCTTGTGCACGGTATAGAGCGGCGACCACGCGCCGTTCAGGTCGAAGCCGCCCGATTTGATCTGGCCCTTCATGATCTCCGGGAAGATCTCTTCCCCGTCGACGATCGTGCCATCCTTTCGCTTGCGGCCGAGCGCGCCGACATAGCCGGTTCCGCGCTTCGCCTGAGCCTCCGCCAGTTCCGTGACGATGTAGTCGGCGCGTTGGCGCATCTCGCCGTCGCCGGTCTGCTCCCAGGTCTGGACCAGCGCGGTCAGGTAATGGCCCAGCGTATGGCCGGCGATCGTGTCGCTCTCCCAGCCGCCATAGAGCTCCGCTTTCGGCTCGAGCCCGGCGTATTTGCGGAAGTTGTGCAACAGGCGATCTGGGCTGAGCCGGTGCAGGTACAGCCGGTTGACCTCGACCGCCGTGGCATAGTCGGACGGACGCAACCGGATTGCGGCCAGCGGAAAGGGTTTGGCCGAATGGCCGGTCGTTGCGGCCAGCACCGTCTGAGGCATGATCCATGCCGACGCGGCCGCCCCCAGCATCAACTCCCGGCGATCGATCGGCATCTTGTTCTCCTGACACGATCTTATATCGTATAAGATCGTCGGGCGGGTCAACCGTCTCGTTCAGCCGATCCTGCTGACGATCGGTCAGGGCGTGCCACTCTCCGCCAGACGCGCGGCGATGAGCTTCTTCAACTGGATCTTGATCGACTGGCCAGCGGTTTCGGGCTCGACCGAGTCATAGCCCTCGTTCCGAAGCTGCGTCCGGATTTCCGCGACCGATCGGGCGGTGCCGGTGCGCGCAATCGAGAGCGCCCGTTCCACGGTCGAGCGGCCATTGCCGGTATCGCTCATGCTGTGCAGCCTTGTCGTTTACCCGGCGATCGACGGGTGTCGACGGGCCGGAAATGGGATATGCCGACGGTCTAACCGCGTTCCGCCGATCCGACCAGACGGGACGCGCCCTGAACCCGATCGGACCGGCTGCGTTGACGAGCCATGACAAGGGTTACGGATCGGGACGCGGGCGGAGCCTCGACGCGTCAGCGCGCACGACTGACCATCAAGGCCGGACGGCGGGCGCGATTGACACTCGACGTGACGATGACGCGCGGCGGCATAGTGGCCGTAGGTGGTCTCGTCGCCGCGATCCTGTTGTCGACGGCCGTCCTCGTCGGTGTCGCCGGTCGCGCGGGGCACGATCAGCGTCGGATGCCCGGCGTCTAGCGTGACAGCACGGCGAAGCCGATGAACATCGCGCGGAGCCACATATCGGTGACGCCGGCGACGTTGAGCGCCATCTGCGCCTTGTAGTCACCCTTGGAAACGAGGCCGGGATCGCGATAGTCCATCGACCAGGAGCCGAACTGGCGATGTTCGATGGGCTCATCGGCGACGGTGACGACGTCGCAGTGGCGATCGTCCAGTGCGATCCGGGCGTAGCAGGCCCGGACGGCGTCCGCCTCACCTTCGAGCGCTTGCAGAAAACGCGTGCCATCCGCCAGCAGCAGGCCGGTGATGCCGTCGGAGCCGTTGCGGACGCGGGATACGGTCAGGATGCCGTCGAGATCGACGTCCCCCGATAGCGCCGCACGGCTCATGTAGCAGATCCGGTGCATCAATCCCCCGCGGCCAACGGCGCGCGGCATGGACGGATCGGTGCGACATCCGCAAGAACATCGCTCAATCGAGCTCGCGGGCAAGGAAGGCGCTCCGCCCGTCCCGTAGTGACTCAAGCAAGGCGGAGCGCCGAGCGACACCGCAGGATACTGGCGGGCTGCTCTGCGATCCCCTCTAGCGGCAAAACCTTAACGGAGCGGTCATCGTCGTCGCCGACGACATCGTACAGGAATGGCGCGCCCGGCAGGACTCGAACCTGCAACTCCAAGCTTAGAAGGCTCGTGCTCTATCCAGTTGAACTACGGGCGCCCGGCGGCACCGGTAGCGCGGATTGCGCGGGGACGGAACCGGCTTCATACCGGCCGACATGGATCAGGGTGCCGAAGACCGCACCGGAACGCGCGCGTTCCGCTATTTCGATTTCGTGATGGCGGCGTTCGTCGCGATCCTGTTGCTGTCAAACGTCATCGGGGCGGGCAAGGTCGCGGTGGTGACGTTGCCGTTGGTCGGCGAGTGGCCGTTCGGGGCCGGCATCCTGTTCTTTCCGCTCAGCTACGTCATCGGCGACGTGCTGACGGAGGTGTACGGCTATGCCCGGGCGCGGCGGGTGATCTGGGCGGGCACGGTCGCGGTGCTGTTCATGGCGTTCATGAGCTGGGTCGTCGTCGCGCTGCCGCCCGCGCCAAGCTGGGGCAACCAGGCGGCCTATGCGGTGATCTTCGGGCAGGTGCCGCGGATCGTGCTGGCCAGCGTGTGTGCGTTCTGGGCGGGCGAGTTCGTCAACGCCTATGTCATGGCACGCATGAAGGTGCTGACCGAGGGACGCCATCTTTGGATGCGGACGATCGGCTCCACCGTCGTGGGGCAGGGGGTCGACAGCCTGATCTTCTATCCGCTCGCGTTCTGGGGGGCGACGGGATGGACGCCGCAACTGGTCGTGACCGTGCTGTTCACGCAATGGGCGCTGAAAGTCGGTTGGGAGGTGTTGCTGACGCCGGTCACCTACGCCGTCGTCGGCTGGCTGAAGCGGGTGGAGGGCGTGGACGTGTTCGACCGCTCGACGGATTTCACGCCGTTTCGGACGCGGGTGTAATCGGACGATTAGGCTAAGGTTGGTCCCATGCGGCGTCCGATCCCCGTGTCCATCCACGGGGACCGGAATACCGGCTTCAGGCCCCCACCGTCTCCAACAATCCCTCGAACAGGCGGCGGCCGTCGGTGCCGCCGTGCGCGGTTTCGACGCGGCGTTCGGGATGCGGCATCATGCCGAGCACGTTGCCGCGATCGTTGATGATGCCCGCAATGGCGCGCGCGGAACCGTTGAGGTCGTCGGCGTAGCGGAACGCGACGCGGCCTTCGCCCTCCAGCCGGTCGAGCGTCGCGTCGTCGGCGAAATAATTGCCGTCGTGGTGCGCGACGGGGACGGTGATCGTCTCGCCCGCGTCGTACAGGCGGGTGAAGGCGCTGTCCGCATCGCCGACCGTCAACCGCGCGTCGCGACACACGAAGTTCAGACCGGCGTTCCGCATCAACGCCCCCGGCAACAACCCCGCCTCCGTCAGCACCTGAAAGCCGTTGCAGACGCCGAACACCGGTACGCCCCTGTTCGCGGCGTCCACCACCGCGCGCATGATCGGCGACCGCGCGGCGATCGCGCCGCAGCGGAGGTAATCGCCGTACGAGAACCCGCCGGGCACCGCGATCAGGCCGACATTGTCGGGCAGTTCGCTGTCGCCGTGCCAGACCATCGCCGGCGCCGTGCCGGTCACGTCCCGCAGCGCGACGGCAATGTCGCGATCGCAGTTCGAGCCGGGGAAGACGAGGACGGCGGTCTTCATCAGGCGCGCTCCACCCGGTAATTCTCGATCACGGTGTTGGCGAGCAACTGGCGGCACATGCCGTCGATCGCATCGTCCGTGGTGCCGTCCGCGACTTCCATTTCGATGAGCTTGCCGGTGCGGACATCTTCCACGCCCTGAAAGCCGAGGCTGCCGAGCGCGTGATGGATGGCGCGACCCTGAGGATCGAGGACGCCGGGTTTGAGCGTGACGAAGATACGGAGTTTCATGCGAGCTAGCCCTTACTTGCCGCGACGCTTGCGATGGCTGTCGAGGTCGAGGACCGCGCCCTCTTCACCCTCGGGGAGCAGGCCGAGCCGACGTGCGACTTCCTGATACGCTTCCGCCTCGCCGCCAAGGTCCTGTCGGAAGCGGTCCTTGTCCATCTTGTCGTTGGTTTCCATGTCCCAGAGGCGACAGCCATCGGGGCTGATCTCGTCCGCGAGGATGATGCGACCGTAATCGTCATCCCAGACGCGGCCGAACTCCAGCTTGAAGTCGACCAGCCGGATGCCGACGCCGGCGAACAGCCCGCACAGGAAGTCGTTCACGCGGATCGCGAGGTCGGCGATGTCGTGCATCTCCTCCTGGCTGGCCCAGCCGAAGCAGGCGATATGCTCCTCGGACACCATCGGGTCGCCGAGCGCATCGTCCTTGTAGTAATATTCGATGATCGTGCGGGGGAGCTTGGTGCCCTCCTCGATCCCCAGCCGCTTCGACAGCGATCCGGCGGCGACGTTGCGGACGACGACCTCGATTGGAACGATCTCGACCTGACGCACCAGCTGCTCGCGCATGTTGAGGCGGCGGATGAAGTGCGTGGGCACACCGATATGGTCGAGCAGCGTGAAGACGTGCTCCGAAATCCGGTTGTTCAGCACGCCCTTGCCGTTGATCGTGCCCTTTTTCTGGGCATTGAACGCGGTGGCGTCGTCCTTGAAATACTGGATGATCGTGCCGGGTTCGGGACCCTCGTACAGGATCTTGGCCTTGCCCTCGTAGATTTGGCGGCGGCGAGGCATGCGGTTCCCCTGAAATTAGCAGCCCCGGACCCCGCGAGTGCGGTCGCGGGCCGGGGCAGGTAAGGATGGCGCGCCTATACGGGACGGGCGGGCAGGGCGCAATCAAATCGGGCGATCCCGGTTGAGAAGGCGATCGTCGAGCAGGGCCTGCATATCGCGGCGGCCGTCGGCGAGCAGAACGATCGTCACAGTCGCATCGGCTACGCGGTACAGGATGCGATAGGGTGGGAAGACGATCTGGCGGTATTGCCGGCGACCGACGACCTCCAGTTCCCGTGGAACAGATCCCCGAAAGGGGAAGGTCGCCAAAGCTTCTACCCGGGCGATCACTTCGGTGACGAAGGCGCCGGCCGCTTCGGCCGAACGATGATGGGCGAGGTAATCGGCGATCGCGTTCAGGTCCGTGGCTGCATCGAAATCGAACTCGACCTCGAAGTCGATCGGCTCGGTCACTCCGCAACGTATTTCTGGCGCAGTTCCTCCAGCACTTCGCGGGCAGGGCGGGTCCGGCCCTCCTCGATGTTGCGCTCTGCCAACGCAATGATCTTCAGCATGGCCAGTGTCTCTTGGGTCCGCTCGTACTCGCGAACGTCCTGCAGTACCGCTTTTGCCTCACCGTTCTGGGTAATGACGATGGGTGCGCCCCCGTCATTGAGTTCGGCGATAATCTCGGCGGCGTTCGCCTTGACGTAGCTGATAGGCTTGATCTGGGTCGAGAAGCGCATGATCGACTCCACTGACTGAATATGGTCGATATATAGTCTAGCGCGTCACGGGAGCAAGCGCGCTGAGGATCAGTCTGCGCGTTTGCGCCCATGCCGCCGTTTCGGGCGCGATCAGTTCGACGTGACCTGTCTTCGCCACGGTGTGGAGCGCGGCCATATCGCCCTTGGCCTTTGCAGCCGCGATGTAATCGGTGGCCATGCGGAAGGGGATGATGCGGTCCTCGCGGCCGTTGACGAGGTCCTGCGGGATGCCGAGCGGCAGGAGGCGGGGGACGGAGGTGTCGGCGTACGGGTCAGTGCGGGTGCCGACGAGCTTCGCGACGACCTCCGTACCGCAGCCGTTATCGGGGCTGTTAGCGGTGGCTTCGAGATCGGGGAGGCCACCGAGGCTGATGACGTGCGGGATCGGCAGCGGCTTGGCGGTGTAGAGCGGACTGGTCTTCGGCAGGCGGGCGCGGGCGGCGAGCCACAGCGCCAGATGCCCGCCGGCGGAGTGGCCGACAGCGACGAGGCGGCGCGGGTCGAGGTGGAAGCGGCGGGCGTTGGCGGTCATCGCGTCGGCGGCGGCGGCGACGTCCGCGAAGGTGCCGGGATAGCCGCCGCCGGCGCGATCGACGCCGCGATAGTCGATGTTCCAGACGGCGACGCCGTGCCTGCGCAGGTCGTCGGCGATCCAGTTCATCAGGCTGCGATCGGCGATCTCCGTCTGCCAGCAGCCGCCGTGGACCATCAGCACGACGGGATGCGGACCGCGACCGGCGGGCAGCCAGACATCGACCTTCTGCATATGGTCGGGGCCGTAATCGACGGTGGCGTCGGGCCGAGGCTTCGTGCGCTTGGTCAGGTCGGGCCAGGTCAGGAGGCGGTCTGCGGACATGGCCGGAGTCATGCCGAGCGGTGCGACAAGAGCAAGCGCCAGCAGCGTCAGCACGGTTCGAAGTGGAGGAAGTGGAGGCGTTCCAGCGTGTCCTCCACTTCGTCGAAATGCGTGCCGAAGTGGAGGAAGTGGAGGCGCTGATAACCTCGCGGTCGGCGAAGGACCGGACGCGATGTTACCGAAGGGATTCGTGGGAGGGGGAGTTGCCGTCATAGGTTGCATCCTGCCATCTTAACGTGGCGTAGGACAGCCGGGATGACAAAACGGGAACGCGGGTGCTATCCCGTCGGGCGATGGCTGAATTGACCGACAAGGATGCGCCGATCGGCGTGCTGGATGCGCCGTTCGACAGTGCGTTGTCGGAGCGGTATCTGGTCTATGCGATGTCGACGATCACGGCGCGGTCGCTGCCGGATGTGCGCGACGGGCTGAAGCCGGTACATCGTCGGTTGCTGTGGGCGATGCGGCTGCTGAAGCTGGATCCCAGCCAGGGTTACAAGAAGTGCGCACGCGTCGTCGGCGACGTGATCGGCAAATATCATCCGCATGGCGACCAGTCGGTGTACGACGCGATGGTCCGCCTCGCGCAGACATTCTCGCTGCGGTATCCGCTGGTCGACGGGCAGGGGAATTTCGGCAATATCGACGGCGATAACGCTGCGGCGTACCGGTACACCGAGGCGCGGCTGACGCAGGTCGCGATCGACCTGATGGACGGGCTAGACGAGGACGGTGCGAACCTGCGCCCCACCTACAACGGTGAGGAGCAGGAGCCGGAGCTGTTCCCCGGCCTGTTCCCGAACCTGCTGGCGAACGGCGCGGCAGGTATCGCCGTCGGCATGGCGACCAGCATTCCGCCGCACAACGCCGCCGAATTGCTGGACGCGGCGATTGCGCTCGTCGACGATCGCGCCGCCGACGTTCTGCAATTTGTGAAGGGGCCCGATTTTCCGACCGGCGGGCTGGTCGTCGATCCGGCGGCGGTGATCGCCGAGAGCTATCGCACCGGCCGCGGCAGTTTCCGCGTGCGGGCACGCTGGACGGTCGAGCGCGAAAAGGGCGGCGGCTGGCAGGCGGTGGTCAGCGAGATTCCGTTTGGGGTGCAGAAGGGCAAGTTGATCGAGCAGATCGCGAGCCTGATCAACGACAAGAAGCTCCCGATCCTGGCGGATGTCCGCGACGAGTCGGATGCCGAGGTTCGGATCGTGCTGGAGCCGCGCAGTCGTACGGTCGATGCCGGCGTGCTGATGGACGGGCTGTTCCGGCTGACCGACCTGGAAGTGCGGGTGCCGCTGAACCTGAACGTCCTCGACAAGGACCGGACACCGCGGGTGATGAGTCTGGCGGAGGCGCTGGGCGCGTGGGTCGATCACCAGTTCGTGGTGCTGGAGCGGCGGACGCGGCATCGGCTGGACAAGATCGCCGACCGGATCGAGCTGCTCGACGGGTATCTGATCGCGTATCTGAACCTGGACCGCGTGATCGAGATCATCCGCACCGAGGACGAGCCCAAGCAGGTGATGATCGCCGAGTTCGGCCTGACCGACCGTCAGGCGGAGGCGATCCTGAACATGCGGCTGCGCAGTCTGCGGCGGCTGGAGGAGTTCGAGATCCGGAAGGAGCGGGACTCGCTCGACAAGGAACGTGCGGGACTGGCGGCGCTGCTCGAGTCGCCCACGAAGCAGAAGACGCGTATGAAGCGCGACCTGACCAAGGTGCGCGACCGGTACGGGGCGGAGACGCTGCTGGGGGCGCGGCGGACGACGATCGAGGAAGCGGCTCCGGCGCGGGAGATTCCGCTGGAGGCGATGATCGAACGCGAGCCGATCACCGTCATCCTGTCCCGGCGCGGCTGGATACGCGCGCTGCGCGGGCACAACGACCTGTCCGCGCCGGATACGATGAAGTTCAAGGAGGGCGACGGTCCTGCCTTCGCCTTTCATGCGCAGACCACCGACAAGCTGTTGATGGCGGCGGAGAACGGGCGGTTCTACACGCTGGCGGCGGACAAGCTGCCGGGCGGTCGCGGATTCGGCGAGCCGGTACGGGCGATGGTCGATCTGGACGGGAGCGTCGGCGTCATCGCACTCGTCAAAGCGAGCGGGCAGGACCGGCTGCTGCTCGCGGCGAGCGACGGACGCGGCTTCATCGTGCAGGTGGCGGACACGATCGCCGAGACGCGCAAGGGCAAGACGGTGATGACGCCGCGCACGGGTGCGCTGCTGAAGGTGGTGCGGCCGGTCGGCAAGGACGATGATTACGTCGCTGCGATCGGCGACAACCGCAAGATGCTGGTCTTCCCGATCGCCGAGCTGGTGGAGATGAGCCGCGGGCAGGGTCTGCAACTGCAGCGGTTCCGCGACGGTGGCCTGTCCGATGCCAAGACGTTCGTGTTCGCACAGGGGCTGAGCTGGCCGATGGGCGGCGGTACGGGTCGGATGCGGTCGGAGCCGGACCTGTCCGCATGGCGGGCGGCACGCGGTGCGGCGGGACGGATGCCGCCGACCGGTTTCCCCCGCGACAACCGTTTCGGCTGACCTGTCCGATGTTCGTTCGATGTAACGTATGTTACGCGGATGAAAGCGACTTTCGGTAAGGCTTCAGTGGGTCTTAACCAGTCGGGGCTAGAGCCGGGGCATGGCCATAGCCCAGACCGAGCCCCCGCTGCCGCCACCGTTTACGGTGCAGGGTGTCGCGCGTGCGCTCGACCTGATGCCGATCCCGGCAGCGCATGTGATCCGCGAAGGCAGCGGGTTCCAGTTCGTCGCGGTCAATCGCGCCTATCGTGCGGCAGGGCTGGGGATCGTCGCCGAACGGTCGCCGCTGCTGGTGAGCATCGCGTCGCGGATGGAGACGTTTCTCGGTTCCGACGATCTTCACATGGCATTCGACTGGACGATCGGCAGCGCCGTCGACTGCCGCTATTTTCGGGTGACGCTCGCGCGGTCCGATGTGCGGCTGACGGGTCGGTGCACGATCACGCTGATCGACCAGACGTCGCAGCATCATACCGAACGCAGCCTACGGCGGGAGATGACGACCGACAGCCTGACCGGCCTGCCGAATCGCGAAGGCTTTGCCGACCTGATCGAGGCGGCCGAGAGCGATCGCGGCCACCGCGCGGTGATGGTCATCGACGTGGCGCGCTTCGGGCGGGTCAATGCGTGTCTGGGCAGCCTGTCGGGCGACGAATTGCTCATCACCGTGGCGCGGCGGGTCAAGGGTGCGCTGAGGGCGCGCGACACGCTCGCGCGGATCGGCGGTGACGAGTTCGGCGTGCTGATGACGATCGACGAGCGGCACGACGAGGCGCACGAACTGGCGAATCGCATCCGGGGCGCGCTGGCGACGCCGTTCCGGCTGACCGATTTCGAGATCAGCGTCGATTGCTCGATCGGCATCGCGTATGGCTCCGAGCCGGGCAGCATCGACGATCTCGTCCGCCATGCGCAATTCGCGACGAAGCGCGCCAAGGCGACGGGCCGCGTTGAGACGTACCAGACGCAGGCCTTTACGATCGCGCGCGAGCAGTTCGGGATGGAAACGGCGTTGCGCCGGGCGATCGAACAGCGCCGGCTTCGCCTGACCTACCAGCCGATCTGCGACCTGGCGACGGGCGAGACGATCGCGTTCGAGGCGCTGGCGCGGTGGCGCGAGGGTGATGAGGAACTGGCGCCGGCCGAGTTCATCCCGGTGGCGGAAGAGTCAGGGCTGATCGTGCCGCTCGGCCGATGGGCGATCGACGAGGCGGCGCGGACGCTGGCGTCATGGGACGGCGCGATGGGCGGCGATTGTGGCGTGAAGCTGGCGGTGAACCTGTCGGCGATCCAGTTGCAACGCGATGCCATCGCTCCCGTCGTGCGGCGCGCACTCGACCGGTCCGGGCTGAGCGGCGATCGCTTCACGCTGGAGCTGACGGAAAGCGCGATCGTCACCGATCCCGACCGGATCGCGGGCACGATGCATGCGCTGAAGGCGCTGGGCACGACGCTGGCAATGGACGACTTCGGGACGGGGTATTCGAACCTCGCCTACCTCCAGAAGCTGCCGATCGACGTGCTGAAGATCGACCGCAGCTTCGTGACGGGCATGCTGGCCGATCGCGACAAGATCGCGATCGTGCGCGCGATCCTGAGCCTGGCGCAGGCGCTGGGGATGAAGACGACGGCGGAGGGGATCGAGACGAGCGAATTGTCTCAGACGCTGGCGGCGCTGGGCTGCACCTACGGGCAGGGCTATTTCTATGCCCGTCCGCTGGAGGCGGATGTCGCGCTGGCGATGCTGATGGAGCGGCCGCAGGCGCAGGCGGCGGAGTAGGGCTGCCGGTCCGTCATCCCGGCGAATGCTGGGATGACGGGTGGGGTGGATTGGGTTGGCGTGGCCCGTATTTCGGAGCCGGATCAGCCCCTACCTGCCAGCGTTTCCGCCACGACGGCGTCGGCGATCGTCTCTACGCGGGAGGCGTCGGGGAATCCTTCTTCGATCCATTGCGACTCGATCGTGCGCAGCGCGGTCGCGACCTGGGGGCCTTTGGCGAGGCCGCGGGTGACGAGGGCGCCGCCGGTGATCGGCAGGCGCGGGACGGGCCAGCCCTCGATCGCGCGGATGTCGTTGCCGGCCAGCAGCAGGCGATCGATCGCGACCGTCATGCCGCAGCGATAGGCAAGCGCGTTCGGTCCCTCGCTACCCGGCCCCGCCGTTGCGGCGTTGAGGCGTTTGCGGTCGGTGTTGGACAGTTTCAGTCGCGCGCCCACCGCATCCGCATGCTCGGCCGGGATCAGCGCGGCGAGGCGGCGGATCGCGTCGGGGGCGGTGCCGCTCCGGGCTTCCAGCGCGGCCAGCGCGGTCAGGCGCGCGATCCCTGCCGCGTCGATCTCCGGCAGCACCGCGCGCAGGATGCCGTGTTCGACCATCAGCGCCACGACACGCACTGCGTCGCGGGCGACGAGCAGCTTCAGCAACTCGGCCGCGATGCGTTCGCGCGACAGGGCCATCAGGTCGTTGGCGCGGGCGGCGCAGGCGGCAAGGCCGGCATCGTCGATCGCGTCGCCGAACCGCGCGTGGAAGCGGAAGAAGCGGAGGATGCGCAGGTGATCCTCGGCGATGCGGCGCAGCGGGTCGCCGATGAAGCGAACGCGGCCGGCGGCGAGATCGGTCAGCCCGTCATGATAGTCGTACACCGCGCCGGTCGCCGGATCGGCGTAGAGCGCGTTCATCGTGAAATCGCGGCGGTCCGCATCCTCCCGCCAGTCGTCGGTGAAGGCGACCAGCGCGTGGCGGCCGTCGGTGGCGACGTCGCGGCGCAACGTGGTGACTTCGATCGGCTGACCGGCCAGGATGGCGGTGACGGTACCGTGGGCGAGGCCGGTCGGGACTGCCTTGATTCCCGCCTCCTTCAGGCGGCGCAGCACCTCCGCCGGCGGGTGGGCGGTGGCGATGTCGATGTCGGCCGCGTCGATGCCGAGCAGCGTGTCACGGACGACCCCGCCGACGAAGCGCGCCTCCCCAACGCTGCCGCCGAGGATCGCGGCGAGCCGGTCCAGCCCCTCGCGGCGACGCCAAGGCGCATCGGGCAGGATAGTGCTCACAGGCCGGCCAGACGACGCGAGAGGTTGACGATCATGCCCGCGGTGGCGCCCCAGATGCGGCGATCGTTCCACAGGATCTCGACATAATGGCGCTCCGCCCCCTGCCACATCGCCGTGCGCGCGGCGTGGTTGGCGATGTCGAGCAGGAAGCTCAACGGCACCTCGAACACGCTGGCGACCTCCGCCTCGGCGGCCACGAGCGGCAGGTCGGGCGGGACGACGGCGATCACCGGCACGATCTCGAACGCGGTGCCGGTGCGATACGGCTCCAGTGTGGCGATGACGTGGGGCACGGTGCGGGGGAGGGCGACTTCCTCCTCCGCCTCGCGCAGGGCGGCGGTGATGGCGTCCTCGCCGGGGTCGAGGCGGCCGCCGGGAAACGCGACCTGGCCGGGATGCTTGCGCAGCGTCTCCGTGCGCTGGGTCAGGATCACCCCGGGTTCTGGGCGGTCGGTGACCGCGATCAGCACCGCCGCCGCAGTCATGTCGCCGCGGGTCAGCAGCTCGTCATCGTCGCCGGCCAGCATCGTGCCGCCCGCGGACGCATCCAGGGCGGCGCGCAGCCGGTGCGCCAGCGTCATGCCGCGGCGGGCGCGAAGGGGAAGAACGCGCCGTCGCTCCAGATGCCGGGTGCCGCGTCGCCGCTGGCGATCGCCCGCTCCGCGAGATCGTAATAGACGGAGCGGGCGACCAGCGCCTCCAGCCCCGCACCGATCGTGCCGCGAACATGGAGATAAGGGTGAGGGGCGTCGTGACCGTCGGGACCGCCGGCGGGAGCGAATCGCAGCGGATGATCGCGCCCAGCGGTCACGAGGTCGCCGGTATTGAGCCGGAAGGCGAGCCGCGACTCGGGGCCGTCGCCCTCCGCTTTCATCTCCACGGCGACGAACGGCGCATCATCGACCGCGATCGTCAGCTTTTCGACGGGGGTGACGAGGACGTAACCGCCGTCCGGCTCCCGCCGGAGGATCGTGGAGAACAGGCGTACCATAGTGGGACGGCCGATCGGCGACCCCTGATGAAACCACGTCCCGTCGGCGGCGATCCGCATCTCGCTGTCCCCGCAATGCTGCGGGTTCCACTGATCGACGGGGGGCAGGCGCTGCTCCTCGACCAGCCGGGCGATTTCCGGCAGGCTGAGTGTGGCGAGGTCGGGAAGCGGCTCCATCGGCATGGCGGGCGAGGTAGGGCGGGACGGCGGACGCGTAAAGGCTCAGGCGGCGAGACGAAGCGCCGGGCCGAGTACGCCGGCCGCATCGGGCACCGCCGGTCCGCGCGCGAGCAGGCGGCGACGCTCGACCGGACCGGGCAGTCGCCATCCTGCGGTGCGATCGGCGGTGAAATCGAAGAAGCGTCCGTAATATTCGGGGTCGCCGATCAGCATCAGCGCGGCATCCAGCCCGTGCGCGGCGGCGGCATCGAGCGCGGCCGTGGTCAGGCGGCGGCCGATGCCGTCCTGCTGACGTTCCGGGGCGACGGCGATCGGGCCGACCATGACCAGCGGATGCGCGGTGCCGTGATCGTCGACCAGCGCGACCGGCCAGCACTGGATCGAGCCCACCAGTACGCCGCCATCTACGGCCCCCTCGTCCACCGCCATGAAGCTCAGCCCAGCGACCGGCGCGACATCGCCGCGCACCTTATAGGCGGTGCGCGTGCGGCGGTCGGGACCGAATGCGCGGTCGAGCAGATGCTCGACCTCCGCAGTGCGGTCCGGGGTCAGGGGCAGGATGGCAGGCGTGGTGGTGATCGGGTCTCTCCCGGCAGGCGCCGCGCGCTGTAGCCGCACCGTGGGGGAAGGCAAGCCGCGGCGTTGATCAACGACACAGTCGGGGGCATTGCCGCTGTCCGGCCTGACGCCTAAGGCGCGGGCGCATGGAAGACCGGCTGCAACTGCATATTGACGATCTGGAAGTGATGGTCCTGACGGGCATCTATTCGGAGGAGACGCACCTGCCGCAGCCACTGCGCATCTCCATGACCGTCGACCTCGATGTCGGGGGGCGGTTCGCGCCGGACACGCCGCTGAACGCGTCGAAGAACTACATGGACCTGAAGCATGCGGCGACCACCGCGCTGCCGGAGGGGGTGCATTTCACGCTGGTCGAGGCGGTGGCGGAGCATATCTGCGAGACGCTGTTCCTGCAGGATGCGCGTGTCGCGCGCGTTCAGGTCCGGATCGTGAAGCTGGCGATCGCCGAGGCAGGCGAGTCGATCGGCATCACGCTGGTGCGGCACCGGCGCTGAGGTCGTTGGAACCGGGCGTGCTGCGAGTCCGGCCGCAGGGGCCCAGCGCTGCGATCACGACGGCGTAGTCCTCCTTCGCGGCGGTCGCGCCGGTCTGGTCGAGGTCGCCGACGCTGGCATCGGGCAGCACCGGCGGCAGTGCGCAGGCGAGGCGATACCAAAGCAACGTGTCGCGCACGGGCGGGCCGGCGGCGTCATCGACGATCTCTCCCAATGCGACCGACCACCGCGGCTGCTCGCCGGGGCGGCGCAGGATGGATAGCGACACCGGGCGCGCGTCGGCCGTTTTGAGGAACACCTGCGTCTCGCTTTCGCCGGGCAGCGCGCCGGGCACGTGGAAGGCGTTGCCGACGCCGACGATGGCGGGCGGCGCGTCGGCCGCAACGACGGCGGTTGCGATCGACCGGACGCTGGCGTCCAGACCCGGCGTCCAGGCGAGTTGCGCGTCGGGCGCAACGAGCTGGAGCTGGTCCCCGGCGGCCGCCACGGGGCGTGCGAACAGCAGGACACGGGACTTTTTCAGGCGAGGCTGGCGGCCCCGCGCATCGGGCGCGACATCCAGCAGATAGCCGATGCGTTGTGGCACGCCGGCGGCGCCGCGGACCAGGGCGCCGACATCCGCCTCGACATAGTAGCGCGTCATGCCGGGCGCGACGCCCGCCGCCTCCGCACCCTTGATGCGGGTGGTCGAGGCGATGGTCGCATCGACGATCACCGGCGCCGCGAGCACGAGGTCGGTCAGGTCGGCAAAAGCCGGCCCGACGCCGGCGGGTGCGGTGCCCGCCGGAGCGGCGCTCGTGGCCCCCTGGGGCATCTGGACCGCCGCGGCGAGCGGTAGCGGTACCGCAGCGATAAGCGCGGCGGCGAGCGGGAGAGGCGTACGGAATCGGGACATCATGGCGCTTGCCTTAACGCATTCGACATGAACCGCACATATTCCGCGCACTCCCACTCTCCCAAACGACAATATGTTGCGCTTTTATTGCGTGCGACAAAGCGTTTGCGTGCTCCGTTCAGCGACGTTAGGGTTCGTTAACTGCCCGACAGGCGGAAGGAGAGGAGGCACGCCTCCGATTCTTTGTCAGCCGTTCGAGGACCAAGGGAGCGCAGTTGCTGAATGGCCTATACCGACCAGAAGATGAGCGGGGGCAAGGTAGTCGCGATCGTGATCGTCGCGCTGATCCATGCCGCTCTCGGCTACGCCTTCGTAACCGGCCTGGCGTACCAGTACGTCAAGAAGGTTTCGAGCGATTTGAATACGTTCGACGTGGAACCGCCGCCGCCGCCGCCGCCGCCGGACGAGCCGCCGCCGCCGCCGCCAGACCAGCCGAATCTGCCGCCGCCGCCGACCACGGTCGTCGTGCCGCCGCCGATTGTCACCACGCCGGTGCCGGCCCCCGCGATCAACACGTCGATCATCATCCCGCCGTCGCAGCCGACAGCGCCACCCGCGCCGCCGGCCCCGCCGGCACCGCCTGCTCCCCCGGCCGCGCCGGTGATCAGCAAGGCGGCGGGTGCGAAGGGCAATCCTGCGGAGTGGGTGTCTACCGACGACTATCCGGCCAGCTCGCTGCGTTTGCAGGAAGAAGGCACGTCGGCGATCAAGTGGGACATCAACGCCCAGGGTCGCGTCGAGAATTGCGTCGTCACCCAGTCGAGCGGCTCGGCCGCACTCGATCGGGCGGCCTGCTCGGCGATCACCCGTCGCGGTCGCTATTCACCGGCGGTCGATCAGGCGGGCAATCCGATCCGGTCGAGCTCGTCGCGGCGCGTCGTGTGGCGGATGCCGCCGCAGTAATGCGGACCGTTTCTAAACCAAACTCATCATCGAATTAGTCAGAGGATCCAGCCACCATGATCACCACCATTCTTGCGGCCGGGGGAGCCGCAGCGGCCAAGGACGCGAACCCGTACGGTCTCGAAGCAGCTCTCCGCGAAGGCGGCCTGATTTCGCAGTCCGTGTTCTCGATCCTCGTCCTGATGTCGATCGTGTCGTTCTACATCCTGTTCTCGAAGCTGTTCGAGCAGCAGAAGATCATCAACCAGGCGAAGCGCGTCCGTCAGACTTTCTGGCAGTCGAACTCGCTGCGCGAGGGTGCGGCCAAGCTCGAGAAGAACTCGGCTTACAAGCAGCTCGTGGACGACGGTCTGGAGGCGCAAGACCAGCACGCCAAGCTGACCGATCCGGTCGAGGCGCACGACTGGCTGCACGGTTCGCTGGCCCGCTCGGAAGCGGCCGTGAACTCGAAGCTGGCCAGCGGCCTCGCCTTCCTGGCGACCGTGGGTTCGACCGCACCGTTCATCGGCCTGTTCGGTACCGTTATCGGCATCTATCGCGCGCTCATCAAGATCGGCTCGTCGGGTCAGGCATCGATCGACGCGGTCGCCGGTCCGGTCGGTGAGGCGCTCATCATGACCGCGCTCGGCCTGGTCGTCGCGGTTCCCGCGGTGCTCGCGTACAACTGGCTCCAGAGCCGCAACAAGTCGATCGCGAAGGACCTGTCGGCCTTCTCGAACGACGTGCTGGGCTTCTTGGCATCGAACGGTGCCGTGCGCCCGGTCGTCGGCACCGCGCCGAAGACCGCGCCGCTGAAGACCAACACTGCCACGACGACGGCCGGTCAGGCCGGTGGCGTCCAGTCGCGCCCGTAACCAACTGGGTCGGGGCCGCCGCTGTGGCGACCCCGACCATCACGCCGGCCCGCCCCGTGCGGGGTTCGCGGCCGGTGTACTTCAAGGATAGGATTGCCAAGACATGGCGATGAGTACCGGAGGAGGCGAAGACGACGCCCCGCTGTCGGACATCAACACGACGCCCCTCGTGGACGTCATGCTGGTGCTCCTCATCATCTTCCTGATCGCGGTGCCCGTGGTGCTGCAGACGGTGAAGCTGAAGCTGCCCGACGTTCGCTTCGACCCGACCACGACCAAACCGGAGAACGTCAACCTCTCCGTCACGTCGAACGGCGGCGAGTGCGAAGTCTACTGGAACATGTCCAAGGTCGGCCACCAGGAACTGCTGGATCTGGCGGTGGCCAAGCTGAAGACCGAGATCGACCGTCAGGGCGGTGTCAACGCGGCGGGCCTGGAACTGCCGGAAGCGCATATCCGGGGCGACGTGAATACGCCGTACCGGTGCATCGGCGGCACCATCTACACGATGCAGCAGGCCGGCTTTGCCCGCGTCGGCTTCATCTCCGAGCCGCCCCCCGGCGGCGGTTCGTCGATCTGATCCGCGCGAGCGAGGGATAAACCTATGGCAATGAGTGCAGGCCGCGAAGACGGCGAGCCGATGATGGAAATGAACACGACGCCGTTGATCGACGTCATGCTCGTGCTGCTGATCATGTTCATCATCACCATTCCGATCCAGACGCATGCGGTGAAGGTCGATCTGCCGCAGAACTCGAAGAACCAGCCGAACCCGGTCGATGCGCAGAAGAACAAGATCACGATTGACGCCGCCGGCACGGTGGCGTGGAACGGTGCTCCGGTGGACGACGTGACGCTGCGCCAGTATCTGGACCAGACCGCGGGCATGAACCCGGAGCCCGAGCTCCACTTCCAGCCCGCACCGGACGCTCGCTACGAAGCGGTCGACCGGACGCTGGCGACGGTGAAGCGGTCCGCGATCACGAAGCTCGGCTTCATCGGCAACGAACAGTATCGCAACGACTTCTGATCCCTTGCCGCGCCGGTCGCGGTGACATTAGGCTCGAGCGAGCATGAATGGGCGGTCCCTCGGGGCCGCCCTTTTTATGCGCTATGTGTCGGCGGGCGCCGGCGATCACGTGACGGCCGGACTGGACTATCGTGAACTGGGCGTCCTCCGTTGCTGGTTCGGCAAAATTACTTCGTCACCTCGGACTGCCCGACAAAGGGGGGCGCTGAACGCGTTCCACTTTCACGCCATTAGGGTCAGACGTCATCGGGCTGACCCGTGGTCTGCGTCGAGCCGGGAGTTGGAGCACTCGGGGAGAGGGAAAGCGTCGAGCGGGGGTCCGATGCGCCGCTTGATCGCTTAGTGGGAGCGCTCGGCGGCCTTGCGCATACGGTGCTGGAGCTTCGCGGGAACCGTCCCGTTGGGGTGAGGTCGGGCGATCAGGGCGGCAGGAACAGCAGCCTGGCTTCGGGTGCGGCGGATTGCCCGGCGGACAACAGGTCGCCTGCGGCGGCCGGGATTATCCATAATGACGATGTCGCCGGGCGAGAGCGTCGGCACAAGACGCTGCTCGACATAATCGCAGCAGTTTTGGCCGTTGAACGGTTGATCGAGCATGCCCCCCGGGCCGATCAGGTCGCACTGCAGCGCCGCGAGCAAGGTCATCGTTCGCCATTGCCGCGAACATTGGAGTCGATCGTGCGCCGTTTGTTGCCGGGCAATTCCGACACCAGCGTGTACCACCGCAACGGGTCACGATGGATCGATAGCGATGCTCGACGCGGTGCGAACGGGCTGTCCCGTCACTGTGTTAGTGGTCCTCGGTCCGAGGTGTAGCGAGAGCGATCCCCGGACCATGCTGGTATTTAGCCCTTCGGAGAGGACCGGTCTGCTTGGCACCCCATGTGCTCCCGCGAAGGCGGGAGCACATGGGGTGCCCGCCTTCGCGGGGATACATGATTGGTAGATGTCTCGAGGGGATAAGTACTGAACATGCACCGGGCGACCGTCGTCGGGGCGCTCGTTGTACTCTCAGCTTGAACGTTGATTCGCCCCGGGACGGGTCGAGACAGTCGGCCGCGCCATTCCGAGGCTCGTCGCTCGGGACGTTTTCCAAGGTCCCTCGGATCGCCAAGCGCCTTCCGCTCTGCCGTTGCAGGTACGTCTGTCGCTGGGGCGTCACATTCGAGTGACGGTTGTGCCAGAACGACCGCCGTACCTCGCTATGAATGTCTCTCCGATCCGGGGCGGATCGATATACGCAGGCGAGGCGGCTGTATCGCGCTGCCTCATACGCCGCGTCACACCGGACGCGATCCTGGGCTACGGTTCAGCGAGCGCTGCTCCTTGAGCAATCCACCGGTACGCTTGCCTAAGGCGTCCCTCGGCCCATGGGCGCGGTGACGGCTCGTTTGAGCTTGCGCGATCCGCCACGCTGAATGGCGATTCCATCTACCGTCATAGAGGCCATTGGCGCGTTGCTCGGCCTTGGGACAGGACTGCCGTTCAAGAGCGAGGCCGTGTTGGCCCGCGTTCGCGCAATCTGATCGGCTATACTCCGGGCGGCCGCAGCGGGTGGCCAACGCCGGATTGATACGCAGGTCTCATCTGCGCCCCCTGCTCCTCCATTGCCCCGGAGGAGCCTCGAACCTGTGACTGACCATCGGTGGCAGGAACGCTGCGACCCTCGCAAAATCGTTCCGAAGAGGCGTTTCGATCCGGGACCGACAATCGCTTGCGAGCGTTTCACGAAAGTGACATACCAATGTCACAAAACTGAAACCTCAACGATGAGGCGATGAAAGGAGACGGACCATGCGGACCATTCTTGTGGCGTGCCTGATGGCAGGAATCGCGACGCCGGCGCTTGCGGCAGATCGCACCGGCTATCGGGCCATTGCGACGGGCGACCTGAAGGGCGCCGAACAGCGACTGATTGCAGAGCGCCGTATATTTCCCGAGCGGCCCGAACTGATGCTCAACCTGGCGGTCGTCTACGGACAGACCGGCCGGCTCGACGCGGCACGCGGCCTGTACGCGGCGGTGCTCGATCGCCCTGCCGTTGCGATGGCGTTGCCGACCGGCGACTCGGTGTCTTCGCACGAGATCGCGCAGCGTGGGCTCGCGCGGCTCACACCGGCGATGATGGCGACGCGCTGAGGCTATTGCGTTTGCGGGGTGGTGGGCGATCCTCGCGCCCCCGCCAGCGTGGCTTTCTCCAGCCATGCGCCGATTGGCCGAATGCGATGATCGACAACGGCGTGTGGCGGCTCACCCTGACAGTAGACTGAGAGACCGCTCACGACCGCTCACGACCGCACTGGTCTGGGCGGCGAACGCGTCGACGAGATCGTAGCAGACAATTTCTTCCGTGCTTTCGAGCGGGCGATCCGAGCGCCGACCGCAGAGTGACGGTTGCTGCGAAAGTGATCGATCGGGCATCGTCTCGAAGCCTCTGGTGCGATCACGCGTGGGCGCTTGCATGAACGAGCGGACCCGGAATACCCGCGATTGCGTCATGGCGCGAGCCACATGCGCGTGATCTTGTCCGTTATACCCGATAGATGGCGATGCCTTCGCTCGTGCGGCCAGCGGCGCCTGTCCGCTCCCGGTCGATCACGAAGTCGCCGTTTTGCATGCGCGACAGGATCGTGGCCTTCGGGTGATATCGTTCGAGCATGAACAGGTGGCGGGCGATCAGGACCGCTCGCCCCCGACAGAGTGGGCTTTACCTCCGACCCGAGATCGAACCGCTCTACATCGTCGGCTTAGAAGAATGCGAACGCATCGACGTCGCCCGGTTGAAGGCTTTGACTTGCGACTGCGCAACCGCATCGGCCGATAGTTTGGAAACTTCAGCGGTGCGCGACGCGGGTATGGCGATGAAGGATAGCGAAAGAATCGGATGGATCACTGCCCACCACGCCACCCTCTTCTTTTCGGTTGCTACCGTTCCTGCGCGCTGAGATTATGTTGAAAATGTCAGCACTGCAAACATGGGGGGTGCGGTGCTTGGGCGTTTCCTGATCGGTCGAAGGTGCGGCAGGGCTGGCGGTTGCCGTTTGCCCTTACGGTAGATCGACGGACGTAAGGACCGGCTCCCGGCATGAGCCGGGAGCCGGTGGCCTGTCAGCGGCCGAGGAAGGTGATGAGATCCTGGCTGAGACGATCCGAGTGGGTGACGTTCAGCCCGTGCGGAGCGTCCTCATATTCCACGAGCTGGCTGCCGGGGATGCCCACCGCGGCGGCGCGGGCGGAGGTGTCGATCGGCACGGTGGCATCGCCGGTTCCGTGGACGATCAGCGTCGGCACGCGGAACGCGGCAAGATCGGGACGGAAATCGGTGTAGGCGAACGCGTCGAGGCAGGCGAGCGTCGGCTTCAGGCCTGCGAGAAGGGCCATGCCGATCGACCATTCGACGACATCGTCGCTGACGGGATGCGAGAAGGTGCCGACGCCGTAGAAGCCCGGCATGAAGGTGTGTCGCAGGAACTTCGGGCGGTCCTCCGTCAGGCCCTGACGCATCTGGGCGAAGGTGTCGTCCGGGACGCCGTGGGCATTGTCGTCGGTCTTCAGCATGTACGGCACGACCGAAGCGATCAGGCCGGCGGCGATCACGCCCTTGCCGCCATGACGGCTCATGTAGCGGGCGACCTCGCCGCCGCCCATCGAGAAGCCGACGATCGTCGCGTCCGTATCCGCGCCGGCCGCCTCCATCACGTCGGCGAGATCGTCGGCGAGCGTGTCGTAGTCGTAGCCGCTCCACGGTTGGCCCGACCGACCGAAGCCGCGACGGTCATAGGCGATCGCGCGGAAGCCGGCGTTTGCAAGTGCCATCGCCTGCGCGTCCCAGCTGTCGGCGTTGAGCGGCCAGCCGTGCGTGAGGATCACGGGCCGACCGGCGCCCCAATCCTTGACGTAGAGATCGGTGCCATCGCGCGTCTTGATATAAGGCATACTCAACTCCTGATAGGCTGTGCCCCGTAACGTGCGTTAAGGATCGGCGTTCCGCATCGCGTTTGTCCCCCGCGGCGCGCCGTGCCAGCATCGGTCCCGACGCGAATCGAGGGGGTTGCATGACGAAACGATGGACGCTGGCCGGGACGACGGCGGCGATGCTGATCGCGCTGGGTGGCGCCGCTCCTGATCCCGTTCCGCAGATCCGACGGGGCGCGCCGCCTGTGAGGATCGGCGCGGCGCAGAGCCAGTGGGCGACCTTTCGCGATGGTTACATCGAAGGGCTGTTCCGCCTCGACCCGGCGGCGGCGGTATATCAGGGGCGGCACGACTTCGACGGGCAACTGCCCGACTGGAGCGAGGCGGGGTTGCAGCGGCAGGCCGATTTCTTCCGGGCTGCGATCACCAAGGCGCGCGCGGTGCCGACGCCGGGGATGAGCGCGCAGGACCGGTTCGAGCGCGATTACCTGATCCAGACGGCGGAGGGGCGGCTGTTCTGGCTGGCCAATGCGGATTTCCCGCACAGCAACCCGGCCTGGTATGTCGGCAACGGATTGGACCCGAACGTCTATATCGCGCGCAACTATGCCGAGCCAGCGGTGCGGATGAAGGCGGCGACCCGCTTCCTGCGGGCGGTGCCGGCGGCGGCGGCGCAGATCCGGGCGAACCTGAAGACGCCGATGCCGGCCAGCTTCGTCGCTTACGGGCAGGCGGGCTTCGACGGGTTTGCAGACTATTATAGCGGCGACCTGATCGCGGCGTTTGCGGGCGTGAAGGATGCGGGTGCGCAAAGCGACCTGAAGGATGCGGCGCGAGCGGCGAGCGGAGCGATGCGCGATCTGGGTCGTTGGATGAAGGAGCTGAAGGCGCGCGCGCCGGCGGACGGTTATGCGCTGGGAGCGGCGCGGTTCACGCGCATGGTCAACGCGACGGAGGGCGTCGACACCTCGCTCGATGCGCTGGAGGCGGCCGGGCGTGCGGACCTCGCGCGCAACCGGGCGGCGCTGGAAGCGGCGTGCAAGCTGTATGCGGCGGGCGCGACGATCCCGGCCTGTGTCGCGAAGATGAATGCCGTGAAGCCTGTGGACGGGCCGGTCGCGGAGGCGCGACGGCAGATTCCGACGCTGCGCGCGTTCGTGGTCGCCAAGGACCTCGTCAGCATTCCGGGCACGGAGCAGGCGCTGGTCGAGGAGAGTCCGCCGTATAACCGGCAGAACCTCGCCTATATCGATCCGCCGGGGCCGTTCGATACCGGCCTGCCATCGGTCTATTACATCTCGCCGCCCGATCCGGCGTGGGATCAGGCGACGCGTGACGCGTTCGTGCCGGGCAAGGATAGCTTGCTGTTCACGTCGATCCACGAGGTGATGCCGGGGCATTTCGTGCAGTTCCTGCATGCGAACCGGTCGCCCTCGCTCTTCGGGCGGCTGTTCGTCGGCTATGCGTTCGCGGAGGGCTGGGCGCATTATGCGGAGGAGATGATGTGGGAGGCGGGCTATGGCGCGGGTGATCCCGCCGTGCACATCGGCCAGCTTTCCAACGCGTTGCTGCGCGACTGCCGGTATCTGTCGGCGATCGGGCTGCATGCGCGGGGGATGACGCAGGACCAGTCGCGACGGATGTTCGTCGAACAATGCTATCAGGACGAGGGCATGGCGCGGCAGCAATCGGCGCGAGGCACCTATGATCCTGCCTATCTGAACTACACGATGGGCAAGCTGCTGATCCGGCGGCTGCGCACCGACTGGACCGCGAAGCATGGCGGGCGGAAAGCCTGGAAGACGTTCCACGACCGGCTGTTGAGCTATGGTGGGCCGCCGATCCCGCTGCTGCGACGCGAGATGATGGGGGAGGCGACGGCCCGGGCGGTGTTCTGAGGGGGCGGCGGCGCGGCTTAGCTGACCTGCGCGCCGGGTTGGGCGTCGGCGGCTTCATCGCGCGGCGGGTTGCGGATGGCCGGGTTGAGGCGGGCGAGACTGCACACGCCCGCCACCGCGGCGAGGCCGGCGGCGATGAGTGCGGGACCGCCGCCCGAGCCGAGGCCGATCGCGAGCAGCGCCGCGACCAGCGTCGCGCCGGTCGTCTGCCCGACCATGCGCGTGGTGGAGATCAGGCCGCCCGCCGCCGCCGCGCGATCACGCGGGGCGCTGCCGATGATCAGGCGGGCGTTGGGCGAGAGGAACATGCCGAACCCCGCGCCGGTCAGCGACATGCGCCACGCGATCGCCCAGTAGCTCGGGTCGGCGGGAAGGTAGGACAGGGTCAACAGGCCGACGATCGCCAGCGCCATGCCGATGCCACCGAGCAGGCCAGCGGGATAGCGATCCGACAGCCATCCGGCCAGCGGTGCGACGATCATCGTCGTCAGCGGCCACGGTGCGATCACCGCCCCGACCTCCGACGGCGCGAAGCCATAGCCATGTTGCAGGCGGAACGGCAGCGACAGCAGCAGCGTCATCGTCGCGACGAAGGCGGTGAAAGCGCCCATCGTCGAAAGCGCCAGCACCGGCCGGCGGAGCAGGTCGACGGGCAGGATCGGGGCGACCTCACGGCGCTGGCGACGGATGAACAGGATCCCGACGATCACCCCGACGATCACGATCGCGGCCGAGACCACCGGGCTGTCACCGTGAACCGCGGTCTCCAGACCGCCGATGACAAGCCCGAACATCGCCGCGCACATGACGGCGCCGAGGACATCGAACGGTTCGTCGCGCGGAACCGGATCCGGCAGCGCGCGACCGAGGATCAGGCTGATGATCGCGAAGGGTACGGCGCTGGCGAACACCCACGGCCACGGCGCGACCGCGAGGACGAGGCCGCCCAGCGTCGGTGCGAAGGCGGCGGAACTGGAGACGACGACGGAGTTGATGCCGAGCCCGCGGCCGAGTTGCTTCGTGGGGTAGATCGATCGCAGCAGCGCCGACGACACGCTGAGCGCCGCCGCCGCTCCGAGTGCCTGCGCGGCGCGGACGATGAGCAGGAAGGGCAGGCTTTTGGCGAAGAAGCACAGGATGGTGGCGACGGTGAAGACCGCCTGACCGGCCTGATACAGCTTCTTGAGCCCGATCCGGTCGCCGAGGCCGGAAAAGGGCAGCAGCGTCATGACGAGGACGAGCTGGTAGACGGTAACGACAGCTACCGCAGCGGAGGCGTCGACGCCCAGATCGCGGGCGATCGTCGGCAGCGCGACAGTGGCGATCGCGCCGTCGACGACGACGAGCGCGGTGCCTGCCGAGACGGCGGCTATGGCGAGGAAGCGGCGGGGTTTGGGCAGGCCATCGGTCATGGCGGGGGTAACGTTTCGGAGGTGGGTTGTTGCCGCGGAGTTTGAGGTGGATGCGCGCGGTTGCCGGCCCATCTTACACGATCAGGTTGAAGCACGGCTGCATCGCGTGGCCTCCGACTTGCTCAGGCCGAACGGAGGAGAGTGGGAGATGCGAGCATATTGCCCCACCCCGGCCTTCGCGGGGGAGGGGCGTAATGGGGCGGCCTGTACGGCTCTAGACGGGGGCTGTCGCTGCCCTCCTCCGCCACCCATGTCGCGGCGCGTCAGTTCGCCGCCGCCGGCACTCCGTACAGGTCGTGGTCGTCGGCATCCTCGATCATGACGGGCACGATGTCGCCCACGGTCAGATGGCCGGCATCGCGCAGGAAGACTTCGCCGTCGATCTCGGGCGCGTCGGCGGTGGAGCGGCCGGTCGCGCCGCCTTCATCGTCGACCGCATCGACGATCACCGCCAGCGTGCGGCCGACCTTGGCGGCGAGCTTGGCAGCGGAGATCGCGGCGGTCTTTTCCATGATGCGGGCGTAGCGTTCCTCCTTCAGCTCCTCCGGCACATGGTCGGGGAGCGCATTGGCGGTCGCGCCTTCCACGGGTTCGAAGCGGAATGCGCCGACGCGGTCGAGCTGCGCCTCGTCCAGCCAGTCGAGCAGATACTGGAAGTCCGCTTCCGTCTCGCCGGGGAAACCGACGACGAAGGTCGAGCGGATCGCGAGATCGGGGCAGATGTCGCGCCACTGGTGGATGCGTTGCAGCACCTTCGCGTCGTTGCCAGGGCGCTTCATGCGCTTGAGCACCGAGGGTGCGGCGTGTTGAAACGGGATGTCGAGATAGGGAAGGACCAGCCCCTCGGCCATCAGCGGGATGACCTGATCGACGTGCGGATAGGGGTAGACGTAGTGGAGGCGCACCCACGGCGCGATCTTGCCCAGTTCGCGGGCGAGGTCGGTCATGTGGGGGACGACCTCGCGGCCCTTCCACGCGCGCGGTTCCTTGCGGATGTCGATGCCGTAGGCGGAGGTGTCCTGACTGATGACCAGCAGCTCGCGCGTGCCCGCCGCGACCAGCTTCTCCGCCTCGCGCAGGATCGCGTCGGGGCGGCGGCTGACGAGATCGCCGCGCAAACTGGGGATGATGCAGAAGGAGCAGCGGTGGTTACAGCCCTCCGAAATCTTCAGATAGCTGTAATGGCGCGGCGTCAGCTTCAGGCCGGCGTCCGGGATGAGGTCGATGTACGGCGACAGGTTGGCCGGGGCAGCCTCGTGCACCGCCTCGACAACCTGTTCGTACTGGTGAGCGCCGGTGACGGCGAGGACCTGCGGGAAGCGGGCACGGATGACCTCCGCCTCTTTTCCCATGCAGCCGGTGACGATGACGCGACCGTTCTCGGCGATGGCCTCGCCGATCGCCTCCAGGCTTTCCTCCTTGGCGGAGTCGAGAAAGCCGCAGGTGTTGACGAGCACGACATCGGCGCCGGCATAGTCGGCGGACATCTGATAGCCGTCGGCGCGCAGCTGCGTCAGAATGCGTTCGCTGTCGACCAGGTTCTTGGGACAGCCGAGCGAGACCATGCCGACACGCGGCGGGGAGGGGAGTTTGGTTGCCATGAGGTGCGGGCGCACATAGGCGATCGGGCGCGATTTTGCCAGTGTCGGGCGGAGCGGCGTGCTGCTGGTGCTGGACGACGCGGATCGCGAGGATAGAAGGGCGGCCATGTTAGCCATCGGCCTCATGTCCGGAACCTCGCTCGACGGTATCGATGCGGCGTTGATCGAAACCGACGGCGAGGGCGTAGCCCGGCCCATCGCGTTCCGGGGCGAGGCCTATTCGGATGTCGCTCGCGCCGAACTGGCGGAGGCGACGCGGATCGCGCTGACCTATGACAAGCCGCGCCTGAGTCCGCCGATGATCGCGGCGACGGAGTTGGTGACGCGCACGCATACACTGGCGGTGGCGAAGCTGCTGCGCGATGCCGGCGTGGCGGCGGCCGATGTCGACGTGATCGGACTGCACGGGCAGACGGTGGCGCATCGGCCGGATCGCGGCTGGACGTGGCAATTGGGCGACGGCGCGGCGCTGGCGGCGGCAACGGGAATCACGACGGTGGCGGACTTCCGCAGTGCCGATGTCGCGGCGGGCGGGCAGGGGGCGCCGTTGCTGCCGGTCTATCATGCGGCGCTCGTCGCCGGGCTGGAGCGGCCGGTCGCGGTGCTGAATTTGGGCGGGGTGGGGAACATCACGTTCGTCGGCGCGGATGGCACGCTGGTGGCGTTCGACACGGGGCCGGCGAACGGACTGATCGATAGCTGGGTCGAGGAACTGACCGGCGCGCGTTACGACGCCGGCGGTGCGCTGGCGGCTGGCGGGCGCGTCGACGAGAGCGTGTTGACGGCGATGCTCGACAACCCGTTCTTCGATGCGCCTCCGCCCAAGTCGCTGGACCGCAGCGACTTCACGATCCAGCCGGCGCGCGGGCTGGGTGCGGCGGACGGGGCGGCGACGCTGACGGCATTTACGGCGGAGACGGTGGCGCTGGCGCTGCGGCAGTTGCCGGAACGACCGCGGCGCCTGCTGGTGGTCGGCGGCGGTCGGCACAATGCGACGATGCTGGCGATGATCGCGGAACGGTGCGGCATCGCGGCGGAGGCGGGCGACTCGTTGGGATGGAACGGGGATGGCGTCGAGGCGGAGGGATTCGCTTATATGGCTGTCAGAACGTTGAAAAACCTGCCGATCAGCTTCCCCGGCACGACTGGCGTACCCGCCGCGATGGCCGGTGGCGTGATCCACCGCGCATGACCACCGGATGATCGCTTGATGCATGTTGGCGCGGTAGACTCGTAACGGCTCAGGAGTAGGACGAGGACATGAGTGAATCCGGGGAAGGGACAGACCCGATGGAATCCGACCTCCGTTATTATTTGCGTCGCCTGACGATCGAACGTGCCGCTGCCGAACGTGCGCTGACCGCCGAAGCGCGGGAACGCCGCCTGCGGCTGGTGGAGAGTTATACGCGCAAGATCGAGGCGCTGAGCGCCTAGTCCGCGGTGAGCGCGGAGTAGCAGGTTCGACCGAATTGCCGATGCCGCTGCGCGGGGCGATCAGGATGGGGCAGCCGTCAACCTCGCGATAGACAGTCGGCCTACCGTTTCCGCGTCAGTTCGCGCATGGCGTCGTCGAGGCCGGCGAGCGTCAGCGGGTACATGCGGTCGGTCATGATTTCCCGGACGATGCGGATCGACTGGGTATATCCCCAATGCTCCTGCGGGAGCGGGTTGAGCCAGACCGCCGCGGGATAGGTGGTGGTCAGGCGGTGGAGCCAGACCGCGCCCGCCTCCTCGTTCATGTGTTCCACCGAGCCGCCGGGATGGGTGATCTCGTACGGGCTCATCGAGGCATCGCCGACGAACACGCATTTGTAGTCATGGCCGTATTTGTGGAGCACGTCCCACATCGGCGTCCGTTCCGCGAACCGGCGGCGATTGTCCTTCCACACGCCCTCATACGGGCAGTTGTGGAAGTAGAAGAACTCCAGGTTCTTGAACTCGGACGTGGCGGCGGAGAACAGCTCCTCGCACAGCGTTACGAAGGGGTCCATCGAGCCGCCGACATCGAGGAACAGCAGCAACTTGACGGCATTGCGCCGTTCGGGACGCATGCGTACGTCGAGCCAGCCCTGCCGTGCGGTGCCGTCGATCGTGCCGTCGATGTCGAGCTCTTCCGCGGCCCCTTCCCGCGCGAAACGGCGGAGGCGGCGAAGGGCGACCTTGATGTTGCGGGTGCCGAGTTCGCGCGTCGCATCGAGGTTGCGGAATTCGCGCTGGTCCCAGACCTTCAGCGCGCGACCGTGGTGGGACTCGCCGCCGATGCGGACCCCCTCGGGATTGTAGCCGCCGTTGCCGAACGGGCTGGTGCCGCCGGTGCCGACCCATTTGCTGCCGCCCTGATGCCGGCCGTGCTGCTCCTCCAGCCGCTTCTTGAGGGTGTTCATGATCTCGTCCCAGGAGCCGAGCGAGCGGACACGCTCCATCTCCTCCGAGGTCAGGAACTGTTCGGCCACCGCCTTCAGCCAGTCGGCGGGGATGTCGGCGGGTTGCTGGCCGTAGCTGGTCGTCAGTCCGCGGAAGACCTTGGCGAAGACCTGATCGAAGCGGTCCAGCAGCCCCTCGTCCTTCACGTAGGTGGCGCGGGCGAGATAGTAGAAATCCTCTGGCGTGCGGTCGATCACGTCGGCGTCGAGCGCCTCCAGCAGGAGCAGATGCTCCTTCAGGCTGGCCGGGATGCCGGCGCTGCGCAGCTCGTCGAGGAAGTTGAGGAACATCGCCGCGCAGCATGCCCGCGCGCGGTCAGCCGGGCAAGCTAGCGGCCGGCGTCCGGGACATAGGCATCGATCAGCGCGCCGACATAATCGGGGTCGCGGCTGGTGAGTTCGGCGGCGCTGCGGCCCTTGCCGTAGATGAACCCCTCGACCGGATAGATGCTGCCGCCGAGGCCGTCCGAGTCGCGGAACCACACTTTCACGACCGACCAGTCATTGTGCGGCGAGACGTCGTACAGCGTGACATCCTGTTCGGCATGGCCCCGCTCGCCGTTCTGGCGGGACCAATTGGCGTGGGTGAGCATCAGCACGCGTTTCTCGACCACGCGGCTGACGACCGCGACATGGCCGAGACGGAGACGATCGGTCTTGGTGAAGACGATGACCGCGCCGACCTTCGGACGATGCCCGCGGTCGTATTTGCCGTCGGCCTGATCCCACCACGTCCAGGCGTCGCCGTAGATCTGGATGCCCGACGCGGCACGAGCGAAGGGCACGCACTGGCCGACGTAATCGAGCAGCGATCTGGCATGGGCGGGCAACGCTGCGCCGAGCGAGGCGGCGACCAGCAGCGCCGCCGCCGTGAGGCGGAGGAGGCGACGGCTGGAAGGGCGGGCGCGGCGCATGCGCGAAGGGCTAGCCCGAAATGGTAAACGAAACCTTAACAATCGTACGCGACGACAATGATCCTGTTTACTTAACGCGATGGCAACCGATCGCCGTGTCTAACGTCCCGCGATGGCCATGCGCTCGCTCCAATTCGATCCGTCTTCGGACACCGGTGATCATATCGCCAGCGTCGCGACAGCGTGCGGCGACCTTGCGGTCGGATGCATGGAAGCCGTCGACGCCATCGCCGGCACGTCGGCGGGGGTCGCGCGGCAGCTGAGCAGCCTTGGTTCGATCGAGGCAATCATTCGCGGACTGGAAGCGCGACAGGACGAGGCAGCGCGGGCGAGCGGGCTGGCGCGGACGCTGTCGGCCAGCGCGCGCAAGAAGCTTGATGCGGGATCGACGCTGATCGACGGCGCGATCGGTGAATTCGAGGCGCTGACCGATCTCGTATCACGGATGGGGTTGCAGGTGACTGCCTTCGCCGCCGCGATGGAGCAGGTCCGCGCGGTCGCCGCGTCGATCGAGACGATCACGCGGACGACGCGGATGCTGGCGCTGAACGCGGCGATCGAGGCGCAGCGGGCGGGCGAAACCGGCGCGACGTTCGCGGTGGTGGCGGACGAGGTCAACAAGCTGGCGCAGGATACGCGCGTCGCGGTGAACGAGATCGGCCGGACGGTCGCGTCGCTGGATCAGGAGGCGACGTCGTTGGCAGGCGACATCGTCGCGGGCGTGGCGCAGGCCACGGCGGCGCGCACGACGTTCGTGACGGTGCAGGAGACGTGCCGTGAAGTGCTGGAGATCGTGTGCGAAGTGGACACGCATAGCGAGGGCATCGCGGTCGCTGCGCGCAGCATCCATGCGGATGCCGGCGGCGTCCGGTCGCAGCTCGCGACCTTCGCGGACGAGGCGCATGCCGCCGACGAACTGCTGGAGGAAGCGCGCGCGAAGGTCGAGGAGATCGAACTGGTCGCGAACGGCATGTTCGACCGCATCGTGCATTCCGGACTGGCGGCGGACGACCGGCGTTTCGTCGACATGGCACTGGCGGGCGCGGCGGAGGCGAGCGCGATCATCGAACGCGCGCTGGCGCGGCACGACCTGACACCGGAGGCTGCATTCGACACGCAGTACCGGCCGATCGCCGGGTCCGATCCGGTGCGGTACGATACGCGGCTCTCCGACTTCGCCGATGCGGCGCTGCGGCCGCTGCTCGACAGGCTGGCGGGGGAACAGCCGCGGATCATCAGCGCAGTGTGTTCGGACGTGAACGGCTATCTGCCGACGCATATCAGCCGCTTCTCCCAAACGCCACGACAGGGCGATGCCCGCTGGAACGTCGCGAACTGCCGCAACCGCATGATCATTCTGGACGCCGCCACCGCGCGCGCGATCGGGAGCGACGCCCCGTTCATGATGGGCGTCTATCGCTTCAACGGCGGTGGCACCGCCGCCGTGTTGCGCAATGTGTGGGTGCCGATCCGGGTGAACGGGCGCCGCTGGGGCAATTTCGAGATCGCGTATCGCGATGCGGCGTAGCGCGGACGCCTTCTGATCCAACCCTGTCGCGGCAGTCAGGCGGGGCGGAGGGTTCCACGATAGGCGACGATCAGGCCGATCACAGGCATCGCGATTTCAACGTCGAAACAGAACTCGCCGTTGCGCTGCGTCTCGAAACTCGATCCCCTTGGCAGCAAGGTGGTCGGCATCGGAATGCCCAGCAGGCTCCATCGTCGCGGGATCAGCAGCAGGCGATCCCCCTCGACCACAAGCGCGAGCGCGAACGAGGCGATCCCGAAGCGTTCGACAAGGAGATGCGCGTTCCGCCCGCGCCCGACAGACTGGACCGACGAGAAGGCTTTGTCTCCGAACCAACGGATCCAGAGTTCGGCGTCCCCTTCGGGCTTGAAGCTCACCGAAACCGGGATTTGCGTCGCCGCTTCGGGGAAGCCGACGAGCTTCGCGGTCAGCGCAGCCAGGAGTCCGCGGCCGCGGCGGACGTCGGCGAACCCCGTCCACTGCCTTGCCGTGGCGCTATCGTGCAAGTCTTGCAGACGGGGCGGCAGCGACGTGAACGCCGGGCCCAAGACGCGGCGATAGAGCGGACCATCGTCGGTTTCGTCCCAGCGGAAGCCACTCTGGATGTTCCTGCCGCGGAACAACGCGTCGTAGTCGGCGAGTTCGAGCGCCCGAACCGCCGAACGCGCGCCGCTGTGCGGACGGTCTCCGGCAAGCAGCTTGCGAACGATCGCCTCGACCGCCATCGATGGGATGTACGGTCCGTCGTCCCCTTCGGCGAGCAGATGCCAGCTCCGCTCCACAGGCCGGCCATTCGCCGTTCCGCGTGCCCGCACGAACATGCCGCCGCGATGTTCGCCGAAGCGCATGCGGTTGAGGACCGCGTAGAAGAGGCGGGCGAAGGGGGCGAGGGAGGGGAGGCGGAAGCTGGATCGCACCTTTGCCAGCATGTTCAGGATGCGGTGCAGGATTTCCGGGACCGGGCCGGCGCCCATCCAGATATCCGTCATCGTCGGGTGTTCGGGCGGAATCACCTGAAGGTCCGGCACGTCGACGAGCGAGAAGCGGATGTTGTGCAGCGGCAGTCGGCCGGGTGGTGCGATCGTGAAGCGCCGGCTTTCGGCGAGGCCGACACCGTGCGCAGGGCGGCCGTCGCGCCACAGCTTCACCGGCGAGCCGGCGTAGCCGACCACCGCCCGCATGACGTTGAGGCCGATGCCGGCATAGGGCGAGGGTGCGATGCCGCCTTCGACGGAGGCGATGTCCATCCCCTTCGCGAGTTCGCGCAGGACGGCGGCGGTGAGGACCGGAAAGCTGCTGACGCCGGACAACACGAACACACCTGCGGCCTTCGCCTCGGCGTCGAACTGCGCGACGCCAGCGACGAAGTCGGCGGCATCGGCGAAATCCAGATAGTCGACGCGCGCGGCGATGCAGGCGGCGATCACGTGATAGCGATCGGCTCCGTAATCCTGGAACGGACCGGAGGCATCGACGACGAGATCGGGCCGATGGGCGGCAAGACCCGCGACGATGTCGGCGCGGTCGACCACGACCGGGCGGACGCGTGCAGGGCCGGCATAGCGCGTACAGAACGCGTCCGCCCGACCGAGGTCGCGACCGGCGATGAGGAGTTCGACCTCGGTCAAATCGGACAGGAGGTGGGCCAGCCGACCTCCGAATACGCCATAGCCGCCGAGAATCAGGACCCGCATCGGCGCCGTCGCTTCATCACTCACATCAATCGGTCCCTGTACTCGGGTGGCGCGACCCAGCAGGTCGCCCGCTTGCCGAACAGGCGATAGCGGTTGCGTGCGACCCAAAGGTAAACGGGATCGCGGATGATCGCGGGTACGATGCGAAACAGCCCCAGCAATCGCCAAGGCAACCCAAGCCCCTCGTAGATGCTCAGGACCGCATCGCTGTCCCGGCGGACGCGATCACCCTCGACGACGAGGATGCTGCTCGGGTCGAGCGGGTCCATGCCATGCTGGCGGTAGAGTGCCGCGCCGACACCACCCTGCATGGAGGCGAGACGGAAGCGGGCGGCCTTGTCGTGCTTGAGGATGAACTGTGCGTTGGCGGAGCAGAGGACGCATTCGGCATCGAACAGGATGATCGGGCCCCCGACATCGGATGCTGGCCCCTCATGCGGGTGCATGTCGTCATCTCCTCCGGAGGATCGTGCGGTGAAAGACGCCGCCGTAACGGAGCGGACTGCCGGTGCGGTTAACAGGCATCGATTGCCCGTCGTTCACCGTTCGGGCGTTTCAGGGCCGGTTTTGCTGCCGCTTGGCCATGAAGGCGAGCCGTTCGAACAGCATCACGTCCTGCTCGTTCTTGAGGAGCGCGCCGTGCAGGGGCGGGATGGCCTTGGTCGGGTCGCGGTTCTGGAGGATGTCGAGCGGCATATCCTCGTGCAGCAGCAGCTTGAGCCAGTCGAGCAGTTCGCTGGTCGACGGCTTCTTCTTCAGGCCGGGCACGTCGCGGACGTCGTAGAAGATGTCCATCGCCTTCGACACCAGCATCCGCTGGATGCCGGGGAAGTGGACGTCGACGATCGCCTGCATCGTCCCGCGGTCGGGAAACTTGATGTAGTGGAAGAAGCAGCGGCGCAGAAAGGCGTCGGGCAGCTCCTTTTCGTTGTTGCTGGTGATGACGACGATGGGGCGTTCGACCGCGCGAATCGTTTCCTTCGTCTCGTAGACGTGGAACTCCATGCGATCGAGTTCCTGGAGCAGGTCGTTCGGGAATTCGATATCGGCCTTGTCGATCTCGTCGATCAGCAGGATGGGCGGGGAGGGGCGGGTGAACGCCTCCCACAACTTGCCCTTGCGAATGTAGTTCTTGATGTCGTGGACGCGTTCGTCGCCGAGCTGGCCGTCGCGCAGGCGGGCGACGGCGTCGTATTCGTACAGGCCCTGCTGCGCCTTCGTGGTGGATTTGACGTTCCACTCGATCAGCTCGGCGTTGGCGGCTTTGGCGATTTCGTACGCGAGGACGGTCTTGCCGGTGCCGGGTTCTCCCTTGACGAGCAGCGGGCGGCGCAGCCGGACGGCGGCATTGACCGCGACCTTCAGGTCGTCGGTGGCGACATAGGCGGCGGTGCCTTCGAAACGGTCCATGCGCGAGGGAGTGGCGGATCGGGCTCCGTCGCGCAAGGTCGGGGGTGCGGCCCCTTAGCCCCGTTTAGCCCCGTGCGCTGGAGCGGGCCTCCAGCAGGTCCCACAGGCCGCGATGCTGGGCGAGCAACTGGCGCCCGCCGAAGTTCATCGCCCGCTCGATCGCGGCGGAGGCGCCGAGATCGACGATCGCGGTCGCTGTCTCCGCCTGCGACGGCAGCGCCGTGACCGGCAGCGCCACGCCGAAGCGGTCGGCGGCGCGCGCCAGCACGCTGCGGATCGTCAGCCAGTCGATCGCGAGCATCGCGGCGGCCCCCGTCGCGCAGCCGGTGCGGTCGGACCCGGCGAGCATCTCGATCGCGTGACGAACGCCGACCAGCGCAGCCTCGGTTTCGGCCTGACCGGGCGTGGAGGGCAGCGGACCGGCGGCGGCGGCGATCTGCGCGAGCAACGCGCGTTCCTCCGCGAAGCCGGCGGCGACGCCGTCGAGCCACGCATAGGCGTCCGGCTGTGCCCCGTGGAACAGCGCTGCATCGATCAGGCCGGGGTGGCGACCGTGAACCGCGCACAAGGCGTGGACCGCATCGGCGAGATCGCGGTGCGACGATCGCGGATCGGCGAGGCGCAGGACGTGCGGGTGGGTGGCGCTGCCATCGGCGTCGCTCAGGCGGACGAGCATCTCCCAGGCGCTGCCGTGCCAGCCGTGCGAGGCGATATTCAAGAGCGCGTCCTTTCATCGATGGCGAGGGAGAGCGGCGGGTAACACCGCTGTCCGTCATCGGTGATGTGATGCCCCGGACTATACCGAATGACGTAAAGATGAGGTGTACGAGGCGTTTACCCAATCGGATCAGCGCAAAGGCCGCCATCGGGCAGCCCTTTACGCCGGTGCCGTGCGCCGCGATAACGCGCTTCGTGCCGGCCGTGCCGGGCGATCATCGATTTTGGAGCGGGACAGGATGCGCGCATGGCTGCTGGGTATGATGCTGGCTTCGGCGGGAAGTTCGGCGATGGCTGCTGAACAGGTGCAAACCGGCGCGCCGACGCCGGCGCTGACGACCGATGCCACCGCGCAGGCCGCGACGCCGCCGGTCGAGGCCGCCGGTACGCTGACGCTGGCGAAGGTGTTCGGCAGTCCCGATCTGTCGGGGACCCAGCCGCGCGCGCTGAAGCTATCGCCCGACGGGACGTTGCTGACGTACCTGCGCAACCGGGCGGACGAAAAGGAACGGTTCGACCTGTGGGCGACCGATACGCGGACGGGTGCGGAGCGGATGCTGGTCGACAGCAAGGCGGTCGGCAGCGGCGCGGAACTGTCCGAGGCGGAGAAGATGCAGCGCGAGCGGACGCGCATCGGCGGATCGAAGGGCATCGTCGCCTATGACTGGGCACCCGACGGCAAGGCGATCCTCGTGCCGCTGGACGGCGACCTGTATCTGGCCGGGCTGGACGGCAATGTCCGGCGGCTGACGAACACGCCCGGCGGGCAGTTGAACCCGGTGGTGAGCCCCGCGGGCGGCTATGTCAGCTTCGTGCGCGACCAGAATTTGTGGGCACAGCCGCTGAACGGCGGGGAGGCGAAGGCGCTGACGACAGGGGGCGGCGGCACCGTCCACTGGGGCGAGGCGGAGTTCGTCGCGCAGGAGGAAATGGACCGGCGGACCGGCTATTGGTGGTCGCCGAACGACAGGCTGGTCGCGGTCGAGAAGTTCGACGAGGAACCGGTCCACGTCGCGACGCGCGCGGCGATCGGTGCGACCGGCACGCGCGTCTACGAGCAGCGCTATCCGGCGGCGGGGACGCCGAACGTGCTGGTCGAACTGTACATCATGAAGCCGGACGGGACGGGCCAGGTGAAGGTGAACCTGGGCGCGGAGCCCGACATCTATCTGGCGCGGGTCGACTGGATGCCCGACGGATCGGGCCTGCTGGTGCAGCGCCAGACGCGCGATCAGAAGCGGATCGACATCTTGCGCGTCGATCCGGCGACGGGGCGTTCGACGATCCTGTTCTCCGAGAAGTCGGGCGTGAAAAGCTGGACGAACCTGACCGACGCGTATCGCGTGATGAAGGACGGCAGCCTGATCTGGCGGTCGGAGCGGAGCGGGTATGGGCACCTGTATCGCTTCGCGGCGGGCAAGTGGACGCCGCTGACGAAGGGGGAATGGGTCGTTACCGATCTAATCGGGGTGGACGAGACGAAGGGGCGCGTCTTCTTCGCGGGCACGAAGGACGACGTACTGGAGCAGCAGCTGTATGCGGTCGACATCGCCAAGCCGAACCAGATCACGCGCCTGACGGAGCGGGGCTTCACCAACTCCGGCTCGATGGACGGGACGGCGAGCCGGCTGATCGTGCAGCGGTCGAGCCCGACGCAGCCGCCGCAGGTGTATCTGGCCGATGCCGCCGGACAGCGCGTATCGTGGATCGCGGAGAATGCGGTCAACGAGGCCCATCCCTGGTTCCCCTATGCCGCGGGCCAAGCCGCGACGACGTTCGGGACGATCGAGGCGGCGGACGGCACCGACCTGCACTGGACGATGGTCGCGCCGAAGATGGAGCCGGGCAAGCGCTATCCGGTGTTCTTCCAGCATTATGGCGGCCCCGGGAGCCAGACGGTGACGCGCGGGTGGAAGGGGCCGCTGCCGCAGTATCTGGCGCAGCAGGGCTGGATCTTCTTCATGCTCGACAATCGCGGCTCGCCCAATCGCGGCAAGGCGTTCGAGGATCATCTCTATCATGCGATGGGCAGCGTGGAGGTCGCGGACCAGTTGAAGGGCGCGGAGTATCTGAAGACGCTGCCGTTCGTGGAGCCGACCAAGATCGCCACCTACGGTTGGTCGTACGGGGGCTATATGTCGCTGAAGATGCTGGAGAAGACGCCGGGCGTCTATGCCGCGGCAGTGGCGGGTGCGCCGGTGACGAACTGGGAGCTGTACGACAGCCACTACACCGAGCGGTATATGGGCGATCCGCGCATCGACGGCGCAGCCTATGCGGCGTCGGCGGCGATCGCGGACGCATCGAAGATCCGCGACCCCTTGCTGTTGATCCACGGGATGGCGGACGACAACGTCTTCCTCGACAACTCCACGGCGTTCGCGGCCGAGATGCAGCGGACGGCGACCCCGTTCGAGATGATGTTCTATCCCGGCAACACGCACCGCGTCGGCGGGCCGGGCGTGTCGCAGCATCTGTGGGGCACGATCATGGCGTTCCTGAACCGCACCGTGCGCGACCGGCCGGAGGCGCTGCCCGTGCCGGCGGTGTCGTCGATGCCGACGCCCGCGCCAACGGCGGCCGATAGCGAGGGCAAGTAAAGCTTGGCTGGCGTGCTGCGTCGCCGCGGACTAGGGCGGCGCGACGTCCGCTCCTCCGTTCGTTTCGAGCAGGGATCGAGCATGTCGAGAGCCCGTGTCGAGACCAGCCGCCGCCGGGTTGCTCTCTCGATATGCCGTCTCGACTTCGCTCGACGGCTACTCGAGACGAACGGATGAGCGTGAGCGGTCCGCGAGCGGCGCGGCGTATCTGGAGGGCATAATGGGTTATCGGGTGGTGGTCGCGGGCGCGTCGGGCAATGTCGGGCGCGAGATGGTCAACATCCTCGCCGAGCGGGAATTTCCGCTCGACGAGATTGCGGTGCTGGCGTCGTCGCGCAGCCAGGGCGACCAGATCGAGTATGGCGACACCGGCAAGATGCTCAAGATCCAGAACATCGAGCATTTCGATCCCGAGGGCTGGGACATCGCGCTGTTCGCGATCGGCAGCGAGGCGACGGCGATCTATGCGCCAAAGTTCGCCGCCGCAGGCTGCACGGTGATCGACAATTCGTCGCTGTACCGGATGGACCCGGATGTGCCGCTGATCGTACCGGAGGTGAACCCGGACGCGATCGACGGGTACCGGGCGAAGAACATCATCGCCAACCCCAATTGCTCGACCGCGCAGATGGTCGTCGCGCTGAAGCCGCTGCACGATGCCGCGACGATCAAGCGCGTCGTCGTCGCGACGTACCAGTCGGTGTCCGGCGCGGGGAAGATCGGCATGGACGAGCTGTTCGAGCAGAGCCGCAACATCTTCGTCGGCGACCCGGCAGAGGCAAAGAAGTTCACCAAGCAGATCGCGTTCAACGTGATCCCCCACATCGACAGCTTTCTGGACGACGGTTCGACCAAGGAAGAGTGGAAGATGGTGGTCGAGACGAAGAAGATCATGGGTGCGAAGATCAAGGTCGTCGCGACCTGCGTCCGCGTGCCGGTGTTCGTCGGCCATTCCGAGGCGCTGAACGTCGAGTTCGAGAACGAGATCTCCGCCGAGGAAGCGCAGACGATCCTGCGCGAGGCGCCGGGCATCATGCTGATCGATAAGCGCGAGGATGGCGGCTACATCACCCCGGTCGAGGCGGCGGGCGACGATGCGACCTATGTCAGCCGCGTGCGCGAGGACCCGACGGTGGAGAACGGGCTTTCGCTGTGGTGCGTGTCCGACAATTTGCGCAAGGGCGCGGCGCTGAACGCTGTGCAGATCGCGGAACTGCTCGGGCGGCGGCATCTCCAGAAGGGTGCCTAGGCGGCAGAAGGGTGCTTGAGGTGATTGCGGGCGGCTGTCGCTGCGGCGCGGTGCGCTACACCGTCGACCGCGCCACGCTGCCCGCCGCCTATGCCTGTCACTGTACCGATTGCCAGACATGGTCGGGCAGCTCGTTCACCACGCAGTTCTTCATGCCGGCCGATGCGCTCCACGTGACCGGCGCGGCGACGGACTATGCGTTCGTAAATCCGACGGGGCGCGTGTCGACGCAGCGGTTCTGCCCGACCTGTCATACGCGGCTCTACAACAGCAATGCAGCGCGACCGCATCTGGTGAATATTCGTGCCGGCACGCTGGACGACAGTGCGCGCATCCGCGTCCCGCTGCACATCTGGGTACGGAGCAAGCAACCTTGGGTGATCCTGCCGGACGATGCGGAGCTTTGGCAGGAAGCGGCCTCCGTCGAGGCGCTGGAGCGATTGTCCGGAATGGACTCCGTCTAGGGGTTAGTGCCCGATGTACCGCCCGGGCCGGTGCCACGCGAACAGGATCAGGCTGATCGCGACGGTGCTGAGGGCGGACCATGCGAGGGCAGGGCCGCTGATTACCAGCGCGGCGACGGCGAGGACCAGCACATCGAGCGCGACCTGCGTCACGCCGGCGTTCCAGCCGCGCGTGCGGTAGAGCCACAGGACGATCACGCCGGTGCCGCCGACGCCCGCCTGATGGCGCGCCAGACAGAGCACGCCCATGCCGATGACCGTGCCGCCGACCAGCGCCGCGAACGCCGGATGCACGTCGGCGATGTGAACCGACAGCCGCGCCCAGCCGGAAAAGGCGGCGATGCCGACATTCACGAGCACGGTCTTCAGCGCGAACTTCGATCCCATCGTCCGGTGCGCGACGACGAAGAAGGGCAGGTTCACGGTCGTGAACAGCACGCCGGCGGGTAGCGGTACGACATACGACAGCAGTAGCGCGATCCCTGCGATACCGCCGGTGACGAGCCCCGCGGATTTCAGGAACATCAGGCCGACGACCAGCAGCACGCACCCGATCGCGAGCGCATAGCCGTCCTCCGCCACACTGTGAGGGCGGCCGAGCGGCAGGCTGTCGTCGTAGGTCAATCCCGGTGTCCCGTCGCAGGTGAACCAGGCATCCTCTCCCGCCGCTTCCATGATGGCGGGAAGGAGGTGGCGTCAACCACCGTGTGGATCGCTCCCGACGAACGCGGGGGTCGGGCGATACACTGAATCGCCGCGCCATGCGTTGGGCCGCGAGGAGGTGGGTATGGCGAAGGAGATGACCGGGGGGTGCCAGTGCGGGCGTATCCGCTATGTCGTGACGATCCACGACGACGACGCCTATCTGTGTCACTGCCGGATGTGCCAGCGGGCCACCGGCGGGGTTTCGATCGCGTTCAAGGGTGTGACGCGCGGCGACCTGCGATGGAGCCCGTACGAGCCGGAGCGGTACCGGTCGTCGCCGATCGCGCAGCGGGGTTTCTGCCGGGAGTGCGGGACGCCGCTGACCTATGAGGGAGACGGTGCGGATCATCTGGACCTGACGGTCGGCAGCTTCGACGATCCGTCCGCGTTTCGGCCGCTCGAGCATTCGGGTGCCGAAAGCTGGCATCCGGAGTGGCTGGACACGCGCGGGTTGCCGGCGAGCCGGACAGAGGACAATGAGCGGATCGCGACAATGTGGAGGACGGCGGTTGGCAAGCTCCCCGACTGAATATTTCGAGAGTTTCGACGGCGTGCGGATCGCCTGGCGCGAGATGGGCGAGGGACGGCCGGTGGTGCTGATCCACGGCTATTTCTCCGACGCGGCGACCAATTGGATCCGCTATGGGCACGCGGCGAAGATCGCCGCGAACGGGTTCCGGGTCATCATGCCGGACCTGCGCGCGCACGGCGAAAGCGACCGACCGCACGATCCGGCGGCCTATGCTCCCGATACGCTGACCCGCGACGGCCATGCGCTGATCGCGCATCTGCGGCTGACGGATTACGATCTGGGCGGATACTCGCTGGGCGCGCGGACGACGTCGCGGATGCTGGCGACGGGCGCGACGCCCGGCCGGATCGTGTTCGCGGGCATGGGTCTGGAGGGGCTGCTGCATACCCACCGGCGTGTCGATCACTTCCGGAACATCCTGACCCGGCTCGGCGAGCATGAGCGGGGATCGCCGGAGTGGCTGGCGGAGGCGTTCCTCAAGACGACGAAGGGTGATCCGGTCGCGCTGCTCGGCATCCTGAACACGTTCGTCGACACGGGGGCGGAGGACGTTGCGGGCTTCGTCCAGCCGGCGTTGGTGGTGGCGGGCGAGGAGGATCAGGACAATGGCTCCGCGCCCGACCTCGCCGCCGCGTTGCCGAACGGGCGCTATGCCGAGGTGCCGGGCGGGCATATGAGCTCGGTGGTGAAGCCCGAACTGGGGCAGGCGATGGCGGACTTTCTGGCCGCTTGACGGCTGACGGGGCGGCGGCGCATTTCACGGGGATAGAAGAGGAATCCCCGAATGCTTCGTACATCCGTATCGCTCGCGGTGCTCGCGAGCCTGTCGACCGCGTCCGTCGTCGCCCAGACGCCCGCGGCTCCTGTGGGCAAGCCGACCGCGGCGCAGGCCGATGCCTTCGTCGCCAAGGCCGAAGAGCAGCTCGCGGCGCTGTCGCTTCCCGTCAACCGCATCAACTGGGTGCAGGCGACCTACATCAACGACGATACCGATGCGCTAGCGTCGAAGGCGAACGGCGACCAGACCGCAATCCAGGTGAAGCTGGCCAATGACGCGGCGCGCTATGCAACGGCGGCGGGGCTGTCGGCGGATACGCGGCGCAAGCTCGACCTGTTGCGGAACGGCATCACGCTGCCGGCCGCCGATACGCCAGGCGCGGCAGAGGCGTTGGCGACGCTGACCACGCGCATGTCCTCCGCGTACGGCAAGGGCAAGGGAACGCTCGACGGCAAGCCGATCAACGGGTCCGACATCGAAGCGGCGATGGGCGAGATGCGCGATCCGGCCAAGCTGAAGGAGATGTGGGTCAGCTGGCACGACAACGTCGGAGCGCCGATGCGGGCCGATTATGCGAAGATGACCGTCGCGGCGAATGCGGGTGCGAAGGGGCTGGGCTATGCCGATGTCGGCGCGATGTGGCGGGCCGGGTACGATATGTCGCCGGACGCGTTCGCGGCGGAGACGGACCGCATCTGGAAGGAGGTGGAGCCGCTGTATCTGGCGTTGCACACCTATGTCCGCTGGAAGCTGAACGCAAAGTACGGCGACGCGGTGCAGCCGAAGACGGGACCGATCCGCAGCGACCTATTGGGCAATATGTGGGCGCAGGAATGGGGCAATATCTATGACATCGTCGCGCCGGCAGGGGCGGGCGACCTGGGCTTCGACACCGGCGATCTGTTGAAGGCGAAGAACTACGACGCGGTGCGGATGGTGAAGCAGGGCGAGGCGTTCTACTCGTCGCTGGGGTTCCAGCCCTTGCCCGAGACGTTCTGGCAGCGGTCGCAGATCGTGAAGCCCGCCGACCGCGATGTGATCTGTCACGCATCGGCGTGGGACGTGGACAATGCGGACGACATCCGCATCAAGATGTGCACGAAGGTGAATGGCGACGACTTCGTGACGATCCACCACGAACTCGGCCACAATTACTACCAGCGCGCGTACAAGCAGCAGCCCTTCCTCTACAAGAACGGCGCGAACGACGGATTCCACGAGGCGATCGGTGACACCGTCGCGCTGTCGATCACGCCGGATTACCTCGTCAAGATCGGGCTGCTGGATCAGGCGAAGGTGCCGGGCGCGGACAAGGACATCGGCCTGTTGCTGCGGCAGGCGATGGACAAGGTGGCGTTCCTGCCGTTCGGGCTGCTGATCGACAAATGGCGGTGGCAGGTGTTTTCCGGTCAAATTCCCGCAGGGCAATATCAGGCGGGCTGGGACAAGTTGCGGCTGCAATATCAGGGCGTCGCGCCGCCCGTGGCGCGCGACGAGACCCAGTTCGATCCGGGCGCGAAATACCACGTGCCGGCGGGCGTGCCGTACACGCGTTATTTCCTGGCGCGGGTGCTGCAATTCCAGTTCTATCAGGCGGCGTGCAAGCAGTCGGGCTGGACCGGGCCGCTGCATCGTTGCTCGTTCTACGGCAACAAGGAGGTCGGGCAGCGGCTGAATGCGATGCTGGCGATGGGGCAGTCGAAGCCGTGGCCGGATGCGTTGCAGGCGTTCACCGGCACGCGCGAGATGAGCGGCAAGGCGCTGATCGCGTATTTCGCACCGCTGAAGACGTGGCTGGATCAGCAGAACAAGGGCAAGCCGACCGGGTGGTGAGACGCGTGTAGCCGGGCGACGTCTCGATCGATCGGCGTGCGTCGTCTTTGGCCATCCGGTGAAGTCCGGTGGTCAGGGTGCGCGCGTCGGTTTCGCAGGGTTGGGAGGTCGAAGCTCCCTGAGCTGCAAGTGTCGTTCTCCCGAGAAGGCGGGAGTCCAGCCCCTAGAGCCGTAGCCGGACGCTTCGACGCTACCGGACTCCCGCTTTCGCGGGAGCACGAAATGGCACGGCGGTCGCGGATAACCGAGACGGCGGGCGGAGCTATGCGATCCAGTGTCTCGCGTGACGCTCTGGATTGCTTCGCTACGCTCGCAATGACGGGCTTTGACAGGGCGCCGGTTCGGAACGGGAGCGCGATCGCAACCCCGCCTTCTTCGCCGGGGTGATCTGCCGGAGTGGTGGCAGTCCCAATTCTCAACTGCTGTTCTCCCGCGAAGGCGGGAGTCCGGTGGCTAGAGCCGAAGCCGGGCGTTGGAACACCACTGGGCTCCCGCTTACGCGGGAGCACGGTAGGGCACGGCGGCCGCGGGCATGACCGAGACCACGAGCGGAGCGATGCCATCCAGTGTCTCGCGTGACGCTCTGGATTGCTTCGCTACGCTCGCAATGACGGCTTCCTTGGACGATCAGTTCGGGACGGTGTTTTCGTCCGGGATGCCTGCTTCGAACGACTTGGACGAATCCGTGCCGTCGGGCTGATGGGCGCCCTTGGTCGGCGTCTTTGGCCCGGAGCCCTTGGCGGGGTCTGCCGGCTTGGCGCTGCTGCCCTTGAGCGTGAAGAGCGCCGCGCCGGCAGCGGCGGCGGCGATGCCGGTAGCGATCGCGGCGGCACCCCATTTGCCGCCGATCTTGTCGGTCGCGGTCTTCGCAGCGGCGCGGGTGCGGGTCGCGGCGGCTCGGGCCTTGGTCGCCGGGGTGGCGGGCGCGGCGCGCTTGCTGGAGCGGGGCTTCGGGGGAGCTTTCGCCTTCGGGGTCTTGGGCGCGGCGGGCGCCGCGGTGTCGGCCGAGGCCGCCTTGGTACGGGTCGCGCGCGGCTTGGCGGCGGCGGCCTTGGCGGGGGTGGTCGTACGGCGACGGCGCGCGGGCTTGGCGGGCGTGTCGGTGGTCGCGGTCGTGTCGTCGTCGGCCATGTCTGTTCCCCGATTTGGTTCCGGGTGCGTAACGCGACCGACGACGTTTTGGTTGCGAGCGGAGCGCGCCCGGAAGCTCCTATGACTTAGCGGAAGGGTGGTTCGTTGAAGGCGCGCAGCTTGCGGCTGTGCAGGCGTTCGCCTTCGACGCGCAGTTGCTCGCACGCTTCGATGCCGATCCGCATATGCTCGCTGATCGCGCGTTCGTAGAAGCGGTTGGCCTGTCCGGGGAGTTTGAGCTCGCCGTGCAGCGGCTTGTCCGAGACGCAGAGCAAGGTGCCGTAGGGGACGCGGAAGCGATAGCCCTGCGCGGCGATCGTGGCGGATTCCATATCGATGCCCACCGCCCGGCTGAGCGAGAAGCGCAGCGCCGATTTGGAGTAGCGCAGCTCCCAATTACGGTCGTCGGTGGTGACGATCGTGCCGGTGCGCAGGCGGCGCTTCAGCTCCTCGCCCGACTGGCCCGAGACGATCTCCGCCGCTTTCGCCAACGCGACCTGCACCTCCGCGATGGCGGGGACGGGAATTTCCGGCGGCAGCACGTCGTCGAGCACGTGATCGTCGCGAAGATAGGCGTGGGCGAGGACATAGTCGCCGATCCGCTGCGACGGACGCAGCCCGCCGCAATGGCCGATCATCAGCCACGCCTCGGGCCGCATCACGGCGAGGTGGTCGCAGATCGTCTTGGCGTTGGACGGCCCAACGCCGATATTGACGAGCGTGATGCCGGTGCGGTCATCGGCCATCAGGTGATAGGCGGGCATCTGGTGCCGCCGCCACGCGCTGTCGGAGACGATCGTGTCGACATCGTCTGGCGAGTGGATGACGACGTTGCCCGCACCGGACAGCGCGGTGAACCGGCTTCCGGCTCCCAGTTGCGACGCGCCCCAGCGGACGAATTCGTCGACGTAGCGGTGATAGTTGGTGAACAGCACGAAGCGCTGCACGTGCTCCGCCGGCGTACCCATGTAATGACGCAGGCGGGCGAGACTGAAGTCCGTGCGCAGGCCGTCGAACAGCGCGAGCGGACGCGTGCCGTCGACCGTCATCCACAGGCCGTCGGCGATCTCGTCGCCGATATGCGCGAGTTCAGTGGCGGGGAAGAAGCGGGCGAGCTCGGACGCGGACACCTGATCGAGGCTGAGCGCGTGACCGGGATCGAGCACGTAGGGGAAGGGGATCTCCTGACGGCCGGGCACCGCTTCGACCGTGACGTCGTAATCCTCGATCAGCAGCGTCAGTTGCTCGGTCAGGTAGTCGGCGAAGATCGCGGGCTTGGTGACGCTGATGCGGTAGTCGCCCGGCGATACGAGGCGACCGAACGAGCGTAGCGGCGTGGGGCGGGACGCTTCGCCGGAGAAGCTGAGGCGGATTTCCGGATAGGCGAAGCTGCCGTCGCTGCGGGCCGTCGCGTCGGGCGGCGTGCCGTCCGAGAGGTAGCGGGTGAGGGCGGCCTGAAGGCGGTCGACCGAGGCGGTGTAGAGCCGGTCCAGCTCTGCGACGATGTCGGAAGCGGTTGTCATCGCGAAGGGTTACGCGCGGCGGATGACGGAGGCAAGACGGGGCGCTGCGAGGAAACCCGAGGGTGTTTACGCCGGCGGTGTCACCCCTCCGTCAGCCCTGTGGGCTGCCACCTCCCCTCGCCGGGGAGGAATGAGGCTCGCAATCAAAGTCCTCCCCTGCAAGGGGAGGTGCGCGGAGCGCCGGAGGGGTGACGCCGTTGGCGTGGATACCCCTCCGACAGTCCAGAATTTCCGATTCAGATTTCGCCGAGCAGGTGTTCGGCGGAGCTGACCTTGAACTCGCCGGGCTGTTCGACGTGGAGCTGCGTGACTATACCGTCCTCGACCAGCATCGAGTAGCGCTGGCTGCGCGTGCCGAGGCCGAACTTCGACCCGTCCATCTCCAGCCCGAGCGCGCGGGCGAAGTCGCCGTTGCCGTCCGCCAGCATCGTCACGCCGGCGGCGTCGTTCTGCTTCGACCACGCATCCAGCACGAAGGCATCGTTGACCGAGGTGCAGGCGACCTCGTCGACGCCCTTTTCGGCGAAGGCCTCCTTCTGCGTGACGAAGCCGGGCAGGTGCTTGGCGGAACAGGTCGGCGTGAACGCGCCGGGCACCGCGAACAGCGCGACCTTGCGGCCGGCGAAATAGGTTTCGGTATCGACCTGATCGGGACCGTCGGCGGTCACCTTGACGAGCGTGGCCTTGGGCAGTCGGTCTCCGACGCTGATGGTCATCCTGCATTCTCCGTGGATCGCCGGCTGAATTCGCCGGGCCCGGCGCATTTCGGGCCGAGGCGGGCTGATTTCAAGCGTGGCGGCGGCTTTCCGCAGCGGCTATGCCCAGAAGCGTGACCGAACCTGCGTATCTCACCGGCCAATTCCTCCTCGCGGTGCCGGGGATGAGCGATCCCCGCTTCGAACATGCGGTGATCGCGATGTGCGGGCACGACGCGGACGGCGCGCTGGGCATCGGGCTGGGTGCGGTGGTGCCGGGCGTCGGGTTCCATGCACTCTTGGAACAGTTGGAGATCGAGCCGGGGGTGGCGCCGAACGCGCCGGTGCATCTGGGCGGGCCGGTGGAGCCGCGGCGCGGATTCGTGCTGCATTCGACGGAATGGTCCGGGCAGGATTCGGTGCAGGTCGCGGGACGCTGGACGCTGACCGGGACGCTCGACGTGCTGCGCGCGATCGCGGAGGGTGCCGGGCCGGCGAACTGGGTCGTCGCGCTGGGCTATGCCGGCTGGGGCGCGGGGCAGCTGGAGGGTGAATTGTCGCGGCCGGGCTGGCTGACGGCGCCCGCGGAGGACGCGGTGCTGTTCGATGCGCCGGCACAGGAGCGCTGGTCGCGGGCGATGGCGGGGGCGGGTATCGATCCGCGGCTACTGGTCGCGGGGGTGGGTACCGCCTGATCGTACTCGGTCGCGATGCGCGGGACTTGAACATATAAAGATATCTTTATATTTGCTCGTGAGGCTGCAAACCCGTATGGGCGCACCCATTCATTCGTATCAGGAGCACTATTCGTGGCCACCGCACTTGCGCCCGAGGGCGCCGCCAAGACGGCGCAAGACTATGTCATCAAGGACATCGCCCTCGCCGAATTCGGCCGGGCCGAGATCAAGATCGCCGAGACCGAAATGCCGGGCCTGATGGCGCTGCGCAGCGAGTTCGGCGCGTCGCAGCCGCTGAAGGGCGCACGCATCACCGGTTCGCTGCACATGACCATCCAGACCGCGGTGCTGATCGAGACGCTGACCGCGCTCGGTGCCGATGTGCGCTGGGCGACGTGCAACATCTTCTCGACGCAGGACCATGCCGCCGCCGCGATCGCCGCGACCGGCGTGCCGGTGTTCGCGGTGAAGGGCGAGAGCCTGGCCGAGTATTGGGATTATGTCGGCGACATCTTCTCGTGGGATGCCGAGGTCGAGGGCCAGACCGCCAACATAATCCTGGATGACGGCGGCGACGCGACGATGTTCGCCCTTTGGGGTGCGAAGCTCGAAGCCGGCCACACGCTGGGCGAGCCGGAGAACGAGGAAGAGGTCGAGTTCCAGCGCGCGCTGAAGGCGTTCATCGCCAAGAAGCCGGGCTATTTGACCGAGACGGTCAAGAACCTGAAGGGCGTATCGGAAGAGACGACGACCGGCGTGCACCGCCTGTACGAGATCGCGAAGAAGGGCGAACTGCCGTTCCCTGCGATCAACGTCAACGACAGCGTCACGAAGTCGAAGTTCGACAACCTGTACGGCTGCAAGGAATCGCTGGTCGACGCGATCCGTCGCGCCACCGACGTGATGCTCGCCGGCAAGGTCGCGGTCGTCGCCGGCTTCGGTGACGTCGGCAAGGGCTCGGCCCAGTCGCTCCGCAACGGCGGCGCGCGCGTGATGGTGACCGAGGTCGATCCGATCTGCGCATTGCAGGCTGCGATGGAAGGCTTCGAAGTCGTGACGATGGACGAGGCGGTGACCCGCGCCGACATCTTCGTGACCGCGACCGGCAACGCCGACGTCATCACCGCCGATCACATGAAGGCGATGAAGCCGATGTCGATCGTCTGCAACATCGGCCACTTCGACAGCGAGATCCAGATCGCCGCGATGTCGAACTACAAGTGGACCGAAGTGAAGCCCGGCACCGACCTGGTCGAGTTCCCGGACGGCAAGCAGATCATCGTGCTGGCGAAGGGCCGCCTCGTGAATCTCGGCTGCGCGACCGGTCACCCGTCGTTCGTGATGTCGGCGTCGTTCACCAACCAGACGCTCGCGCAGATCGAGCTCTGGACCAAGGGCGAGAACTACAAGAACGACGTGTACGTCCTGCCCAAGCACCTCGACGAGAAGGTCGCGGCGCTGCATCTGGAAAAGCTGGGCGTGAAGCTGTCGCAGCTGACCCCGAAGCAGGCCGGCTATATCGGCGTGCCGGTCGAAGGGCCGTTCAAGCCGGATCACTACCGCTACTGATCTCGCCGCTCTTCTGAGCAGCGAAACGGGGCCGCGTCACCGGAAGGTGGCGCGGCCTTTTGCTTACGCGGGATGCGGGCGGTGCCGCACAGGAGACCGCGCTCGATCGAAGGGTTGAGGCGTACAAAAAAGGGCGGGACAGATGACCTGTCCCGCCCTCCAGAAGCGCCGGGCCGAAGAGCCCTAGAAGCGGACCTGCGCACCTGCGTAGAAGCGGCGGCCGATTGGATCGTAGATGTCCGCGGCGGTCGTCGTGCCGGTAATGCTGCCGTAGAAGACGGTGTCTTCCAGCTTCGGCGGCTTGCGGTCGAACAGATTGTTGACGCCGACGAACAGCTCCATTTCACGCGTATCTCCGACGCGGGCGCGGAACTGGACGTCGTGGTAGATGCGCGATTTGATCTCGTTGTGAGCGATGATCTCCGGATCAAGACCCTCCGAAGACTCCGCGAACTCGTCACGCACCGTGTCGACCATCGGGCTGAGATAGGTGGCGGTCCAGTTGACGCTGAACGGACCGGCCCCGTAGGTCGCGGTCGCGTTGACCTTGTCGCGGAACACCGAGCCGAATTCGATGTTGCCGACGCCGCTGTAGACCGGCGCCGATGGGTCGGACTGGGTCTGATAGCGCAAGGTGTGCGTGTAGAGGACGTTCACGTCGAAGCGATCGTCCGCAACCAACCCGAGCGCGCGACCATAGCGCAGATTGACGTCAATACCGCGCGTCTTGGTGTCCGCGATGTTGACGTTCTGGGCATTGACCGTGCGGATGAAGCCGGTGCCGGTGTTGCGGATGACGTTGTTGCAGAACTGCGGCAGGTTGGTCAGCAGGCACTGCTGGATCGACGTGGCGCGCGGGATGATGTCGATCGCATTGGTGAGCTTGATGTCGAAATAGTCGACGGTCAGGCTCAGGCCGCGGACCTGGTCGGGAGCGAACACGGCGCCGAACGTCAGCGTCTTGCCCTTCTCCTCCTGCAGATTGCGATTGCCGCCGTTAAAGCCGTTGATGCTCTGGATGTCAGCGAGCGTGTATTCGAATGTACCGTTGCGAGAGATTGCGGACGCGACGCCCGGAATCGCGCGGCAGGCTACGTCATAGGTGCCCGTCGACGTCGCAGTGACGCCGTCGCACGGGTCCTGCACCGTCGGGAACGTCTCCGATGCGGACGAGAAAAGCTCGCCGATGTTCGGTGCACGGTTGGCGACCGCGTAGTTGCCGCGGAAGCGGAGGCCGCGGACCGGTGAATACTCACCACCCGCATTCCAGCTGAACACGCGCCCGATCGTCGAGTAATCGGAATAGCGCGCCGCACCCTGGATGCTCAGCGAATTGACGAAGCTGATGTCCTTCAGCAGCGGCACGTCGATTTCGCCGAACAGCTCCTTGACGTTGAACTTGCCGACCGTGTCCGGGGTTTGGTTGCCGGAATTCTGGCCGGCGTTCGTCAGTTCGTCCCAATTCTCGGCGCTCTTCTCGCGACGATACTCGGCGCCCAGCGCGACCTGTACGTCACCGTACGGAAGTGCGAACAGCGAGCCGCTGACGCTGCCGCTGGCGACGAACTGCGTATTCTTGATCGCCACCGCGCGAGGCACTGCCGCCCGCACATAGGCCGAGGCTTCCGGCGTAGCGGTGTTGTAGCCGAACAGGTTGATCGGCACGCAGCCCGCCGCACGCGCAGTGGCGTCGCGGCAGATGATGTTGCCCTGCGCATCTGTGGTGGCATCCAGCGCATTGGCGTAGCGCGTGATGTCGATGTCCTGGCTGCTCGTGCGATCCTTCAACTGGCCGTACACGACCGATGTTTCGTACTGCCACTTGGAGCCGAGATCGCCGCGCAGGCCGCCGGCGAAACGCATGGTGTCCCGATCGTTACGGTTGCTGCGGCTGAACACTTCGTTCTGGCGGCGACGAAAATCGATCGACGTCACGTCGTTGGATGCGATCGCATCGCTGTTGCGGGCTGCGATCTGCTGACGGATCGAGAGCGGAATGAATGGATTGTCGATGCCGTAGCCGACGCCGACATCGGTCTGAGAATCCAGCGCCAGAGCTTCGATCTGCGAGCTGGACTTGGTCTTGGCGTATGTCGCCTCGACGAACGCAGTGGCCGCGTCGCTGAAGCGATATTGGGCGGAGCCGGCTGCCAAGTACCGCTCAATCGGAGTCGAGATACGGCGCACCGAGTTTCGATTGAAGCCGTAGCCGGTCGGGAAGCCCGTCACAACGGAGTTATCGGGATTGAACGTGAACAGGTTGCTCGCATAGCCACCCTCGTTCGACGCTACGCCGTTCTCGTTGTTCGAGTTCTGAAACTCGAAACGCCCTTGCGCGGGGTAGGACGAATAGGACTGCGGCCCGCAACCCGCGGCGGAGCAATCCTCCGCCGAAATCGCGCGCTTGCGCGATAGCAGGCCGAGATCCTTGGAATAGGTGACGTTGGCGATGATCGATCCGCGATCGTCAGCGCCGAACTTCGTGCCGCCGGTCAGGCTCGCCGTGTAGTTCTGGCTGTCGCCGCGGCTGGTGAGACCATATTGGGCGCGCCCGACGATGCCCTGCATGTCGGTCTTCAACACGTAGTTGACGACGCCCGCGATCGCGTCCGACCCGTAGATGGCCGATGCGCCACCGGTCACGACCTCAATACGATCGACGAAGTCGGCGGGGATGTTGTTGACGTCGACGATCGATGTGCCCGCCACACCGGGAACGAAGCGCCGACCGTTGACCAGCACCAGCGTGCGCGAGTCGCCGAGGTTGCGCAGATCGATCGTCGCGACGCCGTTGCCCGACGTCAGGAAGTTGCTGTTCGTGCGGCTGAGCCCCGGAATGCCAACCTGCGGCAGTTTCTGGAGCAGATCCTGCGTGTTGACGATGCCCTGCGACTGGATCTGCTGGGAATCGACCACGGCGATCGGCGAGGCGGATTCCAGATCGGGACGACGGATGCGAGACCCGGTCACGACGATCTCGCCGCCCTGATCGGCGACGGACTCAGCGGCATCGGCCTGAGCCTCTGGATCGGTCGGGTTCTGGGCGGGGGCGGTGCTCGCCGCACCGAGGGTTCCCGCCGGGTTAGCGGCGTCCTGCGCATAGACCGCCGTCATCGGCGTCGCCGCGACCAGCAGGGTCGTGGCAAGAAGGTGGCGTCGGAGTACGGACATTTCTGGTGAATTCCCTGAACGATGTAACACCGGAACGACGATCGCCCCGCCTGCCGATGTGTCGGTCAGGTACCGCCAAAAACGCCCGCGTTCCCGCCCGTGTCCGCTCAACTCATCGATATCTTGGAAAGTGTCACACCTTTGCAACAACTTAGGTCCGTACCGGTCTTTCCAATGCGGGTTAGCCCGGTTGCACCTCTACATCATCACGCCCGTTGCCCGTGGCTCGCGCTGACCCTAGACACGGTGGCATGCCTGCGCGACCGACCATGACATGATGCAGCTCGGCACCGGAGCGACGATCGGGCTCGGCCTGATGCTGCTGGTGGTGATCGGCGGCGGCGTGGCGGCATTGTTCGTGGGGCTGCGAACGCGCGCGGCGGCGGCGATGGCGCGGGACGAGAATGCGCGGCTGCATGCGACGCTGCGCAGTGCGCCGGCGCTGGCGATGCTGGTGCGGCCGGACGGACGGGTCGAGATGCCGACGCGACTGGCGGACTGGCTGGGGCTTTCGGTCGCGCCGCGGACGCTGGCTGATTTGACCGACGGGGATGATGCGGGGCTCCAGCCGGAGGACGTGGCGGTTCTGACGGCCGATGTCACCGCAGCGCAGCGGGCCGGGCGCGAGTTCGAGCGGGCGATACGACCGCGCGGGTCTGACCGGGCGTTGACGTTGCGCGGCGGGCGGGCGCCCGCGGAACTCGGCGCGGCGGGCGGTGCGATCGTGTGGGTTTTCGATGCGAGCGACACGCAGGGTGAGATCGAGCGGCTGGGCGGCGAGGTCGAGCGACTGGCGGATGCCTATCGCGCGCTGACCGGGCTGATCGAGGCGGCGCCGATGCCGATGTGGTATCGCGGCGGCGACCTGAAGCTGGCGATGGTCAATTCCGCCTATGTCGAGGCGGTCGAGGGGCGGGATGCTTCGGAAACCTTGTCTCGGGGGCTGGAACTGGTCGAGGGCACCGGGCAGGGCGGGCCGCTGGCGGGAGCGGCGGCGGCGAAGGCGCAGGGTCGGCCCGCGGAACAGGTGCTGCCGGCGACGATCAACGGCGCGCGGCGGCGTTTGCGGGTGATCGACGTGCCGCTGCCGACCGGCGGAGTCGCTGGTTTCGCGGTCGATATCGAGGAACTGGAGCAGGCCCGGAGTGGCGCCAAGCGGTTCGCCGAGGCACAGCGCGGCATGCTCGACCGGCTGTCGGCGGGCGTGGCGCAGTTCGGGCCGGACCGGGCGCTGGTGTTCTGCAACCAGCCGTTCCACCGCATGTTCGCGATGCGCGCGGAGTGGCTGGCGGATCGTCCCGAATTCGACCGCGTGCTGGAGCGGATGCGCGAGGCCAACCGCCTGCCGGAAGTGCGCGACTTTCCGGGCTGGAAGGCGGAGCGGCGGAACTGGTTCGTGGCAGCGGATGTCGCGTCGGAAGAAAACTGGCATCTGCCGGGTGGCACGCACCTGCACGTGGTGGCGCAGCCGTTGCCGGACGGCGGCCTGCTGCTGATCTTCGAGGACCGGACGGAGCAGGTGCAACTGGCCAGCGCGCGCGACACGCTGCTGCGCGTCCGCACCGCAACGTTCGACAATCTGTTCGAAGCGCTGGGTGTGTTCGCCGCCGATGGCCGGCTGCAATTGTGGAACAACCGTTTCCGCGCGCTGTGGGGCGTCGACGAGGAATTCCTGGCGAGTCATCCGCGCGTCGACGTGTTCGCGAGCCGGATCGCGCCGCGCCTGTCGACGCCGAGCCGGTCGACGCTGATCGCCGACCTCGTCCATTCCGCCACCGCCGAACGGCAACAGCGAGGTGGGCGGGTGGCCTTCGCCGATGGGCGGCATTTCGAGTTCGCGGGCGTGCCGCTGCCGGACGGCAATGCGCTGTTCACGATGCTGGACATCACCGATAGCCGCCGTGCGGAGCAGGCGTTGCGGGAGCGGGCCGATGCGCTGGAGGCGGCGGACAAGGTGAAGACGCAATTCGTGGCGAACATGAGCTACGAATTGAAGACGCCGCTGACCTCGATCGGCGGGTTCGCGGAGATGCTGCACGGCGGCTATGCGGGCGAGCTGCCAGCGGAGGCGGGGACGTACGTGGAGGCGATCCTCGACTCGGTCGAGCGGCTGGGGCTGTTGATCGACGACGTGCTCGACCTGACGCGCGGCGGCGAGGGGGCGGCGGTCGAGCGCAAGGACGTCGACCTCGTCACCGTCGCGCGCGAAGCGGCGATGGCGATCCAGCCGGCGATCAAGCGGCACAAGATCGACTTCGCGGTCGAACTCTCGCGATCGGCCGGGCGGGTGCAAGGCGATCCCCAGAGACTGCGCGAGGTGGTCGAGCATCTGTTGCGGCATGCGCTGGCGTCGCTGGGCGAGGGTGGGCGCATCCTGCTGCACGCCGACGGCACCGCGACGCACGCGAGGATCGTGGTGTCCGACGACGGGCCGGGGCTGGACGAGGAGAGCGCGGGCCGCGTGTTCGACCGGTTCGCGGAGCCGCATCTGCAACCGGGCGGCGAGCGTGCGCTGGGGTTGGGCATGCCATTGGCGAAGCAGTTCGTGGAGGCGCATGGCGGCACGATCTCGCTGGTGTCGGAGCCGGGCGAGGGGACGCTGGTGACGGTGGAACTGCCGCGGCGATGAAGTGGGAAGTTCCGTGTCTGGGCGAAGGCGGGAACCGAGCGTCTGCCTTTGCGACCGCTTGGCGCCGAAGTGACTGGGCTTCCGCATTCGCGGGAGCACGGGACAAGGGTTTGGTCGCGTGAGATTGGCCGATGCTGTCGCGACGGAGGCTTTCGGGGCGCGACTGGCGGCGGTCGTGCGGCCGGGCGATGTCGTGGCGCTGACGGGGCCGCTGGGGGCGGGCAAGACCAGTGTCGCGCGCGGGTTGCTGGCGGCACTGGGGCTCGAAGGCGAAGCGCCCAGCCCGAGCTTCGCCATCGTGCAGCCCTATGCGCCGCCGGAGACGGTGCTGCCGGTGTGGCATGTCGATCTGTACCGGCTGGACGATCCGGAGGAGGTCGAGGAACTGGGGCTGGAGGACGAGCGGGCGGACGGTGTGCTGCTGGTCGAATGGCCGGAGCGGGCGGGCGGGCGGGCGTGGCCGGAGGCGCTGCGCCTGACGCTGTCGATCGAACCGGACGGTTCGCGTCGCTTGACAGCGGAGGTGCCGCCGGGCTGGAGGGACCGATGGCCGATATGATCCCGCCGCCGGGTGCGCCCGCGTTTCTCGACGCTCTCGGATGGGGCGCAGCGAATGTGTCGCCGCTGGCCGGGGATGCGTCGTTCCGCCGGTATTTCAGGGTGGTGGACGGCGACCGGACAGCGGTGCTGATGGACGCACCGCCGCCGCAGGAGGATACCCGCCCGTTCGTGGCGATGGCGCGCTGGCTGGAGGAGCGGGGATTTCTGGCCCCGGCGATCTTGGGACTGGACGAGACGCAGGGCTTGGTGCTGCTGAGCGATCTGGGCGACGTTCGCCTGCGCGAGACGGCGGATGCCGAGGGCGACGAACTCTGCCTGTATGGCGATGCGATCGACCTGCTGGTCGATCTGGCGAAGCATCCGGCCGGGCCGTTGCAACCCTACGACCGGGCGGTGATGCAGCGCGAGGCGGCATTGTTCGTGGAATGGTATTGTCCGGCGGTGGGGATCGCGGCCGATGCCGCGGGCTATGTCGCGGCGTGGGATGCAGTGCTGGATCACGGGCTGGCTGCGGAGCCCGTGACGGTGCTTCGCGACTATCACGCTGAAAATCTGATGCTGGTCGGGGATGCGCGGCAGCTTGGATTGCTGGACTTTCAGGACGCGCTGGCGGGGCATCCGGCCTACGATCTCGTGTCGTTGTTGCAGGACGCACGGCGTGACGTCGATCCGTCGGTCGAGCAGGCGATGCTGGTGCGGTATCAGGCGGCGACCGGTGTCGGTGACGAGTTCCTGCGTGCCTATCATGTGCTCGGGGCGCAGCGGAATGCGAAGATTTTGGGGATTTTTGCGCGGTTGTGGAAGCGGGACGGCAAGCCGCGTTACGCTGCACTCTGCCCACGCGTCTGGGCGTATCTGGAGCGCGACCTGTCGGAGCCGGTGCTGGCGCCGGTGGCGCGCTGGTTCGACGAGAACGTACCGCCGGAACTGCGCGGCGACCCGCTGGAACTGACGCGATGACGCGGCAGCTGGCGATCCGGCCCGATCCCGGCGGCGTGGTGCCGAAGACGGCGATGGTGATGGCGGCGGGGTTGGGGAAGCGCATGCGGCCCCTGACAGCAACGCGGCCCAAGCCGATGATCGAGGTCGCGGGCAAGCCGTTGATCGACCATGTGTTCGACCGGTTGCACGCGGCAGGTGTCGAGCGGGCGGTGGTGAACGTCCACTATTTGGCGGACTCGCTGGTGGCGCATCTGGGCGCGAAGTTCGACGGTGTCGACGTGGTCGTGTCCGATGAGCGCAAGCGATTGATGGAAACGGGTGGCGGGCTGGTGCAGGCGCGCGACTTGTTGGGCGATGAGCCGGTGCTGGTCGCCAACAGCGACAACCTCTGGATCGACGGGCCGGTGGACGCGATCAAGCTGCTGTCGTCGCGGTGGAACGACGATCAGATGGATGCGCTGCTGCTGATGGTGCCGCTGGCGCGTGCGCATAATTATCGCGGACAGGGCGATTTCCATCTGGCGGCGGACGGACGGATCACGCGGCGGCGGCGGTCCGCCACGGTGGCGCCCTTCGCCTATACCGGCGTGCAGATCCTGCACCCGCGACTGATCGCGAACTGGCCGGAGGGGCCGTTCTCGACGAACCTGTTCTGGGATCGCGCGATCGAATCCGGTCGTGCGTTCGGGCAGGTGCATCAGGGGCTGTGGTTCGACGTCGGCACACCCGGTGCGATCGCCAGGACCGAGGCACTGCTGCTGGATGGCTGAGCGGCCGTCCGTCTACACGATCCCGGCGCACCGCGCCTTCGCCGACGCGCTGGTCGGTGGGCTGATGCGCGGGCGCGATCAGGCGGCGCTAGCGCGGGGGCTGGTGCTGCTGCCGAACAACCGTGCGGTGCGGGCGGTGACCGAGGCGTTCGTGCGCGCGAGCGGCGGCGGGCTGCTGCTGCCACGGCTGGTGGCGCTGGGCGATCCCGAGTTGGGCGAGGCGGTCGGCGCGGCGCTGGACGTGGCGGACGACCCGCCGCCGCCCGCGGTCGCGACCTATGCGCGGCGGATGATTTTGGCGCGGCTGGTCGAGGAAGAGCGGGCGCGGACGGGGACGCCGGTGTCGGCGTCGGAGGCGGTGCGGCTGGCGGGCGATCTGGCGCGGACGCTGGACCAGTTGTTGGTCGAGGAGGTGCCACCGGCGCGGTTGGCTGAGCTCGACCTCGCGCCCGAGTTGACGGAGCATTGGGCGCGGGCGCTGGCGACGTTCCGGATCGTCATCGATCGCTGGCCGGCGGAGCTGGCGAAGCTGGGCGCGATCGACGGCGCCGAGCGGCGGGCGCGGTTGCTGGCGGCGCTGGAAGCGCGGTGGCGCGCGACGCCGCCTGCGGGGTTCGTGTGTGCGGCGGGGATCACCGACACCTCGCCCGCGGTCGCGCGGCTGTTGCGGTGCGTCGCGGACATGGCGCAGGGGCAGACGGTGCTGGCTGGCCTCGATCTGGCGATGCCGCAGGAAGAGTGGGACGCGCTTGGTCCGCACGCCGCCGACAGCGGGATGCGGGCGATCGAAACCCACCCGCAGTTCCATTTGAAGCTGATGCTGGAGCAAATGAGCATCGGCCGCGACGAGGTCGTGCGCTGGCGTGGCGGCGGGGCGATGGTCAACTGGGGCGCGGATGCCGACCCGGCGCGCGGCCGAGCGATCGCCAATGCGCTGGCCCCTGCGGATTTCACCGGCAAGTGGACCGATCTGGCGGCGGCGGACCGGCGGCTGTCGGGCGTGCGCGCGGCCGAACTCGCGACCCCGGCGGAGGAGGCGCAGACGATCGCGCTGGCGCTGCGACATGCGTTGGACACGCCGGGGAAGACCGCGGCGCTGGTGACGCCGGACCGGGCGTTGGCACGGCGGGTTGCGGTGCATTGCCGGCGGTGGGGGATCACCGTCGACGATAGCGCGGGAAGGCCGCTGGCAATCCTGCCGCCCGGGACGCTGCTGCTGGCGCTGACGGAGGCGGCGGCGCAGGCGTTCGCGCCGCTGGCGTTGCTGTCGCTGCTGAAGCATCCGCTGGCGAATGGCGGCGTGCCGCGGCTGGAATGGCTGGACGGGGTGCGCGCGATGGACCGGTCTCTGCGCGGGCCACGGCCGCCGGCGGGGCTGGACGGACTGTCGCCGGAAGGGCGCGCGGCGACGTTCTGGACGTGGATCAAGCCGCGACTGGAGCCGTTGGCGCGGCAGTTCTCGGCCGGGCCGCAGCCGCTGCCCGGACTGATCGCGTGCGTGCGTGAGGCGGCGCAGGCGCTGTGCGGCGACGTGCTGTGGTCGGGGCTGGCGGGGCGCGCGGCGGCGGAGTTCGTCGCCGATCTCGAGGCGGAGGGCGGGGCCGGACCGGCGCTGGTCGATCCGGCGGAACTGCCCGCGATGCTGCGCACGCTGCTGGACGAGGTGGCGGTGCGGCCGGAGCGGGGGAAGGGCCACCCGCGGCTCGCCATCTATGGTCAGATCGAGGCGCGATTGCAGTCCGCGGACCTGATGATCCTGAGCGGGTTGAACGAGGGGACGTGGCCGGGGAGTCCGCCGCCCGACCCGTGGCTGGCGCCGCGCATCCGCGGTGCGCTGGGGCTGATCGGGCTGGAGCAGCGGATCGGCATCGCGGCGCATGACTTCGCGCAGGGGCTCGGCGCGCCGGAGGTGCTGGTGACGCGTGCGCGGCGCGATGCCGGGTCGCCGGCGCTGGCGTCGCGGCTGTGGCTGCGGTTGCAGGCGATGGCGGGGGACCGGTTCGAGCGGGACGGCGCGCTGGAGGGCTGGTCGCGGGGGCTGGATGCGGCGGCGACGCACGAGCCGGTGGAGCGGCCGGCGCCGCTGCCGGCGAAGCGGCCGACGAGCATCTCCGTCACGGAGGTTGATCGGCTGAAGGCTGATCCGTATTCCTTCTATGCGCGGCGGGTGCTGCGGCTATCGCCGCTCGATCCGGTCGATGCCGATCCGACCGCGGCGTGGCGCGGGACGGCGGTGCACGACATTCTCGAACAATGGTGGAAGCAGGACGCGTGCGCGCCCGACGCGCTCCGCCCGCGCGCGATGCGGATGCTGAAGGAGGCGGAGGTTCATCCGCTTCTGCGCGCATTGTGGCAGCCGCGACTGCGGGAGGCGATCGACTGGATCGCGGGGCAGGTCGTCGAGATGCGTGCGAGCGACCGGCATGTGCTGGCCGCAGAGGGGCGCGGCGAAATCGAGATGGCAGGCGTGACGCTTTCGGGGCGGTACGATCGCATCGACCGGTTGCCGGGCGGGATCGGCATCGTCGACTACAAAACGGGCAAGCCGCCGTCCGCCGCAGCGGTACGAGCAGGGTTCAGCTTGCAGCTCGGGTTGCTGGGGCTGATCGCGGAGCGGGGCGGGTTTGCGGATGTGACGGGTACTGCGGCGGCGTTCGAATATTGGTCGCTGGCGAAGCGGCGCGATCAGTTCGGCTTCGTCGACAGCCCGTGCGATCCGGAGGGAAAGCGCGACAAGATCGTCACCGCCGATTTCACCCGTATCGCCGCAGCGAACTTCAGCGATGTCGCCGCCAAATGGTTGACCGGCAACGAGCCGTTCACCGCCAAGCTGGTGCCGGATTACGCCCCCTATGCCGAGTACGACCAGTTGATGCGCCGCGACGAATGGTATGGCCGTGAATGAGCTGAAGCGCCTGCCGCCGCTGAAGGGCGAACAGCGCCGCGCGTCCGATCCGTCCGCGCATGTCTGGCTGGCGGCCTCGGCGGGGACCGGCAAGACGCAGGTGCTGTCGGCGCGGGTGTTCCGCCTGCTGCTGAAAGGGACCGATCCGTCAGCGATCCTGTGCCTGACCTTTACGAAGGCGGGCGCGGCGGAGATGGCGCACCGGATCAACGCGCGCCTCGCCGCGTGGGTGCGGTTGAGCGATACCGAGCTGTTCCAGGACCTTCAGGCGTTGGGCGAGCCGGGCGGGCCGGAACAGGTGGCGCGGGCGCGGACGCTCTTCGCGAAGGTGCTGGACGCGCCGGGTGGGGGCCTGCGCATTCAGACGATCCACGGCTTCTGTCAGGGGCTGCTGGCGGCGTTTCCGGTCGAGGCGGGGCTGACGCCCGGCTTCCGGCCGCTGGAGGCGCGCGAAGAGGCCGGGCTGGCGCGAGAGGCGCTGGCGCAGATGCTGACGGCGGCGGAGCGGGACGGGCGCGATCATGTCGTGGAGACGATCGGCGCGCTGAGCCTGAGGCTGGGCGAGGGCGGGGCGGAGTCGTTCCTGAACGCTTGCGCTCGGTCGCTGCCGGCGCTGGAGGCGTTGCCGTCGGGAATACAGCCGTACATCCGCCGGGCGCTCGACCTGCCGATGGGCGACATCGCGGCGGCGGTCGCGGCGGGGTGCGCCGAGCTTGACGAGGAGTCGATCCGCGAACTCGGGGCGATGAACCGGGAATGGGGCACGAAGAACGGCCTCGCGCGGGCGGCGACGATCGAGGCGTGGCTGGAAGCGGACGAGAGCGAGCGGGTCGCGGGGCTGGCCGAGCTGCATCTGGTGTGGGCGAAGGCGGATGGCGATCTGCGATCCTTCGCGAAGGGGCAGGCGGCGCAGCAGCCGGACTACGCCGATATCGGCCGCGACCTGCACGGGGCGTGTGCGGCGTTGCTGTCGCTGGGGGTGCGCGGGGCCTATGCCGATCTGCTGGCGGCGGGGCTGGAGGTCGGCCGCGATTACGCTCGGGCCTATGATCTGGCGAAGCGGCGGGTCGGGGGCGTCGATTTCGAGGATCTGATCCAGACCGCGGTCGCGTTGCTGGAGACGCCGGGGATCGGCGAGTGGGTGCGGTTCAAGCTCGATCGCGAAACCGAGCATGTCCTGATCGACGAGGCACAGGACACGAACCTGAACCAGTGGCGGATCGTCAGCGCGATCGCCGAGGAGTTCTTCGTCGGGCGCGGCATCTATGCGCCGCGGACGCGGACGCTGTTCACGGTCGGCGACTGGAAGCAGGCGATCTTCGGGTTTCAGGGGACCAGCCCGCTCAACTTCGCTTGGGCGGAGCGACGATTCGAGGACAAGGCGCGCGCGGCGCATGGCCCGGAGGACTGGCCGGAGCAGGATCGCGGCCTACCGTTCCACCGGCTGTCGCTGACGCACTCGTTCCGGTCGGTGCGGCCGATCCTGACCTTCGTCGATGCCGCCGTCGCCGAGGTGCGGGAGCCGGGCCTCGGTGCGATCGGTGCGGTGGAGCAGCATGCCAGCGAGGTTCCCGGATCGGGCGGTGTGACGATCTGGCCGCCGGTGGTGGCGGGCGGATCGGAGGACGACGAGGAAGGCTGGATTTCCGACAGCGTCCGCAAGTTGGCCGGAGATATCGCGCGGGCGGTGAAGGGCTGGCTTGCCGAGCCGACGATGATGCTCGGTTTGACGGGGCGCGCGCTGCGGCCCGAGGATGTGATGATCCTGGTCAAGCGGCGCGGTGAACTGGCGTCGCTGATCGTGGCGCGTTTGTATGCGGAGGGGGTGCCGGTGGCGGGCGTCGACCGGCTGCGGCTGAATGCGCCGCTGGCGGTGCAGGACCTGCTCGCGGCGGTGCGGTTCGTGTTGCAACCGGAGGACGATCTGTCGCTCGCCAGCCTGCTGGTGTCGCCACTGGTCGGGTGGACGCAGGACGAACTGATGCACGCAGCGCCGCGCGAGCGGGGGAGCCTGTGGCGGCATCTGGGCGATACGCAATCCGAAGAGCGGCTCGCGCCGCTACGCGCGCTGCTCGCACGGGCGGACTTCACGACGCCGTACGAGTTTCTGGAGGAGATCCTGTCGGGGCCGCTTGACGGGCGGCGCAAGCTGATCCGGCGACTGGGCGCGGAGGCGCGCGATCCGATCGAGGAACTGCTGTCCGCCGCGCTGGCGTTCGAGAGCACGACGACGCCATCCTTGCAGCGGTTCCTCGACTGGTTCGATCGCGGGGATGTCGACATCGTCCGTGACCCGTCCGCGCCGCTGGACGCCGTGCGGGTGATGACGGCGCACGGTGCGAAGGGTTTGCAGGCACCGTTGGTCATTCTGGCGGATGCGACGATCGACCCGACGCTGTCGCCGCGCTCCGTCCTGCGCTGGTCGCCGGAGGATGGGGCCGCGCCGATCCCGGTGTTCTCGCCGCGCGCCGCCGAGCGGGGCGGGCCGCTGGACGAGGTCAAGGACGCCGCCGACGCGCGCGAGCTGGAGGAGCATTGGCGGCTGTTCTACGTCGCGGCGACACGGGCGGAGGAGCGGCTGGTGATCGCGGGTGCACTGGGGCCGAAGGCGCAGGGGGTGCCGCCGGCTCTGAGCTGGTATGCCGCCGCGGATCGCGCGCTGACCGCGCTGGGTGTGCCGGCGGGCGAGGGTGAGCGGAGTTTCGAGGCGGGGACGCCGGTGCCGGTGCAGCGGCGTGTAGATGCGACCGCGGATGTAAAGGTTGCGCTGCCGGACTGGGCGCGGCTGCCCGCACCAGTGGAGGCGCGACCGCCGAGGCCGCTCGCGCCGTCGTCATTGGGCGACGATCTGGTCGCCGATCCGCCCCCGACGGCGGTGCTGCGCGCGGCGGCCGAGCGGGGGCGGCTGATGCATGCGCTGTTCGAGCGATTGCCGACGGTGGCCGTGCCGGAGCGGCATGCGGCGGCGGATCGCTGGCTGGAGCGGGCGGGGGGCGTCGCCGACCCGGCGGCGCGGGCGGCGATCGTCGCGGCGGTGCTGTCGGTGATCGAGGACGCACGCTTCGCCGACCTGTTCGGGCCGGACGCGTTGGCGGAGGCACCGATCGCCGCGACGCTGGAGGACGGGATCGTCATAGCCGGTACGGTCGACCGGCTGCTGGTGGGCGACACGATCCGGCTGATCGATTTCAAGACCGGGCGGCAGGTGCCGGACGCGGTGCCGGAATACCATGTACGGCAGATGGCCGGCTATGCCGCTGCGCTGGCGGTGATCTTCCCCGACCGCGCGGTCGAAGCGGCGTTGCTCTACACCGCGGGACCGACGCTGGTGCCGCTGAGCCCGGCGCAACTGGCGGCGCACAAGCCGCGCTATCACGCCACGGAGCAAAGCTCCGCCCTCATGGGTTGAGCCGGTCCGACCGCCGCCCTAGATCGCGTTTCAAGGAGATATACATGGCCACCAAGCAGATCACCGACGCCAGCTTCGACGCCGACGTCCTGAAGTCCGACAAGCCCGTCCTGGTCGATTTCTGGGCGGAGTGGTGCGGGCCGTGCAAAATGATCGGACCGTCGCTTGAAGAGATTTCCGAAGAGCTGGGCGAGCAGGTGACGATCGCCAAGCTGAACATCGACGATAACCCCGATGCACCCGGTCGTTACGGCGTGCGCGGCATTCCAACGATGATCCTGTTCAAGGCCGGTGCTCCCGCCGCGACCAAAGTCGGCGCGGAGCCGAAGGGCCGGATCAAGGCCTGGCTCGAAGGATCGCTATGATCCGCCGGGCGGTGGCAGCGTTACTGACGCTCGCTGCCGCCCCGGCCGCCGTGACGGCCCAAGAGGTGGCACCGGAGTGGACGAGCCCCGAGCACGTGGCCGCCGATGTCGCCGCCGCGACGAGGCGGTCGGATCGGGAGTCCGTGCAGTGGGGATCGTCCCGTCGCTTCCGCGGGTTATGGATCGCGGGCTTCGAAGCGTCCGAGTTCATCGAGGGGGCGGCTACGTTGGCGGACGCTCGACGTCGGTCGCCCACGAGAAGCGCGATCTGGTTCGAGTACGATGATCGCACCGAGGGGGCTGACAGGCTCAGCGCGGCTGCGAAAAGCTATGCTGGCCGGGTGATGCAGGTCGAATTCGAAGGTCGAATGACGGTCGGCCCGAGGATCGTTTCACCGGGTGCTCCGCCGCTCGGCTACGGGCATTTGGGCGGGTCCGCGAGAGAAGTCCTCGTGGACCGCGTGATCCATGTCCGCGACATCGGCGCATTACGGGATGAGCAATCTCGTTAGCGTCGGCAGTGCGCTACTCCATCGTCGCACACTACGTATCGTTCATCAGGACAGAAGCGCTCGACCTTCAGGTTGGTGGACCTGGCGGCCCTAGCAAGATCAGGTCAGTGGGATCATGACGTTCGCCGCGTAGCCGGGGCGGTCGCGCAGTTCCGCGTACCACCGGGCCACGTTCGGCCGGTCGGGGCGCTCGATCGCCAGCGTGAACCAAGTGTGCGCGTAGACGCCCATCGGGATGTCGCCGATCCCGAACATTTCCCCCGACAGCCAGTGATGCTCCGCCAGATGGGCGTCGAGGATCGTCATCAGCTTCGCCGTGGCCTGCGCTGATCGCGCGACCGCGGCGGTGTCCTGATCCGCGGGCTCGCGGCGCACGAGGTTGAAGAACGCGTCGCGCTGGGCGTCGGCAAATCCGTTCTGCCATTCCACCCAACGGTCGCCGAACGCGCGGGTGGCGGCATCGGCGGGGTACCAGCGTTCGTCGCCGTGCTTTGCCGCGAGGTAGCGCAGGATCGCGTTCGACTCCCACAACACGAACCCGTCGTCTTCGATCGTCGGGATCAGCGCATTCGGGTTGAGCGTGCGGTAGGCGGCGTCCATGCCGAAGCGGCCGCCGACGTCATGCCGAACATAGGGCAGCGCCAGTTCCTCGGCGAGCCAGACGACCTTCTTGACGTTGTGCGAATTGAGGCGACCCCAGATCGTGAGCATCAGCTTCGGTAATCCGCGTTGATCGAGATGTAGCCGTGCGTCAGGTCGCAGCTCCAAACGGTAGCACGCCCCTCGCCGAGGTTCAGGTCGACGCCGATCTCGACCTCCTGCCCCTTCAGATGCGAGGCGACCGGTGCTTCGTCATAGCCCTCCACCGCCAGCCCGCCGCTGGCGACTTGCGTCGCGCCGAAGCGGATCGACAGGCTGTCGCGCTCCGCCGGCTCCCCGGCCTTGCCGACGGCCATGACGACGCGACCCCAGTTGGCGTCCTCCCCGGCAATCGCGGTCTTCACTAGCGGCGAGTTGGCGATGCTCATCGCGATGCGGTGCGCGCTGCGATCGCTCTCAGCGCCGTCGACGTCGATGCGGATGAGCTTCGTCGCACCCTCGCCGTCGCGGACGACGAGGAGCGCCAGTTGGCGGCACAGGTCGGCAAGGGCGGCGCGGAAAGCGTCCGCGCCGAGGCTGTCGTCGTCGGTGAGCGGGCGGTTGCCCGCCTTGCCCGTCGCGAAGGCGAGAACGGTGTCGCTGGTCGACGTATCCCCGTCGACGGTGATGCAGGAGAAGCTCGGCGCATTGGCGGCGGTCAGGGCGCGTTGCAGGAAGGCGGGGTCGACCGCGGCGTCGGTGAAGACGAAGCCGAGCATCGTCGCCATGTCCGGCGCGATCATCCCCGATCCCTTGATGACGCCCACGAGGGTGACCGTGCGCCCGTCGACGACGGCAGTGGTGCTGGCACCCTTGGGGAAGGTGTCGGTGGTGCCGATCGTCTCCGCCATGTCGAGCCAGCCGCAGGGAGCGGCGGTGAAGGCCGCGTCGAGGCCGGCTTCGGCCTTGTCGACGGGCAGCGGCACGCCGATGACGCCGGTCGAGGCGACGAACACGTCGGAGGGCTTGCAGGCGTGGGTGGCCGCGACGCGCGCGGCGATCGCCTCCACCGCCGCGCGGCCGCGGCTGCCCGTGAAGGCGTTGGAATTGCCGGCGTTCACCACGAGCGCGCGGGCCGTACCCAGCGTGAGCGCGGCGCGGCACCACTCCACTTCGGGCGAGGGGCACCTGCTCTGGGTCAGGACTCCGGCGACGGTCGTACCCTCCGCCAGCGTCACGAAGGTCAGGTCGCACCGATCCCACGTTTTATACCGCGCGCGCGAAACGCGGAGTTCGACGCCATCGATCGGCGGCATGTCGGGGAAGGGGGTGGCGAGCGGGGAAGTCTGCATGCGCGTGCGATAGAGCGACGGGCGTCGCGGCGCCAGCGGCCGGTTCGACTGGTGCCGACGCTATGCTGACGGTGGAATGCTGACGGTGGACGTTTCGGTGCGTCACGCTTATGTCGGGCGGCGCATGAACCTGTTGCTGCTCCTGTCTGCCCTGTTGTCCGCGCTGACCGGCGTCGGCGGCAGCGTGCGTTCGCCGGACGTGGCGCAGGCGGTGGCGGGCAGCGTGCGGGCTGTCGACGCCGTCGCGGTGCGGCAGCGGGTAGCGACGAGTCGCCCCACGCAGGCGCTGCCGGTGCTGACGATCGCCGCGGCGATGCCGCTGTCGGTCGTGCTGCCGCTCGCCGTGCGCGAGCCATTGTGGGCGGGCCGCCGGCGCGAATAGCCGCGGCGTCCGTCTTCATCCCTTGTTTCAGCGCGGACCCTAAAGAGGGCGCCCGCGCCTTCTCGATATCAGGAATCCCGCCCATGTTCGGTGGCCTCGCCAAATCCATCTTCGGGTCGTCCAACGACCGTTACGTCAAGTCGCTCAACCCCCTGATCGCCAAGATCGCCTCGTTCGAACCGACGCTACAGGTGCTCGACGATGCCGGGCTCGCCGCGCAGACGGTGAAATTCCGCGAGCAACTGGCGAACGGTGCGAACCTCGACGACCTGTTGCCGGAGGCGTTCGCGACCGTCCGCGAAGCGGCGCGGCGCGTGCTGGGCCAGCGGCATTACGACGTGCAGATGATCGGCGGCATCGTTCTCCACCGCGGCGAGATCGCGGAGATGCGGACCGGCGAGGGCAAGACGCTGGTCGCGACGCTGGCGACATACCTGAACGCGCTGCCCGGCAAGGGCGTCCACGTCGTGACGGTGAACGATTACCTCGCCAGCCGCGACGCCGCCTGGATGGCGCAGGTCTATGGCTTCCTGGGCCTGACCACCGGCACGATCATCCCCAACCTGACCGACGAGCAGCGCCGCGCCGCCTATGCCGCGGACATCACCTACGGCACGAACAACGAGTTCGGCTTCGACTATCTGCGCGACAACATGAAGTACGACCGCGGATCGATGGTGCAGCGGCCGTTCAACTTCGCGATCGTTGACGAGGTCGATTCGATCCTGATCGACGAGGCGCGCACGCCGCTGATCATCTCCGGTCCCACCGACGACAAATCCGACCTGTATCTGAAGGTCGACGCGGTCGTGAAGCAGTTCGAACCGGAGAATTACGAGAAGGACGAGAAGCAGAAGTCGATCATCCTGACCGAAGACGGCACCGAGCGCGCCGAGCGGATGCTGGAGGCGGCCGGGCTGTTGCAGGGCGAGAACCTGTACGATTTCGAGAATACGCAGGTCGTGCATCACCTGAACCAGGCGCTGCGCGCGAACATGATGTTCAAGGCGGATACCGACTATATCGTCAAGGACGGCAAGGTCATCATCATCGACGAGTTCACCGGTCGCATGATGGACGGCCGGCGCTGGTCGGACGGCTTGCACCAGGCGGTCGAGGCGAAGGAGGGCGTCGAGATCGAGCCCGAGAACCAGACGATGGCCTCGATCACGTTCCAGAACTACTTCCGCATGTACCCCAAGATCGGCGGGATGACGGGCACGGCGGCGACCGAGGCGGCCGAGTTCTACGACATCTACAAGATCAACGTCGTGTCGATTCCGACCAACGTCCCCGTCCAGCGGGTCGACGAGGAGGACGAGTTCTACAAGGATACGCAGGACAAGTTCCGGGCGATCGCCAAGAAGATCCGCGAGCATGCCGAGAAGGGCCAGCCCGTGCTGGTCGGCACCGTGTCGATCGAAAAGTCGGAGATGCTGTCCGAATTCCTGACCGAGGAAGGCGTCGATCACAAGGTGCTGAACGCGCGCTATCACGAGATGGAGGCGCACATCGTCGCTCAGGCCGGGCGCAAGTCCGCCGTGACGATCGCGACCAACATGGCGGGTCGCGGCACGGACATCCAGCTTGGCGGCAACCTCGAATTCCGGATGAACGACGAGCATCCGGAATTCGACCCCGGCACGCCCGAGTACGAGGCGATCGCCGAGCGGGTCCGCGCCGAGATCGTCGCGGAGAAGGCGGCGGTGCTGGCGAATGGCGGACTGTTCGTGCTCGGTACGGAGCGGCACGAGAGCCGGCGCATCGACAACCAGCTGCGTGGACGTTCCGGTCGCCAGGGCGACCCGGGCCTGTCACGCTTCTATCTCTCGCTGGACGACGACCTGTTGCGTATCTTCGGTCCCGACACCTTGTTCGCCCGGATGATGCGGTCGAACATGGAGGACGGCGAGGCGATCGGCAGCAAGTGGCTGACCAAGGCGATCGAAACCGCGCAGAAGAAGGTCGAGGCGCGCAACTACGACATCCGCAAGCAGGTCGTCGAATATGACGACGTGATGAACGACCAGCGCAAGGTCATCTACGAACAGCGCGCCGACATCATGGATGCCGATGCGGAGGCCGTGAACGACATGGTGTCCGACATGCGGGCGGAGACGGTGAACGTCGTCGTGAGCGACAGTTGTCCGCCCAATTCGTATCCCGAGCAGTGGGATGTCGAAGGCATGCGGACCAAGCTCTCCGAGCTGCTGGCGTTCGAGCCGCCGCTGGACGAGTGGTTGAAGGAAGAGGCGATCGATCCGGAGATCGTCGAGCACCGCGTGCAGGAAGCGGCCGACGCGGCGATCGCGGAGAAGTCGGCGCAGCTCGATCCGGAGACGTGGACGCAGGTCGAGAAGTCGATCCTGCTCCAGAATCTGGATCACCACTGGAAGGAGCATCTGGCGACGCTCGATGCGCTGCGTCAGGTCGTCCACCTGCGGGCCTATGCTCAGAAGACGCCGATCAACGAGTATAAGCAGGAGGCGTTCTCGCTGTTCCAGCGGATGCTCGACACGATCCGCGAGGATGTGACGCGGACCGTCTCGCACGCCAATTTCCAGTTCCAGGCGGCACCGTCGCTTCCCGATCTGCCGGATTTCATCACGACGCATTTCGACCCGTTCACGGGCGAGGACAATTCGGCCGATATCGACGGGGGCAGCCGTGGCTATGTCACGACGACGCTGCCGCCGCTCCAGATCGTGCGGCCCGAGGCGGCGGAGATCGGCGAGGACCCGGCGGAGTGGGAAGGCCGCGTCAGCCGCAACGCGCCGTGCCCGTGTGGGTCGGGGCAGAAGTACAAGCATTGCCACGGACAGGTCGCGGCAATGGGGTGAGGCGGTCGCTGCGCTGTTCCCCTGCCTTTGGGGCGGAGAGCAGCGACACCACCCCATACAACAGAAAAGCCCCGCCGGATCGCTCCGGCGGGGCTTTTCTGTTTCCCGGTGCGTCGGATCAGCGGCGACGCTGGTCCGGCAGGATCACCGACGGGCCGATCGAATCGACGACGCGGCGAGCGTCGAAGGCGCGGATGTTGTCGCGGGGGATCGGGCCCTTGCGCATCACGATCTCCGCGGTGGCTTCGTAGCGATCGATCGTGCGGACGTCGAAGTCGTTGCCCCACGGACCACCGCCGAAGCCGCCGCCCCACCAAGGGCTCCACCCGAAGCCGCCGCCGCCGAAGCCGCGACCACGGACGCGCCACGACGGACCCCAATAGCCGCCGAAGCCGCCATAGCCCCACGGACCGCCAACGCCCGGCGTCGAGAAGGTGCGCGACTGAAGGTTGGTGTCGCGGTCGGCCATGACGAAATAGTCGAAGCCCTGCTGCAACGTCAGTTCGGCGGAGCGGAAGAACAGATAGCGTTCGACCGTATCGCGCTCCGTCACGCTGTTGCCGGCGAAGCTGACCAGGAAGCGGTTCGGCTCGATCTGCCGATCGCTGTAACCCTGGCGGTTGAAGCCCTGACCCGTCGCCGGACGATATCGGGTTTCCGTCGCACACCCTGCGACGAGAAGGGTCGATGTGGCGAGAGCCGCCACCACGGCCTTGCGGCCGAACATTGTGGCCTTGCGGCCCGACAAAAATGCCATGTTCCACGTCTCCGTTCGCGGCCGATGCGGCGAACCGCCCGGTATTAGCCGTCGAAGGTGGAACGAGCGATGAACGGCTTGGCTCCCGTTCAGCGAACGATCATTCGCCGAGCATGTGCAGCGCCAGCGTGCGGCGGTGGGGGCGGCGCCTGTGTTCGAAAAGATAGATGCCCTGCCACGTGCCCAACGCCAACGCGCCGTCGATGACCGGGATACTCAGCTGCGTCTGCGTCAGCGCGCTCCGGAGGTGGGCGGGCATGTCGTCCGGCCCTTCGTCGTCATGCTCGTAGTCCGAGCTTTCGGGGGCGATTCGGGCGAAATAGCGCTCGACGTCGCGGCGGGCGGCGGGGGCGGCATTCTCCTGGATCAGCAGCGACGCGGAGGTGTGGCGGCAGAATATCGTCAGCAGGCCGGTGTCGTAACCCTCGCCGTCGAGCCAGCTCGCGATCTGGCGCGTGACCTCGTGCATTCCCTGCCCCGGTGTGGCGATCGTCAGCATCGTGGTGGATTGGCGCATGGGGGGCATAACCGCCGGCTTCTCCGATCGCTCCCGCACGGCTAAGGCTTCGAGTACATGGACGACCACGACCACTCGCAGCACGACCATTCTTCGCACCGGCACGGTCATGGCCATTCGCACGGTCACGGCCATTCACACGGCGGGGGTCATTCTCACGGGGCAGGCCACGTCCACGGCGGCGGCAACAAGCAGGCGGTGCTGATCGGCTTCGTGCTGACGGCGGGCTTCATGATCGCCGAGGTGATCGGCGGCTACGTCTCCGGGTCGCTGGCGCTGATCGCGGATGCCGGCCACATGCTGACCGATGCCGCGGCGCTGGGGCTGGCGTGGCTGGGGTTCCGGATGGCGACGAAGCAGCCCGACGAGCGGCGGTCGTTCGGCTATGCCCGGTTCGAGGTGCTGGCGGGATTCGTCAATGCGCTGGCGCTGTTCGGGGTGACGATCTGGATCGTCGTCGAGGCGGTGCAGCGGATCAACGATCCGCACCCGGTGCTGGCCGGGCCGATGCTGGCGATCGCGGTGCTGGGCCTGCTGGTCAATTGCCTCGTCTTTGCGATCCTGATGCGGGCCGATCGTGAGCATCTGAACATCCGCGCCGCCATCGTCCATGTCGCCGGCGACCTGCTCGGCTCCGTCGCGGCGATCGTCGCGGCGGGGGTGATCTGGGTCAGCGGCTGGACCCCGATCGACCCGATCCTGTCGGTGCTGGTGTCGCTGCTGATCCTGCGCAGCGCGTGGGCGCTGCTGACCTCGTCGTTGCACATCCTGCTGGAGGGGGTGCCGGAGGGGCTGGATGCGGCACGGCTGGAGGCGGATATCGCCGCGACCGTGCCCGGCGTTATCGGTGTCCACCACGTCCATCTGTGGTCGCTGAGTTCGGGCAAGACGCTGGCGACGCTGCATGTCGACATGGCGGAGGGCGGCGACCAGCCGGCGATCCTGCGACAGGTGAAGACGTTGCTGACGAACCGCTATGCGATCGGTCACACGACGATCCAGATCGAATCGGCCGGGGCGTGCGTCGATAAGGAATTCAAAGACTTGGCCGCGGAAGGTTAGGCTAAGGTTAGGCCAACGCGGTATGGTCGCGGTGGTCGTTCCGGCCCGTTCCAACGACCATCCTTATCGCAGATCCGGGCCGTGTAGGACAGGCCGTCAGCCCGCGACGAGCATCGCCAGCGCCATCGCGACCATCATCACATTTTCGGTCAGCGACACGAAGCCGAGCGGCACGTTGCTGCCACCGCCGACACAGGCGCATTTGAGGGAGCGACGCTCGACATAGACGGCCTTGTAGACCGACACCGCGCCGATCGTGCCGATCACCAGCGCGACCGGGATCGACAGCCAGTGGAGCGCACCGGCGAACATCAGCACGCCCGCCATGAGTTCGGCATAGGGGTAGATATAGGCGTAGGGCACCCAGCGGCGCGCGAGCAGGTCATAGCCGAGGAACATCGACGAGAAGCTGTCGATATCCTGCAACTTCAGCATCGCCAGCAGGCACATCGCCGCCGCGATGAACCGTCCGAGCGTTCCCCAGCCCAGCAGCGGCGCGGCGATCAGGTGGCTGGCGGCGAGCGCGAGCAATGCGGCGACTGCAAAAACGGCGATGACGGGCGTGTAGGTCGTCGCCTTCGGGTCGCGGACGTGCAGGCCGAAATGACGGCGAAGATCGTCGTTGCCGCCGATGCGCCGGCCGTCGACGAAGACTTGCGGTGTGGTCTTCACGCCGTGTTGGGCCTTGAACGCGTCCTGTTCGGCGCGGGTCGTCAGCCAATGGTCGTCGACTACGTAGCCCTTGCGCCTCAGCAGGTCGCGCGCCTTCAGGCCGAAGGGGCAGACATGGTCTGGCATGACCATGCGGTAGATCGTCGCATGCTTGCTCATCATCGGGACATTGGGGCAATCGACAAGCGATCAAGGGCTTGCCGCGGCGGTGAGGCGTTGTATCCGTACGAATATGATAATGACCCGTCGATCCGCGCTTGGTGGCTTTGCTCTGGCCCTTGTCGGGAGCCTTGCCGTGCCGGCCTCCGCGCAGACGCCGCCGCCGCTAACGGTGTTCGCGGCGGCGTCGCTGACCGATGCGATGCAGGCGGTGGGCCGCGCCTATCAACGGCGTACGGGGCAGGCGGTGCGCTTTTCCTTCGCGGCGAGCGGGACGATCGCGCGGCAGATCGCGGCGGGTGCGCGCGCGGACGTATTCGTGTCTGCGGACGAGCGATGGATGGACGAACTGGCGCAGGGCGGTCGGCTGATGCCGGGCATGCGGCGCGACCTGCTCGGCGGACGGCTGGCGCTGATCGCACCCCGAACGAGCCGGGTGCGACTGACGATCCGAACTGGCTTCGCGATCGGCTCGGCGCTGGGTGACGGGCGGCTGGCGATCGGGCAGCCCGATGCGGTACCGGCGGGGCGCTATGCGCAGGCGGCACTGACCCGGTTGGGCGTGTGGGGACAGGTCGCGCGGCGGCTCGCGCCGGCGGCGGACGTGCGCGCGGCGCTGTCCTATGTCGCGCGCGAAGAGGCGCCGCTGGGCGTGGTGTATGAAAGCGATGCGGCAGCGGAGCCGGGCGTGCGGGTGGTCGGGCTGTTTCCGGCGGCGAGCCATCCGGCAATCGTGTATCCGGCGGCGGTGGTGAAAGGGGCGGGGCCGGGGGCCGCTCGCTTCTACCGGTATCTGGGTGGGGGCGAGGCGCAGGCCATTTTTCGCCGGTTCCGGTTTCGGGCGGTTTGAGAGTTTGGGGCGATGCTTGGCCCTGCGGCACTCAGGCGTTCGTTATGCCGGGCCTGTTACGGCATCCACCGTTCGGCGCGATCATCTGCCGGCAGGCTTGCTGTGCCGTGGATGCCGGGGCGAGCCCGGCAGGGCGTTGGAGGCGTGATGCGGCAGGGTGGGGCGGTGAGGGTGATCGTCGGCGATCGATTGGATTGTTCTGCGTTCCTTTCAGAGGTTCGTTGCGCAGCAGGTCTGATGCCTGTCCCCGAGGCACCACCCCGGCAGAGGCCGGGGTCCAGTTGGGCCACGTTCTCGGTCGATTATGGCCGACGAGGCGACTGGACCCCGGCCTTCGCCGGGGTGGCAGAAGAGGGTTTTGCAACGATCCTCTTCAGGGGATCGCTGGATGAGGGTTCTCAACATGCGGCGGGCTTGCGGAAGCGCCCCACCCCCGGCTCCTCCCCTGAAGGGGAGGGGAGAGCGAGTTTGTCTTTGCGCCTCGACCTGTGCTCCCGCGCAGGCGGGAGCCTAGTGCTTTCCTCGGTAGCGACATCCTGTTTGTCCACTGGACTCCCGCTTTCGCGGGAGCACGGGAGGGGAGCCGATGAACTCTCGCCTTGGGAGCACGGGCGCGGGGCCGATGAGCCTAGGCAGAAGCACCGGAGCGAGCGCGCGCCTTGTTGACGGCGGCGGAATGGGAGGCGTTGCGCCTGACGCTGCTCGTGGCCGGTGAGGCGACCGTGTTCGGGATGATCGCGGCGGTGGGGTTTGCGTGGGTGCTGGCGCGGTACCGGTTCCCCGGGCGGGTGCTGCTGGATGCGGGGCTGCATGCACCGTTGATCCTGCCGCCGGTCGTCGTCGGTTTCGTGCTGCTGGCGATCTTCGGGGTGCAGGGGCCGGTCGGGCGGTGGCTGGACGCGTGGTTCGGAGTGCGGCTGGCGTTCACCAGCGCGGGTGCGGCACTGGCGGCGGGAGTCTGTGCGTTTCCGCTGATGTTGCGCAGCGTGCGGCTCGCCATCGAGGGGGTCGATCCGAAGCTGGAGGAGGCGGCGCAGAGCCTGGGCGCGGGGGCATGGGACCGGGCGGTCACGATCGTGCTGCCGCTGGCGTGGCCGGGGCTGGTCGCGGGCGCGGTGGTCGGATTTGCGGCGGCGTTGGGCGAGTTCGGCGCGGTCATCACCTTCGCCGCGAGTATTCCGGGAGAGACGCAGACGCTGCCGCTGGCGATCTATGCGGCGTTGCAGGTGCCCGGCGGCGAGGCGACGGCGGCGCGGCTGTCGGCGATTGCCTTCGCGCTGGCGATCGCCGGGCTGGTCGCGTCGGAGGCGTTGTTGCGGTTCGGGCGTCGGGGGGCGGGCGCATGAGGGTCGCCGTGCGGCAGCGGCTGGGCGCGTTCCGGCTCGACGTGGCGTTCGAGGGGCCGGAGGATGGGGTGACGGTGCTGTTCGGCCCGTCCGGCGCCGGCAAGTCGGCGACGCTGGCGGTGGTGGCGGGGCTGACGCGGCCGGACGAGGGCGTCGTCGCGGTGGGCGAGCGGATGCTGACCGATACCGCGGCGGGCGTGTTCGTGCCGGCGGAGCGACGGCGGATCGGCGTGGTGCATCAGGATGCGCGGCTGTTCCCGCATCTCTCGGTCGAGCGGAACCTGGCCTATGGGTGGAGCCGGGCCAAAGGCGAGCGGCGGATCGGGTGGGATGCGGTGGTCGACGTGCTGGCGATCCGGCCGCTGCTGGGGCGGTCGCCGCGCGATCTGTCGGGCGGCGAGCGTCAGCGGGTGGCGCTGGGCCGCGCGATGCTGAGCCAGCCGACGCTGTTGTTGCTGGACGAGCCGGTGTCCGCGCTGGACGCGGCGCGGCGCGGCGAGGTGCTGGGCTTCGTTGCGGAACTGAAGCGGCGGTTTGCGATGCCGATGCTGTACGTGACGCACAGCGCCGACGAGGCGCGGACGGTGGGCGATCACCTCGTGCGGATCGAGGCGGGGCGGGTCGTCGGTGAGGGTGCGCCGGGGGTGATGTTGCCGGTGGACGATGTGGTGGGGGAGGTGGTCGCGCCGGGGCTGGTGCGGGTTGCGGAGGACTGGGCGGTGGGGCGGTCGGTGTGGGTTCGGTTGGAAGGGTAGCGGGTTGCGGTGGGGCGTGTCGCTGTGTGGCGAGGCTTTCCCCATCCCCCTGAGGAGAGCGGGTGTCTCGATGGATCGACTGCGCCGATCGGCCGGTTCGCCGATTTGGCAGGCTGAATTGACGGCGGGCATTGTTCACGTGGCCCGATTCGTCATCCCAGCGAACGCTGGGATATCCGTCGATGGCACTGGTCCATTCCACGAGGAGATCCCAGCTTTCGCTGGGATGACAATCGTATGTCGGGGGGCGCTCTCCGCCTTGAGACGGAGGCGCTGCCGATCGCCAGTGGACCTCACCCCTCCCTTGCTTTGCTCCTCCCTCCCTCTCCGGAAGGGAGAGATTAAGCCGCCCGCGCGAGCATCCAGTCTTCGGCTTTCGCGAGCGCCGCCGCGTCGTCGACGTCGATCCAGTCGAGATCGCTGCAATCCACGGTGAAGGCGCGGGCGTCGGCAGCGAGCAGGCGCATGCCGTCGGTCAGCGACGGTGCGGGGAGGCTGGCGAGCGCGTCGAACAGCGCCGGGCCGATCGCGAAGACGCCGGTGTCGTACGCGTCAGCATCGGCCATGCCGCCCGCCGCGAGTTTGCCGATCTCGACGATCGCATCGCCCTGGGTGCGGACCCAGGTGACGTCGTCGGGATCGACCCAGGGATGGCCGAGGCGGCGGTCGATGCCCAGCGTCGTGCCACCGCGCGCGCCGGTCGCGGCGAGGCGGGCATAGAGGCTGGGCGAGACCAGATGGTCGCACATCGCCAGTACCGCTTCCTCGCCGCGCAAGGCCGGGGCTGCCGCGAGGACGGAGACACCGTTGGGCTCGCGGTGGTCGCGGGTCATGACGGTGTCGACCGTCAGCGGCCAGTCGCGCGAAGCGAGGTGATCGGCGATCGCCTCCGCGCCGTAGCCGAGCACGACGACCGCGCGAGTCAGCCCGGCCTCCGCCATGCCGCACAGCGCGTGGTCGATCAGGGGGCGACCGCCGACCGGGCATAGCGGCTTGTAGGGCGCGCTGCCCCGCAAGCGGCTGCCGTGGCCGGCGGCGAGCAGGACGCCCGTCCGGATCGCCCCCGTGTCGTTCATCTCACGCAGCCGCGATGAACTTCTCGACCTCGATCTGGGCGATGTCGTCGGTCATCTGCGTGCGCGGATGCTTGCAGAAATAGGCCGAGGCGGGGTCGATGACGCCGCCGATGCCGCGGTCGACCGCGATCTTGGCGCAACGGATCATGTCGATCGCGACGCCCGCGGAGTTCGGCGAATCCTCGACCGACAGGCGCAGCTCCAGGTTCATCGGCACGCCACCGAACAGCTGGCCTTCCATGCGCAGGAAGCAGACCTTGTTGTCGTTCTGCCAAGGCACGTAATCGCTGGGGCCGATGTGCACGTTGTCGTCGTCCAGACGCTCGGCGGCGACGGACTGCACCGCCTCCGTCTTGCTGATCTTCTTCGACGCCAGACGGCGATGGTTCGACATGTTCAGAAAGTCGGTGTTGCCGCCGGTGTTGAGCTGGTAGGTGCGGTCCAGCTTCACGCCGCGCTTGGCGAACAAATCGGTCAGCACGCGGTGGACGATCGTCGCGCCCAGCTGGGCCTTGATGTCGTCACCGACGATCGGCACGCCGGCATCCTCGAACCGCTTCGCCCAGACCGGGTTCGACGCGATGAAGACGGGGATGTTGTTGACGAAGGCGACGCCCGCCTCGATCGCGCATTCGGCGTAGAACTCCGTCGCCTCCTGGCTGCCGACGGGCAGATAGTTCATCAGCACGTCCGCGCCCGACGCCTTCAGCTCGGCCACGACCTGTTCCTTGGTCGGCTGCGTGTCGTTGGCGACGATGAAGGTGCGATCCTCCTTGAAGTCGGCCATGTGCTCGGCGACGCCGTCCAGCACCGCCCCCATCTTCACGATGGTGCCGGTGGCGGGCAGGTTCGCGGCGAACACGGCGGTGCAGTTGGGCTTGGCGAAGACCGCTTCGGCCACGTCCTTGCCGACCTTGCGCTGGTCGACGTCCCACGCAGCGACGACCTTGATGTCGCTCGGCTTATAGCCGCCGACTTCCCAGTGCATCAGCCCCACGGCGTCGTTGGTGCCTTCGCGGTAATATTCCAGGCCCTGCACGAGCGAGCTGGCGCAGTTGCCGATCCCGACGATCGCGATACGGATAGTGCCCATTATTGTCCCTGTTCCTTGACAAGATACTGTGCCGCCGACGCCTCGGTCGCGGCTGGAGAGATGTGGTTCCGGAACGTCCGCTCCACCCGGCGATGCCAGGCGAGGCCGGCGATCGCGACGAATGTGAGCGGCACGATCTCGAACCACCAGAAAAGACGCGGGTCGCCCATAAGGCATGCCACGAAAATCGCCAGCACCCGCATGTTCGCGGTTTCGAGCGACAGGAGCCGCATCGGCGGTACGGCGGCGTCGCCGTAGCGGCGGCCGAGCGCGACGGGATCCGCGCTGCCCGCCAAGTCGCGCTCGAACGCGCCGGCCATGCGGTCGGGCACGCCGGCGAACCAGTCGTAGAAGCGGACGAGTGCGTTGCCGGCCGCGGTCGGCACCGCCATGCGCGCCACGCCCTTGATGCGGCGATGGAAACGGGTGCGCTCCCCCTCGTACAGGCTGGATTGCACCGCGTGGGCGATACCGGCGGCGGTGGCGAGAACCCAGCCCTCGACCGTGCCGACCGTGAAGGCGAGCGAGACGTAGATCAGCGCGAAGACGCCGTGGTCGCACAGCCCGTCGAGCATGCGGCCCAGAGCGCTCGACGTGCCGGTCGCCCGCGCGACCATCCCGTCGAGGCCGTCCGCGATCAGCCAGCCGATCGACAGCACCAGCCCCAGCAGTTCGAAGAACGGCCGGTCGAACTGCGCATAGCTGAGCGCCGCCGCGGCCCCGAGCGCGAGGCCGGCCACCGAGACCGCATTGGCGGACACGCCGCGCCGAATCGCCCAGGGCAGCAAGAGGCGCCCGGTGGGATGGATCAGCCAGAGATTGGATGGGTCCTCGATCCGGCGATCGCGCGACCCGTCCGGTGGAGGCACTGTCATGGGATTTTCACATGCTCCAGCCAGGAACATTTGGCAACGTGGCGAATTGGTAACAATCGGCTAATCGTTAACGGTTCGTCGCTTCCCAAAATCCCGAATTTACGGGCAGTTGGCCGCGAGTTCGTCGAGCCAGACGCGCGCGGTGCCGTCCGACGGCGCTCGCCAATCGCCGCGTGGGCTGACCGCGCCGCCCGACGACACCTTCGGCCCGTTGGGAAGTGCCGAGCGCTTGAACTGGCTGGTGCGGAAGAAGCGATCGAGGAATTTTTCCAGCCAGAACCGGATCGTGGGCAGGTCGTAGGCGACGCGCGCATCCTCCGGGAAGTCCGCGGGCCAGCGCCCCGCGTCCGCGTCGCGCCACGCATGCCACGCCAGGAAGGCGATCTTCGACGGGGCGAGGCCGTGGCGCAGCACGTAATGCGCGAAGAAGTCGTTGAGTGCATAGGGTCCGATCTTCGACTCGGTCGATTGCAGCGCGCCGTCCGCCCCGGCGGGTACCAGTTCGGGGCTGATCTCCTGCGCCAGAATGCCGGCGAGCACCTGATTGGTGGCCTCGTCATACTGGCTGGTGCGGATGCACCAGCGGATCAGGAACTGGATCAGCGTCTTCGGCACGCCGGCGTTGACCGCATAATGGCTCATGTGGTCGCCGACGCCATAGGTACACCAGCCGAGCGCCAGTTCGCTGAGATCGCCGGTGCCGAGCACCAACCCGCCACGCTGATTGGCGAGACGGAACAGATAATCCGTGCGCAGGCCCGCCTGAACATTCTCGAAGGTCACGTCGTAGACCGGCTCGCCGCGTCCGAACGGGTGATCCATGTCCTTGAGCATCTGGGTCGCGGCGGGGCGGATGTCGATCTCGTCCGCGACGATGCCGAGCGCGCGCATCAGCGCCCAGGCATAGGCCTTGGTGCCCTCGCCGGTGGCGAAACCGGGCATGGTGAAGCCGAGGATATCGGAGCGCGGCCGGTCGAGCCGGTCCATCGCCTTCGCCGCGACGATCAGCGCGTGCGTCGAATCGAGCCCACCCGACACGCCGATCACCAGCGTCTTCGATCCGGTCGCGGACAGGCGCTTCGCCAATCCCTCGACCTGGATGTTGAAGGCCTCGTAACAGTCGGCGTCGCGCTTGTCCGGGTCGTTGGGAACGAACGGAAAGCGGCGGACATCGCGTTCCAGTCCGGTGTCGCCAGCATCTTCACCATGTTGGAAGCCGATGCGGCGGAAGCGGGTTTCGGGATGGCCGGCGAACATCGCCGCATCGTTGAAGGTGCCGAAGCGGGTCCGCTCCTGCAACAGCCGCTCGGCATCGATGTCGGCGACGGCGAGTTCGGGCGCGTAGCCGAAACGGCTCGATCCGGCGAGCAACTCGCCGAGTTCGTAGATCAGCCCCTGACCGTCCCATGACAGGTCGGTGGTGCTCTCGCCCGGTCCGGCGGCGGAATAGACATAGGCGCAGATGGCACGCGCCGATTGCGCGGCGGCGAGCAACTGCCGCTCGCGCGCCTTGCCGATGACGATGTTGCTGGCGGACAGGTTGCAGCAGATCAGCGCCCCCGCCAGCGCACCGGCGGTGGAGGGCGGGGTGGGTGCCCAGTAATCCTCGCAGATCTCCGCGTGAAAGGTGAAGAAGGGCAGGTCGCTGGCGGCGAAGAACAGGTCGACGCCGAACGGCACGTCCTCCCCGTCGATCGCTATCGTCAGCCCGTGGAGCCCCGCACCGCTGACGAACCAGCGCTTCTCGTAATATTCGCGGTAGTTGGGCAGGAACGTCTTGGGCACCACGCCGAGGATACGGCCACGCGCGATGACAACCGCGCAATTGTACAGGCGACCCGCCCGCTCGATCGCCGCGCCGACGATCAGCACGGGCTTCAGGTCGCGGCTGGCATCGCGTACCGCGACGATCGCCGCCAGCGACGCGCTCTGTTGCGCCGATTGCAGATGCAGATCGTCGATCGCGTAGCTGGTCAGGTTTAGTTCCGGGAACACGACGAGGTCGACGCCGCGATCATGCGCGGCCCGGGCGAGCGCGATCGCCGCCGCCGCATTGGCGGGCGCGTCGCCGACACTGGCCGGCGGCGTCGCCGCGGCGACACGGACCATGCGCTGGCGGTGAAGAGCGTAGAACGGGTGCGTGGTCATGGCCGGCGGAATAGCGCGGGTGAGAGCGGGGCGCTATGATTCAGGATGGTCGGGTTAGGCGGGTGGAAGTTACCGAGCGGAAGATTGCCCACCCCGCCTGTCGGTCAGTCTGGATTAGCAGAGCCATTCGGCGGGAGCCGCTCCTTCGTCAATGTTGCAAAGTTTTCCAGCTCTGGTTGCAACCACGGCGCCCCCTGAACGACCTGTTGGGTCGAAAAATCGATCAGGCGTTCGACCGTCGATTTCGCGATGCTACCGGAATCGATCGATATGCTGATCCAATCCAGCAGCAGGCGGTTGGTGAAAAGGAGCAGCGCCTGCTCGTCTTTTGCGAGTGACATACACGATTCCTAGCTCGTAATTTGATCCAGTCGAGCGCCGGCTCCTTGCCCGCGAGCGGCATCTGCTACGATGCAGCCAGTACCGCTGACTTGCCGCAATGTGCTGGTCATCCGCGACTGCCAACCTGGTCCGCTGGCCCGCCACCTGGCCAGCACATCCTTTTCGATACGAAGGGCGACCTGCTGTCGGTTCGAGCCGATCGGCCGACCAGGCTTTCCGCGTCGCGCAGCGCGCGCCGCTAATGCCTCTGTCACGCCCGCCTCCGACACGTCGAAGTCCTCCGGATCGCCGGGGTCGGCGCTAAGCGCGATAGTATCGCTCTTCGCCATCATTGCTTCTCCTTACCGAGATGAACCGCGTAACCGTGTTCCGTACGACTTAAACGCCGTCCACATCCTGCCATCTACAAGGCCCACGACCTTGAAGCGTTCTTCGCCGTCCACCGGGCGCATGGAAGGCAGTACAATGTGATCCAGATCGTCAAAGATCGCCGCTCCGAAGCCCAGCGCTACCCCGTGCTTGGCACGGTTTGCGACGTCCTTCGCTGGATCGAACGTGATATCCACATCATTTCTGTAGATGCGAAAACTCACCAGTGCAAATCGTTGCAGGCCGCGGTCGCGGCTGAGTGGTAGTTCAGTTGATTACCTCTGAAACCACGCCAGCCGCGATGAGATCAACTCGTTCCTCCACGCGCAGCCGGTCCTAGACAGACGTTGCGTCGGCAAGGAGCCGGTGCAACAGGAACCGCGATGACGATCACGATGTACGGCATCCGCAACTGCGACACGGTGAAGAAGGCGCGGGCGTGGCTCGATGCGAACGGCACGGCGTATGCGTTCCACGACTACAAGACGGTGGGCGTCGATGCGGAGCGGCTGGCGGGGTGGGTCGCTCGGCTGGGGTGGGAGACGCTGCTCAACCGCCGCGGGACGACGTTCCGCAAATTGCCGGAAGAAGAGCAGGGGGATCTGGATGCGGACAAGGTTACCGCGTTGATGATCGCGCATCCCTCGGCGATCCGGCGGCCGGTGGTGGAGGCGGGCGACGCGCTGCTCGTCGGGTTCGATGCGGAAGTTTACGCAGCGCAATTCGGTTGAGCCGCTTGCGTAACGATCGTTGCGGGCGCAGCATCGCTTCTCGATAATAGAAGAGGATGTGATGGCGGGTTGGACGAAAACACCCTTGTGGTTTCGCACCTTGGCCGTGCTGCTGATCCTGTGGGGCGCGATGGGCGTGTTCGCGTGGGTGCAGCATATGCGGCTGGGGGCGGAGGCGATGGGGCCGGCGACGGTGTATGATCGCGGACTCTACGCGAGCCTGCCGGGCTGGTATGACTGGGTGTACCTGATTGCGGTGGGTGCAGGGCTGGTCGGTGCGGCGATGCTGTTGCTGGGGTCGGCGCTGGCACGGCCGATGTTCGCAGCGTCGCTGATCGGGGTCGTGGTGATGTTCGGCTGGATGTTCCTGGCGACCGACATCATCGCGGTGAAGGGCGTCCCGCTCGCGACGGGATTTCCGGTCGTGATCTTCGCGATCGCCGTTCTGCAGCTATGGCTGGCCGGCATGGCCGTGCGGCGTGGCTGGATCGGCTGAGGCGGCGGCGCTACACCGCGGGCCATGTCCACGACCTACACGCTCGACACGGCGACCAGCCGCGCCAACCCCACGCCCGCGCCGATCAAGCGCCTGACCGTCCCGGCGATCCGGCGGCGGAAAGGTACGGAGCCGCTCGTGATGCTGACCGCCTATACGGTGCGGACGGCGCAGTTGCTCGATCCGCATTGCGACATGCTGCTGGTTGGCGACAGTCTGGGGCAGGTTGTCTACGGATTGCCGTCGACGGTGCCGGTGACGCTGGAGATGATGGCGGCGCACGGCGCGGCGGTGGTCCGGGGCAGCTATCATGCGGTGGTCGTGATCGACATGCCGTTCGGCAGCTACGAGGCGTCCCCCGAACAGGCCTTTGCGAGCGCGGCGCGGTTGCTGAAAGAGACGAACGCGGCCGCGGTGAAGCTGGAGGGCGGGGAGGCGATGGCACCGACCGTGCGCTTCCTGACGGAGCGCGGAATTCCCGTTATGGGACATGTCGGGCTGACGCCGCAGGCGGTGAACGTGCTGGGCGGTTACGGCGCGCGCGGCCGGACCGAGGCAGAGGCGGCGAAGATCGTCGCCGATGCCAAGGCGGTCGCGGAGGCGGGTGCGTTCGCGATCGTGATCGAGGGCGTTGTGGAGCCGATTGCGGTGGCGATCACGCAGGCGGTTGCCTGTCCGACGATCGGCATCGGTGCGTCGGCGCAGTGCGACGGTCAGGTGCTGGTGGGCGAGGACATGCTGGGCCTGTTCGACCGGGTGCCGCGCTTCGTGAAGCGGTACGACGACCTCGCGACGCGGATCGACGCGGCGGCGGCGACCTTTGCCGCTGAGGTGCGGTCGCGCGCGTTTCCGGGACCGGATCAGGTGTATGCGCCGAAAGACTGACCGCCGTCCCTGATCGAGGTTCAACCCCCGCTTCCCCTTGCGCGCGTCCCCGGCTATGGCGCGCGATTAACCTTTCCTGTCTTTTGGAGCCGCTGCTTGGCCCTCTCGCCGCACGATAACGAAGCCTTTCTCCGCGAAGTCGACGAAGGCGTCCGGCGCGACCGGATGACCGATTTCTGGACCCGCTGGGGCAAGCTGGCCGCCGCCGTGCTGGTGCTGGCGCTCGCGGCGTTCGGCGGGTTCCTGTACTGGCAGCACCGCCAGACCGAGGCCGCGGGCGAGCAGGGCGTGCAATTGTCGCAAGCGTTCGAGGCGCTGGGATCGGGCAACGTCACCGGCGCGCAGCCGACGCTGGCGACGCTGGCGACCGACGGGCGTGACGGATACCGCGCGCTGGCGAAGTTCACGCAGGCCGATATCCTGTTGCAGAAGAACGACCTGAAGGGCGCAGCGGCCAAGTTCGCGGAGGTCGCGAGCGACACTTCGCTGGGCAAGCCGTTTCGCGATCTCGCGCTCGTCCGGCAGACCAGTGCCGAGTTCGACACGCTGAAGCCGCAGGTCGTGATCGAGCGGCTGCGACCGTTGGCGGTGCCGGGCAGCGCCTTCCTCGGCAGCGCGGGCGAGATGGTCGCGATCAGCCACCTGAACGCCGGCCGTCGCGACCTCGCGGGGCAGCTGTTCGCGCAGATCGCGCGCGACGAGGGCGTGCCCGAATCGCTGCGTCAACGCGCCGTTCAGATGGCCGGCGCGATGGGCGTTGACGCCGTACCCGTTCCCGCAGGCGCGGCCGCAAATCAGGAAGCCCGATGATGAAGTCCTTTCGCGCGCCGGCCCTGTTGCTGGCGCTGACCGCATTGAGCGCTTGCGGCATCTTTTCCGGCGGTGGCGCCAAGAAGACGCCGACGCTGGGTGAGCGCGTGCCGATCCTGACATCGGAGAACGACGTCAAGGCCGATCCGACGATGGTGGACATCGCGGTCGCGCTGCCGGCGGCGGCGGCGAACGACGCATGGACGCAGCCGGGCGGCAATGCGGCCAAGTCGATGGGGCATCTGGCGCTGGCGGCAAACCCGGGGCGGGTTTGGCAGGCGACGATCAACGGCGGCTCCAACCGCGAACGGCTGGCGGCGACGCCGGTGGTCGCGGACGGCAAGCTGTTCATCATCGACGTCGACGCGGTCGTGCACGCCTTCGATGCACAGACCGGCGCGGTGCTGTGGTCGCAGAAGATCACCTCCAACGACGAGAACCGCAGCGCGCGCTTCGGTGGTGGCGTCAGTTACGAGGAGGCGAAGCTCTACGCCACCGACGGGCTGGGTGACGTCGTCGCGCTGAACGCCGCGGACGGCAAGGAACTGTGGCGCTCGAAGCCGGGCGGACCGCTGCGTGGCAGTCCGACGGTCGCCAATGGCAACGTGTACGTGATCTCGCAGGACAACCAGATCTTCTCGCTCGGCCAGACCGACGGCAAGGTGCAGTGGGTGCAGGCGGGGACGCTGGAGACGCAGGGCGTGTTCGGCGTCGCCGCGCCGTCCGCCAGCCAGGGATCGGTCGTCGCCGGCTTCTCGTCGGGCGAGCTGAGCGCTTACCGGTACGAGAATGGCCGCGTGCTGTGGCAGGACGCGCTGTCGCGCACGTCGATTACCACCTCGGTGTCGAGCCTCGCGGACATCGATGCGGAGCCGGTGATCGAGGGCGGCCGCGTCTATGCGGTCGGGCAGGGCGGGCGCATGGTCGCGCTGGAACTGGCGACGGGCCAGCGCCTTTGGGAGCAGAACCTCGCCGGCATCTCCACGCCGTGGATCGCGGGCGAATGGCTGTTCGTGGTGACCGACGACGCGCGGCTCGCGTGCCTGTCGCGGGCCAGCGGCAAGGCACGCTGGCTGGCGCAACTGCCGCGGTTCCGCAACATCAAGAAGCGGTCGGGGCCGATCACGTGGTTCGGGCCGGTACTGGCGGGCGACCGGCTGGTGCTGACCAACTCGCGCGGGCAGTTGGTGTTCGTCTCGCCGACGGACGGCGCGGTGGGGCAGACGGTGGAGACGGGCACGCCGTTCGCCCTGCCGCCGATCGTGGCGAACTCGACGGTGTACACGGTGGACCAGCGCGGGCGGGTTTCGGCGTATCGGTGAAGGGGCGGTCGGTCTGGCGGGTGCGCCGGGCCGCCGCCATTTTTTGGCCGTTGCGGGGTAGTGCGGTTGCCGTCGCTACGCGGTCGCTGGGTTCACGCGTCCCTCCCGACACGGCGTCACCGCGGCGAAAGCTGGGGCCTTGTGGTGGTCCAAGAGGCCCTCTCCTCAGGAAGATCCCAGCGTTTGCTGGGGCGACGGCTAGAATTCGGTAGCGGGTGGCCGCTACGCCTCCCGACTCGCAACAGGGGTTTTAGCGGACCGCCACCTCCGCTACGGCAGGCATCATGCCAAAACTCCCCGTGGTCGCGATCGTCGGCCGGCCCAATGTCGGCAAGTCGACTTTGTTCAATCGCCTCGTCGGTAAGAAACTCGCGCTGGTCGACGACCGCCCGGGGGTGACTCGCGACCGCCGCGAGGGGGACGCCCATTTGCTGGGCATGGACTTCCGCATCATCGATACCGCCGGGTACGAGGATCACGATGCGGAGACGCTGCCCGGCCGGATGCGGTTGCAGACCGAGGCGGCGGTGGCGCAGGCGGACGTGGCGCTGTTCCTGTTCGACTCGCGCGCGGGCATCGTTCCCCTCGACGAGGAGATCGCGCGGTGGCTGCGCCAGTCGAGCACGCCGGTGATCCTGGTCGCGAACAAGGCCGAGGGGCGGAGCGGCGAGCAGGGCATCCTCGAGTCGCTGTCACTGGGTTTCGGCGATCCCGTCCAGGTGTCGGCCGAGCATGGCGAAGGGCTGGGCGACCTGTTCGAAGCCTTGTTACCGCTGATCGAGGGTGCCGAGACGGAGGTCGAGGAAGAGGATGACGACCGACCCGATGCCCCGCTGAAGCTGGCGATCGTCGGGCGACCGAACGCGGGCAAGTCGACGCTGATCAACCGCATCCTGGGGCAGGACCGGCTGATTACCGGCCCGGAGGCGGGGATCACGCGGGATTCGATCGCGATCGACTGGGTCTGGCATCCGCCGGGCGGCGGCGAGCATCCGGTGCGGCTGATCGACACCGCGGGCATGCGCAAGCGTGCCAAGGTGCAGGACAAGCTGGAGAAACTGTCCGTCGCCGATGCGCTGCACGCCGTCGATTTCGCGGAGGTCGTCGTGCTGCTGCTCGATGCGACGCTGGGGCTGGAGGCGCAGGATCTGCGCATCGCCGACCGCGTGCTGGAGGAAGGCCGTGCGCTGATCATCGCGCTGAACAAATGGGACGTGGCGGAGAACGCATCGTCGCTGTTCAACGGCGTCAAGCGCGCGCTGGAGGACGGGCTGAGCCAGGTGAAGGGCGTCACCGTCGTCACCGTGTCCGGCGCGACCGGGCGCGGCATCGACCAGATGATCGGTGCGGCGTTCGAGGCGCGCGACGCGTGGTCGAAGCGCGTCGGCACGGGCGAACTCAACCGCTGGTTCGAGCGCGCGATCGACGCCAATCCGCCGCCGGCCGCCGGGGGCAAGCGGATCAAGATGCGCTACGTCACGCAGGTGAAGACCCGACCGCCCAGCTTCGTGATCTTCGGCACCCGCGTCGACCAGCTTCCGGCCAGTTACGAACGGTATCTGGTCAATTCGATGCGCAAGGAACTCGGGTTCGGCGCAGTTCCCGTGCGACTGACGCTTCGCGCACCCAAAAATCCGTTCGATCCATAAAAGTTACCGGCCTGTTCGCAACCATTGCTTTACCCGTTCCGGCTATAGGTCGGTTCGGGATCAGCAGCAGGAAGTGCGAAACGTGTCGTTCGAAGGCAGCAGTTTGGTCGACTGGACCGCCTACAACCAGGCGCGGTCGGAACTGGGCGCGGGCTTTGTCCGCATCCTGGGCTATTTTCGCGAGGACGGGGTCAAGTCCGTGATCGCGATCGAATCGGCGATGCGCGCGAACAACGCCGCCGCATTGGTCATTCCGGCGCATACGCTGAAGGGGGAGGCGCGGCAGTTCGGCGCGGAACCGCTGGGCATGCTGGCGGAGAAGATCGAGAACATCGGCCGCGACTGCGTCGAGGCGCAGGACACGCCGGAAGAGGCGCTGTCGCCAGTCGCTCGCTTGCGCCCGCTGTTTGAAGAGACGCTGACGCTGCTGGAGCGGGAAGCCAGCCCCGTCGTTGCGGTCCGCCGCCCGACCGGCGGTGGCTTCGGTCGTCGCAGCGTTCCCGCGGGTATGTGAGACGATCCCGGGCCGGCGCATGCCGACCCGGGATAGCCCTGTTCAGGCGAAGCTGACCGACGTGCGGCGGCGGCGGAGCGAGCCGCCGACCGCGCCGACGCCCAGCATCATCATCGCCCACGTCGCCGGCTCCGGCACTGCGCCGCCGACCATCGAGCGGCGGATGAACGCCTGGTGGATGCTGACCGGTACGAAGCCGCCAAGCTCGCCGAAGCTGTTGTTGAGCACGTTGTCGACGTCGCCGAAATTCATGCCGAACGACGAGATGAACGACGTGACTGTCGCAATGCGTCCGTTCACGAAGCTGGGACCGCCCGAGTCGCCGCCAGCGATCATGACCTCGGTTGCACCGCGGCCGAGATCGCAGAAGCCGTTACCGGCTCCCAGCGCGACGGCGATCCGGCAGCCGCTGTCCTGTGCGGCGGAGCCGTTGTCGAAATCCGCGAGCATGATGCGGCTCTTGGCCGCGTTGCCGCCGAACGCCGACAGGAACTGGCCGTTGAAGGCGGCATCGCCGATCGCATAATCGAACGTGTTGTCGCCCTGGCGACGGCGACCCGTGCCGAGGTTGGCGCCGACCGAGCCGCCGGTATCCGAACGACGACCGAACCCGGAGACATTGAAGTCGGTGCCGGTCAGGTCATCGGTGAACAGGCCGTAGCTGGTGGCGAACGCCGGGGCCAGATCCGCGAGGCGGAGAACGGCGATGTCGTTCTCGTCGACGACCTGGCCGGTGTAGCCGGCGTTGACGAAATAGGCCGAAACGTCGACGGCGGTCGCCAGCGGGCTGTTGCTGGGGACCACGTCCTGATCGGAACCACCGTAGAAATAAGCCGTGGTCTTGATCGGGGTTGCCGTGCCGGCCCCACCGCTGACGCAGTGTGCGGCGGTCACGATCGACTGACGATCGCCCAACAGCGAGCCCGAGCAGATGAAGTTGCCGGCGGCCGTTTCCATGATCAGTGACACGACGCCGCTGTAGCGTGCGGCGGTCGCGGCATAGAGCGGGTTACCGCCGCCCGCGAGCGTCGCCGTCGACGTCTGGCCGACGATGGTCGGAGCCGAAATGGCGGTCAGCGACACGGCCGATGCCGGTGCAGCAGCGCTCAGCGCCACAGTCGCGCCGAGCGCGCCCAGAATGACGTTCTTCAAGATTATTCCCCTATTCCCCCGACGAAAGCGAGTTTCGCTTGGCGTCCGAGGTCGCTTAACAGGGGATTTACCATTTCCAACGATGAAATTCGGATGTCGTCTCTTTTTGGATCATCCGGGGACGTGTCGACGCCGATCGTTCACGCCAACGCGGCATCCGCCCCCATCAGCTTCGGGAAAAACCCCTCGTGTGCGGCGCGGAGCGTATCGAGCGCGACAACGTCGTCCCGGTCGGGACGCTCGAATATCAACCGCTTGCCCCCGGTGCGGCCGAGCGGCTCGACCTCGATATCGGCACCGTGCGCCTCCGCCAGGAAGTCGAGCAGGGCAGGATCGTGGACCGTGACGATGTAGACGCCCTGATCTTCGGCGAAGAAGCTGCGCGCGCAATCGAACGGCTGTTTGCGGTCGATCATCGCGCCGATCCCGCTGGCCAGCGCCATTTCCGCGACCGCCACGGCGACTCCGCCGTCCGCCACGTCGTGGCAGGCGGTGACCTGACCCGCCTCGATTCGCGCGCGGATGAAGTCGCCGGTGCGACGCTCCGCGGCGAGGTCGACGGGCGGCGGCGGGCCCTCCTCGCGGCCATGCACCTCGCGCAGCCACAGCGACTGGCCGAGATGGCCGCCGCGCGTACCGACCGCGAGGATGATGTCGCCGGTGCCCTTGAAGGCGATCGTGACGTTCTTCTGCCAGTCGGCGAGCAGGCCAATCGCGCCGATCGCGGGCGTCGGCAGGATCGCCGAGCCGCCGCCGGTCGCCTTCGATTCATTGTAGAGCGAGACGTTGCCGGACACGATCGGGAAGTCGAGCGCGCGGCAGGCGTCGCTCATCCCCTCCAGACAACCGACGATCTGGCCCATGATCTCCGGCCGTTGCGGGTTGGCGAAGTTCAGGCAGTTGGTCACGGCCAGCGGGTTGCCGCCGACCGCGGTGATGTTCCGCCACGCCTCCGCCACCGCCTGCCTGCCGCCCTCGACGGGGTCTGCGAAGCAATAACGGGGGGTGCAGTCGGTGGTGATCGCCAGCGCCTTGTCGGTGCCGTGGACGCGGACGACGGCCGCGTCGCCACCGGGGCGCTGCACGGTGTCCGCGCCGACCATGTGATCGTACTGCTCCCAGATCCAGCGGCGCGAGGCGATGTCGGGCGACCCCATCAGCGTCGTCAGGTCGGCCGCGATGTCCTTGCACCCCGGCACGTTGTCGAGCGGCGCGGGCTTCGGCGTCGGAACGTGCGGGCGGTCGTACAGCGGTGCTTCGTCGGCGAGCGGGCCGAGCGGGATGTCGCACACCGTCTCGCCCTTGAAGGTGAGGACCATGCGGCCGGTATCGGTGACGCGGCCGATGACGGCGAAGTCGAGTTCCCACTTGCGGAAGATCGCCTCCGCCTCCGCCTCGCGGCCCGGCTTCAGGACCATCAGCATGCGCTCCTGCGATTCGGAGAGCATCATCTCGTACGGCGTCATGCCGGTTTCGCGCTGGGGTACGTCGTCCATCACCAGTTCGATGCCGACGCCGCCCTTCGACGCCATCTCGACCGAGGAGGAGGTCAGGCCGGCCGCGCCCATGTCCTGGATCGCGACGATCACGTCGGTGGCCATCAGCTCCAGGCATGCCTCGATCAGCAGCTTTTCGGTGAAAGGATCACCGACCTGCACCGTGGGGCGCTTGGCGTCTGCGTCGTCGCCGAAATCGGCGGACGCCATCGTCGCGCCGTGAATACCGTCGCGACCTGTCTTCGACCCGACATAGACGATCGGGTTACCGATGCCGGATGCCGCGGAATAAAAGATCTTGTCCTGATCGGCGATCCCGACCGTCATCGCATTGACGAGGATGTTGCCGTCATAGGCGGGGTGGAAATTCACTTCGCCGCCGACCGTCGGCACGCCGACGCAATTACCATAGCCGCCGATGCCATGGACGACGCCCGCGATCAGGTGGCGCATCTTCGGATGATCGGGCCGGCCGAAACGCAGCGCGTTCATGTTGGCGATCGGCCGTGCGCCCATCGTGAACACGTCGCGCAGGATGCCGCCAACGCCCGTCGCCGCACCCTGATAGGGTTCGATGTAGGAGGGGTGGTTGTGCGACTCCATCTTGAAGATCGCAGCCTGATTGTCGCCGATATCGACGACGCCGGCATTCTCGCCCGGTCCGCAGATCACCTGCGGCCCGGTGGTCGGCAGCTTCTTCAGGTGGATGCGGCTGGATTTGTAGCTGCAATGCTCCGACCACATCACCGAGAAGATGCCGAGCTCGACAAGGTTGGGCTCCCGTCCGAGCGCGTGCAGGACGCGGTCATATTCCTCGGTGGACAGGCCGTGCTCGGCAACGATCTCGGGCGTGATCTGGGTCATGGGGCGGCTTTAGCGGCGACCGTTCGCCGCGTCACCCCGCCCAGGTTAATCGAACGGCGGCTGGTGATAGCCCTTGGGCGAGACCGTGAAGATCTCGCAGCCGTCGTCGGTGATGCCGATCGAATGTTCGAACTGCGCCGACAGCGACCGGTCGCGAGTCACCGCCGTCCAGCCGTCGTCGAGCAGCTTCACGTCGGGGCGGCCGATGTTGATCATCGGTTCGATCGTGAAGATCATGCCGGGCCGCAGTTCCGGGCCTGTGCCGGGGCGGCCGACATGGACGACCTCCGGCGCGTCGTGGAACAGGCGGCCGACGCCGTGCCCGCAGAAATCGCGGACGACGCCGTAGCGGTGCTTTTCGGCGTGGCGCTGGATCGCATGCGCAACGTCGCCCATGTGGTTGCCGGGTTTCGCCTGCTCGATGCCGAGCATGAGGCATTCGTAGGTGACTTCGACGAGGCGCTTGGCCTTCAGCGGAACGTCGCCGATCAGATACATGCGGCTCGAGTCGCCGTGCCAGCCGTCGACGATCGGGGTGACGTCGACGTTGACGATGTCACCCGACTTCAGCGTCTTCTCCGACGGGATGCCGTGGCAGACGACGTGGTTGATCGAGATACAGGTCGAATGCGTATAGCCGCGATACCCCAGCGTCGCGGGCACGCCGCCACCGGCCAGCACGAAGTCGTAGATCAGCCGGTCGAGTTCTGCGGTCGTCACGCCGGGCACCATGTGCGGCACCAGCATGTCGAGCGTTTCGGCAGCGAGCTTGCCGGCCTTGTGCATGCCGACGAAGGCGGCGGGGCCGTGGAGCTTAATGGCGCCGGTGCGGGCTTCGGGCGCGTCGGAGGTGACGGTCACGTATTCGGTCATATCCGCGGATATAGCGTGGCGGGCGCGGCTTTGCGAGGCTATGCGAGCGGGATGGAGAGCAGCCGCATCTGGACCGCCGCCCTCGTCGTGATCGGCGACGAGATCCTGTCCGGTCGGACGCAGGACAAGAACGTCGCCCAGCTGGCGGCGTGGCTCAATGTCCAGGGCATCCGCCTCCGCGAAGTGCGCGTCGTAGCCGATCGCGAGGAGGCGATCGTCGAGGCGGTGAATATACTGCGTGCGCGCAACGATTACCTGTTCACCACCGGCGGCATCGGCCCGACGCACGACGACATCACCGTCGATGCGATCGCGGCGGCGCTGGGCGTCGGCGTGGTCCACCACCCCGACGCGCTGGCGACGCTGGATGCCTATTACCAGACGCGGGGCGGCATGACCGAGGCGAGGGCACGGATGGCACGCGTGCCCGAAGGCGCGACGCTGATCGAGAACCGCGTGTCGGGCGCGCCGGGCATCCGCTGGGGCAACATCTTCATCATGGCGGGGGTGCCGCACATCACCGCCGGGATGCTCGACCGGCTGACCGGAACACTGGAGGGCGGCCGCCCCGTCGTGTCGCGCACGATCGGTTGCTGGGTCGCCGAAAGCGAGGTCGCGGACCTGCTCCGCACGACGGAGAAGGCGTATGCGCAGGCCGAGGGCGGGATCGCGATCGGCAGCTATCCCTTTTTCCGCGACGGGCGCGTCGGTGCGAACTTCGTCGTGCGCAGCCCGGATGCGGCTAATGTCGATGCGTGCATCGCCGACCTGAGCGCGGCGCTGGTCGCCACCGGACGCGAGGTCACGGACGGCGGCATCTGAGATATTGCCGCATCATCCGTGGGTTGATGAAGCTCCTGTCATCAAACTGACGCGGACCCGTCGCTGATCCGCAACGCGCACGTCACGGTGTTGTTATGCGACACCGGCATTGCGCCCCCATCGGCCGGCTACGGCCATACCGGGGGATACCAGATGACGATTCTGAACGCCGACGCACTCGCCTATGACGATGGCGACATCGACACCAACCGCTCGCAGAACCAGCACCTGAGCGACCTGATCGCGGTCCGCTATTCGCGTCGCCAGACGCTGATGGGCGGCCTGCGCGCAGCGGGCGCGGCGGCGTTCGGCGGCATGCTGCTGGCGGCATGCGGCGAGGATGGCGACGGCGACGGCGAGGCGGCGATCGTCAACGCCGGCCAGAACATCACGACCAGCGGCGGGAAGACGGTGCAGCTCGCCGGCTCGGTCACCAGCGGCACGGCAGCCTCGGTGCAGTGGGAGCAGGTGTCCGGCACGCCGGTGAACCTGACCGATGCGACGACCAACACGGCGACCTTCTCCGCCCCCGCCGTGACCGCGCAGACGCCGCTGGTGTTCCGCTTCACCGCGACCAGCCCGGACGGGGTGCGTTCGCTGTCGGAGACGACGGTCACGCTGATGCCGACGATGCTGGGCTTCACCGCCGTACCGAAGAGCCTGGCGGACGTGGTCGCGGTGCCGGCCGGTTACAGCGTATCGGTGCTGTACCGTCTGGGCGATCCGATCTCCGGAAGCGTCCCAGCCTATGCGAACAACGGCACCGACACGAACTTCGCGCAGCGGGCCGGCGATCATCATGACGGCATGAGCTATTTCGGCCTGTCCGCCAGCGGCACCGCGCCCGATCCGACCAGCAGCCTGCGCGGCCTGCTGGCGATGAACCACGAGAACATCACCGAATCCTATCTTCACCCGAACGGCGTCACCGCGGGTGCGGTGCGGCTGGCATCGGAGGCGATCAAGGAGATCGAGGCGCATGGCGTGTCGGTGATCGAGGTCGCACGCGCTTCGGCGACCGGCGCGTGGAGCTACACGCAGGGCTCGACGCTGAACCGCCGCGTCACGCCAAACACGCCGATGACCTTCAGCGGCCCTGTGCGCGGCAACGCGATGCTGCGCACGCGCCAGTCCCCGGATGGCACCGCGGGTCGCGGCACGATCAACAATTGCGCGAACGGCACGATGCCGTGGCACACCTATCTGACCTGCGAAGAGAACTGGGCCGGCTATTTCCGCCGCGACACCGGTGACGTCGCCGCCCGCACCGCCGCCGGCCGCGCGAAGGAGAACGTCTCGCTCGCCCGCTATGGGATCGGGCAGGGTCGTGCCGGCAACTATGCGTGGTCGACGGCGGTGCCGACCGACGCCACCAGCACCGTGTTCGCGCGTTGGAACGCGACGATCGTCCCCGGCATGCCGAACGACGGCACCGGCGACTTTAGCCACGAACCCTTCACCTTCGGCTGGGTGGTCGAGATCGATCCGTTCGATCCCGCCGCCGCCCCGCGCAAGCGCACCGCACTCGGCCGGATGAACCACGAGGGTTGCGAGGTCGGCCGCACGATCGCCGGGGTGAAGCCCGCCTTCTACATGGGCGACGACGCTCAGAACGAATATATCTACAAGTTCGTGTCGGCCACGCCTTGGTCGGCGGCGGACGCGACCGCGACGAACCGTCTGGCGATCGGCGATAAATATCTCGACGCCGGAACGCTTTACGTTGCGAAGTTCAATGCCGATGGTAGCGGCCAGTGGCTGCCGCTGGTATTCGGTCAGGGGCCGCTGACCAGCGCCAACGCGACCTACCCGTTCGCCGATCAGGCAGATGTGCTGGTCAACGCGCGGCTTGCTGCCGATGCGCTGGGTGCGACGCCGATGGACCGTCCGGAATGGACCGCGGTCAACCCGGCGACGGGCGAGATGTATTGTACGCTGACCAACAATGCGTCGCGATCCGCAGGCCGCGTCGATGCCGCCAACCCGCGTGCCTACACCGACCCCAAGACGGACGGGCGGGCGGCGAGCACCGGCAACGTCAACGGCCACGTCATTCGTCTGCGCGAGACGGCGGACACGTCGGAAGCGACGACCTTCGCATGGGACATCTATGCCTTCGGTGCGGGTTCTGACCTCGACCCCAATAACATCAACCTGTCGCAACTGGATGCTACCAATGACTTTTCGTCGCCGGACGGGATGTGGTTCGGCCTGCCTAGCAACGTCACGGGTCAGGCAACGCCGCTGTTGTGGTTGCAGACCGACGACGGCTCGTACACCGATGTGACGAACTGCATGATGTTGGCCGCGATCCCCGGCACGGTCGGTGACGGCGGCACGCGGACGGTCGTGAATTCGCTCGGCGGCGCGTCCAGCAGCGCGGTGACGCGCATCGGCAAGACGCCGGGCACGACGCTGCGCCGGTTCCTCGTCGGGCCGAAGCAGTGCGAGATCACCGGCATCCACTCGACGCCGGACGGCAAGTCGCTGTTCGTCAACATCCAGCACCCCGGCGAGGGTGGCGGAGCGGGCAACAACACGTCGAGCTGGCCCTATACGCAGACAGGTGCGGCGACCGGTTCGGCGAGGCCGCGGTCGGCGACGATCGTCATCACCAAGGACGACGGCGGGGTCGTGGGGATCTGAGGTCTAGCGTCTCTGCTCCCTAGCAGGCGCGTGTCTGGAGCTTGGGAGGGGCGAGGACGGTGTCGGCTATGGCCTTTCCTCACCCTTCCCTTGCTACGCTCCTCCCTCCCCCTCCCAAGGGGAGAGGGAAAGGGGGGCGCCCACCGTCATGCCGGACGTGTTCCGGCATCTACCGTGCGGCAGGCAACTGAGCGTTATGAATGTGGAGCGGTGGATGCCGGGACGAGCCCGGCATGACGGCGATCAGCCGCATCGATCACTAGAGGCTTTGCCCCGCGGGCCCCTTCCCACTGCGAGAGGGAAGAGGCTCGCGGCGAAGCCTTGGGAAGGGAGAGGGTAGTGGGGCTGCAGCCGGGCCTCACCCTTCCGTCGCTTCGCTCCTCCCTCCCTCTCCCAAGGGGAGAGGGAAAGAGCGTTGTCAGCGCCGGGGGCGGGTCGGGCGTGCCGAATAGCTCGCAGGACGTGGGCCGTTGGGCTTGCGGCCGCGTGGGCCGGCGCCGGCACCTGCGCCACGCGGAGCCTGCGGCGGCGGGCCGTCGGCGGGGATGATCGTGATGCCGCTCTCGTCGTTGCCCTGACCGGCGGTCTTCGCGACCGAGGCCGCGAACTTCGCGGCCACGGCGCGCGGGATCTGCACGCGGGTTTCGTTCTGGTCGATGCGGATCGCGCCGATCTCGTCCCGCGTGACATGGCCGCGGCGGCAGATCAGCGGCAGCAGCCAGCGCGGATCGGCGTTCTGGCGGCGACCGATGTCCATCTTGAACCAGACCGTATCGTCGAAGCCCGGACGATGCTCGCCGGTGCGAGTATCGCCACCGCGCTGGCCGCGATCGGGCTCGGACGATTCCAGCATCTCCTCGGGCGAGGGCAGGCGGCTGCGCATCAGCCGGACCAGCATCGCCGCGATCTCGTGCGGCTCGCGCTGTTCGAGCAGACGCAGGCCGAGCGCGTTGTCCTCTTCGTCCAGCTCCACCGGTTCGGCGAGCTGGGTCAGCAGGCGCTCGCGATCGGCGGCGCGGATGTCGTCGGCGCTGGGCACCGGGGTCCACGTCACCGCGATGCGGGCGCTGCGCAGCATCATGTCGACGCGGCGACGCTTCGGATAGGGGACGATCAGGACCGCAGTGCCCTTGCGACCGGCGCGACCGGTGCGGCCGGAGCGGTGCTGGAGCGTCTCGGCGTCGCGCGGCAACTCAACGTGCACGACCAGCGACAGGCTGGGCAGATCGATGCCACGCGCGGCGACGTCGGTGGCGACGCAGACGCGGGCGCGCTGGTCGCGCAGCGCCTGGAGCGCGGCGTTGCGCTCGTTCTGCGAATGCTCGCCCGACAGCGCGACGGCCGCGAAGCCGCGCTCCAGCAGGCTGGCGTGGAGGTGGCGGACATTGTCGCGCGTGGCGCAGAACAGCATCGCCGTCTCCGCCTCATGCAGACGCAGCAGGTTGACGACTGCGTTCTCGATATCGGACGGCGGCACGGCCATTGCCTGATACTCGATGTCGCCGTGCCCGCGATCCTCACCGACCGTCGAGATGCGCAACGCATCGCGTTGATAAGTCCGGGCGAGTGCCACGATCGGGCGCGGCAGCGTGGCCGAGAACAGCAGCGTCCGGCGGGTTTCCGGCGTGCCGTCGAGCAACTGCTCCAGGTCTTCGCGGAAGCCCATGTCGAGCATCTCGTCCGCCTCGTCGAGGACGGCGACGCGCAGCGCGGCGAGGTTCAGGGCGCCGCGCTCCAGATGGTCGCGCAACCGGCCGGGCGTGCCGACGACGATGTGCACGCCCTGGTTGAGCGAGCGACGCTCGCGGCTGGCGTCCATGCCGCCGACGCAGGTGGCGATGCGTGCACCGGCGGACGCGTAGAGCCACATCAGCTCGCGGCTGACCTGAAGCGCCAATTCGCGGGTCGGGGCGATGACCAGCGCGAGCGGCGCGGCGGGGCGATCGAGCGCGCCGTCGGGCATCAGCTCGTCCGCCATGGCAAGGCCGAAGGCGACCGTCTTGCCGGAGCCGGTCTGCGCGGACACGAGCAGGTCGCGGCCCTTCGCATCGTCGGCCACGACCGAAGCCTGGACGGGGGTGAGGGTCTCGTAGCCACGCGCGCTAAGCGCCTCGGCCAGAAGCGGGGGCAGGTTTTCGGGGATCATAGAGCCTGGGATATGGGGTGTCGGTGCCGCATCGGCAAACCGATCATAGGGATTGGCCTGTAGCCCAACCGCTCGCCCAAGCCCACTGAAAATTATATCCGCCCAGCCAGCCGGTCACGTCGACCGCCTCGCCGATCGCATAAAGTCCCGGTACTTTCCTCGATTCCATCGTCTTTTGCGACAGTTCGGCGGTGCTGATGCCACCGACCGCGACCTCCGCCTTGGCATAGCCCTCGGTGCCGTTCGGGCGGAACTGCCACTCCGCCAGGCGTTGCCCGGCGTGGCGCAGCGCCTTGTCCGACTGATCGGCGAGATTGCCGGGCAGCGCCAGCCGCTCCGCCAGCGCCTCCGCAAGCCGGCCGGGGAGGGCGGTCGCCAGCGTCTTCGTGGCGGAGGCGCGAGGATTAATGCGCTTGGCTTCGATCAGCCAGTCCGCACCGCGCCCGCCGGTGAAGTCGATCGCAACGGGTTGGCCGTGCCGCCAGTAGCTGGAGGCTTGCAGGATCGCCGGGCCGGACAGGCCGCGGTGGGTGAACAGCGCGGCCTCCGCGAAGCCCGGCCCGTCGCCGCGCGCGATCACCGGTGCGGCGACGCCGGCGAGGTCGCGGAACAGCGCCTCGTCCGGGCCGAGCGTTAGCGGCACCAGCGCCGGTCGTGGCTCGACCAGCTTCAGCCCGAATTGGCGGGCGAGGCGATAGGCGAAGTCGGTCGCGCCGATCTTCGGAATCGACGGGCCGCCGGTGGCGATCACCAGCGCGGGCGCAGTGACGATGCGGTCGCCGATCGTCACGCGGAAATTGCCGTCATGCGTCACTTCGTGCACCGGCCGGCCGAGCGCGATCTCGACGCCGCCGATCGCGCATTCCTCCAGCAGCATGTCGACGATCTGGCGCGCCGAGCCGTCGCAGAACAATTGGCCGAGCGTCTTCTCGTGCCACTTGATCCGGTAGCGGTCGACCAGCGCGACGAAGTCGGCGGCGGTGTAGCGGCCGAGTGCGGAGCGGGCGAAATGCGGGTTAGCGGAGATGTAGCGGTCGTGCGCCGCGTCGACGTTGGTGAAGTTGCACCGCCCGCCGCCGGAGATCAGGATCTTGTTGCCCACCCGGTCTGCGTAATCGACGAGCAGCACCCTGCGCCCGCGCTGACCGGCAGTGGCCGCGCAGAACAGGCCGGCCGCGCCGGCACCGAGGATGATGGCGTCGTAGCTTTGAGTCATTTACGAAGTGTCGCGCCAGTACGCTGCAAAATCCCCCCCCACCCCGGCGAAGGCCGGGGTCCAGTTGCCACGCGGGCAGTGGGATTTACGGCGCTGGCCGAGCCTGGACCCCGGCCTCCGCCGGGGTGGACTAAGTGACATCGCTCACCGCAACTTCGCGATCGACAGCCCGTCCGCCTTGGCGCGGTCCTTCACCGATTCCTCGCTGCGGGTCAGCGCCTTGGCGATCGCCTTCAGCGCCATGCCCTTCTTGGCGAACTGGTGCAGCTTCTGCACCTCCTCCGTCTTCCACGGCTGGCGGTGGCGTTCGAACTTTTCGGCCATTAGTAATTCTCCACCGACAGGATGCGGATCGCGTCGGTGCGACCCTGAAAGTTCGCCGTCTCGCCCGCCTGCAAGCCGATCATCGCACGCGCCAACGGGGCGGCGAAGCCGACCGCCGTTTCGCCATTCGCTTCGTCGTGCCCGACGATCGCCAGCGTGCGCTCGGCGCCGTTCAACGCGAAGGTCACGCGGCTGCCGATCCCGACCTCGTCGTCTTCGGGCAGCGGCATGACCTCGACCGTCGCCGCGCGCGTCCGCCAGTAGCGCAGCTCGCGCAGCAGCGGCACGGCGTCCTCCGTCGAGGCGGCGGCGATCCGCACCTCCAGATCGACGACCTTGCCCGCGATCAGCGCGGGGCCGGCCGCCGTGACCCGGTTGGGCCCCGGCGGGATCGGCAGTTCGAAGCGCGGCTCCAGATGTTCCTCGTCGCTTTCCCTGCGGAAGGCGACGCTCATGACGGGTGATCCATCCGGTGCAGATAGGTCTAACCGACGCGGTTCGCCACCAGATCGTCCACCACCGCCGGATCGGCCAGAGTCGAGGTGTCGCCGAGCGCGCCGGTGTCGCCCTCCGCGATCTTGCGCAGGATGCGGCGCATGATCTTGCCCGATCGCGTCTTGGGCAAAGCGGGCGCGAACTGGATCGCGTCGGGCGTGGCGATCGGGCCGATCTCGCGACGGACCCAGTGTTTCAGCTCGGCCGCCAGCTCTTCGCTCGCCGCGACGCCGCCGTTCAGCGTGACATAGGCGTAGATGCCCTGACCCTTCACCTCATGCGGCATGCCGACGACCGCCGCCTCCGCCACCTTGGCGTGCAGCACCAGCGCCGACTCGACCTCGGCGGTGCCCATCCGGTGCCCGGACACGTTGATGACGTCGTCGACACGGCCGGTGATCCAGTAATAATCGTCCTCGTCGCGGCGGCAGCCGTCGCCGGTGAAGTATTTGCCCGGATAGGTCGTGAAGTAGGTCTGGAAGAACCGGTCGTGATCGCCCCAGACGGTCCGCATCTGCCCCGGCCAACTGCCGGTGATGCAGAGATTGCCCGATGTCGCGCCCTCCAGCACCTCGCCCTTCTCGTCCATCAGTTGCGGAAAGATGCCGGGCAGTGGTCTGGTCGCGGAGCCCGGTTTCAGCGCGGTCGCGCCGGGCAGGGGGGCGATCAGCGCGCCGCCCGTCTCCGTTTGCCACCACGTGTCGATGATGGGGCAGCGCCCCTCGCCGACGACCTCGTGATACCAGCGCCACGCCTCCGGATTGATCGGCTCCCCGACCGAACCGAGGATGCGCAAGGACGAGCGATCGGTCGCCGTGACGGGCGCGTCGCCCTCCTTCATCAACGCACGCAGCGCCGTGGGGGCGGTGAACAGCCCGGTGACCCTGTGCCGGTCGACCACCTGCCAGATGCGGCTGGCGTCGGGCCAGTTCGGCAGCCCCTCGTACATCAGCGTCGTCGCGCCGTTCGCGAGCGGGCCGTACAGGATGTAGGTGTGGCCGGTGACCCAGCCGATATCCGCGGCGCACCACCACACGTCGCCGGGCCGGTAATCGAAGCACCATTCGTGGGTCAGGCTGGCCCAGAGCAGATAGCCGCCGGTCGAATGCAGCACGCCCTTCGGCTTGCCGGTCGAGCCGCTGGTATAAAGGATGAACAGCGGGTCCTCCGCATTCATAGGCTCGGGCGGGCAGTCGGTCGACACCTGCGCGGCGGCCTCGTGATACCAGACGTCGCGCTCGCCCATCGCCACGTCGCCGCCGGTCGCCCTGACCACGATGACGCGTTCCAGGCTGGGCGCTTGGGCGGCGGCTTCGTCCACGCAGGCCTTCAGCGCGACGCGCTTGCCGCCGCGACGACCCTCGTCGGCGGTGACGACGATGCGCGAGTCGCAATCCTGTACCCGCCCCGCGAGCGCGTCGGCGGAGAAGCCGCCGAACACCACCGAATGCACCGCGCCGATGCGGGCGCAGGCGAGCACCGCGAACGCCGCCTCCGGGATCATCGGCATGTAGATGGTGACGCGGTCGCCCTTCGTCGCGCCGTTCGCCTTCAGCACGTTGGCGAACCGACAGACCTCCGCATGCAATTCACGGTAGGTGAAGCGGCGCGGTTCCTCGGTCGGGACGTCCGGTTCCCAGATGATCGCGACCTGATCGCCGCGCTCAATAAGATGCCGGTCGAGGCAATTGGCGGCAGCGTTGAGTGTGCCGTCCGCGAACCATTCGATGTGGAAATCGGCCTCGTCGAACGACCAATCGCCGGCCTTCTGCGGTGCCTCGATCCAGTCGAGCCGCTTCGCCTGCTCCAGCCAGAACGCGTCGGGTCCGTCCTTCGCCGCCGCGTAGAGCCGGTCGTACCCCGCCGCATCGATCCTGGCCTGCGTCGCCCACTCGTCCGGCACGGGGAACAGGTCTGCGGTCATCGGCGAATCCTCTCTCGTTTGGGTGCGGTCGTAACGTGGTTTGGCGGGGAAGGGCATCGGTGAAGTGCGGCTATTCGCGCCGGGAGTTGCAGAGCCTTTTCTTTCCTCCCACTTCCCCGGCGTTCGCCCGGGTGGAGCAGGTGGACAGGGCGCAGCCTCGGCAGAACAGCCTATTGCTGCCCCCCGGCCAGATATGTCGCCAAAGGATCGATCATCTCAGCCGGAATACGCCGCGCGATGACCGGCATGGTCGCGTGGCTCTTGCGGGCGTCGACGACCTCCTTCTCGCCCCGCCACTGGCGCAGGCGCTGGGCGATGTAGCTGGCGCGCTGACCGTTCAGCACCGGATATCCCTTGCCCGCGGCGTGGCAGCTCGCGCAGGCCGGCAGCTGGATCTCGGGCAGGCCCTTCTCCACGATCCGCTGCGCCGCTGCCGAACCGGCCGGAGCGTTGGTGCCGATCCCCGGCATCGCCGCGAAATGCCCGGCCAGCGCCCGCATCTCGTCGGCGGACAGGGCGGCGGCGGCATTGCCCATCACCGCGCTGTGCCGCTGGCCCTGCGCATAGGCGTCCAGAGCCGCGAGCAGATATTCGGGGCGTTGTCCTCCGAGCACCGGAATGTCCGGCTGACCGCGTCCACGGCCGTCCGCACCGTGACAGCCGGCGCATCCGGCGAGCACGCCGTCCTTTACGCCCGCGACACCTGCTCCAGCGGCGGCTTCGGTCAGCGAACGGTATTCGGCGACGCTCATCGTCGGCAGGCGGCGGACGAAGGCGACCATGCGACGGATTTCGTCCGGCCGCTCGGGTGCGCCCCACGCCGGCATGCCACTGTATTTGACGCCGTGTTGCAGGATCCAGAACAGTTGCTTGTCGGTCCATTCCTTTGCGTTCACCGCCAGATCGGGCGCTGGGGGCGTCGCCGCCTGCATCACCGGCGAGGGGCGGCGGCCGGGGGCACCGTGGCACGAGGCGCAGGCGCCCGCGAAATGCCCCGCCGCGCTGACCAGCTCCTGCTGCGCACGCGGATCGTCCGGCGCGGAAAATGCCGCGTGCGTCTTGACCGAGTTGCGCATGACCCAGTGCAGGAACCAGTCCGTCACGGGCCAGTGTCCGCTCGATGCGGCGACGTTGAACAGCCCTGACCACGCGAACAGCATGCCCGCCGCGAAGAGCGTGAACAGCGTCGCGGCGACTCGCTTCCAGGTAATCCTCAGCGTCATGCCGGCTCCTCCCGCATCTTCAGAAGTCCGGCCAGCATCGCCAGCCCGCCGACGAAATAGCTCGCCGAGCCGATCATCAGCATCACCACGCCGCCCAGTTGCTGATCCTCCATCCCGTGATCCATCGACGCGTACAGGGGACGCGGCGCGAGGCCGATCAGCGCGCCCAGCAACGTCATGTGCATCGATGTCAGCAGCAGCGCGCCGATCCCGCCGGCGCGGTGACCGGGGGCGAACACCGCGCTCCAGAGCAACAGGCCGGCGGCGAGAAAGCTCGCCTGTTCGATCGCCAGCCACACGCCGCTGCCATCCGCCAGCGTGCGCATCGACGGAACATGCCAGCCCCACACGACGACCAGTTCCATCAGCATCATCGCCATCGGTGTGACGGTGCGCGGCCAGCGCGCGGCAGGATCGAGGCGGCTGCCATGAAGCCCCCACGCCACCAGCGGCGCCGCGACCGCGACGGCGATCATGTGTCCGGCCATATGCCCGGTCATGCCGCCGACGATCGCCGCCGCCCAGCCGAGCGGCAGCAGGATCAGCCCGGCGATCAACGCAGCGCGCTTCATCGGCAATCCGTCAGGAAGATGACCGGCATGGCGGTGAACACGACGCCGATGAAACTCAGCGCCGCCAGCAGCACCGTCGCCGTGGCGAGAAAGCGGAGCCGGTCGATCTCCGTTCCCGAGTCATGCGGCGGCGTGTCGCCCTTGCGATTGGCCTGAACGTGCGCGACCCATCCGGCGGCGACTATCACCACGAGCGCCACCGCGGTGCCGATCGCGAACAGCGTTGGGAAGGTCGCGAACTCGCCGACCTTCGCGCAGTTGAGCGCCGCCCACAGGTACGAGAACAGGAAATGTGCCGCCCACATGCTCGGTGGCACGATCAGCGTCCATAGCGTGACGCGAAGTCCGGCGATCCGGTCGCGCAGGCGTTTCACGACGATGCTCCCGGAAACAGGCCGATCGTGGCGTAGGTGACGACGGCAGTCAGCGCGAGGAAGTGCATGAACACGGTGATGTTGCGCAGGTCGGCGTCGTATCGCGGCGTCATCCTGCCGGCGATGCTGCGGGCCAGCGTATAGCCCTGACAGATCACGCCGACACCGGCATGCGCCGCCGTCCAGATCGCCAGGACCCAGACGATTGCAGGATAGACATGCTCGGACGGGTTCAGACCGGTGAACCACGGCCCGGCCAATCCGGCGAGCAGGCTGGCGAGCGTCAGGACGATCCCGACGATCAGCAGGCTGCGGGCGGCGAGGACCTGACCGCGCGCATGGACCTCGCGCGCGACCACCGTTGCGGCCCAGCTTGCCAGTTGCGTCCCCATTGCGACCATCGGCCAGAATACGCCCGGTCCGGTGGCGTCGGGTGGCGGGAAGTCGGGGTGGACGGTCCAGTAGAAATAATAACCGAAGACGAGGCCGGAGAATGCGGTGGCGTCCGCCAGCATGGTGATGAACATCGCCCACCAGCCGCTGGCCGACGGGCCCGAAATATACAGCGGCACGACGATGCCGTGGCCGATCGACTTCTCGGGCTTCTCCGGGATGATCGCGGTCCCCGTCCACAGCCATGTCAGCACGCAGCCGAGCGTCACGAACGCCCCCGCCAGCGACCACCAATAGAGGTGATAGGTCGTCAGGATGAACACGCTGCCCAGCGCAACGGCCGTCGCCATCGGGATGAAGCTGGGCGTGCCGAGGCGCACCACCTGCAACGGGCGGGCGTCGAGCACGGTCGTGACGATCGTCTCGCGCTTCATCTCCTCCGCATCGGGCAGGAAGAAGCGGCCCTCGTCGACCTTGGCCACGAAGTCCTTCTGATCCCAGATCGGGTAGCGGCTCTCGATCAGGGGCACCGACCGGATGCCCCAGTTCTCGTCCTCCGGCTTGGCCAGCCATTCCAGCGTGCCGGCGTTCCACGGATTGCGGACGCCCTTCGGGCGGGTGGGCGACAGCGCGAGGTCGATGCACACCATCAGCACGCCGGTCGCGAAGAGATACGCGCCGACCGTCGAGGCCATGTTGAGCCCGCCGATGCCCAGTTCGGCCGGATAGGTGAAGACGCGCCGCGGCATCCCCTCCAGCCCCGACAGGTGCATCGGGAAGAAGGCGAGGTTCGCCCCGGCGAACATCACCCAGAACGCGATCCGCCCGATGCGATCGGACAGCTTCTTGCCGGTGATCAGCGGCCAATAATAATAGAGGCCGCCGAACAGCGGCAGCAGCGTCCCGCCGATCAGCACGTAATGCAGGTGGGCGACGACGAAATAGGTGTCGTGCGCCTGCCAGTCGAACGGTGCGATCGCGACCATTACGCCGGTCAGCCCGCCGATCGTGAAGATCGCGATCGATCCCACCGCATACAGCAGCGGCGTCGACCAGATCACGCGGCCCGCCCACAGGGTGGCGATGAATGCGAACACCTGAATACCGGTCGGGATCGCGACCGCTTCGGACGCGGCGGAGAAGAAGGCGAGGCTGATCTTGGGCAGCCCCGTCGCGAACATGTGGTGGACCCACAGGCCGAACGACAGGAACGCGGTGCCGACCGCCGCCAGGACGATCCACGGATAGCCGAGCAGGTGCCGCTGCGCGAAGGTCGGGATCAGCATCGCGAACAGCGCGATCGACGGCAGGAAGACGATGTAGACTTCGGGATGCCCGAAGATCCAGAACAGGTGCTGCCATAATAGCGGATCGCCACCCTTCGCCGCATCAAAGAATGGCCAGCCGAGCAGGCGCTCCATTTCGAACAGCAAGTCGCCCGCGATCAGCGGCGGGAAGGCGAACAGGATCATGACCGCCACGACCAGAATGTACCAGGCGTAGAGCGGCATCAGGTTCAGCCGCATGCCCGGCGGGCGGCATTTCAGCACGCCTACGATCAGTTCCACCGCAGCGGCGACCGACGACACCTCGATGAAGCTCAGGCCCAGCATCCAAATGTCGGCACCCAGCCCCGACAGGTCGGTCCGCGTCGTCAGCGGCGGATACATGAACCAGCCGCCATCGGGCGCGGCGTTGAAGAAGATCGACCCGCCGACGAACACGCCACCAAGCAGGAAGCTCCAGTACCCGAACGCGCTCAGCCGCGGGAACGGCAGGTCGCGCGCCCCCAGCAACTGCGGCAGCAGGATGATCGACACCGCCTCGAACATCGGCACGGCGAACAGGAACATCATCATCGAGCCGTGCAGCGTGAACAGCTGGTTGAAGGTGTTCGCGGAGACCAGATCATTCTCCGGCACCGCCAGCTGCGTCCGCATGATGAGCGCCAGCACGCCCGCGAACAGCATGAAGCCGAACGCGGTCAGCGTGTACCACACGCCGACCCGGTTATTGTTCACGTCGGTCCAGCGCAGGAACAACCCCTCGGGCGGTTTCCATACGGCGCGCAGCCGTTCCTCCTGCTCGGCGCGCAGGGTCAGGTCGTTCTGGTCGCTCATTTCAGCCCTTGGAGATAGCGGGCGAGCGCGACGGCGTCGGCCGGTGGCATGTGGTCGAAGGCGGGCATGCGGACGCCCGGCTTGGTCTTTTCCGGGTGGCGGATGAAACTGGCGACGTTCGCCGTCGTCATCGGCAGCACGCCGGCGGCCAGCGTCTGGCGCGCGCCGAAATGCGTCAGGTCGGGGCCGATCGCGCCCGCCTCGCCGGTGCCGCGGATCGCATGACAGCCGCCGCAGCCATATTGCGCAAACAGCGCGTTACCGCCCGCCGCCGGCTTGGCCTCCGCCGCCAGCCAGCGGTCGAACGCTGCCGGCTCCATCGCCACCACGTCGAATGCCATCAGCGCGTGGCTCAATCCGCAAAATTCGGTGCAGACGCCGCGAAATCGCCCCGGCTTCGTCGCGCGGACGACCAGCGTGTTCGTGCGGCCGGGGATCATGTCCATCTTGCCGGCCAGACCGGGAATCCAGAAGCTGTGGATCACGTCGCCGCCCATCAGCTTCAGGGCCACCGTCCGCCCGACCGGCACCCGCACTTCGTTGGCGGAGACGACCCGTGCGGCGTTCGGCGGGCGATAGGCGACGCGCCACCAGAATTGTTCCCCCTCGACATTGATCGTCAGGTCGGCGCGCGAGGTGGGGAGGGGCCGCATCGCCGGCAGCGACGTGACGAGCAGCGTGAACAGCAGGATCGTCGGCACGACGCCGCCCGCCCACAGCACCAGCTTCATGCCCTGACGATGCGTCAATCGCTCGCCCGGCGTGCGGATCGCGTGCCGGATCAGCAGCGACATGGCGACGGCGATGACCACCGCGCCGATCAACAATATGATCGTCAGGTCACGGGTCGAACTCGCCTCTACCCCGAACGGTGCGAGCGCGGACTGATGCCGGTTGCATCCGGCGAGCGACAGCGTCGCCAACAGCCCGAAAAGATGAAATTTCCCCCGTATGATCGTTCGGCTCCCTGTTCGCCTGAATGTTCGTGCAGCCTGCCAATTGCTGACATTGCTGTTAGCGCGGACGGTGCGTCCATGTTATGCTGCGGCCATGACGACCTTGCCCCACGCCTATGTCATCGACGTTGACCCAGCGGACATCGATTTCATGGGTCACGTCAATAACGCCAGCTATCTGAAATGGGTCCAGGAAGCGGTCATCAGCCACTGGCAGAAACTGGCGCCCGCAGAAGCGGTTGCGGCGCATCTCTGGGTCGCGCTCCGCCACGAGATCACCTATCGCAAGCCCGCCTTCCTCGACGACGAAGTGATCGCCACCGTCATCCTCGAAAAGGTGCAGGGCGCCCGCGCCTTCTACGACACGGTGATCCGCCGCGGCGAGGAAGTGTTGGCGGAGGTGAAGTCGAGCTGGTGCTGCATCGACGCCACGACCCACCGGCCCGCGCGACTGACCCGCGCCGTGATCGATCGTTTCTTCTGATCGCGCCGAGGACGCCGGTCAGAACGGCAGCTTCAGCCTGAACATCAGCCGGTTGCTGACGTTTCCGCCGATTTTCGCGCGTTCGACTTCGGCGGCACCCTTCATGCCGCTTGGCAGCCTGACCTCCGCGCGCTTTGGCAATTCGATCCGCGGGTCGAGCGGTCTCATCCGATAGCGTTCGCTGGTATCGGGCCGTCCGCATATCACGACCTCATCCGCTGCTATTTTGGAGACGTCGTCGGCGCAAGTAGCTGGCAACGCCTGCGGATCGATCCGCCTTGGCGGCGCCGCCGAAAGATCGGCGGGTCCTGCAACGGGTGCGCCACTCGCCTGAAGCAGGAAGATCATACTCCGCATCATTACGCCCGCTCCCGAAGGTTCCGCACACCAGACCGTGCGAATGCGGCGGAGCCAAGGCCATGCGGCAATGGATGCTTGGTCTGCCGCGCGCACCCGGCTAGGGCGTCGTAAAAATACGGAGAGGGCATGCAGGATTTCGACTTCGCGCTGGGTGAAACCGCGGACATGATCCGCGACACCACGCGCCGTTTCGCGAGCGAGCGCATCGCGCCGCTGGCCGCCGCGATCGACGCGGAGGATCGCTTCCCGATAGAACTGTGGCCGGCGATGGGCGAACTCGGCCTGCACGGCATCACCGTCGCCGAAGAGGATGGCGGGCTCGGGCTCGGCTATCTCGATCATGTCGTCGCGTGCGAGGAAGTCAGCCGCGCCTCCGCTTCCGTCGGGCTCAGCTACGGCGCGCATTCGAATCTCTGCATCAACCAGATCGCCCGCTGGGCGAATGCCGAACAAAAGGCGAAGTACCTGCCCAAACTGATCTCCGGCGAGCATGTCGGCAGTCTGGCGATGTCGGAGGCCGGGGCAGGGTCCGACGTCGTGTCGATGAAGCTGCGGGCGGAGAAGACCGGCGACGGCTTCCGCCTCAACGGCACGAAGTTCTGGATCACCAACGCCGCCTATGCCGACACGCTGGTCGTCTATGCGAAGACGGGGGAGGGGAGTCGCGGCATCACCGCCTTCCTGATCGAGCGGGACATGCCCGGTTTCTCGATCGGCCAGAAGATCGACAAGATGGGTATGCGCGGCTCGCCCACCGCCGAACTGGTGCTCGACGACTGCATGGTCCCGGCCGCAAACGTGATGGGGCCGGAAAATGGCGGCGTCGGCGTGCTGATGAGCGGCCTCGATTACGAGCGCGCAGTGCTGGCGGGCATTCAGCTCGGCATCATGCAGGCGTGCCTCGACGTGGTGCTGCCCTATATTCGCGAGCGTCGCCAGTTCGGCCAGCCGATCGGCACGTTCCAGCTGATGCAGGCCAAGGTCGCCGACATGTACGTCGCGCTGAACTCCGCCCGCGCCTATGTCTATGCCGTTGCGCGGTCGTGTGACGCCGGCAAGACGACGCGCTTCGACGCGGCGGGCGCGATCCTGCTCGCGAGCGAGAACGCGTTCAAGGTGGCGGGCGAGGCGGTGCAGGCGCTTGGCGGCGCGGGCTATACCAAGGATTGGCCGGTGGAACGCTTCCTGCGTGATGCCAAGTTGCTCGACATCGGTGCGGGTACCAACGAGATTCGCCGCATGCTGATCGGCCGCGAACTGATCGGTGCCGCCGAAAAGGTGGCGCAGTGAGGGGCGCGGAAGGTTGCGCGAATCTTCTCCCCTCCCTGCAAGGGAGGGGCCGGGGGTGGGTGGATGCCCGCGATACCTTCGCACCATTGCGTGAGGCTTTCGTATCGTCCGGCGCGAACTCACGCCCAACCCCTCCCTCGCAGGGAGGGGAGCGGCGCCTTGCTTCATCACAGCGGCGCGACCCTCGTCAGAAGCTTCCCAAGCTTACGACTCAGCCCGGCGGCCGACCGCGCGCCTTCACACGGACCCACGCCCGGTGAGCCGCCTAGCCACCAATCTCTCGCGCGATAGCGACACCTTCCGTGCCAACGCCGCCCACAACCGCGCGCTGGCCGAAGGCCTCCGCACCCGCGTCGCCAGCTTCGCACTCGGTGGCCCTGAAAAGTCCCGCGACCGCCATACCGCGCGCAATAAGCTGCTCCCCCGCGACCGCGTCGAGCGCCTGCTCGACGCGGGCAGCGCGTTTCTGGAGATCGGGCAGCTTGCCGCGAACGGACTGTACGACGGCGAGGTCCCCGGCGCGGGCCTGATCTGCGGCATCGGCCGGGTGTCCGGTCGGCAGGTGATGATCGTCTGCAACGACGCCACGGTGAAGGGCGGCACCTATTATCCGCTGACCGTCAAGAAGCACCTCCGCGCGCAGGAGATCGCGCAGGAGAACCGGCTGCCGTGCGTCTACCTCGTCGACAGCGGCGGCGCGAACCTGCCACATCAGGCGGAGGTCTTCCCCGATCGCGATCATTTCGGGCGCATCTTCTTCAATCAGGCGAACATGTCCGCGCTCGGTATTCCGCAGATCGCCTGCGTGATGGGAAGCTGCACCGCGGGCGGCGCATACGTGCCGGCGATGTCGGACGAAACCGTGATCGTCCGCAACCAGGGCACGATCTTCCTCGCCGGCCCGCCGCTGGTGAAGGCGGCGACGGGGGAGGTCATCTCCGCCGAGGAGCTGGGCGGCGCCGATACGCACGGCCGCCGCTCCGGCGTCGTCGATCACGTCGCCGAGAACGACGAGCACGCGCTGACGATCGTCCGCGACATCGTCGCCACGCTGCCGCCACAGCACGAATCCGACGTGAACCTGCGCGCTCCCGTCGAACCGCGCTTCCCGACCGAGGACCTTTACGGGATCGTCCCGCAGGACGTTCGCGCACCTTATGATGTGCACGAGGTCATCGCCCGGCTGGTCGATGGATCGGAGTTCCACGAGTTCAAGGCACTGTACGGCGCATCGCTCGTCTGCGGTTTCGCGCACGTCCACGGCATGCCGGTCGCCATCCTCGCCAATAACGGCGTGCTGTTCAGCGAAAGCGCGCAGAAGGGTGCGCACTTCATCGAGCTCGCCTGCCAGCGGCGTATCCCGTTGTTGTTCCTCCAGAACATCTCCGGCTTCATGGTCGGCGGCAAGTATGAGGCGGAGGGGATCGCCAAGCACGGCGCGAAACTGGTCACCGCCGTCGCCACTGCCAGCGTGCCGAAGATCACAGTTTTGATCGGCGGCAGCTTCGGCGCGGGCAATTACGGCATGTGCGGCCGCGCCTATTCGCCGCGCTTCCTGTTCACCTGGCCGAATGCGCGGATCAGCGTGATGGGTGGCGAGCAGGCGGCCTCCGTGCTGGCCACGGTTCACCGCGACGCCGACACGTGGACGCCCGAGGAAGCCGAAGCCTTCAAGGCCCCGATCCGCCGCAAATATGAGGATGAGGGGAACCCCTATCATGCCACCGCACGGCTGTGGGACGACGGCGTGATCGACCCCGTCCAGACGCGCGACGTGCTCGGACTGGCGCTGGAAGCGTGCCTCAATGCTCCCGTCCCCGAAGCCGCGCGCTTCGGTGTGTTCCGGATGTGAAGGGGATCATCGCTTCGATCCTCCCCGGCACGGGGAGGTGGCGCGCCGAAGGCGTGACGGAGGGGCAGCCCCGAGCGAACTGGCTCGCCGCTGCCCCTCCACCAGCTACGCTGGTCCCCCTCCCCGTGCCGGGGAGGACTGCATGCTGAGAGCTCCGGGCGTCACTGTTCGTCGGGCGAGAACCCTGCGCAGCGACATGTCGCTTCCGGAGGTGCTCCTCTGGCGAGAACTCCGCAAGCGCCCGGCAGGTTTGAAGTTTCGCCGGCAGCACCCGGCTGGCCCTTACATCCTCGACTTTTTCTGCGCCTCTGCCGATCTCGCGATCGAGGTCGACGGTGAAGCGCACAACCGTGGCGAGCGCCCGGCAAACGACGCGTCGCGCAATGCGTGGCTGACGCTGCACGACATCGCGACGTTGCGCATCGCGGCAAGCGCCATTCTCGCCGACCTGTCGGCCGTCATCGACCACATCGTCGCGACCTCATCGCCCGACCGCCTCCTTGCCCTCGCCGAGGAGAATGAAGGACCCCCGCCATGATCCTCCCGCTCCTCCTCCTGCTGCAATCCGACAAGCTGCCGCCCGCCAACCCGCTTCCTTACACAGACCCGGACGCCTCGGCCGTCATGGCCCCCGTCAACCGCATTCTCGCCGCGGTCGGCACGCGCGACGGCGCGGCGATTACCGCCGAGACCCGGCCGGAGGGTGGCGCGACCGTCGTCGTCGAGCGCGCCGACGGCGGCCGGACGATCCGCCATCTGAGCTGGGCCGAGTTCGCCGGCGGCATCAAACCCGGCGCCGAGAAGCTCGCGGAGCGCATGCCCGATCCGGCGATCGAGGTGGACGGCGACATCGCGATGGTCTGGGGACCCTATGTCTTCACCGTCGACGGCAAGGCCGACCACTGCGGCGTCAACCATTTCGACCTGATCCGCGAACAGGGCCGCTGGAAGGTGCTGAACGTCACCTGGTCGCAGCGCTCGACCGGCTGCGAGGCGCGCTGATGCTGTCCTACACCGGCCGCGACCATTATAATCGGGCGGTCATGCCATCGTCCTCCAGCCCCCACCGATCGCGCCCCGTCGCGCGGTTCGGCTCGAAGTGGAAGAACCCCGTCCGGCGCCTCCACTTCCTCCACTTCGACACTGCCGCCCAAGGCTTTTCAGCATGATAGCATCGCTCCTCATCGCCAACCGCGGCGAGATCGCCTGCCGCATCATCCGCACCGCGCGCAGCCTCGGCATCCGCACGATCGCGGTCCATTCGGACGCGGACGCGACCGCGCTGCACGTCCGCCTCGCCGACGAAGCCGTGCCCATCGGCCCGTCGCCGGCGCGCGAAAGCTATCTTGTGGGTGACCGCATCCTCGCCGCCGCGCGTGACACGGCGGCGGAGGCGATCCACCCCGGCTATGGCTTCCTGTCGGAAAACGCCGACTTCGCGGCGGCGGTGATCGCCGCCGGCCTGATCTGGGTTGGTCCGCACCCGGACTCGATCCGCGCGATGGGGCTGAAGGATGCCGCAAAGGCGCGGATGATCGCCGCTGGCGTGCCGGTCACGCCCGGCTATCTCGGCGAAGATCAATCGGCTGACCGTCTGGCCGCGGAGGCGGATGCGATCGGTTATCCTGTCCTGATCAAGGCGGTGGCGGGCGGCGGCGGCAAGGGTATGCGCCGCGTCGACGATGCCACCGACTTCGCCGACGCGCTCGGCTCCTGCCGGCGGGAGGCGGCGTCCTCGTTCGGCGACGACCGCGTGCTGATCGAAAAATACATCCTGTCGCCCCGCCACATCGAGGTGCAGGTGTTCGGCGACACCCACGGCAATATCGTCCACCTGTTCGAACGCGACTGTTCGCTGCAACGCCGCCACCAGAAGGTGATCGAGGAAGCGCCCGCGCCCGGCATGGACCCGATCACCCGCGCGGCGGTGTGCGACGCCGCGGTCAAGGCGGCGCGTGCGGTCGACTATGTCGGCGCAGGCACCATCGAGTTCATCGCCGACACGTCCGCCGGCCTGTCCGCCGACCGCATCTGGTTCATGGAAATGAACACCCGGCTTCAGGTCGAGCATCCGGTCACCGAAGCCATCACCGGCCAGGACCTCGTCGAATGGCAACTGCGCGTCGCGAGCGGCGAACCGCTGCCGATGACGCAGGACGATCTGGCGATCGACGGCCACGCGATCGAGGCGCGCCTCTACGCCGAAGACCCTGCCAAGGGTTTCCTGCCCTCCATCGGGCGGCTCGACGTCTTCGATCTCGGCACGTCCGTCCGCATCGATACCGGCGTCGAGCAGGGGGCGGAGGTTTCCCCCTTCTACGATCCGATGATCGCCAAGCTCATCGCCCACGCCGCTACGCGAGAGGAGGCACGCGAAACCTTGGCCGACGCGTTGGACGAGGCGGTGATCTGGCCAGTCCGCACCAACGCCGGCTTCCTGGTCGAGGCGCTGGACCACGCGGACTTCATCGCCGGCACCGTCGATACCGGCCTGATCGCACGCGAGGGCGAGGGACTGATGCCGCCCGTTTTGCCCAGCGACGAAGCGCTCGCCGATGCCGCCGCGTCCCTCGCCGGGGAGGGAGGATTTCGCCTGAATGCCGCCCCCCGGTGGCAGGGCTGGTTCCGGCTCGACGACCAGCCGATCGAGATCGACTTCGCGGACGGCGCCGCTGAGTCGGTCGAGGACGATCACATCCTGATCGCCGAGGGCGGTCAGGTCTGGGAACTCGCCCGCTGGCGTGTCGATGGTGCGGCGGCGGGTGGCGCCGCGGATGGCGCGATCCTCGCGCCGATGCCCGGCCGCATCATCGCGGTGGATGTGGTCGAGGGGCAGGGGGTCGCACCTGGCCAGAAGCTAGTTACTTTGGAAGCCATGAAGATGGAGCACGCGCTCGTCGCCCCGTTCGCCGGCACCGTCGCCGCGCTATCCGCCAGCACCGGCGGCCAGGTGACCGAGGGAGCGCTGCTGGTGCGTATCGACCGTTCCGCCGATTAGCCCTCAGAGCGCCTGTGCTGCCCGCCAAGGGCGCAAACCAGCCCAAGCCGACTTTTTGCATATTTCTGACAGAAAGGGTTTGACGGGCGTTGAGGTGTTCCCTAGATGGGTTTCACCGCAGCGGCGGCCTTACGGGGCGTTTGCAGTGGTCACACGAGACTTGGCGCGCTGGCCTTTCTGGTAAAACGGGAAGGGTGTAGCGGCGTCGGGGTATTTGTGTCGGATCTTTGACATTGTTGGTTTAGATGAAGGGACATGTGGGCGGCGGCCTGCGGGATGTCTGGCGTTATCAAGGCGTTGGATGTGTCGTAAGCATTAAGCTGTTCTCATATGTCCTTCACGTATCCATACGTAAGAATATGTGCAGAGCGGCTCCTTGATGTGATGCTGGCTGGCGAGGGCATTCCACCTTGGCTGGTTGGTGACATAAACTTGAGAGTTTGATCATGGCTCAGAATGAACGCTGGCGGCATGCCTAACACATGCAAGTCGAACGATGCTTTCGGGCATAGTGGCGCACGGGTGCGTAACGCGTGGGAATCTGCCCTTAGGTTCGGAATAACAGTTGGAAACGACTGCTAATACCGGATGATGACGTAAGTCCAAAGATTTATCGCCTGAGGATGAGCCCGCGTAGGATTAGGTAGTTGGTGTGGTAAAGGCGCACCAAGCCGACGATCCTTAGCTGGTCTGAGAGGATGATCAGCCACACTGGGACTGAGACACGGCCCAGACTCCTACGGGAGGCAGCAGTGGGGAATATTGGACAATGGGCGAAAGCCTGATCCAGCAATGCCGCGTGAGTGATGAAGGCCTTAGGGTTGTAAAGCTCTTTTACCCGGGATGATAATGACAGTACCGGGAGAATAAGCTCCGGCTAACTCCGTGCCAGCAGCCGCGGTAATACGGAGGGAGCTAGCGTTATTCGGAATTACTGGGCGTAAAGCGCACGTAGGCGGCTTTGTAAGTTAGAGGTGAAAGCCTGGAGCTCAACTCCAGAATTGCCTTTGATACTGCATGGCTTGAATCCAGGAGAGGTGAGTGGAATTCCGAGTGTAGAGGTGAAATTCGTAGATATTCGGAAGAACACCAGTGGCGAAGGCGGCTCACTGGACTGGTATTGACGCTGAGGTGCGAAAGCGTGGGGAGCAAACAGGATTAGATACCCTGGTAGTCCACGCCGTAAACGATGATAACTAGCTGTCCGGGGACTTGGTCTTTGGGTGGCGCAGCTAACGCATTAAGTTATCCGCCTGGGGAGTACGGCCGCAAGGTTAAAACTCAAATGAATTGACGGGGGCCTGCACAAGCGGTGGAGCATGTGGTTTAATTCGAAGCAACGCGCAGAACCTTACCAGCGTTTGACATGTCCGGACGATTTCCAGAGATGGATCTCTTCCCTTCGGGGACTGGAACACAGGTGCTGCATGGCTGTCGTCAGCTCGTGTCGTGAGATGTTGGGTTAAGTCCCGCAACGAGCGCAACCCTCGACCTTAGTTGCCATCATTCAGTTGGGCACTTTAAGGTAACCGCCGGTGATAAGCCGGAGGAAGGTGGGGATGACGTCAAGTCCTCATGGCCCTTACGCGCTGGGCTACACACGTGCTACAATGGCGGTGACAGTGGGCAGCAAACTCGCGAGAGTGAGCTAATCTCCAAAAGCCGTCTCAGTTCGGATTGTTCTCTGCAACTCGAGAGCATGAAGGCGGAATCGCTAGTAATCGCGGATCAGCATGCCGCGGTGAATACGTTCCCAGGCCTTGTACACACCGCCCGTCACACCATGGGAGTTGGGTTCACCCGAAGGCGTTGCGCTAACTCAGCAATGAGAGGCAGGCGACCACGGTGGGCTTAGCGACTGGGGTGAAGTCGTAACAAGGTAGCCGTAGGGGAACCTGCGGCTGGATCACCTCCTTTCTAAGGAACGCGGCGGAAAGCGCCTCCGGTCCC
>NZ_JAFEMC010000003.1:0-707936 GCF_016892685.1 Sphingomonas longa
CGCAGGCCGCCGCCCACATGTCCCTTCATCTAAACCAACAATGTCAAAGATCCGACACAAATACCCCGACGCCGCTATACCCTTCCCGTTTTACCAGAAAGGCCAGCGCGCCAAGTCTCGTGTGACCACTGCAAAACCCCGTAAGGGCCATCGCTGCGGTGAAACCCATCTAGGGAACACCTCAACGACCGTCAAACCCTTTCTGTCAGAAATATGCAAAATTGTTCCCATCAATCTGAAACATCGCGCATTCACCCCTTGGCAGGGCCTTGAAGGTAGGGTCGTGGCATGACTCCATCCCACCTCCTGGACGCCAAGGCGCCCGAATCGCTGCACGCGCAGGTTCGGCGTGCGGTCATATGGCGTTCGGGAAGTCAGATCGTTGGCCAAATGGTGCAGTGGGCTTCCACGTTCCTCGTCATCCGGCTGCTCGATCCGCGGGATTACGGGCTGTTCGCAATGGCGCAGGTCGTTCTCGTATTCCTGAACATGCTCAACGGGTTCGGTCTGGCGAGCGGGCTGATCCAGGCCGCCGACGTCACCGAGCGGCAGGTCCGCCAGCTGTTCGGGATGCTGATCGCGCTCAACGCAGCGTTGGCGGCGTTCCAGCTGATGCTCGCACCGCTCGCCGCCGCCTATTACCGCCAGCCGATCGTCGCCGACATGCTGCGCGTTCAGGCGCTGCTATACCTGACGACGCCCTTCATCGCACTGCCCTTCGCGCTGCTGAGCCGACGCATGGATTTCCGGCATCAGGCGAGAGCGAACATCTGCGCCTCGATCGCCGCCGCCGCCGCGGCGCTGGGGGGCGCTCTCGCGGGATGGGGCGTATGGACGCTGGTCATCGCACCACTCGTGCTGTTCGCCGTACGCGGTGCGATGATGACGTGGAGCGCGCGGTCGTTCGTCTGGCCAGTCTTCGACTTTCGCGGAGCCGGGCATCTGGCGCGTTATGGCGGGATCGTCGCGGCGGGGCAGCTATTCTGGTTCGGGCAGAGCCAGGCGGACGTGTTCATCGCCGGGCGGCTCTTCTCCCCCCATATGCTCGGCATCTACACGACCAGCCTGTTCCTCGCGCAGATCTTCGTGTCGAAGGTCGTGCCGCCGCTGAACGAAGTCGCCTTTTCGGCCTATGCCCGCATCCAGCACGATCCCGACGCGATCGCCGCCGCGTTCGTGCGATCGGTCAAGATCATCATGGCCGCCGCCCTGCCCTTCTACTTCGGATTGGCCGTCACCGCCGAGCCGCTGGTGCTGACCGCGCTCGGGCCGAAATGGCAGGAGGCCGCGCCGATCGTCCAGCTGCTCGCACTCGCGATGCCGCTGATGACGTTGCTGGTGCTGTATACCCCCGCCTGCGATGCGCTGGGGCGGCCGGGCGTCGGCGTCAGCAACGGCGCAATCGGCGCGGGCATCCTCGCAACCGGCTTCCTGATCGGTGCGCAGTGGGGGCCGGTCGGCCTCGCGACCGCGTGGATCGTGGCCTATCCGATCTATCTCGCCATCAGCAGTTACCGGGCGCTGCCGGTGATCGGGGCGAGCGGCCGGGCGATCGTCATGGCGATTGCGCCGGTGCTGGTCGCCTCTTCGGTCATGGCGGGGTCGGTGATGCTGGTCGACCGGGGGCTGCCGGCGCTGTCGCCGCTGCCGCGTCTCGCGATCCTCGTTGCGGCCGGGGCGATGGTCTATACCGGCTGGCTGGTGCTGTTCGCGCGGGCGACGCTCAGCGAACTGATCGCGACGGTGAAGCGCAGCGGTTAGACGCCCGTCACATCACGCCGTCTGGATATAGTCGCGCATCGCCGCGGCGTCCGCCTCGATCCGGTCGATCCGGTATTTGACCAGATCGCCGATCGACACGAATCCGACCAGCGCGTCTCCGTCCAGCACCGGCAAATGGCGGATGCGGCGGTGAGTCATCAAGGACAGCGCGGCGATGACCGCGTCGTTGCGAGACACCGTCACCGCCGGCGCGGTCATCGCGGCCGACACCGGACCCTCGAGCGCCGCCGCACCGCCGTCCTTCAGGACGCGGATCACGTCGCGTTCGGAGAAGATGCCGACGACGCGGCCGCCCTCGATCACCGGCACCGCACCGATCCGCCGCTCCCCCAACAACGCCACCGCCTCCGCGACGCTGGCGCGGGGCGCGATCGTGACCACGTCGTGGTCCACGGATTTCAGGATCGCCGCGATCGTCATCCTCGCCTCCCTAGTGACGCCGGTTCCGACCTGTCGCCGGGCCTCTGTCGCGCCGCTGTTGAGGAAATCACGTTTCGCGTTCATTGGAAAGCACATGGATCACGGATCGCACCGCCCCGGGGCCGACCCGACACCGCCAGCCCCGAGCGGGCTGACGGACCGCGACTATGCGCGGTTCGCCTGGGCGCGGTTCCGATCGTTGCTGGCGTGGATGACGCTGGCCGCGGCGACGATCGCGGCGGCGGCGATCGTGCTGCTCGGGCATCTGCAAGGGCCGCTGCATCTGGTGACGATGTTCGCGATCCTGGGCGGGGTCGGCGGATCGGTGATGCTGGCCGGGGCGCTGATGGGACTGGCGTTCCTCAGTTCCGGCAGCGGGCATGACGAGGATGTCGAGCGGATCGATTAGGCATTCGGGGCTTCGGCCAAGTCGCCTTTCTCGCCTCTTTTTATGCCCCCCCCCCTCGGGAGAGCTTGGGGAGGGCTTCTCCGCGGGGGATGCAGCTTGGGGCGAGGCCCTCCCCCAGCCCCTCCCAAAAGGAGGGGAGTTTAGAAGCGGACCTCAGTTGCGGAGCAAGTGAAGAGGCGGGGAGCGTTCTGCTCGCAACGCCCTGCCTGCCCGAACGAAAGAGGCCGGCGTCCTTCCGGACACCGGCCTTTTCCGCATCCCCGTCCGACGATCAGTCGGTGGTCGCGTCCGCTGCGGCGACGCGGGTGCGGCGGCGGCGCGGGCGGGGCGCTTCGTCGTCGGCGTCGTTGGCGGGAGCGCCGGAGATGCCGAGCGACGGGGGCAGGCGGTCGGCGTCGACCCCGTTGCTTTCCGGGCCGGTGCTGTCCGGCATGCTGTTCGCGGACGCGGGGCTTTCCGATGCCGCGACCGGAGCGGCCTCGACCGCGGCGTCACGCCGGGGACGCCCGCGGCGACGCGGGGCGACCAGCGGCGCATCCGCCTCCAGCACGGCTTCCGCGCGCGCTTCGAGATTCTCGCCGGGGGCCGGGGGATCGGCGCGGCGCTGGCCGGCGACCTCGGTTTCCGTCTCGACCTGTTGCGGCGCATCGCGATCCCAACGGCGCGGCTGGCGCTCCTGCCGCTCGCCATCGGGGCGGGTGTCCTGACGCGCATCCTGACGGCGGGGCTGGCGCTCGGCGCGCGGGGCCTCTTCGCCGTTATCGTCGGACTGGTTGTCCCAGCGGCGCGGCTGACGGTCGCCGTCCTGGCGATAGTCCTGTTGACGATCCTGCTGCTGACGATCCTGGTTCTGCCGGTCCTGCTGCTGGCGGTCCTGCTGGGGGCGACCCTCCTGCTGGCGACCTTCCTGCTGACGGCCATCACGGCGCAGCGGACGCTCGGCGCGCTCGCCACGGGGCTCGGCGTTGCGGTCGCCGCGCGGCTCGGCGCTGCGCTGCTCGTTGCCGCGCTGCTCGTTCCGGTCACCCATGTTACGGTCGCCGGTATTGCGCTCGTAGCCGCGATCGTTGCCCCGGTCGTTGCCGTTGCGGTCACCCCGATCGTTGCCGCGGTCGCTGCCGTTGCGGTCGTTGCCGCCCCGGTCATTGCCGTTGCGGCCACCGTCCTGCTGCTCGCCGGCGCGGATCGGCTCACCCTCGTCGCCATAATCGTCGTCATTGCCGTCGATGTCGAAATCGGGCTGCTGGCGGCGCGGCTGCTGATCCTCGAAGCGGCCACGCTGGTCGCTGAGAACGCGGAAATAATGGTCGGCGAACTGCAGATAATATTCGGTGTTCACGCGGTCGCCCTGCCGCTGCGAATCCGCGGCGAGGTTCTTGTACTTCTCGTACAGCTGGTTGGCGTTGCCGCGCGCGCGGTTGTCGATGCGGTTGCCGTTGTCGGGACGACCCTGGCCACCGGTACGCGGGCCACTGCCGTTATTGCCACCACCGCTGGCATTGCCACCACGACCGCGACGGCGACCGGCCTGCCGATTATTGATCAAGCTGTTCGTCCCTAATCCAGAAGAGATACGTATCCGCTGTGCCTTCGCGTCCGATCCGGAGCGCGACGGGACCGTAATCCGGCCCGTAACGTCGCCCAGCGTAGCGGCGACCTGTGCCTTCAGGGTGCGGGCGTTGCCGCGATCTCGAACCGCCTGTCGTCCGGCGACCGTGTCGCCCAGCGATAACCGATGAAAATCGTGTGCCCCGACCCGCCCATAGCGGGCGTCGGGCCTGCCCGACAAGCGAAATATGGGTGATCCAGTTGAGCCGTCAAGTCGCCAGCAGCACGCCCAGCAAGACTCGGGGCCGCCCACCGAGATCGCGGTGTTCCGTCACGGCGAACCCCTGATCGCGCAGCAGGTCGCCGACGGCCTGCGCCTGCGTCCAGCCGATCTCCAGCAGCACCGCGCCGCCGGGCGCGAGCAGGCGGCGCAATTCGGGTGCGAGGCGGCGGTAATCGTCGAGCCCCTCCGCGCCGGCATACAACGCCGCCGCCGGTTCGTGCGCCGCGACCTCCGCCGGAAGGTCGTCGCCGGTGGCGATGTAGGGCGGATTGGAAACGATGCAGTCGAACGATCCCGCGGTCGCCGTCGCCCAGTCGCCCTGCACGAACGCCGCGCGGCCCGCGAAGGCAGCGCCGTTGATGCGCGCCCAGCCCAACGCCTCCGCCGAGCGGTCGACGCCGAGCCCGCGCGTGTCACGCCATTCGTCGAGCAGCGCGAGCAGCAACGTCCCCGGCCCGGTGCCGAGATCGAGCAAGGTCGCGGGCGGCGTGTTTGCGAAGTGCGCCACCGCCGTCGCGACCAGCGTTTCGCTGTCCGCCCGCGGCACCAGCGCCCCCGGCCCAACCGCCAGATCGAGTGTCCAGAACCCACGCGTGCCGGTGATATAGGCGACCGGCTCCTGCCGCTCGCGCCGTGCGACGAGCGCTGCGAAGCCGGGCGGGACGGGCCGATCGAGATCCAGCAGCAGCGCCGACCGCTCGATCCCGAGCGCATGCGCGAGCAGCAGTTCGGCGTCGAGGCGGGGCGTCGCGGAGAAGCCGAAGCGGGCGGTGGCGGCGGTGAGGGCGTGCCGAAGCCCCGCCTTGCCAAGAGCGTCAGACACACCGCACCACCGAATGCGACCGACCTGATGCTGGTTTGGATGTCGGACCTCTCCGCGGAGCTTGCCGCAGGGGGAGAAACCCGACCTCCACCGCCATCCCGAGGGAGATCGTTGTATTGCTTCCTCTGCCACCCCGGCGAAGGCCGGGGTCCCGTTGCGACGTCTGCGGTCGCTGACGGAGGGCGTTACCCAACTGGGCCTCGGCCTTCGCCGGGGCGGTGACTTGGCGACAGGCCACGGCGCTGGTTCGCGATGCTTCCCTGGTCGGAAGGAGCTTGCCTTCGCCGTCCACGCCGCGCGCCATCAGCCGTCCAGCGAGGCCAGCCGTTCCGCCTCGTCCTCGGCGATCAGCGCGCCGACCAGTTCGCCCATCTCGCCCTCCAGGATTTCGGGCAGGCGGTGGAGCGTCAGGTTGATGCGGTGATCGGTCACGCGGCCCTGCGGGAAATTATAGGTGCGTATCCGCTCCGACCGGTCGCCCGATCCAACCATCGCGCGGCGCGTGCCCGATCGCTCGTTCGCCAGCCGCTCGCGCTCCGCCTCGTACAGGCGGGTCCGCAGCACCTTCAGCGCCTTGGCCTTGTTCTTGTGCTGCGACTTCTCGTCCTGCTGGATGACGACGAGGCCGGTCGGAAGGTGCGTGATGCGGACCGCCGAGTCGGTCGTGTTGACCGACTGGCCGCCGGGACCGGACGAGCGGTAGACGTCGATGCGCAGATCCTTCGCCTCGTCGATCTGCACGTCGACCTCCTCCGCCTCCGGCAGCACCGCGACGGTGGCGGCGGAGGTGTGGATGCGGCCGCCGCTTTCGGTCGCGGGAACGCGCTGCACGCGGTGGACGCCGGATTCGAACTTGAGCTTGGCGAACACGCCCTGCCCGGTGACGGAGGCGACGACTTCCTTGAACCCCCCCGCGTCGGAAGACGAGCCGGAGATCATCTCGACGCGCCAGCCCTGTCCCTCGGCATAGCGCTGGTACATGCGGAACAGGTCGCCGGCGAACAAAGCCGCCTCGTCGCCGCCGGTGCCGGCACGCACTTCGAGCATCGCGGAGCGCTCGTCGGCGGCGTCGCGCGGCAGCAGCGCTAGCGCGAGGCGGTGGTGCGCCGCCTCCAGCGCCGCCTTGTTCTCGCGCAGTTCCTCCGCCGCCATCTGGCGCAGTTCCTCGTCGGCGGTATCCTCGGCCATATAGGCCAGGCTTTCCGCCTCCTGCCGCAGCCGCCGCACCTCGCCCGCCGCCTGCGCGACCGGCTCCAGCTCGGCATATTCCTTCGACACCGCGACGAACCGGTCGCCGGGCAGGTCGCCCGTCGCCATCTGCGCCGCGAGTTCGTCGCGCCGCGCCTCGATCTGGCGGATGCGGTCGGGGGAGATGGGGGTCATGCGCGGATGCCGATCGTGACGGCGTGATCGAAGCCACTCCCCGTCACCCCAGCGAACGCTGGGGTCTCGTGGTGGCGCGCGGTCGGCCCGGCCTCGGGAAGACCCCAGCGTCCGCTGGGATGACGGGGAGTGGTCGGGTGACGGGAAGCCATCACCGCAACGCTTCCGGCAGATCGGCGAACGCCACGTCGGACTGCGTCCCCGCGCCCAGCAGTTTCACCGCCGCCGCTCCCTTGGCGAGTTCGTCGTCGCCGACGATCACCGCCGCGCGCGCGCCCAGCGCATCCGCCTTCGCCAGCCGCTGCTTCATCTTGCCCCTGTAGCTCATCTCGATCGCCAGCCCGGCGCGGCGCAGGGTAGCCGTCAGCCCGACGCAATGCGCTTCCGCCGCCGCGCCCATCGGCACCACGACCGCGTCGATCGTGGTCGCCGCCGGCTCCGCCACCAGCATCGCCAACCGCTCGACCCCCGCCGCCCAGCCCACGCCCGGTGTCTCCGGCCCACCCAGCGAGCCGATCAGCCCGTCGTAACGCCCGCCGGCCAGCACCGTGCCCTGCGCGCCCAGCCGATCGGTCACGAACTCGAACGCGGTGTGCCGATAATAATCGAGGCCGCGCACCAGCCGCGGGTTGCGCGTCCACGCCACGCCCGCCGCGTCGAGACCCGCCGTCACCGCATCGAAGAACGCGCGCGCGTCGGGCGTCAGGAAGGCGTCGATGTCGGGCGCGCTGTCCGCGGCCGGCCGGTCCTTCGGGTCCTTGGAGTCGAGGATGCGCAGCGGGTTCTTGTCGAGCCGCTTCAGGCTGTCCTCCGACAGGTCGTCGCGATGCGCCTCGAAATGCGCGACCAGCGCCGCGCGCCACGCGTCGCGCGTCTCCGCGTCGCCCAGCGTGTTCAGTTGCAGCGTGACGCCCCCATTTTCCCCGGCGATGCCCAGTTCGCGCAGCAGCTGGTCGGCCAGCACCAGCAACTCCACGTCCGCCGCGGGTTCTGCCGCGCCGATCACCTCCGCGTCGATCTGATGGAACTGGCGATAGCGGCCCTTTTGCGGGCGCTCGTACCGGAACACGGGCCCGGACGTCGCGAGCTTCAGCGGCGCATATTGCTGCCACCCCTCGGTCAGGTACGCGCGCGCAAGTCCGGCGGTGAATTCGGGACGCAGCGTCAACAGGTCGCCGCCGCGGTCCGGGAACGTGTACATCTCCTTCGACACGACATCGGTCGTTTCGCCGATCGAGCGCGAGAAGACCTCGGTCGCCTCGAAGATCGGGATATCGACGCGCTGGAAGCAATACAGCGCGCGCACCCGCTCGAACGTGGACAGCACGTGCGCGAACCGCCGCTGCTCGTCGCCGAAGATATCCTGCGTGCCGCGCACGCGCTTGGGGGTTTCGATACGGGCCATAGACGCGCGGGTATCTAGGCGAGGCCGCGGCCAAGCGCTAGCGTCCCGCGCATGAGCACAAACGCGTGGTGGGGCCTCGGCCAAAGAGTGGCGCCGCCGCGCTTCGTGCTGTTTGCCGTCGTATTCGCGGCGGCGCTGGCGGTCGGTATTCCCGAATGGGGTCGCGGGCGCGGGATCATGGCCGCGTTCGATGTCGCCGCGCTCGTCTTCCTGCTTGCGATCACAACGCTGTTCCGCCGCGGCGAGGCGGAGCGGATGCGCGCCGCCGCACGGGCGAACGACGCCAACCGAGCGGTGCTGCTCGGCTTCACCGGGGTGACGATGGCCGTCATCCTCGTCGCGGTCGCGGGCGAGCTGAAGGGGCGCAACGACACGGCCGCGATCGTGCTGGTGATCGCGACCCTGGCGCTGGCGTGGCTGTTCTCCAACACCGTCTACGCGCTGCACTATGCGCACCTGTTCTACCTCGACGATCCGCTGGGCCGCGATGCCGCCGGGCTGACGTTTCCGGGAACGGACACGCCCGATTACTGGGACTTCCTGTATTTCAGCTTCACGCTGGGCATGACGTTCCAGACCAGCGACGTGGAGATCGGCTCGGGTCGCATCCGCCGCGTCGTGCTGGGGCAGAGCCTGGCGGCGTTCGTGTTCAACCTCGGCGTGGTGGCGTTCACGATCAACGTGCTGGGGGGTGGGTAGACCTCGCTCCTAACTCTGCTGGGGAGGAAATGAGGCGTCGTAAGCGACTGGACTTCTGTCCTTTCCGATCATTACACTGGCGCCTTCCAATCTTTCGCCCATCTTCCGAGAAGGCCGTCCATGCTCCGATACGCCGCCGCCGCCGTCCTGCTCTCCTCCACTGCCAGCATCGCACAGGTGCCCGCCGGCAATTCCGCGCCGCAGCCGGTGCCGTTCGTCGACACCGTCCCTGCCGCGCAGGACGTCGCGTATCCGGGCACGATCCGCCTCGACGTGGACGCGACCGACAACGAACGCGGCATCTTCCGCGTCAAGGAGACCATCCCCGTCGCGAAGTCGGGCCACATGGTCCTGCTGTTCCCGAAATGGCTGCCCGGCGCGCATTCGCCGCGGGGCGAGATCGAGAAGCTGGCCGGCCTCGTGATCCGCAGCGGCGGGCGCATCCTGCCGTGGCGGCGTGACCCCGTCGACGTGTTCGCCTTCCACATCGACGTGCCGGCCGGCGCGAAGACGCTGGACGCGGAGTTCCAGTTCCTGTCCGCGACCAAGGCCGATCAGGGCCGCGTCGTCGCCACGCCGACGATGATCTCGCTCCAGCCCAACTCCGTCAGCCTGTATCCGGCCGGTTACTTCACCCGCCGCATCCCGGTGCAGATGACGGTGAAGTTCCCCGCCGGCTGGACCGCCGCGGGTGCGGTTCCGGCCAAGGCCGCGCAGTCCGCCGCCGCCGCGACCTACACCTACGACACCACCAACTACGAGGTGCTGGTCGATTCGCCGATCCTCGCGGGCAAGTACGGGAAGACGTGGCCGCTGTCGGAGCGGGTCGACCTCAACGTCTTCGCCGACAGCCCCGACCAGCTCGCCGCAAAGCCCGAACAGATCGATGCGCACAAGCGCCTCGTCGAACAGGCGGTGAAGACCTTCGGCGCGCAGCATTACGACAAATACGAATTCCTGCTGTCGATCACCGACCAGCTCGGCGGGATCGGGCTGGAGCATCATCGCAGTTCGGAGAACGGCGTCGGCCCCGGCTATTTCATCGACTGGGAGAACAGCGTCACCCGCCGCAACCTGCTGCCGCACGAATTCACGCATAGCTGGGACGGCAAGTTCCGCCGCGGCGCGGACCTGTGGACGCCCGATTTCCGCACCCCGATGCAGGGGTCGCTGCTCTGGGTCTACGAAGGCCAGACACAATTCTGGGGATACGTCCTTCAGGCGCGCTCGGGCATCGTATCGAAGCAGGACACGCTGGACGCCTATGCGACGATCCTCGCGACTTACGACAACACGCCGGGTCGCCAGTGGCGACCGATGGTCGACACCACCAACGATCCGGTAATTTCGGCGCGCAAGCCCAAGGGCTGGACGAGCTGGCAGCGGTCGGAGGATTATTACAACGAGGGCCTGCTGGTGTGGATGGAGGTCGATTCGATGCTCCGCAAGCAATCGGGCGGCACGAAGTCGATCGACGATTTCGCCAAGGCGTTCTTCGGCATCCGCGACGGCGACTGGGGCGAGGTCACCTACACGTTCGACGATGTCGCGCAGACGCTGAACACGATCCAGCCCTATGACTGGGCGGGTTTCCTGCGCATGCGCCTGACCGAAACAGGCAAACCCGCGCCGCTCGGCGGCTTCGTCGCGAACGGGTATACGCTCGTCTACACCGACACGCCGACCTCGTACTTCACCAAGGCGGAAAAGGCGCGCGGCACCGACGTGTCCGCCTCGCTCGGACTGGTGGTGAACAAGGACGGCGTCGTCACCTCCTCGATCTGGGGCAAGCCCGCCTACACCGCCGGCATCGATGTCGGCACGGAGATTACCGGCATCGGCGGCATGGCGTATAGCGGCGATCGGCTGAAGGCGGCGATCCTGGCCGCGAAGGGCACGAAGGAGCCGATCCGCCTGCTCGTGAAGAATGGCGACCGCCTCCGCGACCTGACTGTCGACTATCACGACGGCCCCCGCTATCCGCGCCTCCAGAAGACGGGTGCGGGCGAGACGGGACTGGACCGTCTGCTCACGGCCCGTTGATCGGCATTACGGAACGGGGATTGCTATGCGTATCGACCTGATCCCGGTGGGCAAGAGCCCGCCGGACGACCTGAACGTCATCATCGAGGTGCCGACCGGTGGCGAGCCGGTGAAGTACGAGTTCGACAAGGCGTCCGGCGCGCTGTTCGTCGATCGCATCCTGCACACGCCGATGCGCTATCCGGCGAACTACGGCTTCGTGCCGCATACGCTGTCGCCCGATGGCGATCCGCTCGACGCGCTGGTCATCGCCCGCTCGCCGTTCATCCCCGGCTGCGTCGTGCGCGCCCGCCCGATCGCGGTGCTGAACCTGGAAGACGAGGCCGGTGGCGACGAGAAGCTCGTCTGCGTCCCCGTCGACGAGGTGTTCCCATACTATTCCAACGTCGGCGGCCGCGCCGACGTGCCGGAGATCGTGTTCGAGCAGATCGAGCATTTCTTCACCCACTATAAGGACCTCGAAAAGAAGAAGTGGGTCCGCATCGGCGTCTGGGGCGATGCGAACGAAGCCAAGCGCATCACGATCGAAGCTATTGCCCGCTACGACGAAGCCAAGGCCAAGGGCGAGGAACCGCACGACCACGACGTCCCCGGCCGCGATTGAGGGTCGTTGCGACCGGTACCTTTGAATATCGTGGGATATCACATCACGTCCAAAGCGGACCTTGTTCGTCTCGGAGCCGGTAAGGCACTGGTCTAGCGTCTCTCCTCCATAAATAAGGGAGAGACGCATGGCCTATCGCAGGCGCAACGGACACGACACCTGGCATTATTGTCGCAACTGCACGCTCTGGCCCACGTCCGACTATAAGGAACAGTCGACGAAGCCGACCACGGGCGAGTTGTGCAATCAGTGTCGCTCGAAGGACAGCGCCGGAACCTGCACCAAATAGGCGTGGACGCTTCGATCGCGATCGGTAGACGCGATCGGAGCGTCACCCTGACAGCGGCTCGCGATGTCTCGCGATTGCGGCGGGTCGGGGTCGCGACGAATGAGGCGGCCGGCATCGGGGAGATCGCGGTATGGGCGAGTATGACGGCATCCGCGTGCGCGCCGACCTGCTCGGCCTCTACGAGACGCCCGTGCTCCACGGGCACCTCGCCGACTCGCAGGCGCTGACCGCCGCGCTGGCGGCAGCGATCCGGGCGAAACGCGCGGCCGACCCCGGCATCGCGCGGTCCAATGTCGGTGGCTGGCACTCGGCCACCGACATGCTGGGCACCGCCGGAATGGGGTGGGGCGGCCCCGCCGCCGCGACGCTGGCGGAGACGGCGGTGAAGATGTGCAAGCGCCTGTCGTGGTTCGAAGGACGCGACGCCGCCTCCTATGAGTGGACGGTGCGGATGTGGGCGAACGTGTCGCCTGCGGGTGCACTCAACATGAGCCACGCGCATCCCGGCGTGCTCTGGGCCGCAGTATTCTACGTCGACATGGGCACGCCCCCCGCGGAGGGAGAGGCCGGCGGCGAACTGTTCTTCGAAGACCCCCGCGCACCCGTCCCCTATATGCGCCTGCCCGGCTTCCGCCTTGTGGGCACCGACGGCCAGCCACAGCCGATCGAGCGGCGCGTCGTCACCAGGGTTGGCGACCTCGTCGTTTTCCCCGCCTGGACCCGTCACGGCGTTCGCCCTCACCTCGGCACCGGCGACCGGATCTCGGTGGCGATGAACATCGACGTGAAGGCCTAGTAACATCGGGAGGGGCCCCGCGCCTCTCGCGCCGCAGCCGGTGCCGGCATGCTTGCCCGCCTAGCGGACGGACCGTGGCTCAATCGGGATCCAAGTGCCCTGCCAGCCTGCGCAGAGCATCGCCGTCGACGCGCTGCACCGTCCACTCGTCCTGCCCCACCGCGCCCATCGCGCGGTAGAAGGCGATCGCGTCCGCGTTCCAGTCGAGCACGGACCATTCGAAGCGGGCGCAATCGCGCTCCACCGCCAGCCCCGCCAGATGCCGCAACAGCGCCTTGCCGACGCCGCGTCCGCGTGCCGAGGGGGTTACGTACAGATCCTCCAGATACAGGCCGCGCTTTCCCTGCCACGTCGAGAAATTGTGGAAGAACAGCGCGAAGCCGAGCGGCCCGCCATCCTCGGCGATCACCGCCTCCGCCGCGGGTCGCGCTCCGAACAGCGCCTCATGCAGCATCGGCTCGGTCGCGAGCACCGCATCCGGCTCGCGTTCGAACACCGCCAGCTCCCGCACGAAGCGAAGGATCGTGGCGACATCGGCTGGTTCGGCGGGCCGGATCACGGCGCCACCTGGATCTGCGCGGCGATGTCCCTCGACCGGGCGGCGTACAGGCACGCGGCGACGATCACGCCCGCCCCCGCGATCGTCCACAGCGACAGTCGCTCGCCGAACACCGCATAGCCGAGCAGCGCGGCGTACAGGAACGATGTGTATTCGGTGGTCGCAAGATAACCCGTCTCCCCATGCGCATAGGCCCAGCCCAGCAGGAACAGCGACGCCGTTGCCAGCGCTGCGCCGATCGCCAGTTTGGGCCATTCGCCCGCATCCGGCCATATCGCCAGCCACGGTGCGGCGCAGAGCAGGATCAGGCCGATGATCCCCGACTGGAAGAACGCGATCTCCCCCGGCCCCGCCGCCTGCGACTGCAATCGTGCGACGATCAGGTTCACCGCGTACAGCACCGCCGATGCGATCACCGCGACCGATCCGGCCAGCGCCTCCTCGCCCAGCCGCATCTGCGACTGCCCGGCCAGCACCACGAGCACGCCGCCAAGCGCCGCAACGGAGCCGATCGCGACGCGCCGGCCGACGCGTTCCTTGAGCACGACAGCGCCCAGCAGCAGCGCGAGGATCGGGGCGACGTAGGTCAGCGTGATCGCCTGCGCCATCGGCACGCGCGCCAGCCCCCAGAAGAACAGCACCGCCATTACCGCCGTGACGCAGGCGCGCAGCACGTGCAGCCGGAACCCTCGCGCGCTCGGCCGCGGCGCACCACTGCCGCCCCAGATCGCTGCGCCGAGCCCCGCCGAGATCAGCGTGCGCCACAGCAACGCGTTATAGACGCCGATCGCCAGCACCAGCGACTTCATGAACGCATCCATGATCGAGAACAGCCCGATCCCCGCCGCCGCCACGGCAAAGGCCAGCGCGGGCGTGACGGGACGTGGTGCGGTCACCGGATTTGCCGTATTTCGATGGCAAGGCCCAACGTCGACCACTTCGTATCTGCGGTCAGCAGCGGAAGATTTCTCTGAAGTGCCAGGGCAAGGCAAATCCGATTAGCCAACAACACGTCGTCGTAGCGTGTCCTTAACCGCAAGGACGCAGCCAGGATCGCCTGCTGCTCGTCGAATGGCGTGACGACGAGGCCCAAGTCATCCAGCAACGCTTTGCACGACGCAACGTCGATGCCCCGGTCATTCATCTTGGCAAGCGTCTCAGAGAAGTTGACCGCTGAACAACGCGCCATGCAAATGCGGGATGGCGACTTCTGCGCCGTTTTCCTGCTGAAGCACCGCCATCACGGCGGATGCATCGACAACATGCGTCACGCGCCTGGGCGATCCTTGGACCACCTGTCATCATCGGCGTTCTCACGCGCCGCCTCCGCACGCCGGTCGGCTATCAACTCGTCTGCGATGCTAGTCTGGTCGCCGGACGGCAGCATCGCGCGAAAACGCGCCTGCACATCGCGGACGACCTGCTCATAATTCTTCAACACAACCTTGCCGTCCTCGCGAGCGATCGTCAGCACCGTGCCCGGACGCAGCCCGAGTTCCTCCGCCAGTTCATCCGGCAGGACCAGCTGTCCTTCAGCGGTGACACGGGCTTGATAGGTCACGGACGACTCTCCGGTGGCAGAGCTACCACGGGACCTATGCCGCCGCTAGCGCGCGCGCCTCATCGGCCGCGTCGATCTCCGCCGCCTTGGCCTCGACCAGTCGCACGATATGCTCGATCATGTCGGCGTCCTGGACGTGGTGGTCGGTGACGCCGGACAAATACACCATGTGCTTGCCGTTGCCGCCGCCGGTGATGCCGATATCGGTTTCGCGCGCCTCGCCGGGACCGTTGACGACGCAACCGAGCACCGACAGCGACATCGGCGTGCGGATGTGCGTCAACCGCTCCTCCAGCGCCTGCACGGTGCGGATCACGTCGAACCCCTGCCGCGCGCAGCTGGGGCAGGACACGACGCGGACGCCGCGGTTGCGGATGCCCAGCGCCTTCAGGATCTCGAAGCCGACGCGGACCTCCTCCTCCGGCTCGGCCGACAGCGACACGCGGATCGTGTCGCCGATGCCGTACCAGAGCAGGGACCCCATTCCGATCGACGACTTGACGGTGCCGCCGATCAGCCCCCCCGCCTCGGTGATGCCGAGATGCAGCGGGCAGTCCACCACTTCCGCCAGTTGCTGGTACGCCGCGACCGCCAAGAACAGGTCGGACGCCTTCACCGCGACCTTGAACTCGTGGAAGTCGTGGTCCTGCAACAGCTTGATGTGATCCATCGCCGACTCGACCAGCGCATCGGGGCACGGCTCTCCGTATTTCTCCAGCAGGTGCCGCTCCAGCGACCCGCCATTGACGCCGATCCGGATCGCGCAGCCATTCGCCTTCGCCGCGTTGACGACCTCCTTCACCCGCGCGGCCGAGCCGATATTGCCGGGATTGATCCGCAGGCACGCGACGCCCGCGTCCGCCGCTTCCAGCGCGCGCTTGTAGTGGAAGTGGATGTCGGCGACGATCGGCACCCGCGATGCGCGGACGATCTGTTTCAGCGCCGCGGTGCTTTCCACATCGGGGGCGGAGACGCGGATGATGTCCACTCCCGCATCCTCGCAGCGGCGGATCTGGTCGATCGTCGCGACGGGATCGCTGGTGGGCGTGTTGGTCATCGTCTGCACGGTGACGGGCGCGCCGCCGCCGACGGGGACGGTGCCGACCATGATCTGGCGGCTCTGACGGCGGACAATGTCGCGCCACGGTCTGATGGACATGGGCCCCTTATACAGCGCGCGGGTTGCGGTTCAAAGACCAGGGTGTACGGCAGCGCCCATGACGGAAACGCCCGCGATCAGGCGGCATTATGAGCCAACCGCCATCCGGCGGCATTATGGAATGGACTGGTTGAGGATCGGCGCGTTCGCGATCCTGATCCTCTACCATATCGGCATGGTCTTCGTGCCGTGGAACTTTCACGCCAAGTCGCACCATGTCGAACGCTGGGCGACGGTGCCGATGCTCGCCGTCAACGCGTGGCGGCTGACCTTGCTGTTCGTGGTGTCGGGTTACGCCAGCCGCGCGCTGCTGGCGCGCTCGCATGGGCTGGGTCGATTTGTCCGCGACCGGAGCTGGCGGCTGCTGGTGCCGCTGGCGTTCGGGGTTGCCGTGGTGGTGCCGCCGCAGGCGTGGGTGGAGCTGGTGCTGCGCTATGGGTACCCGGCCGGCTACCTGCATTTCTGGACGCATGATTACTTCACCTTCCGGCAGCTGGGCCAGGTGACGGTGCCGACATGGAACCACCTGTGGTTCGTCGGCTACCTCTGGTTCTACACGGCTTTGCTCGCGATCGGCGTCGCCGCGGTCCGCATCCGCAGGGCACAGCACGGCTTCGACTGGCTGTTCGGCACCGCGCTGGGTGGCGTGGGCGTGATCGTCGTCCCGCTGGCATGGTCGACCGCGATCCATGCGCGGTGGTTCCCGATGGTGGGGGAGACGCATGCGCTGGTCGGCGACTGGATCGCGCATCTCTCCTATTTCCCCGCCTTCTTGTTCGGCTTCGCGCTTGCCCGGTCGCCGGCGACGATGCACGCGATCGGGCGGTGGTGGCCGGTAGGGGCGGTGCTGGCGATCGCCGGCTACGCCTATATCGTCGGGATCGAGCGGGGGTGGATCGGCCCTTGGGGACCGGCGCTGTTCGCCCGCTACGGCATCGCGCACGCCGCGCAGCAATGGGGCGCGATCGTTGCGCTGATCGGCATCGCCGAGCGCTGGTTCAACCGCGACGCGCCGATCCGCGCGACCCTGACGGAGGCGGTCTTCCCCTTCTACCTCGTCCACCAGACGATCATCGTCGTCGTGGCCTATGTGCTGTGGAACTCGGCCCTGACCGCCGGGCAGGAGTTCGCGGTGCTGGTCGCCGCGACCGTCGCGGGCTGCACCGCCTTTTATTACGGGGGCCGCGCGGTGCCGTGGCTCAGGCCGCTGATCGGACTTCGGAGAACATCATGACGTGGACGCTGATGGTGCATGGCGGCGCGGGCCGGATCGACCGCGATGCGCTGACGCCCGCGATGGACGCAGGCGCGCGCGCCGGGCTGGCGCAGGCGCTCGACGCGGGAGCCGCGGTGCTGGCCGCGGGCGGCGATGCGCTGGACGCGGTGCAGGCGGCGGTCGAGGTGCTGGAGGACGACCCGCACTTCAACGCCGGGCGCGGCGCGGTCCTGACCTTCGACGGCCAGATCGAGCATGACGCCGCGATCATGGACGGCCGCGACCGCAATGCCGGCGCGGTCGCCGGGATCGCCGGCACCCGCCACCCCGTCGCCCTCGCCCGCGCGGTGATGGAGCATAGCCCGCACGTCTTCCTCGCCGGGTCCGGCGCGAACAGCTTCTCCCGCGAACAGGGCGTGGAGCAGATCGACCCCGACTGGTTCGTGCTGCCGGAGCGCCGCGCGCAATTGGCGAAGATGAAGGCCGACAAGGACTGGTTCGACGTCGACATGAAATACGGCACGGTCGGCGCGGTCGCCCGCGATGCGGCGGGCCATGTCGCAGCGGCGACCTCCACCGGCGGCGTCACCGGCAAGCGCTGGGGCCGGATCGGCGACACGCCGATGATCGGCGCCGGCACCTTCGCCGACGACCGGGCCTGTGCGGTATCCTGCACCGGGTCCGGCGAGTTCTTCCTGCGCGAATCGGTCGCGCGCGAGATCGCGGCGCGCATCCGCCTTGCGGGGGAAATTCCGGAACAGGCCGCCGCGACCGTGCTGGCGGGCGTGCGCGCGATGGGCGGCACCGGCGGCGTCATCGTCTGCCCCTCAAACGGCGATCCGGTCTGGCATTTCAACACCTTGGGCATGTATCGGGGCACCGTCAGCGCGACCGCAAGGACCGTCGCGATCTACGGAGACGAGTAATGAAGCGTATCGTCGCGGCGCTGTTGCTGCCGTTCCTGCTGCTCGCACAGCCCGCCGCCGCCTTCTGGGAATACGGCCATCAGACGGTCGCTGCGATCGCCTATGCCAACGTCACGCCGCGCACCCGCGCCGCGATCGGCCGCATCCTTCTGGCGCAGGCGCAGCTCGGCACGCCCGGATGCCCGGCCCGCACCATTCAGGAGGCCAGTGTCTGGCCCGATTGCGTCAAGCCGCTGAAGGACGCCGCGGGCAAATCGCGCTTCGGTTATGCGTATAGCTGGCACTATCAGAACGTGAATATCTGCCAGCCCTTCGCGCTGGAGCCCGCGTGCAGGGAGGGCGACTGCGTCTCGACCCAGATCGACCGGCAGGCCGCAATCCTCGCCGACCGGCGCGCTCCTGCGAAGGACCGGGCGATGGCGCTCGCCTTCCTCGTCCATTTCGTCGGCGACCTGCACCAGCCGCTGCACGCCGGGGACAAGTCGGACAAGGGCGGCAACGACGCCAAGGCCGCGTACGGCGTCTACGCACCGGCGCGGCTGAACCTGCATTCGGTCTGGGACGGTCTGCTGGCGGAGCGCGCGATCTCCTCGCCACCACTGCTCGTGCGACGCTACTCCGCCGTCGACCGCGCCCGGCTGGGGGCGGGCAATGTCACCGACTGGAGCCGCGAAAGCTGGCAGGTCGCGCATACGGCCTACGCCGTCGCGATGCACGGCGACCCGTGCCAGCCGACACCCGCGCGCGTAACGCTGACCGATGCCGACGTGGACAAGCTGGTGCCGGTGATGCGCGACGAGGTGGTGAAGGGCGGGCTGCGACTGGCGCGGATGCTGGACCGTGCTTTGGGCTAAGACGTCACGCCGGGACGGGCCCGGCATGACGGCAAGCCGCTACCGCCCCGCGGCCTTCGCGATCGCGTCCACCACCGCCGGCGCGACCGGCAGCGACGGGTCGGCATAGGCAGCGAGGTTCGCGGCGCGGTCTTCTCCGACTGCCTTCAGCACGTGGTTGACGCCCGGCACGATCGCCAGCGTCGCCTTGGGGTCGGCCTTCGCCAGCGCCTGAGCATCGGCGACCGCCACCTGAAGATCGCGGTCGCCCTGCACGATCAGCACCGGCAGCGTGATCCGCGCGGCCAGTTTTACCGGGTCCTGCGCGAAGGCATCGATCAGGAAGCCCTGCACCTCCGCCCTGAACAGCGCGTCCAGCGGCGGCGGCAGCGTCGCCGGATCGACGCGCTTGCCCGACTCCAGCGCATCGATCGCCGCGAGCGCCGGCGACAGCAATGGCGCGTTCGCCGGATTGGCCCGCAACTGCTCCCGCATCACCGCACCAAGCGGCCGGCCGGGCGCGGCGACGAGGATCACGCCGCACAGGCCGCGCGGATCCTGTGCGGCCTTCAGCGCGACCAGCCCACCCTCGCTATGCCCCAGCAACCACGCGCATCGACCACCCGTGCGCTTGGCCGCCTCCGCCGCCCAGCGATGCGCGTCGGCAGCATAGTCGGCGATCGTCACCGCATTGGCGTCGGCGACCGCGGCCTTGCTGCCGAACATTCCGCGCTTGTCGATCCGCAGCGTCGAGACGCCGCGCGCCGCCAGCGCCTCCGCCAGCAGGCGATAGGAGGCCGCCGTCATGCCCAGCGGACTGTTGCCGTCGCGATCGGTCGGGCCGGAACCGGGGATCACCACCACGACCGGCGCACGCCTCTCCGCCTCCGATCTTGCGTCGAGCAACGTCCCCGCCAAGGGTCCCTGAGGCCCCGCGATCGTCACCGCGCTCGCAACCGCCGCCGATTTTACGACTGCCGCCATCATCGTCCAGATCATTCCTCATCCCCCTTCGGCGGTCGCCCGCGTCGTGCCGGTTGCGGCGCGTCCAGCTTCACCCCCCGCCGCGCCAGCGCTTCGCGCAGCAGGCATTCCACCTCCGCGTTCACGCTGCGCAGGTCGCCCGCCGCCGCCCGCTCGATCGCCGCGTACAGAGCGGGATCGAGACGCAGCGGAAAGGCCTTGCGCGGCGGGACCGTCATCGTCGATCCCGCATCACTGATAAAGCGACCCGGCGTTGACCACCGGCTGCGTGTCGCGTTCGCCGCACAGCACGACCATCAGGTTCGACACCATCGCCGCACGCCGCTCGTCGTCCAGTTCGACGACGTTCTTCGCCGACAGCTGCGCCAGCGCCAGCTCGACCATCCCGACCGCACCCTCGACCAGCGTCGTCCGCGCCGCGACCACCGCCTGCGCCTGTTGCCGGCGCAGCATCGCCCCCGCGATCTCCTGCGCATAAGCGAGATGCGTGAAGCCGCATTCATCGACCGTGATCCCCGCCACCGACAGCCGCGCGATCAGTTCGTGGCGCAACTCGACGCCGACCTGATCGTGATTGCCGCGCAGCGTCACCTCCTGATGCTCGTAATCGTCATAGGGGTAGCGCGATCCGATCGTCCGCACCGCCGCCTCGATCTGCACGTTCACGAACGCCTTGTAGTCGTCGACGTCGAACAGCGCCTGCGCCGTGTCGACGACGCGCCACACCACCTGCGCCGCCATCTCGATCGGATTGCCGCGCAGGTCGTTGACCTTGATCCGTTCGGAGATGACGTTGTTGGACCGTACGGAGATGCGGCGGCGGATCAGCCACGGCAGGACCCAGCGCAAACCCGAATTGCGATCGGTGCCGCGATACGCGCCGAACAAGGTGATCGCCGCCGCCTGATTGGGTTGCAGCATGTAGAAACCACAGGCGACGAACACGACGACGACCATGCACAGGAGGGGCAACCACGCCATGACGGGCGGCCATTGCTCGGTCGCCAGCTCCACCACCGACAGCGCCGCCCCGATCAGCGCCGCGAATCCGAGCGCCAGCATCACCAGCCCGTTCGCGCTGGCCGCCGGCCGTTCCGCCGACCGCGTGAGTATCCCCTGTTCCATCCGTCCCTCCCGTTATTGTGATATCACTTTAATATCGTTTCGGGAGGCGATGCAAGGGGAATCGTTGGGCGCTCCCATAGGTCCATGTAACCCCTCCCCGTCACCCCAGCGGAAGCTGGGGTCTCACGAGGAGGCGCGGCATGGTCGACCCACGGGGAGGCCCCAGCTTTCGCTGGGGCGACGGGAACGTTGCGACGAGGGATGACCGCGGGGGCAAAGAAAACCCTCCCTCGCCATCGGCGAGGAAGGGTTCTCCGATCCGGCAAACTTTCCGTAAAAATCAGCTCAAAACGATCGTCACCGCGCGACGGTTGGCGGCATAGGCGGCCTCGTCCGAGCCGGTTTCGGCCGGCCGCTCGCTGCCATAGCTGATGACGCTCATCCGTGACGGCGATACGCCCTTGGCGGCCAGATAGTTCTTCGCCGAGTTCGCACGGCGATCGCCCAGCGCGAGGTTGTACTCGCGCGTGCCGCGCTCGTCGCAATGCCCCTCGATCGTGATGCGGACGTTCGGATAGCGGTTCAGCCATTCCGCCTGGCTGTCGAGGATCGCGCGCGCCTGCGGGTCGATGTCATACTGGTCGAGCCCGAAATTGACGGTGTTCGACGTAACCGAGCGGGTGAAGTCGGCGTTCGAACCCGGTACCACCTCGTTGCCGGTCTGGCCGGTTGGGTTGCCGGTCGATCCGGTGTCTGCCGGGCCGGTCACGGGTGCTGGCGGCAGCACCTCCGGCCGCTTCTTGGAACAGGCGGCCAGCGCCAGCGCGGCGGTGGCGAGGATCAGCGTGGTCTTCAGCGTCATTGGTCATACTCCCGGTATGTCAGAACCAAATAGTGTCAGGGGCGCAGCGGTCCCCAGGCGGGATCGGACCCGCCGAGCGGCGTCGGAATACGGCGTTCGTTGACGCCGGTCAGATCGACCGACCATAATTGCCCCGATCCGCCCGAACCGCGGCCGGAGCGATAGAAATTGATGACGCGGCCGTTCGGCGACCAGCTCGGCCCCTCGTCCGACCAGCTGTCGGTCAGCAGTTTCTCGCCGCCGCCGCTGGGCGACATGATGCCGATCCGGAAATTGCCCGCCAGCTTGGTGAACGCGATCAGGTCTCCGCGCGGGCTCCAGACCGGTGTCGCATAGCGGCCGCCGCCGAAGCTGATCCGCTGCTGGTTCGAACCGTCGGCGTTCATGACGTAGATCTGCTGCCCGCCCGACCGGTCGCTCTCGAACACGATCTTCGATCCATCGGGCGAATAGCTGCCGCCGGTGTCGATCCCAGGCGAGGTCGTCAGCCGCTGCGGCGTGCCCCCTTGCGACGACACGCGATACACGTCGGTGTTGCCGCCCTGCGCCATCGAGAACAGGATGAAGCGGCCATCGGGCGAGAAGCGCGGCGCGAACGTCGTCGCGACGTTCTGCACCACCAGCCGCTGCTTGCCCGATCCGATGTCGTAGACATAGATCGCCGGGATCTTGCCCACATAGCTCATATACACGATCGACTGCTGGTTCGGCGCGAAGCGCGGCGTCAGCACGATCGACTGGCCGTTGGTCAGGAAGCGGTGGTTGGCCCCGTCCTGATCCATGATCGCCAGCCGCTTGACCCGCTTGTCCTTGGGTCCCGTCTCCGAGACGTAGACGACGCGGCTGTCGAAATACGGCCCCTCGCCGGTCAGCCGCGCATAGATCGTGTCCGCGCATTTATGCGCCGCGCGCCGCCAGTCTGCCGGCGGCACGACGAAGCCCTGCCGCGTCAGCTCCGTCTTGGCGGCGACGTCATACAGGTAGCAGCCGACCGTCAGATTACCGTCGCCGTTCGCCCGCACGAAGCCCTGCACCAGCGACTGCGCGCCCGTGCCGCTCCAGTAATCGAACGCCGGTGCGGTCACTTCCGGAAACGCGACGGCGCGCATGCGGTTGGCGGGCAGCGGCGTGAACAGCCCGGAATTGCGCAGGTCGGTGGCGATGATGTCCGCCAATTGCCGGCCGAGCGCGTCGGTCGATCCGGCGGGCGTGTTCACCACCGACTGGGTCGGCATCACCGGGATCGCGATCGGCATCGGCGCGGAGATGCCGCCCTCGACATCCACGACCAGTCCGCCGCCGTCCTGCTGCTGCGCGGCGGGAGCAGCGGAGGGAGCGGGCGGAGTCTCCTGCGCCATCACGGGCGCAGCGGTGGAGAGGGCGAGCAGGGTCAGAAAACGGCGCATCATCATCCTCATCCGGGCAATTTGTAGCGGAGCGTGAAATTGCTCCAGCCATTCTGGACGTCATACAGGTCCGCAGGCAACCCGCGCAGCGGCGCACATCCGACGAAGCTGGCGATCGCAAGATCGTCGACGCGGTCGACATAGCGGCTGTTCTCGTCGTCGACGCCGCTGTGCCCGACGACGCGGGGCCGCGCCGCGAGGCTGCCGTCGCGATTCAGCTTCAGGTTGATCGTGACGCGGATGCGCGATGCGCCGGGGCCGGGATTGACCTGACGGTTGGCGCAGGGTTGCACCTGCCGCTGGATCGCCGAACCGATGTCGGCTGCCGCCTGCGCGCCCATCTTCGCGGCGGGTGCCGCCTCCGCCTTGCTGGTCGAGGGGCGATCCGACAGCCCCTTCAGGAAATCGTCGCCGAGACGCGATCCGCGCGGCTTCGACGCAGTCGCGGTCGGCGAATTGCCACTCCCGCGCGCCGCCGTCGTCGGTTTGGCCGCACTCGCCGCCGCCCTGGTCGCGGTCTTCGCGGGCGCAGGCTTTGCGGCGGGCGCGGACGGCTTGGCCGGCGTCGGCTTCGCGGGCGCGGCCTTTTCCGGGGCGGGCGTCGGCTTCTTCGGTTGCGGCTTGAGGGCCGGCGCCGGCTTCGGAGCGGGCGCGGGTTTCGGCTTCGCGACCGGTTCCGGTGCGGGCTTGGGCGGGGCCGGCTTCGGTGCGGGCGCTGGCGGCGCAGGATCGGGCTTCGGCGCGGGTGGAGCCTCCACCGGCTCCGGCGGCGCGGCGTCTTCGGGCGGGCCTTCCTCGGGAGCGACCGACTGCGCCGGCTCGACGTTCGGGGTCGGGGACACCGCCTCCTTGCCGACCTCCTCGACCAGCGACACCGTGATCGGCTGCTGCTTCAGCGTCTCGGGATTGGGAGTCGCGAGGAACCCGACCGAGAGCAACCCGAAGAGCACGGCGTGCCCCCCGAGCGCGACGCCCAGCCCGATCTTCTCGCTCCGCTCCATCAGCGCGCGCCACCTTCGACGGTGACCAGCGACACGCGGTTCAGCCCGGCGCGGTTCAACTCGCCCATCACCCGCATCACGCGCCCGTAATCCAGCCCCTTGTCGGCGCGCAGATACACTTGCGGCGGCTCCTTGCCCCCGCCCGGCCCCATCGGCGACGATGCGGCGATCGCCTCCAGCCGCGCGGGCAATGCCGCCTCGGTCAATTCGGTTTCGCCGACGTACAGCTTGCCCGCCTCGTCGAGCGAGATCTGCACCGGCTCCTGATCCTGATCGAGCGCCTTGGCCCGCGCATCGGGCAGGTTCACCGGCACGCCCGCGGTCAGCAGCGGCGCGGTGACCATGAAGATGATCAGCAGCACCAGCATCACGTCGACCAGCGGCGTGACGTTGATCTCCGCCATCGGCGCGCGCCGGCCCTTGCGACCGGACGGCAGGTTCATCGCCATGTCAGCGCCCCCCGCTCAACGGCTGCCGTCGAGCTGCCGCGACAGCGTCGTGTGGAACCCGTCGGCGAAGCGGTTCAGCGCCGCCTCGATCCGGTTCACGCCGTGGCTGAAGCGGTTGTAGGCGATCACCGCGGGGATCGCCGCGAACAGGCCGATCGCGGTCGCGAACAGCGCCTCCGCGATACCCGGCGCAACGACGGCCAGCGATGAATTCTGCGCTGACGCGATCCCGGTGAACGAGCGCATGATGCCCCAGACGGTGCCGAACAGCCCGACGAAGGGCGCGACCGAGCCGACCGTCGCCAGGATGTTCAGCCGGTCCGACAGCCGGTCGATCTCCGACGCCGCCGCCGCGCCCATCGCCGTCGCCAGCCGCTCGCGCGTGCCGCCCTTGTCGATCTGCCCGCCCGCGGTCGAGTGTCGCCACTCGCGTACGCCCGCCGCGAACACGCGTGCGGACGGCAGGTCGCGCTCCGCCTCCGCCTTGTGGAACGCGTCGATATCGTCCGCCTTCCAGAAATCGCGCTCGAACTTCGTCATGTCCTTGCGTGTCCGCTTCAGCCGCACGGAAAAGCCGATGATGATCGCCCAGGTCCAGATGCTCGCCGCGAGCAGCCCGCCCATGACGAACTTCACCACCCAGTCCGCCTGGAGGAACAGCGCGACGGGCGACATCGTCGCGGCGTCCATGTTGAAGACGGGATTCATTCTTGCCCCTCGATCAGTCGGCGAAAGATATCGGTCCACGCGGCCGGCTGGCGTAGCGGACGGCCGTTGCCGGCGACCAATGCCGCCGTCACCACCGCTTCTGCCAGCACTTCCTGCTCGCGCCTGACCGTTTGATGAATGACGACGCGCGCGGGCGTCGTCGCGGTCACCCGGCTGGCGACGATCAGCGCATCGTCCAGCCGTGCGGGTGCGCGGTAGCGGATATGCAGGTCGGTGATCGCATAGGCCCCGCCGCCACCCTCGAACGTCGCACGCTGGTCGATCCCGGCCAGCCGCAGCATGTCCGACCGCGCCCGCTCCATATAGCGCAGATAGTTGGCGTGGTAGACGACGCCCGACAGGTCGGTATCCTCGAAATACACGCGCAGGGGCAGGCGATGCTCCACGCCCGCGAAACGCCCCTCCGTCGGCTGGTCCACGCCGGTCATGCGCGCCCCGTTAACCCAACGGTTCGTCGGACGGAACCCTGTTCGCCTCGTCCAAGCGGCGGTAGAACCGCCGAAAAGCACAGGAGAGCGAACATATGGCCGACCGTCCCACCGCTGGCGTCACCCCCTTCCTCACCATCCGCGGCCGCCGCGGTCAGGAGGCGCTGGACTTCTACACCCGCGCGTTCGGCGGCGAGGTCGTGGAGCGCAATGTCGCGGAGGACGGCCAGCGCCTGATGCAGGCGGGGCTGAGGATCAACGGCGGCTTCGTCATGCTGTCCGACGAGTTCCCCGAATGGCGCGGCGCAGCGGAACCCGAGCCGCAGGGGGTAACGCTCCACCTCCAGGTCGACGATGCCGACCGCTGGACCGAGCGCGCGGCAAAGGCCGGCGCGACCGTGACGATGCCGGTCGCCGACCAGTTCTGGGGCGACCGCTACGGTCAGGTCACCGACCCCTTCGGCCACCGCTGGTCGATCGGTTCGCCGATCAAGTGAGCAAGCTCTCCCCTCCCCTTCAGGGGAGGGGCCGGGGGTGGGGCGCTTCCGCAAACGGGTCGCTCGTTGAGAGGCCCCACCCCAACCCTCCCCTGAAGGGGAGGGAGTAGTTCGGCACTGCGTCGCGGGCTCCACCCGCCGACGTTCGTGCCGAGTTCGTCACCCCGCCCGCCGCTCCAGCGCCGCCGCCGCCTCGTCCATCAGCTCGGCGATGATCGCCGCGGTCGGCTCCTCGCGCTTGACCATGCCGACCGACTGGCCCGCCATGACCGAGCCATGCTCGACATCGCCGTCGATCACCGCGCGGCGCAGCGCGCCCGCCCAGTAATGCTCGATCTGCAACTGCGCCTCCGCCATCGCGACGCCGCCCTCGTCCAGCGACAGCGCGACCTCTCGCTGCTTCGCGGTGAACAGTTCGCCACCGGCATTCTTCAGCGCACGCACCGGGATCACCGGCAGGCGCGGGTCGAGCTGCACCGACGCCACCGCATCGCGCGCCGACGCGCGCAGGAACGCCTTCTTGAAATTCGGATGTGCGATCGATTCGGTCGCGCAGACGAACTTGGTGCCGAGCTGCACGCCCGCCGCGCCCATCTCCAGATAGCCGGCGATCGCCTCGCCCCGGCCGATCCCGCCCGCGACGAACACCGGCAGCTCGGCGGCGATCTCCGGCAGCATCTCCTGCGCCAGCACGCTGGTCGACACCGGCCCGATATGGCCGCCCGCCTCCATCCCCTCGATCACCAGCGCGTCGACGCCCGATCGGATCAGCTTCTTCGCGAGACTGAGCGCCGGCGCGAAGCAGATGACCTTCGCCCCCGTCGCCTTGATCGCCTCCAGCGAACCCTTGGGCGGCAATCCGCCCGCCAGCACGACATGGCCGACCCCGTGCCGCCCGCAGACTTCGATCAGCGCCATCAGGTCGGGGTGCATCGTAATCAGGTTCACGCCGAACGGCTTGTCGGTCAGCGCCCTGGTCGCGGTGATCTCCCGGTCGAGCAGGTCGACCGTCATCGCGCCGCACGCGATCACCCCGAACCCGCCAGCATTGGAGATCGCGGCGACGAGGTTGCGCTCGCTGACCCACGACATCGCGCCACCCAGAATGGCGACCTCGCTCCCCAGAAAATCGGCACCGCGCTGCATCAGGCGGTCGAGACGGGGCGAGGCAGCGGTCAGATCGTTCATCCCGCTTCCCTAGAACGCCCTGCGGCCGGATTGAAGGGGCCGTTTCCGGTAGTGCTGGTCGCGTGCTTCGATCCCCGCGACATCGATGGTTCATCCGGACGACGGGAACTCGGCGGGTGGCGATCAAGTCACGCCGGCCTTACGCTGCCGAAGCGCACATGGATCGGAGACCGTCATGATCGTCCTGGACGACGAACACTACCGCTGGACTCTGCTGGAAGAGAATGGACAACTCTTCCTCGACGCGATGTGCAGCCACAGCGCGGTGGATTACAATGTCCTGCTCGCGTTGAACGAGGAAGAAATTCTCTTGTTCAAGAAGAAGGGCCGCTCCTATCTCGATAGTCTCGCGTCCAGCATCCACCACAGTGCACCAGGCGTTCGTGGCAGCAAGTCACCTTACAAGCCGCGCAGCCTCGTCATGACGCCCGAGCGCGAGCGGGCGAATGACGCCATCAAGAGGTGGGACGCGGGCGAGCGGACATGACAGCAAGGCGGGTAGCGATAGCCGACATTCGGCAGCGGCCGTCTTTCCCGGAAGGGATCGAATATTGGGAACGATCGGTTTGACGTAAAATACCCGATCCGTCCCGAGGCTCGCTTTGATCTCCCGCGGTGAAAAGCAAACCCACACAGTTGTTGGTCCGTGTCAGCGGTCTGTGAGTGGCTTCCTGCAAGTCTCCGGATGTGGCGCGCATGGCGGTGGCTCAGGCTCAGGCGATGGTGACTAGCCTTCCGGATCCAGCAACCTCGCCGAGGGCTGGCTGGTATCCGCCTCGGGGCGATCTACCCAGATCGACTACGCACCTAATCGGAGCGACTAGCGCATCGGAACGGCACCGACGTTATCTCCATGCGCAGCAGCGAGGCAGAGGTGCGGCGTGACTACCTAGATCCAGACCGGCACTCCGTCGGTTCAGTCGCCGAGCAGAGGACTCGATCCAAACGACCCGCAGACGGTGGCGCGCGGGGCTAGACAACGCCGCCATTCAGAGGCTGGGCTCCGGGCAGATCCCGGCCAGCTGGCAGGTTCACCCCAAGCTGCCGCTCGACGATGGCGGGACGAACGCCTTCGACAACCTCGTCCTGACCAAGAACGACCCGTCCCATTTGGCCATCACCAATGAGCAGCGCCGCCTGGTAGGGGACCTCGCGGTTGGAGAAAGCCGGCAGGTCAACTTCCCGATTCCGCGCGGTTCGGTGTATCCACCTGCTCTCTGAGCCTCTCCCTCCTGATATCGAGAACATGATGATCGTCGAGGACGCCGTGAGCGACGTGATCGCAAAGGTCGGCGCGGAGCAGCGCGGCGCCGGAGAGAAGGTGCAGGCATCAGCCAGCGAGGATCAGATCAGCGCTGAGCGGACGGTGCTGCGCGACCGCTTCAGGGCGGAGATGCCGACCGACTATGCACGGCTCCTCTCCGTGGTGAACGGCGTTGACTTCAACGGGGTCGTGCTCTACGGGGCCGGCCTTACCCAGGCGTCGCCGGGTGCCGGCGGCTTCTGGCAGGGTATCGCGGAGGCGAACGCCTTGTGGCGCGAGGGGCCGGGCCATGAGACCTATCTCGTGCTGGGTGAGAGCGACATGGACCTGCTCACCGTCGATCTCGACGGGCGGCGTCCTGTGCTGCGCGACAAGGTGTCGAGCGACGTCTTCGAGGATTTCACGACCGTGAACGAGGCCGTCGAGCGCCTCCTGCGATCGCGCCTGCAGTGAGGCTCGTCCAGCCGAGCGAAACTCGACGAACCCCGCGGGCAGGCGCACGTTGAGGCGCCCGAGACAGGTCGCTGGAGCCTAAGTAGAAATGACTGCTCTCGGCGCCAATCTGCCACATGCGAGCTGTCCCAGATGAACTGAAGCCTGTTTGGGCCGGCAACGAGGCCATGCAAATCAAGGCTTTCCGGCACCAAAGTTAACAAGGGTTCAATCGGGACAGCAGAGCGGTGGCTTACAGTGTCATTCCGCCATCAGCCTGAACCGACCTCTTTATGTCGGCCATGCCCTTTCCCCAAAAGGAACCCATAGCGGGACAGTCGCCCAGGTGATCGCGCCGAATACTGTCCGATGCATTCCCTTCCCGAAATCTGTTCCCGATCGGGCATTCCCGAACCGGCCTGTCGCAGACTTGGAAAAAGGAAAGGTCGCGCGCGACGAATGGCCGTGATCGGAAACCCGGATCGCCAGCCCGAGCGTCCGGGTGTGCGCGTCAGCAGTCACCGCGCAGCCCCGTCAACGCGGCAGCCGTGCGCCTCGCTGTCCTACACGCCGACGACCCTGTACAACCAAGCGCGACCGCTCTTTGACATCGCCGCACCCATCAACGATCGCCCGCCCGCGACATCCCGCGAAACGGCGCGTTGGACTAACCTTAGCCTAACCTTCCGCGGTCGGATTCAGCCCGCGACCTCCGCGTCGAGGCCGTAGGCGGTGTGCAGCACGCGCACCGCGAGTTCGGTATAATCCTCTTCGATCAACACGCTGACCTTGATTTCCGACGTGGTGATCGCCTGGATGTTGATCCCGCGCTCGCCCAAAGTGGTGAACATCGTCGCCGCGACGCCCGCGTGGCTCTTCATGCCGACGCCGACGACGCTGATCTTCGCGACTCGCGTGTCGTGGACCAGCTTGTCGTACCCGATCGCGGGCTTCGCCTGTCCCAGCACGTCGAGGCTGCGCGCCAGATCGGCGGCCGGCACGGTGAACGTCACGTCGGTCGATCCGGTCGAATGCGCGACGTTCTGGACGATCATGTCGACGTTGATGCCCGCCTCCGCCAGCGGTGCGAAGATCGCCGCGACCGAGCCGGGGCGGTCGGGCACGCTGGCCAGCGTGATCTTCGCCTCGTTCTTGTCGTGCGCGATGCCGGTGATGAGCTGGCGTTCCACGTCGTCGATCTCCTCTTCCCCCACGATCATCGTGCCGGGCAGCGTGTCCGCCATCGGAGCATCGTCGCCGGTGAACGACGACAGCACCTGGACGCGGACGTTTTCCTTCATCGCCAGCCCGACTGAGCGGGTCTGGAGCACCTTCGCGCCGACGCTGGCGAGTTCCAGCATCTCCTCATAGGTCACGCGGGCCAGCTTGCGCGCACGCGGCACGATGCGCGGGTCGGTGGTGTAGACGCCGTCGACATCGGTGTAGATGTCGCACCGCTCCGCCTTCATCGCCGCCGCCACCGCGACCGCCGACGTGTCCGAGCCACCCCGGCCCAGCGTCGTCACCCGGCCGCTGTCAGCAACGCCCTGGAATCCGGGGATCACCGCGACCTCTCCCGCGGCCAGGCTGGCGTCGAGCGCCTCCGTATCGATCGTCCCGATCCGCGCACGGGCATGCGCGTCGGACGTATGGATAGGCAATTGCCAGCCCAGCCAGGACCGCGCCGGCACGCCAATCGCCTGCAACGCGATCGCCAGCAGGCCGCTGGTGATCTGCTCCCCCGCCGACACGACCACGTCGTACTCGCGCGGATCGTAGAGCGGCGACGCCTCCCGGCAGAAACCGACCAGCCGGTCCGTCTCGCCCGCCATCGCGGACACGACCACGGCGACCTGGTTGCCGGCGGCGACCTCCCGCTTCACGCGCGCGGCGACGCTGCGGATGCGCTCGCTTCCCGCCATCGACGTGCCGCCGAACTTCATCACGATGCGCGCCATCGGCGGGGGCAAACTCCTTTGTGGGAAAGCGGCGGCCCTGATAGGAACAGGGCATGAGTGAAGCAAGCAGCACGATCGTCGCGTCGGAAGCCGCGCATTTCGGCAAAATGGCGGCGGACTGGTGGGACCCGAAAGGGTCGTCGGCGATGCTCCACCGGCTGAACCCGGTCCGGCTGGGCTATATCCGCGGCGCCATCGATCGGCACTGGGACGGCGACGACACCAGCTTCTCGCCGCTCGCGGGTAGGACCGCGCTCGACGTCGGGTGTGGGGCGGGGCTGCTGTCGGAACCGCTCGCCCGGCTGGGTGCGGCGGTGACGGGCCTGGACGCCGCGCCGGAGAATATCGCGGCGGCGCAGGCGCATGCCGCGCTAACCGGACTGTCGATCGATTATCGCGCTGGCAGCGTCGAGCGGCTGACGGGCGAGCGGTTCGACCTCGTCGTGTCGCTGGAGGTGATCGAGCATGTCGCCTCCCCGGCGGAGTTCGTGCGCGGGCTGGCGGGGGCGCTGGCACCCGGCGGACTGATGATCCTGTCGACGCCGAACCGCACGCCGCTGTCGCGCCTGACGCTGGTCGGCATCGCCGAACGGACCGGCATGATACCGCGCGGGACGCATGATTGGGACAAGTTCCTGATGCCCGACGAGCTGACGATCTTGCTCGCCAGCGAAGGCCTGATCGTGAGCGACGTGCGCGGCATCGCCCTGTCGCCGACGCGCGGCTTCGTGCTGAGCGACTCGGTGCAGCTCGACTATATCCTGACCGCGACCCGCGCCGGATAAGCCGGCCGCGGTGGCGGTCAGGCGGCGGTGGCGCCGGCCGCATGATCCCCGTCACCGTCGCGTTCCTCCTCGCGCTCGGCGCTGCGCTCCAGCGCCGACTTCATCATCGCCGTGAACGGGTCAGCCAGCGCCAGCCCGAGGATGCCGAACAGAGCGCTCGCCATGATCTGCATCCCCAGGGTCAGCGCGGGCGGCAGGTCCACCGTCTTCTTCGCGACGATCGGCAGCAGCACATATCCGTCGAACGTCTGCACGATCAGGTACGTGCCGATCGCCCAGAAGCCGACATCGCTGCCCGCCGAAAAACCGACCGCGATCATCAGCGCGCCGCTGATAAAGGCGCCGATATTGGGGATGAAGGCGAGCAGTCCGGTCAGGATGCCGAGGATCATCGCCATCGGCACGCCACCCAGCATCAGCGCGAACCACGTCAGGACGCCCTCGGCGATCATGCCCAGGATACGCCCGAACAACAGCCGGCGCAGCGTGCGGCCCATTCGCTGGAGCACGACCGAGAACTCCGCGCGGTTGTCGCGCGGCACCATCCACTCCAGCCCGCGCTGGTAGACGCCCGGGTCCATCGCCACGAACAGGCCGATGACGAGGATCATGAACATCGTCGTCAGCGCGCCGATCGCGGTGCCGACCCACGACGTGATCCGCCCGACCGACCCCAGCGCCTGCTTCGCGATACCGTTGACGTCGGACGCGCCGGGCATCAGCCCCTGCCCGCTCAGCCAGCCGGACGCGCGGTTCGCCTGCACCTCCAGTGTCGATCGCAACTGCGTGACCTGCGCCGTCACCTGCACCCCGGTCAGGTAGAAGGTGCCGAGCAGGAACGCGACGACGAGCACGACGACGATCAGCAACCGCCACCCGCGCCCGATCGGCAGCACCTTGCCCAACAGCCGCACGCCGCCGTCGAACAGCGCCGCGACGACCAGCCCCGCAAAGATGATGAGCAGCGGCTGGATCAGCAGCACCGTCACCGCGATCGCGCAAATCAGCCCCAGCCAGACGCCGGCGCGTTTCAGCTCCGTGCGGATGAACGTATCGCGCAGTTCCAGCGGCGCGGCATCCCGGACCTTCGTCGGCTTGGGGTCCGGGTGGTCGGCCATCAGTTTGCGACAATCGCGCCGGTGGCGGGGTGCAGCGAGGTGCCGGCGCGGTTGCCGCGCAGCGACCCCGGCCACGTCAGGGGGTTGAACGTCGCATCGCCGTCCAGGCTGAACGTGACGAACTCCGCGCGCCCGCCCAGATTCTCGTACGGGACCGGTCCGCCCAACCCGAGATCGGCGAGCGGGAAGCGGCTGTCCGCCGATCGGTCGCGGTTGTCGCCCATCAGGAACACGCGACCCTGCGGGATTTTGATCGGTCCGTAATTGTCGCCCGGACTGTAGCCGAGCTCGATCGTTTCGTAATGGCGACCGTTCGGCAGCGTCTCGGTGACCGTCGGCAGGCGACACACCGCCCCGCCGTCCGGCAGCGTCTCGCGTGCGCCCGGGTAATCCGACTCGCGGCACGGGCTGTTGGTGTCGACCGGGATCAGCGTGTCGTGCACCGTGCCGCGCTTCACCGGCGTGCCGTTCAGGATCACGGTGCCCTCGCGCACTTCCAGCGTGTCGCCGGGCAGGCCGATGACGCGCTTGATGTAATCGTTGCGCGTGCCCGGCGGCGTTACGATGACCACATCGCCGCGCGTCGGCAGCGATCCCAGCAGCCGCCCCTTGATGAACGGCAGTTGCGCGCTCCAGCTGTCCACGGGCTCCCGCAGCACCAGCCCCTTGAAGATCGCGACGGGGTTCGGAATTGTCGGCGACACGAACGACCAGCCATAGGCGAATTTTGATACGACCAGCCGGTCGCCGACCTGCAACCCCGGCAACATCGATTCGGAGGGGATGTAGAAGGGCTTGGCGACGAAGCTGTGGAATCCCAGCACGATCACGATCAGCCAGAAGATGCCCTTGATCTCGCTCCACCAGTCGGTGCCGACCTTCTTGGCGGGCGGGGACTTGGCGTCGCCCTCGTCCTTGACGACCGGAGCCTCGTTCAACGTCGCTTCCTTCATTCGCTCGCGTCCGATTGGGGGATCGCCTCGATCACCACGAAAGCCTGTGCCCAGGGGTGGTCGTCGGTCAGGGTCAGATGCACTCGCGCGGCCATGCCATGCGGGACCAGCGCGTCAAGTGCCGCCTGCGCGCCGCCCGACAGCGCCAGCGTCGGCGCGCCGGACGGTGCGTTGATGACGCCGATGTCCTTCATGAACACGCCGCGTTTGAAACCGGTGCCGACCGCCTTGGAGAACGCCTCCTTCGCCGCGAACCGCTTCGCCAGCGTGCCCGCCTTGGTGAACGGCCGCCGCGCCGCCTTCGCCCGCTCCACATCGGTGAACACCCGCGCCTCGAACCGTTCCCCGAACCGCTCGATCGAGTGGGCGATACGCTCGATATTGCAGAGGTCGGAGCCGAGACCGACAATCATCGTGCCGTCCCGACCGCGCGAACGACAGCGTTTTCCCGAAGCCGGTGTCCGGCCACGGTCACACCCTCGCCGGTCGGACGAGCCTTATCCACGCGCCACATCCATCGCGTCGCGCATCCGTCGAACCGCATCGTCCAGCCCCACGAACAGCGCCTCGCCGATCAGGAAATGGCCGATGTTCAGCTCCCGCACCTGCGGGATCGCCGCGATGGGACCGACATTGTCGAACGTCAGTCCGTGGCCGGCATGGACCTCGATCCCGTTCTTCGCCGCCAGCGCCGCCGCATCGGACAGGCGCCGCAGTTCCTCCGTCCGTGCCTCTCCGTCCAGTTCGGCATAGCGACCGGTGTGCAGCTCCACGACCGGCGCCCCCAGCCGGATCGCCGCATCGATCTGCCGCGCGTCGGGTTCGATGAACAGCGACACGCGGATGCCGGCATCCCGAAGCTGCCCGACCAGCGGTTCCAGCCGCGCGAACTGGCCGGCCGCGTCCAGTCCGCCTTCGGTCGTCACTTCCTCGCGCTTTTCCGGCACGATGCAGGCGGCATGCGGCCGGTGACGAAGCGCGATGGCCAGCATCTCGTCGGTCGCCGCCATTTCCAGATTCAGCGGAATCGTCAGCTCTGCCGCCAGCCGGGCGATGTCGTCGTCGGTGATGTGGCGACGATCCTCGCGCAGGTGCGCGGTGATGCCGTCGGCTCCCGCCTCCGCCGCCAGCAACGCCGCCCGCACCGGATCGGGATAGCCCGCCCCACGCGCGTTCCGGACCGTCGCGACATGGTCGATATTGACGCCGAGACGCAGGAACCCGGTCATGCGCAGGCCGCCGCGGACAGGATCGAATAGCTCGGCCCCTTGCCTTGCCAGATCTCGCCGAAATCATAATCGCCGCGATTGGTCATCAGCGCGATGACGATGCGCTTGTCCGGCAGCACGACATTCCGCACTTGGAACCGGCCGATCCCACCCCGCCGTTCGACGATCCGTACGGGCGAGGCACAGCCCTTCAGCGGCGCGGTGAACACCCATTGGCCCAACGCCATGTAACCCAGCTTGGCGTCACCCGCCCACATCGCGTCGAGCGCCGGTTGGCTCAGCAACTCACCCGACAGCAGCGCGCGATCGAACCCGGCCATGTCCGCCGCGGTGCCGACCAGCCCACCCGCCGCGCCGTACCGTAACAGCGTCGCCCGCTCGGTCGCATCGGGTCCGCCGGTCCAGCGCTCGTCCACCGTCGCGGGCTCAGGTGTCACGAAATGCGTCGCCAGCCCCAGCGGCCCGGCGATCCGCTGCTGGAACAGGTCCGGCAGCGCCAGCCGCGTGGTCCGCTCCAGCAGCGCGCTGACGACGATGTAATCGCAGTTGTTGTAGCGCCACTGGCCGCCCGCTGTCGTCCGCCCCTTCACGCACCAGCCGAGCCCCGTCTCGCCATTCGTATAGAAGGACGGCTCGCCGCCCGCGTCCTTGGTGCTGTCGTCGGGATTACGCAGCCCGGCGCGATGCTGAAGCAATTGCCGCAGCGTCGGCGCGTTCGCCCCCAGCGACGGCAGATAGCGGCTCGCCGGCACGTCGAGCGCCAGCCGCCCCGCGTCGACTTCCTGCATCGCCAGCGTCGCCACGACCTGCTTCGTCACCGACGCCCACGGCCACACCGATTCGTAGGTGAAGGCGCCCGGCTGGTCCTTCACCGGCTGGCCGATGCCTCCGCCCGCGATCCGGCGCGGACCCTGATAGACCGAATAGACGCCCGCGAAGCCCGCGTTCTGTAACGCCGCCTCGACTCGCATTCGCAATGCCGCATCGGCGCGCGCCAGCGCCTGCGCCTGCTGTTCGCCTTGCGCCACAGCAGGGCCTGCCAGCGCCAGCATCGCAAGGGCCAGCAGCGCCCTCATGCCGCCGCCCGGCTGCCGGGCTTGATCGCGGGAATCGCGGCCAGTTCGGGCGGCAGCGCATCGGGGAAATAGGTCGGCACCTCCAGCCGGATCAGCGAGTAGAAGGGGACGCCGAGATCGGCGCTGCCGCTCGACCGGTCGACCAGCGCGGCGGCGGCGATCGCCTCGCCGCCCGCCGCCGCGATCGACGCGATCGCCTCGCGCGAACTGAGGCCGGTCGTCACCACGTCCTCCACCATCAACACCTTCTGGCCGGGATCGAGCCGGAAGCCGCGGCGCAGGCCGAAGGTTCCCTCCGGCCGCTCCAGGAACATGGCCTCGACGCCCAGCGCGCGCCCCACTTCGTGCCCGACGATCACGCCGCCCATCGCCGGCGACACCACCGCCGCGATCTGCGACCGCACCGCATCGGGGATGCGCGCCACGAGCGCCTCCGCCAGCCGTGCACCGCGGCGCGGGTCCATCAGCACGCGCGCGCATTGCAGGTAGCGTGAACTGCGCAGCCCCGACGACAGGATGAAATGCCCTTCCAGCAGCGCGTCGGCCGCGCGGAATTCGGCGAGGACATCGTCGTCGGTCATGGCGGCTCTTTTCGGGCTGGTTTTCGGGCTGCGGATCGTGTGGCGGAGATAGGCCGCGCCCCGGCGATAGGCAATGTAAAGCACTGCCGCGCACCGTCGGCGGGTAAATTACACGCCGTGCCGCTTGAGGCGGACCCACCCCCGGCGTATAGGCCATGCCCAAACGGGCATCTTGTGCCCGGATTCCGCCGCTTTCCGGGCATCCGGGACGGTCCAGAACGTGACACCCGCCGCGGCGGGTCATCGACCAACGGGGTAACGACAGACGATGGGTATCTTGGGGTTCAAGCAGATCGCGATGGCGGCGGGGCTCGCCCTGGCCGGCCTTGGGGCGAGCCTCGGCACCGTCGCCGCGCACGCCGCCCCCGCGCCGCAGGTGGCGAACGCTCCGGCGCCGGCACCGCAGGGTGCCGCCGCCCCGGCCGGTGTGTCGAACACCGCGCCGACTACCGCCGCCGCGACGCCGCCGGCCGCTCCGGAAAGCCCGCTGCTCGCGGTCGACGGCGCTCCCGGCGCGCTGCCGCAGGCGGGGATCGGCCAGCCGACGAACGGCCTGTTCGGCCTTCAGCCGCAGGTGACGCGCAACGGTGAGTTCGCGCACTGGATGCACAACATCATCCTGTTCCCCGTTATCACGATCATCTCGCTGTTCGTTCTCGCGCTGCTGATCTGGGTGATGATCCGCTACCGCGCCAGCCGGAACCCGATCCCCTCCAAGACGTCGCACAACACTGCGATCGAGATCATCTGGACGCTGCTGCCGGTCGCGATCCTGGTGCTGATCGCGCTGCCTTCGATCGGCCTGCTCCAGGCGCAGTTCAAGCCGGCCCCCGCGGGCGCGGTGACGCTGAAGGCGATCGGCAACCAGTGGTACTGGACCTATCAGTATCCGGACAATGGCGGCTTCGAAGTCACTGCCAACCTGCTGAAGGAAAAGAACGAGGTTTCGGCCGGCCAGCGCTTCCGCACCGACGCGGACGGCCCCCGCCTGCTCGCCGCCGACAACCGCATCGTCCTGCCGGTCGGCGTGCCGATCCGGCTCATCACCACCGCCAACGACGTGATCCACAGCTGGGCCGTGCCCGCCTTCTGGATCAAGCTTGACGCGATTCCGGGCCGCCTGAACGAGACGAGCTTCACGATCGATCGTCCGGGCCTGTATTTCGGCCAGTGTTCCGAACTGTGCGGCGCGCGTCACGCGTACATGCCGATCGCCGTCGAAGCGGTTCCGCCGGCGCAGTTCGCCGCCTGGGTCCGCGCCAAGGGCGGCACGATGCCCGGCAGCAAGGCTCCGTCCTCGGCCGTGATCCCGCAACCGGGCGCCGTCGGCTCCGCCGCCGACAAGGCCGCCACCGAGGCGACCGACGCGGCGACCGGCCCCACCGAAAACGCCACCGTCGCGGCTCCGACCGCGCCGCAGGGCGCGACCAACAACCCCGCCACCGGCAACGCTGGACAGTAAGATGACAGACACCGCCCTCCACCCGTCCGGCCCCCTTGGTTCGGGGTTCGTCGCTCATGACGCGCACGAGCATCATCACGATGCCGATCACAAGCCGGGCTTCTTCGCCCGGTGGTTCATGTCCACCAATCACAAGGACATCGGCACGCTGTACCTGATCTTCGCGATCGTCGCGGGAATCATCGGCGGGTCGATCTCCGGCCTGATGCGCGCCGAACTGGCGCATCCCGGCATCCAGTATCTGGGCAGCTGGGCATCGTTGCTCCACGGCGGTCCGCAGAGCCTCGACCAGTCGCTCCACCTGTGGAACGTGCTGATCACCGCGCACGGCCTGATCATGGTGTTCTTCATGGTCATGCCGGCAATGGTCGGCGGGTTCGGGAACTGGTTTGTGCCGATCATGATCGGTGCGCCGGACATGGCGTTCCCGCGGATGAACAACATCAGCTTCTGGCTGCTGATCCCGTCCTTCACGCTGCTGCTGGCTTCGCCCTTCTTCGGTGGCGCGGGCAATGGCTGGACGCTGTACGCGCCGCTATCGACCTATGGCGAGCCCGGACCGTCGACGGACATGGCGATCCTGTCGCTCCACCTTGCGGGTGCGTCGTCGATCCTCGGCGCGATCAACTTCATCACCACGATCTTCAACATGCGTGCGCCGGGCATGACCCTGCACAAGATGCCGCTGTTCGTGTGGTCGATGCTGGTCACTGCGTTCCTGCTGCTGCTGGCTCTCCCGGTCCTTGCCGCGGCGATCACGATGCTGCTGACCGACCGTAATTTCGGCACCACCTTCTTCGATCCCGCCGGTGGTGGCGATCCGGTGCTGTACCAGCATCTGTTCTGGTTCTTCGGCCACCCCGAAGTGTACATCATGATCCTCCCGGGCTTCGGCATCGTCAGCCAGATCATCGCGACGTTCAGCCGCAAGCCCGTCTTCGGCTATCTCGGCATGGCCTATGCCATGGTCGCGATCGGCGTCGTCGGCTTCGTCGTGTGGGCACACCACATGTTCACCACCGGCCTGTCGGTGAATACCAAGATGTACTTCACTGCCGCGACGATGGTGATCGCGGTGCCGACCGGCATCAAGATCTTCTCGTGGATCGCGACGATGTGGGGTGGCTCGATGCGCTTCCCGACGCCGATGGTCTGGGCGATCGGCTTCATCTTCATGTTCACCGTCGGCGGCGTCACCGGCGTCGTGCTCGCCAATGGCGGCATCGACGACTATATGCAGGACACCTACTACGTCGTCGCCCACTTCCACTACGTGCTGTCGCTGGGTGCGGTGTTCTCGCTGTTCGCGGGCTTCTACTACTGGTTCCCGAAGATGTCGGGCCGGATGTACAGCGAGCTGCTCGGCCAGCTGCATTTCTGGGTGTTCTTCGTCGGCGTGAACGTCATGTTCTTCCCGATGCACTTCCTGGGCCTTCAGGGCATGCCGCGCCGCTATCCGGATTATCCGGACGCCTACGCGCACTGGAACACGGTCGCGTCTGTCGGCTACATGATCATGGCTGCAGGCATGGCGATCTTCTTCGTCAACCTCGTCTACTCGTTGCTGGCGGGCAAGAAGGCTCCCGACAATCCCTGGGGCGAGGGTGCGACGACGCTGGAATGGACGCTGTCCAGCCCGCCGCCGTTCCACCAGTTCGAGACGCTGCCCGTCATCGACTCGGGCAAGGATCACTGATCCCACTCATCGACGAGCACGCGAAAACGCCCCGGAGGAAACTCCGGGGCGTTTTTCGTTGTGAGATGGTCAGCCGGACAGCGGCGGATTCTTACCGCGCTTTACCCGGATTTAACGGCCCTTAGGGTTAAAGCGTCCTTGCGACGCCAAGGCCGGACTCAGGTCTGCCTGGCACCACACGGGACGATCCAAATGCTGGACATTGCTGCACCGACGCCGCTGGCGTCGGACCCTATCGGCGCGCCTGCCGACGTCGGCGCGGCGAGCTCGATCATGACGTCCGCCAAGCTGGGCGTCGCCGCGCCCGCCGCGCTGTCGCTCGCTGCCTGCGGTAGCGGGGGTGGCGGCGCAGCGGCGGGCGGCACCGCCCCGACGACAGGTAGTACTACGACTGGCGGTACCACGACGGGCGGTACGACGACCGGTGGCACGACAACGGGCGGTACGACTGGCGGAAGCACCGGCAGCGGTACCACTGGAGGGACGACGAGCGGCGGCACGACTGGCGGCACCACGACCGGTGGCAGCGGAACCACGGGTGGCACCACGGGCGCCACCGATCCAACCGGTGGCGCGTCCGGCGGCGGCGTGGTCGGCGGCGGTGTCATTGTCGGCGGCGGCGTGATCGGCGGGGGGGTCATCGGTGGCGGTACCGGGACGGACGGCGGCGGCACCGGCACCGGCACCGGCACCACCCCCTCGACGCCGGAGACCGCGCCGGTCGTCGTCGTGCCCGCAACGATCACCGCCGTGCAGGCCAGCCGCTTCCTGGCCCAGACCACCATGGGCGCGACCCGGACCCAGATCGATGCGGTGATCGCCCGCCGTTACGAAGGATGGATCGACGACCAGTTCGCGATGAAGCGCGCAATCAGCCATTACGACTGGCTGATCGCCAACGGCTACAACGTTGCCGGCAACATCTACACCGATGCCGGATTCGACGCCACCATCTGGCGGCAGTTGATCGTCGAGCCGGATCAGTTGCGCCAGCGCGTCGGCATGGCCCTGCTCGACTTTCTCGTGGTCGGCGTCTCCATTCTTCATTTCCGGCAATTCGCAACGGCGGCGTATATCGACGTGCTGCTCGATAACGCTTTCGGCAATTATCGCGATATCCTGAACGCGATCACGACGAACTCCGCGATGGGCTCATTCCTGACGTTCATGAACAATCGCAAGGCGAACCCCCGAACAGGGGCGCAGCCGGACGAGAACTACGCCCGCGAATTGATGCAGCTGTTCGCACTCGGGCCGTATCAACTCAACATGGACGGCACCCCGAAGCTGGCGAACGGACAGCCGATCGACACCTACACGCAGGACGACGTGACGCAGCTTGCGCGCGTGTTCACCGGACTGGTGCCCGCGATCAGCGATGTGACCAACCCCGAATATCATAAGCTGCCGATGGTGATGAACAACACCTTCCATGAAGCCGGTCCCTCCAAGGTGCTCGGCGTCATGATCGCTGGCAGCGACGGAATGACGGGAATCAAGATCGCCCTGGACACCATCTTCGCGCATCCCAACGTGCCGCCGTTCATCGGCCGTCAGCTGATCCAGCGGCTGGTCACCTCCAACCCCAGCCCCGCCTATGTCGGCCGGGTCGCCGCGGTCTTCGCCGACAACGGCGCGGGCGTGCGTGGCGACATGAAGGCGGTGATCAGGGCGATTTTGCTGGATGCGGAAGCCCGGTCGGAAGATGCGCTCGCCAGCCCCGGCGCGGGCAAGCTGCGGGAGCCCGTCATGCGGCTGACGGCCTGGGCGCGGCTGTGCAACGTCACGTCGCCATCGAACGCGTGGGCGATCGGCGACACCTCCAATCCCTCGACCCGGCTTGGACAGGGGATGGGGCGCAGTCCGACGGTCTTCAACTTCTTCCGGCCCGGCTATTCGCCGGCGGGCACGCCGATCGCCGCCGCGGGCCTCGTCGCGCCGGAATTCCAGATCACCAACGAACAGTCGGTCATCGCCTACGTCAATTTCATGTACACGCTGGTGGCCAACGGCATCGGCGACACGAAGGCCGACTATACCGCGCTCCAGTCGCTGGCGGGCGACAGCGCCGTGCTGGTCACCGAACTCAACCTCGTGCTAGCCGCCGGTCAGCTGACCGCGGCGACGCAGACCGCGATCCGTGACGCCATCGACAGCATACCGGCGACGGCCACCAACGCTGCGGTCAATCGGGTCGGCATCGCGCTGATGCTGACGCTGGCTTCCCCCGAATTCATGGTGGTCAAATGAGCTCGTTCGAACACGATGCATCGCGTCGCGCCTTCCTGCGCCGCGGTGCCGCCCTGGGCATGGCCGGCGTCGCCGCGCCGTTCGTCACCAGCCTGGCCGCGATCGGCGAGGCGGCGGCGGCGACCACCAGCGATTACAAGGCGCTGGTCTGCGTCTTCCTGCACGGTGGCATGGATTACGCCAACACCCTGGTCCCCTATGACGAGGCGAGCTACGCCGCCTATCTCGCGGCGCGATCGAACATCGCGCTGACCCGCGACTCGCTGGCGGCGAGCGCATTGTCCCCGACGGTTTCGCTCGACGGCGGTCGCCGCTACGCGCTCGGCGCCAATATGAGCGGCCTCGGGCAGCTGTTCGCCGCGGGCAAGGCCGCGGCGGTGCTCAACGTCGGCACGCTCGTCCAGCCGACGACGCGCGCCCAGTATTTCGCCAACAGCGTCAAGCTGCCGCCCAAGCTGTTCAGCCACAACGACCAGCAGAGCTATTTCCAGGCATCCAACCCCGAAGGCGCGACCAGCGGCTGGGGTGGCCGGATGGGCGACCTGTTCCAGTCGGGCAATGGCGCCGCGACGCTGACCTGCATCAACACCAGCGGCAATGCCGTCTACCTGACCGGCCAATCGGCGATGCAGTACAGCATCGGTACCGGCGGGCCGATCCCGCTGCTCAACAACGCGACGACGATGTACGGATCGTCCGCCGCCGCAGCGACGCTGCGCACGCTGATGACCGGCAACACGTCGGGCCTGCTGGCGAGCGAACATGCCAAGATCTCCAAACGCGCGCTGGAGACCTATTCGCAGGTATCCTCCGCATTGTCCGGTGCGCCGGCCGCCTCGTTCAAGCTGTTCCCGTCCGGCAATCAACTGGCCGATCAGCTGAAGATGGTGGCGCGGCTTATCTCCGTCTCGCAGGCGTTGGGCGCGCGGCGACAGGTGTTCTTCGTCAGCCTCGGCGGATTCGACATGCACGACAATCTGGCGACGCTGCTGCCCCAGCAGATGGGCCGGGTGTCGGATGCGCTGAAGGCGTTCCACGACACCACCGTCGCGCTGGGCGTCGCGGATCAGGTGACCAGCTTCACCGCCTCCGATTTCGGCCGCACGCTGCAATCGAACGACGACGGGTCCGATCATGGCTGGGGCAGCCACCATTTCGTCGTCGGCGGCGCGGTGAAGGGACAGCGCTTCTACGGCACCCCGCCCGAGGTCGGGAACAACACCGCCGACGACATCGGTCAGGGGCGACTGGTGCCGACGATCTCGGTCGATCAGTATGCCGCGACGCTGGCGACATGGTTCGGCGTGGGCACCAGCGACCTGCGCACCGTCCTGCCGAACATCGGCAACTACAATCCGTCGACATGGAATCTGGGCTTCGTCTGACCTTGTTATCGGCGGTACGCGTGCCGCCGGTACGGGTCAGTGGCGAAAGAACACCGCCAACGACAGCACGTGGTTCATGCGCGTCCGGCCGGCGGGCTGGTTGATCGCCTGGTTCAGATAGCCCGCCTCGATCGTCGATCGTCCCGTCAGCGGCACCTCGACCCCGGCGAAGGTGCGGAACTGATCGAAGCCGCCGCGCGCGCCCCAATCGGTGTCGTTCAACGCGACGAACGCCTCCGCCGACCCGAGCGCGCGGACGCCCCTGCCCGATTCGGCAAACGCATATTCGCCGCGGATCATCTCACGCAGGCGGTGGCCGACGTCGCGACCGTCCGAGCGCCAGCGCTGTTCCAGCCGGGTCCGCGACTGGATCTCGCCGCGGCGCGACGCCGGCAACGTCCAGCTGATCTGTTGGAAACTGCGTTCCTCGTTGCGGTCCTTGCCGCCCTCCACCGGCGAAACGACATGGGCATAGCCCTGATAGACGGTCACCTGTGGGCTGATCCGCCAGCCGATCGCCGGCCGCAGCAACAGCTGGTCGAGCCGCGACACGCCGTCGCCGATGCGGGGCTGCACCTCCGCGAAATACACGAGGTCGCCGCCGACCGCGCCCATGACGGTGGCGTTCAACCAGAATTGTTCGTCGTTGGTCGTCTGCGCCACGGCAGGTGCAGCGAGGGACAGATAGGCGGCGGCTGATAGCAGAAACGATCGCATGATGACGCCTTTGTCACTTTTGTGACAGCCTGTCAGCGGCGCTTTCTTCCCGGCTCCGCGAAGCGTATAGGCTCGCTTCATCCCATGACCACCGCGACCCCCCTGCTGCCGCCCGCCGACTGGCGTGATTTCCTGGCGTTGACGAAGCCCAGGGTGATGACGCTCGTCGTGTTCACCGGGCTGTGCGGCATGCTGGCCGCACCGGTCGGCATCCACCCCGTGATCGGCTTCACCGCAATCCTGTGCATCGCGCTCGGCGCGGGCGCGGCGGGCGCGCTGAACCAGTGGTACGAGGCGGACATCGACGCCGTCATGCGCCGCACGCAGAAGCGGCCGCTGCCCGCCGGCCGGATGGATCGTCAGGCCGCTTTGCACTTCGGCGTCGGGCTATCGGTGTTTTCGGTGATCCTGATGGGCTTGGCGGTCAATATCGCCGCCGCTGCGATCCTGACCGTGTCGATCCTGTTCTACGTCCTCGTCTATACCGTGTGGCTGAAGCGGCGGACGCCGCAGAACATCGTCATCGGCGGCGCGGCGGGCGCGTTTCCGCCGCTGATCGGCTGGGCCGCGGCGACCGGTCAGGTCGCGCTGCTGCCGGTGCTGCTGTTCATGCTGGTGTTCCTGTGGACGCCGCCGCATTTCTGGGCGCTCGCGCTGTTCGTGAAGACGGATTACGCCAATGCCGGTGTGCCGATGCTGCCCGTCGTGGCGGGCGAGCGTGCGACGCGGGTGCAGATCGGCCTCTACACGATCCCGATGGCGGTCGCGGCGATCGCCCCCTGGCCGCTGGGGCTGACCGGCCCCATCTACGGCGTGGCGTCGATCGTGCTGACCGGCATCTTCGCGCTGCTGGCGGTGCTGGTCGCGACCCGCCGTCAGGTCGAGGGCGATGCGATGAAGCCGGAGAAGCGGCTGTTCAGCTATTCGATCCTCTATCTTTTCGTGATCTTCGGCGCGCTCGTCGCCGATCGGTGGGTGCTGGCATGACTCCGGAAGAACAAGACCTGATCCGCAAGCGGCAGAAGAGCCGCGCGCTCGTCATGGCGCTGCTGCTCGGCGCATTGGTGCTGCTGACCTTCGCGATCTCGATCGCCAAGATTCAGATGGGCATGGGGGCATCGCATTGACCGATCGTCCGGCGAGCAACCCTGCCGTGAAAGGCCGCACCACGCGCACGGCGGTGCTGGCGGTGCTGGGCATCTGTTTCATGACCGGCCTCGCCTGGGCCAGCATCCCGCTGTATCGCATGTTCTGTCAGGTCACCGGCCTGAACGGCACGACCCAGCGCGGGCAACAGGCCCCCGGCGCGACCGAGCGGATGGTGCGCGTCGATTTCGATGCGAACGTCAGCCCCAAGCTGCCGTGGAAGTTCCGGCCGGAAAACACGTCCGATACCGTCGCGGTCGGCGCGCGCGACATGGCGTTCTTCACCGCGACGAACACGTCGGACAAGCCCATCACCGGCACCGCGACGTTCAACGTCACACCGGCGCAGGCGGGCAAGTATTTCACCAAGATCCAGTGCTTCTGCTTCACGCAGCAGACGCTGAAACCGGGTGAGACGGCGCGCATGCCGGTCATCTTCTACGTCGATCCGAAGATGCTGAAGGACCCCGACGCCGCGGACATCGAAACGATCACGCTGTCGTACACGTTTTACCCGGTGGATTCGGCGGCTCCCACCAGCTAGAGCGGACCGGAAAAGCCAACAGGGAAGCGACGATGGCCGGCGCCAAGAACCACGACTACCACATCCTGCCACCCAGCATCATGCCCTTCTACACGTCGATGGCGGCGTTGGTGATGGCATCGGGCGGCATCATGTACATGCATGATTACGCCGGCGGCGGCTGGATTTTCCTGATCGGCTTCGCGGCGGTGCTGTTCGGCATGTACAGCTGGTGGGCGCAGGTGATCCGCGAGGCGCATGCCGGCGACCATACTCCCGTCGTCCAGCTGCATTTCCGCTATGGCATGATCCTGTTCATCGCCTCGGAAGTCATGTTCTTCGTCGGCTGGTTCTGGGCGTTCTTCGACTTCTCGCTCTTCCCGACCGCGATGAGCATCGTCGACGGTCAGGTCGAACGCGCCGCCGAGGGTGCCACCGCGGTCGCCGCGACGTGGCCGCCCAAGGGCTTGGAAGTCATCAACGCGTTCGAGCTGCCGCTGCTCAACACGCTGATCCTGCTGGCATCGGGCACGACCGTGACCTGGGCGCACCACGCGCTGATCCATAACCAGCGCGGCGGCGAGAAGCGCGGCCTTTGGGGTGCGCTGGGCGTCGGCGACCGTGACGGCGTGCTGAAGGGTCTGTGGCTGACGGTGCTGCTGGGCGCGCTGTTCACGTCGATCCAGGCGTACGAGTACATGCACGCGCCGTTCCCGTTCAAGGGCATCAACTACGGCGCGGCGTTCTTCATGGCGACCGGGTTCCACGGGTTCCACGTGCTGGTCGGCACGATCTTCCTGCTCGTCTGCCTGATTCGCGCGTACAAGGGCGACTTCACGCCGAAGCAGCATTTCGGCTTCGAGGCGGCGGCGTGGTACTGGCACTTCGTCGACGTGGTGTGGCTGTTCCTGTTCGTCACCGTCTACGTCTGGGGTGGCTGGGGCGCGCCGGTCCACGGCGGGTGACACTTCTACGGGCGCAGGCCGCGCGATGAGCGATCCTGCGCCCGGTTTCCCCGGCCGCGGTCCGACCGGGGCCGGCGATCCTGCATCAGCCGATACCGCACCGACACTGGTGCAGGCCGGCCTGAAGGGCCTCTGCCCGCGCTGTGGTTCTCCCGGACTCTATGCCGGCCTCCTCCGCTTCGTCGGACGCTGCCCGCGCTGCGGGCTCGATATCGGCTCCTTCAATGTCGGCGACGGGCCGGCCGCGTTCCTCACGCTCATCCTCGGTGCGCTGGTCGTCGGGCTGGCGATCTGGCTGCAACTCGCGCTCGATCCGCCCTGGTGGGTGCACGTCCTGATCTGGATACCGTTCATGATCGCGACGACGATCGGCTCGCTCCGAATCGCCAAGGCGATGCTGCTCGCGGCCGAGTACCGGAACGCGGCGCAGGAAGGGCGGATCCGGGAATGAAGCGCTTCCCCGTCGTCGCGACCACCATCGTCGTCCTCGCCATCGCGGCGATGATCGGGCTGGGCCTGTGGCAATTGCTCGACCGCCGGCCGCAGAAGCTGGCGTTTCTCCAGCAGCTTGCGGGCAACCCCGTGAAGCCTGCGATCCCCTTCCCGACCGCGCCCGACGAGTCGCTGCTGTTCCGCCGCACGTCGGCGACCTGCACATCTCCAGTGGCGGTCAGGCTGGCGGGGGCCGGCGCATCGGGCTTTCGCGCCATCGCCACCTGCGGGTCCGGCCTGATCGTCCAGCTCGGCACCACGCGCGACCCCAAAGCGAAGCCGGTCTGGGGCGGTGGGCCGGTCGCCGGCTATATCAGCCATGCGCCCGACGGCCGATCGCTGATCGGGTCGCTGTTCGATCATCGTCCGCAGGCGATGATGCTCGTCGCCGCGACGCCACCCGACGGGCTGCAAGCCAATGCCGCGCCCGATCTCGACTCGGTCCCGAACAACCATCTGGCGTACGGCGTGCAGTGGTTCTTCTTCGCCGGCGTCGCCGCGATCATCTATGTGCTGGCGATGCGGCGGCGCAGTCGTTAGTCGGGGCCGCCATGCGTTACGTCAGCACGCGCGGCTCCGCGCCCGTCCTCGATTTCCGCGGCGCGACGCTCGCGGGCCTTGCCTCCGATGGCGGACTCTATGTGCCCGAGACGTGGCCGACGCTGTCGGCGGGGGAGATCGCGAACCTTGCCGGGCTGTCCTACGCGCAGACCGCCGCCCGCATCATGACGCCGTTCGTCGGCGACTCGCTGACCTCCGATGAACTGCTCGCTTTGTGCGAGACCGCCTATGGCCGGTTCAGCCACGCCGCCGTGACGCCGCTGGTGCAGCTCGGCCACGACCAGTGGCTGCTGGAGCTGTTCCACGGGCCGACGCTGGCGTTCAAGGATGTCGCGCTCCAGCTGCTCGGCCTGTTGTTCGAGCGGTTCCTGACCGGCACCGACCAGCGGCTGACGATCATCGGCGCGACCAGCGGCGATACCGGGTCGGCGGCGATCGACGCCGTTGCCGGCCGCGCGGGCATCGACATCTTCATGCTGCACCCGCTCGGTCGCGTGTCGGACGTGCAGCGGCGGCAGATGACGACGGTGCTGTCGCCCAACGTCCACAACATTGCGATCGAGGGCGATTTCGATCAGGCGCAGGCGCTGGTGAAGGCGATGTTCGCCGATCCGGCGCTGTCGGGCCGCTTTACCCTGTCGGCAGTGAATTCGATCAACTGGGCGCGGTTGATGGCGCAGGTGGTCTATTATTTCTACGCCGCGGTCCGGCTCGGCGCGCCGGAGCGGGCGGTTGCCTTCTCCGTGCCGACCGGCAATTTCGGCGACGTGTTCGCGGGCTATGTCGCGGCGCGCATGGGGCTGCCGGTCGCCAAGCTGGTCGTCGCGACCAACGTCAACGACATCCTCCACCGCGCGCTGTCCGCGGGCGACTATTCGAAGGGGACGGTGCAGCAGACCGCGACCCCGTCGATGGACATCCAGGTGTCGTCCAATTTCGAGCGGCTGCTGTTCGACCTCGGCGACCGTGACGGCGCGGCGCTGGCGGCGCAGATGCGCGGCTTCGACACGAGCGGCAGCCTGCGCCTGACCAATGCCCAGCGGGAGGGCGCGTCAGGGCTGTTCACCAGCGCGCGGGTAGACGGCGACGATATGGCGCTGGCGATGCGGCGCACGCACGATCGCACCGGCCACGTCCTCGACCCGCACACCGCGATCGCACTTGCCGCCGCCCAGCGTCTGGAGGTCGATGCACCCGTCGTGACGCTCGCGACCGCGCACCCCGCCAAGTTCGGGGACGCCGTGGAGCGTGCGACCGGGGTCCGCCCCGCACTGCCCGGCCGGGTCGGCGACCTGTTCGAGCGCGAGGAGCGCTGCGTCACCCTGCCCGCGACCCTTGCCGCGATCGGCGGCTATGTCGCGGAGCATGCCACGCCGACTCTCGTATGAAGCTCGACACGCTGATCGGCGAACCCTGGGCCGATTACGGCCTGATCGATTCAGGACATGGCAAGAAGCTGGAGCGGTACGGCCGGTTCCGCTTCGTCCGGCCGGAGCCGCAGGCGATGTGGGCCCCCGCGGGTGACGACTGGCATGCCGCGGCGGAGTTCGTGCCCGGCTCCGACGAGGAGGGCGGCGGCCGCTGGGCCTTCACCGAGCCGGTCCCGCGCGACGGGTGGAAGCTGCGTTGGGACAATGTGTCCTTCACCGCCCAGACGACGCCGTTCCGCCACCTCGGTTTCTTTCCCGACATGGCCCCGGTGTGGAGCTGGATGCGGGAGCGGACGGCGGGCCTCGACGCGCCCGAATGCATGAACCTGTTCGGTTATACCGGCGTCGGAACGCTGGCGATGGCGGCGAACGGCGCGAAGATGGTGCATGTCGATGCGTCGAAGAAGTCGGTCGAGGCGGCACGCGGCAATGCCGCGCTGTCCGGGCTGAACGATGCGCCGGTCCGCTGGCTGATCGACGACGCCGCCAAGTTCGTCGCGCGCGAAGTGCGGCGCGGGCGGCGCTATGACGGCATCCTGCTCGATCCCCCGAAATACGGGCGCGGGCCGGAGGGGGAGATCTGGCGCCTGGAAGAGGATTTGCCGCGCCTGATCGCCGATTGTCGGCGCTTGCTGGACGAGAACTCGCGCTTCCTGTTCCTGACCGTCTACGCGGTGCGGATGTCGGCGCTGGCGATCGGCGAGATGCTGGCGCAGGTGTTCAAGGACCTGCCGGGCACGGTCGAGGCCGGCGAACTCGGCGTCCGCGAGGAAGCGCGCGGATTGGTCCTCCCAACCGCGATCTGGGCGCGCTGGAGCCGGTAGTTTCGTGTCGGCTGGCCGTCTCAGGCTGGATGGACGACCTCATCGGTTACACAGGAAGCGTCGTCGGACGAGTCGTCGACTCAGAACACGTCCGGTATGTATCCGCTGGCGACATGGACCAGCGTGTATCCCCGCGAGCGCGGGGACCCAGGGGCTGGGCTCCCGCCTTCGCGGGAGCACGGGTGATGCCGGATAGGTCGATCTTCTCTCCTCCCCTCCCTGACCTTCAGGGTTGGGAGAAGCGAGCCCTCGCCCCTTAATCCTCGCCCCTTAATCCTCGCCGACCCCCGCCGGCAGGTGCAGGTAATTCGGGTCGAAATCCGCGATCTTGCGCAGGGCGGGCACGTCGGTGATGACGATCTGCTGACGCCTGAACGTCATCAGTCCATCCTCACGCAGCCGTTTCAGCGTGCGGTTCACGTGCACGCTGGTCAGGCCCAGCGCGTCGCTCAGTTCCTCCTGCGTCAGCGGAAGCTCGAAACTGTTGCCGGGTGCCAGCCCGACGTTGCGCAGCCGGGCGTGAAGCTCGCAGATCAGATGGGCGATCCTATCCTGAGCCTCGCGCCGGCCCATGTTCACGATCCACGCGCGCAGCACGGCTTCGTCGACCAGGCTGGCCCACCACAAGGCGCGTGCGATCGCCGGCTGTTCGGTCAGTTCCGCGATCAACGCGCGCGGTACGAAGGCAACCTGGCAATCGGTAAGGCTGCCGATACTGTGATCCATCTCGTCGAAGATCGTGATCTGCGCATCGCAGAAATCGCCCGGCACCAGGAATGCGGTGATCTGGCGGGTTCCGTCCGCCAGCATCTTGTACCGGCACGACCAGCCTTCGATCATCACATGCACGTGATCGGGCCGATCACCCTCGCGAATGATATCCCGGCGGGCGTGGAAGGGGCGGATGTCGTCGCACAGCTTCGACAGTCGCTCCCGATCACCGTCGTTCAGCCGGCCGGCCGATTGCAGCTTGAGGAGGAACGCTGCTTCCATACGGCATGATTAACATGGGTCTATCGTCGGACCTAATCCTGATCAATCATTCCATCGCCGTCCGCATCGCCGCGCCGGCCACGAACGGTGCACCCGCGACGAGCAACAGACTGACCGCGCCCAACAGCTTGAACGCTCCCTCTCCGCCGTCCAGCGCCCCCGCGCCGAAAATCAGCAGCGGCACGGCCAGGGGCAGCATCACCAGCCCGGCAAGCGCCCCCGCGCCGCGGAACGATGCGGTCAGCGCCGCGGTCGCGACTGCCAGCGCCGCCAGACCCGGCGTACCGATCGCCAGTCCGATCTCGACCCGCTCCAGCGTCTCGGCCGACAGGTCGAGCAACGCCGCCGCGACCACCGCCGCCAGCATCAGCGGCGGCGCGAACGCGATCCAGTGCGCCGCGATCTTCGCCGCCGCGACCGCCGCCATCGACCGGCCGCGCACCGCGATCTGGTCCAGCACGCCCGCCTCCAGATCGGGTGCGACCAGTCGCTCCACGGGCAGCAACGCCGCCAGCAACGCCGCCGCCCAGACGACGCCGCCGCCGACCCGCGCGAGCAGCGCCGGATCGGGGCCGATCGCGAACGGGAACAGGGTCGCGGTCAGCAGGAAGAAGATGACGACCAGCGTCGCGCCGCCACCGGCGTAACCGCGCCGGATGTCGCGGAGGATCAGTGCGATCACGCGCCACCCTCCAGCACCAGCCGCTGCGTCGCAGGCAGGTGCAGCGGCAGGTGCGTGGCGACGACGGCGGACCCGCCGCGCTCGACATGCCGCTCCACCAGCACCTCCAGCCGCGCGACCGCCGCCGCGTCCAGCCCGTTGGCGGGTTCGTCGAGGAGCCACAGCTCCGCACCGCTCGCGACCACGCGCGCCATCGCCGCGCGCCGCCGCTGCCCGGTGGACAGCATCCGCACCGGCACCCGTGCCAGTTGGGCGAGATCGACGTCCGCCAGCGCATCCTCGACGCGCCCGTCGGGATCGTCGGCGCCATCGACCTTCGACCAGAATGCCAGCGCCTGCGCCAGCGTGCGGTCGGGGTCCAGCGCCGCGGCCTCCGCCATCAGGGCGACACGGTCCGGCCGCGTCACATGGCCCTCGAACGGCGGCAACAGCCCCGCACAAATCCGCAGCAGCGTCGACTTGCCGACGCCGTTGGGGCCGGTGACGATCAGCGCATCGCCCGCATCGACCGCAAACGACAGGTCGGCGAAGATCGCCCGCCCGCCACGCCGCGCCGCCAGACCATCAACGACCAGCGTCAATCCGGCCCGCCTGTATCGGGGCCGCCCGTGTCGGGTCCTGCGGCATCCTCCAGCGCGTGCATGTCGTCGTCGGACAAGCCGAAATGATGGCCGATCTCGTGGATCGTGACGTGCGCGACAAGGTCGTCGAGCCGCACGCCCGTCTCCACCCACTCGTCGAGGATCGCGCGCCGGTACAGGTGGATGCGGTCGGGCAGCGCGCCCGACTCCATCGAGGATTTCTCGCCCACCGGGCGCCCGTGGTACAGCCCGGTCAGGTCCAGCGGATGCTCGATGCCGAGCGCGGCCAGCGTCTCGTCATCGGCGAACTCCTCGACCAGCAGCACGACATCGCCCAGATGCGCCGCGAACGCCGCGGGCAGCCGCGCGATCGTGGCGCGCGCGATCGTCTCGATCGCGGCGGCGTCGGGTGCTTCTCCGATCGCGGCTTGCCGTTCCATGCCGACCGCCATAGTCCCGGCCGCAGGATGGGAGCAAGGACAGGGTCATGGTGGAAGCGCTGAGCGAGGCGGAACGGGCGGATGCGCTGGACGGCCTGCCGGAATGGGATTTCGACGAGGGGCGCGACGCGATCACCCGCACGATCGTGTTCGCCGACTTCATCGAGGCGTTCGGCTTCATGACGCAGGTCGCGCTGATCGCCGAACGCATGAACCACCACCCGGAATGGACCAACGTCTACAACCGCGTCGACATCCTGCTGACGACGCACGATGCCGGCGGCATCAGCCCCCGAGACATCGACATGGCGACCGCGATCGACGCGATCGTCGAGGAGTAGGCGGGTCGAACGCGACGCAGGTAAGCTCCTCCCCTGCAAGGGGAGGTGGCAACCCCTCGGGCTGATGGAGGGGTGTCGACGCCGGCGGTGTCACCCCTCCGTCGCTCCGCGCCACCTCCCCTTGCAGGGGAGGATTTCAGCGGCGCAGTGCGTGGTATCGGCCTGCGGCATCGACGTGACGACTGCGATCGTGGAAGATTGGAGCGGGCGCGCCGAGGGCACCCTACTCCTCCCCTGCAAGGGGAGGTGGCAGCCCTTTGGGCTGACGGAGGGGTATCGACGACGGCGGTGCCACCCCTCCGTCGCTGCGCGCCACCTCCCCTGCCAGGGGAGGATCGTAGCGGTTCACCCCAATCCTCCCCGTTCCGGGGAGGATTTCAGCGGCGCATGCGATTTCTGAGCGCGCCCGGCATCCAGCGTGCTGCGAACGCCATGCGCCGCGCCGTCTTGCCCACATAGGTGTGCACCGCATCGCCGTGCACCGCGGCCCACGCTGCCTCCGCTACCGCCTCCACCGGGGTCAACTCCATCCCCGCCGCCGTCACCGTTTCGCGAATGGTGCGGTTGCTGCCGCTCGCCACGCCGTCGAGCAACGGCGTTTCGATGAAGCTCGGTACGATGCTGCGCACGCGGATGCCGTCCCTCGCCCATTCGCCGTCGAGCGCCTCGGTCAGCGCGCGCACCCCGAACTTGGTCGCGGAATAGGTCGCCAGACCCGCGGAACCGTAGATCGCGGACGCCGAGGCCGTGTTCAGCAGGCACGATCCCGGCGTCCGCGCGAGATAGGCATGGCCGATCTTCGCGCCGTTCAGCACACCGACGAGGTTGATCGCCACCACCCGGTCGAGATCGTCGAAGCTGGTCGTGGCGATCGGGCCACCGGTACCGATCCCGGCATTGTTGTGCAGCACGTCGAGCCCGCCGCCGGCCGTGAACGCCTCCAGCGTCTTGCGCCACGCGTCGCGGTCGCGCACGTCCATGACATAGCTTGCGCTTCCCGCCGGCAGCGTCGCGGCCGCCGCCGCGAGGGCCACCTCGTTTACATCGGCAATCCCGACCCGCCAGCCGCGGCTCGCGAACAGTTGCGCGGTCGCCAGGCCGATGCCCGACGCGCCGCCGGTGATGAAGATCGCGGGCATGGCCACTCCTGTACGCACACCGGTTCGCAGGGTGTTTGACGCTGGCGGCATCCTCCCCCATCGTCCGGTGCGATGCCAGCCCCCTCGGTCACTTTCGACGGCGTGTCCAAGCGTTACGGGTCCACCGCTGCGGTCGACGCGGTGTCGCTGACGATCGAGGCGGGTAGCTTCGTGGCGCTGGTCGGGCGGTCCGGGTCGGGCAAGTCGACGCTGCTGAAGACGATCAACCGATTGGTCGAGCCGAGCACCGGCCGCGTCCTGATCGACGATGCCGATGTCGCCACAGGCCCCGCCGCCGCGTTGCGCCGCCGCATCGGTTATGTGTTCCAGCATATCGGCCTGTTCCCGCACATGAGCGTCGCGGAGAACATCGCGATCGGTCCGCGCATCGCCGGCGACGCTGCGCCCGACGTGGCGCGCCTGCTGGACCTGGTCGAACTGCCGCGTGAGGTCGCGTCGCGCGATCCGGCGGCGCTGTCGGGCGGGCAGCGCCAGCGCGTCGGCATCGCCCGCGCGCTCGCCCCGGGCGCGAAGCTGTTGCTGATGGACGAGGCGTTCGGAGCGCTCGACCCGCTGACCCGCGATGCGCTGGGGCGGCGATTGCGCGACCTGCACGACGAACTCGGGCTGACGACGATCCTCGTCACGCACGACATGGCGGAGGCGCTGCTGCTCGCGACGCGCGTCGTGGTGATGGATTCCGGCCGCGTCGTCGCTGACGAAACGCCGCACGCGTTGCTGGCGGGGTCCGGGGGCGAACAGGCGCAGGCGCTGGTCGCGGTGCCGCGCGAACAGGCGCAGCGGATCGCCGCCCTGTGAACGCCTTTCTCGATGCGCTGGGCCGGGTACCGCCGCTGCTCGCCAGCCACGTGCTGCTGTCCGCCGCCGCATTGCTGCTGGCGCTGGTCATCGCCGCGCCGCTCGCCGTCGTCGCCAGCCGCCGCCCCAATGTGGCGCGGGTGGCGCTGGGGTTCGCCAGCCTGATCCAGACGATTCCGTCGCTGGCGTTGCTGGCGCTGTTCTTTCCCCTGCTGCTCAGCCTGTCGGCGCTGGTCGGGGGCGGCATTCCGGCGCTGGGCTTCCTGCCGTCGCTGCTCGCGCTGACGCTGTACGCGCTGCTGCCGCTGCTGCGGAACGGCGTCGCCGGGCTGGCCGGGATCGACCCCGCGGTGACCGAGGCGGCGGATGCGGTGGGGATGACGCCGGCGCAGAAGCTGCGGTTGGTGGAGGCGCCGCTCGCCGCGCCGGTGGCGATCGCGGGGCTCCGGACCGCGGCGGTGTGGACGATCGGTGCGGCGACGCTGTCCACCACCGTCGGGCAACCGAGCCTCGGCGACCTGATCTTTGCCGGGTTGCAGACGCAAAGCTGGGCGCTGGTGCTGGCCGGATGTTTCGCCTCCGCGGGGCTGGCGCTGGCAGTCGACGCTGCGATCGGGTTGGTCGAGCGTGGCATCGCTCGCCGGCGGCGCGGGCTGTGGATCGCCGGGCTGGCGCTGCTCGCGATCGGCACTTCGGCGGCAACCGCGCCGTTGTGGCCGCGGGGCGAGGGCAAGGTCGTGACTGTCGGCGCGAAGAACTTCGCCGAGCAATATATCCTCGCCCGATTGATCGGATCGCGACTGGAAAAGGCGGGCTACACCGTCCGGTACCGCGACGGGTTGGGGTCGGCGGTGATCTTCGGTGCGGTCGCGAGCGGGGATGTCGATGTCTATGTCGATTATGCCGGCACGATCTGGACCAATGAGATGAAACGCACCGACGTGCCCGCGCGCGGACCTATGCTGGCGGCGATGGCTCAGTGGACGAAGGGGCGCGACGTGACGCTGCTGGGCGCGCTGGGGTTCGAGAACGCCTATGCCTTCGCGATGAAGGCGCCGGGCGCGATCCGCACGCTCGACGATCTCGCCGCCGCCTCGCCCCGGCTGCGGCTGGGCAGCGATCTGGAGTTTCTGGAGCGTCCGGAATGGGCGGCGGTGAAGGCGGCCTATCCGATGCGCTTCGCCGCGGCGACGCCGTACAGCCCGACCTTCATGTATCAGGCGCTGGCGAGCGGGCGGGTCGATGTGATCTCCGCCTTTTCGTCGGACGGGCGCATCGCTGCGGACGGGCTGACGGTGCTGACCGATCCGCGCCGTGCCATTCCCGGTTACGACGCGATCCTGCTGTTGTCGCCGGGACGCGCCGGGGACGCGCGGTTCGCGGCGGCGCTGAAGCCACTGGTCGGCCGGATCGATGTGGAGGCGATGCGCGCCGCAAACTATCAGGTCGATCGCGAGACGGACAAGCGCACGCCGGAACAGGCGGCGAAATGGCTGTCGGCGAAGGTCGGGCGGTAGGGTCGACCGATCAGAAGAACAGCTTCCGGATCGACACGCGCACCGACCGACCGAGCGGATCGAGATAGTCCGGCTGGTACGTGATCGGCGTCGCCCCCGTCGCGTCCGTCACCCGCTGACGCGTGTTGAGCAGGTTGCTGATCCCCGCCGTCACGCGCACGCCGCGCAGCCACGGATGCGCCCGCACCCAGTCCAGCCGGCCACCGAAATCCGCGAACAGCCGCAGATCGGCGGTCGCGAGCCCGCCGAAGTTCAGGTCCTGTGCGGAGGTCAGGCCATTGACGGTCGTGCCGGTGCGGTAATTCACCGACAGCCGTGCGCCCAGCCCGTTGTTGCTGTAGCCCGCCTGCCCCTCGAGCTGGTGCCGTGCCTGGCCACCACTGGAGCCGATCGCGTCGCCGTTCAGCAGGTCGAGCGACGGTCCGCCCTCCGCCACCAGTACGCGATCGGTGAAGCGCCACGTGTGATAGACGGCGAAGTTCAGCCGACCGCCGCCCCCACCACGCCCACCAAAGCGGCCCCCGCCGGGACCACCGCCGAAGCCGCCGGGCCCGCGCTGACCACCAGCGCCCGGTCCAGCCGCACCCGGTCCACCCGCACCCGGTCCACCCGCGCCGGCTCCTTCCCCACCGGGGGTCCTGCCGCCGCCGGGCGGACGCAACCCCTCGAACGGGTTGGGGCCGGTGCCGGCGCGGAACGCCTCCAGCTGTTTCTGGATCTTCGACTTCAGCGGCATCGAGAAATTGACGCCCCAGCGAAGCTGCGACTGTTCCGTCCGCGCGAAGTTCACCGGCCGCGTGTCGATGCCGATCAGCTCCCCGTCCGCATCGCGCACGAACCGATCGGGGAACGCCGCCTCGATCGCCGCCGTCGCCGCCGGGAAGCTGGCGACCGGATTATCGACACGCGTGTCGACGTAGTTGGCGGTCAGCGACAGGTCGCGCGCACTCCACGGCTTCAGCGTCAGCCCGACCTTCTTCACGTGCCGCTCGAACCCGTCGAGCAGCGGGTTGCCGCCGCTGATCGTCGTCACCGTCGCCGTCGTGCCGCGCACATAGTCGAACACGCGCACGTTGGGGGTGGTGATCGTCGGGTTGCCCAATTGCTGAGCGGACGGCGCGGACTCCTCGTCGGTCGCCGACGCGATCAGTCGCACGCCGTCGATCGGCGACCAGTTCGCACCGTAACCGGTCGTCAGCAGCGTGCCGAAATCCGACAGGTGATCGACGCCGACGTTCAAATTCGCGGACAATTGCCCCAGCGGCGACAGGATGTCGCGTGATCGGCTGGCGATCGGCAGATCGATGTTGACCTGCCCGTTGACGATATCGCGCGACACGTCGCCGAGCGAGTTGGTGGCATTGCGGAACGACCGCGACGAGAAGTCGCTGGTGCTCGCGCCGACGCGCACGCTGGTCGTCACCTCGCCCGCCGGCAGGTCGAACAGGCTGCCGGTCAGCAACAGGTCGCCACCGCCGGTCGAGCTGGTCGAGCGCGCGCGGTTCGCCGGCAGCACGCCGAACTGGCTGGCGACCAGCGTGCCGTTCGGATCGCCCGCGAAGCCGCTGGCATCGACGCCCGTCTCGGTGCGCGTATCGCTTTCGACCCGGTCGTAATTGCCCGTGAACGACCATTGCCACTGGCCGAGACCACCGTTCAGCGTGGTGCCGAGATGCCCGGTCAGCGTGCTGCCCCGCTGCGTCAGCGGCGAGAACCCGTCCTCCAGCCGGCGGACGACATCGCCCGGCAGCGTCACCACCGGCAGGCCGAACTGCCCGGTCGTGTCCGCCAGTTCCAGCGTCCCGTTGAACGTCGCCGACGTACCCAGCAGCGGCGTCGCATAGACGGCGTTCGCCTCGAAATTGCGCGTCTGCGGCAACAGCGTGCGGTAGGCGCGCTGGTCGAAATTGGCCGTGCCCTCGTCGTTGCTGGCGGCGGAGATATTACGCTGCGACTCGAGCAGTGCGCTCGCCTCGCTATATTCCAGATGCAGATTGGCGCGGCCGTCGCGCTGGATCGACAGCAGGTCCAGTTCACCCTCCGGCGCGGTACGGCCGCCCTCGGTCGACAGGCGTGCGTCCGCCTCGACGGTGGCGGCGCGGAAACGGCGGCGCAGGACGATGTTCACGACGCGGCTGTCGGCGCGATAGCCGTATTTCAGCGCGACCTCCTCGGGCAGGATCTCGACGCGCTCGATCGCCTCGGTCGGGATGTCGCGGATTTCCTGGAAACCCGAGATGCGCTTGCCGTTCAACAACGTGACCGGTGCGCCGCCACGCCCGCTGGTCGTCTGCGGCGCGAGTTCCGTCAGCAGGTCGGAAATCGAGCTGACCCCGTAGGAGCGGACATCCGCCGCACCCAGCGTCTGGTCGGGCGGGATATCACCGACCACCGATCCGCGCGGGCGGGACCCGGTGACGACGATGTCTTCCCCCGCGCCCTCTTCTTCCGCCGCACCGCCGGCCCCGCCAGACGGCTCGCGTTCGCGCTCCGGCTGCGCGCCCGGTTGCTGGGCACCCGATTGCTGAGGCGTCGTTTGCGGTTGCTGCCCGGTCTGCAACCCGGTTGGCGCCGTCGTCGCTTGCGCGGCGGCGGCGACCGGAGCGGTCTGGGGCGTGGGCAGCGCGGCCGCCATCATCAAGATCATGGTCATCGGGATCAGCGCCTAGAGGGCAATTGTCGCACAAATGTGCCGGTCAGCGCGATGTTCGTCGCAACCATGCGACCGCGCCCGCCGCCGCCAGCAGGCCCGCACCCCAGCCACGCCCCCGCTTCAGCGCCGCCAGCCCGCCCGTCGCCATCAGCGTCGGCAGCATTCCCGCCCCCACCGGCGGCACCGTCACCGGCTGCTTCGGCTCGGAATCATCCTTGGGCAGGGTCGTCGCCAGCCCCACCGCCGGCTGGTCGGCGACCGATGCACCGCGGTGCCCCATCGGCCGCACCGGGCCGTCGGTCGTGTCGCGATCCGTCTGCCGCTCCAGTTCCGAATTCAGTTCCGCCCCGAGCAGGAACACATAGGCCGACAGCGACAGCCATGTCAGCATCACGACGATCGCGCCCAGCGACCCGTACGTGGCATCGTAGCTGCCGAAATTGGCGACGTAGAAGCCGAACCCGGTGGTCATCGCCAGCCAGATCACCGTCGCCGCCACCGATCCGGGCGTCAGCCATGTCCATTGCGCATGCCGCCGGTCCGGTCCGTAGCGATACAGCGTCGCCGCCCCCGCCGCCGCCAGCCCGGCGAGCAGTACGTAGGACGACAGGCGGATGCCCACGACCAGCCAGGTCGGCGACCACGGCATCAGGTCGCCGAGCAGCGCGACCGCCGCCACCGTGCCCATCGCACCCAACACCAGCACGACCGCGCCCGCGGTGACGCCCAGCGCCAGCAGCTTCTGCGTCACGAAGCTACGATCCTCATGCTCCTCATACGCCACGTTCAGCGCCGTCACGATTGCCCCCGCACCGCTCATCGCCCCGTACAGCGCCAGCGCCAGGGCGATGATGAGGCCGAAGCCCTTTTTCCCCTCCGACGTGGTCACGACCTGCAACAACTGGTCGCCGATCAGCTTCGCGACATCGCGTGGCATCACCGACGTCAGCGACGCGACATGCTCGCCCACCGTGTGCGGATCAGCGGCAAGGCCGTAGACCAGCACCGTCGCCCCCAGCAGCGGCACGATCGACAGGAATGCATAGAACGCGACGCCCGCCGCGATCAGGCCGATATTGTCCTCGCCGGCCTCGTTCCACGCGCGGAGCAGCACCGCTTTCCACCCACGCGCGGGGATCGCCCAGGGGCTCGCCGCGTGCGCCCCGGCTATCTCGTTGATCTTGCTGTTCATTGCCGCCCTGCTCTGATCCTTCGGACACAAACGCGGCGACGGCACGTTGGCCGCATATCACAGGGGGAAAAAGCCGGGTGGCCATCGATCGCAAGCTCGTCGACAGCGGCCGCCGCCCGCTGCCGGCCCAGACCGTCGGTGCGGCCGCAGGCAACCCGGCGCAGGTCATCGCCGCCAACGTGCCGGGGATCAGCGGCCTTTTGGGACTGGCGGTCGGCGTCGTGGTCATCGCCGGGCTGTTCTTCGCCAAGGACGTGCTGATCCCGATCACGCTGGCGATCCTGTTGTCGTTCGTGCTGTCGCCGATCGTCGGGTTCCTGCGCCGGCTGAAACTGCCGCGCGGGCTGGCGGTGATGGTTGCGGTGCTGGCGGCGTTGGGTCTGGTGGGGGGGATCGGCACGCTGGTCGGGATGCAGGCGGCCTCGCTGTCAGACGACGCGCCCGGCTATGTCCGCCAGATCGAAAGCAAGATGGACGGGGCGAAGCGGTTCGCCGCCGACCGCGTCGCCTTCTTCGCGCAGGACAGGGCGCGCCCCGCCCCGACGGTATCGGGCTCGCCGCGCAACAACACCGAACGCGTCCTGGCCGGCCGCGATCGCCAGCCGGTGCCGGTGCGCGTGACCGAGACCGAACCCGACGCGCTGTCGGTGGCGGGACAGGTGCTCGGCCCCGTCGTCGGCCCGTTCGAGACGTTCGTGATCGTGCTGGTCGTCGCGATCTTCATCCTCATGCAGAAGGAGGATCTGCGCGACCGCCTGATCCGCGTGTTCGGGTCGTCCGACCTGCACCGCACCACGCTGGCGATGGATGACGCCGGCGGGCGGCTGTCGCGGTATTTCCTGTCGCAGCTGGCGGTGAACGCCAGCTTCGGCACCGTCATCGGCGTCGGCCTGTGGGCGATCGGGCTGCCCGTGCCGGCGCTCTGGGGAATCCTCGCGGGCATCCTGCGCTTCGTGCCCTATATCGGCGCGCTGCTCGGTGCGGCCCTGCCGCTGGTGCTGGCGGCGGGCGTCGATCCCGGCTGGGGCATGGTGATCGGCGTCGCGATCCTGTTCGCGGTGGTGGAGCCGCTGGTCGGCTATGTCGTGGAGCCGTTACTGTATGGCCATTCGACCGGCCTGTCGCCGCTGTCGGTGGTGGTCGCGGCGGTGTTCTGGACGTGGATCTGGGGGCCGGTCGGCCTCGTCCTGTCGATGCCACTGACGCTGTGCCTCGTCGTGCTGGGACGGCACGTCCCCAGCCTGGAGTTCGTCGACATCCTGCTCGGCGACCAGCCCGCGCTGACCCCGGTCGAGAGCTTCTACCAGCGGATGCTCGCCGCCGATCCGGAGGAGGCCCTGGAACAGGCGGAGGCGCTGCTGACCGAACGTTCGCTCACCGCCTATTATGACGAGGTCGCACTGGGTGGGCTGAAGCTGGCGGCGGAGGACACACGGCGCGGTGCGATCGACCGCGACGGTGCGGGCCGGATCGTCCGGTCGATGCTGACCGTGATCGGCGAACTCGACGAGCATGACGACACTGCGGCGCTGTCATCGTCCGCGCCCGACAAGCGGCTGAATCCGATGCCGGCCAGCGGCGATGTCGCGATCGACGAAACCGCGCCGCGCGACCTCCCGCGCGCGCCGGATGCGTGGGCGGCAGCGGATACCGTGACCTGCGTCGCCGGGCGCGGCGTCCTGGACGATGCGGTGACGGCGATGCTGGAACAGTTGCTGGCGAAGCGCGGCTTCGGCGTCCGCCGCGTCACCCACGCCGCGGTCGGGCGCGATGCGCTGGAACGGATCGACTATACGGCCACGCGCCTGATCTGCCTGTCGTATCTGGAGATCGGCGGCACCCCCAGCCATCTGCGGTATCTCGTCCGCCGCCTGCACCGCGAGGCCCCGCATGCGCGGATCATGGTCGGGTTGTGGCCGGAAGGGGAGGCGGCACTGAGCGACGAGCAGATCCAGCGGACGCTCGGCGCGGACCTGTATGTCGGCAGTCTGGGCGCCGCGGTCGAGGACGCGCTGGCGCTGGCGGGGGAGCCGGTGGCCGCCGCCGGCTAGGCCGGTCGCCCCAGCATCAGCGCCGCCCGCGTCGCCCTGCACACGACTTCGTCGCGCTGGTTCAGGCCGGAGTGGACGAAGGTGACGATCCCCTGCCCCGGCCGCGACCGGGAGGCGCGGATCGCCGTCACCTCCGTCTCGGCGCGGATCGTATCGCCGGCGAACACCGGCCTGGGGAACAGCGTCTCCTGAAAGCCCAGGTTGCCGACGGTCGTGCCCATCGTCGTGTCCTGGACCGTCAGCCCGACGACCAGACCCAGCGTGAACAGCGAGTTCACGAGCGGCCGTCCGAACTCCGTCCGCGAACAGTAATCGTGATCGATGTGGATCGGCGCAGGATTGTACGTCAGCGAGCTGAACAGCATATTGTCCATCTCCGTCACCGTGCGACGGATCTCGTGGACGAACCGCTGCCCCACCACGAACTCATCGAACCACAGACCCGCCATATCATCCACTCCGCACCGGCGCTCGAGCCGCCATTCCCGTCCTCCTATCCTGCCGCGAAGAAGGGAACCAGATGCGCCACGGACCGCTGAAACTGAAGGCGCAGATCCTGTGCGGCGACGCCATCGCGTTCGGACCGGGCAAGGCCGATTTGCTGGAGGCGATCGGCGCGCACGGCTCGATCTCCGCCGCCGGCCGCGCGCTCGGGATGAGCTATCGCCGGACATGGTTGCTGGTCGACGAGATGAACCGCTGCTGGGCGGAGCGGCTGGTGGCGACCGACGGGCGGCGCGGGGCGGGTCTGACCGATTACGGCCGCACGATCCTGTCGGCCTATCGCGCGCTGGAGGCGACGATCGACGCGGCGACGGCGTCGTCGCAGGCGTTCGCGCTGCTCGGGCGATCGGTGCGGCCCGAACCGCTGGACCGCGCCCCGGAATAGTCGTCAGGCGCCAGTCGTCAGGCGCCAGTGGTCAGGCGCCAGTCGTCAGGCGAACGCCGGCGCCTGCCGCAACTGCTGGTACGCCGCGATCACCCGTTGCAGTTCGCCCTCGTGGCTGCGGTCGCCGCCGTTCCGGTCGGGGTGGAACTTGCGCACCAGCTCCGAATAGCGCCGCCGCAGTCCCGCGCGGTCGGCATCGGGGGCCAGCCCCAGCACCTTCAGGCTGGCGCGGTCCTGCCCGGACAGGGGCTTGCCGTCATTACGCTCGGGCGCGGTTTCGCGGCGATAGCGCGCGGCGATCGCATCCAGCGGGTCGTGGAAATCGGCCCAGCGCGGTGCCTGATCGCCCGCCCCCGCGCGGGCGAAGGCGCGCGTCTCGCGCTCCCAGCCGGCGGTCGGACGCTGCGCCTCGTGGATCTCGTCCGCGGTCATGCCCTCGAAGAAATTATACTTCGCGTTGAACGCCCTGACATGATCCAGGCACATCCAGCGAAAGCGCGGCGGGCCGCCATCGCTCGCCCCCTCCAGCGGCGGCGCGCGGAATTCGCCGGGCTCCTCGCAGCCCGGCTGCGCGCAGGCTCGTCCGTTCGCGTCGACCCGTCCGTGGAACCGGGTGCCGGGTCGTTCCTTCCGTTCCATGACCTTACGTATTCGATCCCTGTCGCCAAAGCGGCTATGTAGGAGCCGATGGACATCACCGCTACCGACCCGCTCGACCGGATCATCGCCGATCGCCTGACCCAGGCGCTCGCCCCGTCGCATCTCTCTGTCAGCAACGACAGCGCGCAGCACCGCGGCCATATGGGCGACGACGGCACGGGGGAGACGCATTTCAGCGTCGACATCGTCGCCGACGCCTTTGCCGGCCAGTCGCGCGTCGCCCGCCAGCGACTCGTCAACCACGCGCTCGCCGACCTGCTTGCGACCCGCATCCACGCGCTCGCGATCCGCGCCCGCGCACCCGGAGACGCCTGATGGCCTACGACCTCTGGTATTGGCCGTCGATTCAGGGCCGCGGCGAGTTCGTGCGGCTCGCGCTGGAGGGCGGCGGCATCCCCTACCGCGACCGGGCGCGCGACGACGGGGCGGAGGCGCTGCTGGACGATATGGAGGCGCGGCAGGGCCGGGCGCCGTTCGCGCCGCCCTATCTCGACTGCGACGGGCTCGTCATCGCGCAGGTCGCCAACATCCTGATGTATCTGGGCGAGCGGCATGGCCTCGCGCCGTCGTCGATCGCCGACCGGCTGTGGCTGAACCAGATCCAGCTGACGATCACCGACCTCGTCGCGGAGGTGCACGACGTCCACCACCCGGTCGCGACCGGCGACTATTACGAGGACCAGAAACCCGAAGCCGCCCGCACCGCCGCGCAGTTCCGCGAGGAGCGCCTGCCCAAATTCCTGACCTATTTCGAGAGTGCGTTGAACGGCGCGGACTGGCTGGTCGATCATCGCTGGACCTATGCCGACACGTCGCTGTTCCAGGTGATCGCGGGGCTGCGCTATATGTTCCCGCAGCGGATGGCGACGCTGGAGCCGGATTATCCCGGTCTGGTGGCGCTCCACGACCGCGTCGCCGCACTGCCCGGCATCCGCGCCTATCTGAAGAGCGACCGCCGACTGGCGTTCAACGAGGACGGCATCTTCCGCCACTATCCCGAATTGGACGCGGCATGACCCGAGAGCCACGCCCCGCGGCGCGCATCCTGCTAATCGATGGGCAGGGCCGCGTGCTGTTGTTCCGGTTCACGCCCGACGACCGGCCGCCTCTGTGGTGCACACCCGGTGGCAAGGTCGATGAAGGCGAAACCTACGAAGCGGCGGCGTCGCGCGAGCTTTGGGAGGAAACCGGCCTGACACTCGACTGCGGGCCGCAAGTGGCGCGCAGGCAAGTGCAATTCGTGACGTTCGAGGGGCAACCGGTCGATGCCGACGAGCGCTATTTTCGCATCGACGTGGATACCTGCGACATCGCCGCGGCCGCGTTGACGGAAATGGAAACGCGGGTGCTGGATAGCTGGCGGTGGTTCACGATCGCAGAACTCTCGACCTGGGACGAGATGATCTACCCGGCCGACTTGGCCGATCTCCTGACAACAACACAGGCAGTCGTGGCATGACCCTGACGCGTTATCCGCTCTCGACCGGCGTAGACCTCGACGTCCAGACCGCGGGCGACCGCGCCGCGCCGCCGGTGATCCTGCTCCACGGCTTTCCCGAATCGCACCGGACATGGCGGCACATCGTTCCCGATCTCGCACGCGATCATTTCGTCGTCGCACCCGACCAGCGCGGCTACGCCCGCTCGTCCAAGCCGGCCGCGGTCGAGGATTACGCGCCCGACCGGATCGTCGGCGACCTGCTCGCGCTGGCCGACGAACTCGGCATCGGCCGTTTCACGCTGGTCGGGCACGACTGGGGCGGTGCGGTGGCGTGGATGGCGGCGCTGACCCGGCCCGACCGCGTCGAGCGGCTGGTGATCGTCAACGCGCCGCACCCCTATGTCTTCCAGCGCTCGCTGTTCGAGGACGCGGAGCAGCGCACCGCCAGCCAGTACATCACCCGCTTCCGCGACACGAACCTCGACCGCAGCATTCTGGCGAAGGGGCTGGAGCATTTCCTCTCGACCAGCTTCGCCGGCCACGTCGCGACGGCGATCGCCGGCGAGGACAAGGCGGCGTATCTCGACGAATGGTCGCAACCCGGCGCGCTGACCGCCATGCTCAACTGGTACCGCGCGTCGAGCATCGTCGTGCCCGCGCCGGGCGAGGATGCGCCGCGGCCAGCGTTTCTCGACCGCCCCTTCCCGCCGGTGACGCAAAGAACGCTGGTCGTCTGGGGTACGCAGGACAAGGCGTTGCTGCCCGTGCAGGTGGACGGCCTCGATGAACTGGTGCCGGACCTGACCGTTGCGAAGGTCGATGCCGGTCACTTCGTACCGTGGCAGAACCCCGACGCCGTGATCCGCGCGATGCGGGATTGGGGGATCTGACAATCTCATTCCTCCCCTCCCCTCCCCTTCAGGGGAGGGGAGGGGCGGTGCCGCGAGCCGTACGCTGGTGGAGAGGCCCCACCCCAACCCCTCCCCTGAGGAGGATCGTTGCAAGCCCTCTTCTGCCACCCCGGCGAAGGCCGGGGTCCAGTCGAGATGTCGGCTGTAATCTGCTGAGAACGTCAACCAACTGGACCCCGGCCTCCGCCGGGGTGGTGGCTTGGTGGCAGGCAGCAAAGCTTTTTCGCAGTGATTCCCCTGAAGGGGAGGGGCTTCTCGGGCCGTTCAGAAATACCGCGCCAGCGTCACCTCGAACCGGCTGCGCTCGATCCCGTACAGCTTCAGGGACGAATCGATGTCGTTGTAGGTCCAGTTCACCTGCGGCGAGAAGCCGAACAGCCGGATCTTGCGGTTGCCGAGCGTCGTCCGCACCACCAGCCGCGTATCGCGACGCGACTTGAGGTCGAAGATCGGTAGCGGCGCATCGAACATCGCGCGCGACAGGCCGAGGCTGCCGCCGACGTTGAACCCATAGGGCAGTTCGCCGCCCACACCGACATTGCCGCCGATCTCGGTGTTGGAGAATGGCTTCTCGCGCAGCCAGTCGCGGCGCACGAACGGCCCCGCCGACATCACGATCGTCCGGGTCAGCGCATGTTCCAGCGTGCCGTACACGCCCCCCTGCCAGCCGTCATAGCCGCGATCGAAGAACGCGCGGACGTGCCGCACGTCGATCTGGTAGCCGAAGCGGTCGCGCGTCCCGAGCACCATCTGCCCGCCGGTGCGGACCCCGACCTGCTCCGTGGTGGCGTTGCCGCCGTACCAGCGGCGCGCATACACCCCCTCCAGCGACACGCTGCTCGTCGGGGTCAGCCGGTACTCGGCCCCGCCCGCCAGCTGCACGGCGTAATCGTCGAAGTGCCGGCCACCGTAATTGGTGCCGTTCGCATCCAGTTCGGCCAATGCCGACACGTTCGGCGCCACCGGCAGGCGCAGCCCGGCGGAAAGCTGCGCGGTCTGGCCCAGACCGGACTTGGCCTTCGCGTCCTCGTTCAGGTCGGCCTGATACGCCTGATCGCCGAGCAGGACCGTGATCGACTGCGCGGTGGTGGCGTTGTTGATGTTGGTGTCGGGCGCGATGCCGATGTTGAAGTCCAGCCGCCACGCCCGCCCGCTGCGGATCGTGTCGCGCACGGTGCGGATCGTGCGGGCGATCTGTTGCGGCAGATCGGCATCCTGTTGCGCGATCCGCAGCTGCCGGTCCGCGCTGGCCGTCTTCTTCAGAGCCATGAGCGCCTGCGCCAGCTCCAAACGTACGCGCGTCTGGCGCGGATCGTCGGCCAGAATCGCCATGAACGCGTCGGCCGCACTGGCGTAATCGCCCGTCCGCGCCGCGATCAGGCCACCGAGAAAGCGCGTCTGCAGCTTGAAGCCGGGCGCGAGGCGCAGCGCCTCGACCAGCGGCTTCGCTTCGGCGAAATGCTGCTCGCCGATCAGCCGCTCCGCCGCCGCCAGCAACTGCGGCGGCGTCAGGGTGATCCGGCAGGTGCCGTCCGCGCAGGTCCGCTCGGGCGCGGCCAGCGCGGGAGCCGCCGTGGCCCACAACCCCGCCACGGCCGCTCCCGCGACCGATGCCGCGATCCGCATCGCCACTACCTTCCGGTGCCGGCGCTTACTTCTTGCCGCCGACGAAGCCGCCCATGATGTCGACGCGCTGGTTCGGAATGCCGCCGACGATGCGGAAATTGCCGCCGATATTCTTGGCGTCGGGGCCATAGAAGGTGCCGTCGATCGAACTCGCGCCGGCGCTGGTCGTGCCCGCGCTGACCGCGGTAAAATCGATCGGCACCGCCGCGCCGTTGTTCGAGAAGCCGGCCGACGCGAAGGTGCCGGCGAACGCGGTCGACGCCGCCGTCCAGCTTGCCGATCCGTTCGCGGTGAAGGTCGACCCCGAGGGGATCGACAGCGTCGAGTCGGCGATCGGCGCATCCTTGAAGAACGCCGGTCCGACGGTGCCCGACAGGCCGAGCGTCAGGCTGCGCTTGCCGAAGTCCACGTCGACGCCGCTGGTGCCGCTCAACCATTGTTGCACGGGGATGCTGCCGTCCTGCTGCATCACCATCGTCGCCAGGAACTGACCGTCGAAGCGTGCGGTGCCCTTGGTCGGCGTCTGCAAGACCGTGCTCCGCGATCCGAATACGAAGACACCTTGCTCGGATACGGAAGAACCGTCCGTGCCCGCCTGATTGCGCTCATATCCGGCCAGCGACACGAACGCTCCGTCCGTGTTGGGACGCTGGTAGAAGAAGTTCACGAAGACGCCCTCGCCCTCGAAGACGTTGAGATAGTTGAAGCCGGTGAGCAGCGGCACCTGCCGCTCGACATGATCGGCGTCGGTCGTCGTGCGATGGCCAGGATCCTGGAACCTGATATCGCGTGTGACGCCCGCCTTGTCGTCGGCCAACGACATCACGAAGATGCCGTCGCGCGGATCATAGCTGATCGTGCCGGACGGCGCCGCCACGGTGCTGGCGTTGCCGCGGTACAACGATGATCCATTGGCGTTGATCGTCAACGAATGCATCGCGCCGACCGCGTCGAACGTCGTCGCGGTCTTCACGTCGAACAGGTTGGCCTGCGAACTGGTCGGCGCCGTCGGGGTCGGGGTCGCGGTGGGGGTCGGCGTGGCGGTCGGCGTCGGCGTCGCGGTGGGTGTCGGCGTACCGCCGGTCGAGCCGGCCGAGGAACCGATCGATGCGACACCGCCGCCGCCGGAGCCGCCACAGGCGACCAGCGGGAGTGCAGCAAGGGCAATGATCGTCGCGCGCATCGGTGAGTCCTGTCCCGGGAAATCGTCCGGGCCGGATTACCGCGTGGTGGTTAACAAGCTCTCAACCCTGTCCCTCCCCCGCCGGCCTTGCGGTGGGGGTGACGCCGCCCGCGCATCGGCTTACAGCGCGCGCATGTCCCGTACCTCCGCCCGAACCAAGGCGCGCGCCGCCGCTCGCCTTGCCGCCGTCCAGGCGCTCTACCAGCATGACATGGAGTCGACGGCGATTCCCGCGCTGCTCCACGAATTCCATCATCACCGTCTCGGCGCGACGATCGAGGACGTGGAATACGCCGAAGCCGACATCCTGTTCTTCGACGATCTGGTGAAGGGCGCGGCGGCGCGGCTGGGCGAAGTCGATCGCCTGATCGAGGAGAAGCTGACCACCAGCTGGACGCTCGCGCGACTCGACAAGCCGATGAAGGCGATCCTGCGCGCGGGCACCTACGAACTGCTCGCGCGCCGCGACGTGCCGGTCGGCGCGGTCATCAGCGAATATGTCGATGTCGCCCATGCCTTTTACGAAAAGCGCGAGACGGGCTTCGTCAACGGCCTGCTCGACGCGATCGCCAAGGACGCGCGGGCGCAGGGCTGAACGAGGGCTTCCGGTGGCCGACATCGTCAACCTCAACCGCGCCCGCAAGGCGAAAGCGCGCGCGACGGCGAAGGCCACCGCCGATAGGAACAGCATCGCCTTCGGCCGCAACAAGGTGCAGAAAGCCGCGGATACGGCGGATGCCGAACGCCGCAAGGCGCTGCTCGACGGCGCGAAGCTGGACCGCGAGTAGGCTCCGGCCCCTACCCCCGCTCCGTTCGCTGAGTAGGGATCGAGCGCAGTCGGGAGCCTGCATCGAGAGCCTGTCCCAAGCTTTCGATACGCAGTCTTGACTACGCTCGACCGCCAACGGAGACTAACGGTGGTTCGCGATCGTCTTGTATGTCCACCCCCACTGAACAAAGTCGAAGCGTTCAACAGCAGGCCTGATCTCCGAACCTGTCGTCGACGAACCCCAAATCTCCGGCTCTCCGCCCGAACAATTGCCAGCGCCCCGATCGCGGCGTAAACTGCCGCATCACTCTGGGGGGAGTCACATCGATGCGTCTTGTTCATGCCACCTGCGCGGTCCTGCTCGCGGGAACCGCGTCCGTTGCGGTCGCGCAGACCGCCGCCACACCGGCCGTGCCGGCGTCCGCCGCGGCACCGTCGCCCGCCGCCGGCGACCGGCCGGAAAAGACGCCGGGCGGCGTCACGCTTACCGCGCCAGTGGGTTGGACCTCGAAAACCGGGCCGACCTTCATCGAGCTGGCTGCACCGGAGTCCGACCTGCGCCTCGCCGTGGTGGATGTCGGTACCGCTGCGGATGCCAAGGCCGCAGCACTCGCTGCATGGCAGGCATGGCATCCCGCCCAGACGCGTGCGCCCAAGCTGGTCACCGCGCGTCCGCCCCGTAACGGCTGGGAGGACCGGCAACTGCTCGATTACGAAGTGTCGCCCAACGAGCGGCGCGTGCTGGTGGCGATGGCGCTGCGCAAGGGTACGGGCTGGACGGTGATGCTGGCCGACGGATCGGAAGCGACCGCGGAAAAGCGCGGCGCGGCGCTCGGGCTGATGCAGCAGAGCATCCGCCCCGCCGGCTATTCGCGCGAGAGCTTCGCCGGCCGGACCGCACATCCGATGGATGCCGCCCGGATCGCGGAACTGCGCAGCTTCGTCGAGCAGGGGATGAAGGAACTCGGCGTGCCCGGCGCGGCGTTCGCGCTGACGACGCGCGCGAAGACGATCTACGCGACCGGGCTTGGCGTGCGCCTGCTCGGCGATCCGACGCCGATCGACGCCGACAGCGAGTTCGCCGTCGCGTCGAATACCAAGGGCATGGCGACGCTGATGCTCGCCAAGCTGGTCGACGAGGGCAAGCTGGCCTGGAACCAGCCGGTGACGCAGGTCTATGCGCCGTTCCGGCTCGGCAGCGCACAGACGACCAGCAAGGTGCTCGTCCGCCACCTCGTCTGCGCGTGCACCGGCTTGCCGCGCAAGGACATGCAGGTGATCCTGAACTCCGACCCGAAAAGCGGCGCGGCGGATACGTTCCGGCAACTCGCCGCGACGGAGCCGACCAGCGGCTTTGGTGAGGTGTTCCAGTACAACAACCTGATGGCGTCTGCCGCCGGCTATATCGGCGGGCACCTCTATTATCCGTCGATGAACCTCGACGCGGCGCTGTCGAAGGCGATGACCGACAAGGTGTGGGCACCGCTCGGCATGACGCGCACCACGCTCGACTTCGACAAGGCGACCAAGGGCGACTGGGCGCGCCCGCACGGCGATTCGATCGACGGCGTACCCCAGCCGATCCTCGAACAGGGCATGCGCCTGAACTACGCCTTCACGCGCTACGGCGCGGCGGGCGGCGCGTGGTCGACTGCCAACGACATGATCCGTTACGTCCGGTTCGAACTGAACGAGGGCAAGCTGGACGACGGTCGCCAATATGTCTCCGCGAAGAACCTGCTCCAGCGCCGGGTCGCCAACGTGCCCGTCGGCGAGGACCGCGTCTATGGCATGGGCCTGCAAGTGGACCGCGACTACGGGATCGACGTGGTGCATCACGGCGGCAGCCTGGCCGGGTACAAGACCGACATCGTCATCATCCCCGGCGCGGATATCGGCGCGGTGATCCTGACCAATTCCGAAAACGGCCAGGGCATGCTGCGCCCATTTATACGCCGCCTGCTGGAGCTGCTCTACGACGGCAAGCCGGAGGCAGCGGGCGACATGGCCGCGACCGCCAAGCGCATCCGCGCGGAGATCGCGGAAGAGCGCAAGCGCGTCGCCCCTACACCCGACGCAACCGCGGTCGCCGCGCTGGCGCCGGCCTACAGGAACGCCGATCTCGGCCCCGTGACGGTGACGCGCAAGGGCGGAGGCGTCACCTTCGACTTCCGCTCCATCGCCTCGCCGATGGGCACGCGCCGCAACGACGACGGCACGACCAGCTTCGTCGCGCTCGATCCCACTTTGCTGTTCTTCCCGCTGGTGGTCGGCACGCAGGACGGCAAGCGCACCCTGACCGCGCGCGACGGCCAGCACGAATTCGTGTTCGTGGAGGGATGATCGAACCGGCGGGGCGGTGGCGTGACGCCCCGCCCCGCCCTACACCCGCGTGGGTGACCGAAGCCGACTTCATCGCCGCCCTGCGCACCCTGCCGCTCCACCCCGGCGCGCGCGGGCTGACCGACGATACCGCCGTCGTCGGCGGACTGGTGATGACGACCGACACGCTGGTCGAGGGCGTGCATGTCCTGTCGACCGACCCCGCCGCCGACGTGGCATGGAAGCTGGTCGCGACGAACCTGTCCGACCTTGCCGCCAAGGGTGCGCAGGTCGAGGGCATCCTGCTCAACCTGCCGCTGTCCGATCCCGTCTGGGATCGCGATCTGCTGTCCGGTCTGGCGGAGGTCATGACCGCCCATGACGTGCGACTGATCGGCGGCGACACGGTATCGCTGCCGCCCGGCGCGGCGCGCGTGCTGACTTGCACCGCGATCGGCAGAGATGCCGCCGCGCCGCCACGATCCGGCGCGCGGGCAGGCGATTCGCTCTGGGTTACCGGCACGATCGGCGATGCCGGCGCGGGGCTCGCGATCGCGCAGGGACAAGCGGGGCCATCGTCGCTTCTCGCCGCGTACCGCCGCCCGCAGCCGCGACTCGCAGACGGTCGCGCGCTCGGCCCGGTGGTCCACGCGATGATGGACGTGTCCGACGGCCTGTTGATCGACGCCGCGCGCATGGCAGATGCGAGCGGGCTCGCGGTCGCGATCGACCTCGCCGCCGTGCCGCTGTCCGCCGACTATATCGCCTTCGCCGGGGACGACCGGCTTGGCGCGGCGACGGCCGGCGACGATTACCAACTGCTGTTCGCCACCGATCGCCCGCCGCCCGTCGCGGCCACCCGCATCGGCGCGTTCGCCGCGGGCGCCGGCCTGTCCCTGCACGCGGACGGTGTCGCGATCCCGCTCCCCGATCGGCTCGGCTGGTTGCACGACGTGCCAAGCCGCTTGCGTTAGCGTCCTTCGCTGATACCTTCCCGTAATCTCGGCGAACGATCCGCGCGGCACAGACCGCGGGGACGGCGCCCAGCAGGGGAAGGATTGGCATGACGACGGTGTATATCGCCATGATCTGCGGCCTGATCGCCGTACTCTACGGTTTCGTGACCAGCGGCCAGGTGCTGCGCCAACCCGCCGGCGACGCGAAGATGCAGGACATCGCCGCCGCCATCCAGGAAGGGGCGAAAGCCTATCTGGGCCGGCAATACACCACCATCGCCATCGTCGGCGCGATCGTCGCCGTCATCCTTGCCTTCACCCTCGGCCTGCTGTCGACGGTCGGCTTCCTGATCGGCGCGATCCTGTCGGGTGTCGCCGGTTATGTCGGCATGCACATCTCGGTCCGCGCGAACGTCCGCACGGCGGAGGCGGCACGCACCTCTCTGCAAGGGGGACTCACCACCGCCTTCCGCTCGGGCGCGGTGACGGGCCTGCTCGTCGCCGGTCTCGGCCTGCTCTCGATCTGCATGTTCTTCTGGTATCTGGTCGGCCCCGCCGGCCAAGCGCCCAACGACCGCATCATCGTCGAGGCGCTGACCGCGCTGGCGTTCGGCGCATCGCTGATCTCCATCTTCGCGCGACTGGGCGGCGGCATCTTCACCAAGGCGGCGGACGTCGGCGCGGACCTCGTCGGCAAGGTCGAGGCGGGCATTCCGGAGGACGACCCCCGCAACCCCGCCGTCATCGCCGATAACGTCGGCGACAATGTCGGCGATTGCGCGGGCATGGCCGCCGATCTGTTCGAGACGTACGTCGTCACGCTCGGCGTCACGATGATCTCGATCGCGCTATTGATCCAGGCGAGCGCGACCGAGCTGCTGCGCCTGATGAGCCTGCCGCTGATCGTCGGCGGCGTCTGCATCATCACCTCGATCATCGGCACCTACATGGTCCGGCTGGGGGCGAAGGGCTCGATCATGGGCGCGCTGTACAAGGGGTTCTGGACCTCCGCGCTGCTGTCGATCCCGGCGATCTACGTCGCGTGCGTCTACACGCTGGGCGACCTCAACGCCGTGATCGGCGGCGCGGGCTTCCTCGACGCCGCGACCGACGACCTGACCACCAGCGTCGCACCGTCCACCGCCGCGTCGTTCACCGGCATGGACCTGTTCTGGTCGATGCTCGTCGGGCTGGCCGTCACCGGCCTGATCGTGTGGATCACCGAATACTACACCGGCACCGCCTATCGTCCGGTCAAGTCGATCGCAAAGGCGTCCGAAACCGGCCACGGCACCAACGTCATCCAAGGGCTGGCGATCAGCCTCGAATCGACCGCGCTGCCGACGCTGGTGATCGTCGTCGCCGTCGTCGTGGCCTATCAGCTTGCCGGCATCATCGGCATCGCCTTCGCCGCCACCGCCATGCTGTCGCAGGCGGGCATGGTCGTCGCCCTCGACGCCTATGGCCCGGTCACCGACAATGCGGGCGGCATCGCCGAGATGGCGGGCCTGCCCGACGACGTCCGCCACCGCACCGATGCGCTCGACGCGGTGGGCAACACGACCAAGGCCGTGACGAAGGGCTATGCGATCGGTTCGGCCGGGCTCGCGGCGCTGGTACTTTTTGGTGCGTACACGACCGATCTCGCGACGTATTTCCCGAACCTGACGGTCGATTTCAGCCTGTCGAACCCGTACGTCATCGTGGGCCTGCTGCTCGGCGCGCTGTTGCCGTACCTGTTCGGCGCGTTCGGCATGACCGCCGTGGGCCGTGCGGCGGGCGCCGTGGTGGAGGAAGTCCGCGGCCAGTTCCGCGACAATCCGGGGATCATGGAAGGCACCGTACGTCCCAATTACGGCCGTACCGTCGACCTCGTCACGCGCGCGGCGATCAAGGAAATGATCATCCCGTCGCTGCTCCCGGTCGTCAGCCCGATCGCCCTGTACTTCATCATCACCGCCGTCGCCGGTCAGGCGCAGGGCTTTGCCGCGCTCGGTGCGATGCTGCTGGGCGTCATCGTCTCCGGCCTGTTCGTCGCGATCTCGATGACCAGCGGCGGCGGCGCCTGGGACAATGCCAAGAAGTATATCGAGGACGGCAATCACGGCGGCAAGGGATCGGAAGCGCACAAGGCCGCGGTCACCGGCGACACCGTCGGCGATCCGTACAAGGACACGGCCGGCCCCGCCGTGAACCCGATGATCAAGATCACCAACATCGTCGCTCTGCTGCTGCTCGCGGCGCTGTCGGGCGGTGGTGCGGGGTGAAGCGCATGCGCGGGTGGCGGGGCGACGCTCCGCCGCCTGCGCGATTTGCCTCCGAATTGGCGGCGTCTGCGGCGTCGAATGCTCCGGAACCGAGCCGGTTGCCCGTGACCTGAGCCCGCCGCCGCGATTGTCTGTGGCGCATGACGCCCCCGCGCAATCGCCCCGCCAATCAGCTCTTCTACGGCGACAACCTCGTCGTCCTGCGCCGCGAGATCGCCGACGAGAGTGTCGACCTGATCTATCTCGACCCGCCGTTCAATTCGAACGCCACCTACAACATCCTCTTCAGGTCGCCGACCGGCGGCCATGCCGACGCACAGATCGCCGCGTTCGAAGATAGCTGGCACTGGAATGCCGTGGCGGAGGAGGCGTTCGACGACGTCCGGCGCAGCGGCCACGCCCGCACCTTCGACCTGCTGCATGCGATGCGCGGCTTTCTCGGCGACAACGACATGATGGCCTATCTGGCGATGATGGCGGTGCGCCTGATCGAACTCCACCGCGTGCTGAAGCCAACCGGCTCGCTCTACCTCCACTGCGATCCCACCGCGAGCCACTACCTGAAGCTGCTGCTGGACGGGGTGTTCGGCGTTCGCAATTTCGGCAACGAAATCATCTGGAAGCGACAGAATGCGAAGGGTCTCGCCTCGACCCGCTTCGCGCGCAATCACGACGTGATCCTGCGCTATACGAAATCAGACGAGTGGGTGTGGAATGCCGCCTACCGTCCTCATGACATCAGCTACACGGATGCGTTCTACCGGTTCGAGGATGCCGACGGCCGCCGCTATCAACTGGCCGACCTGACCAACCCCAACAAGGATCGCGCGAACCTCACCTATGAGTTCCGCGGAGTGACGCGGGTGTGGCGATGGACACGCGACCGGATGGCGGCCGCCGATGCCGCGGGCTTGATCGTCCAGTCGCGCGCGGGCAGCGTGCCTCGATTGAAGCGCTATCTGGACGAGCAGGAGGGCAATCCGCTCGACGATGTCTGGAGCGACATCGCCCCCGTGCAGGCGAATTCCACGGTCGACCGGCGCCTCGGCTATCCTACGCAGAAGCCGGTGGCCCTGCTGGAGCGGATCATCGCGGCCTCGTCCGATGGCGATGCCGTCGTCCTCGACCCGTTCTGCGGCTGCGGCACGGCAATCCACGCCGCGCAGAAGATGGGCCGGCGCTGGATCGGGATCGACGTCACGCATCTCGCCATCTCGCTGATCGAGAAACGGCTGAAGGACGCGTTTCCGGACATCGCCTTCACCGTGGAGGGGACGCCGCGCGACCTCGCCTCCGCGCTCGACCTGGCGGCGCGCGACAAATACCAGTTCCAGTGGTGGGCGGTGTCGCTGGTCGACGCCCAGCCCTATGGCGGCCGCAGGAAGGGTGCGGACGGCGGCATCGACGGCGTGATCTGGCTGCAACTGTCCGCCACCGGCAAGGCGGACCGCGCGCTGGTGTCGGTCAAGGCCGGCGCGAACGTCAACGTCGCGATGATCCGCGACCTGAAGGGCACGATGGAGCGCGAAAAGGCGCCGTTCGGCCTGTTCCTGACCGTGACGCCCCCGACCCGGCCGATGCGCGAGGAGGCGGCGTCCGCCGGCACCTGGCGCGATCCGCTGACCGATCAGGCGTTCTCGCGGCTGCAGATCATCACCTTGCAGGAGCTGATGGACGGCAAGCGCCCGCGCCTGCCGATCGTCAACCGCGCCGCCGCCTTTCGCCGGGCGGGGCGCGAAGATACGACACGACAGGAACGGTTGTTGTGAGCGCGGCGCGCGCGTCATTGTAGCGGCGCGGGCGCGCACTATATCGCTGTCGCGTCGTAGAAACGGCGTCATCGCCTGATCTTCGTCAGACTTCCCGCCCCCGGATCGCCCGCGTCCCGCGCTCGCCTTTCCTTTGTGGCGCGATCGGCGTAAGGGCGGCGCGATATATTCCATTTTGACGAGGTTTGTTTGGCCAAGGAAGAACTGCTCGAGATGCGCGGCCGCGTGGTGGAATTGCTCCCCAACGCGATGTTCCGCGTGCAGCTCGAGAACGATCACGAGATTCTGGGGCATACCGCCGGCAAGATGCGCAAGAACCGCATCCGTGTGCTGGTCGGTGACGAGGTGCTGGTCGAACTGACCCCGTACGACCTGACCAAGGGTCGCATCACCTATCGCTTCATGCCCGGCCGCGGCGGTCCTGGACCGTCGTAGAATAGGGGCGGGCGACGATGCCCGAACTGGTTCTCGCCTCCACCTCGCCGCGCCGTCTGGAACTGCTCGGCCGGCTGGGTCTCACCCCCGATCGCATCGCCGCACCGGATGTCGATGAGACGCCGCTGCGTGACGAGGACCCGCGCGCCTATGCCGCGCGCATCGCGCTGGCCAAGGCGCACGCCGTGGAGCGCCACAACCATGAGGTCGTGCTGGCGGGCGACACGACGATCGCCGCCGGCCGCCGCATCCTCGGCAAACCTTCGGACGACGTCGAACTGGCGGCGATGCTGCGCCTGTTGTCGGGCCGCCGCCATCACTGCCTGTCCGCGGTGAGCGTGATCGACGCGGAGGGTCGCGTCCGCAGCCGCCTGTCCGACACGGTCGTCGCGTTCCGTCCACTGACGCCCGCCGAGATCGACGCCTATGTCGCGTGCGGCGAGGGGCAGGGGAAAGCCGGCGGCTATGCGATCCAGGGGCGCGCCGAGGCCTTCGTGCGCTTCCTCCACGGCAGCCATTCGGGCGTGGTCGGCCTGCCGCTGACGGAGACGCGCGCGCTGCTCAAGGCGGCCGGACTGCCGCTTGCCTGAATGGCTGTACGAAAGCGGGATCGGCGAGGCGCGCGCCGCGCTGGTCGATGACGATCGCATCATCGTCGCCGCGATCGAGCCCGACGACACCGGCCCGCTGGTCGGCGGCATCCATCCTGCCCGCCTGACCGAGATCCTGCCGGGCCGCAGCGGTCGCGCGACGCTGGCGACCGGCGAGGAGGTCTGGCTGCCGAAACTGCCCGCCAGCATTACGCAGGGCAAGGCGCTGACGGTCGAGATCGTCCGCGAATCGATTCCGGAGCCCGGCCGTACCAAGCCGCCCCGCGCCTACGCCACCGACCTGCCCCCCGCCCCCGCCCCGACGCTGCGCGATCGCATCGCCGCGACCGGCCACCCGGTGCGCGAATGCCGCGCGCACGAGACGGACCGGCTCGAACAGGCGGGCTGGTCGGAGGTGCTGGAGGAAGCACGCACCGGCGACATCGTCTTCGCTGGCGGCATGCTGCTGATGTACGCGACGCCGGCGATGACATTGTTCGACATCGACGGACCGCCGCCCGCCGACGCGCTCGCGCTTACTGCCGCGCCGCAGATCGCCGCCGCGATCGTGCGCCACGACATCGGCGGATCGATCGGCGTCGACTTCCCGACGATCGAGGGCAAGACGCTGCGCAACGCCGTCGCCGCCGCGATCGACGAGGCGCTGCCGCAACCGTTCGAACGGACCGCCGTCAACGGCTTCGGCTTCCTCCAGATCGTCCGGCCGCGTCCGCGTGCCTCGCTGCCCGAACGCCTCCGCGCCGATCCGGCAGGAGCGGCAGCCCGCGCCTTGCTGCGCCGGCTGGAGCGGGAGCCGCCCGGCGCACCCCGCGGGCAGCGCGTCAGCCCTGCCGTCCACGCGAAGCTGCGCGCACGTCCGGACTGGCTCGCCGAACTCGCGCGGCGTACCGGCATCACTCACGAATGGGAGAGCGGCTGATGGCCGAGATCACCTGCCCGATCTGCGGCGAACCCGCGGACCCTGCCGTCCGCCCCTTCTGCTCCGCGCGCCACCGCGACCGCGACCTGCTGCAATGGCTGGGCGAAGGCTATCGCATCCCCGCCGGTCCCGCCGACGAGGATGGCGAAGACGGGCTGGACAAGCCTCGCGAGCCCGACTAAGGCCGCGCTTCGCCGTGATCCACGGCGTGGCCCGGGTAGCTCAGTTGGTAGAGCATGCGACTGAAAATCGCAGTGTCGGCGGTTCGACCCCGTCCCCGGGCACCACTTCCCCCTACAAAGCTCATTTTCCCGACTTATCCTCGGTTAACCGCGTAACCGCTTCTTAGGGGGCGCCGCCGCATAGGCATCGGACTTCTCCTGTCCGGATGTCGCCGATGAACCCGCTCCCGCTGATCGCTCCCAATCCGCCGCGCGCCAGCCTGCTCGGCGCGGCGTTCGCGCGGGTGGAGGCGTCGGGAATCTACAGCAATCACGGGCCGGAGGCGCGCGCGTTCGAGGCCGAGGCGACCACGCACCTGTTCGCCGGTCGCGGCGCAAGCCTCGCCGTCGCCAACGCCACGCTCGGCCTGATGATCGCGATTCGCGAGGCGGCGGGCCTGCGCCATCGTGCCGGTGCGCAGGCGTTGATGCCCGCTTTGACCTTTGCCGCGACGGCGCAGGCGGCGGAATGGGCCGGGCTCCAGCCGCTGATCGTCGATGTCGATCCGGACGACTGGGCAATGGCCGCGGCCGAAGAGGAGCGCATGTTGCGCGAGCGGCCCGGCCGCATTGCGGTGATCGTGCCCTATGCGACGTTCGGCAACGCCATCGACCTCCATCGCTATGCGTGGCTGCGGCAGCGTTACGGCGTGGGCGTGGTGATCGACGCCGCCGCCTCGCTCGGCACGCTGGACGATTGCGGCGTCGGCTTCGGCGCGGACGCACCGTTCGCGGTCGTCTATTCGATGCACGCCACGAAAACCTTCGCGGTGGCGGAGGGTGGCCTGATCCACAGCGGCGACGCCGACCTGATCGAGCGCCTTCGCGCGATGACCAATTTCGGCTTCACCGGCGCGCGCTCGGCGACGCTGCCCGGCATCAACGCCAAACTGCCCGAAGTGCTGGCCGTCATGGCGCGCGAGAAGCTGAGCGGGTTCGACGCGGTCTGCGACAATCGCGCCGTGGTGGAGCAGGCGTATCGGGACGCGCTCCAGGGATCGGCGCTCCAGTCGGTCGCCGGACGCCGCCGCGCGATGCAGTTCATGCCCGTCCTGCTGCCGGAGTCGCTCGCGCCGCAGCGCGATGCGGTCGTCGGAGCGCTTGCCGCGGACGGGATCGGTTGTGGCACCTATTTCAGCCCGCATCTGGGCCAGCAGCCCTGGCTGCGCGAGGTCGGCGATTGCCAGCCGACCCCGTCCGCCGACGCGATCGCGGCGCGCATGCTGTCGCTGCCGATCACCGACGCGATGACGTCCGCCGACGCACGCCGCGCCGCCGCCGCGCTCGATTCGGTCTGTGCAGCGCTGACCGACATCGCGCGCATTCCCGCCCGCGTTCAGGCCACGCCTGCGGTCGCGCCGCTGATGATCGTCGGCGGTGGCCCCGCCGGCACCGCATTGCTGACCGCCGCCACCAAGCGTGGCCTGCTGCCCGAGTTCGCACGCGGCCTAATCGTGGTGGAGCGCGACCCGCATGTCGGCGGCGGACGGCTGGGTCGTTACGCCATCACCTCCGACTCGACCGCGCAGACCTTCCTGTCGGCGGTGAAGGACAACGCCCATCCATCGATCGCCGCGTTGCACGACGCGCCGGAGGGTCGCGCCGTCGCGGCGCACGCCGACGCGCTCGGCGTGCCGCTGGTCGAAGTGGGGCCGTTGCTGCGCGCCACCGGCGAGCGGCTGGCCGACGTCGTGCGCGATCACGGCGGTACCGTCTTGACCGGGCACGAGGCGCTCGGCGCGGAGCGCACCACGGACGGACTGTGGCGCGTGACGCTCCGCCGTCTGCGCGACGGCGCGACCGTACAGCGCCTGACCCGTGCGCTGGTGATCGCGACCGGCGGCCACCAGCCGCTCGACCGCCTGACGGCGCAACGCATCGCCGGCGCACCGCTGGTCGAGCTCGCCGGCGAACGGCTGATGCAGTCCGACGCGGTGCTGACGCTGGGCGGCTTCGCGCAGATCGCCGACATCCTCTCGCGCAAGCGCGCCCCGAAGATCGCCGTCATCGGCGGCTCGACCAGCGCGCTGACCAGCGTCGCCCTGCTGCTGAAGGGGCAACCGGCGCTGCCGCTCGGTGCGGGCGCGATCACGCTGCTGCACCGCCGGCCTCTGCGCCCCTTCTACCATAGCGTGGAGGCGGCGCAGGCGGAAGGGTTCACCGATTTCAGCCCCGACGACATCTGCCCGGTGTCGGGCTTCGTCTATCGCCTCGCCGGCTTCCGGCTGGAGGCGCGCGACCTCGTGCTGCGCATGCTCGGCATCGACGGGCGCGCACCCGATCCGCGCGTCGCGCTCCACCGCATCACGGGCGACGAGGATGCGGAGGCGCGCGCGATCGTCCGCGACGCCGACCTCGTCGTCGCCGCGCTCGGCTACCGCCCGATCGGCCTGCCGCTTTCCGGCATCGACGGCCGGCCGCTGGCGCTGGCGGCGGACGAGGGCGCGCCGATGGTCGACCGCCACTGCCGGGTCGTCGGTGCGGACGGCCAGCCGGTCCCCGACGCCTATGGCATCGGCCTCGCCGCCGGCTTCGTGCCCTGGGGCGCGCTCGGCGGCGAGGCGAGCTTCGTCGGGCAGGCCAACGGCCTGTGGCTGTGGCAGAACGACGTCGGGTTGATGATCGTCGATCAGGTCCTCGCGCAGGCTGCGCGCGCCGCGGCATGACCGAACCGGGGACCGTCAATCCGCCGACCGTCAGCGTCGTCATGGCCGCCTATAACGGTGCCGGCCTGATCGGGGAGACGCTGGCCAGCCTGCGCGACCAGACGCTCCCCGATTGGGAAGCGATCGTCGTCGACGACGGATCGAGCGACGCGACGCGGGACATCGTATCGTCATGGCCCGACCCGCGCGTGCGCCTGATCGCACTGCCGCAAAATGGTGGCCCCGTCCGCGCGCGCAACGAAGCGCTGCGCCACGCCACGGGGCGCTACATCGCGGGACTCGATCAGGACGACCTCTGCCGCCCGGACCGATTCGCGGCGCAGGTCGCGTTCCTCGACGCCCATCCCCACGTCGCACTCGCGGGTACTGCAGTAGAGTTCCTGCGCGACGGCCGCGTCCTGCCCTCGACCTATCCGGCTGTCACCTCACCGGTGCTGACCGGCTGGCTGGCATGGATCGAGAACCCGCTGGCATGGTCGTCGGTGATGGTCCGCGCCGATGTCGCCCGCGCGCTCGACCCGTTCACACGTCCCGACATCCTCTATGCGGAGGATTTCGACCTGTACCACCGCGTCGCGCCCTTTGGCGGGATCGCCCGCCTCGACACGCCGCTGGTGCTGTATCGCCAGCATGCCGGCGGCATCTCCCGCCGGTATCGCGACCAGATGGAGGTGAGCGCCACTGCGGTTCTGACTGCCCGCCATGCGTCCCTGTTGGGCAAGCGCGCGGAAGCGGCCGCGAGGGCGCTCGTCGTGCACAATATGGGGGGACGTCCGGTGCAGGACCGCGCGACGCTGGCGCTGCTCGGTAGCGTGCTGGCCCAGTTGCGCGATGCCTATCTGGCGGAAGCGCGGCCCGGCGAGGCGGACCGTCGCCTGATCCACTGGCATACCGCCGATCGCTGGACGCGGATCGGCCGTATCGCGTTGCGGGAGGGAACATTGACGCTCGCGGATATGGCGGCGATGCGCCACGGTCCGCTCGGCAGCCCCGCGCCGCCCGCCCCCGCCTGGTCGCGGCTGGTCGGCGCGGCGCGCAATCTGGGGGTTCAGACCTTGGCGGCGAAGATCATCCGGCCCGGCCCCAGCCGCGCGAACACCTGATCCAGGTCACGCTCGCCGACCGCGAAGCAACCCTGGCTGCGACCGAGCATGCCATGCGTCTTGATCATGTCCGGATTAGCGTACCACGCCGAGTGAACCACGATCGCCCGGCCCAGCGCATTGTTGTTGGTCGGGTCCAGTCCGATCAGCCGCTGAGACCGACCATGTTTGCCGACATAGTAATCGGCGGTCGCGAATGCGCCCTCCGACGAAGCGTTGGAGCCGAAGTCGTTGGAGAAGCGCTTCAGATAGCCGGTGTGCGACGGGTCCGACCCACTGCCATGCGAGACGAGCAACGTCGTGGTCTTGCCGCTGACGAGATCGACGAAATGGAAGCGGGGCTGCGACGATCCGGCCGTAAAATCGGCGATCGCCATACGGTCGCGCTGCGCCACGCGGCTGCCATGCTGCTGAAGCGAGGCCAAAGCCCGCCGGAACAATTCGGGACGCACCACGCGGGGGGATACCAGCGTCGTCGCCTCCGCCGGCATGGGCGGCTGACCGACGGGCTTCAGGTCGCGGGAGGTCAGCTTGCGCGTCGCGGACGACACTGTCCCTGGGATCGCCAGAGCTCCCGCCATGACCAGACCGTTGCGGATCAGCATGCGCCGACCCAGACCCGATCCGTCGTTCACCTGTTGCTCGTGCATTGACGCTCCGACTTGCCGTTCAAACCCCGCCGGATTCGATATAGCGGATTATGAATGACTTTTCTGTAGCGGTTCCCGCCATTTGCGGGTGGTTCTCGCCAATCTGCCGCACCCGCCCCACGTTTCGTCGCGAACCCGACAGCCGCCTCACAAAACGGCCTGTCCAGAATCGGCACGAACAGCGCTCGGCACCAACCGCAACGTCGCGCGTTTGATCTGGAGCAAGCGGTCCGAAGCGAAAGGGACGACGATGAAGACGTGGATCATGGCCACAGCCCTCGCGGCGGCGATCGCCACGACAGGTCCGGCCTATGCGGCCAATGGCAGCGCGGTCGCCGTGGACGAAGCCGCCGCGACGCTGATGCCCAACCGCTATATATGGAACGACGCCGCGCCGGAAGCGATTTCTGCGGAACCCGTTACCGTGGTGGTCAGCATCCCGCAGCAGCGCGCCTTCGTCTATCGCGGCGACGCGCTGGTCGCCGCGTCCAGCGTGTCGACCGGCAAGGATGGCAAGGAGACGCCGGTGGGCGTCTACCCGATCCTCCAGAAGAACGAGGATCATAAGTCCAACCTCTACAACGCCGCACCGATGCCGTTCATGCAGCGTCTGACCTGGGACGGCATCGCGCTCCACGCCGGTCGTAATCCCGGCTTTCCGGATTCGCATGGTTGCGTCCGCCTGCCCGCCGCCTTCGCCAAGAAGCTGTTCGGGATCACGCAACTCGGGACGACGGTGGTCGTGACGGACATGGACGTCGTCGGCAACCAGCTCGACCGCAGCCTGCTCGAAACCGAAGCCTCGCGCGCCAACGCCGAACAACTCGCGATGCTGGGCCAGTAAACGCTTCTGCTCCCTCCCCTGCACGGGGAGGGCCGGGGTGGGGCAGAACGACTGCCTCATACCTCCCTGAACGAAGCCGCTGTCCTACACCCTCCGAATCCCATAAACCGCTCGAACTGGACGAAACCGCGGCCCATCAAAACACCGCGTTGGACTAACCTTAGCCTAACCTTAGACCGGCAACCCCATCGCTCGCAGTGACACGCGCAACGACCCGGCATCGGTGAACAGGATCGCCGGCAACCCGATCGCCTCCGCCCCCGCGACGTTCGCGGCATTGTCGTCGATGAAGACCGCCTCGTCGGCGTTCAGCCCGAATCGCGACAGCGCCAGCCGGTAGATCGCCGCATCGGGCTTCACCAGCTTCTCCTCGCCGGACACGACGACGTCGCGAAACCGGTCAAACAGGCGGGCTTCCCGCGCACGGAACGGCGGCCAGAACTCGTGGCTGAAATTGGTTATTGCGAACAACGGGATACCTGCCGCGTCCAGTTCCTCGACCAGCGCGTGCATGCCCGCGATCGGGCCGGGGATGCTGTCGAGGAAGCGCGGCTGCCACGCTGCGATCAGCTCGGCATGCTGCGGATGCAGCGCGATCAGCTCCGCCGAGGTTTCGGCGAAGTCGCGTCCCGCATCATGCTGAAAATGCCACTCATGCGTCAGCACATCGCGCAGGAACGCATCGAGCGCCTCGCCCTTGGGGACGAGACGCTCGTACAGGAACCTGGGGTCCCAATCGTATAGAACGCGGCCGATATCAAAGATAACGGCGCTGGGCGCGATGCTCAGCCCTGGCGCGCCTTGAAACGACGGTTGGTCTTGTTGATGACGTAGGTACGGCCGCGACGACGGATCACGCGATTGTCGCGGTGGCGATCCTTGAGCGACTTCAGGCTGTTGCGAATCTTCATGGCGCGCTTCTGTCTGGATGGTGCTGGAAAGCGCTGGCGGGTAGAGATGGGGGCCGCCTAAGTCAAGCAACGCGGGCGCCCGTCGGGCGTTTCGACTCCGCAACGTCCATCCAGTGAGGCTTTCATGTCCTATCGCTCCGCCGCTCTTCTCGCCACCGTCGCGCTGGCATTGGCGGGGTGCGCCACTGGCTACACGCTGCCGCCCGCCGAAGTCGTCCGCTACCATCTCGGCGAGCCGATCGACCGCGGCACGATCGCCGTCGAGCCGCAGTCGACGCCGGGCGCGCCCGCCAGCCTCGAATTCAAGACCTATGCCGCCGCGGTCGAGACGCAGTTGCTGCGCAACGGCTATACGGTCGCCACCGCCGGCTCGCCGCCGCAACTGATCGCGACGGTCGCGTTCACCCGCCAGAACCGTGTCGGCCCGCCCAAGCGCTCGCCGATCTCCATCGGCCTCGGCGGGGGTGGGTTCAGCGGCGGACGCAGGGGCGGCGGTGTCGGTCTCGGCGGCGGCATCGGCTTCCCGATCGGCGGCGGCGGCAACCGTGCGCTGATCGAAAGCGAACTGGCGGTCACGATCAAGCGCCGCGTCGACCAGTCGCCGGTCTGGGAGGGTCGCGCCCACATGATCTCGCAGGCGCAGGGGCCGGACGGCACCGCCGACGCGATGGCCGCCCGCTTGGCTGCCGCGCTGTTCACGGGGTTTCCCGGAGAGTCGGGCCGCACTATCGAGGTGAAATGACCATCAGCATCAACGCCGCCTTCGACGGCGGCAACATCCGTGTCGTCGCGATCGACGGCGATCGCATCGACCTGGAGATCGCTCGCGATCACCTGTCGGACTTCTTCCAGTGGTTCTCGTTCCGCGTCGCCGCCGCGGCGGGCCGGACGCTGACCTTTCGCATCGTGAACGCGGGCCAGTCGGCCTACCCCTTCGGCTGGCCGGGCTACAAGGTGCGCGCCTCCACCGATCGCGTCGCGTGGCGGATGACGGAGACGCGCTACCTCGACGGCGTGCTGGAATGGAACTGGACGGCCGACACGCAGCTCGCGTGGTTCGCCTATTTCGCGCCGTACACGATGGAGATGCACGACGCGCTGGTGACGCGCACTGCTGCGCAGCCGGGCGTCACCCACCGCGAACTTGGCGTCAGCCTCGACGGGCAGGCGATCGACGCTTTCACGATCGGTACCGGCGTCAAGCAGGTCTGGCTCTACGGCCGTCAGCACCCCGGCGAATCGATGACGGAATGGTGGATGGAGGGCGCGCTGGAGCGGCTGACGGACGCGACCGATCCGATCACCGCCGCGCTGCTCGACAAGGCCACGTTCCACGTCGTGCCCAACATGAACCCGGACGGCACGCGCCGCGGCCACCTGCGCACCAACGCCGCCGGTGTGAACCTCAACCGCGAATGGCATGCGCCGTCGGCGGAGCGCAGCCCGGAGGTGCTCTGCGTCCGCAATGCGATGGACGCGACCGGCGTCCATGTCGCGATGGACATCCACGGCGACGAGGCGATCCCGGCGAACTTCATCGCCGGTTACGAAGGCATACCGTCCTGGACGGAGGATCACGGCGCGAAGTTCTACGAATTCGGCCGCCGCCTCGCCGCGCATACGCCCGATTTTCAGACCGAGAAGGGCTATGAGAAGTCGTCGGCCGGCAACGCCAACCTGTCGATGTCGACCAATCAGGTGGCGGAGCGGTTCGGCGCGCTGTCGATGACACTGGAGATGCCGTTCAAGGACCACGACCCGAACCCGGACCCGGAGTTCGGCTGGTCGCCCGAACGCTCCAAGCAACTGGCGCACGCGATGCTGGAAACCCTGGCGGACATGATCGACCGGGTTTGAGCGCACAGTCGAGGATCCCGTGCTCCCGCAAAGGCGGGAGCACGGGTCGGCTATCGACGCGTACGCGTTACCCGAACACTTCCGCGAACAGGTCCTTCATCGCCTGCCAGCTACGCCGGTCGGCATCGGCGTTGAAGCCGAAGCCGCTGCCCGTATCCTCCATCTCGCGATCGGTGAAGGCGTGCCCTGCACCGCCGTAAGCGTGGATTTGCCAGTCCGCGTTCGCGTCCGTCAGTTCCTCGCCCAGCGCCGTCACGGCATCGGGCGGCCCAAGCGGATCGTTCCATCCGTGGCAGACCAGCACCTTGGCCGCGATCGGGGAAACGCTGTCATAGTCCGGCCGGTCATAGACGCCGTGGAACGACACCACCGCGAGCACGCCGGCCCCGAACCGCGCGATATCCAGCGCCGCCTTGCCGCCGAAACAGAAGCCGATCGCGGCGCAGCGATCGCCGTCGACCACGGGCAACGCCTTCAACGCCGCCAACGACGCCTCCAGCCGCCCCCGCAGCAGCGGCCGGTCGGCGTTCAGTTCGTCCATATATTTCGAGGTTTCCGGCGTGTTCCGCTCGGTTCGCTTGCCCTGCCCGAACACGTCGCAGGCGAACGCAACGTAGCCGAGTTCCGCCAGCCGTTCGGCGACGACGTTGTCGCTTTCCTTCTGGCCGAGGATGTTGGGGATGACGAGCACGCCGGGTCGCCGATCGTCGGTGGCGTCGTCCCATGCGGCAACGCCCTCGAACGGGCCGCCCGGCCCTTCGTACACGATCGTTTCCCGTCGAATTCCCATATAGCTGTTCCTGTCCTAGAGCCGCCGCGACACAACCACCGAAGGGGCGACGCGGTCCATGAACATACGGCGGGACGATCCGAACGCGCCTCATGTCGCGCCGTTGCTGGCGTTCCACCTGTCGGAACTGCGCGCCGTGATGTCGGGCGAGTTCGCCTTTGCGCTGGATGCGCGCGGCCTGTCGGAACCGGGCGTGACGTTCTGTACGGCGTGGATCGACGGCGCGCTGGCCGGATTCGGGGCGCTGAAGAGGCTCGACGCCGACCATGCCGAGGTGAAATCGATGCGCGCCGATCCCGTGTTCGTCGGTCGCGGCGTCGGCCGCGCCCTGATGGATCACATCGTCGCGGCGGCACGGGCGGACGGGTATACCCGGCTCAGCCTGGAGACGGGCACCGCCGCCAGCCATGACGCCGCGGTCGCCCTGTATCGCAACACCGGTTTCGTGGACTGCCCACCCTTCGCCGACTATCGTGCCAGCCCGCACAACCGCTTCATGACCCTTGCGCTCTAAGGAATTCCGATGCCGCAACTCGTCCTCATCCGTCACGGCCAATCCTCGTGGAACCTAGAGAACCGCTTTACCGGCTGGTGGGATGTCGACGTCACCGAGCAGGGCGCGGCGGAGGCGAAGGCGGCGGGCGAGTTGATGGCGGCGAAGGGCCTCGACTTCGACCTGACCTTCACCAGCCTGCAACTGCGCGCGATCAAGACGTTGAACCTCGCGCTGGAGGCGATGGGTCGCCTCTGGCTGCCGACCGAGAAGAGCTGGCGGCTGAACGAGCGGCATTACGGCGGCCTCACCGGCCTCGACAAGGCGGAGACGGCGGCAAAGCACGGCGAGGATCAGGTGAAGATCTGGCGCCGCAGCTTCGACATTCCGCCGCCCGCGCAGGAGGCCGGCAGCGAGTTCGACCTGTCGAACGACATCCGGTACCGCGGCATTGCGATCCCGAACACCGAAAGCCTGAAAGACACGATCGCGCGCGTCCTGCCCTATTGGGACGATCGCATCGCACCCGCGCTGAAGGCCGGCAACCGCGTGCTCATCTCCGCACACGGCAATTCGCTGCGCGCGCTGGTCAAGCACCTGTCGCACATCTCCGACGAGGAGATCACCGGTCTGGAGATCCCCACCGGCCAGCCGATCGTCTACGAACTGGACGACGCGCTGAACGCCACCGACCGCTATTATTTGCGCGATCGGTGACGTGCGGTCAGAGCATGGCGATGGCAGCCTTCAGCGCTTCCTTCGCCAGCTCGCGCGCGTGGGCCTCGACCTGATCCATCGTCATCATCGCCGTCTCGCCCAGCTTTATCTGGTGAATGAACACTGCACTGCCGTCCTCCGTCGTAAGGGAAACGCTAGCCATATCTTTCGTCGTGTCGATCTGAACCGAAGGCGGCGTCATCATCATGTGTCTCCTTACGAGTGCCATCGCAGCTCGCACGGCGCGATGCAGCCGCAACCCGATCCAATTTGGACCTGAAAAGCAGGCGTTGCCGGATGCCCCCGGCATCGCTAGGCAGCGCGCTTCGATGGAGGGCGACGTGACCGCGCTGGTCGGCATCATCATGGGTTCGACGTCCGATTGGGAGACGATGCGCCACGCCGCCGAGACGCTGGCGGCACTGGGTGTCGCGCACGAGACGCAGGTCGTGTCCGCGCATCGAACGCCGCAGCGTCTGTACGATTACGCCACCGGTGCCGCCGACCGCGGGCTGAAGGTCGTGATCGCGGGTGCGGGCGGTGCGGCGCATCTGCCGGGCATGGCCGCGGCGATGACGCATCTACCGGTACTGGGCGTACCCGTCGAATCCAAGGCGCTGTCGGGGATGGATAGCCTGTTGTCGATCGTTCAGATGCCTGGCGGCATCCCGGTCGGCACGCTGGCGATCGGGAAGGCCGGGGCGATCAACGCGGGGCTGCTCGCCGCCGCGATCCTCGCGACACACGACGACGCGCTGGCCGAGCGGCTGAAGGCGTGGCGCGCGAAGCAGACCGAGTCCGTCTCGACCGATCCCGTCCCCGTCGGCTGATGCTGCAACCCGGCGCGACGATCGGCATCCTCGGCGGCGGCCAGCTCGGCCGCATGCTGGCGGTGGCCGCCGCGCAGCTCGGCTATCGCACCCACGTCCTCGCCCCCGACCGCCAGAGTGTCGCCGCGCAGACGGCGTCCAGCCTGACGCGCGCCGATTACCACAACCGCATCGTCCTCGCCGATTTCGCCGCGTCCTGCGACGTCGTCACGTACGAATTCGAGAACATCGCGATCGGCCCCGTCGAATGGCTGGCCGAGCGCGTTCCCGTGCATCCGCACCCCCGCGCCCTCGCCGCCGCGCAGGAGCGGATCGCCGAGAAGCGCTTCGTCGAGGAGGTCGGCGGTCGCCCCGCACGCTGGGCCGCCGTGGCGAGCCGCGAGGAGCTGGAGGCGGCCGTCGCCAGCGTCGGCACCCCCGCCGTCCTGAAGACCGCGCGCTTCGGCTATGACGGCAAGGGTCAGGTCCGGCTGCACACCCCAGCGGACGCGGATGCCGCCTGGGAGGCGATCGGCGGTCCCGCGGTGCTGGAGGCGTTCGTGCCGTTCGAGCATGAATTCTCGGTCCTGATCGTTCGTGGACAGGACGGCACGACCGCGCGCTACGACGCGCCGCTCAACGTCCACCACGACGCGATCCTGCGAACGTCGACGTTGCCCGCACCCGCCGCCGTGCTGGCGCAGGTCGGGGAGGCGACCGACTTGGCCTGCCGCATTGCCGCGCGGCTCGACTATGTCGGCGTGCTGGCGTGCGAGTTCTTCGTCGGCGTGGACGGGCCGGTGTTCAACGAAATGGCGCCCCGCGTGCACAATTCCGGGCACTGGACGATCGAGGGTGCGGAATGCTCGCAGTTCGAAAACCACATCCGCGCGATCTGCGGCCTGCCGCTTGGCAGCACCGGGCTGACGGGTGCGCGCGTGGAAATGCAGAACCTGATCGGCGACGATGCCTGGCAGCCCGTGCTGGCCGAACCCGGCGCGCACCTGCACCTCTACGGCAAGGGCACACCCCGCCCCGGCCGCAAGATGGGCCACGTCACGCGCGTCTGGCGCTGAGGCGGGCGGGGCACCGCGGAAGGACATACCTCCGCGTCGGGACTACCGCTGCTCGACGATCAGACGCCTTGCCGGGCTCGTCCAGCTCGATGGTTCCACTTAACCATCGTGCCGTAGGTGCGAGGCTGGACGGCGAGCGAGACAACACCGGTATGACGGAGGATAAGACGGGAGTCGCGCTACGATCAGTCGGCTTGTCCGCCGTTATTCATGCCCGTCGCGCATTTGTTACGGGATCTCGAAACCGCGCGTGCTGAGCGCAGTCTAAGCACCTCGTTCAAGGCATGGCCTTCGACTGCGCTCAGGCCGAACGGGGAGAGGGAAAGACGGATGGAACGCTTGTGCGTGGCAACGCACCTAAGGCAACTGCTCCACCGCACCTACCCCAAAGCCACTGTCGTTGCGAGCATAGCGACGCAATCCAGGGTTCCGAACGACGCACCGGATGGCTTCGCTACACTCGCAATGTCGGACCTAATGCGGCATTCCCCTCACCGCACCACCGGCAAGGTCACGAAACTCTCGTCCGGCCCACCGACGGTGACCGTCTGCGTCGCCTTCACGTAATCCGCCGGTTTGGCGAACATGATGTTCGGCACGAAGGTCTGCGGGTTGCGGTCGTAGAGCGGGAACCAGCTCGACTGGACCTGCACCATGATGCGGTGCCCCGGCCGGAACACGTGGTTCGTCGTCGGCAATGCGAAGCGGTACGTCAGCGGCACGTTGGCGGCGATCGGCTTCGCCTCCGACAGGCTTTCGCGATAGCGGCCGCGGAAGATGTCCATCGCCACGCCGAACTGATAGCCCGCCATCTCCGCATCGCCGGTGCGCCCATCAGGGTACACGTCGATCAGCTTCACCACCCAGTCGCTGTCGGTGCCGGTGGTGGCGGCGTTGAGGTTCACCTCAGGAACGCCCGCGACGGTGACCGCCTGCGTCAGCGGCTCGGTCTGGAAGACGAGCACATCGGGTCGCCCCGACACCATTCGCTGGTCGCCGCCCAGCCAGTTGCGCCAGCCATTCCCCGAATCGGACTTGGGCAGTGGGCGCGCGCGGTACCCGACCGGCGCGGCAGGATCGGAAATATACTGCGCCGTCGCCGCCCCGCCGGTCGCCGCATCGAAGCCGAGCCCGCCGGCCGGCTTGAGGTACAGCTTCGCCGGTGCCGCCGCACCTGCTGCCGGCCATCCCTGCAACCGCTGCCACTCGTTCGCGCCCGACTGGAACGCCGTCACCGGGGCGACGTCCATCGCCGGCTGGTCGCTCTTCAGATAGTGCGCGAGGAACGGCGCGAGCACGTTGCGCCGCCACCACAACGCCGTGTCGGCGCTCCACTTTACGCCGCCGAGCGCGCTGCCGTCGCCGGCGCCCTGCCCGTGGAACCACGGCCCCATCGTCAGGAACACCATGTCGTTGTTCGCGTCCTTGGCCTCCAACGCCTTGTAGACCGCAGGGCCGCCATAGATGTCCTCCTGATCCCACAGGCTGTGAACGACCATCACCGGCACCTTTAGCGGCTGCTTCGCCAGCACCTGATCCATCGCCTGCGACTGCCAATAGGTGTCGTAGGCGGGGTGTGCCGCGACCTTGCGCCAGAAACCGACCTGCTCCAGCCCCTGCTTCTTTGCGATGTCGCCAGCGGAGCCGCCCTTCAGATACCAGTCGTAATCGTCGCTGATGTCCTGGATCCATTCGGCGGAGGCGTCGCGCGTCGCCTCCTGCCCCAGCATGTATCCCATCATCGTCTGGCGGAACGCGCCGTTATGGAACCAGTCGTCGCCGCGCCAGCCGTCGACCATCGGGTTCATCGGCACCGCGACCTTCAGCGCGGGATGCGGATTGATGAGCGGCATCAGCGACAGGAACCCGTCATAGCTGATGCCGATGATGCCGACCCGCTTGTTCGATTCGGGGACGTTCTTCACCAGCCAGTCGATCGTGTCGTACGTGTCGGTGGAATCGTCGGTCCTGGTGGGGTTGAACGGCGTGCCGACCGGGGCCGGGTTCATCGAATACTGCCCCTCCGACCCGTGCATGCCGCGCACGTCCTGGAACACGCGGATATAGCCCGAGGCGGTGATCGCATCCTCGCCCGTCGCCGCCGCGCCGGGCAGGGACGCGTAGATGCCCGGCCGGTCGCTGGCGGAGCTTTCCGCGTCGTACGGCGTGCGCGTCATCAACATGCCCACGTCCTTCGCCCCGCGCGGGATCGCGATGATCGTGTGCAGCTTGACACCGTCGCGCATCGGGATGTCGACGACGCGCCGGATGTATCCGTATTTCTCGACCGCCGGCACGTACTTGGCCGGACGTTCGTCGAACTCCTTCAGCGCCTTCGCCTGCGCGGCCTTGGATTGCGGAGCGGGCTTGGTCTGCGCGGGCAGCGACGTGGCGATCGCCGCGATCGCGGTCGCGGCCAGCAGGGTACGGATCATCCGGTCATTCCTCCAACGGAAACGGCCCGCCGATCCTGACAGGATGGGCGGGCCGCGAAACAGTGCATCAGGCGGTGGCGATCACGCGGTGCGCGTGCCCGACATCGGAAAGCTGCCGAACGCGCCGGCTCCGACCGACCCGACCAGCGTGTCGCCGTCGACCGTGCCTTCGCAATCCAGCGTCATCGGCATCGGCACGCTGACGCTCTGCTTCCAGGCGACGGTATTGCCGTCGACCGTCCCGTTCACGGCCATGCTGCCCATCGCGCCGGACACGTCGCCGGTGAAGGTCCCGCCGTCGCTCTTCACGGTCAGCGTCATCTTCTGGTCGCCCAGCGGCGACTTCACGACGCAATCATAGGTGCCGTCCACCCCAGCCATCACTTCGTCTCCTGTTTTGCGCCCGTTACGGACGCTGCCGTCACGGACTCGACCGGCAAGCCCAGCGTGTCAAGCTGCGGCCGCACGACCTTGGCATCGCCGATCACGACCCAGATCGCGCGGGAAGGGTCCAGTGCCGCCTTCATCGCGGTATTCAGCTGCGGCAACGTCATGCCGCGGTACCGCTGTGCGATCGTGGCATAATAATCGTCGGGCCGGCGATACAGGTCGTTGTTCTGCATCGCGCCCAGCACCGCGCCGCCGGTTTCGAAATTACCGCTGAGCGAGCGCACCGCGCCGCTGATCGCACGGTCGAACTCCACCTGCGTCATCGGCTCCGCGCCCACGAAGCCGCTCAGGTCGCCGCGCAGCGCGGCGATCGACGGTCCGGTCTTGTCCGCCTGCACGGGTGCCTGCACGTAAAAGGGCGCGGCATGCTCCAGCTGACGGAAAATGCCGTACACGCCGTACGACCAGTGCTTGCCCTCGCGCAGGTCCATGTTCAACCGGCCCAGGAAACCTCCGCCCAGCGCGTCGTTGGCGGTCTGGATCGGCAGCAGATCCTCCGTTCCCGTCAGCGCGTTGGGGATACCGGCAACGATCACCGACTGCGGACTGTCGGGCCGATCGATCAGCACGATCTTGGGAGCAGCCGGCGTCCCCGCCCCCTCGAACCGCTTCACGCCCGCCGTCCCGCTCGCCTTCCAGTCGCCGAAGACCGGCTCCAGCGCCGCCTGCACCTCGGCCAGCGGCCGGTCGCTGACGACGAACAGCTTCGCCTTGTCCGGTCGCAGCCATGCCTGCTGGAACGCGATCAGATCGGCGCGGGTCAGGCCCGCGACCGCACGCGCGTCGCCGCTGCCGGCGGTGCGCGCATAGGGGGAGTTCGCGCCATACAGCAACGGCGGCAACGCACGTTGCGACAGTCCGCCGGGATTGGTCAGTTCCTGCGCGATCTGCGCGATCTGCTGGTCGCGGACTCGCGCGACTTCGGCATCGGCAAAGGCGGGACGACGCACGATGTCGGCGAACAGCGCCGTCGCCGGCGACAGGTTCGCGCTTGGCACGCCCAGCGTCACATAGGTGCGATCCGCGCCGAAACTGGTGTTGATGCTCGCGCCCAACCGCTCCTTGGCGATCGCGAGCTGCGCCGCCGACAGGGTCGCCGTGCCCTCGTCCATCGACGACAGCGTCAGTTGCTGCGTCCCCGACTTGCCGGGCACGTCCGCCGCCGCACCCGCGTCGAAGCTCAGCGACATCTGCGTCATCGGCACCGCCGCCTGCTGCGCATAGATCAGCTCGATCCCGTTCGACAGCTTCGCGCGTTGCACCGCCGGAAACTTCAATTCGCCGATCGTGCCGAGCGCGGGCAAGCCGCCGCGTGTTCCCTTCACCGGCGTCTCCGGCGCAGCGGTCACGGTGGCGGGGGGTGGTACCTTCGCCTCCTCATACGCGTCGCGCGGTCCCGGCACGACGGTCAGCGTGTAGGACGGCTTGGTCAGCCACTGGTCCGCCGCCGCCTTCACCGACGCGGGCGTCGCGCCCGCCAGCCGCTCCAGCTCCTTCTTCGCGAAACCGGGATCGTTCGCCAATAGCGCACCGCTCGCCAGCACCCGCGCCTGACCGTTGACCGATTCCAGCGAGGCGATGCGCCCCGTCGCCTCGTTCGTGACGACGCGGCTCACCTCGTCCGCGGTTGGACCGTTCTTCAGGAAATCGGCGGTGATCGCATCCAGCCGCTGCATCACCTTCGCCGGATCGACGCCCTCCTTCACGACCACCTGGATCGTGAACTGGCCAATCTGGTTATAGCCGTAATTGTACGCCGATACGCTGGTCGCCAGCTTCTCCTGCCGGACCAGCGCCTCCTGCAACCGTGAACTGGCGAGGCCGCCGAGCACGTTCGCCGCAATGTCGAGGTTCACCGATTGCGGATCGTTGGACCCCGGCACCGTCCAACTGCGCGAGATCATGACCGCCGCGACACGGTCCTTCATCGTCTCGACCTTCGGTGCAGTCAGCGTCGTCACCGGCACCACCCGCGCCGCCGTCTTCGGCCCGCTCGGAATCGCACCGAAATACTTCGTGACCAGCCGCCGCGCGGTTGCAACGTCGATATCGCCCGCCAGCGCCAAAACCGCATTGTTCGGCCCATAATGGCTGCGGAACCAGTCGCGCACCGTCGTCAGCGTCGCCGCGTCCAGATCCGCCATCGACCCGATCGTGTCGTGGCCATAGGGGTGGGTGACCGCCAACAACCCGGCGGTGATCTTGTAGTCGACCAAACCGTAGGGCTGATTGTCGCCCTGCCGCTTTTCGTTCTGGACGACACCGCGCTGCTCATCGAGCTTGGCCTGCGTCACCGCGCCGAGCAGATAGCCCATCCGGTCGCTCTCCAGGAACAGCGCCCGCTCCAGCGCCGCGGTCGGCACCGTCTCGTAATAGTTGGTCCGGTCGAGATTGGTCGTGCCGTTGAAGTCGGTCGCGCCGACCTGCTTCAGCGGTTCGAAGAAATCGTCCGGCGCATTCTCCGAACCGTTGAACATCAGATGCTCGAACAGATGCGCGAACCCCGTCTTCCCCGCCGGTTCGTGCTTCGCGCCGACATCGTACCACACCGACAGCGCCACCACCGGCGCCTTGCGATCGGTATGCACCACGACCCGCAATCCGTTCGGCAGCGTGAATTCCTCATATGGCAGGTTCACCGCCTTCACGAGCGTCGCCGCCGGCACCGGCTGCGCCATTTGCGCGACCGCAGGACTCGCGAGCGCGATCGCTGCCACGCCCGCGAGCGCGACGGATGTGATGGTCATGTCGGAAAGGGTCTCCAATGCAGAAGACGGGAGCCTATAACGCAGTTTAGAACGACGCAATGGAGCGTCCAGTTTCGTATATCCACCCTCTTGTGTTGCCCGAATACAACACCATGTGATCGCCAACAGACAGGGATCATCCATGAACCTCGAACGATTCACCGACCGCGCAAAAGGCTTTCTCCAGTCCGCGCAAACCGTTGCGATCCGCATGAGCCATCAGCGCATCGCCCCCGAACATCTGCTGAAGGCGCTGCTGGAGGACGAGCAGGGCATGGCCACCGGCCTGATCCAGGCGGCGGGCGGCGATGCGAAGCGCGCGGTGGCCGACACCGACACGACGCTCGCGAAAATTCCGGCGGTCAGCGGCTCGGGCGCGCAGCAGAGCCCCGGTCTCGACAACGACACCGTCCGCGTTCTCGATACGGCGGAACAGATCGCGCAAAAGGCCGGCGACAGCTTCGTCACCGTCGAACGCCTGCTCGTCGCGCTCGCGCTGTCGCTCACCACCGCGGCCGGCAAGGCGCTGAAGGGCGCCGGAGTCACGCCGGAGGGGCTGAACACCGCGATCAACCAACTGCGTCAGGGCCGCACCGCCGACACTGCCGGGGCGGAGGATCGTTACGACGCGCTCAAGAAGTTCGCGCGCGACCTGACGCAGGCGGCGCGCGACGGCAAGCTCGATCCCGTGATCGGCCGCGACGAGGAAATTCGCCGCACGATCCAGGTGCTCGCCCGCCGCACGAAGAACAATCCCGTCCTGATCGGCGAACCCGGCGTCGGCAAGACCGCGATCGTCGAGGGGCTCGCGCTGCGCATGGCCAATGGCGATGTACCCGACGGCCTGAAGGACAAGACGCTGATGGCGCTCGACATGGGCGCGCTGATCGCCGGCGCGAAATACCGCGGCGAGTTCGAAGAGCGGCTGAAGGGCGTCATCGACGAGGTAAAGGCCGCCGACGGCGACATCGTCCTGTTCATCGACGAGATGCACCAGTTGATCGGTGCAGGGAAATCTGAAGGCGCGATGGACGCGGGCAACCTGCTCAAACCCGCCTTGGCGCGCGGCGAGCTGCATTGCGTGGGCGCGACCACGCTCGACGAATATCGCAAATATGTCGAGAAGGACCCGGCGTTGCAGCGCCGCTTCCAGCCGGTCTTCGTCGGCGAACCCACGGTCGAGGACACGATCTCGATCCTGCGCGGCCTGAAGGAGAAATACGAACTCCACCACGGCGTCCGCATCACCGACGGCGCGCTCGTGTCGGCGGCGACGCTGTCGAACCGCTACATCACCGACCGCTTCCTGCCTGACAAGGCGATCGACCTGATGGACGAAGCCGCCAGCCGCATCCGCATGGAAGTGGAATCCAAGCCCGAGGAGATCGAGACGCTCGATCGCCGTATCCTGCGCCTGAAGATCGAGCGCGAGGGCCTGCGCCGCGAAACCGACGCCGCGTCGCTCGACCGGCTGGAGACGATCGAGCACGATCTCGCCAATCTCGAACAGCAATCCGCCGAACTCACCGCCCGCTGGCAGGCGGAAAAGGAGAAGATCGGCGCCGAGTCCAAGCTCAAGGAACAGCTCGACGCCGCCCGCGTCGCGCTCGATCAGGCGCAGCGTCAGGGCGATCTCGCCCGCGCCGGCGAGCTGTCCTACGGCACCATCCCGCAGCTAGAGAAGCAACTGGCCGAAGCCGCCGGCGCGACCAAGGGCGCGATGCTGCGCGAGGAGGTGACCGCCGACGACATCGCCGGCGTCGTCAGCCGCTGGACCGGCATCCCCGTCGACCGCATGCTGGAGGGGGAGCGCGACAAGCTGCTGAAGATGGAGGAGGTCATTGGCCAGCGCGTCATCGGTCAGGCCGATGCGGTGCGCGCCGTCTCCACCGCCGTCCGCCGTGCACGCGCCGGGCTACAGGACCCGAACCGTCCGCTCGGCTCGTTCCTGTTCCTCGGGCCGACCGGCGTCGGCAAGACCGAACTGACCAAGGCTCTCGCCGAATTCCTGTTCGACGATCCCGCCGCGATGGTCCGCATCGACATGAGCGAATTCATGGAGAAGCACGCCGTCGCCCGCCTGATCGGTGCCCCTCCCGGCTATGTCGGCTATGAGGAAGGCGGCGTCCTGACGGAGGCCGTTCGCCGCCGCCCCTATCAGGTGGTGCTCTTCGACGAGGTCGAAAAGGCGCATGGCGACGTATTCAACGTGCTGTTGCAGGTGCTCGATGACGGCCGCCTGACCGACGGGCAGGGTCGCACCGTCGACTTCTCCAACACGCTCATCATCCTGACCAGCAATCTCGGGAGCCAGTATCTCGCGAACCTCGACGAGGGGCAGGATGTCGAGGCGGTCGAGCCGCAGGTGATGGAGATCGTGCGCGGGCATTTCCGCCCCGAATTCCTCAACCGGCTGGACGAGATCATCCTCTTCCACCGTCTGGGGCAGGCGCATATGGGCCCGATCGTCGACATCCAGGTCGGTCGCGTCGGCAAGCTGCTCGCGGATCGCAAGGTCGCGCTCGACCTGACCGATGCCGCCCGCGCATGGCTCGGCCGCGTCGGCTACGACCCCGTCTACGGCGCCCGCCCGCTGAAGCGCGCCGTCCAGCGCCACCTTCAGGACCCGCTCGCCGACCTGATCCTGCGCGGCGACGTCAGGGACGGATCGACCGTCCATGTCGACGAAGGCGACGGGAAGCTGGCGCTCGTCGTCAGCTGACGGTCCTCGATCTCCCTTCGGGGAGGTCGAACTGCTGACTCCCCTCCCCTTCGGGGGAGGGTTGGGGTGGGGTGAAACCTTGGTGGTCCAATTCGCCGAGACGCCCTCCCTGCTCGGAAAGAAGGGGGGGGCTCCTGACGCCGCCGGCATACCGGCCTCATCGCCACAGCGATCGCACGCGACATCGCCAGCACACGATGGCACAGCCGCGGCGATGACCCGGCTGATCCTGTTCAACAAGCCCTATGACGTGCTCAGCCAGTTCACAGATCGCGGCACCGACACGCCGCGCCGGACGCTGTCGGACTTCATCGACCTGCCCGGCATCTATCCCGCCGGCCGGCTCGATCGCGATAGCGAGGGCCTGCTGCTGCTGACCGACGACGGGCGGCTTCAGGCGCGTATCGCCGACCCTCGCTTCAAGCTGGCCAAGACTTACCTGGTGCAGGTCGAGGGCGAACCCGCGCCGGACGCACTCGACCGCCTTCGCAGCGGCGTCGCGCTGAAGGATGGCAAGACACGCCCGGCCGAGGTCGAGCGCATCGATCGGCCCCACCTATGGCCGCGCGATCCCCCGATCCGCGTCCGCGCCGCGATCCCGGATTGCTGGCTGCGACTGACGATCCGCGAGGGCCGCAACCGTCAGGTCCGCCGCATGACCGCCGCCGTCGGCCACCCGACGCTCCGCCTGATCCGCTGGAGCATCGGCGACTGGACGCTGGCCGATCTCCCTCCGGGGAAGTTTCGGCCGGCCTGACGGTACGCCGCAGCATTCGTGGCAGCGGTTTGTAAGCCCGCCGGGCCGAGCGACCCGACTGACAGACGCGGGGTTGAATGACGAGCCGAAGCGTCGAAACGCCCCTTCCTTCAGGGTACCGTCGGGAGGAGCTTTCCTGGCCGTCACCAAACCACCACCCCGGCGAAGGCCGGGGTCCAGTTCGGTAACGCACTCCGTCGATGACTGGAGACACCGCAACTGAGCTCCTCACTGGGATGGCAGAAGAGGTTGCGCAGGAATTCCGTCATCAAACAGCTAAAGGTGGAGCGCTTCAAGGGTCCATCGCTCTCGAGCACCCTCCGTCTCCGCACAAGGGAGGATCGGGTCGGTTCGATTTCCTGTCGTCAGACGCTCAGCGCGACCGCCGTCCGGCAGGCGCATGAAAGGCGCCCCGACACCGTCACCCCGGACCCCGTACGGGGGTTTCCCGGGGGGCGGGTCGATCGGCACAAGGCTTATACCCCATGCCCGTTAGGCCATGCACCTTGGAATGAGCCGATGCTCACCCCTTCGGATCGGGACACGTCTCAACTATCCTCGCATGTACTCCCGCGAAGGCGGGAGCCCAGTACCGGATCCCCGCCTTCGCGGGGACACATGGCCGATCAATGTCCGACGGGGTGAGTACCTAACGAGTTCGGGAAGACGGGGCCGGCCTACTAATCGACCCGCAGCCAACCATCTCCGGCATGCCAGCGACAATCCACAGACCCGGCACAAAAGAAAAGGGAGGCCGGCTTGCGCCGACCTCCCCGATCTTGCTCCGAGAGGAGAGACTTACTGGCCCGAACCCGGACCGTAAGTGATCTCCACGCGACGGTTCTGCACTTCGCGGACGCCATCGGCAGTCTGCACGCGCAGGTTCGTCTCGCCGAACGCGCTCGTCGTGATGACGCCGTCCGGGATCGAACGCGAGGACATGTACGCCTTCACCGCGTCTGCACGGCGCTGCGACAGGCCCTGGTTGTACTGCGACGAACCCGAGGTGTCGGTGTAACCGGCCAGCTGGACCTGTGCGTTGCCGCAGGTCTGGTACTGGGTCACGGCGTTGTCGAGGATCGACGCTGCTTCCGGCGTGATGTCCGACTTGTCCCACTCGAAGAACACGATGAACGGTCCCGGCGAGCATGCGATCGGCTCCGGCGGAGGAGGCGGCGGCGGGGGAGGCGGCGGCGGCGGCGGCGGCGGCGGCGGGGGAGGAGGAGGCGTCGGCGAACCGAAGTTGTACGTCACGCCGCCCAGGATGCTGTGCGAACGGAAACGGCCATCGAGATTGCGGTTCGCAACGTCCACCAGCCCAACGCTCTCGGCGTTGAAGAAGCGGTACTTCAGGCTGACGTCGATGTGATCGGTCAGCGGCGCGCGGATGCCCGCAAGGCCCTGATACGCGAACACCGTGTCCGAATCGGACACCGAGTCGAGGTTCTGGTTCAGCGCGAGGCTCTGCTTCACGCGAGCGACACCGACACCGCCGCCGACGAAGCCCTGGATGCCGTCGTCTTCACCGAAGTCGAGCAGCGCGTTGACCATGAAGCTGAGCGCCGAGGTGCGGCCGCCAGCCGAGTCATAAACGCCGGCCGGAGCGTTCAGGCGGGTGCCTGCACGGTTGGCAAACGGCGTCGTGGTGGTCGACGAATAGCTGTCGACGTCCGCAACGCGGTAACCGACTTCCGTCTCCAGACGGAAACCGCCGAAGTCGTAACCGATCACGCCGTCGACGTCATAGCCATACTTGTGATCGACGGTGCCAGCATTGCTGAGCGTCCCGATGTCATAGTCGATATCCTCGACCACCATCGCGCCGCCCTCGATGCCGATGTACCACGAGTTATCGCGGGCCATGGCAGGTGCGGCGAGTGCGGTGGATGCAAGTGCCAGTACGATGGCAAGCTTCCGCATCATATTCCCCTTTCTTAAAGTGTCACTACGGACAGGGCAAACTCACTATCCCGCGGATGGTTTCCAGACAAGGCGACATTGTTCCGCGACTGTTGCCGCAGCGCAACACCAATTTTCGCTCAGGGGGCGATCAGCCCGTGCGTGCGGAGCGCCACCAGCATTGCGGCTATCGCTCGACGCACCTCGATATCGATTACATTTCCGCCACTTGGCGTCGGAACAGCGGGCTGCTGCGCGCCCAGCACCGGCGTTCCGCCGATGACGATGCGCCGTGCCGAAATAATACCGGTTTCCCAGGAACCCGCGACGTAGCGAAGGACCTGCTGCGCGCTGGCATCCCACACGGACCATCCTTCCGTGGGTCGAAGGAACCGCCAGCCACCTTCGGTCCACATCGCGATGCTCGAAGCGTTCCCCGCCCAGCTGCCCTCGGGCACATGCCCGACGATCCAGCATTGCCCCGGCATCGGAACCGACGGCGGCACGTCGACTCCGGCGGCCAGGACGCTCGACTGCACGCCCGCATCGAGCAACGTCAGCGCCTCGTTGTGCACCATCTCCTTCTGCGCCTGTCCCGGCTCGATCAGCGGCATCCCCAGTCTTGCGGTCGTTTCCATCGTCAGTCTCCCAATTTTAACGTCAGCCGAGGGTGATCGTTAGGGGCGCGGAGTCTCCCCACATACCCTGTTGCCGCACCGCCATCGTCGGGCCGCCCGCGCATTCCGCCGCGGTCAGCGTCAGCATCGCCGTATCCAGAACCCGCTCCTCGACGGCGCCGCCACGATCCAGCGTCACGGCCCAGCGCTCGCTTTCCTCCCCCCGCGGCACATCCACCCCGTCGATCCAGCGCCACCCGAGCCGGCTCCGTCGCGTCCAGCGCACCACCGCGCCGCCATCCGGCATAGGCTCCACCCGAGCCCCTACCGGCGAGGGCGGGCGCACGGACGTACCGCTCAACCGCAGCCGTCCCTCCACCGCCGCGCCATCGCCGAGTCCAGTCGCCAGAATGCGCACCGTCCGCCCCATCGCCGCGATCGGCAGGTCGATCGTCCGGGCCGTCTCCCCGTCGAGCACCGCAAAGGCGTCGCCCGTCGCCATCCGTCCGCTCGCACGGCGTCCGCGCAGCAGCCGCGACAGGCGCCAGCGCCCCTCCCCCAATGGTTCGGCACGCCCGAACTGCACCAGCTCGTCGCCCGCCACCGCCAGATTGGCACCGCGATCCAGCGCCGCCTCGTCCGCGTCCGTCAGCATCATGTCGCCCCGCGCCAGCCGCACCACGATCGCGCCTGCGGTGTCGAACAGCGTCGCCGGCGCCTCGCCCGGCGCCTGTTCCACGATCCCGACGATCCCCGATGCCGCGGTACCGCCCGCCGGCGTCCAGCTCGCGCCGTCGTCGGCACTCCACAACAACGCCGCTGACCGCCACCCGCGCCCCTCGCCCGCCGCGATCACCGTCAGACGTGGCTGATTGAGCAGCGTGTCGTCCAGCGGCAACGTCTCCGCCAGCACCAGCAGCGTCGCGCCGATCCGCTCATCCGCCGCCCCCGCCACCCGCCCGCTCGTCCCCGCGACAGACATCGTCGCCGCCGTGACCGGCACCAGCGTCAGCCGCATCGCCAGCCCCTCGACCGCCGCCTCCATCACCCGCCAGCGCCCCGTCTCACCGGCAACCCGCACGATCCGGCCCGGCACGATCGCCATCCCGTCCAGCCCCAGCGTCACCACCCGCCGCACCCGCTCGGTCCGTGCCCGCGCCAGCATCGCCTCCGCCAGCGTCCGCGCCGCATCCGCGCCCAGCGCGGCCGGCATCTCCACCCGCTCCTCGCGCCGCGATCCCGCCAGACCGCGCGCCCGCTGCAACCCCGCCTGCCAGTCGCGCGCCGGATCGTAGTGGCTGACCGAGACCACGCCCGGCACCGTGTCCGCGGGCGCGGTCGTTCGCTGTCGCGCCGCCCCGTCCAGCCCCGGCGCGCTGACGCCCGGATCGGCGATCTCCAGCACCGCCTCGCCGTCCTGATGCCAGCGCACCGTATCGCCGTCCGCGGCCCACCAGCCGCTGCCCGCCTGCGCCATCAGCGCCAGCACGTCTCGCGCCGTCCCGCTGGCGGCGAACCCGTCGAGCGTCGCCGTGCCGCCGCCCGTCACCGGCCCGCACGCCGCCCCGATCGCGCCCACCGTCACCGCCCCCTCGTCGGCGATCACCTCGAATGTCAGCGACGGGATGCGATTGCCGAAATCCGCCAGGGCCAGCCCCTCGAACACCGCATAGGCCATGCCGCGATACGCCGGCGTCACCGGATCGGCCGAGGCGATCAGCGGATCGACCGCCTGATCTTCCCCACCCGAATGCACCCGCAGGACGCCCGCTGCCTTCATGTCGCCCGCCGCCCCGCGCAGCAGCTTCCCGTCCGCCCAAATCCGCCCCACGCCCCGGATCGCCCGCGCGGACAGCAGCACCGCGAATGACGCCGAATAGCTGTAGCTCGTCGTTGTGGGCTGGCCCTTGCCGCCACCCGCGCGGCCGCGGCTCTCGATCAGGTCGGTCGACCAGATCACCGTTCCCGCCACCCGCATCGTCCCGAACAACAGCGGGATCGCGCTTCCATAGGAGGAGGTCTGCACCCGCAACTCGGTTAGCCGCGGTCCTGTCCGCCCCCTCGGCCGCGCCCAGGTCGCGTGATCGATCGCATTGCCCAGCAAGCTGCCGATCGCGCCCCCGACCGGTCCGCCGATCGCCGTCCCCAGCCCCGTCAGCACCAATGTCGCCATCGTCTATTCCCCCCGCCAGATCCCCAAGACCGGCCACGCCACCGCCCCCGGCCGCTCGACCACCCGCCGCAGCCCGACATCGGCGTGGATCAGCCCGCTCCCCGTCCACACGCCCAGATGCAGTTGCCCCGGCCCGGTCCGCGTCAGCAGCACCGCCCCCGGCGCCAGCGTCCCCCGTCCCATCACCGCATCCAGCATCGCGGCGATCCGCCCCGGCTCCCCGCCCCGCAGCGGATAGCCCGTCGGCGCGGCGCACCCCGTCGCCAGCGCCACCAGCCCGACGCAGTCCAGCCCGGTCGCCGGATCGCGCCCGTGCAACCGGAACCGCACGCCCACCATGCTGCGGGCGGCGTCCACGACCCGGCTCACGCGCCCGGATACCGCGTCAGCAGGTCGATCCCCGGCAGATGCGGCTCCCCGCGAAAATTTACGGCGTTCCCGAACCGCGCCGCGCACGTCGCCAGCGTCTTGTCGCAACCCTCGGTCACCTCGACCAACGCGCCGGCCGCGACCGCCAGCCGCGGCAGCTCCACCAGCGTCACGATCGGACCCGTCGCCCCCGCGATCCGCGCCTCCAGTCCGCTGTTCGCGCCGCCGAACCAGCGCAGCCGCCCGCCCGCGCACCCCTCCGCCGCCGCGTCCAGCGTCACCACCGCGCCGTCGCTCGCCACCACCCTTGCGAACCGCACGCGACCGGCCATCGCCACCCGGCACCGCGCATCGCCCAGTTCCGCGCGGCACGCCGCACTCGTCTCCTCCGCCACCGGCCGGTCGAGCACCCCCGCGATCCCGCGCAACTCCGCGGTGAAGCCGCCATCCGCCATCGCCACCTCCCCGATCGTCCCGCTGCCCAGATCGACGCGTCCCCCACCGCCGCTCCAGTCGACTGCGAACACGCTCACCCGCGCGCCGTCCCAGCGGCCCGCCAGCAAATCCGCCTCGCCGATCGCCGCGCCCGTCAGCGCGCCCGAAACGTCCATCGTATCCGGCTCCAGCCCATCGCTGCGTACGATCGCCGAGGGCAGCATCCCGGGCGCGGCGCGGTGCACCAGCCCGTTCACCGCCAGATCGCGGTCATGCGCGGTCAGCCCGATCGTCACCCCGTCGCGCCGCTCCAGCCGCCAGCACAAGGCCACCGTGGCCAACGGCTCCGCCAGCCAGTTCACGCCACCACCTCGCGCAGTTCGACCAGCGGGACCGACGCCGCCGCCCCCGCACCGAACGTCTGCCGCTGCACGCTCAGCCGGTCCTCCGCGAACCGCACCGGCACGTCGAACCGAAAGCTGGCGGTCACGACCCGGCCCGCCGCCGGGGCGATGTCCAGCGTCACCCAGCCGCCGGCCTCGATCGCGAACCCCGCCGCGACCCCGTCGACTGCGACGGCGACGCTCCCAGCCTCCGGCCGCGTGATCCGCCGCACGCTCGCGCCATAATGCTTCACCAGCGCGAACCGCCGGATCGCACCGTCACCCACCCCGATCCGCTCGCCGGTGCCCGCGAAATCGAACGGATCGCGCAACCGGAACCCGCGCGCCGGCCCCATCCGTGCGCGAAAGAACGCCAGCAGGGTCGCGATATCCGCCTCCGACCGCACCCCCGGCCCGACATCGTAACGGGTCAGCGCCTCCGCCCAGCCGGCGTTGCGCTGTTCAGTGCCGCCCGCCGAGGTCAGGATCGCGGTGGAGAATCCCGGCGCCACCTCCGCCTCGCGTCCCAGCGCCAGCGGGAACATCACGTCGTCGAACGCCTGCACGTCCTCGTCTCCCCGAAAGTGGATGAATCCGTCGCGCATCACCTGCGGCAGCGCCCACAGGACCGTCGCCGCTACGCCCCGCGCTTGCGCCGCCCCCGCCGCGGCATCGATCGCCGCCCATTGCCCGGCATCCTCGCGCCGCAGCACGAAGCCCGACAGATAATGTTGCCGCGCCGCCGGATAGCCCAGCCGCGCCTCCGCTGCCGCGACACCCGCGCGGGTCGAGGCGGTGTCGCCCGTCGCCGCCCAGTCGTAATCCTCCAGCTGCAGGACATCGAACGCCGGGCTGGCCCAGCCCACCGGCATGTTCGCGCGCTTCGCCTCGGGCGACAGCGGGTCGAGTATCGTCGGCAGATACGCCAGCAGATGCGTCTCGCACCCCGGCGCGGCATCCCGCGCCGCCGCCGTCAGCGCCGCCGTCGATGCCGCCAGACACGCCCCCGCCCGGTCCAGCGTCGCACGCTCCGCCGCCGTCTTCGGCCCCCGCATCGATACGATCGGCACCGGCGCGAACGCCGCGACCGCCGCCGCATCGTACAGGCACGGCGCGTGGTTCGCGGGCTGCACCCACCACCACGGCTCCCCCACCTGGAACTTCGGCGGCAGCCCAGCCTCCAGCGCGACCCCCATGAACGCCCGCGCCACGGCCTGCAGATACGCCATCGCCGCGCCATTGGCCGGGCTCAGGAGCGTCGACGGCGGCACCCAGCCGGTCAGCGCCGGCGAGCCGTCCGCCGCGCGCTGCTTCCACGCCGCCGGACAATGCGCGTCGAACAGCTCGTACGACAGCGACCAGATCACGCCGTACCCCAGCGCCTTCGCCCGTCTGGCGAAATCCCGGTGCCACGCCGCGCACGGTCTGTTCAGCGCGCCACCCGTCAGCGTCACGACACCACCGGAGAGCCGGAAATAATGGCTCATCCCGACATAATGGACGATCGCCCCACGGTACCCCAGGTGCAGCGCATTCCGCAGCAGCCGCGCCGGCGTCAGGTTGTAACTGTCGTCGTATCCGCTCGCGATGCCCAGCTCATGCTCGGGCACCACCGCCTCGCCGATCGCCAGTACCGATCCCGGCCCGTCGCAGGCGATGTCGGTCAGCTCGACCCAGCCCTCCGCCGCCACCGGCAGATCGACCGCCATACCGGTATAGCCCGGCGCGACCAGCGACACGAACATCCGGTCGACATCGCCCGCGAACACCGGGTCCGCCTCCCCCGGCAACAGGAATCCGCCGTCCAGATCGGCGAAGTCCAGCGACACCACCGCATCCTCCGCCGCACCGACCGCATAGTTCCACAACCGCACATACCAGGCCCGCGCCACGCCGCCCGCGTCGCGCCCCTCGATCGTGAGCACCGGACCATTGACGGCATCCAGCGCCCGCACGCCAAAGGACCGCCACCGGAACCGCAACCGGCACGCCCGGAAATCGCGACTGGTCTGATACGCCAGCAGCGGATGATCCCAGCGATCCTCGCTCGCCCAGATCAGCCCCGCCAGATCGTCCTGCCGCTGGAACGTGCAATCGACGCGCAGGCCATCCGCCGCAACCGTCGTCACCGCCGCCATCATCGGCCGCGGAAAATCCACCGTCCAGAACCGCGCATCGAACCGCGTCACCACGCCCTCCGCCTGCACGCCCCGCTTCGCGCACAACCAATGCCCCATGCTCGCCCCCCTCTTTGTCGTGCTTCGTCGCGCCTGCGCACTCGATCCGCCCCGACACCCGGACGATCGTAACTTCGCACCTCCCCGGCGAAGGCCGGGGCCCAGTTGCCGCCAATCGAGTGAGTCTCACCACAAACGCCAAGCTGGACCCCGGCCTCCGCCGGGGAGGTGTAGAGGAGCGAACGCCAAAATCTCCCTCTGCCCTCGGGAGAGGGAAGGGTGAGGCCCCTGCCTACGCCCGCGACCCTGCTCCACCCCTGTGCTCCCGCGAAGGCGGGAGCCCAGTTGGCCGACAGGATGTCGACCGCCGACAATCCCCTTGTCTCCGGCCTCGCCCCATAGCGATCCGCGCCGTGCCCCACGGACACGCAGCCCCCCTCATGCCGGGACAGGCCCGGCATGACGGAGAACGCCTACCTTGCCGCGCCCCCGAACCATCGCCCCGGACGAAAAGCCCTCTACCCCTCCAGTGCCCCCCGCACCGCGCGCGCCACCTGCCGTCCGGATCGCCGCAGCACCTCCGCCGACTCGCCCGCCCCGGCGTGAACGCTGATCGCCACCCGAACCTCCCGCCCGAAACCGCCGGTCGCACCACCGGACAGCGTCTCGATCCGCCCGCTCGATGTCGGCACGAACACCTCCGGCCCGCGTTCGCCGACCGTATAGACCCGCCCCGGCGACACCGGCCCGCCCGTCGCCCGCCCCGGCGCACCGAGCAGTCCACCCAGCACCGACCCCAGCGATCCGATAGGTCCCGATGAACCGCCACCGAAGATACTGTCCAACCCCATCCGCAAAGCTCGCGCCGCGATTTGATCCAGTGCTTGGATTGCAAAGTTCTTCAGGTCGTTGAAAGCAAATGAGCCGGTCCGTGCTGCGGTCAACAGCGACATCTCCAGTCGCATCCTCGCCCGTTCGGCAGCATCGCCCATGCAATCGATCAGTTCGTCCCGCATCATCGCCACGTCCCGCGCGAACGCCGCCGTATCGGCGCGCACCGCCACCACCGTCTCGTCCAGCTCATCCATCCGGAAACGCCTCCCGCATCCGCGCGATCAGGCCAGCGTCGGGCGGCTCGCCCCCACCCGCACCCGCCTCGCCCGACATCGCCCGCACCACCGCGCCCAGTTCCGCCGGCGTCGCCCGCCAGAACGCATCCGGCGACCACCCCAGCACCGCGCCCGCCATCCCCGCCAGCCGCCCAGCGGCGTCCGCGAACGTCACCGCCCGCTCAATATCTGGCCCAGCAAAGCGCGCAGCACCGGCGTCGCCTTCGCCAAGCCACTCTCCGCCACCGCCTCGCCCAGCACCTCGCGCGTCAGCCACTCCGGCCGCTCCCGCACACAGTGCCAGAACAGCCCGACCATCTCCGCCAGCGCCAGCCGGCCGTCCGCCGCCCGCTCCACCAGCGCAAATAGCGGCCCCAGCTCCACCTCCGCCGCGACCAACGCCGCAAACGACGGCCGCAACACCACCCCCTCGCCGCGCACGCGCAACGAAGCCTCCCCCCGAACCGGGTTCGCATCGTTCATGATATCTCCTTTCTCCCCTCTCCCCTTGGGAGAGGGGCAAGCCGCCAACGGCGGCGCGGGGTGAGGCCGAGTGCCACGCACTCTCGACCGTCAGCCCACCACCACCGCCCCCGAACTCTCCAGCGACAGCGTGTACGAACGCTCGCCGTTGAAATCCCCGGCGTAATCCAGCCGCGTCACCAGGAAGCGCCCGGTCATATGGTCGCCGCCCTCGAAGCTCAGCCGGTAATCGTCGATCGCGCCCGACAGCGCGCTCGCCTTGATCCGCGCCTCCGCCGCCGATCCGGTGAACACGCCCGCCCCCGACACGCTGACGCTGCGCACCCCCGCCCCCGACAACAATTGCCGCCAGCCGCCGCTGTCCTTGTTGGTCACGACCACCGCCTCGCCGTTGACCGACAACTGCGTCGTGCGCAGCCCCGCCACCGTCGCGAACACCGGCACCGCCGCGCCGTCCCCCACCTTCAGCAGGAACGCCGAACCCTTCTCGATCGCCATAGATATTCCTTCGTTTCCCTATCCCTTTGGGAGAGGGAGGGAGGCGCAAAGCGCCGGAAGGGTGAGGGCGACCACCCCCACCGCCGAAATCACTGAGCCCGGTACACGCGCACCTGAAACTCCACCGTCGCGACCCAGCGCGCGCGCTCCCGCCGCATCCGCCCGCCCGCCAGCCGCAGCGCCGCGATCCGCCACCCCTGCCCCAGATCGCGCGCCATCTCCGGCAACCGGTCCTCGACCGCCGCCACCAGCGTGCGCAGCCGCACCGGCACCTCGCCCTCGTCGGTCAGCGTCACCGCGAAACGCCCCTCGCGCCCAGTAAACGCCGCCCCGCTCCAGTCGGTCAGCATCGCCTCCCCGACCACCGCGAAGGGCACGGCGCCGCGCACCGGCGGCGCATCGAACACCGTCATGCCCGCGACCGCGCCCAGATCGGCGACGACCGCCGCCCGCAACAGCGCGCCCGCACTCACGCGTGCCGTTCCCGATGCAGGCCCACATCCAGCCGCAGCCGCCGGAACGGCCGCCACAGCGCCGCCACCGCCGCCGGCGGCGCGACCTCGCCCTGCCGGTTCTCGAACAGATGCACCGCCAGCAGCACGACGCCGTGCGCCACCCCCGCCGGCAGCACCGCAAACCCCGCCGAAGCCCCCGCGCGGTACGTCACTGTCACGCGCTCGGCCGCGCGCACCCAGCCGTCGCCGTCGCCATCGATATCCACCGCATAGGCCGACACCGACAGGACGCCGCCCGCGCCTTCGACCCGCGTCACCGCCGCGACCGGCGCCCGCGCCAGCCGCGCCCAACTCCCGTCGCCCTCCACCGTCTCCACGAACTCGCGCGTCACCAGCGCCACCCCGCAAAAAGCCTCCGCCAGCGCGAACGCGGTCGCCGCCAGCCGCGCGAGCAGCGCATCCTCGCTCTCGTGCGTCAGGCGCAGCATCTCCTTCGCCGCCGCGACCGCCTCCGCGATCACGGCCGGCGGCATCGCCGCTTCCGTCATGTCGTTCCCTCGCTTGAGTGGGGCCTCCCGCACCGCGCGGGAGGCCCGCCGGATCAGGTCGCGGAGAAGCGCATCAGCTTGATCGCTTCCGAATTGCTGACGCACCCGCCGATCCGCTTCGTCGCGTAGAAGCTGACGAACGGCTTGTTGCTGTACGGATCGCGCAGGATCGCGGTCTCGCGGCGTTCCGCGATCAGGTATCCGGCCTTGAAGTTGCCGAACGCGACCGACAGGGATCCCGCCGCCAGGTCGGGCATGTCCTCCGCCTCGACGACCGGGTAGCCCAGCAACGTCGCCGGCATTCCCGCCGCCAGACTCGGCTGCCACAGGAACGCGCCGTCGCTCGTCTTGAACTTGCGGATACGCGCCAGCACGCTGGCGTTCATCACGAAGCTCGCCCCCTGCCGGTATGGCGACCGCAGCGCCTGCACCAGATCGATCAGCCGCTCCTGACCGTTCGCCGCGAAATCGCCCGCCGCCCCGCTCGCCAGGTACTGCAGCGCCCCAAACGTGCGCGTCGCGTCGCCATCCGCCGCGACCGGATTGGCCAGGAACCCCCTCGGCCGGTTGACGCCGTTGCCGGACACGAACGCCGCGCCCTCCGCCTTGGCGAATTCGTTGGCGATCTCGCCCGCCAGCCATTCCTCCACGTCGAACGCTGCGTCGTCCAGCATCGCCTGGCTTGCGCTGGGGTTGGCGTAGAGTTCGCCCGATGGCGGCGCGATCTCCACGAAGTTGGGCGACGCCGTTACCGGCCGCGCCGCCACCTCGCTTGCCCAGCCGGACGGTGCGCCGCCGGTCGTCACCAGCTTGCGGTATCCGGCGCTCCCCACCTGCACCACGTTGGCGATGCTGCGGATCGGCGACACCCCTTTCAGCGTCGCGTCGATCTCGCGCGGGATGGCGAAGCCGCCCTCCCCGCCCGTCACGCCGGTAAACGCCTTCATCTCCAGCGCCGCGCCCGTCCGCACGAACCCCGAAAACGCACCACTCCGCTCGACCCGCGCCCCGTCCAGCGCCGGCCGTTCCACCACGTCCACCATGTCATTCTCCCGTTGAAAACCAAATCCTCCCCGGAACGGGGAGGGGGACCGCAAAGCGGTGGAGGGGCAGCCACACGCGGCACCCGCGCTGCCCCTCAAGAATTCCTCCCCTGCAAGGGGAGGATCGCATCGCTCAGAACACCCGCGTCACCCGCGCCGCGGCCTGCATCGGCACGACGACGAGGCTCACCTCCGCCAGCGCCACCCGCAGCAGTTCCCGCCGTGCGCCGCTCCGCACCTCGACCGGCCGGTACCCGACCGACAGCCCCGCCACCGTTCCGCGCCGCACCAGCCCCGCGAGTTCCTCTGCATCGACCCGCGCCACGATCCGCAACCCGGTCGCGTCCTCCGCCAGCGTCTCGATCTCGCCCACCGGCGCGCCCGCGTGCATGAACAGCAGCGGCACCGGCCCCGGCGTACCGAAGGCTCCCGCCCGGAACACGTCGCCCGCCCGGTCCACCCGCCCGAACACCGCCGCGTACCCCTCGAACCACACGCCTGCCCTTGCAGGCTCCCCCGGCGCGCTCACTTCAGCCACTCCTGAAACCCCAGCCGCATCGCCAGCCCCGCCAGCAGCAGCGCACAGCCCAGCCGCATCACCCAGCCGACCACCGCCTTCCACGCCGACGACTTCGCCTCGCGCCACGCCGTCAGCAGCTCGCGCAATTCCTTCACGTCCGCCTGCGCGCGCTCGTCGGACAGGCCCATCCGAGCCAGCGCACGTGTCGCGCCCAGCTCCCCAGCCTCTTCCGCGATCGCCCGCAACGTCACGAGGTCGGTGCCCTCCCGAACCCCCTGCGCCATCAGTTCGGCCAGCACCGAACCCCCGCTCATGCCAGCCCGAGAAGCGCGCGCTTCTCCTCCACCTCCAGGAACGACGCCGCCGACACGCTTGCCCACAACCGCTCGCGATCCTCGGCCAGCGCCGTCACCTGATTGAGGTCGACCGTCAGGGCCGCGCCCTCGAACCAGCCCTCCACCCCTTGCGCGATGCTCGTCAGGATCGTCGCCGCCAGCGGCAGCACCGTCGATCGCCACAGCGCCTTGTTCGCCTCGCGATAATTGGCGTACGTCGCATCGCCGGGCAGCCCGAGCAGCATCGACGGCACCCCGAAAGCCAGCGCGATCTCCCGCGCCGCCGCCGCCTTGCACCCGGCGAAATCCATGTCGGCGGGCGACAGGCTCATCGCCTGCCACTTCAATCCACCCTCCAGCAGCAGCGGCCGTCCCGCATTGCCGCTGCCGACGAACGCATCCATCTCGCGCCGCAACCGCTCGAACTGCTCCGCCGACAGCGCCGATCCGTCACCCGCCTCGTACACCAGCGCCCCCGACGGACGCGCCGCATTGTCGAGCAAGGCCTTCGACCAGCGCGCCGCCGCATTGTGGATCGCCACCGCCCCCGATGCCGCGCCCAGACAGCCCAGCCCGTAATGATCGTCGAGCGGGTCGAAGCTGCGGATATGCACCACCGCCGGCTTGACCGGCCCGGCGGGCAGATCGGTCGTCCGCGCGCCCACCCGGTACCGGTACGCCGCCGGCCACCCGCCCGCATCGCACACCACGCTGACCCGTTCGGGCCGCAGCGCATAGATCTCCGCCAGCCGCCCCTCCGCATCGCACAGCATCTGCAGATACGCGTTGCCGTGCAGCAGCAACTGCGCCGCCACCGTCGCCAGCAACGGCTGCCCGCCCGACCGCGCGGTCACCAGCGCCGCCAGTTTCGGGTCCGACGCCGACAGCGGCGCTTCCCCCAGGCTTTCCGCGACCAGCCGCACCGCGCGCTGCGCCACCGCATTCTCCAGATACGCCGCCCGCACCCGCGCCTCGTAATTGCGCGGCCACTCACCCCCCGCCGCACCCACGATCGGAATACCCGTCCGCGATACCGAACCAGAAAGGGCCGGCCGCGCCTCCGCGCGACCGGCCCCGAAGCCGAACCATTTCATGTTGTTGCTCCTGTAATTGCAGCCGCCCCACCCGCGGCACCGCCCGCCCCCAACCCCTCGCAAAGAGAGGGGCGCAGAAGAAGGAATCCACCCCGCCCCAAACCCGTCAGCCTCCCTCCCCTGGGAGGGGCCGGGGGCGGGTCTGGCCACCAGCACCCCGCCAGCGCAGGCGCACCGGCGACAGCACCCCTAAACCACCCGCAACCCCACCTCGCCCGTCCGCCCGCCCAGCATCAGGAACGTCGCCGCCCACACCAGCGCATCGGCGCGATCCGGCGACCGGCCCGGTCCCTGATACCCGCCGCCGACCGCCAGCCCGGCCAGCTCGTCCTCCAGCGCCCTGAACGCACCCGCGTGGAACATCCGGCCCGCCGCGTAGAGCGCCGCCACCGGTTCCGCCCGCGCGACCTTGCCGCGCGCCGCGCGCACCTTCGTCACCGGCATGCCGGCGTCGGCCGCACGCAGCACGCTTTCGACCATGTCGCCGCCCTGGTTGACCTCCGCCACGACGCGGTCCGCCTCCCACGTCGCGGCGCAGTCCGCGACGGCGCGCGCCCAGCCCTCCGGCCCCAGTCCCCGCACCGACGCGTCCGCCACGACATAGCCGTGCCCGTCCCGCCCCAGCGCCACCGCCACGATCCCGCACGCATCGCCGTCTGCGGTCGCGGGCGGATCGACGCCGATCACCACCCGCACCAGCTCCGGCGCTCTCGCCACCCGCTGCCGCTCGATCAGGTCGCGCGTCCACAAAGCCGCCTCGATGTCCTCGATCAGTTCGCCGTCCAGTTCCTGCCGCCCCAGCCGCGATCCGCCGTACCGCGCCTCCATGTCGCGCACGAAGCTCGTCGGCAGGTACGGATTGTCGCGCGTGCCGCCCCGCGTCTCGATACAGTCGGGCAACGCCATCACGCGCCGCATCAGCATCGTCGGGCGCGGCGTCGTCGTCACCAGCGCCCGCGGCCGGTCACCGATGCGCAGCCCCAGCATCAGATTGTCCCAAGCCGCGTCGCCGTATCGCCATTTCGCCAGTTCGTCGCACCACGCGATATGATGCTCCGGCCCGCGCAACGCCTCCGGTGCGTTCGCCGAATAGACATACGCCTTCGCCCCCGATCCGAACGTCACTTCCCCGGCAGAGGCGCGCCACTCGATCTTGTCGGTCGCGCCCGCCACCGCGATCAGGCCGCTCGCTCCCTCGATCATGATCTTGCGCACTTCGCCCGCGGTGTCGCCGACCAGCGCGATCCGCGCCTTCGCATTCTCCCGCGCATAGGCCGCCACCCACTCCGCCCCCGCCCGCGTCTTGCCGAAGCCGCGCCCGGCGCGGATCAGCCACACCCGCCAGTCGCCCAATGGCGCGACCTGCCCGGCATGCGCCCAGCTTCCCCAATCCTGCATCAGCCGCATCCGCAGTCCCGGCGGCAGGATGAACAAAGCCTCCTCGCGGTGCTCCGGCGCGACCGCCGCCAGCCGCGCCAGCACCTCGCCCTCCTCGGTCATCCGCGCCCCCGCTTCACCAGTTCGTCCAGCCGCGCGAGCAGCGCCGCATCCACCTGTCCCTGTGTCGGCGCGGCCGCCCGCCGCTGCGATCCCGGCTCCGGGCGGCCATCAAGGTACGTCAGCACCTTGATGGCCAGTTCGGGATCGAACGGCTCTGCACGCGGCGCATCGAAATCGATGTCGGCCGGGTTATCACCGCTGGATCGACGACCCAGTGCGTACGCCAGCAAATCCTCCCGAAGCCGCGCCTTGCCGAAGGCCAGCGCGGTCTCCCAAAGCCCGGAGAATTCCGCATCCCGCTCGCGCAACTGCCGCGCGCCACTCGGACTCATCCCGGCGCGCTTGGCGGACAGCGTCACGCAACACGTCGCCGATAGGCATTCGAGGAACAATCGTCGCCGCTCCACCGTCCAGCCGTCACGGCGCGGATAGCGCACCAGACTTCGCCGGGTAAACAGCCTTTTCTCCGCGCGGGCGACCCCGGCGGCGGCGCGTCCTGCGGTGACCGGCACCAATGCACCGATCGTGTACTCTTCTTCGCGTCCCAACGCAGCGTCCGCGATCATCGCGTCCTCTCCGACGCGCTGTGTTCCTGGTGTCGGTCCCCTCGCCGTTTCGTTCCGCGCCATATCCCGCGTCCTCCCCTGCTGCCGCTACCGGTGACGACCCCACCCACGTCGCCCCCCGCGCCCGCCGCCCCCGCAGGCGGTCGCGTCCCCATCGTAGAACCCGTCGGCCGGAACCCACGGGGCCAGACCCGCAGACCGCCCCCTCCCGAGCCGCTCCTTTGATGGGCGCGACCCAGAAGGACCCGACCCCGACAAATCCGCCTCGACCGTTCCGAACGCCAGAAGGGCCGGTCGCAAATCCGAGGGCCCCCGCCCCCGAACCGCGCCGGCCCGACTTGCTAATTCTCGATGTTCCTGTTTTGTACACAAACAGCGTGACGCTGTCAAGCACCGTCTCGGCGCAAGCATCGATTGCTGCCCAAAACGCCCGCTTGCCGGCCCCCGACCCGCATGCGAGCCTATGGTTAACGACACTTATACAGAGGGTTGCGCGCGAACTCCCAACAGGGAGGCGCGTCGGCCCCGATCGACGGGGGGGATGCGCCCAGGCGCCACCAAACGGGGAGTACGATCATGAAGCTCGCACATCTGTTGATTCCCGCCGCCCTTTGGACGGCATCCGCGGCCACCGCGGAAACGACGGACTTCTCGAACGGCGCGGAGGGGTGGATCGGCAACGCGGTCGTCGACACCAGTCTCGGCAACACCGCCCCGTCCTTCCACACGCAGGCCGAGAGCTTCGGCATCTCGTGGCGCAACGACAGCAATGCCGGCTTTCTCGGCGATTACACGCGCAGCGCCGGCGTGACGATCAGCCTCGACGTGCTGACCAACTCGATCACCTATCTCGGTACCGAGGTGACCCGCGGCCTGTTCGTAAAGCTGACCGACCTCGATCCCGCCAACAGCGCCGACAACGCCACCGTCTATTACCGGCTCGGCACGCTCTCCGCCGCGATCGACGGCTGGCAGACGCTGTCGGTGACGATCGACGACACCAGCGCCGCCGCCTTCCCGTCCGGCTGGGGCGGTGTCGACGGCGACGGATTCCTGAACCTGCCCGCCGGCCGTACCTTCGCCAGCGTCCTCGCGAACGTCGACCAGATCGAATTCACCACCTACGAACCCGACTATTTCTACGGCTTCACGGTCTTCGACGTCGCGGGCGACAATTTCTCCGTCACCCCGCTCGCCGGCGCCGTCCCCGAACCCGCGAGCTGGGCGATGATGATCGCCGGCATCGGCCTCGCCGGCGGCGCGCTACGCCGACGCCGGACACCGTTGCTGCGCGTGGCCGGGGCGTAAAATTCGACGCTGATCCCCCTCGGACAGGAACCGGTCCTGTGTCCCCGCGAAGGCGGGGACCCAGTGCTGGGCCGCTCGCGCGCGCCTGTTCGAAGGGCGTAAACATCCAATATTCGCGTCTTCACCCGTGTCGGTTCGGAGGTGTGGCCTCGCCGCCAGCCCATCGCTGGCGAAGAAATCCATCCCGTCCCTCTCTCAAGAAGGTCGTTGCGAAACTCCTCTGCCACCCCGGCGAAGGCCGGGGTCCAGTTGGGATGCCGGCGGTAATCGACTGAGACCGCTACCCGACTGAGCGCGGGCCTTCGCCGGGGTAGTGCTTATGTAACAGGCAGCAGAACTGTGTCGCAACACTCCCCGAGAAAAGGAGAGCAGGATAGATTGAACCCGTCCTGCGCCTTGGCGGCCTGCCGCAGGTTGCCACCTCCCGCACGCCGAGCCTCGACGCGACACGAAAAAGCCGCCGGTTGCTGGGCAACCGGCGGCTTTGACCGATCCGAACGGATCGGCAGGATCAGGCGAAGGAAACCGTCGTGCTGACCTTGCGGCGGCGCATCGCGCCACCGACCATGCCGATGCCACCGATCATCATTGCCCACGTCGCCGGCTCCGGCACTGCGCCAGCGCCTGCGACGGTGTACTCGAACGTCGCATTGACGACGCGCGGCTGGAAGCTCGATCCGAACCGGTACGCCGCGCCATAGCCCTCGAACACCGTCAGGTCGCCGTTCGTGGCGGCGACGTTACCGACGCCGGTGCCGTTGGTGTAGCTCAACGAACCCGCGGTCTGCGTGAAATACAGGCCATAGCGCGTGTTGGCGTCGAGCATCAGGTTGGTGATGTCGATCGCGGTCACGACGCCCGATCCGGCCGAAACCGCCGTATTGGTCGAAAACAACGTCCAGCCGGCCGCATCGCTCTGGAAACCGGTCGAGGTGCCCTGACGGAAGTAGAACTCGAACGTACCAGTCGTGCCCGCGTTCGTGTTCACGTTCAGCCCCAGCGAATTCAGGCTGATGGCCTGGTTCCCCACCAGCACGTCGAAAATGTTGCCGTTCTGCGAATTGCCGCCCGCGAACGTGGTCGTCAGCGACTGCGCCGTGGCCGGCGCGGCCATCATCAATGCTGCCGTGAAACCGGCTGCGATCATCGTCTTCATCATGTCTCTCGTCCCCGATGCATCGCCGTCGGGGCAGATGCTGCGGCCCGTTTAGCTGAGGTTCAGGCTTCCGTGACGACCGGAAACCAACTTTTAAGCATGCCACGTTTCGCATTGGGACGCGCGTCGGCTAATCCCTTGAAGAACCACGCCCGCCGTTTCAAAAATTAGCGATCGGACACCGTCCCACGTGCTCGTCGGCCCTCAACGTCAGCACCTCAACCCCGACCCACGTGCTCGCCGGCCCGCAGCGTCAGCACCTCGACCCCGTCCTTGGTCACCGCCACCGTATGCTCGAATTGCGCCGACAGCTTCCCGTCCGCCGTCGTCACCGTCCACTCGTCGTCCCCGGTCACGACCTTGCGGCTGCCCTGATTCACCATCGGTTCGATCGTAAAGGTCATGCCCTCGCGCAGCATCGCGCCCGTGCCCGGCTTGCCGAAATTCATCACCTCCGGTGCTTCGTGCATGTCGCGGCCGATCCCGTGGCCGCAAAACTCGCGCACCACCGCATAACCGGCCTTCTTCGCATGCCGGTCGATCGCCGCGCCGATGTCGCCCAGCCGCGCGCCCGGCCGCACCTGCGCGATCCCCTTCCACATCGCCTCCTGCGCCACCCTCACCAGTCGGCGCGCGGCGGGAGCGACCTCGCCGACCATGTAGGTCTTGCTGGAATCGGTGATGAAGCCGTCCTTCTCCAGCGTGATGTCCAGATTAACGATGTCGCCGTTGCGGATGATCTCGTCCGCGCTCGGCACGCCGTGACAGACCACGCCGTTGATCGATGAATTCAGGACGTACGCGAAACCATACTGCCCCTTGCTGGCGGGCCGCGCGCCGAGATCGTCGGTAATGAACCGCTCGACCCGGTCGTTCACCGCCAGCGTCGACAGCCCCGCCAGTTCCAGCCCGTCGAGCATCGCGAATACCGACGCCAGCAACCGCCCGGATGCCCGCATCAGCGCCAGTTCGTCCGCGTTCTTCACCATGCCCCGTTCTTCACCAAGCCACCGTACCGAAACGCGAACCGGACCGCTACTGCCGCACGTTACTGGTCGAAATCGCTCCGCCCCGGTTCGGTCCCGTGCAGCTGCGACCACAGCGCGCCCGTCCCGTGTTCCTGCGCACGGTTGACGTATTGCGATGCGACCAGCCACCCCTTGATCGGGCGCAGCGGCAACAGCGTGCCGATCAGCATCACCGGCACCGACGTGAACAGATGCACCCACCATGCCGGATCGAACGCGACCTGGATCCACACGATGAAGAACGCGAGCGGAAACGCGACGATGCACAGCGAGAAAAAGGCCGGTCCGTCGTCGGGCGCGGCGAACCGGTAATCCAGCCCGCACGCGTCGCACCGGTCGGTCACCTTCAGCCACGACGCGAACATCCTGCCCTCGCCGCAGCGTGGACACAGCCCCTTCCATCCGCACCGCAGGATCCAGCGGAACTTGTCGCCGTCGGACGCGGCGGGAGTCGCAGCCGGCGGCGGCGACATGTCGGGATGCTCTGTCATCCCGCCCACATGGGCCCGCCGCCGCGCGGCGTCGATTGGACGGATTGTCCCAACCCCTATAGCGACCAGCCGCCATCGACGGCGATCGCCGCCCCGGTGACGAAGGCGCCCAGATCGGCACTCATCCACAACACCGCGTCGGCGATCTCCTCCGGCTTGCCCAGCCGCCCGACCGGTTCCAGATCGATCGCCTTCTGGATATCGCCGCCGGTGAAGCGATCCATCATCGGCGTCTCGATATTGCCCGGCAGCACCGCATTCACGCGGATGTTCGCCTTTGCGTAATCCAGCGCGGCGGACTTCGTCAGCCCGATGATCGCATGTTTCGACGCGGCATAGGACGCGCCGCCCGCGACGCCGCGCACGCCCGCGCCGGACGAGGTGTTGACGACCACGCCGCTACCCTGCCGCACCATCTGCGCCAGTTCGTATTTCATGCACACGAAGGTCCCGCGCAGGTTGATATTCAGGATGTGATCCCATTCCTCCAGCGCGATCTCCGCCACCGGCGCGGCCTTGTTCTCGACGCCGGCATTATTGAACGCGACGTCGAGCCGCCCGAACGTCGCGACCACTTCGGCGATCGCAGCCTCCACCTGCTCCGGCTTCGCGACGTCGCAGGCGAGGACCAGCACCTCCGCACCGGTCGCCCGCACCGCCTCGGCGGTCGTGGCGAGTGCCTCTTCGGTAAGGTCCAGGATCGCGACGCGCGCGCCCTCTTGCGCAAAGGCGACGGCGGTGGCGCGGCCGATGCCGCTCGCGGCCCCGGTGACGAATGCCACCTTGCCGGTGAATCGTTGCCCTACGGACATGGCAATACCTTTCGATAATAGAGAAATCAGCCTTTGGGCTCGGCGAGGTAGTCGGCGTCGCTGACATGCTCCATCCAGGTGACGGGGGAGCCGTCGAGCGACTCCTGGATCGCCACGTGCGTCATCGCCGTCGTCGCCGTCGCCCCGTGCCAGTGGCGGCGGTTCGCCGGACACCAGAGCTGCTCGCCGGCGTGGAACTCGAACTTCGGTCCACCCTCGATCTGGGTCCAGCCGACCCCCTCCGTCACGATCAGCGTCTGGCCCAGCGGATGACTATGCCACGCAGTCCGCGCGCCCGGTTCGAAGCGCACGATCGCGCCGCTGACACGCGAGGGTTCGGGCCGCTGGAACTGCCCGGTGATCGTAACGCGGCCGGTAAAATACTCGGCCGGCCCCGCGACCGTCGCCATCTCGACCTTCGGTGGAATGTCCATCTGTCCAACTCCTCGTTTCCGTAGAGTGGGATATGGCGCGTGCATCAGCATGGAGTACCCGCCGCGCCGTCCACGCAACGATGAGCAACGCTCATCGTCGGGGCAGGAACCGCAGTGGCACGGTCGCCCGGGCGGTTAGCACGAACGCGCTCCCCCCACGAGCGCCCCGCCTGTGGAGAGATCGCCCCGAAACCGGCGCCTGACGCTACCTCGAGTTCGCCTCCGCCAGTTCGGCCAGCTGATCCGCCACCGTGCGCCAACCCTGTTCGAACCCCATCGCGCGGTGCTGCTCGCACGCCTCCGCGGTCCAGTGGCGCGCCGTCGCGGTGTAGCGCGTGCCGCCATCCTCCGCGGCCAGCGCGACGATCCCGACGATGAACGGCCCCTGTGGTCGCCACCCCGCCGCGAACGCATCCGTGAACACGAAGCGGACGCCCGGCGTCACCTCCAGGAACACACCCTCCTGCGGCATCGCTTCTCCGTTCGGGCCATGCATCACCATCGCCGACCGCCCGCCCGCGCGCCATTCCTGCTCGACGATCTCGACCCGCCACGGTCGCGGGCACCAGTAATCGACCATCCGCTCCGTCGCGATCCGCCATACCGTGTCGACCGGCGCGGCGATGTGACGCGTCACGGACAGTTCCAGCGGTTCCGGCGTCATCCCATGCTCCTCCCTCAGATGATCTCGAACAGCCCGGCCGCGCCCATGCCGCCCGCCGTGCACATCGATGCCACGACGTATCGGACGCCGCGCTTGCGCCCCTCGATCAGCGCGTGACCCAGCAGCCGGCTGCCGGTCATGCCGAACGGGTGCCCGATCGCGATCGCGCCGCCATTGACGTTGTACCGGTCGGGATCGATGCCCAGCGTGTCGCGGCAATACAGGCATTGCGACGCAAACGCCTCGTTCAGCTCCCACAACCCGATGTCCGCGACCGACAATCCGGCCCGCTCCAACAGCTTCGGGATCGCGAAGACCGGCCCGATGCCCATCTCCTCGGGCGCGCAGCCCGCCGCCTGAAACCCGCGATACACGCCCAGGATCGTCAGCCCCTCGGCCTCCGCCATCGCCCGGTCCATCACGATCTGCGCCGCCGCGCCGTCCGACAACTGGCTGGCGTTGCCCGCCGTGACGTGGCTGCCCGGCCCACTGAAATCGCCGCCCGGCCACACCGTCTTCAGGCCCGCCAGCGCCTCCGCAGTCGTGCCGGGCCGGATGCCCTCATCCTGCGTTACCGTGACCGTCTCGCTGCCGATCCGCGCGCCGCTCTTGTCGAACAGCGCCTTCTCGACCGTGATCGGCACGATCTCCTCCGCAAAGGCCCCGTTCGCCAGCCCCGCCGCCGCGCGCTGCTGGCTCTGCGCGGCGTAGGCGTCCTGCGCCTCCCGCGGGATGCCGTACCGTTCGGCGACGATCTCCGCCGTCTCGATCATCGGCACGTACGCGCCCGGCACGCGTTCGACGACGCTTTGGTTGACGTATCGCGGCGCGTCCTTGGTCACGGACAGGCTGATCGACTCCATCCCGCCCGCCAGCGCCACGTCGAGGTCGCCCGCGATGATCGACCGCGCCGCCAGCGCCGCCGCCGTCAGCCCCGACCCGCATTTCCGGTCGAGCGTGAAGGCCGGCACGGTGATCGGCAGGCCGGCGGCGAACACCGCCATCCGCCCCGCATTCCCCCCTTGCGTCCCCCACTGATTCCCGACGCCCCAGAACACGTCGTCGATCCGCGCCGGATCGATCCCGGCGCGTTCCACGGCGGCGGCCATGACATGCCCGGCCAGCACCGGCGCTTCGGTGGCGTTGAAGGCGCCGCGATAGGCTTTGCCGATCCCGGTACGGGCGGTCGATACGATGACGGCTTCGCGCATGATGATCCTCTCGCCATCATGCTGCCGCGCCCGTCAGGCCGACGCAAGCCGACGGCGCGTTTTCGCCCTGCCGTCATGCCGGGCTCGTCCCGGCATCCACCGGTCCGCTGGTGCAAACGCTCGCGGCTGGGAGCAATGCTGCCGCAGGGACATCCGGACCGGGCGGTCTTTGGCCGGGAACTATCCTGCTCGGCCCACGCCTCGCAAGCGCGCCTATTCGGCGCCGACCTGATCCAGATGCAGGTAGCGTGAGTTGAAATCGGCCACGTCGACGATCCGATCCCAGTCGATCAGGCGGACGTGTCGCCGGTCGCGCGCGATCAGTCCATCGACTTCCAGCGCCTTCAGCGTGCGATTGACGTGCACGCTGGTCAGCCCGGTCGCATCGCCCAGTTGTTCCTGCGTCATCGGCAATTCATACTGGAGATGCCCGGCGATCCCGGCCGCCCGCGCGCGCAACGTGAACTCGCACAGCAGGTGCGCCACCCGCGTCTTGGCGTCGCGCCGGCCGAGATTGGTGATCCATTCGCGATACACCGATCCCGCTACCAGCGCATCGACCCACAAGGCCTCGCCGATCGCGGGGTGCGTCAGTGCCAACTGTCGCAGCCCTTCGCGGCTGACCTCCGCCGTCTCCATCCGCGTCAGCGACTGGACGTTATGATCCGCGCATCGCAGGAACAGGTGCTGCACGTCGATGAAATCACCCTGCATCTCCAGCGCCACGATCTGCCGCGCACCCTCCCGCGTCAGCTTCTGGCGATAGGCGATGCCGGAGATGATGAAGGCGCAGGTCGGGCGTGGCGGCTCGCCTTCGCGGACCAGATAGCTGCCGGCTTCGTACTGACGGTGCTGAACAACCATCGCCGCGACAGCCGTCCGATCGGCGGCGCTGAGCCGCGCCCGCATTTCCAGCTTCCGGACGACGATTGCGGCAACATCGGACACTGGCCTACTCCCTGGGGCGGGAGCGCAAGTCTGTCTCTGTCGCCTGAACCCAGCGCGTTAGCCGAACGCCGATTTCCGCTCGCTAACATGGTCCACTAGCGAAACGCCAACATAGATCAAGAGGTCGGCTTCAACGCCCAGCGCAGGACGTGCCCGATGCCCGCTGCACCCACTCGGATGCCGGCCCCGGCCCGCGCCTGGGCCGGCGCATCCCAGCCATGTAGCCGCTTCGCCCAAAGCGGCAATAGATCGACGGCAGCCTTCAACATCAAGGTGTTAGCCGGCCCACCTATCATCCCGCCGACCGGCTGGTTCAGCAGTCGGCGCGCCACGTCGCGCGTGCGGTGATCGACGCGCAGGGCCGGTCGCATTCCCTCCAGATACGCCGACAACATCGCCCGGCTGGTCGGAACATTTTCTGCACCTAAAGCTTGGGCGATTTGCGCCATTTCGGAGATATAGGCGTCCTGCCGCGCCATCGGCATCGCCGGATCGCGATACGCCAGATGCGCGCGCAGGAAACACTCGACCTCCGCCGCATGGACCCAGGTCAGCAACGCCGGATCGTCCGCGGCATAGGGTCGGCCATCGGGCAGCGTCCCCACGACGTGCCGGTGGATGCCGCGCACACGGGCGATCGACGCGTTCGCCGCCGCCGTCGATCCATAGGTGGTCACGGTCACGAACTGCGCCGTCCGCTTCAGCCGCCCCGCCATGCCGCGCCGGAAATCGCTATGATCCCAGACGCCTGCCAGCGCGCCGGGATGCAACATCTGCATCAGCAGCGACGCCGTGCCGCCGATCAGCATGCTCGGGAAGTCGCCATGTACCGCCCATGTCGCGGAGTCCGGCCCGAACAGACCGTCGTCACCCTCGGGCCGCGACAGGTCGAGTTCGGTCGATCCGACCATCGCCCGCATCCGATCGCCCAGCACGGTGCGGACGCGTTCGCCCAGCGCCCGGTCTGTCAACGCCCGGTCTGTCAACGCCCGGTCTGTCAGCGCCCGTTTTTTCCACGCCCGTTCTTTCAATGCCACCGCGCCGCCGTCCGCACTATGCCGTCCCATGCCGCGATTTCCGAGTCGTACCGGTCGGTCACCGTCAGTTCGCAGACATCGTCCGTACCGATCACGACCTCGCCGACCCACTCGAACGTCGCGTTGCCCGACAGCGTGACCATCGCGTCCTCGCCCGCCACCGCGCGGACCAGCCCGCCGCGGTTGAAGACGGTGACGGGCACGTCCCAGCCGATCCGCCCGGTCAGCCCCGCCGCATAGGTCGATGCCGCCATCGCGCTGCCGCAACTGTTGGTCAGGCCGACGCCGCGCTCGAACGTCCGCACGAACAGGCTGTCGCCGCGCACCTGCACGAAACTGACGTTCGCCCGCCGCGGCAACCAGTCGGGCGCGGCCTCGCAGATATCGCCGATCGCCGACAGTTCCGCATCGTCGATCGTATCGACGAAGCTGACGAGGTGTGGATTGGGGATCGCCACCGCCGTGAACGCCCGCTCGCTGCTCAGCATCGGCACCGGCTGCTCGACCGCCCGCGCCAGATCGCCGAGCGGCCACGCACTGGCATCCAGCGACGCAGGGCCGGCCCGCTCCGACACCGTGTAGACGCCCGGCGCGATGTCGCCGTCACGCTCGGCCCACGCGATCGAGCCGTTCAATTGCACGCCGCCGCGGTCGATCCCCAGCGCCTCGAACCCCATCCGCGCGACGCAGCGCAGTCCGTTCAGGCACGTCTCCGCTTCCGACCCGTCGACGTTGAACATCCGGAACCCGATCGGCCGCTCCGTCGTGCCGGGGGTCATCAGCAACAGCCCGTCGCCGCCGACCGGCCCGGCCCGATCCGCCAGCACCCGCGCGACCCGCGCCCACTCGGCATCCGACAGCGCGATGTCCCGCGCGTCGATCATCGGGAAATCGTTGCCGGACCCGTGGCATTTGGTGATCGCAAACCGCATGCTTCCCTATCTAGGGGCGCGGGGCGGCGGATGCCACGCGGCGGATGCCCCCAACCGATCAAAGTTCAGCCGATCCGGTAATGGCTCGCCAGCCGGTCCAGCGCCATCGTCAGCACCAGCCGCCCGGACCGCGTCGGCCACCCCAGTTTCTTCTCCGCTGCCGGCAACGCCTCGCCCGCACACACCACCCGCCACAGCACGTCGCACAGCCCCGGTCCCACGCCCGCAATCGCCGCATCGAACCGCCGTTTCGCCGCCAGTTGCGCGGTCGCCGTGTCCAGCCCGTCGCCCCCGCCGCCATCCACCCGCTCGCTCCACCGCATCGTTACCGACGGCGCCATCGCCGCCCGCTCGTGATCCATCCGCAACCGCTCCCCCGCCGCAACCTGCCGCGGCGTGACCAGCCCCCGCGCCGCCAGCCACGACAAGGGCGACTCGGCGACGTTCACCGCCACCCGCCTGCCCCCGAACGTCGCCGCCGTAATTTCCCGCCGCAATTCCTGCATCACACCGTCCTTCGCTCTCGATGTGGCGGATGACATGATCCGGCTCCTGTAGGACAGCCGGTGCAGCAATTTTGATGGAGCTGCGTTCCGCCGCGACGATGCTGTCCAAATTGATTGACGAACGGGCGTGGCGACGCGATGCGTATCGTTCGGGATTCAAGGGGATCTGACATGCCGGATATGGACAAGTCTTGGAACAAGGTTCGGGACAAGCTGCCGGAATTCATCGCCCTTGCGCGCAAGTTCAACGCGACAGATATCGTACCTACCTCGCAAGCCCTTATTCTTGCTGAACTTAGTCCGGATTCTGGTGGCTGGTGTTTCGGATTGTCGATGGCATACATCATTGGCATGGCCCGCGGCGACAGCGCCGCGTCGATCATCGGCAACGGGTATCAGGCTGCCGGTTTCGCCGCCGGTAAAACCGATCAGACCCGCATCGGGCAGTGGACCGGCAACATCCGAAACTACCACAGTCGCCAGCACGCGGAATATCAGGTGTCGGAAGATGTCGGCCAGGCGGGTCTCATTACGTCCGAGTGGAATACCGAATATTCGGATTATTTCGGCCGGTTCGGGAAGGTCGCCAAGGGGCTGGTTTCGATCGGCACCGGCTACGCGCTCGTCAATTCTCCCAATCACTCGATGGCGGCGGCGGTCGGCCGGACCTTCAGCTTCTACGACCCCAATTTCGGCTCGGTGACGTTCGCGACCGCGCAACAGTTTCAGGATTTCTTCGTCGCGTGGTTTGACAAGGATTTCATCCAGCGGTCGTACAAGGGCACCGCCGGCGGTGCGAAGAACGGCCCGCCCGCAAAGTCGCTGGTCATCAAGCTTTGCGTCTTTCAGGCGCAGCGGCAACGGTCTGGTGGGCGCTGACGGGCTCGAACCGCCGACCCTCTCGGTGTAAACGAGATGCTCTACCAACTGAGCTAAGCGCCCCCGGTGTGTCCGGGTGGACCAGTCCTGCTACGCGATCGGCAGGCCGGCTCGCCGGACCGCCGCCACATAGGCATGCATCCCCTGCCGCGCTTTTTCGGACAATGCAACAAAGGCGCGGCGGCGATCGCTCGGATCGGGTTCGCGCACCAGCAACCCGATCGCGGTCAGCTTCCCGATCCAGCGCAACGCCGTCGTCGACGCCACCGCGGACGCGATGCACAGGCTCGACACCGACACGCGTTCGCCCTCCAGATGCGCGGCATACAGGTCCAGCACCATGTCCCACGCCGGATCCTCGAACAGCCCCTCGCCCAGGAAACCGTCCCGCAATCGCCGCGCGCGGATCGTCTGGCGGACCAGCGCGGCCACCTCGGCGGCGTCGATCCCGGCCTGCTCCGCGCCCGGTTCGATGCCGAAGCCGTTGCGCCGGTCCGCGACCACGCTGGCATCGTTCCGCGGCGGCTCCACCCCGTTCGCGCGCGCATCACCCTCTCGCGCCAGTCGCGCGAGCAGGTCGGCGATCCGCGCGACCTCCTCGTTCAGACGCGCCAGCGGCGACGGCTCGCCCTCGCGGACGTGGTCGCGGAGCATCGGGTCGCCCAGCCGCCCCGCCGCCGCCGCAACCGCCGCCAGCCGGTCGAACGCGTCCGGCTCCACCAGCAGCGCCTGATCCCGCGTCAGCAGCAGCGCCGCAACGAGATCGATCTGCGCGGTGCCCAGCGCCACCACCAGCGGCAACCCCAGCGCGGTCGCCACCGCATCGATCCGCGGCAGCGTACCGAGCAGCACCGCCTCCTGAACCCCCTCCGCCTCGACCAGCAGCATCGGCCGCCCGGCATGTCGCCCCAGTTCCACCGCCAGGACATCCCAGCCCAGCGTCGCGAGCATCCGCCCGCCGCACCGCGTCACCGCCGCCTCGTAGCCGCGATCGGAATCCCCGATCGCCAGCGCCGCGAAGCTGGCGGGCGCGGCGCCCCACCCGGTTGCCACGGTCAGCCGATCGCCTTGACGATCTCTTCGACCATCTTCTTCGCATCGGCGAGCAGCATCATCGTATTGTCCATGTAGAACACGTCGTTGTCGACGCCGGCATAGCCGACCCCGCCCATGCTGCGCTTGATGAACAGCACCGTCTTCGCCTTCTCCACGTCCAGCACCGGCATGCCGTAGATCGGCGACGTCTTGTCGGTTTTCGCGGCGGGATTGGTCACGTCGTTCGCGCCGATCACGAACGCCACGTCGGTCTGCGCGAATTCGGAGTTGATGTCCTCCAGTTCGAACACCTCGTCATACGGCACGTTCGCCTCCGCCAGCAGCACGTTCATATGCCCCGGCATCCGCCCCGCGACCGGGTGGATCGCGTATTTCACGCGCACCCCGTGCTCTTTGAGCTTATCGCCCATTTCGCGCAGCACGTGCTGCGCCTGCGCCACCGCCATGCCGTATCCCGGCACGATGATGACCTGTTCGGCCTGTTGCATCAGGAACGCCGCATCCTCCGCCGATCCGCGTTTCCACGGGCGGTCGACCTTGTCGCCGCCGCCGCTCGTGTCCGCCACCGCGCCGAAGCCGCCGGCGATCACGCTGATGAAGCTGCGGTTCATCGCCCGGCACATGATATAGCTCAGGATCGCGCCCGACGATCCGACCAGCGCGCCGGTGATGATCATCGCCGTATTGCCCAGCGTGAAGCCCATCGCCGCCGCCGCCCAGCCCGAATAGCTGTTCAGCATCGACACCACGACGGGCATGTCGGCACCGCCGATCGGGATGATGAGCAGGAACCCGATCGCGAACGACAACAGGGTCACGGTCCAGAACACCCACGGCGCCTGATCCTGCGTGAAATACATGACGAGCCCGACGATCGACCCCAGCACGCCCAGGTTCAGCATGTGCCGCCCCGGCAACAGGATCGGCTTGCCGCCCATGTTGCCGTTCAGCTTCAGGAACGCGATGATCGACCCCGAAAACGTGATCGCGCCGATGGCCACGCCCAGCCCCAGCTCGATCCGGCTGGCGGGATGAATCACCGCGAACGGCTCGCCGATCATCGGCACCACCAGCTCGGCGATTCCGAATGCGGTCGGGTTCAGATACGCCGCCACGCCGACCAGCACCGCCGCCAGCCCGACCAGCGAGTGGAACGCCGCGACCAGCTGCGGCATCGCGGTCATCGCGATCCGGCGCGCGATGACGAAGCCGATCCCGCCGCCCACCGCGATCGCGACGAGGATCTCCGGCAGGCTGGCGATCTCGTGCGTCACCAGCGTCGTCACGACGGCGATGCCCATGCCGATCATACCCAGCCGGTTGCCCCGCTGGCTGGTCGCCGGGCTCGACAATCCCCTGAGCGCGAGGATGAAGCACACCCCCGCCGCGAGATAGGCGAGCGCCACCCACGGATTTACGGCGACTTCATGCATGGCGGCCCCCTCTCGCCCCCGTCACGCGGACGGACGCTCTTTTTTCTTGTACATCGCCAGCATCCGCGCGGTGACCGCGAAGCCGCCGAAGATATTGACGCTCGCCAGCACCACCGCCCCCAGCCCCAGCCACTTCGCCACCGGCGACCCGGCCGCCGCCGACGCGACCAGCGCGCCGACGATGATGACGGACGAGATGGCGTTGGTCACCGCCATCAACGGCGTGTGCAACGCCGGCGTCACCGACCACACGACGTAATAGCCGACGAAACACGCCATGACGAAGATCGACAGGATCGCGATGAAGGTCATGATTCAAAATCCTCCCCGGAACGGGGAGGGGGACCGCTCGCCGCAGGCGAGTGGTGGAGGGGGCGTGCCACCCGCGAGACGATCGCCGTGACGACCGCCTCGATATCCTCCAACACTTCACCCGCGGTAAAGCGGATCACGCCGCACCCATTGTCTTGCAGATAGGTTGATCGAACGGCATCGCGGACGGGCCGATCACCACGGCCATGCGCCTCGCCATCGATCTCGATGACCGTCAGAGCATCGCGACAAAAGAAATCGACCACATAGGGCCCGATCGGGTGCTGTCGGCGCACCTTGAAGCCCGCTCGGCCCGCCCGCAGTCTCTCCCAGAGAATCACCTCGGGCAAGCTCATCGTCCGACGCATCTTGCGTGCGATAGCGACTTCGGGGCGGAGCATGCGCGGCACGCCCCCTCCACCGGCTTCGCCGGTCCCCCTCCCCGTGCCGGGGAGGATCATGCGGTCAGCCTCGCATGCACCACCGCGCCACCCTGCGTCAGGCGGATCGCATCGCCGATCTCCGCGTCCAGCACCGGCCGTCCGGCCTCCTTGTCCCAGAATGCGCTCAGGAAATTGTACAGGTTGCGGCTGAACAGCGCCGACGAGTCCGCCGCCAGCCGGCTCGGTACGTTACGGTGGCCGACGAGCTTGACGCCGTGGCGCACCACGACCTCGCCCGGCCGCGATCCCTCGACATTGCCGCCCTGCTCCACCGCCAGATCGACGATCACGCTGCCCGGTCGCATCGTCGCGACCTGCGCGTCGGTAACCAGGCGTGGTGCGGCTCGGCCGGGGATCAACGCGGTGGTGATGACGATGTCCTGCTTGGCGATATGGCCGGACACCAGCTCCGCCTGCGCTGCCTGATATTCCGGGCTCATCTCGCCGGCATAGCCGCCTGCGCCCTCGCCCTCGATGCCGGCGACCTTCTCGACGAAGATCGGTTTGGCGCCCAGCGACTGGATCTGCTCCTTCGTCGCGGAGCGCACGTCGGTCGCCGACACCTGCGCACCCAGCCGCCGCGCGGTCGCGATCGCCTGAAGCCCCGCGACGCCGACCCCCATCACGAAGCATTTCGCCGCGCTGACCGTGCCCGCCGCCGTCATCATCATCGGAAAGGCGCGGCCATATTCCGCCGCCGCGTCCAGCACCGCCTTGTACCCGGACAGGTTCGACTGCGACGACAATATGTCCATCGACTGGGCGCGCGTGATGCGCGGCATCCATTCCATCGCCAGCGCCTCGATCCCGGCCGCGGCATATCCGTCGATCCGCGCCCGCTCCGCCACGGGGTTCAGCGACGCCACCAGCCATGCGCCCGGCGTGGCCCCGGTCAGCGTGGATGCGTCCGGCCCCTGCACGCCCAGTACGATGTCCGCACCGGCCAGCGCCGCCGCGCGGTCGCCCACGCTCGCACCCGCATCGGCATAGCCGCCGTCCGCAAAGCCCGCCGCCTCGCCGGCGCCCGACTCGACCGCAACGGTCGCGCCCAGCGCGGCGAACTTCTTCGCGGTTTCGGGCGTCGCGGCGACGCGTTTTTCGCCGTCCGCAGTTTCCTTGAGGACGGCAATCTTCATGACCGGATCAGGCCGCGATCAGCCAGATGACGATCGCGACGATGATCGCGACGCCGACGGAGCCCCACTTCATCATGCCGATCATCCGATCATAGCTGGCGACGTGCGCGTTCAAGTCGGTGTTGCCGGCCATAGTACCTCTACCCAAGTCCCGAAGAAGGATGTTTCGAATTCGGACCCTAATCACGCGATCCGTTACCCTCAAGCCCCTTGACGTGCCCATTCCGGACTTAAGCCCGCCTTTACCCGTCAAGGACTATGCCGCGTACCGAACGGGGACGGACGACACGCATGACGCGAAATGGGCAGCGACTGCTTCTGCTGATCGATGACGAACCGGCCCAGCGCCGGCTGGTGTCGGCGCTCGCCGCCCGCGCGGGGTGGCGCTCGGTCTTCGCCAGCGATGCGGAGATGGCGATCGCCACGCTGGGGACTCAGGACGGGATGCAGTTGGACGCGATCCTGCTGGATCACTGGGGCACCGATGCCGAATCCGACGCGCTGCTCGCCGAATTGCGGTCGCGCCGTCCCGCCCTGCCAATCCTCGTGCTGACCGCGAACGGGTCGGTTGCCCACGCCGTCGCAGCGATGCGCGCCGGCGCGACCGACTTCCTCGTCAAGCCGCTCGCCCCCGAACGGCTGCTCGCCGCGCTCGACACCGCGGTCGGCGGCACCACCGCGGGCGAATTGCGCCCGCTGACCGAGAAGATCCCGGCGCTGCTCGCCTTCGACGAGATCGTCGGGTCCGCACCCGATTTCCGCACCGCCTTGGCGATCGCCGCCAAGGCCGCGCGCGCCCGCGTGCCCGTGTTGCTGGAAGGCGAAAGCGGCGTCGGCAAGGAGGTCGTGGCGGAGGCGATCCACGCCGCGTCGCCGCGCGCGAAGAAGCCGCTCGTCGCGGTCAATTGCGGCGCGATCCCCGCCAACCTCGTGGAATCGGAGCTGTTCGGCCACGAGAAGGGCGCGTTCACCGGCGCCTTCGAACGCAAGATCGGGCGTTTCCAGGAAGCGGACGGCGGCACGCTGCTGCTCGACGAAGTCGGCGAGATGCCACTGGAGGCGCAGGTCAAGCTGCTCCGCGTCCTTCAGACGGGAGAGGTCCAGCCGCTCGGCAGCCGCCACCCGCGCGAGGTCGATGTGCGCGTCATCGCCGCGACCAACCGCCGCCTGATCGACGAGGTCGAGGCGGGGCGCTTCCGCGAGGACCTGTATTACCGCCTCAACGTCGTGCAGGTGACGATCCCGCCCCTGCGCGAACGCACCGGCGACATTCCGGCCCTCGCCCGCCATCTGCTCGCGCGGATCGCCAAGCAACCCGGTCTGCGCCCGCTCGGCATCACCGACGACGCGCTGCAACTGCTCGGCGATTACGAATGGCCGGGCAATGTCCGCCAGCTTCAGAACGCGCTCTTCCGCGCCGCCATCCTCTGCGAGGGCGACGCGCTGACCAGCGCCGACTTCCCACAGATCGCCGCGATGGGCCGTCGCGGCAGCGCGATGCGGACCGCGCCGGAGGGGGGCGGCGTCACCCTCTTCTATCCCGACGGCAACATGCGCCCGCTCGAGGATATCGAGGCGGACGTGATCCGGCTGGCGATCGGCCACTATCGCGGCCGGATGACGGAGGTCGCGCGTCGCCTCGGGATCGGCCGCTCGACGCTGTACCGCAAGCTCGGCGAGCTCGGGATCGACAACGCCGCGGCCTGATCGCCGGCTTTTCCGTCGCCACGCTGACGGGCTTTCCCCTGCCGCCGCCACCGGTTAGTCCTCCCTCGCGTCATTTGCGGGAGAGCTTCATGAACCGTCGTCATTTCATCGCCGGTGGCACCGCCGCCAGCGCCCTTGCGCTGTCGCCGCTCGCCCGCGCCGCGGCGCAGACGGCCGCACCAGCCGCGCCGGGCGACGCCGCGCTGAAGACGGCCTTCGACGCCATCCTTGCCGAACGCGTCCGCGAATCGCCGCAATTCGCCACCTCGCTCGGCTTCGACAAGGGCGCGAACGCCGACCTCCGCTCCCAGCTTGGCGACAACTCGCTCGCCGCCCGCGCCAGGGATCTCGCCCGCGCCAAGGCGCAGCGCGCGACGCTGACCGCGATCGATCCCAAGACGCTGTCGCCACAGGCTGCGATCGACCGCGACGTCGTGCTCTACTCCACCGATCAGGGCATCCTTGCCCCCGAACGCTTCGGCATCGACGCGGCGACCCAGCCCTATCGCATCACGCAGCAGCGCGGCGTCTATTTCAGCCTGCCCGACTTCCTCGATTCGACGCACAGCATCGCCAATGCCGCCGATGCGGAGGCCTATATCGCCCGCCTCGACCAGATGGGCACCGCGCTCGACAACGATACGGAGGTGCAGCGCGCCGACGCCGCCCGCGGCTATGTCGCGCCCGACTTCTCGCTCGACCTCGCGCTCGGCCAGATGGCGAAGCTGCGCAGCCCGGCGGCGTCCGCGAACATGCTCGTCACCTCGGTGGAGCGCCGCGCCGCCGCCGCCAAGCTCCAGGGCGACTATGCCGCCCGCGCCGCAAAGATCGTCGAGACGAAGGTCTATCCGGCGCTCGACCGCCAGATCGCCGCGATGAAGGCCCTGCGCGTCAAGGCCCGCAGCGACGCCGGCCTGTGGGCGATCCCGCAGGGGGAAGCGATCTACGCCGCCGCCCTCGCATCCGCGACCACGACGACCCTGTCGCCCTCCGAAGTCCACGCGATGGGCGTCGAACAGGTTGCCGACCTCTCGTCGCAGCTCGACGTCATCCTGAAGCAGCAGGGCATGACCAAGGGCAGCGTCGGCGCTCGCCTCGCCGCGCTCAACGCGTTGCCGGCGCAGCTCTACCCCGATACCGCCGCCGGCCGCACCGACCTGATCGCGAGCCTGAACGCCAGCGCCCGCGCGATGCAGGCGAAACTGCCGCAGGCGTTCACCAACGCCCCCGACGCGCCGCTGGAGATCAAGGCGGTACCGGTCGAGATCCAGGACGGCGCGTCGAACGGTTACTACTACCGCGCCCCGCTCGACGGTTCCCGCCCGGCGATCTACTGGATCAACCTGAAATCCGTCGCCGACTGGCCGAAATACACATTGCCCTCGCTCACCTATCACGAGGGCGTGCCCGGCCATCACCTCCAGATCTCGACCGCGCAGCGCGCCGACGTGCATACGCTGCGCAAGATCAGCTTCTTCGGCGCGTATCTGGAGGGTTGGGCGCTGTACGCCGAGCAACTCGCCGACGAACTCGGCGGCTATGCCGGCCCGATCGAGCGTGCCGGCTACCTTCAGTCCTTCCTGTTCCGCGCCGCCCGGCTGGTCGCCGACACTGGCATCCACACCAAGCGCTGGACCCGCGATCAGGGGACGCAGTATTTCGTCGACACCGTCGGCTTCGCGCGTCCCCGGTCGCAGCGCGAGATCGAGCGCTACTGCACGATGCCGGGTCAGGCGTGCAGCTACAAGATCGGTCACGCCAGCTGGCTGCGCGCGCGCGCGAAGGCGCAGGCCATCGCCGGTCAGCGTTTCGACCTGAAAAAATTCCACGACGTGCTCGACGCGGGCGCGGTGCCGCTGGTGATGCTCGAACAGCTTACCGAACAGGCAGCGCGCCGGATGGCCTAGGGGGAACCCCGACCGGAGCGGAACTCTGGCCGGATCGGCGCTTTCTGTCCGCAAAGGGAGATTCCAGCATGATCCGGCCTACCCACTGTGCGCTGCTGCTCGCCGGCATCGCCGCCCCACTCGCCGGGCCGCTCGCCGCACCGGTAACGGCCCAGCAGACCCGCGCGATCTCCGCCTCGGACAAGCAACAGGGCGCGCAGGCGAACCCGCAGCTCGTCGCCGAATATGGCGGCGCATACCGGGGACCGCAGGCGGCCTATGTCGAACGCATCGGCCGCCGCGTCGCGGTCCAGTCCGGCCTGTCGAACGCGACCGGCGACTTCACGATCACGACGCTGAACTCGCCGGTCGAAAACGCCTTCGCGAATCCCGGCGGCTATGTCTACGTCACGCGGCAGCTGCTCGCGCTGATGAACTCGGAGGCCGAACTCGCCTCCGTCCTCGGACACGAAGTCGGCCACGTCGCCGCCCGTCACTCCGCCAGCCGCAACACACGCTCGAAGATCGGCTCGATCGGCGCCGCCATTCTCGGCGCCGTCACCGGCAGCAGCGCGGTCGGCCAGCTCGCCGGCACCGGCGCGCAATTGTACACGCTGGGCTATGGCCGCAGCCAGGAATATCAGGCCGACGGCCTCGGCGTTCGCTACATCACCGCCGCCGGCTACGACCCTTATGCCGCCGCCGCGATGCTAACGCAGCTCGACGCCGAGACGACGCTGACTGCGCGTATCGCCGGCCGCGACGCGAAGGGCACGCCCAGCTGGGCCTCCACCCACCCCAACGGCGCGGACCGGATCGCCCGCGCGCGCAAACTGGCGCAGGACACCGGTCGTCCGCCCGCTACCGGCGCTCAGGACACCGCCTTTCTGCGCATGCTCGATGGCCTGCCCTATGACGACGATCCCGCGCAGGGCGTGGTTGATGGCCAAACCTTTCGCCACCCCGAACTGCGCGTCCGCTTCTCGGCACCCACCGGCTACACGATCGCCAACGGCACGGACGCGGTGACGATCGCCGGCAGCGGCGGTCAGGCGATGTTTCAGGGCAGCCAGTCATCCAGCCCGGACGCGGCGATCACCGCCCGATTCCGCGCGCTCGGGGCCGATGTCGGCGAGAGCGAGTCGCAGTCCGGTACCGCCAACGGCCTGTCCTACACATACCGCACGATCCGCGCGGCCGCGAACAACCGCGCCGTCGACGCGACCGTCGTCGCCTATCGCTTCCCGTCGGCGATCTACACCTTCACGCTGGTGACGCCCGCGGGTGCCGGCATCGGCCCATTCCAGCCGCTGCTCGCCAGCGTCGCCGCGCTGACCCCAACTCAGGCGGCGGCGATCAAGGGCAAGATCGTCCGCGTCGTCGCGGTCAAGGCTGGCGACACGATCGAATCGCTGTCGGCGCGCATGGCCTATCCGGACTATCGCCGCGAACGCTTCCTGACACTCAACGGTCTGTCGGCGAACGACCGCCTGCAACCCGGCCGCCTCGTGAAACTGGTGGTGACAGGCTGACCCTACCGGCTTCTGCTCCCCTCACATGAAGGGGAGGGGAGCAAGCCCCCGCCACCCCCGCAACAACGCCGATGACGCCCCACGCCGCGGCGGCTATGACGGTCGGATGCCCGCCACCTCGCCCGCCCTGTCGATCGTCATCCCCTGCTACAACGAGGCGGCGTGCCTCGACATCCTGCACGCGCGCGTGTCGGCGGCGGCGCGCGCGGCGGTCGGCGACGATTACGAGGTCGTCCTCATCAACGACGGATCGCGCGACGACAGCTGGCCCGCGATGCAGCGGTTGAGCGCGACCGACCCGCACCTCGTCGCGATCAACCTGTCGCGCAACCACGGTCACCAACTGGCGCTGACCGCCGGGCTGGACCTGTGCGCCGGCCGACAGATTCTCATCATCGACGCCGATCTTCAGGACCCGCCCGAACTCCTGTCCGACATGCGCCGCATGATGGCCGATCTGGAGGCCGACGTGGTCTACGCCGTCCGTCGCAAGCGCGAAGGGGAGACGCTGTTCAAAAAGGCTACCGCCAAGCTCTTCTACCGCGTGCTCGACCGTGTCACCGATACCGACATCCCGCTCGACACCGGCGATTTCCGGCTCATGAGCCGCCGCGCGCTCGACGCGTTGCTGTCGCTGCCCGAACAGGCCCGCTTCATCCGCGGCATGGTCGCCTGGGTCGGCTTTCGTCAGGTGCCGTTCCCCTATGATCGCGCCGAACGGCTGGCGGGGGAGACGCATTACCCGCTCGGCAAGATGATCCGCCTCGCCTTCGACGCGGTCACCGGCTTCTCGACCGCGCCCCTGCGCTGGGCGAGCCATGTCGGCCTCGCGCTGACCGGCGTGTCGCTGCTGCTGTTCGTCTATATCGCCGTCGGCTGGCTGTCGGGGTCGGCGGTGCAGGGCTGGACCTCGACGATGCTCGTCACCGTCTTCCTCGGCGCGGTGCAGATGTTCGTGCTCGGCATGATCGGCGAATATCTCGGCCGACTGTATATCGAGTCAAAGCGCCGCCCGCTCTACCTCGTCGCCGATGTCGCCGGCCCGGTGCGGGGCCATGCGACGCTGGGCTTCACCGCCGCGCCCGCCCCGCTACCTGCCGACCCGGCGACGTCAGGGCTTGGCGAGCGTGACGAGGGAGACGCCGGGCGGCATCGGCAAGCGGCCGACCAGATGCCGCTCCAGCCGGAAAATGGCCTCGAACATCGTATTTAGCGGCTTGGCCGGCGGCGAATCATCGCTGTCGTCGCGCCCCGTCATCCGCCCCGCGATCCGCGCCGCCGCCGCCAGCGGGAACAGCAGCGTGTTGAAATAGCCGAGCTTGTCCGGCTTCAGCCCGGCCCGCTCGATCGCCGTCTTCAGCGTCGCCTTCGAATAGCGACGGTGGTGGTGGTTCACCACGTCGTGCGCGCTCCACATCCACTGGTGTGCGGGCACCGCGATCAGGATCTTGCCGCCCGGCTTCAACAGCGACTTCATCGCCGCCAGCGCGGCGACATCGTCCTCGATATGCTCGACCACATCGAGCACCGCGACCAGGTCGTACGCGCCCCGCTCCACGCCCGGCAGTTCGGGCAGCGGCGCATCGCCGACCGGTTGCCCCAGCCGCTCGCTCGCGATCCGGCGCGCCGCCGGATCGATCTCGATCGCCTCGACCGAGCCGAACTTCGCCAGCATCGGCAGGTTGTGCCCGGTGCCGCACCCGATCTCGAGGATGCGTGCACCCGCCGGCACGTCGCCGTACCGCGTCAGGTAGTCGGCCAGGATGTCGCGCCGCGCCCGGTACCACCAATGGGTGGAATCATGCGCCGCCATGCGGTCGTAGACTATGCGGTCCATATCACCTGAACACCCAATTGCGTTGCAGCCCGAACGTCACCAGCGGCACCACGAACACCGCCGGTACCAGCGGCCACCATGTCGGCCCATGCACGAACGGCCCCGTTACCAGCGCCCAGGTAAATCCCTGGTTGAGCAGGAAGCCCAGCGCCTGCACGATCGTGAAGCGCACCGCCGTGCCGCGATCGCGCGTGCCGTGCCCGCGGAAACTGACCGCGCCATGCGCGAACCGGCCGACCGCAGTCGCCAGCACGAACGCGACCAGCACCGCCAGATTGGGGTTCATCACATAGGTGGCAAGCGGCCAATACACCGCGGCATAGAACAACGTCACGGCCACGCCGGTCACGCCGAACCGGACCAACTGGCCCAGCACGCCGCTCGTCCGCCATTGCTCGATCCTGGATGCCACGCTCGCCTGCCTGTTGGGTTGCCCGCCCTAGGGGGTGGAGGGGGCGGGGGCAATGGTGGGGTGGCCGCACGCGGCCAGCGTCACGGGCGGACCGCTGGTGCCGCTCCGATCCACCGGCATCCGGAGCGGAAATCGGAGGTGCCTCCCCGATCCCTATTGCGCGAAACTCTTGACCTCGTCCCCGGTCAGCAGACCATCCGAATTCTTGTGCATCCCCCTGAAACCGGGGGCCATCATCCTTTCCCTGATCGCCACCCGCTGCTCCGCGCCGATCTTTTTCTGCGCGGCGGGATCCCCGGCGATCTTCGCGTCCAGTCGTCGATCCAGTTCCGCCTGAAACTCGCTCAGGCTCAACGCCCCGTCGCGGTTCGCATCCGCCGACGCGAGGAACGCGGCATCGAGCTGCATGTCCATCTTCAGTTCACGCTGTGGACTACCGCACGCCGACGGCGCAGCGCCGGACGCCGCCTGCAACAGGATCAGTAGAGACGCGCCAAGCATGTTCGGACTCCGCGATGGCCGGGGACGATGACGGGGCAAGGTCGAATCCGGCCGGTGAACGCTGCCTGAAGGCCGCCCCTCCTCCCGCTAGCCGTCATTGCGCGACGCGACCGTCCTCCCCGCAAAGCATCGAGTTTCGGGAATTGCCGCCGATCGATCGTTGACGTAGCATCGTGACGTTCTCGGGAGTCTTTCGAAATGATCCAGCGTCACCGCTAAAGCAGCAAAGCATACGCCAGCGGAGTAATCCGCCGCCTGGACTCTGTTTTCGAGAACATCATGCAAAGACTGAATAACAAGACGTGCGTCGTCACTGGCGCTGCGCGTGGCATCGGGCGCGCAATCGCAGCCCGTTTCCATGACGAAGGTGCCATGGTCATCGTCACCGACATTGACGAGGCGAAAGGAGCGGAAACGGCTGCTGAAATCGGGTGTCGGTTCGAACCGCTCGATGTGCGCGAGGAATCCGACTGGCGGCGGTTAGCCGGCGTCATTCCCGTAGCCGACGTGATGGTCAACAATGCTGGCGTGACGGGATTCGAAGCCGGCATGGCTCCGCACGACCCGGAACACGCCAGCCTCGCGGATTGGCGCGAGGTTCACCGGGTCAACCTCGACGGGACGTTCCTTGGTTGTCGCTACGCGATCGGCGCGATGAAGACTGCGGGGGCGGGTTCGATCATCAACATATCCTCCCGCTCGGGGCTGGTCGGCATCCCCGGCGCTGCGGCTTATGCCTCGTCCAAAGCGGCGATCCGCAACCACAGTAAGACAGTCGCGCTCTACTGCGCGCAACAGGGTTGGAAGATACGCTGCAACTCGGTCCACCCGGCCGCTATCCTCACGTCGATCTGGGAGCCGATGCTTGGCAATCGTCCCGATCGGGACGCCAAGATGCGGGCGTTCGTTGCGGATACGCCGCTCAAGCGGTTCGGGATGCCCGACGAAGTCGCGGCGATTGCGGTAATGCTAGCTTCGGATGAAGCGACTTACGTCACCGGCACGGAGGTGAGCATCGACGGTGGGCTACTCGCCGGTTCTGCTGCTTCACCCGGCTAACAGCGGCGACGGGCGTGGTCGATCACGCCCGTCAGCCTTTCCCGCCGATCGGGAAAAGGGAACGCGCCGGCTTTCCCGAAACCTGTCGAATGGATATTTTGAGAACGTCCGTCGACCGACGGCAAGCCTCTATGCCGGATGGGAAGATGCGGGTGAACGGAGCGTCGGCCACGCCAACCACGTGCCTACGGCGTATGTCACGCCATAGCTGAGAACAATGAGAGAGCTGACGATGGCGAAAGTATCGACCAGTTGCGGCTTGAACGCGAGCAACGGAACGAGCGCTAAACCGCGAAGCATATAGACGCCCGTGATGAGAACCAAGGCGGTCCGTATTAGCGGCAGGCGTCGAACGACGCCGACGGCGGAGAACGCGTACAACGCCCATACCGCCAGGATCGTAGCAATCGCGGCGGTGACTAGGCCGGGCATCACAGAGCCGCGCTCGGCTGCCCGTGCCATCTCTTCTCCGGCTCCGAAGAACCGATACCGGTCCGGACCGCCGATGATCGTGGCGAAATGCAATAATGATGCAGCGGCGCTCAAAAGCCCTGCCGTGACCAGCCAGCCGTTTCTCATCGGTTCAACTCACATCCGCTTAGTAATCGGAAGGGCCTCGACACGAAGCATGAAGATAGCCGCCGTCAGGAGGGTAGCCCAGATGACGACGCCTTCGATCGCGAGGGCTTGATACAGTCGTTCATTAACCCACCCGCTGGCCATGCCTTGCTCCGACGATACGAGGGCATAGGCCAAGATGTAGATGGGGATCACCAGACAGGCGGTTTGCACCACGGCTATCGGCCCCCGCAGGTAGCTCCACATTGCCGCTGCTCCGAAAAGGGCGGACGTCAGGCCGAAAATCAACGCGCTCTCTGCGTGGGCGTCGATCATCCGTTTCGTTATCATTGCCGATAGCAGCGAGAGCGCCACCATTCCGCCGATCGTGGCAAACTGCACTGATCGCGCCGCGAAGGCCCAAGTGAATGTCCTGTCCTTGATGGAGCCGCAGATGCATCCGAACGCAAACGAGAGCGCCGCACTACCGTCTTCTATCACATCCACTTCGGCCTTCATCGCGGCCGCCCACGATGCGCGATCGGCGGGAAGCAGTGCAGCGCACCAGCCGATGAGCATGAGTGCGAGGGAGCGACTGAACGCATTCATGCCGTTGCTCCGATCGAAAGGGGGCCGTTGACGTTCATCGGGGCAAGCATTGACCGAGCAAAGGCGCGACCCGCTTGGGTAAGCCGATACGCATGGCGGGGAGCGCGGGCCGGGGGGACAGGCGGACACCACTCGGATTCAAGTAGTCCGTCATCAGCCAGACGCATCAGCAGCGGGTATAGCGTGCCGGATTTGAGCTGCGTTTCCTGAAGCAGGTCGTAGCCGTGCCGCCATGCTTCCGGCCGCGCGATTAACGCCTCGAAGACAGAGTGCGCTTGCTTCGATGAATGAGGACGCCGTGCCATACTCTATATCTACCTATGTAGACAATGACAGTCAACTGGGATCGATCACAACCGTCGGTGCAATTGCTGGCCATTCCCGATTAGGAACCGTCTGAGAGAAGGTCAGGACATTCTCCTTTGCGGTCCGCAATCGAGAACGTTGCCGTGCCGATCGGTTGACGCGATATGTTATGTGGCCGTCCGACGATCACGGTACCCTTGCATTACAAGCCAAGCTGCTCCAGTACCCTTGCATGACAAGGCAATCAGACGATTCGCGAGATGCGATCAGCAAATGGGAGGTCCAGCTACGCAAAGGCGTACTAGAGTTCGTCATCCTGCTTTCGCTCAGTGAACGGGAGCAATACGGCTTCGAGCTGATCTCCGGCATTGCCAAGCGCGCTGCGATCGACGTGCCGGAAGGGACTCTCTACCCACTCCTTCTGCGCTTGGCGAAGGACGGGTTGATCTCGTCCCGCCTCGCCGGAGGTGATGGCGGTGCGCCACGCAAATACTACACCCTGACGATCCAGGGCCGGCAGCTTTTGCGAGGAATGATCCCGTCATGGTCGAAGCTCGCCACCTCCGTCGATCGTCTTCTGCCAGGAGAGTCCGCATGACCCCCGCTTTCGCTGATCCTGCCGCACGACGTCGCTGGGATGCGTACTTTGCCGAGGTGGGTCGCATGCTTGCACGCGCTGGTTCCGAGACGGCCGAGTTGCGGGGTGAGCTAGAGGCGCATGTCGCGGAAAGCATGGTGGCTGGATCGGGCGGCAGCGAACTGGAGCGGCTGGACCTGGCTCTGTCCCGTCTCGGAGAGCCCGCACACTACCTCCGCCCACTGATCGCCGACCAGCTAATCGAGCGTGGAACGCGGAGCTACAGCCCATCCACGATCGCTCGCGGCCTTTCCCATTCCGTCCTGGCCGGCTCGCGCCGCACCGCAATCGCGCTTGGCTTCGGTCTTGGCTACCTGCTGCTCGCCATCTTTGCGGGTATGGCCATCCTTAAACCGCTGTGGGGCGAGCATGTCGGCCTGTTCCGTAACGCCGACGGTACGGTCAGTGCCGGTATCGTCGTGCGCTCCGCCGGTTCGCAGGAACTGCTTGGCTGGTGGTCGATCCCGATCGCGCTGCTGCTGACGGGGTTGCTCTACATCGCCTTGACGATGGGCCTGCGAGTTCTCCGTCATCGACGGTAATCATTTACGCGAAAACCTTGCATAACAAGGAATAGTGATGGCTGATCTTACAGCCGGCCGTGCGCGGCCGGGTGCGGTGGCGTTTGTCTTGCTGACGCTGGCATTGAGTTGGTCGATCTGGATCGTCGCGTGGTTGGTGACAGGCCGTCCGGCCACGACGACCGCATCGACGGGAATGGTCGGGGCGGTGTATGCCGGGGCGTTCGCCCCCGGCATTGCTGCGGCTCTGCTGTCAGCTATGTCGCCGGTCGGATCGCTCAAGGAATGGTTGCGCGGGTTCGTCCGCGCCCGGTGCGGCTGGCGTGCCTACGCGGCTGCACTGCTGCCGCTTCCTCTGGCGCTGCTCCTGTTGACGTTCGTCCTTGACTACGAGCCGCGCCTCGAAGGGCTGCATGGCCAGCCAGTCGTTCTCCTCTACCTGACCACCTTCCCGGTTTCGATTTTCAACGGTCTTGCGACTGCGCTGATGGGCGCCGGACCTCTGGGTGAAGAAGGCGGCTGGCGCGGCTATTTGTTGCCTCGCCTCCTGGAGCAGGGCGGCGAGGCGCGCGCCTCGCTTATCATCGGAGTCATTTGGGCGCTGTGGCACCTGCCGATCATGGCCATGTTCGGAGACTGGCGGAGCGGGGTTCCCTTCCTGACCTATGTCCCGCTCTACACCGCGGGAATCATCGGCCTGTCGTTTTGCATGTCGCGGGTATGGGTCATCGGCGGAGGCAGCCTGATCCCGTGCATCTGGCTGCACGGGCTGGTGAATGCCGTTGGGGGCGTCGCGTTCGACCACCGCCTGTGGACCAGCCGCTGGTCCGCCGAGGCGGGCACGGTGCATTTCGCTGTTGCCACCGCTGCAACGGCTGCACTGCTGGCGGTAGCACGCAGGCGTCGATCCACGAAACCGGCTCGTACGCAGTGAGATCATGGGGCGACACGCATATGCTCGCTCAGGGTGGAGGCGTCGACGCCCAGCTTGTCGGCGATGAACTGACCGCACACGCCATTCTTTACCAAGTCGCCGTCGCGCTGCGCTGGGAAGTGCGCGACCGGATCGCGCAGCCGCATTGTAGACCTAGAATTATAGAAGTGGCCGCCTGTAGGATCCCGACGCAAAGGCGCCTCAATTCCCGATCGCCGACAGAACGCGAGCATAGATGTAGCCGTCGCCTGAGCCGTGAGCGCATTCGTCGCGAAAGGCGTCTTTTGCGCTGTCCGACTCGATCGCCGCTGCAATTCTGATGTGTTCAGCGTCTTTGACGCGTAGCATATCCCGGTAATCTGGGTCGTCCGCAGCCATCCTGGTGTCGACGGCAAGCGCTGCTGGCGTCTTGTCGAGGTGGTAGCTGTAGGTAATGTTGCTGCTGCCCTTGATGACATGATCGAGGATGATCGTCGGACCACGGTTCGACTTTTCGTACATTGGCCGCTCGGCCATCAAATCAGTCTTCTTGCCCTCAGTCTCCAGCCAAGCGTGCGAAATGAAGATGTCGTCGCCATTGTTAATCCAGCCCAACACGACGGTCGACGCGACACCATATTCTTTCGCAAGGATGCGGTTGAGAAGCATCGATACTCGGTAGCAAGCCCCGTACATGCCCTTCGGCTTGATCAGGCCATTAAGCAGGCGTTGGGTAAGATCGTGGGTCGTCTTCGCGCCCGCGGTCAGGTTAGAGAGGAATCCCTTCAGACCATCGGCCTTGCGTTTGGCTTCCCCCATGATGCCCTCCGATTGTATGACCATTTCGCCTACGCACGAGCGTGCCTGCCCTCAAGGGTTCTAGAGTAACTTCAAGGGAATTAGGGCGAAAGCTGTTTTTCCGCCCTTCCCTTAAACGATGCTGGATCCGGAATTTCGGCATTGGGCCGATGCCGGCGTCCGCACGCTGTCTAATTCGCCTCTTCCCGCAAAAGAGGCCAGGAATTCAGCCAACCTTTTGATCGCACTCGTTCCTCGTAGATGTGGCGCTTCTCGCCAGCGAAGCGCGAAGTGGGCCGCAGGACAAGGCGCATCAGGTCGCCTAGGCCCAAGGGGGCGGCCACTTCGCAGTCATCTTTGCCGACGCGGCGAACGGCTACGGTGGTTGCCGTCTCGGGCCAGTATCGCATCGCGTCAGTTGCCGAGGAATACGGCCGATCGTTATTGCGATCGTGCATTCTCGCTTGGTTCTTAACGGACCATTCGATCCCCGGCTCTATGGCACACAGCGCCGCTTCACGCTTTCTGTCTTCCACCGCATCGGGGCAGAGCGGATCGTACCAGATTACATCGACATCGCCCGCTGGCGCGGCGGGGGAGCGGCCGTGAAGATGGTCCCAGATAGCGTTCCTGACGAAACCGGCGCTGATCCAACCGTCAGGCAGGTTCAAGGCACCAACCACGCCGAGAAGATGCCAGCGGATCGGATCGGCCCGCAACACCGCGATGACCTGTGAAGCAGCATCCATCCGGCAATGCTATCGTTGCCGACCGCCGTAGGAAACGGTGGAATTCGCGTGGTCGTCCGGGATGCTGCTCTCCCGATTAGGAACGGCCAGCGAGACGGTCGAGCCAATCCCATTGGGATCGAGAAACGGAGATAGAGACGGGGCACCAGGGCAACGGCGAACAGCCCGTTAGTCGATCCGAGCTCGCGCAAAACGCTGAACGGACGTCGGTATCTCTACCCACGCGTGGCGCCTTTCTTCCCACACCGATCGGATAGGCTGCATCGAGTGGGCATCGTCGAACAGACCGATCGGCACCCCGGGCATGGTGGGGTTCTTCGTCCCGCGCATATATACAGTAGTGCCGCAGTCCGGACAGAAGAACTGGCTAAACACTCCACCGAGGTCGGTGGGACGATCAAATTGCTTCGCCTCGCCCTCGATCAAGACCTCGGCGTGCGGCCAGTACGCGGCTTCACCGAATGGTGATCCGGACCGCTTCTGACAGGCCAAGCAGTGGCAGGCGACGACCGCCATCGTAGGGCCTGGGACTTCGGCCTTAAGCTGTCCGCACTGGCACGATGCTTTCATGGCTTAGCCATATCACAACATGGAACGACTGACGCTAGCATCCCAGCTTTTCCCGATTGGGATCGTCTATCGAGACGGGCGAGGGGCCTGGGCCGATCGCGGCATCGTGTGGATCAGCAGACGATGACAGCCAGATAATCGGGCCGATCGGCTGATATTGCGCAGATCGTTCCGTCGCGCGTGATCAAAGGCACCTTCCGAACCCGAGCTGTCGCAATCAGAAAGCAGTCACCGGGGTTTCTGTGGCCGGTTTCGACGGCGACCTTGGCTGCCTCTATGGCAATCCGCTGGTGGATCGGCACGACCCGCGCTCGCGTCACCGCGACAGCATCGCGAAACCACTGATCCGGCGCATCATCGCCAAGGTGCGGACGATCGGCCACCCGGTTTTTCTGCGAAGCGACCGCCAGTTCCCATGCCGTTATCGGCGACGCCAAAAGCGCACCGGCCTCTTGGCTATCGCCGATCGCCACCAACGACTCTTCTGTGAGGGGATCGTTGCCGGTTACAAGCCAATAGAGGGTGTGCGTGTCGAGAAGGACGCCTGCCAAGCGATTACGACTTGGCCGCAGTCAGTCGGCGAGGTTTGCCGCCTTTCAATGCTTGCGAGGCGATCGGTTTGGTCAGGTCAACGCCCTTCTTCAGCGTCAAACCCTTGAGCGCACCGGCGCCTAGAACCGTGACAAGCCGGCCTGTCTTCGTGTCGCGAACGACCGTACTAGTTGATGTGGCATGGGGCTTCGTCATACCCGCAATATACTCCTTCCCGCGCCAAGCTCCAAGTGGCCGATCATACTCCCCTCGTCCGGGATGGGGCCGGTAGACAGCGTGATCAAAAACGTATGATAGGCGGCCCGGCATTCCCACAGGGGTCCCAAGCGAGACAGCGCCGGCCGTCTCGATCATCGTTCCTTTTCGGGAAGGCGGGATCGGCAGAAAGCGCTCCAGTTGCTGACAGATTGCTTATCGCTAATCTGAGCAGTTGGAGGTCCAATGTTCTTTTATATCGAACCAGAGGTCGCAGGCGGCATCGGCCCAAACTCGAAGACTCACTGGGAGAAAGGTAAGCTAGTCGTCACCCGACTCAACTATGAATTTAGCAGATGGCTCGGCGACGCTATAATCGAAAGCACGCCGTGTTTCGTTGTGACTGATACGGCTTGCCAAATGATTGAAAAGGCAGAGCTATCTGGCGTTTCGTTTGGTGACGTCGAGATCACCCGATCGGGAATGTTCGTAGATCGATATGGCGAACGAGAGTTGCCCCAATTTTACTGGCTGGTTGTGCACGGCCAACCTGAGACTGATGATTTTGGAATGGCGAATGATCTCCGATTGGTTGTTTCACGCGGGGCATTGGACATTCTGAAACGGGCGGGCGTCGATCATGCGGAAATCGCGTCCGTTTGACGGCTTTCCACCAGGCCCAGACATTCCCGAAATTCGATGGTCAATCGGGAAGTGTCGATTGCGACCCAGATAGGCGAGAGGCGGACTCTTTGCGCGAACGATCCCGCTGATATGCCCGTGCGGAGAGGCGTTGAACGATAGGCCAGACCGGCGCGTACCAGGGCATAGGAACCGACCACGCCCCTTCTGGCAAAGGGATGGCGTTGCCAGCGCGATGGCCCAACATGACTGTCCCGTCGATGATGCCCTCCTTGGACGCGAGCCTTGCTACCGTGTTGCCCGTCCCGTCCACGATCGAAGATAGGTCGGGAAACGTGGTGTTCAGCGAACCAAGCCTCCCCGGCAGGGGTGACGCCAACGCGCCGCATAAGTTCGCCATGACGACAGGGACGCCAAGCATGAGGGCATGGCGCTACGCCAGCGTCTCCAACATTGTGTTGAAGGCATCCGCGCCTCGCCGGCCAACGGGCCAGTCAGGGGGCGGGGTAGCCGCCGCAGTCGGTTGCAGCAGCAGGTCGATCGAGGATGCTGCAAGCGACCGGACGTGTTCGGCACGGTAGTTTTCGTAGCAGATACCAATGCCGATCCGCCCGATCGCCGTGTCGATGATGTGCGGACCGGGTTCACCCCGATAGTAGCGGGCTTCCACCCAAGCCGGGTCGCTCTTGCGGACGCTACCGGCAAGCTTGCCATCTGGAGTGGCAAGCAGGAAGGTATTGTAGAAATCAGCGCCCTGCGCTTCCAAAATCGTTGTACCGACATGGATGCGGTGGCGCTCGGCAATCGCGAACAGCCATGTGGATACTCGACCTCCGATCGGCTCGGCAGTCTCCCAAATATCGGGCGCGATGCGGTATCCGGTGGCCATCAGCTCGGGCAGCAGGACCAACCCGGCGCCTGTGCCGGCTGCTTGAGCGACTAATTCCGCCGCCCTGCCAAGGTTTTCGGCAACAGCACCGGGGCGGTTCGGCATCTGAACAGCAGCGACATGAACGGGCCTGACGGTTGTTCGCATAACCTTCGACTAGCATGGAGCCGATGCACACGAACCCATGATGATTGCACCCTCCCGACTGGGATGCTGCGGCGAGACGGTCGCGGCTTTCCCAATGGGATGGTAAAACGAGACTATAGCTGGGAGCCGTGCCGTCTATTGGGCAACGTCGCCTTCAAAACAGGCGGTCGAGGTCGCGCATTCCTTCGACAACCGCGACAATCTCGACCTGATCGGCGTCGGCGTCATGCTCGTAGAGAATCAGATAGGTTCCATGAACAAGCGTGCGGGCGCCTGGCCGGATATCGTCGCGCGACGTGCCTATACCGGGGAAATCCCGTAACCTTTCGATCTTGACGTCCAGCGCCAGCAGCAGCCTGTCGGCAGCACGATCGTCATCCAGCGAGATGTAGGTCCAGATTCGTTTGAAATCCTCGCGGGCGCGACGCGATATGACGATCGCGGTCATCTCAGCGCGCGGCGTCAGCTTCGCTTCGGGCCTCTGCGATAATTGCCTTCATGTCGAGCGGACCGGCAATACCGCTGGTCTTGCCCTTGTCCCATGCGTCGCGCAGCAGCCGCAATTCCTCCGCACGAAAGGCGCGGCGCTCGTTCCACAGGCGCATCGCATCGCGCACCACTTCGCTCGCCGACGCATATTCACCCGCCGCGATGGCGGCATGGATCGTCTCCGCCATCGGCTCGGGGACCACGACGGTCATTCTGGCATATTCACCCATCGTCGAACTCGACTCCTTAGGCGGTTCATAATAATTCATAACGGTAGGGCCCGCAAGGATGTCGCCCGGCAACTAAGGTTTAATCGCGCCCGCTAGGCGCTCGCCGTCTCGCAACGGATCGAATTTCGGGAATGGCCGGCTTGGTGGTAAGCGGACATCCGTCGCATACTCATCGCTGAAGTTGTAAGTCTATCTTCCAGCCGTAGCATGCGTTTGCTGCCGCGATGACGCTGGTTTTCGAAACGGCACTCGCAACGCTCAGGCTATCAGCAGTCCAGCTAAGAGCGATTGGCTGCATCCCATCAAAAGCCACAGCTCGGCAGGACAACCAACGGTCGCTTGGCAGCCCTCTTGGTTGAACCCAGACAACGCGGGAAAAGCCACTTACCGCGCCACAGTCGGTCATCTGGACGCGAGCCTCTGTAAAGCCGCTCGGCGAGATTGATCGCGCAAATGTGGTCGTTTCACACATCGCCCCTTCCACGGTTCCAAGGGCGGCAAAAGCGGCCAAGGCTACGAGTATGGCACAGCCGCAGCCAGTTTGCCGCCGCTCGCCGGTAGTCAGTTCTCGTTTGCTGCCCATGCGCCCACTCTGCTCGCTGTGGCGAACGGCCGCAATTGGCCGCTTCAGGCTGTCACCTGCCTTCCCGAAAACGAAGGGGAGGGAGACGGCGCGGGCTTTCTCACAAGGATGGTAAATCGGGAAGTCGAACTTACGGGTTTATAGTCGTCACTCGCGGGGACGTTGTCAAAGCGATCAGCGGCAACCCTGTGTGGATGAGCATTAGCCACCAAAGTTCGTGCGTCACCGAAAAAGCGGTGGTGAAGACAAGAGCAGATGCGATGCTCGCCATCATCATCCGGCGATCTTTCACACCATGTGCGACGCCGTAGGCAAGCGCTGCCACTCCTACGGCCGCAATGATTCCCACTAACGGTGTCAGGAACCACAGCAAGAACCCCCTATATAGGATTTCCCAACCCGACCCCGCTGCAAATGCGAACAGGATATAGGCGGCACGTTCGACTGTGGTTTGCGGAAACGGATCGTCAGCGTCTTCCGCGCTCACGTTCTCTTTGCGCCGGGCGGCTACAGCTAGAACTGCCAGAAGCAACGCCGCGCCAAGCAGGCAAATCCATCCCAGCTTTGTGGGTGGAAGTCCTAATCCTAATAAGGATGCACTTCTTCTCGCGAAAGCCCATCGTAAGGCCAAAATGCTCAGACAGCCTGAGATCATCAAAATTGCGGAACGATAACGCGCGATACGAGAGCGACGAATACCGGATCGTTCCCGCCACACTACCAGCATAGGGATGCCGATCAACAGGAACGTTGCCAGCGCGATATCTACCATGTCTTTGATATCGCTCCTGCCGGAATTCCCAGATGGCGCTTCTATAGTGAATCATCAAAAAAATCGCGATGCGTGGCGCGAGGCGTCTTTCTCGCAAAGGAACGGCGGGCGAGAAGGCATGAGCGTTCTCGGAATCGATGGTGAAATGGGAAAACTCTGGTTTGACGAGAAGCATTATCTCGCCGTCGTGATCGGTAGCAGCCCTACAGCACGCCGATATTTTGCAGCCACTGCTTGACTTGGCCGGGCCACTCCCTTGTGATGGGATCAGCGGTCGGCCGCATTCCGAAAGCATGACCACCCTTGGCGTACAGGCGCATATCAACCGGCACGCCAGCATCGTTCAATGCCAGCGCGTAAGCCATCGGCTCCCGGATATCGTCGACGGGATCGTTCATTGCGTGGATGATGAATGTGGGGGGTGCCTTGGGGCTGATCTTCACCCAAGGCTTAAGTTCGAGATTGTTCCTGCTCTTGCTGTTGTCCAGCATACGCGCCGTATAGGCGACAATCGCAAAGTCGGGTCGGGGAGATTGCCGATCTGCTGCATCAGCAAGCGGGTAGGTACGCTCTTCGGTGTTACTAATGTTTGCTACCAGATAAGCACCTGCGGAGAAACCAATCACGCCGATCTTGTGCGGATCGATCCCATGGGTCGATGCCTGCTGTCGCAGTAGCCCCATTGCGCGCTGAGCGTCTTCCAGTCCCAACAGCACCTTAGGCCGCTGCTGCTTTCCGTTTTCCTGTGGCCATACCTGCGGCGTCCGGTATTTCAGCATGACGCAGGTCATGCCCTGCTCGACTACCCAATCGCAGATCTCGGTGCCTTCCAAGTCGGTCGCGACCGCGTAGAAGCCGCCGCCTGGCAGAACCATCATCGTCGCGCCGGTATTACGGCCGTTTGGCTTGTAGATGGTCATGGTCGGCCGGGTGACGTAGCTCGCCCAGTGCCACTTCCTGCCACCAACAAGCGGTGAGCCGTTGCCCGTTGCTTCGGCCTCAACGCCGGTGTCCGGCTTCGCAAGAGCGACGTTCGCAGGCCATAACGGCACCTGCGTGCCGCCAGCGGTCGGTTGCCACACGCCCTTTCGTTCCACCTTCGGAACTTCAATCCTGTCTGGCGAACTGTCGTTCTTGCTGGCTTGGCCGCAGGCCGCTCCAGCGAGGCCAAGTGCGAGGAGCGACGGCCCGACAAACCGGAAGCGCGACAAATCCGATCTCCAATTCTGAAGGCGCAACCCGCGGTTGAGAATCATCCGGGGTGCGATGGATGCAGGTTAATGGCGACTGCTATTCCCGCAAGCCGCTGCTTCCCAAAAACGCAGGAATGGCGGGACAGTGGCCCGAGCAATTGCTCCGAGAGCCATCGAGATCACCTCGTTTTCTAAAAATCTGTTCCCGATTGCTCTTTCCCGAAATGGCCGATTGGGGACGGAGAAATGGGAAAGGTTGCACTTAGCGGACGACCATGATCGGGAGCCCGGATCGGCAGCCTGAATGTGCGCCATGGAGCGCTTCGGGACATAGCCGATCACGGGCATTCCGCCTGATAGAAGCAACATCGCGGCCCCGCAGCCGCACGTCGACACCTCGCCGCCGCCCGTTGCTCCCGGCCCGGACACTCCCTAGAGCGACAGGCCACACCGCGGGGGGCGGACAGGGTTCGGGGAAGCAGCGTCTTGATCGCCAATGAAGATCGGTCCCGGCAGGTGCGGCCGCAATCCGGCATCCTCCCCGTATCCGGCCCGCTGGTCCGGGACCTCGAACGGCGCTGGCTCGGCTTCGCGCTGCTGGCATGGGCGGTCGTCGCCGCATGGTATGTGTTCCATCGCTGGACCAGCATCCATTGGCTGTCGCTGGGCGATACCGACGACAATATGCGCCTTGCACAGGTGCGCGCGTGGCTCGCGGGGCAGGACTGGTCCGACCTTCGCCAGTACCGGCTGAACCCGCCCGCCGGCTTCGACATCCACTGGAGCCGCATCGTCGACCTGCCGATCGCCGGCCTGATCCTGTTCTTCCGCCAGTTCACCAGCAACGCGTGGGCCGAACGGCTGGCTTGCGGCATCGCGCCGCTGCTGCCGCTGTCGATCGTGTTCGTCGCCCTGTCGGCGATGGTCCGCCGTCTCGTCGCGCCGATGGCGTGGACGCTGGCGCTCGTCATCCTCGTCACCGGCGCGACCGCGACGATGCTGATGTTCATGCCCGAACGCATCGATCACCACGGCTGGCAGCTCGCCTGCCTCGCGGTGACCGTCGCCGGCCTCGGCGATCATCGCGGGGCCCGCGGCGGTGCGCTCGTCGGCCTCGCCAGCGCGATGTCGCTCGCGATCGGGCTGGAATTGCTGCCCTATGCGGCGATGGCCGGCGCGATCATCGCGCTGCGCTGGGTATGGGACGCGCGAGAGGCGCGGCGGCTGGCCGTCTACGCGCTGACGCTGGGCGGCGGCGGCGGGATCGGCTTCGCGCTGTTCGCCTCGAACGCCAATTACGCGATGCGCTGCGACGCATTGACGCCGGTCTGGCTCAGCGTCGTCGTCGCGGCGGGCGCGCTGCTGCTGCTGCTCGCGCTGGTGTCGCCGCGTTCGGCGGGTATCCGGCTCGGACTGGCACTGACCGCCGGCGCGGTGATCGCCGCAGGTTTCGTGCATTTCTTCCCGCAATGCCTCGGCCGTCCAGAGGGCGTCTCGCCCGAACTGGCGCGCAACTGGCTGGACAATGTCCGCGAGGCGAAGCCGATCTACAAACACCCGTTCCGCGTCGCCTTCCCGATCGTCGCCTTGCCCGTGGTCGGCCTGATCGGCGCGTTCGTCGCCGCGTGGCGCGCCCGCCGCGGCCCGCAGGCGGTCGGCTGGGCCGCGGTCGCGCTGTTCAGCGCGTTCGCGGTGGCGATGCTGTTCTGGCAGGCACGGGCCGGCCCCGCCGCGCAGTTGCTGGCGATCCCGGGTGCGGTGGCGCTCGCGTGGCTGTTGCTGCCGTGGTTGTTCAACCACCGCCTGATGCCGGTGCGCGTGTTCGGCACCGTGATCGGCTTTCTGGTCGTGTCGGGGCTCTTCGCCGGCCTCGCGATCCAGTATCTGCCGATCGACCGGCCGACCAAATACACCCGCCGCGTCAATGCCGCGACGGGGGAGTGCCTGCGCACGTCGCGGCTGATGACGCTCGATCGCATTCCGAAAGCGACGCTGTTCACGTTCGTCGATCTCGGCCCGCGCCTGATCGTCGTCACGCATCACGATGCCATCGCCGGCCCGTACCACCGCAACGGGGACGCGATCCTCGACGTGCAGCATGCCTTCGGCCGCTCGCCGATGGAGGCGCGTGCGATCATGAAGCGCCACGGTGCGACGATGCTGCTGGTCTGTCCGAACATGGCGGAGGCGACGATCTATCGCGCGCGCAATCCCGGCGGCTTCTACGACCGGCTGGCGAACGGGCGGACGTTCGACTGGCTGACGCCCGTGCCGTTGGTGCGCGGGTCGCCCTACCGGCTGTACCGGATCGACTAGGAAACGATCCGTTTCATCCTCGGGACGCCCTTAACCATCGACTTCTCCGTATACGCTTTCCGATGCAGACGTTCAGCCCCACCGATCAGCACAGGCAGCTTGCAGCGATGATTGCCGAGTCGCTGTCGCTCGCCGATTCGCTTGGGCTGCACCGCGTCGGCATCGGGTTGAACGACGCGCTCGAACAGCTGACCGGCTTTGGCTACGCCCCGCCGGGGACCGAGCCCGCCGTCAACGCAGCGTGACCGCCAGCCCGTCCATCACGAACTGAACCGCCAGCGCCGCCAGCAACACGCCGAGCAGGCGCGTGATCACGGCCTCGATCTTCGCACCCAGCATCCGCATCAAAGGCCCCGCCGCCAGCAAGCTTACCAGCGTCAGCAGCAGGATCGACGCCAGGGCAGCCATCACCACCGCCGAGCGTTCCAGCCCGTCGTTGCGGCTCATCAGCAGCATGACGGATGCGATCGATCCCGGTCCGGCGATCATCGGCATCGCCATCGGGAAGATCGACACGTCCTCCGCTTCGTCGGAGGAGATGTTGGCGGCACGGTCTTCGCGCCGCTGCGTCCGCTTTTCGAACACCATCTCCAGCGCGATGAGGAACAGCATGATTCCGCCCGCGATGCGGAAACTGGCCAGGCTGATCCCCAGCCCGCGCAGCAGCGCCTCGCCGAACAGCGCGAACACGACGAGGATCGCGGCCGCGACACCGACCGCGCGCACCGCCATCGTACGCCGGTGGATCGGCGTCGCGCCCGCCGACAGGCCGGCATAGATCGGCGCGCAGCCGGGCGGATCGATGACGACGAAGAACGTGATCAGCGACGAGACGAACAGCTCGAGCAGGCCGGACGTGCTCACAACTCCGGCTCGGCGACGCCAGCGCGGCGGCTGGCCGCGACCAGCGTGTTGCGCAACAGGCAGGCGATCGTCATCGGCCCGACGCCGCCCGGCACCGGCGTGATCGCCCCTGCGACCTGCACCGCGCTGTCGAAGTCGACGTCGCCGACCAGCCCGTCGTCGGTGCGGTTGATGCCCACGTCGATCACCGTCGCGCCTGGCTTGATCCAGCCGCCCTCGATCATCCTCGGAATCCCGACCGCCGCGACGACGATGTCCGCCCGCCGCACCGCCGCGAACAGGTCGCGCGTGCGGCTGTGCGCGATCGTGACCGTGCAGCTCTCAGCTAGCAGCAGCTGCGCCATCGGCTTGCCAACGATGTTCGACCGTCCCACCACTACGGCGTCCAGCCCGGCGAGATGGCCGTGCACCGCCTTCAGCATCATGATGCAGCCCAGCGGCGTACATGGCACCAGTGCCGGCAATCCGGTCGCCAGCCGCCCCGCATTGACGGGATGAAAACCGTCGACATCCTTCGCCGGATCGATCGCGGCGATCACCGCATGGCTGTCGATGTGCGACGGCAGCGGCAATTGCACCAGGATGCCGTCGACGCCGTCATCGGCATTGAGTTCGGCGACCAGTTCCAGCAGCCCGGTCTGGTCGATGTCGACCGGCAGGCGATGCTCGATGCTGTTCATGCCCGCGGCGGCCGTCGCCTTGCCCTTGGAGCGGACATAGACCGCAGACGCAGGGTCCTCGCCCACCAGCACCACCGCCAGTCCCGGCTGGCGTCCGGTCGCGGCGGTGAAGGTCGCGACACCCTCCGCGACGCGCTGGCGCAGGGCGGCGGCGTGCGCCTTGCCGTCGATGATCGTGGCGGAAGAAATAGGAGCCGTCATGGCCGTCCCATAAAGCCCCGGCGTCGTTTTCGCCAGCGTAGCGAATGCCGACCGGTGCGAGGTTCAGACCGCGGTCGTGGCCGCCATGTAGTTCATCATGATGTTCGGCAGCACGATGTTGGACAGGATGTACACGATCAGCAGCACGACCATCGGCGACAGGTCGAGTGCGCCGAAATCGGGCAGGATGCGCCGGATAGGCCGATAGAGCGGCTCGGTGATCCGCTGCAGCGCATTCCACACCGTCCGCACGAAGTCGCTGTACGTGTTGATGACGTTGAACGCGATCAGCCACGACAGGATCGCCTGCACGACGATGATCCACCACAGGACGTTGAGGAGCAGCTGGACGATCTGGAGGATGGCGATCAAGGCGGGAACTCTCCGAAACGGGTGTCGCCAGCATCTATAGGGTGTCCCGGGCGGCGCGAACACCCGATGCCATGCAAAAACCGCTTGAAGCTGACGCAGCGTCATCCGCTACCCGGCGAATCATGCACACGCCACCCGACATCGCGCCACTCGACATCGCCGACGTGGTCCGCCGCACCGGGCTGAGCGCCCGCGCGCTGCGCTTCTACGAGGCGCGCGGACTGGTCCGCCCGCTGCGCACCGCCGCCGGTCGCCGCATCTTCGGAGCCGCGGAGCTGGAACGCCTCGGCCGCATCGTTGCGCTGAAGGCGGCGGGGTTCACGCTGTCCCAGATCGGCGCGGTGCTCGCCGACCGTCCGCTCCCGATCGCCGGGATCGTCGCCGCACAACTCGCAGCGCTCGACCGGCGGATCGATGATCTCGCCGCCGCCCGCACGGTGTTGATCGCCGCCCAGTCCCGCCTCGACCGCGGCGAGCCGCTCGATGCCGCGACCCTCTGCTTGCTGATTTCACAAGGAGACAGGATCATGACGCACGCCGACTGGAAACAGGTCGTCGACCGCTACTACACGCCCGAAGAACAGGCCCGCTGGGCCGATCGCATGCCGACCGGCTTCGACCAGCAGGGCTATGCCGACCAGTGGCAGGCGCTGGGTACCCGCATCGCCGCCGCCCTCCCGCTCGACCCCGCCTCGCCGCAGGCCGGCGAACTCTACGATGCGTGGCAGGCGCTGCTCGCGCCGTTCACGGCCGTCGCGACGCCAGAGATGATGAAGGGCGCAACGAAACTCTACGATGCGATGCCGGAATGGCGGGGTGACCGCCAGCCACCCTTCTCGCCGGAGGTGTGGAGCTTCATCAAGGCCGTCAAAGCCGCTCGCGGCTAGCGTGCGGGAGTGAAGGGGCGGCCGATAGCGTCGGCTATCGCGCCGCCTTCGCGCTCACCAACGTGCCCGCACCCTGCCGCGTGAAGATCTCCAGCAGCATCGCGTGAGGGATGCGGCCGTCGAGGATGACTGCAGCGTCGACGCCGGACTGCACCGCCGCCACGCACGTCTCGATCTTGGGGATCATGCCACCGGTGATCGTCCCATCGGCGCGCAGTTGCTCCACCGCGACCGGGTCGAGCGAGGTCAGCAACTCGCCCTGCTTGTCGAGCACCCCGGCGACATCGGTCAGCAGAAAGAACCGCGACGCCCCCATCGCCGCTGCGATCGCGCCGGCCATCGTATCGGCGTTGATGTTGTACGTCGTCCCGTCCGCGCCAACGCCGACCGGCGCGACGACCGGGATGATGCCCGCGTGCGACAGCGTGTCGAGGATACGCCGGTCGACCGCAATCGGCTCGCCGACAAAGCCCAGATCGACATGCCGCTCGATCCCCTGCAACGGATCGGGATCGCGCAGGCCGACCTTCTCCGCCAGCACCAGCCCGGCATCCTTGCCGGAGATGCCGACCGCGCGTCCGCCCGCCTGTCCGATCCAGCCGACGATATCCTTGTTGATCGATCCCGCGAGAACCATCTCGGCGATCTTCGCGGTCTCCGCGTCGGTCACGCGCAGTCCGTTCACGAACTGCGACTCGACGCCCAGCCGCTTCAGCATCGCGCCAATCTGCGGACCGCCGCCGTGGACGACGACCGGATTGATCCCGACCGCCTTCAGCAGAACCACGTCCTCCGCGAAGTCGCGTTGCAACTCCGGATCGCCCATCGCGTGGCCGCCATATTTCACGACGAAGGTCTGGCCGGCGTAACGCTGAAGATACGGCAACGCCTCGGTCAGCGTCTCCGCCTTGGCGAGCAGGGCGGCGTCGGGTGAATGGTCGGTCATGCTGCGCCCTTAACGATCGCGACGAGGAGACGAAAGCGGATGTCGGTATTCGAGGGGCGACATATGAGGCGTGCAGTGCGACAAGCCGCCACACCGCCGATTCCGCGTCGATCGGCCATCCCGGAGAGGTCGCCGCCGCTACCGGTCCAGCCGCCGCCCCAATCCAACGAACAGGTAGATCGCCGGCGGCACCAACACCGCCGACAGCACCACCTTCGCCAGCATCTGACCCGCCAGCAGCTCGCCGATCGGAAACACGCCGAGGAACGCGATGGACACGAACAGCAGCGTGTCGACGATCTGGCTCAGGATACTGGCGATCCCGGCACGCAGCCACAGCAGCGTCGATCCCTCCCGCCCCTTCAGCCACGAAAAGATCGTGACGTTCAGCGTCTGCGAGATACCGTAGGCGACGATCCCGCCCACCCAGATGCGCGGCGTGCCGCCCATCATCAGCGCGAACGCGTCACGCCTGGCCGGCTCCATCTGCGGGCTCGCCGGCACCGCCAGCACCACGACCGCCAGCAGGATCGACACGACCAAGGGCACGAAGCCGATCCGCACCAGCCGGTTAGCGATGTCGCGCCCGTGCAGTTCCGCGACCGCCGACGACGTCACAACCAGCAGCAGGAAGGCGAAGATCCCCGCCTCGACCGCGAGCGGCCCGAGCGCCACCTGCTTATTGCCGAGCACGCCGGCGATGCACACCATCCCGCCGTAGAAGATCGAAAAAGCGAACAGCGAGCGGGGGATGCGGAGTGCGGTATCCATCGCCGGAGTGCTAGCGTCCACCGTCGACGGGCACAATCTCGGCCATGGCATCGCCGTTCATGCTTTTGCGCGCTCCCTGTTCCTGCATTGCCGGCTGCCCGCCACCACGGGGCTGTCCTACGCCCGCGATTATTGCCATAACGTGCGGCAATATCGAGGTTCGGGGCGTGCGAAACGTCTCAAGAAGGGGCTGTTTGCCGTGACGTTTGGGACCAATCGCGCGTTTTCCGGCCGGGCGGGCCGTTCGTGAGCCGCTTCCTGATCGGTATCGCCGGCATAGTCGTCATCCTCGGTATCGCCGTCCTCCTGTCCAGCGACCGGCGCGCGATCCGGCTGCGCGTCGTCGGTGCGGCCTTCGCGCTTCAGGTCGGGATCGCGGTGCTGGTGCTGTATGCTCCCTGGGGCCGGTCGGTGCTCGCCTTCCTGTCAGGCGGCGTCGCGGACTTGTTGAGCTACGCGAAGGCGGGAACCGACTTCCTGTTCGGCCCCCTCGCGACGCCGGCGATCGGCGGCAACAGCTTCGCGATCGCGGCGCTGCCCGTCATCATCTTCTTCGCCAGCCTCGTGTCGATCCTCTATTATCTCGGCGTCATGCAGCTGGTCGTGCGCTGGATCGGCGGCGGCATCGAAAAGGTGATCGGCGTGTCGAAGGTCGAGTCGCTCTGCGCGGCGGCGAACATTTTCGTCGGCCAGTCGGAATCGCCGCTGGTCATCCGCCCCTATCTCGCCGGCCTTACCCCGCCGCAATTGTTCACCGTCATGACCAGCGGCATGGCCGGCGTCGCGGGCACGATCCTGGCGGCCTATGCCTCGATGGGCATCTCGATCGAATATCTGCTCGCCGCCAGCTTCATGGCCGCGCCGGGCGGTATCCTGATGGCCAAGATCATCATGCCGGATGCACGCGTCCCGGTGCAGGGCGAACTGCCGCTCGGCGATGTCCACGCGCACGACGTGCACCTTGCCGAGGCGCGGATCAGCGGCGTCGGCCCCGCCGCTTTGCTGCCCGAAGGAACGCCGGGCGAGCCGCTACCCGACGCCACGCATGACGAGGAGCGCCCCGCGAACCTCATCATGGCCGCCGCGCAGGGTGCGCAGACCGGCGTCAAACTGGCCGTGGCGGTGGGCGCGATGGTGCTGGCGTTCGTCGCCCTCGTGGCGCTCGCCAACGGGCTGCTCGGTGGGTTCGGCAACATCATCGGGCTGACCGGCCTGTCGTTCCAGGGGCTGCTCGGCTACGTCTTCTCGCCCGTGCTGTTCCTGCTCAACGTGCCGTGGCGCGAGGCCGGGATCGCGGGTGGCCTGTTCGGGCAGAAGATAGTTCTGAACGAGTTCGTCGCCTATATCTCGCTCGGGCAGCAGGCGGCGGCGTTGTCGCCGCGCACGGTCGCGATCGTCACCTTCGCGCTGTGCGGCTTCGCGAATTTCTCGTCGATCGCGATCCAGATGGCGGTGACGGGCAGCCTCGCCCCCAATCAGCGGCCGATGATTGCGAAATTGGGCATCCGAGCGCTGGTCGCCGGCAGCCTCGCGAACCTGATGTCCGCCGCGCTTGCCGGCCTGCTGATCGGCTGAAACCGGGGGGAGGGGCCATAGCCCTCCCCCTTTATGCTTCAGGCGAAAAGCACTGCCGTCCGCCGGCGCCGCATCGCCCCGCCGACCAGACCGAAGCCCGCGATCATCATCGCCCACGTCGCCGGCTCCGGCACCGCGCCGGTCAGCGACAGATACTCGGCGCGCGACAGTTTGAAGCTGTAGACGAGATTGGGGATCAGCGACTGGCCGGTCGGGCATGCGCCGCCCAGCGCCACCTGCGACCGCACCGTGTTGGTCGCATTGACGCACACGTCGAACTGCGTGCCGCTGCCGTTCTGCGTGACGGAGAAGTCGTTGTCGGTTGCGACGATCAGCGTGATGCCGCCATCCGCAGTGCGCGGTCCGAAGGTGAAGCCCTCGATCTTCTCGGGCACCTGCAATCCACGCGCCTTCAGCGCGGCGGCGATGTCGATGAACGGCGTGGCATCCTTCTTCGCCGCGATTACGTTCGCCGGCAGCGTGTTGGTGCCCGCCAGGCTGATGTTGGCCACGTTCGTCGCACCCGTCAGGTCGATCTGGTAGATTCGCTTGGACGCGACTTCGGTCGACGCCGTATCGTCGACGCTCAGGCCGCGGTTGTCCCGCTCCAGCACCAGGAACTTGCCATTGCCGAGCGATTGGATCGCCGACACGCCGATCGACCGGCCCTGATTGTTCGCCCCGAACGTGTCCGTCACGCGCGCGTTGATGTCGGCACGATCCTCGAGCTGATAAATGAACTGACCGGTCGACTGGCCGGTCGCGACATCGAACGCGACGATGCGGACGTTGCCGCTGAAGCGACCGTCGGCGGTGCCGTTGTTGGCGCGGCCTTCCTCGACCAGCGGGTCCTGGAGGATCGCATAGGCGGTCTTGCCGTCCGGCGTCACCGTCAGCCCCTCGAACCCGCGATTGTCCTGACGACCGCTGGTGATCGTCGGGCGACCATCGACATAGTTCGGCGTTCCGTTCGCCTCTTTCGGCAGCAGGTTGGCCGGTGTCGTAAAGCTGCGGATCATCCGGCCATTCGCGTCGAACTCGTACAAGGACGGACCATATTCGTCGGATACGAGGAAGTTGCCGTTCGCCAGCCGCGCCAGCCCCTCGGAATCGAACGAGCGACCAAGCGTCGCGCTATTCCCGTTCAGCAGGCGCGGGTTCAAGCCATTGAACGCCTGACCGGTCATGTCGGTAAACACCGTCGTCCGCTGCAACGTGAACCCGCCGATCGCGCCGGTCGAATCGATGTCGAGCGAAAATGCCTGCATGCGCGGTGCATAGGACAGCACGCCACCGCCCGGCCCGCGATCGGTGATGCCATAGAATAGTCCGTCGGTGGCGTTGTAGACGAGGTCCGACCCGAACCCGCCCAGTCGGTTGTTACCGATGCCCGCAAAGCCCGACAGGTCGGTGCCATTGGCGATCGACAGGCTGGAGACGAAGCTGGCGGCGTGGGCCGGCAGGGCCGGAATGGCAACGGCAATCAGTAACGTAGCGATACGGCGCATCATGGTTCACTCCTGTTAACCGTTCGGCCAGACAGGATGGCGATGACGCGCCCATGACGCTTCAGCGACGGGACGAAGACTCCCGCGGCCCTCGGTGGTTCTTCGGCACCAGCCGGAGAACCACCAAGGCCCCGTTTGTTACGGCATCATCACCGTATCGATGACGTGAATGACGCCGTTCGACTGATACACGTCGGCGATCGTGATCCGGCCCATATTGCCCTTGGCGTCCATGATGCCCCAGCCGGCACCCGCCTTGTGGAACGTCAGCGGCTCACCCTGCACGGTCGTGTAGGTCGCGGTGCCGCCGTTCGCCTTCGCCTTTGCTGCGATCTCCTTCGCCGTGATCCGGCCGGGAACGACGTGATAGGTCAGGATGCCGGTCAGCGTCGCCTTGTTCTCCGGCTTCACCAGCGTGTCGACGGTCCCGGCCGGCAGCTTCGCGAACGCCGCATTGGTCGGCGCGAAGACGGTGAACGGTCCGGGGCCGGACAGCGTGCCGACCAGATCGGCCGCCTTCACCGCCGCGACCAGCGTCGTGTGGTCCTTCGATGCCGCAGCATTCTCGACGATGGTTTTGGTCGGGTACATCGCGGCACCGCCGACCTTGGGATTCTTCTGCGCGTAGACCGCTCCGCCGCCCGCGACCATCGCGACCACGGCCACTGCGTTCAGGATATTCCGGTTCATGCTGCTCTCCTCCGCGCCGTCCAGCGACGCGGAGGAGATACGGACGGCTCATGGTTATTGATGCAAAGCAACTTTGCGTACGGGCAACGTGCGTTACCCGCGCGCAAGATCAGCGCGTCGGCACCGGCGTCTCGCCCGAATAGTCATAGAAGCCGCGCCCGGTCTTCTTCCCATACCAACCCGCCTCGACATATTTCACCAGCAGCGGCGCGGGCCGGAACTTGGGATCGCCCGTCCCCTCGAACAACACGCGCGTGATCTCCAGACACGTATCCAGACCGATGAAATCCGCCAGCGTCAGCGGCCCCATCGGATGATTAAGGCCCAACTGGCAGGCGGCATCGATATCCGGGATCGTCGCGACGCCCTCGCCCAGCGCGAAGCATGCCTCGTTCAGCATCGGCATCAGCACGCGGTTGACGATGAACCCCGGTGCATCGTTGGCGCGCACGACACGCTTGCCCAGGGCCTGCGCGTAGCGCTCCACCGCCGCCACCGTGTCGTCCGACGTGGCGAGGCCGCGGATCAGTTCGATCAGGCCCATCACCGGCACCGGGTTGAAGAAATGCACGCCGACGAAGCGCGCCGCGTCGGGCGCAGCCTGCGCCAGCCGGGTGATCGGGATCGACGAGGTGTTCGACGCCAGCACCGCATCGGCGCGGAGCACCTTGCTGACATCGGCGAAGATCTGGCGCTTGATCGCCTCGCGCTCCGTCGCCGCTTCGATGACCAGTTCGCAATCGCCCATCGCCGCCACCGACTCGACCGGTTCGATCAGCATCAGCGCAGCGTCCCGCGCGTCGCCGGTGATCTTCTCCTTCGTCACCGCCCGGTCGAGCTGCTTGGCGATCCCCGCCTTGCCCTTGTCCGCCTGTGCCTGCGACACGTCGGCCAGCAGGACTTTGAATCCTGCCTGGGCAGACACTTGCGCGATGCCTGCGCCCATTTGCCCCGCCCCGATCACGCCGATAGTCCGCATGCTGCTCTCTCCTCTATGTCCGCGCGCATAGCGGCTGCGGAACGCGCTCGCCAGCATCGGGGTTTGTCCCTGCATGCGTATCGCTTTGCCCGCCGCTACGGCGCTCGTCTTCGGCTCCGTCCTGCTGGGGGCGTGCACCGTCTCCGACGCGCCGGAGTCCGCGCCCAGCCCGACTCTCAACGCCGCCGCCGCCTCACCACAGGCGGCACCGACACCGACACCAGTGGCGGACGCCGCCCCGACACCGGTGAAGCCGGGCGAACAGAAGACGTTCGGCGACTGGATCGTCGCGTGCGACAATACCGCCCTGTGCCAGATGGCCTCGCTGGGGCCGGAGGATGGAGCCTACCCGTTCCCGCCGGTGACGATGGCCGTCTTGCGGCAGCCGGGACCGGACGGCGCGATCGATCTGTCCTTCGACGTCGCGGGCGACGAAAAGCCCGTCCGCCCCGTAGCAGTGACGATCGACAGTCGCCGCATGCCGCTGCCGGCGCTGAACGGCTCGGCCGCTGCCGCGACCGGCGCAGCGATGGCGAACGGCACGACGCTCGCGGTGCTGGAGGCCGGCGACAAACGCCGCGCCACCCTGTCGCTGAAGGGCGCGTCCGCCGCCATGCGCTGGATCGACGCGCAACAGGGTCGCGCCGGCACGGTAACCGCGCTGGTCGCGAAGGGCGACAGGCCCGCAGTGACGGTCCCGGATCGCCGCGCAGCTCCCGTCATCCGCGCCGTGGTCGCGACCGGTAGCACGTCGAAGCCGACGCCGAAGCAACTTGCCGACATGAAGCGGCTGGCGGCCTGCGGCGACGACAGTTTCGCCGCCAAGATGCCGCCGGAGGTGCACGCGCTCGGCGGCGGCACGACGCTGGTGATGCTGCCCTGCTCGTCGGGGGCGTATAACCTGTCGTCGGCCTTGTTCGTGATCCGCGGCGATGCTGTCGAGGTCGCCAAGGCCGATGTCCCCACCGGCTTCGGTCCCACCCCCGCCGCCGCCGAGGACGCGACGACCTCCGTCGTCAACGGCGCGTGGAAAAACGGCGAACTCACCAGCTACGCCAAGGGTCGCGGCCTTGGCGACTGCGGGGTCATGCAGACATTGGTCTGGGACGGCACCCGCTTCCGCCTGTCCGAACAATCGGAAATGGGCGAGTGCCGCGGCAATCCCCATTACATCACCACCTGGCGCGCGCAGGTGGTGCGGCAACAGCCCGACTAGGGCGCGACGCGTTCCGCCTGCGCCTCCGCCAGGTACACCGCGAACAGCCCGTCCGGATCGGTCCACTCCGCTACCGGCGTCCATCCACCCGCGCGCAACAGGATGCGGGCATCGCGTGCACCGTATTTGTGGCTGTTCTCGGTGTGGATCGACTCGCCCGCCGCGATCGCGAACGGCCGCTTGTCGACGTCGAACGTCGCGTCGCGCGTGGCGGTCAAGTGCATCTCGACCCGTGCGCGATCGTCGTTCCACCGCGCCTCGTGCCGAAACGCGTCGATCGGCACCGTCCCGTCGAGTTCGCGGTTGATCCGCTCCAGCAGGTTCATGTTGAACGCCGCCGTCACCCCCGCCGCATCGTCATAGGCGGGAACGAGCACGTCCGCATCCTTGATCCGGTCCATCCCGATCAGCAGCATCGCGCCCTCGCCCAGCGACGCCTTCATGGCGCGCAATAGGTCGGTCGCCATCGCCGGCGTCATGTTGCCGATCGTGCTGCCCGGGAAGAACCCCAGCTTCGGTGCGTCTGCGATCGTCCGCGGCAGCGTCAGTGGCCGCATGAAATCCGCCTCGAACGGCAGCACCAGCAGGTTGGGGAAGCGTGCCGCCAGCACCTTCGACGACGCGCGCAGGAAATCTCCCGAGATATCGATCGGGACATAGGCGGACGGCGCGATCGCCTCCAGCAGCAGCGGAGTCTTGGTCGAGGAGCCGGAGCCGAACTCGACCACCGCACGTCCCTCGCCGATCCGCGCACGCACATCGTCGCCGATCCGCGACAGGATCGCGACTTCGGTTCGCGTGGGGTAATATTCCGGCAGATCGGTGATGTGTTCGAACAGTTCCGACCCGCGACGATCGTAGAACCAGCGCGCCGGGATCGCGCGCGGTCGGCGCTCCAGTCCCGCCAGCACGTCGGCGCGGAAGGCCGGATCGGCGAAGCTGCGCGTGCCGTCCGCGTCGTCCTGCTTGAGCATGTCAGAGATCCCTGGCGAGCCGCACGCCGGTGAACTGCCACCGTTGATGCGGGTAGAAGAAGTTGCGGTAGCTGGCCCGCGCGTGACCACGCGGCGTCGCGCACGATCCGCCTCGCAGCACGAACTGCCCGCTCATGAACTTGCCGTTGTATTCGCCGACCGCACCCTCGACCGGCTTGAAGCCGGGATAGGGGCGGTACGCGCTGCCGGTCCATTCCCAGACATCTCCGAACAGCCCGCCGCCCGGTCGTGGCTCGACCGGACCCGCATCGGCCATCTGGTTGCCACCGGCGGGGTCAAGTCCGGCCGCCGCCGCTTCCCATTCGAACTCGGTCGGCAGGCGCGCACCGGCCCAGGCGGCATAGGCGTCCGCCTCGAAGAAGCTGACATGCGTGACGGGCGCGGCCGGATCGATCGCGCGCCGACCGTCTAGGCCGAAGCGCGTCCAGACGCCGTCCTGCTCCTCCCAGTATAACGGCGCGACGATCGCCTCCGCCTTCACCCACGCCCAGCCGTCCGCCAGCCACCAGCGCGCCTCGCGGTAGCCGCCATCGGCGATGAACGCCTGCCACTCGCCATTGGTGACCGTCCGGTCGGCGAGCGCGTGCGGGGTCAGCAACGCATCGTGACGCGGCCCTTCGCAATCGAACGCGAAACCATCGCCGGCATGACCGATCTGGACGATGCCGGTCCGTCCCTCCACCCATGCGATCGGCCCCGGCATCGCCACCGGCACCTTGCGCGCCGCCGGCCACAATGCAGGCTCCAGCGGGTTTTCGGAAAAGCCATGCAGGATATCGGTGACGAGCAGTTCCTGATGCTGTTCCTCGTGGTGACAGCCGAGTTCGACCAGTTCCAGCGCCGCGTCCGCCAATGTCGGCAGCGCCGCGACCAGCGCCGCGTCGACGTGTGCGCGGTACGCCCGCACCTCGTCCAGCGACGGACGCGTCAGCATGCCGCGACGGTCACGCGCATGGCGACGACCCTCGGCCTCGTAATAGCTGTTGAACAGGAACGGCCAGCGCGGATCGTGCAGCCGGTATCCGGGCACGTGATCGCGGAGCACGAACGTCTCGAAGAACCACGTGGTATGCGCCAGATGCCATTTGGTCGGCGACGCGTCCGGCATCGACTGCACCGTCGCATCGGCATCCGACAGCGGCCCTGCCAGCGCCAGACTCAATGCCCGGACCGCCTTCAGTCGCTCGCCAAGGGGTGACCGTGCGTCCGCTACCGCCGCTATCGTCATGCCCGCGCCTTTCGCCAATGTTGCGCGGACCTTAAGCTCAGCGCGTTCCCCCCGGAACCCACAGAACGTCGCCTGCGCCGCTTTGGTTCAGCGCCCGCGCGGCTACGAACAGGTAATCCGACAGTCTATTGATATAGGTTGCAGCTACGTGGCTCACGTCCGGCATTGCGGTGACCGAGCGTTCGGCGCGCCGGACCACGGCACGCGCCAAATGCAATCCGGCCGCACCGGCATCGCCACCGGGCAGGATGAAGCTGGTCAGCGGAGACAGGTCGGCGTTCAGTGCATCGATCGCCTGCTCCAGCCGCTCGACCTGCGTCGGCACGATACGCAAAGCGCCGTCGATGCCACCGGGCGTCGCAAGGTCGGCCCCCAGGTCGAACAGGTCGTTCTGGATGCGAGCCAGCTCATCGCGCACCGGCCCGGCCAGGACGTCGATCAGCGCCACGCCTAACACGCTGTTGGCCTCGTCCACGTCGCCGATCGCGGCGATGCGCGGATCGGACTTCGCGACGCGCGATCCGTCGACCAGCCCGGTGGTGCCGGTGTCGCCGGTGCGGGTGTAGATCTTGGTGAGCTTGACCATCGGGGGATCAGCGCGCGGACAGCGTCAGGTACGGCCCGCCGCGAACAGGATCACGACCACGATCAGCACCGCCAGCGCCTGGAAGAAGATGCGCTGCTGCATCATGCGGTTGGACTTGAGCGATGCCTGGCTCGGCCCCTCGCCATGCACCTGTGCATGCGATTCCTGAAGGAAGGAGACGACGCCGCGGACGAGCGCCACGACCGTCGCGATCATCGCGGCGATCAGCAGGATGACGAGGAACGTGTTCATGACGCTAATCTAGGCGTTCCGCGCCGAAAAACCAGTGGGCAAGCGGCCCGCCCGCAGCAGGTCGGCCAGCGCACGACCATCCTCCCCAGCCTCACGCAGGGCTGCCAACGTCGGCGCACCGTGCCGCTTCGCCAGCCGCTCGCCGTTCGGGCCGGTCAGCAGCGGATGATGACGATAGCGCGGCGTCGGCACCGCGAGCAGCGCCTGCAACAATCGGTGGATGTGCGTCGCGGCGAACAGGTCGATACCGCGCACCACGTCCGTCACGCCCTGCGCCGCGTCGTCGACGGTGACCGCCAGATGATAGCTGGACGGCGCATCCTTCCGCGCCAGCACGACATCACCCTGCGCCGCCGCCTCGCACGCAATGGTCCCCGCAGTTTCGTCCCACCAGTTCAGCGGCCCGGTCCGCGCCAGCGCCTTCGCGACATCCAGTCGCCAGCAATGCGGCGCATCCGTGTCCTCGTGGCGCGGCCGGTTTCGGCAGATACCCGGATACACCGCCTCCGGCCCGTGCGGCGCCGACAGGCTGGCCGCGATCGCCGCACGCGTGCAGTAGCAGCGATAGACCAGCCCCATCGCGTCCAGCTTCGCAAGTGCTTCGGCGTACAGGTCCAGCCGCTGCGACTGGAACACCGGCCCTTCCCAGCGGAGCCCCAGCCAGGCGAGATCGGCCAGGATGGCCGCGACATGCTCCGGCCGGCTCCGCGTCCCGTCGATATCCTCGATCCGCAGCAGGAACCGCCCGCCCCGCGTAACCGCGAAGTCATGCGCGCGAATCGCGGAGGCGGCATGCCCCAGATGCAGCCGCCCGGTCGGGCTTGGGGCGAAGCGGGTAACTATCCCCCCTTGACCCGGAATCATGCTCCGTGCTGTCATCATGGCGTCACGCCGATGGGCGACAGCGCCCGCGAGATCATCGGCGAATTCGCTTGGGAGGGCGCGTGTTTCATCCCGACCTGATCCGGCACCCCGACAGTTGTCCCACGCTCGTGCTCAACGCGGACTATACGCCGCTGTCCTATTACCCGCTCAGCCTGTGGCCGTGGCAGACCGCCGTCAAGGCGATGTTCCTCGACCGCGTCGACGTCGTCGCGCATTACGAGCGGGAGGTGCACAGCGCCAAGGTGTCGCTGAAGCTGCCGTCCGTAATCGCGCTGAAGCAATATGTGAAGCCGTCGCAATTTCCCGCCTTCACCCGCTTCAACTTGTTCCTGCGCGATCGGTTCGCCTGCCAATATTGCGGCGTCGCGCGCGATCTGACCTTCGACCATGTCGTCCCGCGCGCGCAGGGCGGACGGACGACATGGGAAAACGTGGTCACCGCCTGCGCCCCCTGCAACCTGAAAAAAGGCGGTCGAACGCCGAAACAGGCGGCGATGCCATTGTATGTGGAGCCTATACGCCCCACCAATTGGCATCTGCAGGAACATGGGCGGTCCTTCCCGCCCAATTACCTGCACGATACGTGGCATGACTGGCTCTACTGGGATATCGAGCTGGAAGCCTGAACGACTGGGCTGAATTGGGGATATCGATGCGGATCGTGGTGGCGGGCGTGATGGCGCTCGCAGTGGCGGCGTGCGGCGACAAGGCGCAGGACAATATGGCGGCGGCCGATGCGAAGGCCGCGAACTTCACGCCGCCCTCGGTCACGTCGCGACTCGATTACGGCGGCGCGATCAGCCGCCGGTTCCGCACGCTCGATCGCAATGGCGACGACGCGCTGACCACGGACGAACTGCCTCGCGCCAACACGCGGCTGACCACCCTCGACCGCAACGGCGACGGCAAGATCACCCAGATCGAATATTCCGAAGGGCTGCTCGCGCGGTTCGATGCGATGGACCTGAACCACGACGGGACCGTCACCTCCGAGGAGCGTGAAGCCTATCGCGGTGGTCAGCGCGGCGCGCCGACCCCGGTCGCGCCGGGGCCGTAAGCCCTGGTTCCGTGAAGACCAGCCGCCCTACCAGCTTCTGGGCGAATGGCCGACGCGCTTGGCCACCGCCGCCTCGACCTCGTTGAGCTGCGCGCGGCTGAGAACGCCCGCCGCCAACAGGCTGCGCATCAGTTCGTCGCACAGCGCGGCGAGGAAGTGCAGCTCGTTCCGCTCCTCCGCGCCACGCCCATCATCGCCCAACCCGCCGTCGCCGAGCCCATCGTCAACCGTGAGAAGCTCCACCGGGCTGGCGTCATCGCGCCAGCCCTGATCCAGACCCATATCCATGCCGTCATCTCCTCTACGCGTGTACGCTGACGATGATTACTCCTCCTTGACGTCCCCATAGGGGTTGCCGAGGAATTCGGCTTCGAGGCGACCCAGTTTCTCGCGCCGCTGGAGGAGGAGTTTGGTTAACAGCGGCATGATCTGGATCGCCGCATCGACCTCGTCCTTCCCCGCCTCCTGATCGCACAGCACCTGCATCTGCCGCTTCACTTCGTCCTCGGTCGCCTGAAGCAGGCCCTGCGCCATCCGAAGCTGCGATCTCTGCACATCCTTCGCCAACCGACGCGCCCTGCGCAGCAGGGTGAGCTTGTCGGTGATGTCGATGATGATGGCCACCACGTCCGAATGGCAGCGTCCTGACGGATGTTCCTCAATTACTGGCGCATCGACGCGCCTAAAATGGCGTTAATCGAGCATCGTGGTTAACGTCTGCAGCCACCGCCCCGGACCGGGACATCGCGCATGAAAATTAACCTGTTGCGTGTCAGGACCGCCGGATGGCCTGTTGCACATCGCGGCATCGCGCCTCCCACCAGGGGAAGACGGCGGATTGTGCCGCCATACCGTCGAACTGGTCTTCCATCGTCGACCGAAGGCGTTCGGCCAGCGCGCGCAGCGGCTCCGCGCCGTCGCCGATGAGCGGATCGGCGGCAATGCGCTCGAGCTCGCCGATATCCGCCGCCATCGCCGCGAACTCCCGCGTAACGCCAGCGGAGCGGCTCCCGAAGGGGTCGCTGGACTGACGGATCGGAGCATGGTCATGCCGCACATCGCCCGAATACGCCGAAGACGTTTAACGATTCTGAAGATCGCGACCGGCAGGTCCGCTCTTGGCCGGTAAGAGCATGACAGTTGACGCCCGCCCTGCCGCAGCGCAGCATCGTCGCATGGCCAGCCTTCCCCCCATCGCGAACAATCCCGACATCCGATACCTCGGCGCGCTGCTCGGCGACGTGATCCGCGCCTATGGCGGCGAGCGGCTGTTCGCGGCGACGGAGACGATCCGCCGTGCCTCGGTCGAACGGCACCGCGGCCTGAACGACGGCGCGTCCGTCGACCTCCAGCTCGAAAAGCTCGACCTCAACGAGACGCTGGATTTCGTTCGCGGCTTCATGCTGTTCTCGATGCTGGCGAACCTCGCCGAGGATCGTCAGGGCATCGCCGCCGAGGAGGGCGCGGACGTCGCCTCCGCGCTGCGCCGGCTCGCCGACGAGGGCGTCGATGCCGCGTCGGTACTGGCGCTGCTCGACCACGCGCTGGTCGCGCCCGTGCTGACCGCTCACCCGACCGAGGTGCGGCGCAAGAGCATGATCGACCATCGCAACCGCATTGCCGAACTGTTGGCGATCCGCGACGCGGGGCGCGAGGAAACGACCGAAGGCGATCTCGTCGACGAAGCGATCACGCGGCAAATCGCCCTTTTGTGGCAGACGCGCGTCCTGCGCCGCGACCGGCTGGGGGTGGCGGACGAGGTGGAAACCGCGCTGTCCTATTTGCGCGACGTGTTCCTGCCGGTGTTGCCCGCCCTCTACCAGCGCTGGGACCGCGCGCTCGGGCATCGCACGCCGCCCTTCCTGCGACCGGGAAGCTGGATCGGCGGCGACCGCGACGGCAATCCCAACGTCACCGCGGCCTCGCTGACGCTGGCGCTGGGCCGCGCGAGCGAGGCGGTGCTCGGCTATTATTGCGATACGATCCACGCGCTGGGGGCGGAGTTGTCGATCTCCTCGCTGCGCATCGACATCGATCCCGCGGTCGAGGCGCTGGCGAATGCAAGCGGCGATACCGCCACCAGCCGTCAGGACGAACCGTTCCGCCGTGCGCTGTCGGGCATCTACGCGCGCCTCGCCGCCACCTATCAGGCGCTGACCGGCAAGGGCGCGCCCCGGCCCGGCGCGCTCCGCGGCGCACGCTACCCCGACCCACAGGCGTTCCGCGCCGATCTGGTCACGCTCGCCCGCGCGCTGGCGACGATGGGCGCGATCAAGGGCGGGGACGGTGCCTTGCGGTCGAGCGGCGCGCTCGGCCGGCTGGTCCGCGCGGTCGACGTGTTCGGATTTCACCTCGCCGCGCTCGACCTGCGCCAGAATTCCGCGGTGCACGAACGCGTCGTTGCGGAACTGCTCGCGGTCGCCGGGGTCGACGCCGACTATCTCGCGCTCGACGAAGCGGCGCGGATCGCGCTTCTCCGCCGCGAACTCGCATCGCCACGTCCGCTGACCAGCCGCTTCCACGCCTATTCGGACGAAACCGCGTCCGAACTCGCGATCGTCCAGGCCGCGGCGGAGGCGCATGCCCGTTACGGCCCCGCCGCGATCGGCATCTACATCGTGTCGATGGCCAAATCGGTGTCCGACCTGCTGGAGGTGCACCTGCTGCTCAAGGAAGCCGGCCTCTACCGTCCTGGCGACACGCCGACTGCCGCAATCATGGCCGTGCCCCTGTTCGAGACGATCGAGGATCTGGAGGCGGCACCGGCGATCATGACCGACTGGTTCGCGCTCCCGGAAGTGGCCGCGATCGCCGCCGCCCGCGGGCATCAGGAGGTGATGATCGGCTATTCCGATTCGAACAAGGACGGCGGCTACCTGTCTTCGACCTGGGGTCTGTCCAAGGCATCGACGGCGCTCCGCCCGGTGTTCGAGGCGGCGGGCGTCGGCATGCAGCTGTTCCACGGACGCGGCGGCGCGGTCGGGCGCGGCGGCGGCTCCGCCTTCGCGGCGATCCGTGCGCAGCCGACCGGCACCGTGCAGGGCCGCATCCGCATCACCGAACAGGGCGAGGTGATCGCCGCCAAATACGGCACCCGCGAAAGCGCGGCGACCAATCTGGAGGCGATCGCGTCGGCGACCTTGCTCGCCAGTCTCGAACCCGCACGCCTGTCCAACTCGGAAAACAGCGCCTTCGCCGCGGCGATGGAGACGCTGTCCGGCACCGCCTTCCGCGCCTATCGGGACCTCGTCTACGGTTCCGACGATTTCCGGACCTTCTTCCGCCAGATGACTCCAATCGCGGAGATCGCGAACCTCAAGATCGGCAGCCGCCCCGCCAGCCGCACCAAGTCCGACCGGATCGAGGATCTGCGCGCGATCCCGTGGGTGTTCAGCTGGGCACAGGCGCGCGTGATGCTGCCCGGCTGGTACGGGGTCGGTCAGGCCATCGCGGCGTTCGGGGACAAGGGCCTGCTGCGCGAGATGGCGAAGGGTTGGCCGCTGTTCGCCTCCACGCTTGCCAACATGGAAATGGTGCTGGCGAAGTCGGACATGACCGTCGCGGCGCGCTATGCGGAGCTGGTCGAGGACGGTCTGCGCGACCGGTTCACGACGATCCGCGACGCGTGGCACCTGACGCAGGACGGTCTGCTCGCCACCACCGGCCAGTCGCGCCTGCTGGAGGATCACCCGGCGCTCGACGCCTCGATCCGGCTGCGGCTGCCTTATATCGAGCCGCTCAACCTGCTCCAGATCGAACTGATGAAGCGCCACCGCGCCGGCGATCAGGACGAGCGGATCGGGGAGGGCATCCTGCTGTCGATCAACGCCATCGCGACGGGCCTGCGCAACTCGGGCTGACGCGCGTCAGCCCGAAAACCAGTGCTTGCGCAGGAACCACCCGATCACCCCGACCGAAATCGCGATGCACATGCCGGCGATCATATCGAACGCCCACGGCTCCTTGGCGAACGGCAGCCCTTCCACGTTCATGCCGTACAGACCGGTCAGGAACGTCAGCGGCAGGAACACCATCGCCACGATCGAAATGACGAGCGAGCGGCTGTCGATCTGCTCCGCGCGCAGGTCGGACAGCGTTTCGTGCATCAATGCGGAGCGTTCGCGGATCGATTCCAGTTCCTCGGCCATGCGCGCGGCGCGGTCGGCGGCGGCGGCGATGTGGAGGCGGTCGTCGTCGCCCAGCCAGTCGCCCGACAACGACGCCAGCTTCTCCAGCGCTGCCCGCTGCGGGCTGAGGAAACGGCGATAGGTGATCGCCGCGACCCGCACCTTGCTGACGGTGCGGCGCAGGTCGAAGACGTGGTTGGGGTCCAGCCGCTCCTCGCAATCGTCCAGTTGATCGCCCAGATCGGCGACGTCGGGATCGAGGTCGTTGGTAATCGCCGCGGCAAAGGCGGTGATGAGGTCGCCGGGATCGCGAATCTCGCCCTTTGCGACCTCTTCCTTGACGACGCCGACCGCAATCATCGGTTTGCGCGTGACCGAGTAGCAGCGGCCCTTCACGGCCCAGATACGCACCGACGCCAGCAGATCCGAACTGTCGAGCGGATCGTGCGATCGGCCACGCAGGTTAAGGAACGCGCCGTGGCCGATCGCCTCGCACCGGGGGCGCGTTTCTGTCGCGGTCAGCGCATCGACGATATAGTCGTCGAGCTGCGCCACATCGTGCAGCCACGCGATCGTCTCCGCGTCGATCTGCGGCAAATGCACCCAGATGAGCTGGCACTGCTCCGCCATCGCGCGATCGAGGTCGATCGCCTCCGCCTGACCATCGACGATCCGGTAGCAATACGCCTTCATGCCATGTCCAGCCGGATCGAGAGGCCGGGTTCGTCGGTCGGTCCGCCCGCGATCCGCGCGGCATCGGCGCGGGCGCGGTCGAGGATCGCGCGCGGCACGTCCGCGGCATGGAAGACGCGGTCGGCGGAGGCGAGCAGTCTCGCCTGACGCAGGGTCAGGTCGTCCGGATCGGGCGAGGTCAGCGCAATGCGGACGAGCGTAGCGGGCGCGGGCGCCTGCGGATCGACCAGCCACGCGGCGACATCGCGCTCCTCCAGCGGATCGAGCGGCCCGGCAGGGGCGAGTGCGGCGGCGATGGCGCGACGCCGCTCGCCTCCGTCGGGAAAGCGGGCGCGCAGCGTCGCGCGACCGGCGTGCAGCCCCTTCGCGAGCGTGCCGAGCGAGGCGGGCAGCAACGCCTCCAGCCGCTGGCGCAACGCCGCGGCGAGGCCCGCGGAGACGCCGCCGGTGCCGATCGCGACCAGCACCGGGTCGCGGTCGACGATCGCGGGCAGCGTGAAGTCGCAGTGATCGGGGCGATCGACGGCGTTGACGAGGATCCCGCGCGCCTTCAGCCGGGCGACCGCGGCCAGCGCCTCCGCTTCGTCGTCGAGCGCGACGATGGCGAGTGTGGCGGACACGTCCTCACCCACGACGACTGCCCCCGCACGGTCGAGCAGGCGGCGCTTGGCGTCCGCCGCCTCGCCCTCACCCAGCAGGATCACGGGGCGAGCGACGAGGCGGACGAAGAGCGGAAGGCTGTGGAGGGTCATCGGCGGTAGCTGCTCATCCGATGGGCTTTCTGTGTCGCGTCATGCCGGGCCGGTCCCTGCATCCACCGGTGCGCGAACCGGCCGGCTGATCCTAGTGGCGAACCGTGGATGCCCGGACAAGCCCGGCATGACGGGTCGGGTTCCTACCTCAGCAAAAGCCCAGTCAGGGATTACCCCGCCAGCCAATCCGGCACGCGCTCCGCCGCGATCAGCGCCTCCGCCGCGACGCGGTCGGCGACCACCGCATACCGATCGCCGTCGACCAGCACTTCGGGCACCAGCGGGCGGCTGTTGTAGGTCGACGCCATCGTCGCGCCGTACGCCCCCGCCGTCCGCAACACCGCGAGATCGCCCGACGCGACCGCATCGATATCGCGGCCCATCGCGAAGGTGTCCCCGCTCTCGCACACCGGGCCGGCGATGTTCGCGATCATTCGCTCGCCGGTCGGCTCCACCGCAACGAAATCGTGATAGGCATCGTACAGCGCGACGCGGGCAAGGTCGTTCATCGCCGCATCGACGATGACATAGGGGTGGACGACGCCCGGCTTGACCCAGATAACTTCGGTCGCGAGCACGCCCGCATTGCCGGCGATGACGCGGCCGGGTTCGAACATCAGCTCTACGTCCCACCCTTTGGTGACGCGCGCGACCATCGCGCCGTAATCGGCGGGAGACGGCGGCATGTCGCCGCTCCTGTACGGCACGCCCAGACCGCCGCCAAGGTCGACATGCGTGACCGTGTGGCCGCTCGCGCGCAACTCCGCGACGAGATCGCCGACGCGCGCATAGGCCGCCTCCAGCGGGGCGAGGTCGAACAACTGGCTGCCGATATGGATCGCGATCCCACGCAGGTTCAGGCCCGGCAGACCCGACAGGCGCGCATACATGTCCGCCGCCTGATCGATCGGCACGCCGAACTTGTTCTCCTTCATGCCGGTCGAGATCTTGGCGTGCGTGCCGGCGTCGACATCGGGGTTCACGCGCAGCGTCGCGGGGGCAGTCAGCCCCCGTTCGGCGGCGAGCGCGGCGAGGACGACGCCCTCCTCCTCCAGCTCCAGGTTGAACTGGCCGATGCCGGCGTCGAGCGCGGCGGCCAGTTCGGCGCGGGTCTTGCCGACGCCCGAGAAGACGATGTCGGCGGGCGGCATGCCAGCGGCCAGCGCCCGCTTCATCTCGCCGACCGACACTACGTCCGCGCCGTAGCCTTCGTCGGCGAGGACGCGGAGGACGGCGAGGTTGGGATTGGCCTTGATCGCGTAGGCGAGGTGCTTGCGCGAAACATCCTTCAACCCCTCACGGAACACCTGCGCATGGCGGCGCAACGTGGCGGCGGAGTAGATGTAGACGGGCGTCCCGACCGCCTCTGCGATCGCGGGTACGGATACGTCCTCGACGTGGAGGACACCGTCCCGATAGGCGAAATGGTCCATGCGATTCCTAAGTTCGATAGCCCCTCCCCTTCAGGGGAGGGGTTGGGGTGGGGCCTCTCCGCCAGCGACGGGCTTGCGGAAGCACCCCACCCCCCGCCCCCCTCAAGGGGAGGGGTGAAAGATCACTGCGGCGGCAGGTTGAAATCGTCGGAGCGGCGCTCTTCCGAACGGCGCAGCAGCTCGTCGTTGCGGAGCGGGCGTTGCTGCGTCGTCGGGGTCAGCAACTGCGCCGGCGTCGGCGTCGCGCGCGCGCCGACCGGGGCGACGGGCAGCTTGCCGCCCGGCGGCGGTTGCAACCCGTCCGCCGCGCCGCACCCGGCGAGCAGCAACGCCGCGAAAAGAACGAGACGCGTCATGCTTCCCCCCTGGCGACGGCGATCGCCGCGCGGACATTGGCCGGCGCGGTGCCGCCGAAGCTGGTGCGACTGGCGACCGAGGCATCGACCGACAGCACGTCGAACACCCGCGCGTCGATCCGCGCATCCATCGCCTGCAAATCGCCCAGCGGCACCGCGTCGAGCGTCACCCCCAGCGCCTCCGCCCGCGCCACCGCGCGGCCAGTGATATGATGCGCCTCGCGGAACGGCACCCCCGCCTCCCGCACCAGCCAGTCGGCGAGATCGGTGGCGGTGGCATAGCCCGATTCGGCCAGCGCGCGCATGCGATCGGTGCGGAACGTCGCGCTCTCGACCATGCCGGTCATCGCCGCGATGCTGAGGCCGAGCAGGTCGTGCGCCTCGAACACCGGCGGTTTGTCGTCCTGCATGTCCTTCGAATAGGCGAGCGGCAGGCCCTTCATCGTCATCATCAGCGACACGAGGCACCCGGTGATCCGGCCGGAATGGCCGCGCACCAGCTCGGCCGCATCCGGGTTGCGCTTCTGCGGCATGATCGAGCTGCCGGTCGACCATTGATCGCTGAGCGCGACGAAGCCGAAGGGCTGCGACGCCCACAGCACGAACTCCTCCGCGAGGCGCGACAGGTGCAGCGAGCATTGCGCCGCCGCGGCAAGGTAATCGAGCGCGAAATCGCGGTCGCTGACCGAATCGAGCGAGTTGCGCGTCGGCCCGTCGAACCCCAGCGCCTCTGCGGTCGCGTGCCGGTCGATCGGAAAGCCAGTCCCCGCCAGCGCCGCCGATCCCAGCGGACACAGGTTCATCCGCGCTCGCGCATCAGTGAAGCGCGACACGTCGCGCGCGATCATCTCGTGATACGCCATCAGATGATGGCCGAGCGTCACCGGCTGCGCCGATTGCAGGTGCGTGAAGCCGGGCATTACGGCCCCGGCATGCTCCTCCGCCCGCACCAGCAGCGCCGCCTGGAACGCCGTCAGCGCATCCAGCACCTGATCGATCGCATCGCGCACCCAGAGGCGGAAATCGGTCGCAACCTGATCGTTGCGCGACCGCGCGGTGTGAAGGCGACCGGCGACGGGGCCGATCGCATCCGCCAGCCGCGCCTCGGTCAGCATGTGGATATCTTCCAGCGACAGGTCGTCGGGCACGCCGTCCCGCTCATAGCCGGCGGCGACCTGCGTCAGCCCTTCGGCGATCGCTTCTGCGTCGGCGGGCTGGACGATGCCCTGTTTCCCGAGCATGGCGACATGCGCGCGGCTGCCCGCCACGTCCTGACGCCACATTCGCTGGTCGAAGGGGAGCGAGGCGTTGATCTCGCGCATCACCGCGGACGGCCCTTCGGCGAAGCGGCCGCCCCACATGCTGTTGGAGGTACTCATGCGCTCGATCGGTCTCGTTCTCGTCGCCGGGCTGGCGGTCGCCGGTTGCGATAGGGCCTCGACCCCCGCCGGGCAAGAACAGGCGTCTCCGGACCAGATGGCGAATGCCGTGTCGCCCGACGAAGCCGCGCCGTCCGGTGCGGTCGCAGCGAAGCCCGCCGGCACGATCGACCGCAGTCACAAGGGGGAAGCCGCGCCGACGCTGGCGTTCGTCGACCCGGAAGGCAAGCCGGTGACGCTGGCGACCTATCGCGGCACGCCGGTGCTGCTGAACCTGTGGGCGACATGGTGCGGTCCGTGCGTGAAGGAGTTGCCGACGCTCGACGCGCTGGCCGTGCGCGAAGGGGCGAAGTTGCGCGTCGTGACACTGAGCCAGGACATGGACCCGGCCAAGGCGACCGCGTTCCTCACGGAGCGCAAGTTCAAGGCGCTGAAATCGTGGACCGACCCGAAAATGGCGTGGGTGCCTGCGGTCGCGAGCAACCTGCCGACCAGCATCCTGTTCGACGCGCAGGGCAAGGAAGTGTGGCGGACGATCGGCGACCTCGACTGGACGGGCGAGGCGGCGACGAAGGCGGTGGCCGAGGCGGGGTGATCGTCGCGGGCGGGTCGCTCTCCCTCTGTCCCACCCAGAGGGAATGGGAGAGCCGGTAAAACCGCAGCACCACTGGTCGCGCCAGATGCGCTTCGCCCTGATCTGCGAGGCCAACGACCTCGAACACTGTCTCGCCGAACGGGACCACCCGTGGACCAACAGCAAGGTCGAGCGCATGAAGCGGACTATCAGGGGCTTTGACGACGGATACCATGAGCGCTGCGGACGCACCTCGCCGCTTTCACGGGTGGCTGCCACATCTTCCAGCGCCACAAAAACGCTCGGCAGCCATTCACACGGAACGAGGCGCTACCGGGAGAACCCGGTAGCGCCTCGTCGCGACGGTGGGGCGGCCTCGCGATCAGGCGAAGGACAGCCTGACCGTCATGGCACGCCGCCGCCGCAGCGCGCCGCCGGCGAGGCCGACGCCCGCGATCATCATCGCCCAGCTGGTCGGCTCCGGCACCGCGCCGCCGAGGAAATTCCGGTAGATCGATGCCGTGCTCATCCGGTAGCCGGGGCGGCTCAGCGGATCGAACGCCAGATCCCAGCCGATCATGTCATACGCCGCCAGATCGAGCGCGGTCACTTCGAGGGTCTGTCCAAACGCGATGGTCGGATCGAGGATCCCCTCCGAAGGGTCGCCGCGCGGCGAGTCCTTCCAATGCGACGCCTGTTGCCCGTCGCCGTTCAGGCGACCGGTGGACATCAGCGAATTGCCGAACAGCTGTGTCCGCCCGCCGTCGGCCGACGTGTAGGGCGTGTTCTGCGTCGACCAGTCCAGACGGCCGGGCGCGCTGTAGCGGAAGTAATCGAGAGGTGTCAGGATCACGCTCGTCTCTGCCGCCCCGGGAAACTGCATTCCCCTTGGCCCGGTGACCGCGTCATAGATGTCCACGCCGCTGACGAACCCCAGGGCGTGCCCGATCTCGTGAATGGCGGTGCCGATGAAATCGAAGCTGTTGGCGGCGATGCCGTTTCGCGGATCGAAGTCGAAGTTGAAATCGCTGCTGAACGTGATCGCGCCATCGAAGGCGTTCTGATTGATGGGAATACCATTGGCATCCCTAGTCAGGCCCAGAGCCTTGGCGTTGGCCACGTTGACGGAGGCGACGCCGTTATTGATTGAACCGTCATTATCGAACCGCGTGCGGGTATCGATATAGGCGGTGCGCGTGACGTTGAAGGCATTCGCCGTCGCGGAGAGGTAGGTTTGTCCCCGGTCCCCGTTCGCCAGTGGCTGGAGCGATCCGACTGCCATACGATCCAGTGACGAGGTCGCGTCCGATGCGAGCCTGCCATAGACAGCGGAATTGTCCACGAAGGCGCGAGCCGAAGCCGTCTGTCCCACGATGTTGGAGCCCAGCGAGGAGAAGCCGATGCTGAGATTGATGTTGGTGTTGTCGCGCAGGACGGACGACCAATAGCTGGCAGCGACCTCGAAGCCGAGGCGGGCCTGCGATCCGACCGCGGCTCCGCCGGAGTCGATCAGGGTAAAGGTCACCGCCTGCGCCGGCGCGATCGAAAGGCCCGCCAGCGTGGTCGCGGTGGCCGTGAGCAGAAGTTTGCGAAGCAATGCGTGCATGGATCACCCTACGAATTTCAGAACATCATCAGGAAATCGGTCCGGCACCTGCCGGACCGATGCGTCGGTTGGTGTCAGGCGGCGGCGGCGAGCGCATTCCGCGAACGGCGACGCAGAGCGCCCCCGACCATACCGATCCCGCCGATCATCATCGCCCAGGTCGCCGGTTCCGGCACCGAGTTGGCGTAGGAGACGCTGTACCTCGCCAGATCCTGGCTCAAGAATCCCGGTTGACCAAAGAATGCAACAACTCCGAAAGTAGCATTCTCGAATCCAGAGTCAGGCAGATCACGATTGATGTTTGTACCAAGCGGATAGAAGAGAGAAAGCACAATAAAGTCCGTCGTCTCAGGGATTTGCGAGTAGAAGGAAATGATATCCAGGAACGCGTCGCTGCTAACGTCGATGGACAGCGGTTGCGTTGCACGCGTCTCTCCGAAGAGATCAAAAGAATGCTGCCACGGGGGAGTTCCTGTATAGACAGCAATGTCAGTTCCTGGCTGACTGAAGTCCCGGCGGGAGGCTGTTCTCGTATCGAACGTAAATCGACCCGACACGTCGCCATTCAGTCGATTTGTCGTACTGGCATATTCGATGGTCACGACACGAGCCTCCGCAGCCCCGGACCACAACGCAAGCGCTGCAACTGCACCAAGATACTTGATCATCTTATGAGCCCCTTATTACGCCAATTGTCTCGGTACGAGCATTGCCCGGATCGACCGGGATCGCCTGTGTGAACGACCGGTTAACAAGGTGTAGCAACAATCACGGCCGAGTCAAAAATGCATTTCGCAGGTGAACTCAGGCATTAGCCGGTTTGTACGGCCCCACCTGATGACAACACTATCGTCATATTTGAAACTTATATTCACTATAGATTAGGTGTTACTATGTTGCGTAGCGGTATGATGTTTGCGGTGAAGCGGTCTTTTGTCTGGGCGAACGGAGTGTGAGGGGAATGACTGCGCTTGACCGGCGAGCCGGTGAATTGGCGGAGCGCTATTCCTCCAAGGTTTCCAGCGACCCCCACGCGGCGGAGCCGACATGCGGCAGACTTCGGTTCCCGTTTCGGCACCTTTCCAGATGGTCGCGATATCGCGCGCGTCTTCGACAAGGGCGTCCGTGTCGATGCTTGGTCGCCCAGCGGGACATGGGTCCTAAGCCGCGTTGCGCACGGGTCCATGGTGGGTCCCCCTCTAGCAACAGCGCTGTCCAAGACGGCAAGGCGCTACCGGGAGAACCCGGTAGCGCCTCGTCGCGACGGTGGGGCGGCCTCGCGATCAGGCGAAGGACAGCCTGACCGTCATGGCACGCCGCCGCCGCAGCGCGCCGCCGGCGAGGCCGACGCCCGCGATCATCATCGCCCAGCTGGTCGGCTCCGGCACCGCGCCGCCGAGGAAATTCCGGTAGATCGATGCCGTGCTCATCCGGTAGCCCGGACGGCTCAGCGGATCGAACGCCAGATCCCAGCCGATCATGTCATACGCCGCCAGATCGAGCGCAGTCACCTCCAGGGTCTGCCCGAACCCGACGGTCGGATCGAGGATCCCCTCCGACGGGTCGCCGCGCGGCGAGTCCTTCCAATGCGACGCCTGTTGCCCGTCGCCGTTCAGGCGACCGGTGGACATCAGCGAGTTGCCGAACAGCTGGGTCCGCCCGCCATCGGCCGACATGTAGGGCGTGTTCTGCGTCGACCAGTCCAGACGGCCGGGCGCGCTGTAGCGGAAATAATCCAGGGGCCTGACGAGCGCGCTCCTTTCTGCCGCCCGATCGAACTGAAATCCCGTGGGCCCCGTGAGCGCGTCGTAGATATCCACACCGCTGATGAACCCCAGGGCATGTCCGATCTCGTGGATGGCGGTGCCGATGAAATCGAAGCTGTTGGCGGTGATGCCGTCCCGCGGATCGAAATCGAAGTTGAAATCGCTGCTGAACGTGACCACGCCATCCAAGCCGTTCTGAGAGATGGGGCTGCCAAAGGCGTCCCTCGTCATGCCCAGAGCCTTGGCGTTGGCGGTGTTGACCACGGAGATAGCGTTATTGATCGAACTGTCATCGTCGAAGCGCGTGCGGGTGTCGATGTAGCCGGTGCGTGTGGCGTTCAAGGCATTCGTCGTCGCGGAGAGGTAGGTTTGGCCCCGCTCCCCGTTCGTCAGCGGCTGGAGCGATCCGACCGCCGTACGATCCAGCGACGAGGTCGCATCCGATGCGAGCCGGCCATAGACGGCGGAATTGTCGGCGAAGACGATGTTCGAAGCGGTCTGACCTACGACGCCGGAGCCCAGCGAGGAGAAGCCGATACTGAGATTGATATTGGTGTTGTCGCGCAGGACGGACGACCAATAGCTGGCGGCGACCTCGAAACCGAGGCGGGCCTGCGATCCGATTCCGGCCCCACCGGAGTCGATCAGCGTAAAGGTCACCGCCTGCGCTGGCGCGATCGAAAGGCCCGCCAGCGTCGTCGCGGTGGCCGTCAGCAGAAGTTTACGAAGCAATGCGTGCATGAATCACCCTCGAATTTCAGAACATCATCAGGAAATCGATCCGGCGCCCGCCGGATCGATGTGTCGGTTGGTGTGTCAAGCGGCGGCGGCGAGCGCATTCCGCGAACGGCGACGCAGAGCGCCCCCGACCATACCGATCCCGCCGATCATCATCGCCCAGGTCGCGGGTTCCGGCACCGAGTTGGCGTAGGAGACGCTGTACCTGGCCAAATCGCCGCTGATCGGACCCGATACACCATAAAATGTCACGGCGCTCAGCACGGCATCTTCATATCCCGTTTCGGGCAGATCCAGAGTGGGGCGTGCTCCGACGCCATATTGAAGAGTGAAAGCGACGGACACGGGTATTCCTGGAACTTCGGAGAAGAACTGAATGAGGTCGCCAAAAAACTGATCGGATATCTGGATGAACATCGGGCGCGTAAACACCTCGCCGAAGAGATCGAAGGTATGCACCCACGTCGGCGACCCGCCGTAATTGGCTGTTTCGATCCCCTGAACAATCCTGCGTTCACTGAAGGCTGTTCTCGTATCGAACGTGAATCGACCCGACACGTCTCCACCCAATATGCCCGTCGTGGTGGCATATTCGATGGTCACGACACGGGCCTCCGCGGCCCCGGACCACAACGCAAGCGCTGCAACCGCACCAAGATACTTGATCATTTTATGAGCCCCCTTATTGCGCAAACTGCTTCAGCATAGAACTTTTAGCGTTTCGCCGAGATCACGTGTCTGAATGTTTGGTTAACAAGGTCTAGCAGCAACTGTGATTGAGTCAAAGAATGACTTTCACTAGCAAAATCATTAAGTTCATGGGCTCGGCTAAAACTTCACAGGAACGCTCGATGGTTCACATTCAAAAGTTGTCGGCACTCGCAATTTAAAATTGTAATGTTGCGTGACAGCTCAAAATATGCGGCAGAGCGTTGCTTTTGGTCGTCAGGGCAATTTGTTGCGGAAGTAGCCGAACTGGAACGGTAGCCTGCCGGTCCCTTCAGGCGTGAAAGGGCGAGGGGCGCGTCTGGGCGCCCTGTCGCAACATCGCCACGATCATCCGAATGCTGGGACGCATGTAGCGGGACCGCGGCCAGATCGCATGGATCGGCATGTCCGCGCCGGCGTGATCGTCCAGCACCGTGCGCAGCGCCCCGGTCGCGAGGTGGTCGGCGATCAGCCAGGTGGGGAGCTGACATAGGCCGCACCCTGCGAGCGTCGCCGCCACCATCGCCTCGCCGTCGCTCAGTTCGTGGCGCACGCGCACCGGCACGGAGGTGATGGTCCCATCCGCTTGCCGCAGCAGCCAGACGGGATGCGCGCTCCGCTGCCAGCCGGTGATGCAATCCCGCGCTGCGAGGTCGGCCGGAGTCGACGGCGCACCATGTTGGGCGAGATAGGCGGGTGACGCACAGATCACGAGCCGCTGGCGACCCAGCGGCACGGCGACCAGGTCGGCATCGTCGGCCAGCCGCCCGATCCGCACCGCCAGATCGACCCCTTCCTCGACGATACCGGCGGTGCGTTCGCTGAAATTGATCGACAGGTCGAGCCGCGGGTGCCGCAGCACCAGTTCCTGCAGCATCGGCAGGACATGGCGTCGCCCGAACGCGCCGGGCAGGTCCAGCCGCACGCGTCCGACCGGCTCGCTGCGGCCGGTCAGCAGTCGCTGTTCGACATCGTCGAGTTCCTCCAGCGCGCGGACGCAGCTTTCGTAATAGTCCTCGCCCTCATGGGTCAGCGTGATCCGCCGGGTCGTCCGGTGAAACAATTTCGTGCCGAGGCGGGCCTCCAGCCGCGACACGCTCTTGCCGACGGCCGAGCCGGTCAGGCCCAGCGTGGCGGCTGCGGCGGTGAAACTGCCGGCCTGCGCCACCCGCACGAACTCGATCACGCCCGCAAGGTCCTGCACATCCATTGTGGAATGCTAGGACGGAGTGATCGTCGTGGGCAACGGATTATCGTCTGCCAACGGCGCATTAGATTGTGACGGTACGAAGGAGTTATCCGATGTCTGCCGCGTCCCTGTCCCGTCATCCCGGCTACCGCAGCCTGTTCGCGCCCAAGGCGCTGACGCTCGGCCTCATCATGCCGCTGGAAACCTACCCCGATGCGCCCGCACCGACGATGCGCGGCCATATGGCTTCGGCGGTCGCGGCCGATGCCGCGGGCCTCAGCGCGCTGTGGATGCGCGACGTGCCGTTCTACGATCCGGGCTACGGCGATGCCGGTCAGGTGTTCGAGCCGCTGACCTATCTCGCCGCGATCGCATCGGTCACGACGTCGATCGCGCTGGGGACGGCAGGCATCGTCCTGCCGCTGCGCGAGCCCAAGCTGCTTGCCAAGCAGGTGGCGACGGTTGATCAACTGTCGGCAGGACGCATGATGCTCGGCCTGTCGTCGGGCGATCGTCCGTCCGAATATCCGCTGTTCGGCATCGACTTCGCCACGCGCGGCGAACGGTTCCGCGACGCCTTCGACGTGTATCGGACGGTGATCGGCAGCGACTTTCCGCATTTTGCCTCGTCGCGCTTCGGCCGCGGCGACGGCCGCCTCGATCTGGTACCCAAGCCGGCGTTCGGACCGGTCCCGACGATCGGCATCGGCCGCGGCCAGCAGTCGCTGGAGTGGGTGGCCGCCAACATGCATGGCTTCATCGCGCCGTCGCCGTCGATCGACCGGCTCGGGGACTTCGCAAGCAATTGGCGCGATCTGGTCGAGCGCGCAGCGGGTGACACCGTCTTCAAGCCGATCGGCATCGCCGGCTATCTCGATCTCGTCGCCGACCGCGATCAGCCGTTGCAGCAGATCCGCGCCGGCTTCCGTACCGGCAGCAAGGCGCTGGCGGAGTTTCTGGGACAGGCGCGCGATGCCGGCATCAACCATGCGGCGCTCAATCCCAAGATCAGCCGTCGCCCGCATGCCGCGCTGATGGACGATCTGGTGCGCGACGTGCTGCCCCATTTCCCGAGCCTTTGCCCACCTGCGCACGCGCTGGCGGCCTGAACCCATTGAGGAAGCATATCATGACCATGTTGTTCGAACCCTATGATCTCGGCGACCGGCGGCTTGCCAACCGCGTCGTCATGGCGCCGATGACGCGCGCGCGCGCACCGCAGGAGATCCCGGACGCGCAGACGGCGCTATACTATCGGCAACGCGCCGGCGCCGGCCTGATCGTCACCGAAGGGCTGCCGGTGTCGGAGGAGGCACGCGGCTATCTCTACGTGCCCGGAATCTTCAACGACGCGCAACAGGCCGGGTGGACCCAGGTCACCGATGCCGTGCACGCCGAAGGCGGCCGCATCTTCGCGCAGTTATGGCATGTCGGGCGAGTCTCGCATGTATCGCTGCAACCCGGTGGCGCGGCACCGGTGGGCCCGACCGGACAAGCGGCTGCCGACGTAACCGCCTTCACGATCGGCGACGACGGGAAAGCCGGCCCGGTGCCGGTCAGCACGCCGCGGCCGCTGTCGACCGGCGATGTGGCGCGTGTCACGGCGGATTTCGTCCGCGCAGCCCGCCGTGCGATCGATGCCGGTTTCGACGGGATCGAGCTTCACGGCGCCAACGGGTATTTGTTCGAACAGTTCATCAACGGTGCGCTCAACGACCGGGACGATCGCTACGGCGGGTCGGTCGAGAACCGGCTGCGCTTTCTGATGGAGACGATCGACGCGGTGGCGGCGGAGATCGGGATGGAGCGGGCCGGCGTCCGCATCTCGCCCTTCGGCCGGCTCTACGACATGCGCCCCTTCGCCGACGAGGCGGAGACCTGGGTGCAGGCGGCGGCAGCCTTCCAATCGCGACGGCTCGCCTACGTCCACCTGAGCGATCAGTTGACGATCGGCGCCGAGAAGATGCCGGAAACGTTCGCGGCCGACTTCTGCCGCACCTATCGCGGGACGCTGATCGCGGCGGGCGGCTTCGATCGACACTCGGGCGAGGCGGCGTTGCAGGCCGGCCAGCTCGACCTGATCGCGGTCGGGCGCGGCTTCATCGCCAACCCCGATCTCGTCGAGCGCTGGCGTCATGGCCACCCGATCGCGGAGGCCGATCGCGCTACCTTCTACGGCACGTCGGGTGCGCGGGGCTATACCGACTATCCGGTCTGGTCCGCCGACATGGAGGCGGCGGCATGAGCATGATCGACACCCGCCTCGCGGCGCTGCTGGAGATGGAGGACATCCGCCAACTTCGGCTGCGCTATTCCGCCAGCCTCGACAGCGGCGACATCGACGGGCTCGATCGGGTGTTCGCCCCCGATGCGACGGTGAGCGTCACCGTCGGCACGATGACGGGGCTGTCCGCGATCAAGGCGGGGCTGGCCGAGGCCTTCCGCCAGTTCGATCGCGACGGACGCGGCCGCTACCCCTTCCTGCACGCGATCACCAATCATCAGGTCACGCTGACCGGACCGGACACGGCGGAGGGACGCTGCTACCTGATCGATTTCGAAACCGCGTCGAAGCCCGACCCCAATCCCCTGCTGCTGCTCGGCCTGTATGCCGACCGATACGTGCGCATCGACAGCGCCTGGCGGATCGCCAGCACGGTGCTGGAGGTCGCCTGGCCGGCAGCGGAGGGTAGCCCGGATCGTGCACACTGATCCGGCAACCGGCACCAGCGGCGACGGGATGACACCTTGCATCCCGAAGCCCCTCGGCGCGACTGGGGAGCGATTGAGGTAACCCCGAAGCAATCCGACGGGACACATCTCCGCCCACGCTCGACCTGCCAGCAGCCACAGCCACAGGCTTGGCCCTCACCGCAACCGCACCACGAACACCGTGCCCGGCCCGTCCTCCAGCACCAACGACCCGCCATGCGCGTCGAGCAGCGAGGCCGCGATCGGCAGGCCTAGTCCCGTCCCGCCCGTCGTCCGCCGCGTCGTGAAGAACGGTTCGAACACCCGCGCGCGATCGGCAGGCGGGATGCCCGGACCCGTGTCCGACACGCGCACCGACACCCCATCCCCCTCGCCCACCGCCACGATCGACGCCGATGACGCCCCCGCCTGACGACTGTTCGCCAGCAGGCCCGCCAGCACTGCCTCCAGCGTCGCCGCATCGATCCGCGCCGACAATCCGGCCGGCACCGCGACCTCGACCGCGAACCCATTGCCCCGCTCCGCATCCGCTACGCGGTGCGCGACGGCAGCGAGATCGGCCCGGCCGTCGCCACCCGTGCCCATGTCTGCCCGAGCCAGATCGAGCAGGCGCGTCACCAGCAACGCGAGGCGATCGGCGTCGGCATCGGCGTTGGTCAGGAAGCGATGCCGCTCGTCGGGCGACATCGTGTCGCCATGTTCCGCCAGCAGTTCGAGCGCGCCGCGGATGCCCGCGAGTGGCGTCTTGAACTCGTGGCTGACCGCATGCGCGAAGTCGCGCAAATAGCGGGACCGCCGCTCGATCGCCTCCGCCATGATCGCGAAGTCGGAGTAAAGCCCCTGGATCTCGATCGCGGCGGTGACCGGCGCGGGTGGCACTTCTCCGCGGCCACTGGCGACGGCGCGGGTAGCCGCGCCCAGCGCCTCGATCGGGCGGGCGATCCCGCGCGACAGCAGCCCGCTGAGGAACACCAACGTCCCGAAGATCAGCACGATGCCGAGCGCGATCTTGCCGCGATCCTCGTACAACCCCTTGAACAGCGCGCGGGCGGAGCGGGACAGCAGCAGCACGCCGACCACGCGGCCGTTCACCACGATCGGCCGCGCGTGGTGGACGCGGATCGCAGCGGCGCGCGACAGCCATTCGAACCGGTACACGGCGCGGTACGCCCCGTTGCGGCGCAGGACGGTGGTGGCGCGGCCCTGCAACGCGGCGGCGACTTCCGTCAGGGCGGCATAGCTGCCGTCCGGACCGACGCCGTCACGATCGAGCAGCGTCAGGCTCGCCAGCGTTTCCGCCTTGGTGGCGGCGGCGACGGGAGCGAGCCTCCGCGCCGCGGCGACCGCATCCGCCGTCATGTCGCGCGCTGCGGTGGCGGCGGGCCGCTCAGGCAGGATCGGTGTCGTGCTGAGATCGATGCCGCTATCCGGCGCGTCGTACCCGTATGGGTCCGAAGCATCCGATCGCGCCGGACTCGCCACCACCGCACGTCCAGGCAGCACGTCTGGCCAGAGCAACGCGGCGGTGGCGGCGAGCGCGGCTCCCTGCGCGACCAGCTCTGCCTCCGTCTGGCGCACCAGCGTATTCTCGTAGACGCGCAACCCCACCGCACCGACGCCGGGCAGCGCCGCCACCAGAAACAGCGTCGCGAACAGGATCGTCCGCAGCCGCAGCCGCGGCCAGTGACGCTTCGCCCAGGCTTTCACGCCACGGGCTGCTCGCCGCGGCACGGCCCCAGCGCATAGCCGATACCCGCGCGTGTTTCGATCAGGTCGGTGCCGCCGACATTCGCGAACTTCGCGCGCAAATTGCGGATGTGACTGTCGATCGTGCGGTCCGTGACCGCGAAACCCGGCCCGTGCAGCCGGTCGATGATCGCGTCGCGCCCGAACACCTTGGCCGGCATCGCCGCGAGCAGGCGCAGGATCGAGAATTCGGTGACGGTCAGCGGCACCTCGACATCCGCCCAGTTGGCGCGCCAGCCATCCATGTCGAGCCGCAGCAGCCCCTGCGCGATCGTCGCGGCGGCGGGTTGCGGCGGTGCGGGGGCGGCGACGCGGCGCAGGATTGCCATCACGCGCGCCACGACCTCACGCGGGGAGAAGGGCTTCACGACATAATCGTCCGCGCCCAGTTCGATGCCGATCACGCGGTCGATCTCGTCGTCGCGGCTGGAAAGGAACAGGATCGGCACCTGACTGTCGGCGCGGACGCGGCGGCACACTTCCAGCCCGTCCATCCGCGGCATGTTGATGTCGAGGATAATGAGGTCGGGCTGCTGCACTTCGACCAGCGCCAGCGCCGCCTCCCCGTCCGCGGCCTCGATCGCGCCGAGCCCGGCCTTAGCCAGTGCGAAGACGAGCAACTGGCGGATATGCGGATCGTCGTCGACGACAAGGATGGTGCGCGGCATCGGGCACAGGATCATCGTTGCGCCGCTCCCGTCAACGAAGAGTTTTGCGGTGGCATGGACGCCGTGGTGAGTGGATTGGGTCGCCGGATGGCGCCGTTGCACTCGCGACCATATGGCGCAGGGCGGAGGCGGACCGGCCGGACCATCATCTCGACCTGCGCGGTCCGGCGCGCATTGCGCCACGTCCAGCCGCGCCAGTACGACTGGCGGATCGCGATCTCGTCCTGCGCCTCCACGCGCAGGAACGCGAGGCGATCACGGATCGCCGGGTCGGATGCGTGCCGCTCCAGCTCCGCGACGGACACGATCGCGGACGGCCCGAGTTCGTGCAGGTAGCAGAGATCGAGCGGCGGCCCCTTCCGCCCCATCGCCAGCGCGACGCGGGCATTCCACGCCGCCGCCGCCGCGCCGAGATCGACGACGCTGCACAGCGCCAGCACCAGCGCCGCCGCGAGCGCATTGGCGTTGATCAGCCACGCAGCGGAGCGTCCGCGCAACAATCGCCAGCCGATCAGCACCAGCCCGGTCGCGACCAACGCCATCCACGCCAGCGCCGCCAGCCGCAGCGTCGTCATCCCGTAGGCGTCGACATAGTCGAGCGTCCGCAACGCGCTGGACGCGACGAGCAGGACGTTCTGCGCGATCCACACCGTCACCAGCCGCCGCACCGTCGCACTCGCTGCCCCGACGCTGCCGGGGCGCAACGCAACCAGCACGAACGCGCCCGCCAGCAATGCCGTGACGATCAGCCCATAGGCCCCCTGATGCGCGTATTCGGCCATCGTGACGCGCGACGGCAGCGGCGCGCCGCTCCACAGAAAAGCGATGTCGAGCGCGTTCTGCACCGCGAAGATCGCATTGAACACGACCAGCGACAGCGTCAGCGTGGCCGGGCCGGGCTGCACCGCGTCGAGGTCGAAACCGGCGCGCTCCTGACGCTGCCGGGTCGTCGACGCGGCCGGACGCAGCATCGGCCACGCGCCCGCCGTAATGACGGCGGCGAGGATCGTGCGCAGGACGACGGTGTCGAGGCCCGGCAGCGTCACGCCCGAGAAAGCATTGGCGATCAGCGGATTGGCGTTGGCGAACAGCGTCAGGAAGAGCGCGCCGCCGACGATCGGCAGCGCCACCAGTGAGATCATCCCGGTCAGACGCAGACCCTGATAACGTCGCCGCTCGCGGACCCGGCCGATCTTGCCCAGATCGCGCAGCGGCGCGCCGAGTCCGCTGACGCCGTGCCACACCAGCCGCCCCGCCCAGGCGATCGCATCGTCGAACCGCCGCCGCGGCAGCAGCGCGGCCAGCGACACGGCGATCGCGAACAGCAGGAGCGTGAGGAAGCCCGGATCGTCGACCAGCACCAGCGCGAACCCGCCCGCGGCGAGCGCCGCAATGCGCGCGGCGCGGTCGCGAAAAACCGCCGGCCGAGTCACCACCAGTACGGCAAGCCATGCGAGCGCGAACCCGCCCAGCGCCGCGCCGATCATCCCCTCCTCGAACACGATCGCCTCGCCCAGCGCGATCAGCGCCGCGCTCGCGATCAGCTTGCGACCGACGCCGCCCCGTCCAAACCCCGTCATGCCTGTGCATCCCGTTCTGTTTCAGGCTGACGGGATGCGCTGTCACGATTGAGCCACGGTGGCGCGAACGATGCGCTTGCTGCGCGAAGCCTGTGCAGATCGGGTGCAGGCTGATCCTGGCGATGTCGCACGTGCAGTGATTTAGCTTCAACGGCATGCCTGCCGTCGAATAGCCGTCACGGGTTGAGCTCAAACCCGGATCACGCATCGATCGTCATGCCGGCCCCGTCCCGGCATTCACTGGACCGCTCACCAACAGGCGCTGTGTCGTGCACCACCGTGGATGCCGGAACGGGCCCGGCATGGCGAAATGGCAATCACGTCATCAAGAACGCGTTGGCAGCCCGCCTATCGCGCTCGCCGCACCGTGGCGGCCCATCTCCGTTCGGCCTGAGCGAAGTCGAAGGCCATGCCCCGGGCGAAATGCTTCGACGTCGCCCGGCACCAACCGTCGGGCTAGAACCGGCATTCCTCGATGCACTGCACCCTTACGGAACCCGCCGCACCGTCAGGATCTTGACCTCCGGCTTCAGCATCTCGCCCTTCATCGCGCCGGCGCCAGCAGTCGGGTCGCGCGGGCCGGACCAGATGCGTTTGACCACGTCCATCCCCTCGACGACGCGGCCGAACACCGCATAACCGACATTGTCGCCGGGTGCCTCGGGATGCGCGTCCAGCCCGGTCATATCGCCGATCGCGATCGTGAAGTCGGCGTGTGCGGTGCCCGGGGCCATGCGGCCCATCGAAATCGCGCCCTCGGTATGAGTCAGCCCGGTCTTCGTTGTCGGCTCATGCGCGATCGGCGGATACAGCTTCTTCATGTCGTGCTGCCCCGCCTGGATCAGCCCCGGCCCCCACGCCAGCCGCATCGCGCGAAAGAAGGTGATGCCGTCCAGCCGCTTGGCATCGACGTAGCGCAGGAAGTTGGCGGACGTGACCGGCGCGGCGGCGCGATCCACCTCGATCGTGATCGGTCCTTCGGTCGTGGTCATGACGACGCGAACCGGCGGTGGCCCGGCCGGCGCGGCGACTTGGGCCGCAACCGGAGCGGCGATCATCAGGGCGAGCAGGAATCGGATCAGCATGGCGCCGACGCTACCGGAGCGGCCGGCCAAAAAATAGCCCGGTGCGTTTCCGCACCGGGCTTCAAGGATGTCCGCAGGAGGAACATCGGGGGGGACGGGGCGTCTGGCGGCCCCGCCCCGAACGGGTCAGTAGTTGTAGGCGCGCTCGCCATGCTCGTTGATATCGAGGCCCTCGGTTTCGACTTCCTTGCTGGGACGCAGGCCCGTCGTCGCCTTGAGGCCGTAGAACAGCACCGCCGAGACGCCGCCGGACAGAACCAGCGTCAGCACGACCGCCTTGATCTGGGTCAGCACCTGACCGGCCATGTCGTACGTGCCGGCGACCGACGGGAAGACGGTGTAGTCGACCCAGCCCTGACCGCCGAGCGACGGCGCGGCGACGATGCCGGTGCCGATCGCGCCGATGATGCCGCCGACGCAGTGGATGCCGAACACGTCGAGCGTGTCGTCATAACCGAGCTTGTTCTTTACCGTGGTGACGAACCAGAAGCAGACCGCCGAGGCGACGAAGCCGAGCAGGATCGACGTCATCGGTGCGGCGAAGCCCGCCGCCGGGGTGATCGCGACGAGACCCGCGACCGCACCCGACACGCCACCGAGCAGCGACGGCTTCTTGTGGACGATCTGTTCGATCACCGCCCAGGCGACCGCCGCCGCCGCGGTCGCGACGAAGGTGTTGATGAACGCCAGCGCGGCGAGGCCGTTCGCCTCCAGGTTGGACCCGGCGTTGAAGCCGAACCAGCCCACCCACAGCAGCGACGCGCCGATCATCGTCATGGTCAGCGAGTGCGGCGGCATCGGCTCCTGCTTGTACCCTACGCGCTTGCCGATGATCAGGCAGCCGACGAGACCGGCGATTCCTGCGTTGATGTGGACCACCGTGCCGCCCGCGAAGTCGAGCGCGCCCCAGCCGTACAGCAGGCCGCTGTCGGTCGGTGCGTCGGACAGGAAGTCCGGGCCGGCCCAGTACCAGACCATGTGCGCCATCGGGAAATAGACGATGGTCAGCCACAGCACGACGAAGATCAGCAGCGGCGTGAACTTGATCCGCTCCGCGAATGCTCCGACGATCAGCGCGGGCGTGATGCACGCGAAGGTCATCTGGAACACGACGAACGCGTATTCGGGAATGTAGACGTTGTTGGAGAAGGTCGCGCCGTAAGTCGTGGCGCTGACCCCGGCGAGGAACGCCTTGCTGAGCCCGCCGACATAGGGCGAGCCGCCCGTGAACGCCATGCTGTAGCCCCAGCAGACCCAGACGAGGGCCGCGACCGAGACGATCATGAACACCTGCATCAGCACGCTGAGCATGTTCTTGGTGCGGACGAGGCCGCCGTAGAACAGCGCGAGTGCCGGCACCGACATCAGCAGCACGAGTGCCGAGGAAATCAGCATCCACGTCGTGTCGCCCTTGTTGACCATCGTGGCCATCTGTTCGGGCGTCGGCGCCTTGATCGGCCCGGCGGCGGCGGCCTGTGCCCAGGCGGGTGCGGCGAGTGCGGTCGTCGTGGCGATCGCCCCGATCCCCGCGATCATGCGAGAAAGCGTCATCATTCCCCCCTTCAAAGCGCCGAATCGTCGGTTTCGCCGGTGCGGATGCGCACCGCCTGTCCGACGTCGAGCACGAAGATCTTGCCGTCGCCGATCGCGCCGGTGTTCGCCGACTGCTGAATCGCCTCGACCACGCGGTCGGCGATCGATGCGGCGCAGACGACCTCGACCTTGATCTTGGGCACCATGTTGGTGCTGTACTCGGCACCGCGATAGATCTCGGTCTGCCCCTTCTGGCGGCCGAAACCCTTGACCTCGGTGACCGTCATGCCCGCGACGCCCAGCGTGGTGAGCGCTTCGCGGACCTCGTCGAGCTTGAACGGCTTGATGACCGCTATGACCAGTTTCATCCCGCCCCCTTTGATTGGCTATTGATGCAGGATGCTGCTGTGCAACAGGCGTGCCATTCGGAGGACGCAGCCATTCCGTAGCGGAAGGCTTAAAGAACCGTTTAGTTAACGAAACATTATCGGGCAGCGGCGATGCAGTGCCCGATTATCGGGCAGCACTCAGTCGGGGATGATCGCCCGTGCCTCGACGAGATCATCCTCGTCGACCATGACCCGCACCGGGATCAGCAGGTAGCTGCCGTCGGCGATGCTGGAGCCGCCGTCGAACGCGACCGCATCGATCCCCTCCGAGTCCAGCCGGCCGACGATGATATGCGCCGCGTTGCGATCGTAGCGGCCGAGTTCGACGAGTGCCATCGACGCTCAAGCGATCGGGGCGGCGGATCGATCCGCCGCGCCGCGCAAGCCGCCCCACGCATAGCCGAACACCAGCACCAGCGAGCCGGCGGCGATCAGGTACGGCAGCGGCTGCCACAGACCGTACAGACCGATGCCGATCGACGGCGCGAGCACGAAGCTGGCGCCGTTGACGCTGGTGACCTTGCCCGCGACCGAGCCCTGCCCCTCCGCCCCGACCGCCAGCGACGCGCCCGCGGTGAAGCCCGGGCGGGTGAAGCCGAACCCCAGGCTGGCCAGCGCATAGGCCAGCGAGATGCCATAAAGCGACGTCGCCAACCCGGTCAGCGCGGTACCGGCGATGCTCAGCGTCAGGCCGACCAGCACCAGCCGCCGGGGGGTCAGGTTCAAAAGCGGGATCAGCCCCCATTGCACCAGCAACGCCGCGCCTGCGCCCATCATCAGCACGATCCCGGTCGGCTCCAGCGCGGCGGACGGTGCGACGTGGAGCCGGTCTATCACGACGAAGCCGATCACCTGACTGGCCATCGCCTGCGCATGCCCCATCACCAGCCCCGCGATCATCCACGCGCGGACGCGGCGGTCGAGATAGCCGACCTGTTCGCCGTGCGACTGGGTCGCCGCTGCCACCGTCGCACCGGTCGGCGCACCGCCGATCGAGGGATAGGCCGAACTCGTGCCGCCACCCCGCAGACGCCGATCGTCGGGAAGCAACCGCCACACCGTCAGCCAAACGCCCGCGCCAAACAACGCGAACAGAAACGCCGGCCCCGCCAGCCCGATCTCGAAGCCGCCGACATGGCCGAGCAGCAGATACGGCGCGATCGCCGGTCCCAGGATCGTGCCCAGCCCGAACGCACTCGCCAGCAGCGTCAGCGCGCGCGTCCGCTCCTCCGGCGTGGTCGATCCGGCGACCTCAGCCTGCACCGCCGGCGGCGCGGCGACGCCGAGCGCGCCGTAGAGGACACGCCCCAGCACGAACAGGACGAACGCCATCGTCCCACCGACCACGCCGTTGATCCCCGCCGCCAGAAACAGTCCGCACAGCAGCAGCGATAGCGTATACCCGCCCATGCCCAGCAGGATCATCGCCTTGCGCCCATAGATGTCGGACCGGTTCGCCCAGAACGGCGCGGCGACCACCCACAACAAGGCCGAGATGGAAAACGCCGCCGCGACCATCGCATCCGCCACGCCCAGCGATCGCCCGAGTGCCGGCAACACGGATTGCAGCGCCGTATTGCCCGCCGCGATCGTCAGCATCACGAGGAACATCAGCGCGAAGTTGCGGTCGGGGGCGGTCATTCCCGCTCCCACGCGTAGGACCGCGTCACGCCGGCGACGGCGACCTCGTATCCGTCGTACCAGAGACTTCGGCCACGGTCGCGGATCGCCGTATGGTCGGGATGCGCGCGCCATGCCACCGCCGACGCCTCGTCCGCCCACCAGCTGACGGTGATGCCGAACCCGTCCGTGCCGCGGGCGCTGTCGACACCGCGATAGCCGGGCTGAACCGCAGCCAAAGCGTCCATCGCCGCCGCCGCGTCGGCGTAACCCGCCTCGTCGGCGCTGCTGCGTCGGGACAGGAACACGACCGCGACCTGCCCCTCCCGACCATGATCGTCCGCCCCTCGCATGACGCCGCTGTAGGAGGCGGGCGGAGGTGCGCCAACCCACTCCGCCACGTCTTTCGATCACTCGATTAGCCGCATGGCGAAACCCGATGGCTTGCAACACGTTCGGCACCTGTGCGACGGAGAGGGCAGCCTCGCCGATCGTGTGGGGACCACGACCGACAGGATTCCGATGGCAAGCTCGTCCACCGCCGCCCGCCGCGCGCGCCGCCCCGCCGGGATACCGTCCCCGGCGCAGATGTTTTTTCAGGGCTTTCTGAAGCACCCGGTGATGGTCGGGTCGATCATCCCATCCTCCGACAAGCTCATCCGCAACATGTTGGGACGGGTCGATTGGGACCAGTGTAAGCTGTTCGTGGAATATGGTCCGGGCGTCGGCACCTTCTGCCGTCCCATTCTGGAACGCATGGCGCCGGACGCGACGCTGATCGCGATCGATACCAACACCGATTTCATCCGCTATCTCGACGCGACGATCGTCGATCCGCGGTTCCAGGCGGTCGAGGGATCGGCAGCGGACGTGGCGACGATCATTGCCGACCGCGGCTTCGCGCATGCCGATTACATCCTGTCGGGCTTGCCCTTCTCCACGCTGCCCGCGGGCGTCGGCCCGGCGATCGCCGCCGCGACGCATGCGACGCTGCGTCCGGGCGGCGCGTTCCTCGTCTATCAGTTCAGCCCGAAGGTGAAGGACTTCCTGACCCCGCACTGGCAGCGCATCGACCACGACATGGAATGGTGGAACGTGCCGCCGGCGCAGCTCTACTGGGCCTGGAAGGACTAGAACCAGGCACGAAGCCCGGCAACAACACCGATCCCGCCGGTGTCCTCGCCAGCGCCGCGAGCGAAGCGGGCGGTGTCGCCCAGTCGCCGCTCCCACGACACGCCGACATACGGTGCGAACTCACGGCGGATTTCGTAGCGCAGTCGCAACCCGAGTTCGGCGTCGGTGATGCCGGACCCGATCCCGCGCCGACGCACGTCCTGCACCGACAGGTTCACTTCCGCGCGCGGTTGCAGGATCCAGCGCTGCGTCAGCCGCTGGTCGTAATACCCCTCGACCCGGCCCAGCACCTCTCCCGTCGTCGCGACGAACGCGGCGGCGTCGACCTCGAACCAATAGGGCGCGAGGCCCTCGACGCCGATCGTCGCATAGGTGCGCGCCGGACCGGGGCGGATGTCGTGTCGCACGCCGGCCTGAAGGTTGAAGTACGGCCCGATCGCGCGCGCATACAGCGCCTGCACCTCCGCCGCCTCCAGCCGGTCGCCGAGATCGCCTTCGCCCTCGCTCTTCACGACGGCGCGGTGGATGTCGCCGCCGAACCACGCCTCCCCCTCCCAGCGATAACCGTCGCGACCGTCCCGCACCTGCAGCTCGGCGAGGTCGAGCATGACCTGCGCGAAGGTCTGGCCGCCGCCCTCCTCGCGCATCATCACATCGCGGGCGCGCGCCATCGCCGCCGGGTCCCAGACGCGATCGGCATAATGCGGCATCGGCACAGCCGGCGCGGGCGCATCGCCGGCGGGCAGGTCAGTGCCGGCCTTCGCCGCCGGCGACGCCATAGCGCCTTGATCCATCGGCATGGAATCCGTCGCCGCCCCGGCGGCCGCGTGGTTCATCCCGCTATGGTCCATTCGACTATGGTCCATTTGCGCGTGATCCACCGGCGCGGGTGCCGTCGCACGGAGCTGCGGCCGCGCGGCGCGCTTCGCCGTTGGCTTGGCGGCGCGCATCTTCGCCACAGGCTTCGGCTTCGCTGGCGCAGGCTTCGCGGTTGCCCCCGGCATCGCCATGCCCGGCATGCCGTGCATCGCATGATCCTGCGCACCGGCCGATACGCCCCCCGGCGCGATGCCGATCGTGGCGACGGCGAGCAGCGCCAGCCCCCAGATCACGCCGCCTCCTCACGCGGCCGGACGCTGACCACGCGCATCATGCCCGCCAGCATGTGATACAGCATGTGGCAGTGGAACGCCCAGTCGCCGACCGCATCGGCGGTCAGGTCGAACGTCACGGTCCCGCCCGGCTGTACCAGTACGGTGTGCTTGCGCGGGGCGTGATCGCCCTTGCCCGTGACCAGATCGAAAAAATGCCCGTGGAGGTGGATCGGGTGGCCCATCATGGTGTCGTTGATCAGGGTGACGCGCACCCGCTCCCCCTCGGTAAAGGCGAAGGGTTCGTGCGTGTCGACCATCCGCTGCCCGTCGAAGCCCCACATGAAGCGTTCCATGTTGCCCGTCAGGTGGATCGTCAGGCTGCGATCCGGCGCGCGCACGTCGGGGTTGCGATCGAGCGCGATCAGGTCGCGGTACGTCAGCACGCGGTGGCCGACATCCTCCAGCCCCTGCCCCGGATAGCCGGTGCGATCGACCGGCATCGGCGCGATCGTCTGCACGCCGGGGCCTTTATGCACCTGCGGCGCGCGCGAGAAGTCGCGCATCGTCATGTCGCCGTGGTCCATCGCGCCGTGGTCCATCGCACCCTGACCCGCCGCGCCGCCCGTCGCAGGGTCACTGATCGGCGCGTGTCCCATCGCCGCATGATCCATGCCGGACATCGCGGCATGATCCATCGTCGCGTGATCCACCGGTGTTGCGGGTGGCGGGACGTAGCCGGGCGTCGCGAGGGTCCGCGACGCGTTCTGCTCCGCACCGGGATCGACACCGCGCGCCTCGCCCGCTGCCATGCCGCCCATGCCCATATCGGCCATCGTCGCCAGCGGACGCGCGCGAAGCGGCGGCACCGGTGCATCCATCCCCGTTCGCGGCGCCAGCGTGGCGCGCGCCATGCCCGACCGGTCGATGCTTTCCCCGACCAGCGTATAGGCGCGGTCGCCCGTCGGCGTGACGATCACGTCGTACGTCTCCGCGACGCCGATCTGGAGTTCGTCCACCGTCACCGGCCGGACGTTCAGCCCATCCGCCTGCACCACCGTCATCGCCAGACCCGGGATACGGACGTTGAAGGTCGTCATCGCCGACGCATTGATCAGGCGCAGCCGCACCCGCTGCCCCGGTTCGAACAGGCCCGTCCATTTGTCGCGCGGGCCGTGACCGTTCACAAGGTAGCGGTATGTCGCGCCGGTACCATCGGCGATGTCGGCGGGGTCCATCCGCATCGCCCCCCAGTGCTTGCGGTCCTTCGCTGTCTGATCGCGCCCCGTCAGCAGGCCGGCGAGCGTCTGCCGCTGGAAATTATAATAGCCGGGTTGCAGCTTCATCCGGCGGAAGATCGCCGCCGGGCTCTGCTCGCTGTGATCGGAGAACATGACCACGTGATCGCGATCCGCCGCGACCGGATCGGGGCCGGCAGGGTCGATGACGATCGGCCCGTACAGCCCCTCCTGCTCCTGCCCGCCGGAATGGCTGTGATACCAGTATGTCCCGTTCTGCCGGACGGTGAAGTCATAGACGAACGCGTCGCCCGGCCGGATGCCGGGAAAGGACACGCCCGGCACGCCGTCATACTGGAACGGCACCAGCAGCCCGTGCCAGTGCAGAGACGTATCGACATCGAGCGCATTGACGACGCGCAGGCGCACGCGCTGCCCCTCGCGCAGGCGGATCAGCGGGGCGGGTGCGGCGCCGTTGATGCCGATCGCCCGCGATGCGGTGCCGTCGATCGCCATCGTTTGCCGCGCGATCCGCAGCACGATCTCCTCGCCGGACAGCACCGGTCGCTCCAGACCGGACGCGCCGGTCTGCGCCCATATGGGCGTCGCGGCACAGCCCACGCCAGCCAGCGAGGCGGTGCGCAACATCGTCCGGCGATCGATCGAAGGGTTCATCGCGCTCGCATCTAGGGTGCGCAGGCGAACAAAGCGAACGCGACTATTCGTCGATCCCGAAATTCAGCCCCCGCGACAGGCCGGGATCGACCACCGCCAGCACCAGATAGGCGCCGAACTGCTTCACGCGCTGCCACCAGCCGGTCGTGGCGCGGTACCCGTCCCACGTGATCTCGCGCGCGTTCGCCAGTTCGCCGTCGACATAGTCGCGGACATGCGCGGCAAAGGCGGCGTCGTCGATCCGCAGCATCAGCTCCAGGTTGATGAACAGGCTGCGCATGTCGAAATTGGCGGAGCCGACATGCACGGCATCGTCGACGACGTACAACTTGGTGTGCAGCTTCGTCGCCTGATATTCGAACATCCTGACCCCGCGCTTCAGCAGGCCGGCATAGCTGAAGCGCGCGGCGGCGATCGTCGCATTGTTGTCCGATTTCGCGGCGGTCATGATCCGGACCCGCTGTCCCGTCTTCCCGCTCCGCTCGATCCGCCGCAGCAGCATCGGACTGGGCGTGAAATAGGCGGCGATCATGTCGATGCAGCGGCCGGTCGCCAGATCGCTGCGCAGCGTTTTCGCCCAAGGCGACAGCCGCCGCGTCGGTCCGCCGATCAGCCAGCGCAGCCGCCCTTCCGTCTCGCTGAAGCGGCCGAGTTCGCGGTTGATCGGCCGGATGCGCAGTTTGGGCCGCTCGACCGCGGTCTTCAGCGCATCGAAATACCCGGCCATGCGCGCCGCCGCCGGCCCCTCGACCAACAGGCCCAGATCGCGCCACGCCTTGTCGGCGATCGTGCCGAAATAATCGTCCTCGACGTTGAAGCCGCCGATGATGATGCGCGGGTTCGTCTCCGCATCGGCCAAGGCGAGCTTCTGGTGATTGCGCAGCAAATAGCGCCGCCCGAACTTCGCGGAGAACACGCATTTGTCGACCCCCGCCTCGGCGAGCGGATCGAAGAAGGCGTCGGGCGTCTTGTCGCTGCCGAACCCGTCGACGATCAGCGCGACGCGCACCCCGCGCCGCGCCGCCGCCGCCAGCGCAGCGTTGACTCGCCGCCCCGAATCGTCGGCGGCGTAGATGTAGTAGAGGATGCGCAGGTCGTGCTTCGCGCCCTCGATCAGGGCGATCAGCGCATCCATCCGCTCCGGCCCTTCGGGTAACAGCGTCAGCCGGTTGCCCTCCACCATGAACGCCGGCCTATCGATCGACCCGGAACGGGTGTGCTTGCGGTCGGCGGGAGCGGTGGCCATGCAACCATTACGCATGGGCAACGGCGTTGATCCATGTTGCCGATGCCGCAAACCTTGCTTTTCGCCCCCCCGCAGCGTAAGCGCCGCCATTCTCCCTATTGGTGTAGTTAAGGACACGGCATGGCGCGCGTCACCGTCGAGGATTGCGTCGACAAGATTCCCAACCGGTTCGACCTCGTGCTGCTTGCGGCACAGCGGGCGCGCCAGATCTCGGGCGGCGCCGAACTGACGCTGGACCGCGACCGCGACAAGAACCCGGTCGTCGCCCTGCGCGAGATCGCCGAGGAGACGGTGCGTCCGGCGCATCTGGAGGAATCGGTCGTCAACAGCCTGCAAAAGGTTCAGATGGACGACGACGACGAGGCCGACGCCATCGGCAGCCTCTCGGCCTCCGCCGAGGCACTTCGCCTGACCGCCTCGGCACCGCCGCGGAATCAGAATTTGGGCGCGGATTATGACGGGTGAGCGGCAGCTTTAGGATCGTCTCGCGATCCTAAAGCGAACGCCGGCTGGCGGGCTTTAGCCCGACCGACGACACGGCTTGGCCGTGTCGCTCTTCTGACTTCTTGTGCGACTTGTCGACGGCGCTCCGGACCTTCCCGTAGCGGCTTCAGGAGGGCGTCCCTTCCGCCTACCCGTCGCCCCCGCGAAAGCGGGGACCTCCCCGTGGGACGGGACGTCCTCTCCTCACCCAGAGCCCAGCGTTCGATGGCGTGACGAGCGGGTAAGCTGGTGTTCGGCTCAACAGCGGGACCCGTCGCTCGTGTTCGCTCGCCACACCGACCCCGCTTCGCCCCGTGTTCGATAGGCACACCCGGCTGTATCGTAGGTCGGCATCAGTACGCTGATCCGCTATTCTTGCTTGAACCAGAGTAGCATGGCCGTGCCGCCCCTCAGCTCCGATACGCCTCCCGTCATGCCGGACCGGCCCTGCACGACGAAACGCGGAAAACGTCCCGCAGGGACCGGGTCGCCTTCGACGGTCTGCACCACGCTGCGTCGCGCTCGCCCATAATCCCGCCGCGGCAAAGCCGCGCCGTCGACCGGGCTGCGCCCGAAGGGCCGCAGGTCAAGCCGAGACGCGGATCAGCTGCGCTGATCCGCTGCCCTACCCTTGAACCCCTGCGCCACCACGAACCACTCGACCGACCCCTTCCGGCTCGACGGTGGCTTGGCGTGCTTCACCGTCGTGAAGTTCCGCTTCATCTCCGCCACCAGTTCCGAATCCGCGCCGCCCGCGAACACCTTCGCCACGAACGCGCCGCCCGGCGACAGCACCTCGACGGCGAACGCCAGCGCCGCCTCGACCAGCCCCATCGTTCGCAGCGCGTCGGTCTGCGGATGCCCGACCGTGTTCGCCGCCATGTCGGACAGGACGAGGTCGGGTGCGCCGCCCAGCGCCTCGCTCAGCTTCGCCGGTGCGGCGTCGTCCATGAAGTCCATCTCCAGGATCGTCACCCCGTCCAGCGGATCGACCGGCAGCAGGTCGATGCCCACCACCTGCGCGCCCGGCGAGCGCCGCCGCACGACCTGACTCCAGCCCCCCGGCGCGATGCCCAGATCGAGGACCCGGCGCGACCCCTTGAGCAGCCCGAACCGCTCGTCCAGTTCCAGCAGCTTGTACGCCGCTCGGCTGCGATACCCCTCCGCCTTGGCACGGCGGACATAGGGGTCGTTCAACTGCCGCTCCAGCCAGCGGGTCGAGGCGGCGGTGCGGCCGCGCGCGGTCTTCACGCGCTTGCGGCCGCCAGTAATGTTCCGGTTCATCGTTTTGGCCGATTCATGGCTTGGGCGTTCCCATCAGACTGCGCAGGATACCCTCGCGGATTCCGCGGTCGGCGATGCCGAGGCGCTCGGCCGGCCACAGATCCATGATCGTCTCCAGGATCGCGCAGCCCGCGACGACCAGATCGGCGCGCTCGTTGCCGATGCAGGCCACCTTGGCGCGCTCGGCGATCGATTTCTCCGCCAGCGAGCGGCTGATGTCTCGCATCGCCGACGCCGGCGCGATCAGGCCGTCGACCGCCGACCTGTCGTAATGCGACAGGCCCAGATGCACGCTGCCCAGCGTCGTCACCGTGCCGCTGGTACCGAGCAGCCGCGGTCGCGCCACGCCGCGCGGCAGCCGTGCCGCGAATGCCGCCATGCTGTCCGCGACCAGCGCGCGCATCGCCGCATAGGATTTCGCCCGCCCCTCGGCATCCTCGCCGCCCCCGGCGCTTTCGGTCAGCGACACCACGCCCCAGGGCGCGGAATGCCAGTCGATCACGCGCGGTGCGGGGCCCTCGGTGTCGACCAGCACCAGCTCGGTCGATCCGCCGCCGATGTCGAACACCAGCGCCGGCCCGCCGCCCGGCTCGATCAGCGCGTGGCAGCCGAGCACCGCCAGCCGCGCCTCCTCCTCGGCGGAAATGATGTCGAGGCGGATGCCCGTCTCTTCATGCACCCGCTCGATAAAGGCGGGCCCGTTCACCGCCCGCCGACACGCCTCCGTCGCCACCGACCGCGCCAGCGTGACGTTGCGCCGCTTCAGCTTGTCGGCGCACACCCGAAGCGCCGCGATCGTCCGCTCCACCGCCGCATCGCTCAGCCGGCCGCTGGCGGCCAGCCCCTCGCCCAACCGGACGATCCGCGAAAAGGCGTCGACGACTGCAAATCCCGGCCCCTGCGGGCGGGCAATAAGCAAGCGGCAATTGTTGGTGCCAAGGTCCAGCGCGGCATAAGCGTGCGCATCGTGCCAGCGACCGCGTGGCGGCCGGGCGGGCGCCGGACGGGCAGGGCGATCCTGCCGGTACGGCAATCGGGCGGAAACATCCCCCATGTGCCGTGATCTTTCTGTTCTGTTCTGCCGTCGCGGGAAATCCCGTCCGGTGCTTGAGGTGCAACGTAGCGGGCACCGGCCCCCGCGACAAGCCGCCCGCGCCGCCGGCGCCGGACGCGGGGCGTTGACATGCCCCGCCCGCCCGCCTAGACGCGCCCACCTGTTGCCCCGTCGTCTAAAGGTAAGACTACGGACTCTGACTCCGTCAATTGAGGTTCGAATCCTCACGGGGCATCCAGCGCTACTTAGCCAAGTAGATGAATCGGCACGAACGGCGATATAGCCGCTGCGCTATCCAAACGTTATCGTGCGCACCGGCGTTGTCCGTCGTCGCGAGGGTATAGCGTGCCGGGGGATCTCCCGCTCTCGCTGGAAGAGGTCGCGCCGCTGCTGCGGGCCTGACGCCCGCGCCGCTCAGCGTACACTACCCACTCGCCGACGATCGACGCATCATCCCAGAGCAGCCCACCACAAGCGGCCCGCTCGTCATCCAGCCGCTTGATCCCGGCTGCGAAACGGTCGCATCGGGGATGCTCGCTGCCGACAGGAGGCTTTTTCCTGGCCGATGCCGATCCGCGACACACGGCCGGATCGAACTTCGCTCAACAAGTTAGCGCGGCCGACGCTAACCCATGTCGAGCAGGACGCTGCGATCCGGATCAGCGACATCTCGACGGGAACGCAGGATGTTGATCCTGATCAACAGGCCCGGAAACCATAACGTGCCAGCTTCCCATTGGACGATGCAAAAAGATCAGATGCTGGCGAAGCAATACGCGGCCGGAACGTCGATCATCGACATAGCGGCTTCGCTGGGATGCAGCGATCATGCGGTCAAGACGCGGGTAAGCACCTTGGGTTTGCTGAGGCGTCGAACGGCGGCTCGTGGTGCTGTAGACGGTAATACTCACTGGTTGACGAGATCGGCGAGCGACGGTGGGCAGGAGTGACGGCCTTGGGCCCTCGGGCCGCTGGCTTTGCTGCGGGGCGGGACGAAGCATCCTGGGCAGGACAATGCCCGATCGACCACGATGCTCCTGCCCAGCGAACGCTGTGGATGCTCGGCTTTTCCGAGGGTCGAGCGTCGATAGTGTCAGGGGCTCCTGCGGATGCGGAGCCTAGATCGCCGTCTTCAGCGGTTCCGGCTTCTTGTGATCCGGAAGGGTTTTCGCGAGATGGCCGATCACCATCTGCTGATTGAATGGCTTGTTGATGAACGTCGCCTTGTCCGGCATGTCGCCATCCGAGGGCTTCACCCGCCCACTGGCGATCACGATTTCGATGTGGGGGTGGGTCGCCGCGACATGCCGCGCGAGAGCAAACCCGTCCAGCGTCGATCCCGGCATATCGACGTCGCTGAACAGAAGAATGACGCTGTCACTGTGCCGATCGAGCAGTTCCTTGGCGCGATCGCCGTCGTCCGCATCGTAGACGCGGAAGCCTGCATCCTCCAGAATCGCGCAGGTCTCCATGAGGATGAGAGGTTCGTCCTCGACTACGAGGGCAAACGGCGTTGTAGAAGGCTCCATCCCGCTCTAACCCGCTGAGATCGCTTCCGATCCTCACTGCCGTGGTGAGATCGACATCAGCAGCGTGCAGCCACGGCTCGCCACAGCGCCTGCACAGCTCCGCAGGGGAAATGCGACATCCCGCCAGCGCCGGTGTTCGCTCGACAAAATTCCTCTGGAGCCAGCTTCGTCGTCTTCTGCTGCCGGGGGCGGCGAGTGCACGTGGCGACACGATCCGGGCTTCGGCCCAAAGGCATGCACAACAGACGGTCGCTGCCCCGAAAAGCGCCTTACACGCTTCGATCGGTAAGATTTGCACGTCACCTCCCTGGATTACAGTGGCTTGGCGGGTCTGCGCGCAGTCACATCCTGCCCGCTCGGACGATGCCGCCGGAGGCCGAGGGTTCGAGTTAGCTCCGGACCGGCTGGGCCGGAGCGCGACGGTGGCCTTGCAGGCAACCTCGGCCAGCGACGAACGCAGGATTGCCTCGGAGCCAGTAACGTCGAACCGCTCCCCGGAGATGTCAGTCCCCCGCGTTCAGGTGTTCAAGCACGAAGCCGACCCGTTCGGCGACGGACGCACGTGGCAGTTCGACGATCGTGTAGCCATAATCGGCGTAGGTCGCGCGCATGATCGATTCGGTCGCGGCGGCGAGCTGCATCGACTGTTGGCGCTCCGCATCCTCGGTGAAGATCTCCGCCCAGAATGGCGCGAGGAACACGCGGCGGTTGTACCGGTGCGAACGCGCCGCGTGATCCAGCACGGGCGGTACCGCAATCCTGGACACGCGCAGGAAGCCGGCGACATCGGGGACCCCGCGATCGAGCAGCACCGTCTCTCCCCGCTCCAGCGCCGCCTCGCGCGCCGCCGTCTCGCCCGCCAGCATCAGCTTGGCAAAGCGACGCTGATCGCCCCAGGGCAAGGCATTCTCCCGCGCCGCCACCTGTTCGCGGATGATCCGTCGACCGACTTCCTCGCTGGTGGCGACACCCGCCGCCGCCAGCGCGTCGATCAGCGTCGACTTGCCCGATCCCGGCCCACCGGTGATGACGTGCAGCCGGTCCGACGGGGTCAGCGTTTTCGACTCGCGCTTCAGGGGGCGTGAGACGGGGCACACCTCCTGGACGTAGCCGTTGAGCGTATTCGTCAGGCTGTCCGGCACGATCGCGTAGAAGACGAACTGCCCACGCTTCTCGCTGGTGACGAGGCCCGCCGCCTCCAGCACCGACAGATGCTGCGAGATGGACGGTTTCGACATCGAGAAGCGCGATGCGATCTCGCCGGCACTCAGCTCCGCATGGCTGAGATAGGCGAGTATCTTCCGGCGGACGGACGAGGACAGGGCTTCGAAGATACGCTGCATCACTGGAGAATTAGGTGCTTGCCTAACTATCGACAAGCGTCGTATCGTCGTTTAGGTAGTTGCCTAAATAACTGGGAGACGATGATGCCATGCTCCTCGACCGACCGCATGGAAGCGGATGACGAAAGCTGCGCCGTCACCGGCCGTGTCGAATGGGCGCCCGCCCGCTCATTGTGGATAGGCGGGATGACGCTCTCCGCCATCACCCTTGCGCCCTTCTACACCACATCCGGCGCGATATTGCTGTTCCTCGCCACGTCCGTCGCCACCCTGTGTCTGGGCCACTCGATCGGCCTTCACCGCCTGCTCATCCATCGCAGCCTGTCGGCGCCGCGCTGGCTGGAGCAGGTGCTGGCGTATCTTGGCACCCTTGTCGGCATGGTGGGACCGCTCGGCATGGTCCGGCTGCACGACACACGCGACTGGGCGCAGCGGCAGACGGCGTGCCACGATCTGCACGCGCATCGCACCACGATGCTGCGGGATGCATGGTGGCAGATGCACTGCCGCCTGATCCTGTCGCACCCACCGACCTTCGTGCTGGAGGAGCGGCTGGCACGCGACCGCGTGCTGCGCTGGCTGGAGGCGACGTGGATGTTGCAGCAACTGCCGTTGGCCGTGGTGTTCTTCGGGATCGGCGGGTTGCCGTGGCTGATCTGGGGCGTGCCGGTGCGGGTCGCCGTCAGCGTCACCGGCCACTGGTTCGTCGGACACCTGACGCATCGCCGCGGGCCGCAGGGGTGGATCGTGGACGATGTCGCGGTACAGGGTCACGACCTGCCCGCCGCCGCGCTCATCACCTTCGGGGAGGCATGGCACGGCAATCATCACGCATGGCCCGAATCCGCAAGGCTGGGCGTGGAACCCGGCCAGCATGATCCGGGCTGGTGGGTGTTGCTCGCGATGCGGCGGCTGGGGCTGGTCTGGGACCTGAAGGAGCCGCCGATGCTGGTGCCGCGCGCGGGATTGCGGCGGGTGGAGCGGCCTTGCCCCACCCGCCACCGGATCACAGCTTTTCGGTCAGTTCCGGGATCACCTTGAACAGGTCACCGACCAGACCCAGGTCCGCGACCTGGAAGATCGGCGCATCCTCGTCCTTGTTGATCGCGATGATCGTCTTGGAGTCCTTCATCCCCGCCAGATGCTGGATCGCGCCGGAAATACCGACCGCGACATAGACTTCCGGCGCGACGATCTTGCCGGTCTGGCCGACCTGATAGTCGTTCGGAGCATAACCCGCATCGACCGCCGCCCGCGACGCGCCGACGCCGGCACCCAGCGCGTCGGCGAGCGGATCGATCAGCGCATGGAACTGCTCCGACGACCCCAGCGCACGGCCGCCCGAGACGATGATCTTGGCGCTGGTCAGTTCCGGACGGGCATTCGCCGCGATCTCGGAACCGGCGAAGGCCGACAGACCCTTGTCGCCGGTCGACGCCACCGCCTCGATCGAGCCCGAACCACCCTCGGTCGCCGCCTTGTCGAACGCGGTGCCGCGGATCGTCAGCACCTTTTTCGCGTCCGACGACTGCACCGTGGCGATCGCATTGCCCGCGTAGATCGGACGGGTGAACGTGTCTTCGCTCTCCACCGACAGGACTTCGCTGATCTGCATCACGTCGAGCAGCGCCGCGACGCGGGGAGCGATGTTCTTGCCCGTCGTCGTGGCGGGCACGACGAACGCGTCGTGGTGGCCCATCAGCTCGACGACCAGTGGCGCGACATTCTCCGCCAGCGCATGCGCATAGGCCGCGTCGTCCGCGACATGCACCTTGCCGACGCCGGCGATCTTCGCCGCCGCCTCCGCGACACCGCCGACGCCCTGCCCTGCCACCAGCAGATGCACCTCGCCCAGCTTCGATGCCGCTGTCACGGCCGACAGCGTGGCGTCCTTGACGGCAGACCCGTCATGCTCGACCCAGACCAGCGTCTTCACTTCGCCACTCCCATCGCCTTCAGCTTCATCACCAGTTCGTCGACATCGGCGACCTTGACGCCCGCCGAGCGCTTGTTCGGCTCGACCACCTTCAGCGTCGTCAGGCGCGGCGTCACATCGACGCCGAAATCGGCCGCGGTCTTCGTCGCCATCGGCTTCGACTTGGCCTTCATGATGTTCGGCAGCGACGCATAGCGCGGCTCGTTCAGGCGCAGGTCGGTGGTGACGATCGCGGGCAATTTCAGGTCGTCCGTCTCCAGCCCGCCATCGACCTCGCGCGTCACCTTCGCGGTGTCGCCCTCGATCTCGACCTTGCTGGCGAACGTGCCCTGTGCCCAGCCGAGCAGGCCGGCGAGCATCTGTCCGGTCTGGTTGTTGTCGTCGTCGATCGCCTGCTTGCCGAGGATTACCAGTTGCGGCTGCTCCTCCTCGACGATCTTGGCGAGGATCTTGGCGACGCCCAGCGGCTCGACCTTGGTGTCGCTCGTCACCAGGATCGCCCTGTCCGCGCCCATCGCCAGTGCGGTGCGCAGCGTCTCCTGCGACTTCTGCTCGCCGATCGACACGACGACGATCTCGGTCACGCCGGCGCGATCCTTCAACCGGATCGCCTCCTCGACGGCGATCTCGTCGAACGGGTTCATCGACATCTTGACGTTGGCGAGGTCGACACCCGTCCCGTCCGCCTTCACGCGGGGCTTCACATTATAGTCAAGCACGCGCTTGACCGGCACCAGCACCTTCATCGGAGCTCCTCTCAATTTCGTCGCGTTCGCTTAGGATGGTCCTAGGCGCTAAAACCCGGTTTTCGCAAGTCCGGTATGGTCGGCCGGCCTTGCCGCAGCGGCTTTAGGACTATGCCGCATGCCCTCAACGAAAAAGGGCCCGGACGTTTCCGCCGGGCCCCTTCGAACATCGGGTCAGGCGCGGCTCACGCCGCCTTCTGGACCTCGGCGACGATCTTCTTCGCCGCATCGCCCAGGTCGTTGGCGGGGACGATCGCGAGACCGGAGTTCGCGAGAATGTCCTTGCCGGCCTGCACGTTGGTGCCTTCCAGACGGACGACCAGCGGCACCGACAGGTTCACTTCCTTCGCCGCGGCGACGATGCCCTCGGCGATGATGTCGCACTTCATGATGCCGCCGAAGATGTTGACCAGAATGCCCTTTACCGCGGGATCGGCGAGGATGATCTTGAACGCCGCGGTCACCTTTTCCTTGTTGGCGCCGCCGCCGACGTCGAGGAAGTTGGCCGGGAACATGCCGTTCAGCTTGATGATGTCCATCGTCGCCATCGCGAGGCCGGCGCCGTTGACCATGCAGCCGATATCGCCGTCGAGCTTGATGTACGCGAGGTCGTACTTCGACGCCTCCAGCTCCATCGCATCCTCTTCGGTGGTGTCGCGCAGTTCCATCAGGTCCTTGTGACGGAACATCGCATTGCCGTCGAAGGCGACCTTGGCGTCGAGCACCATGAGCTTGCCGTCATCGGTGACGGCGAGCGGGTTGATCTCGATCTGCTCGGCATCGGTGCCGAGGAACGCGTCGTAGAGCTTCGAAGCGGTCGATGCGGCCTGCTTGGCGAGGTCGCCGGTCAGTTCCAGCGCAGCGGCGACGGCGCGGCCGTGGTGCGGCATGAAGCCGGTCGCGGCGTCGATGTCGATCGAGTGGATCTTCTCCGGCGTGTCGTGCGCCACGGTTTCGATGTCCATGCCGCCTTCGGTGCTGGCGACCATCGACACGCGGCCGGTCGCGCGGTTGACGAGCAGCGCGAGGTAGAATTCCTTGGCGATGTCGACGCCGTCGGTCACGTACAGGCGATTGACCTGCTTGCCCGCATCACCGGTCTGGATGGTGACGAGCGTGTTGCCGAGCATGTCGGTCGCCGCCGCGCGAACTTCATCGGCCGTCTTGGCGAGGCGTACGCCGCCCTTGGCGTCGGGGCCGAGTTCCTTGAATTTGCCCTTGCCGCGGCCACCCGCGTGGATCTGCGCCTTCACGACGTAGAGCGGCCCGGGCAGCTTCTCGGTGGCGGCGACGGCTTCCTCGACGCTCATCGCGGCGAAACCGGCAGGCACGGGCACGCCGAACTTCGCGAGGAGTTCCTTGGCCTGATATTCGTGAATGTTCATGGGATCATCCGCCTTTCTGGCTACGCATCATGCGAGAGGGTCTGGAGGCTTTGCGCGCCCCTAAAGCACAGGGGGGCGATCAAATCCACCCCTTGCGTCGCTGCTATTGCATGCCGTTTGCAATAAGCCAGTTCGGTGTCGGTCGGATCGGTCGAACGCGCCGTTATCCGAAAAATAACCATTCAAGGCGCAGTGAGGTGTTCATGGAACGCCCGGTCTTCACGCCGCCCTTCGAATCCGTCCCCGGAGAGGATCACCGCCACGCGTTGCGCCGCGCGGTGAAGATGCGTGCGCACCTGCGCGACCGCGGCCAGACCAAGTTCGAAATCGACGTAGTCGACCTGTCGATGTCGGGCTTTCGCGCGGAGACGAGCTTCACCCTGTGGCCGGGCACGATCGTGTGGCTGACGCTGCCGGGGCTGGCACCGCTGGAGGCGGTCGTCGCGTGGCGGGACAAGTTCCGTTACGGCTGTGCGTTCAACAAGCCGCTGCACCCGGCGGTGTTCGAGCATATCGTCGGCCTGGGAAACCGCTAAACGGTTCCACAGGCCCGGCCGGCGGGTCGGCGAAGCCCAACCCGACCGACGGCAGCTTTGCCGCCGGAATTACCTCAAAACGTTCGCTATCCTGCGCCGCGCCGCCGGCAAAGCCGCAGTCGAAAGAGTCCGGCACCGCCGGCTCGCCGTCCGAGCAGTCTCTTCGACTGATCGGCAAAGGCGCTCAATCGAAGAGACTGCTCACACTCGTCTCGTCCGCGATGCGCTTGATCGCCTCGCCCAGCAACGGCGCGATCGGCAGGTGGCGAATGCGGGTCGTCGCACCGATCGACTCGTGGTTGCCGATCGAATCGGTGATGACCAGCTCGGTCAGGCTCGACCCGTCGACCCGCGCCACCGCGCCGCCCGACAGCACGCCGTGCGTGACATAGGCGACGACATCCTCCGCCCCTGCCTCGCGCAACGCCGCCGCCGCGTTGCAAAGCGTGCCCGCCGAATCGACGATGTCGTCGATCAGGACGCAGAAGCGGCCCTCGACATCGCCGATGATGTTCATCACCTCCGACTCGCCCGCGCGCTCGCGGCGCTTGTCGACGATCGCCAGCGGTGCGTTGTCGAGTCGCTTGGCGAGTTGGCGCGCACGAACCACGCCGCCCACGTCGGGCGATACGACCATCAGGTTCTTGCCCTTGAACCGCGCCAATATGTCCGCCGACATCACCGGCGCGGCGTAGAGGTTGTCGGTCGGGATATCGAAGAAGCCCTGGATCTGCCCGGCGTGCAGGTCGACCGACAGCACGCGGTCCGCGCCGGCGACGGTGATGAGGTTCGCGACCAGCTTGGCGGAGATCGGCGTGCGCGGCCCCGGCTTCCGGTCCTGTCGCGCATAGCCCATGTACGGGATCACGGCGGTGATCCGCCGCGCCGACGCCCGCTTCAGCGCGTCGATGATGATGAGCAATTCCATCAGGTTGTCGTTGGCCGGAAAGCCGGTCGACTGGATCACGAACACGTCCTCGCCCCGGACGTTCTCCTGGATCTCGACGAACACCTCCTCGTCGGCGAAGCGGCGGACCAGCGCGTCGGTCAGCGGCAGTTCCAGATACTGCGCGATCGCGGTCGCGAGCGGCAGGTTCGAATTGCCGGTGATGAGTTTCATGCGTCGTTCCTGAACCGCCCCGTAGGACGCTCCCCTTACCCCCGTGCAACATGGATGCAATGTTCTTGGCCCAGGGTCGCGTGCGACCTAGAGCGCGCAGCATGATCGTCACGCGCTTCGCCCCCTCGCCCACCGGCCGCCTGCATGTCGGCAACATCCGCACCGCATTGCATAACTTCATGTGGGCACGGGCGAACGGCGGACGCTTCCTGCTGCGCATCGACGACACCGATGCGGAGCGGAGCGAGGAGCGTTTCGTCGATGCTATCCGCAGCGATCTCGGCTGGCTCGGCCTGACACCCGATGCGGAGGTCCGCCAGTCGGAACGATTCGCGCTGTATCAGGCGCGGTTCGACGCGCTGGTCGCGGCGGGGCGCGTCTATCCGGCCTATGAGACGGCGCAGGAACTGGACCTGAAGCGCAAGATCCTGCTCGGCCGCGGCCTGCCGCCGGTCTACGACCGCGCCGCCCTGACGCTGACCGACGACCAGCGCACGGCGCTGGAGGCGGATGGCATTACGCCGCACTGGCGCTTCCGGCTGGACCACGCTGCGCCGATCACGTGGGACGATCTGATCCGCGGGCCGCAGCGCTTCGATCCGGTGACGATGAGCGACCCCGTCGTCCGCCGCGCCGACGGATCGTGGCTGTATATGCTGCCTTCCGCGATCGACGATGTGGAGATGGGCGTGACTCATGTCGTTCGTGGCGAGGATCACGTGTCGAACACCGCACTGCAATTGCAGATGTTCGACGCGATGGGCGCGCCCCCGCCCGCCTTCGCGCACGAGGCGCTGCTGACCGGCAGCGAGGGCAAATTGTCGAAGCGGCTTGGTGCGCTTGGCCTCGATCATTTTCGTGCGGAGGGCATCGAGCCGCAGGCGATCCGTGCCCTGCTCGCGCGGCTCGGCACCAGCGACCCGGTCGAGGCAATCGACGACGCCGCGCTGATCGCGACGTTCGACTTCGCCCGCTTCGGTCGTGCGCCGGCACGGTTCGACGAGGCGGAACTCGCGCAACTGAACGCCAAGATCCTGCACACCTTGCCGTACGAGGAGGTCGCTGACCGATTGCCGGCGGGCATGGACGCCGCGGCATGGAACGCGGTCCGCCCGAACCTGAGTGCGGTCAAGGACGCCGCCGACTGGTGGGGGGTCGTGGAAGGACCGATCGCCGTGCTCGATCTCGACGCGGACGACCGCGCCTATCTGGCCGATGCCGCGCAGGTCGCCGCGACGATCGACTGGGCTACCGATCCCTGGCACGCGCTGACCGGCGCGTTGAAGGCGACGACTGGCCGCAAGGGCAAGACGCTGTTCCTGCCACTGCGACGGGCGCTGACCGGCCTCGACCACGGGCCCGACATGGCGGCGTTGCTGCCGCTGATCGGGCGGGAGCGCGCGCTGGCCCGGCTGACGCTGGAATAGGCGCATAACGCAATGAAACCGGCGCTTGCACCGGTTACGATATGATGTAACATCCTTCATGCGGTTGGCCGACTCGCACCTTGTCACTCTGGTGAAGGAGCGTTGCTGATGTATGCGGATCGTTATGGCGGGCCTGCGCGTGCCCGGTTCAACCCCGGCGGCCTTGCGGCGGCGATCGGGATCAACGCGGCGGTCATCGCGGCACTCATGGTTGCCGCGCCGATCGTGACGGGACGCCCGACCGCCGATCCACCGCTCGTCACGATCTTCAGACCGATCGACCCGCCCCCACCCCCCGAGCCCAAGCCGGCCGATCCACGGGTCAGCGCGGAACCTCGCCCGGCGCCGCCACTGGATGCGCCGAAACCGATCGTCGAGACGCCGATCGACTCGCCCCTGACCGGCACCGTCGATCCCCTGCCGCCGCTCCCCTACAACGCCCAGCCCGGCACGGGCACCGCGACGGAGGCGGTCCCGGAACCCAAGCCGCTGCCTCCGCCACTGATCGTCGGGCCTGCCGTCGATTCGCGCTACGCCGGCGATTTCCAGCCCGACTATCCCCCGTCCGAACGCCGTCTCGGCAACGAGGGCAAGGTCACGGTGCGCGTGCTCGTCGGCGCGGATGGTCGCGTCAAACAGGTCGAGCGGGTCAGTGCGAGCAGCGACGCGTTCTTCCGCGTCACCGAACAACGCGCCCTGTCGCGCTGGCGCTTCCGCGCCGGCACCCGCGACGGCGTCGCCGAGGCGGCGTGGCGGGTGATGACCGTGACGTTCCGGATGGAGGACTGACCCGCCCCTCTCGTGCTCCCGCCGCTGCGAGAGCACGAGAGGAACGACACCACTGGCAACTGCGCGCCAACGGGCCTATTTTCTCCAGATGCAGTTCTTTTCCCGCATGTCGCCGGTGAGCGCGATCCGCGATCTCCGTGCCTTCCTCGCCACGCGCACGCGGATCGATCTCGCGTTCCTCGTCGCGTCGATGCTCATCACCGGCTTCTTCATCTACGCCTTCGCGCACGACAGCCGCGTCGACCCGACGTACAAGCGCGACATCGTCTATGTCGAACAATGGCCGGAGAACCGCACCGATGCGGAGATCGTCGCCCAGCAAAAGATCGACGCGCCGATCAAGGCCGCCGCCCTGAAGGCGCAGGCCGATGCGGAGGCGGAGAAGCGCGCGTCGTTCAAGCGCCTGGACGACAAGCTGAAGGGCTGGGGCATCTGACCCACGCCGACGCGCGCTGGATGGCGGCGGCGCTGACGCTGGCGGAGCGGACGCGGGGGCGCACTGCCCCCAACCCCAATGTCGGCTGCGTCATCGTCAAAGCCGGTCGTGTCATCGGCCGCGGCTGGACCGCGGCAGGAGGACGCCCCCACGCCGAAGCTGCGGCACTGGCGCAGGCCGGCACAGAGTCGCGCGGCGCGACTTGCTACGTCACGCTCGAACCCTGCGCGCATGTGTCGCCGCGTGGCCCCGCGTGCAGCGACCTGCTCGTCGCGGCCGGCGTCATGCGCGTGGTCGGTGCGATCGAGGACCCCGACCCCCGCACTGCCGGGGCCGGCTTTGCCCGCCTGCGCAGCGCAGGCATCATCGTCGATGTCGGAACCGGCGCGGCCGGTGCCCGCCGGACGATGGCCGGCTTCCTGACCCGGCACACGCTCGACCGCCCGTTCGTCACGCTGAAGCTCGCGACCTCGCTCGACGGCATGATCGCGACCGCATCGGGGCAAAGCCGCTGGATCACCGGCCCCGAAGCCCGCGCGCACGTCCACCTCGAACGCAGCCGGCACGAAACGATCCTGGTCGGCCGCGGCACGCAGGATGCCGACGCGCCGAAGCTCGACGTCCGCCTGCGGGGACTGGAGGACCGCTCGCCGCGCCGGTTCATCCTGTCCGCGGCCACGACCGGCGACAGCGTCATCGCTGCTCCTGACGCCATCGGCGACCTTCCCGGCGACCATCTGTTCGTGGAGGGTGGTGCCGCCACCGCCGCCGCCTTCCTGCGCCATGACCTTGTCGACCGGCTGCTGCTCTACCGCGCGCCGATCCTGATCGGCGGCGGTCGCCCGGCCGTCACCGATGTCGGCCTGTCCGATCTGGGCGACGCGCATGGCCGCTGGCGGCTCTACGATGCGCGTGCGCTTGGCAGCGACCGGTTGGAAGTCTACGAGCGCGCCAGATAGACGAGGGTCCATGTTCACCGGCATCATCACCGACATCGGCACGATCGAGGCCGTGGAGCATCGCGGCGACGCGCGCGTGCGGATCGCGACCGCCTACGACACCGGCACCGTCGATCTGGGCGCGTCGATCGCCTGTTCGGGCGTCTGCCTGACGGTGGTCGACAAGGGTCCCGGCTGGTTCGCGGTCGACGTGTCCGGGGAAACGATCGCCCGCACCGCCGATCAGTGGCGCGAAGGTCGCACGCTGAACCTGGAACGCGCGATGAAGCTGGGCGACGAACTCGGCGGCCACATCGTCACCGGTCACGTCGACGGTGTCGCGCATATCGTCTCGGTCGAACCCGACGGCGATTCCAAGCGCATCCTGTTCTCGGTTCCGCCCGCCCTCGCACCCTTCCTCGCCACCAAAGGCTCGATCACGGTCGACGGCGTGTCGCTGACCGTCAACGCCGTCACCGACGCGGCGGACGCGACCGAGTTCGGCGTCAACGTCATTCCGCATACGCAGGCCGCGACGACGCTCGGCGCCCTGACCGTGGCCGACACCGTCAACATCGAGATCGACGTGCTGGCGCGCTACCTGCAACGGATGGAGCATTATCGTGGCCGCTAATCCGGAGCTGGCGCGCCTCCGCCACGCCTTCCTGTCCTCGCCCGAGGAGATCATCGACGAGGCGCGCAACGGCCGCATGTTCATCCTCGTCGATGACGAGGATCGCGAGAACGAGGGCGACCTCGTCATCCCCGCGCAGATGGCGACGCCCGAAAAGATCAACTTCATGGCCCGCCACGGCCGCGGTCTGATCTGCCTCGCGATGGCCAAGCGCCGCGTCGACGAACTCGGCCTCGACCTGATGAGCCGCAACAACGGCACCCGTCACGAGACCGCCTTCACCGTCTCGATCGAGGCCCGCGAGGGCGTGACGACGGGCATCTCCGCCGCCGACCGCGCGCGCACGATTGCCGTGGCGATCGACGGCACGAAGGGCGCGGCCGACATCGTGACGCCCGGCCACGTCTTCCCACTGGTCGCGCGCGACGGCGGCGTGCTGGTACGCGCCGGCCATACCGAAGCGGCCGTCGACGTCTCGCGTCTCGCCGGGCTCAATCCCTCCGGCGTGATCTGCGAGATCATGAACGAGGACGGGACGATGGCGCGGATGGACGACCTGGTGTCGTTCGCGCAATTGCACGGCCTGAAGATCGGCACGATCCGCGACCTGATCGCCTATCGCCGCCGCTACGACCATCTCGTCGAGAAAAAGGCGGAGGCGAAGTTCACCAGCCGCTGGGGTGGCGAATGGACCACCCGCGCCTATCGCAACACCGCGACGGGCACCGAGCAGGTGGCGCTGGTCAAGGGGCGGATCGACCCGTCGCAGCCGGTGCTGGTGCGGATGCACGCTTTGTCCCCTTACGGCGACATCTTCGGCGAGGAGTCGGCACGCGGCGGCCTGCTCCAGCGATCGATGGAGATGATCGCCGAAGCCGGATCGGGCGTCATCGTCCTCATCAACCGCCAGCGCGCCGATGCCTTCACCACCGCCGTCCGGCGACAGGCGGGCGAGCAGGTCGAGGTGCCGATGGAGGAACTGCGCGACTACGGCGTCGGCGCAATGATCCTGGCGGAACTCGGCGTGCATGACATGATCCTGCTCACGAACACCCACCACACCCTTGTCGGGCTCGACGGTTACGGCCTGTCGATCGTCGGCGAGCGGCGCATCGAGGACTGATAGCTTGGCCCATATCCTGATCGTCGAGGCGCGCTTCTACGACCATCTCAACGACCTGCTGGTCGCCGGCGCACGCGCCGCGATCGAGGCAGCCGGCCACACGCACGAAACGGTGTCGGTACCCGGCGCGCTGGAGATTCCCGCCGCCATCGCGCTGGCGGCGGAGACGGACCGCTATGACGGCTTCGTCGCGATCGGTGTCGTCATCCGCGGCGAGACCTATCATTTCGAGATCGTCGCGGGCGAAAGCGCGCGCGGCATCATGGCGCTGACGATGGACGGACTCGCCATCGGCAATGGTATCCTGACGGTCGAGAACGAGGCGCAGGCGCTGACCCGTGCCCGCCCCGACGAAAAGGACAAGGGCGGCGAGGCGGCAAAGGCGGCGCTCGCCCTGCTCGACGTGCGCGAGCGCTTCGGCGGCTGACGCGGGATGACCGGCGGCCCGATCCTCTTCACCCCGCGCCTGATGCTCAGGCCGCTGGCGGCAGAGGATTTGGAGCCGTGGGTCGCCTTCCACGCCGATCCCGACACGATGCGCTTCCTCGGTGGCGTGCAGGCGCGCAGCGTCGCATGGCGCTCGCTGTGCGGCATGGCGGGCGCGTGGACCATCCGCGGCTTCTCCATGTTCACCGTCGTCGAACGCGCGACCGGCGCATGGGTCGGACGCATCGGCCCACACCAGCCCGACGGCTGGCCCGGAACGGAGGTCGGCTGGGGCGTCGCGCCCGCCTTTGCGGGCAAAGGTTATGCCTATGAAGCCGCGGTGGCCGCGATCGACTATGCTGTGGACGTGCTCGGCTGGACGCACGTGATCCACACGATCGATCCGGACAATCACGCCTCGATCCGGCTCGCACAACGACTGGGCGCGACCAATGGCGGCCCGGTCAGCCTGCCGCCGCCGCTCGAAGCGTTCCGCGTCGATGCCTGGGGCCAGTCCGCCGCCACGTGGCGCGCCACTCGCGCAGGACGATGAGCGAACCACCCCCACCCCGCTACCGCGTCGTCGAGCGGGGTCGCCGGCTCGAAGTGATCGACACCCGCGCCGCACCGGTCGACCCGGTACCCGCGCCTAAACTATTCCCCCGCCAGATGCGCTTCGACGGCGGCGGCGAGATCACCACGCGCACCTTCTACGACGCGAAAGGACCACGCACGATCCGGCTCGACAGCGTCAGTGCCGCGACGATCGGCCGGGTGAAGATCGTGGCGCTGTTCGCCCTGTTCGCGTTCATCGCCGCCGCGGTGGCGACGCCGTGGCTGCTCGCCATCCCGTTCGCGCTGTTCAACAAGGGTGTGCGCAAACCGGCCCGCGACGGCATCACCCGGTGGCTCGACGGGATCGTCGCCCGCGGGGGTTGAAGTGAGCGGTCGCAGGAGCGCCACGGCGCTTTCAACCATCCACCCCGGCGAAGGCCGGGGTCCAGTTGCCGCACGGGCAGTGAATCTCACCAAGCTCGTCGAAACTGGATCCGGCCTCCGCCGGGAGAGGTTGAGGCTGCGCTCGACCCGAAGCCACCAAAGCTCCGGGTCGAAACGGCGACAGGCGCTACGCCGCCTCGGTTACCAGCGCGGGATAGTCGATATACCCCTCCGGCCCCTGGCTATACAGCGTCTTGGGATCGATCGGGTTGAGCGGAGCATCGTGACGCAGCCGCACCGGCAGGTCCGGATTGGCGAGGAACGTCCGCCCGAACGCGATCGCGTCCGCCGCGCCCGAATCCAGCACCGCCTGCGCCTGCGCCCGACTGGTGAAGTCGGAGTTCAGGACCAGCGGCCCGTCGAACATCTGACGGATCAGCGGCGACTGCTTCGGCGCATCGGTCGCGCCATAGGTACCGTCGGGGCCGAGCTCGCGCAGTTCGAGAAACGCGATGCCGACCTCCGACAGCGCCTTTGCCGCCGGACCGAACACCGACGCCGGGTTGCTGTCGTCGACGCCCTGCGAATTGCCGTTGGGCGACAGGCGCACCGCCGTCCGGTCCGCACCCGCGATCGACGCCACGCGCTCGGTAACCTCGCGCAACAGGCGCACCCGGTTCTCCGGGCTGCCGCCATAGCGGTCGTCGCGGAAGTTCGCGTTGTCGCGCAGGAATTCGTCAATCAGATAGCCGTTCGCCGCATGGATCTGCACGCCGTCGAATCCGGCCGCGATCGCGTTTCGCGTCGCCCGTTCGTAATCGTCGAGCAGCCGCGGGAACTCGGACACATCGAGAGGCCGCGCCGTCTCGAACGCCTGCTTCCCGTCATAGGTATGGACCGTGCCGTCCGACTTGGTCGCCGACGACGACACCGGTTGGCTACCCGTCACCGACGAGTGCACCTGCCGGCCCATGTGCCACAATTGCGCGACGATCTTGCCGCCTGCCGCGTGGACCGAGTCGGTGATCGGCTTCCAGGCCGCCGCCTGCTCGTCCGACCACAAACCGGGTGCGAAGGGCCAGCCCAGCCCCTCGCGGCTGATTCCGGTCGCTTCGGAGATGATGAGGCCCGCGCTCGCCCGCTGCGTGTAATATTGCGCCATGATCGGCGTCGGTACGGCATCGCGATCCGCCCGACCGCGGGTCAGGGGCGCCATCAGCACACGGTTCGCGGCGTGGATCGCACCCAGATCGATCGGGTCGAATAGTTCGGGCATGGAAACTCCTGTTTCAAAGGCTGTTGCGTCAACAGATAGGACGCTACAGCGCCTCATGCCCGCATCGGACCGCCCAAGAAAAACTGGTCCCCTGCAAAGCATCGATCCCCTGCAGGCCGATACTATGGCGGAATCGGAGGCGAGAGGCATCACGCCCGCTCCCCGCACCGGCTCCGCGCTTGCGTTCCTCGCCCTGATCGTGGGCAACGTCGCGCTCGCCTTCGGCCCGCTCTTCGTGCGGATGGCCGATACCGGTCCGGTCGCGGCCGGCTTCTGGCGGATCACGCTGGCGGCGCCGTTGCTCGTCGTCCTCGCAGTGGCGGGACGGGGCCAGCTGACCGACGCCGCCCCGATGATGACTCCGAAGCGGTGGACGATCCTGATCCTCGCGGGCGTGGCGTTCGCCGGCGATCTCGGCAGCTGGCACCTCGGCATCATGCGCACCACGCTCGCGAACGCGACGCTGCTGGGCAATTGCGCCACCTTCATCTTCCCGATCTACGGCTTCATCGTCGTGCGCACATGGCCCAGCCGGACGCAGGGGTTCGCGCTCGCGCTGGCCGGGGCGGGGGCGCTGCTGCTGCTCGGCCGGTCCTACGATCTTGATCCCGCCAATCTGGTCGGCGACGCGCTCTGCCTGACCGCGGGCCTGCTCTACGCCGTCTACTTCATCATCATGGCGGGCGTGCGGGAGCATGTGCCGCCGATGCCGGCGCTGGCCCTGTCGACGATCGCCAGCATCGTGCCGCTGCTGATCTTCGCCGTCGCGTTGGGGGAGACGGTGATGCCGACCGCGTGGGGTCCGCTGCTGGGGCTCGCGCTCGTCAGTCAGGTGTTGGGCCAGGGATGCATGATCTTCGCACTCGGCAAGGCGTCGCCGTTGATGGTCGGCATCACCTTGCTGATCCAGCCGGTGGTCGCCGCGACGATCGGCTGGCTGATCTATGGCGAGCGGCTCGGTGCCGTCGACTGGATCGGCATCGCGATGGTTGCCGCCGCGCTCGTGCTGGTCCGCCGCCGGCCCGTGGTTGCACCGGAGCCGGTCAGCCCTCATGTGCAGGAGCCGAGGAGCATAGCATGATCGCCGATCCCACCACGCTTGAGCCGCACGCCGCACCGGCCGATCCGACGCTGGACGAGCTGCGCCTCGAACTGGCGCCCGCGATCGCCGCCAATGCCGCGTTCGACGGGTGGAGCGAAGCGGCGCTGGCGATGGCGGCCGAAGGCAACGGCGTCGATCCGGACATCGCGACGCTGGCGTTCGCCGGCGACCGCGGCGTCAGCGCAGTGGAGATGATCGACGCGTGGTTCGCGACCATCGACCGGCGGATGGCGGAGATGCTGCCACCCGAAGCGCTCGCGACGATGAAGATCCGCGCCCGCATCGCCGCGCTGGTCGAGGCGCGGCTGACGATCCTCGCCCCGGACCGGGAGGCCTTGCGCCGCGCGCTGACGATCCTCGCCATGCCGCAGAACGTCGCCCGCGCCGCGAAGCTGGGCTGGCGCAGCGTCGATGCGATCTGGCGTCTCGCCGGCGACACCGCCACCGATTACAATCACTATACGAAGCGCACGATCCTGCTCGGCGTCTACGGTGCCACCGTGACCGTCTTCCTCAACGACGAGAGTGAGGGCCATGCCGACACGCGGGCTTTCCTCGATCGCCGCATCGACGGCATCATGCGCTTCGAAAAGGCCAAGGCCGGCTTCCTGAAGCGTACCGAGCACCGCCCCAGCCTGTCCCGCTTCATCGGCCGGTTGCGCTACCCCGCCGTCTGATCGCGGCAGGGGCGCTGTCGTTTTCCGCGATGGGCATGCCGCAATGTAACGGCGCTGTCATCTTGGCCGTCTAGCGCGACCGGACCGATTTATCGTTCCGATTCAAAGGATAACGTCTGATGATGAAGCGCATCGCGGCCATCGCGCTGCTGGCCGGCAGCGCCGCTCCCGCCGCCGCCGCCGCCGTTCTCGACTTCGATGCCGCCCGCGGTCGCAACGGCCGCACCGGCTATGTCTATGGCCCGTGGGTGGAGGATGGCTTCCGCGTCTCCGCCGATCGCTGCCCCGCGAACAACGGTGCCTGCTTCGTGACGACCGGTACGACGCTCACCAGCCTCGACCGCACCGGCGCGGCGCTGACCAACCAGCTCGGCGGCGCGGTCGTCACCGTCGCCCGCGTCGATGGCGCGGCGTTCGTGCTCGACGAACTGACGATGGCCAACAATTACGGCAACTTCAGCGGCTTCGGGCCGGTGACGATGGATGTCGATTTCACCTTCGCCTTTGCCGACGGCTCCAGTCGCGCGCAGACCTATGTCCTCGACAATTTCGCCGGGCAGCGCCTGACGCCGAATGTCCTGACCTTCGACCTGTCGCCGCTGCTGTCGTTCAGCTTCACGCCGCGCGCCGGGTCGAGCGGGTTCGTGCAGTTCGACAACATCCGGCTCGGCGACGTGGCGGCGGTGCCGGAACCGGCCAGCTGGGCGATGATGATCGTCGGAATCGGTGCCGCGGGTGGTGCGCTGCGCCGGCGCAGGACGCATGCCGTCGTCACCCTCGGATGACCCACGGGACCGGCCGCGATTCCCTTGCGGCCGGTCCCGCCTCGCCGACGAGGTTATTGATAATCAATCGCAGGCCTTCTATGTGGCGAGTCATGGTTCCCGACCGCCTCGATACCCTTCCCCGTCATCGCCGGGCGTTGATCGCCGCGATCGACTGGACGCGCCTCGCCGATCCCGAGGCGCGCCGGTTGCGAGAACTGGGCTTCGACGAGGGTGTCGGGGTCGAGGTGCTGCACCGCGCGTCGATCGGCGGCGGACCGATCGCGTGCCGGATCGGCCGGATGACGGTGGCGCTGCGCCGCGCCGTCGCCGCCAGCATCCACGTCGCGCCGCTCGCCGGCTGACCAGCCATCGAACATCGCCCGGTGCATGCCGCGCCCCTGGTGGCGCTGGTCGGTAATCCCAATGCCGGCAAGAGCGCGCTGTTCAACGCCCTGACGGGTGCCCGGCAAAAGGTCGGCAATTATCCCGGCGTCACGGTGGAACGGCATTCGGGCCGCATGGTGCTGGACGATGGTCGCCCGATCGAACTGGTCGACCTGCCTGGCGCATACAGCCTCGATCCCTCCTCCCCCGACGAGCGCGTCACGCGCGATGTCGTGACCGGGCGCGGCGGCTTCGAACGCCTGCCGGACGCGCTGGTGGTGGTGGTCGATGCCGCCAATCTCGACAATCACTTGCGCTTCACGTTGCAGCTGATTGCGCTCGGCGTCCCCGTTATCGTCGCGCTGAACATGATCGATCTGGCGGAGCGCGACGGCCTCGTCCTCGATCCGGCCGTGCTGGAGCGCGAACTCGGCGTCCCCGTCGTCTCCACCGTCGCAGTGCGCCGTCGCGGGCTGGACGAACTGCGCGCGAAGCTGTCGCCACTGCTCGGCGGCCATCCGGTGCCGGCCGTGGACCGGGTCGAGGAGAACATCGTCGTCCTGCAACGCCGCGCCCGCACGATCGCGGCGGCGGCAACGGTGTCGGAAACACCCGCACGCCGCTGGGCGCACTGGCTCGACGCGGTCGCGCTGCATCCGGTCGTCGGCCCGCTGCTGCTCGTCGCGATCCTGTTCGTCATGTTCCAGGCGGTGTTCAGCTGGGCGGCCACCCCCGCCGACATGATCGACGTGGCGTTCGGCGGGCTGGAGGGTTGGGTCCGCGAGACGGCACCCGACGGCTTCTGGCGATCGCTGGTGACCGACGGCCTGATCGCCGGCGTAGGTGCGGTCATCGTGTTCCTGCCGCAGATCCTGATCCTGTTCCTCTTCATTCTGGTGCTGGAGGCGTCGGGCTACATGGTCCGCGCCGCGTTCCTGATGGACCGGTTGATGGCGACCGTCGGCCTGTCCGGCCGTGCGTTCATCCCGCTGCTGTCGAGCTTCGCCTGCGCCGTCCCCGGCATCATGGCGACACGCACGATCGAGGACGAGAAGGACCGGCTGACCACGATTCTCATCGCCCCGCTGATGACGTGCAGCGCGCGCTGGCCGGTCTACACGCTCATCATCGGCGCGATGATCCCCAACATCCAGGTGTTGCCGTTCGTGCGCCTCCAGGGGCTCGTCATGTTCGGCCTGCTCGTGATGGGGGTCGCCGGTGCCTACGTCGCCGCGCTGCTGCTCCGCCGCACCGTCACCAAGGGCGCATCGTCGGGCTTCATGATGGAGATGCCCAAATACCAGTGGCCGCGCTGGCAGGATATCGGCATCGGCCTGTGGACGCGCGCGATGATCTTCCTGAAGCGCGCCGGCACGATCATCGCCGCGACGACGGTGGTGCTGTGGCTGCTGCTCAGCTTCCCCAAACCGCCACCGGGCAGCAATATCAGCCCGGTCGATTATTCGATTGCCGGCCGCATCGGCAACGGCATCGAGACGGTCGTCGCCCCGATCGGCTTCAACCGCGACATCGCCTTGGCGCTGCTGCCGGCGATGGCCGCGCGCGAGGTCGCGGTGTCCGCGATCGGCACCGTCTACGCGATCGACGATGCGGAGGGCGAATCGGGTACGCGTGCGATATCCGACCGGCTCCGCGGCCGCTGGAGCCTTCCGACCGCGCTGGCGTTCCTGATGTGGTTCGTGTTCGCGCCGCAGTGCATCTCGACGATCGCCGTGACCCGGCGGGAGACGAATGGATGGAAGTGGCCCGCCTTCATGGTCGGCTACCTTTTCGTCGCCGCCTATGTCATGGCCGGCGCGACATACTGGCTGGCGGTTGCCGTCGGCCTCTGACGAGGGAAGAAGATGGCGGGCAGCGTCAACAAGGTCATTCTGGTCGGCAACCTGGGGCGCGACCCCGAAAGCCGCTCGTTCCAGAACGGTGGCAAGGTCGTCGAGTTGCGCATCGCGACATCGGAATCGTGGAAGGACCGCAATTCCGGCGAGCGCAAGGAGAAGACCGAGTGGCACACGGTCAAGGTCTTCAACGAAGGTCTTGCGAACGTGGCGGAAAAATACCTCCGCAAGGGATCCAAGGTCTATATCGAGGGCGCACTGACCACGCGGAAGTGGCAGGACCAACAAGGTCAGGACCGCTATTCGACCGAGATCACGCTGCAAGGGTTCAACAGCGTCCTGACGATGCTCGACGGCGCCGGTGGCGGTGCAGGCGGCGGGGCAGGCGGCGGTGCCGGTGGCGGCCGTAGCGGCGGCGGTGACGATGATTGGGGCGGCGGTGGTTCGTCCTCGGGCGGTGGCTATGGTGGCGGTCGATCGGGCGGCGCGAGCGGTGGCGGAGCCGGAGGCGCGTCCGGTGGTGGCGGCGGCGCACGCGGCGGCAGCTTCGGTCAGGGCGGTGGCTTCGCGGACGATCTCGATGACGACGTGCCGTTCTGATCGGCATGAGCTTCGACAAATCCATCCTTTGCGACGATCGTAGGACGCGCGTTCTCGCGTCCTACGACACCGGCGATTTGCGCGAGGCGGGTGCGCTGGACGACATTGTCGGCTTCGCCGCGCGGCTTTGCGACACGCCGGTCGCGCTGGTGACGTTGGTCGAGGCGGAGTTTCAGCAGTTCCTGGCGCGCACGGGCATCGATCAGGACCGTACGCCCAGCGACATTTCGTTCTGCGCACACGCGCTCGGCGGGCCCGACATCTTCGAAGTCGTCGACGCGACGCGGGACCCGCGCTTTGCAGGCAACCCGCTGGTCACCGGCGATCCCTATGTCCGCTTCTATGCCGGCGCGCCGATGCTCTCTGGCGAGGGCGTCGTTCTCGGTACCGTTTGCGTCATCGACACCGTTGCCCGTCCGCTCGGCCTGACCCCTCTTCAGCGCGAAGGGCTGGCGCTGCTGGCGAAAGCGGCGATGGCACGGCTGGACGATCGCCGCACCTCGCGCGAGCAGGGCGAGGCGGAGGCGCTGTCGCGTCAGGCGCTGGAGGATAGCGAGCAGCGGTTCCGGACTCTGGCCGACACGATGCCGCAGATGGTCTGGTCGACGCTGCCCGACGGCTTCCACGATTACTACAACGCGCGCTGGTATGAATTCACCGGCGTGCCGCAGGGGTCGACCGATGGCGAGGCGTGGAACGACATCTTTCATCCCGACGATCAGGATCGCGCCTGGTCGGTGTGGCGCCACAGCCTCGAAACGGGCGATCCCTATGACATCGAATACCGGCTGAAACATTTCGACGGCACCTATCGCTGGGTTCTCGGGCGGGCCTTGCCGATCCGCGACGGCGACCATGTCATCGTCCGCTGGTTCGGCACCTGCACCGACATCCACGAACAGAAGATGGCGCTGGATGAGCGGGAGATCATCAGCCAGGAACTGTCGCACCGCATCAAGAACATCTTCGCGGTGATCGCCGGTCTCGTCGGGTTCGCTGCGCGCGCGCGTCCGGAATTCGCGCCCGCCGCGACGGATCTGCGCCAACGCATCACCGCGCTCGGCCGCGCGCACGACTTCGTCCGCCCACACAGCGCCCAGTCACGCCCGGCATCGCGTCAGGACAGTTTGCACGGCCTGCTCCAGGACCTGTTCAGCCCCTATAGCGGCGCGAACGAGGAGCGGATCGCGGTGTCCGGCGAAATGGTGTCGATCGACGACCGCTCGGCGACTCCGTTGGCGCTGCTGTTCCACGAACTCGCAACCAATGCGACCAAGTACGGTGCCCTGTCGATCGAGGGCGGCCACGTCGTCGTCGAGGTCGAGAACCGCGACGATCTGGTCATGATGACGTGGCGCGAGCGGGGCGGTCCCGTCGTCGTCGATCCGGGTGTCCATTCCGGCTTCGGCAGTCAGTTGATCGAACTCAGCGCGGTACGGCAGCTTGGTGGAACGGTCGCCAGGGACTGGCGTCCCGAGGGTCTCGTCGTTACGGTCGAAATCCCCGCCGCCGCCCTCAGCCGCGACAAGATGCCGCATCAGGATCACCGCGCGCGGCACTGACCGCTAGATTTTATCTGCCCCCTCCCCTTTAGGGGGACGGACTGGAATAGGGCTTTTCCGCAAGCAGGTCACTTGTAGAGAATCCCACGCCAACCTCCGTCAGCAGGGAAACGAGCGGGCCGCTCCATCCCGAGCTATCAGGCTTCCATATCAAAAGCCCACCCCGGCTGTGGCCAGGATGGGCTCCGATCCAACTCTGATCCTAGCGGCGCATCATCCGCGCGACCCACGCCGCTTCGTACGATTATCCCGCCGCGGCGAGCGGCTGCACCTGATCGTTGGCAACCATCGTGTCGCCGGCGGCCATCGCGGCGGCTGCTAAGATGGCGGACTCGCTGAACGGCTTCCGCACGAATCCCAATGCAGAGTCGCTGGCACCGATCTGCGCCGGATTGGCGGTCACGAACACCACTTTCACGCCGTAGTCGGCAGCGATCCGGCGCGCGATCTCGGGCCCGGTCGGCCCATCCCGAAGATTGACGTCGACGAACGCGAAGGCGCACTCGGAGGCGGCGTCCAGCGCTTCCTGCCGATCCGCTGCGATCGCGCAGACCCGGTAGCCGGCATCCGTCAGGATGCGTTCCAGATCCAGGGCGACGAAAATTTCGTCTTCGACGATCAGCGCGGTCTTGCTCATACCATGTCCAGCAGGTTCGGAGTGGGCAAACGCTTGATCTGGATCATAGTTCCTCGCGGTGCAACAGGAATACCGCGTGTTCCGCCAGCAGGTTGGCTCCCGCCGCCGCCCGTCGCGTACCCCGCGCCAGGAACCACGCCTCCTCCACCGCCACGCCGCGCTTGTTCAGGAACGCCCGGAAGTCGTCGATCGTCACGTGGTGGATGTTGGGCGTGTCGTACCACTCTTCCGGCAGCAGCGACGTCACCGGCATCCGCCCGCCCCACAGCAACGACAGCCGCACGCGCCAGTGCGCGAAGTTCGGAAAGCTGACGATCGCGCGTCGTCCGATCCGCAACAACTCGTCCAGCACCAGATGCGGGTTGCGCGTCGTCTGCAACGTCTGGCTCAGGATCGCATAATCGAAACTGGCGTCGGGGTAACCTTCCAGGTCAACATCCGCATCCCCCTGCACCGCCGCCAACCCCCGCGCGACCGCGGCGGCGACGTTGGTCGGATCGATCTCCAGCCCACGCACGTCCGCCCCCCGCTCGTCGCGCAGGCTCGCCATCAGCGCCCCGTCGCCACAGCCGACGTCCAGCACCCTTGCTCCCCGCGCCACATGCTGCGCGATGATCGCCAGATCGGGCCTGAGACTCACCGTCCACCCCGCAGGAATCCGTCGACCACGCGGTTCAGTTCGGGGCTGTCGAGCAGGAACGCGTCATGGCCGTAGGGGCTCGACAGCTCCACGAAGCTGACCGCGCGACCGGCGGCGTTGAGCGCGTGGACGATGGTGCGCGAGTCGGCGGTCGGATACAGCCAGTCGGTATCGAAGCTGACGAGGCAGAACCGCGCCGCCGTCGCGCGGAACGCATTCGCCAGCAAGCCGCCATGCTCCTCCGCCAGATCGAAATAATCCAGCGCCCGGGTGATGTAGAGGTAGGAATTGGCGTCGAACCGGTCGACGAAGCTCAACCCCTGATGCCGCAGATAGCTCTCGACCTGAAAGTCCGCGTCGAAACCGAAACCCTTCGCCCCCTCCGGCTGGTTGGCGCGCGCCTGCAATTTGCGCCCGAACTTCTCGGTCAGCCCCGCTTCCGACAGATAGGTGATGTGCGCCGCCATCCGCGCCACGGCCAGCCCGGCAGACGGCGGATCGCCCCGATGATACTCGCCGCCCTGCCAGTTCGGGTCGGCCATGATCGCCTGCCGCCCGACTTCGTGGAACGCGATGTTCTGCGCCGAATGGCGTGCCGTGGAGGCGATCACCACCGCCGCCGCGACTCGCTCCGGGAACGTCGCCGGCCAAGACAGCGCCTGCATCCCGCCCATCGATCCGCCGACCACCGCCATCAGTCGTCCGACGCCCAGATGATCGAGCAACAGCGCCTGCGCCCGCACCATGTCGCGGATCGTGATGACCGGGAACCGCATGCCCCAGGGCTGCCCGGTCGACGGGTCGATCGACGCCGGCCCGGTCGATCCCATGCAACTGCCCAGCACGTTGGAACAGATCACGAAATGCCGCGCCGGATCGATCGGCTTGCCCGGCCCGACCAGCCGCGTCCACCATCCGGGCTTGCCGGTGCGGGGGTGGGCGGAGGCGACGTGCTGGTCGCCGGTCAGCGCGTGGCAGATCAGGATCGCGTTGCCGCCGTCCGCCGCCAGCTCGCCATACGTCTCGTACGCGATGTCGATCGGGCCCAACGTCCCGCCGCCGTCCAGCCGCAGCGGCCCCGGCAGCGTCACGCGGCGCGCAAGGCCGTAGCGGTCGTCCACGCTGCGCCGGTTAGTCCGCACAGGCTGGCGGGGCAAGACCACGCTCGCTATGCGCAAGCGATGACCGACAGCAGCACCGCCGCCCCTGCCCCCAAGCCGTGGATTCTGGGCATCGCCCCCTACGTCCCCGGTCGCGCCACCAGCGAGGACGGGCGCAAGGTCGTGAAGCTGTCGTCGAACGAAAACCCGTTCGGCACGCCCGAGGCCGCCCGTGACGCCTATCGCAGCGCGGCAAGCGAGCTCGAACGCTATCCCGATGCCGCCGCAATCGAACTTCGCGCCAAATTGGCAGCGCATTACGGGGTCGAGGCGGACAGGCTGATCTACGGCACCGGATCGGACGAGGTGCTGCACCTCGCCGCCGGCACCTTCGCCGGACCGGGCGACGAGATCATCCACGTCCGCTACGGTTTCGCGGTGTACGAGATCGCGACGCGGCGCGTCGGCGCCATGCCGGTGATCGCGCCCGACCGCGACTACGCGACCGATGTTGACGCGATCCTCGCGGCGGTGACGGAGCGCACGCGCGTCGTCTTCGTCGCCAACCCCAACAACCCCACCGGCACCTACACCGACGGCGGCGAGATCGCGCGCCTGCACGCCGGCCTCCCCCGCCACGTGCTGCTGGTGCTCGACCAGGCCTATACCGAGTATCTGGAAGCCGAGGACGACGACGGCGGGCTCGAACTGGCGCGCACGCAACCCAACGTGCTGGTCACGCGCACCTTCTCCAAGATCTTCGGCCTCGCGTCGGAGCGGATCGGCTGGGGCTATGCCTCCACGGAGATCATCGACGCCATGCACCGCATCCGCGCGCCGTTCGCGTTCGGCATCGGCGCGCAGCGGGCGGCAATCGCGGCGCTCGGCGACGACGGCTTCGTCACCCGCAGTCGCGAGCATAATCGCGAATGGCGCGACTGGTTCACCGACGCCATGACGGCGATCGGCCTGCGCGTGGTGCCCAGCAAGGCGAACTTCGTGCTGGTGCTGTTCGAAGGCGCGTTGACCGCGGAGGTCGCCTATCACGCGCTGATGGCGGCCGGCTACGCGACGCGCTGGCTGCCCGGACAGGGCCTCCCGCACGGCCTGCGCATCACGATCGGCACCAAACACGAGCTGCGCGCGGTGGCGGACGTGCTCGCCGCCGAGGTCCAGAAGGCGGGCTGATGCTGCCGTTCGCGCGCGTCACGATCGTCGGGCTTGGCCTGATCGGCTCCTCGATCGCGCGCGGCGTCCGCTCGACGATGCCGACCGTGCGCGTCACCGGGTACGATGCCGACCCGGATGTGCGCGCGACCGCAGTGCGGATCGACCTGTGCGACGATGTCGCGGACAGCGCCGGCGCGGCAGTGATCGACGCTGATCTCGTGGTGCTATGCGTGCCGGTCGGTGCGATGGGCGCGGTCGCGGCGGAGTTCGCCGCCGACCTGCCCGGCGACGCGATCGTCAGCGATGTCGGCGGGTCGAAGGAAAGCGTGATCGCCGCTCTCCGCGCGGTTTTGCCCGACGCGACGATCGTTCCCGGTCATCCCGTTGCCGGCACCGAGCATAGCGGCCCCGAATCGGGATTCGCGACGCTGTTCCGCGGCCGTTGGTGCATCCTGACGCCGGAGGACGCCACGCCGGAAGCCGCCGTCGTTCGCCTCCGGTCGTTCTGGGAGGCCCTCGGGGCGAACGTGGAGATCATGACGCCGCGCCACCACGATCTGGTGCTCGCCGTCACCAGCCATGTGCCGCACCTGATCGCCTATTCGATCGTCGGCACCGCCTCCGATCTGGAAGAGGTGACGCAGGGGGAGGTCATCAAATATTCCGCCGGCGGTTTCCGCGACTTCACGCGCATCGCCGCATCCGATCCGACGATGTGGCGCGACGTGTTCCTCAACAACCGGGAAGCGGTGCTGGAGATCTTGCAGCGCCTGACCGAGGACGTGACGATGCTGCAACGCGCAATCCGCTGGGGTGACGGCGATGCGCTGTTCGACCTGTTCACCCGCACCCGCGCGATCCGCCGGTCGATCATCGAACAGGGGCAGGACGATCCCGCCCCCGATTTCGGTCGGTCGCACCAATAAGCGAGGCTGCGTGAAGCGGCCGCGCGGTCGTCAGGCGATGGCCGCGAGATAGCCCTCGATCGCCTTGCGTCCGCTATCGCTCAGCGACACTTCGATCCGCCGCCGGTCGATCGGATCGGTGACCCGGTCGATCAGCCCCAGCTTGGCGAGATGATCGATCCAGCGCTGCGACGTGGTGACCGGCGCATCCGCGCTGCCGACCAGCGTCTTTACGTTCATGATCCGGCGTTCGTGATCGGCGACATACAGCGCCAGCAACATATCCCAGGCCGGTTCGTGGAACAGGTCGGCCGGCAGATGCCGACGGCGGAGGCGGCGTTCCTCCAGCAATCGCCGACAGACCGTGATCGGTTCCCGGACCGGCGCGGCGGTGGCACCGTTCAAAGGAGTTGCGGGATGATCGGTATGAACCTGATCGGCGCGCATGCTGAACTCGTCGGCGACTGCTGACAGTTTGGCCGTCATGTCCTTGATCAGGGCTACGATCGAGGCGTCGCTCACAATCTATACTGCTCCATCAGGCCAGCCCCCCGTCGTGCGATCAGCGATTGATCCCATCGTTCAGACGGAAAACCCGTGCATTGGTTCCGGCTGAGACGATGAACCAATCTCGATCATATTGTAATAGCTTTACATCCACAATCCAAACACATGTTAGGATGAATTTCGCGGCCGAGCTATTGGAGTACTGAGGCTGGCTTGACCGTTGTATACCGATCGCTGAAGTGATGTTGGCGCACCTTACCGTAACCTGGTTTCAAGGAGGATAGTCTGGTCGCTTCGAACGATCGTCGGCAGGATGTGCAATGGGTGCATACCCAACTCCGCGCCGCGTGCATCAAGCTGGAAGAGCTCGAGGAGCATGTCGTGGCCGCCTATGTCGGCCACGCGATTGCCCTGGTCGAGGAGCGCTTCGGCATTGGCGGCGATCATGACGATGATGAACCGGATGCGTGCTAACCTGTGCAGCGAAGCGGGCGATTGATGCGTTGACGTTGTGCGCGGTTCCTCCTGATGGTCCGCGCCACCGCTGATCGAAGGTCGCAACCGCTTGCCCGTGTCCGCTTACCCCGCAGTGTCGGCCTATCTCAACGCAGTCGGTACGGCGACGCCACCGCACGATATCCATCACGCCTTCATCGACTGGGCCGGCGCACGCGTCGCCGCCGAGGATGCGCGACTATTCGCACGCATGGCGCGGCGATCCGGCATCGGGCATCGCTGGTCGGTGCTGCCCCCCACCGCGGAAGGTCTGTCCCCCGTCTCACCGGGGGGCTTCTATGCGGAGGCGATGCCCGGCACGGCAGCCCGCATGGCGCTGTACGCAGAAGCCGCGCCGGCGCTCAGCCTCGACGCCGTCGCCGCCCTCGCGAACCGTGCCGACTTAAACGGCATCACCCATCTGGTCGTCGCCAGTTGCACCGGTTTCGTCGCGCCCGGTCTCGATCAGATCGTCGCGCGGGCCCTCGGCCTGCCGGGATCGGTCGAGCGGCTGCTGATCGGTTTCATGGGTTGCTATGCCGCGGTCGCCGCGCTGCGCACTGCCCGGCATCTGGTGCGCTCCGAACCCGATGCCCGCGTATTGGTGATCTGTTGCGAACTGTCGACGCTGCATTTGCAGGAGACGACCGCGCTGGAGCCGCTGTTGGCGATGCTGCAGTTCGGCGACGGTGCGGCCGCGGCCCTGGTCACGAACGAACCTCATGGCTTCGCGCTCGACGCGCCGTTCGCCGCAACGCTGCCCGACAGCGATGCGCTGATCCGCTGGGCGATCACCGATACTGGCTTCGCGATGCACCTGTCGGGCGAGGTTCCGCGCCGGATTGCGGATGCGTTGGACGACGACGCCTTCCGCACCACCGTCACCGCCGGTCGCGACGCGCACGCGATCGACGGCTGGGCCGTGCATGCCGGCGGCCGATCGATCCTCGATGCGGTGGAGCAGGCGCTGGCACTGCCCGGCGACGCGCTCGCGCCGTCGCGCAGCGTGCTGGCCGATCACGGGAACATGTCGTCCGCGACGTTGATGTTCGTGCTCGAACGGCTGCTCGCCGGACCACCGGTCGAGCACGGCGTTGCGCTGGCGTTCGGCCCCGGCCTCGCGGCGGAGGGCTTCGGATTCCGGAGCGCGTCATGACCCTCGCGGTCCGCGCCCAGGCCGAGGAGCTGATGGACGCGGACGACCTCGACCCCGCCGTCTACGCCGACGTCGTAGCGGACCTCGCGCGCGTGAACGCCGTGACGCTGGCAGCGCGCCCGACCATGGCCTTCCTCAAGCGTGCCGTCACAGGTCGACGGCTGCGCCTGCTCGATGTCGGCTTCGGCGACGGCGACATGCTGCGCCGGATCGAACGATGGGCGATGAAGGGCGGCATCGAGGCCGAACTGGTCGGAGTCGACCTCAATCCCCGCTCCGAACAGGCCGCGCGCGCGCATACGTCAGCCGATTCGCGGATCCGCTGGGTGACCGGCGACTATGCCGATCAAGGTGGAAAGTGGGATGCGATCGTCTCCAGCCTCGTGGCGCATCACATGAGTCACGACCAGCTCGTCGCCTTCCTGCGCTTCATGGACGCGAACGCGCGGTGCTGGCTGGTCAACGACCTCCATCGTCACGGTTTCGCGCATGCCGGCTTCCCGCTGCTCGCCCGTCTCGCGCGCTGGCACCCGATCGTCCGCCACGACGGCACCCTGTCGATCGCGCGCAGCTATCGCCCCGCCGAATGGCCCGTGATCCTGCATGAAGCCGGCATCGATCACGCCCGCGTCTACCGCACTTTCCCGTTCCGGCTGTGCGTCGACACGCTGCGCTGATCGTCGGCGGCGGTCCGGCCGGTGCCGCCGCCGCCATCGCCCTCGCGCGCGGCGGCACCCCCGCGCTCGTGCTGGAGCGGACGCGCGAAACCGGTGACGCGCTGTGCGGCGGCTTCCTGAGCTGGCGAACGCTGGAAACGCTGGCGACGCTCGGAGTCGAAGCCGACGATCTGAACCGCGACCGCGTCACCCGCGTCCGCCTGTTCGCCGGCGATCACATGGCGGAGGCCCCCCTGCCCCGCCCTGCCGTCTGCGTCTCGCGCCACCGCCTCGATACGCTCCTGCTGGACCGCGTCGATGCCATCGAGCGTGGGGTCGGTGCGCGGGCGGTGGAAGACGACGGCATCCGCCTCCACGACGGCACCACCGTCGCAACCGACGCGCTGTTCCTCGCCACCGGCAAGCACGACCTGCGCGGGCTTGCGCGGCCCGAAGCGGCGCGTGGGCGGGACCCGACGCTCGGCCTGCGCGTCCGCCTCGCCGCCGCGCCCGAACTCGACGCGCTGGTCGGCGACACGATCGAACTACACCTGTTCGACCGCGGCTATGCCGGCATCGCGCGACAGGAGGACGGCAGCGTCAACCTGTGCATGGCCGTCCACCGCTCCCGCCTGACCGAAGCCGGGTCGCCCCTCGCCCTCCTCGCGGCGCTCGGCAACGAAAACCCCCACCTCGGCGACCGTATCGCGCACATGGCCGCGGGCGCCGCGATCGATGCCGTCGCCAACGTCCCCTATGGCTGGCGTCAGCGCAGCGGTACCGCGGGACTTTTCCGGCTCGGCGATCAGGCCGGCGTCATCCCGTCGCTCGCCGGCGAAGGGATGGGAATCGCCATCGCCAGCGGCATCGCCGCCGCGAACGCCTATACGCGTGGTGGACCCGACGCGGCACGACGCTGGCAGCCCGGCTTCGCGCGCGCCGTCCACCGCCCGATCGGCGTCGCCGGCCTGATCCGCGGCATCGGCGAAGGTCCGCTCGCACCGCTGCTCGTCGCCGCCGCCCGTCCCGCATTGATCCAGATCGTCGCGCGACTGACCCGGATCGGTCACGCTGGCCATTGACGCTCCGCTCCCTCGATCCGAGATTAGCGACATGGAACATCTGAATCTGTCCGAGTCCGAATGGCGTCGCAAGCTGACGCCGGAGCAATATCACGTCCTGCGCGAAGCGGGGACGGAGCGGGCCTTCGCCGGCGCGCTGACCGACAACAAGGCGGACGGCATCTACCGCTGCGCCGCCTGCGCGAACGAACTGTTCGACAGCGCCGACAAGTTCGACAGCGGCTCCGGCTGGCCCAGCTTCACGCAGCCGCTGGCGGAAGATAGCGTCACCGATCATTCCGATCGCAGCCACGGGATGGTCCGCACCGAAACCCGCTGCGCCCGCTGCGATTCCCATCTCGGCCACGTCTTCCCGGACGGTCCGCCGCCGACCGGCCTGCGCTATTGCATGAACTCGGTCGCGCTGGAGTTTCGGCCACGCAAGGCCTGACGCGGTAACGCTTGTGGCGGGCACGGTTACCGCGTAATTCGTGCCGCCTACATGGCCCGCACGCGTAAAGCTCTCCGCTCGCCCTGGCGTCGCCGCCTCGGTCTTCTCGTCAAGATCCTGATCGGCCTCGGCGTCCTCGCGCTCGGCGCGCTGGTGATCGCCGTCTATGTCGCGCGGTCGCAACTGCCGAGCTTCGAGGAGCTGAAATCCTCACCCAACGGCCAGATGATCCGCGTCCACGCCAGCGACGGTTCGGTGATCGCCTCGCTCGGCCCCAGCTATGGCGAATGGCTGACCTACAGCCGCATCCCCACTGTTATGCGCGACGCCACCGTCGCGGTCGAGGATCGCCGGTTCCGCAGCCATCTGGGCGTCGACCCGATCGGCATCGCCCGCTCGGTCGAGGTCCGCTACGAACGCGGTCGCTGGATCCAGGGCGGCTCGACGATCACGCAGCAGCTCGCCCGCACCGTGTTCCTGTCGAGCCAGAAGAAGTTCGGCCGCAAGTTTCGCGAAGCGATCCTAGCGCTGGCGCTGGAACGCAAGTTTTCGAAGGACCAGATCCTCGAACTGTACCTGAACAAGGTCTATTACGGCGGCGGCGCGTACGGCATCGATGCGGCTTCCCGCAAATTCTTCGGCCACGGTGCGGACGAGCTGAATCTGGCCGAGGCCGCCGTCATCGCCGGCCTGGTCAAGGCCCCCTCCAACTACTCGCCCACCGCCGACGCCGACGCCGCGCGGGGTCGCGCGGGCGTCGTCATCCAGCAGATGGTGCGCAACGGCTACGTCACGCAGTTGCAGGCGGAAGAAGCCAATCCGGAGGCGCTGAAACTGGTGCAGGGCGCGCAGCAGAACAGCGCGCGCTACTTCACCGACTGGGCACTGCCGCAACTGGATACGCTGATCGACGAGACGCAGGCCCCGCTGGAGGTGTGGACGACGATCGACCCGGCGATGCAACGTCAGGCCGATACGGCGATCCGCGCCAACGTCCCCGGCGGCGCGCAGGGTGCGCTCGTCAGCCTCGACCGCGACGGTGCGGTCCGCGCGATGGTCGGCGGCACCGACTATGTGTCCTCGATCTACAACCGCGCGACCCAGGCGGTCCGCCAGCCGGGGTCCGCGTTCAAGCTGTTCGTCTACCTCGCCGCGCTGGAGGCAGGCCACAAGCCGGAAGACACGATCGTCGACGAGCCCGTCACGATCGACGGCTGGAGCCCGCGCAACGATTCCCGCCGCAACAGCGGCAACGTGTCGCTGCGCACCGCCTTCGCCTATTCGCTCAACACCGTCGCGGCGAAGCTGGGGCAGGAGGTCGGCTTCACCACGATCGCGGACATGGCCCGCCGTTTCGGCATTACCACGCCGATCAACACGCATCCGGCGATGGTGCTCGGCACGTCCGACGTTCGCCTGATCGACATGACCCGCGCCTTCGCCAGCGTCGCGTCGAAGGGCGTCGCGATCGTCCCCTACGGGATCACCCGCGTGACCGCGAACGGAGAGGTGATCTACCAGCATCAGGCGGATACCAGCCGCGTCCTCGTCGCGCCCTACGTCGCAGCGGAAATGACCGACCTGCTTCAGACCGCGGTCAACACCGGCACCGGGCGGGAGGCGCAGATCGGCCGTCCGGTCGCGGGCAAGACCGGCACCACCACCTCGCTGAAGGATGGGTGGTTCCTGGGCTTCTCCAGCGGCCTGACCACTGGCGTGTGGATGGGTCGCGACGATGCCCGCCCGATTCGTGGTCTGCATGGCGGCACCGCGCCCGCGCGCGCCTTCGCCGCCTTCATGCGCCCTGCCACGGCCAAGCGCCCGATCGAGCAGTTCGACACGCAGGTGACGCTGCCCGAGTGGCAGATCGAACCCGACGAGGAGAGCTATTTCGGCCAGCCCGACAATAGCGGCCAGATGGTGGACGAGAACGGCAATCCCATCGCGGGCGCATCGACCGCGCAGCCGGTCGATCCCAGTGCGCCGGACGAGCGCCCCGACGACGACACCTCGCGGCAGCAGCTCGACGACCTGATCGACCGCGTGACCGGGCGTGATGGGCCCCCTCGCGATGCGCCGCGCGATCCGACCGCTGGCGAGGTGGTACCACCGGGCCGGCAGCCCCTGCCCGCCCCGATCCGTCAGCCGCTACCGCCGGTCCGCCAGCCGGTACCGGTTCAGGACGACCGCCCCACCCAGTGAAGTGCCGCGCCGTGCTCGCGCAGCCAGACGCGCGCAGGGGTCGGGTCGCGGCCGTACAGGTCGGCGACCAAGGCATGAAACTGCGGCCCGTGATTCATATGCACCCGGTGCGCCACTTCATGCGCGACGGTCGCACGACGCACCCAACCGGGTGCGAGCATCAGCCGCCAGCTGTAGCGGATCACGCCCGTCGACGCACAGCTTCCCCAGCGCCGCCGTGCGTCGCCGATCGCGACCGACGCGACCGTCACCTTGGCCAGCGCGGCGTACTCCTGCGTTTCGGCACTCAGCAGGTCGAGCGCACGCCGCTTGATCCACGCCTCGACCCGGCGGCCGATCGTTTCTTCCGGCCCCGCCGCGAGCAGCCGGTCGCCGTCCCGGACGAGTGCGCGGCGTGATCCCTCATCGCGCACGATCGTCAGCACCTCATCTGCGACGGTGATGGTCGTTCCCGGCACGAACGGCCGCGCCACCGGCAGTAGCGCGCGTTGTTCCGCCAACCACGCCGCCTTGCCCGCCGCCCAGACGAGTGCCGGCTTGAGCGCAGCGCGCGGCGGCAACACCAGCCGCGCGCGTCCGGTCGCACTATCGAGGGAAAGCGTACACCGGCGCGCGCGCGGGTTGCGGACCACGTCGATCCCCGCCGCCTCCACCGCCGATGCGCTCACAGGATGCGGTCGACGACGTGATCCTCCAGGTCGCCGACATCCGTTTCGCTGACCGTCCAGCCGCGCACCGACTGCTTGACCGCATGCACCGCCTCGCGGTCGCCGCTGACGAGGTAATGCCAGTCAGGCAGCGGCTCACCGTTCGCGCGCAGCCGGTACGCGCAGGTCGACGGCAACCAGTCGATGTCGCGCACGTTGCGCGTCGTCAGTCGGACGCACTCCGGCACATAAGCGCGCCGGTGACGATAATCCGAACACTGGCCGCTGCGCCGGTCGAGCAGCTTGCACGCCACGTTGGTGCTGTGCAGTTCGCCGGTATCCTCGTCCTCCAGCTTGTGAAGACAACATTTCCCGCATCCGTCGCACAGTGCTTCCCACTGGCCACGGTCGAGCGTCTCGATCGGTCGTTCCCAGAACTTGTCGATCACTGTACCCACTTCTCGATCGTGTCGGCGACCGCCTGCGGCCCCTCGTCCTGCGGCACCAGCACCAGCGGCTTGCCGTCGGGGTCCATCAGATAGGCAGTGCGGCTGTGATCCACCAGGTAGCCGCCGCCGGGCGTCGCCGCCCCCTTGGCGGCATAGACCGCATACGCCTTCTTGATCGCCGCGATCGCGGTCTCGTCGCCGGTCAGGCCGACGAGGCGCGGATGAAAGGCCGAAACGAACTGCTTCAGCACGGGCACGGTGTCGCGGACGGGATCGACCGTGACGAAGACCGGCACCACTTTCGCCGCCTTGCCCGGCGCATCGCGTTCGGCCAGCTTCAGCCCCGCCGAAATCGACTGCACATCGGTCGGACAGACGTCGGGACAGAACGTATAGCCGAAATACATGATTCGGTATTGGCCCGCGAAGCTGCGGTCGGTCACGGCGCGCCCGTTCTGATCGATCAGCGTGAACGGACCACCGATCCGCGCACCCTCCAGCGGCGGCTTTTCGGTCGGCGCGGGCTGGCAGGCGGATAGCAGGACAAGTCCGGCGAGAAGAAGCTTGTTCATGGCGGTGCCAGCCTTGATCTGTTAGCCGGTGTCGCGCAAGCATTCCGGTTATCGTTCCAAGGACCCCGTTCGCATGATGCGCAAGGCATTGATTTCGGCAGCTATCTTGATGCTGACGGCCCCCGTGGCGGCGCAGCAGCAATCCGAAAGCTACAAATTCCTCAGTGCCGTTCGCGATGCGAAGGGCAACGACGTGATCGCGATGCTCGACAAGCCGGGCAGCAACATCATCAATACCCGCGAAGTCACCTCCGGCGACGGCGCGCTGCACATCGTCGTGAAGCGCGGCGACAGCACCTATCTGCGCTTCCTGCTGCAAAAGGGTGCCGATCCCAATCTGCGCGACGGCAAGGGCAACACGCCCATGCTGCTCGCCGTGCAGGGCGGCCAGTCGGACATGATCCCGATCCTGTCCGCGGCAAAGGCGAATCCGAACCTCGCCAATCAGACCGGCATCACGCCATTGATCCTGGCGACGCAGAACCGCAGCATCGACATGGTCCGCCTGCTCATCGCCGCCAAGGCCGATCCCGACCAGCAGGATCGCCAGACCGGCCAGTCGGCCCGCGAATACGCCACCAACGACCCGCGCAACTCCGCCATCGCCAAGATCTTCGCCGAGACGCCGAAGAAGACGCAGGCTCAGGTCGCCGGCCCGAAATTCTAGAGCCTGACGGCATCAGCTTGAGTCGATTATGCTGAGCCTGCCGAAGCACAGATGCAATCCGGGGCACCCGTGGCGTCGCTCGCGCGAATGCCACGGGCTGGTGCACGATCACTCCCTCGTCATCCCAGCGAACGCTGGGATCTCCGGCGACGGCGCGACCCGGGCGGCCCCAACCTCATCCGTCATGCCGGCCTTGTCCCGGCATCCCCGCCCCGCACGCTGCCAGTCCGCTACTCTCGCGATCGATTGAAGCCGGGACGCAACGTCGCGCCGACGCCCGCCCGCTGATCGCTCCAACAAAATACCGATGGAAGCTGTCCTACAGCGCCCGGTTCGTGCCACGCTGAACGCGTCGTCCAAGGCTCCGCCTGCGCTTGCTCTTTGAACTCGCCAGCCCTGACGTGTGGAAAGCGAACCCTGCGAACCAACGACGTTGGACTAACCTTAGCCTAACCTTCCAGGGCGACCCCCAGCGATTACAACAACTTGGCCAATCAGTGCCCGAGGGTCACTCGAACGGCAGCGCCGCCGCCTCGGGATCGGCCAGTGCCGTCAGCCGCCGCGCCGCCCGCCGCGCGAACGCGAGGGTACACCGTTTGCGGACATGCGCGGGAAGAGGCACCGTATGCGCCTGACGGACGATCTCCGCATCGTAACGATCCGCGACGATCACGCCCGTCCGCTCCGGCAGGAATGCGGGACCGTCCAGCGGCGACAGGTCGAACCCCGCCGGCACCGCCCAGAAATAGCGGTCGCAATGCGCCAGATAATCGGGCCACTTGCCGTCACCCAGCAGGTCGGCGCGCGACACCTTGATCTCGACCACGACGAGCCCCCCGCGCGCATCGATCGCCATCAGGTCGGCACGGCGGCCACCGTCCAGCGGCACTTCGGGAAGGGTGACGAGGTCGTGACGCAGCAGCATCCGCGTGACTCCGCGCGCCACATCGGCGGCGCAGAGCAGCGGATTGCCATCATCCAGACACGAAGAGGAGGCGACGTCCAGCATCGCCCCCGCTCATAGAACGTAACACGAACGGCGGGCAAGCCCCGCCGTCATACGTTCAGCGATAGAAGATGTGATTGCCGATCGCGGCGATCTTGGTCAGGCCCGATCCCGGCAGGCGGCCCGGCGTATTGAAGTACAGCGCCTTGGGGGCGGCGGCCTTCCACATGTCGGCCATCGCGACGCGGGCGACGGCGATCGCGGTGCGCCACGACCGAGCGCCCTCGTTGACCGCGGGGATCTCACCACCGCGCACGAAGCCGAACTGCCCGCGCTGCTTGACGACGGCGCAAACGTCGGTCGGGAAACGCCCCGACTTCACGCGGTTCAGGATGACCTGAGCGACGGCGAGCTGACCGGACAGCGGCTCGCCCTTGGATTCGAAGTAGATCGCACCGGCCAGGCAGCGCATCGCGGAGGTCGAAGCGGTCGCATTGTCATCATGCGCGTCGACGGCGTCGGCCAGGGTATCGAAGGAATCGGTGGTGGCGGTCTCGACAGGAGCGGTCTGCTCGACTGTGGACTCCACCGCGGGGGCCGACACGGCGACGGAGGTCTGAACCTCTTGTGCTAGGGTCGGCGTGCTGGTGCCGAGTAGGCCGGCCAGCGCAAGGGACATGGTCGCGGCAGTCGCGAACCGGGCAAAAACGGTCATTCACTCTATACGACATGCGGTGAGATCACGGACCCGACCACCTGCGGTGGTCGTCCGGGCTGCCCCCCGACTGCGTCACCGACCCGGATCGCACCCGGACACGGCACAACGCGTGTTTTCAGTGGAACCGCGCTCGCCGAAGCGAGTTAACGAGTCAATTCGCCGCCAATATTTCAGCGACGAGCCGTTCCGCCCCCGGGACGTTCAGTTCGATCACCCACAGATCGGGGTCGCGTGAGCGCCTCCGCCGCCAGTAGCCGACGACATCCTCCGCCGGTGTCGACTCGACGATCGCGACCCGACCGAGCCTGTCGAAAGCCCGCTCGAACAACCGCTCGGCACCGCCCGGTTCTATCGTCACGGCCAGGATCGCGCCGGCCTGCGCATCGCCCTTCGCCAGCACCATACCCATCCCGCCGCTGTCGTTCGCCCGTCGCAGCATCGCCGACACGAGCAGATGACTCGGCAGCCGGTCGCTCACGCGCGGTACCCCGGCAAGGTCGCGAGCGGGATGCGGGACCGCATAAAGGTGCCGGTCCCGCGCGCCGCTTCCTCGCCATCCGCATCGATCAGGCGCGCTTCTGCGACGAAGACGCGGCGCTTGCCGCTGATCCAGCGCCCCTCCGCCACCACCGGGCCGCTGGTCAGCGGCTTGGTCAGCAACAGGTTGAACGCCGTCGTCAGCAGGAAGCGATCGCTGACCAGACTATTCGCGGCGTAGAAGGCGGCATCGTCGAGCATCTTGAAATAGCTCGTGCCATGCGCGGCACCGCCGGCGTGGTAATAGCGGTCGTCGATCGTGAAACGGATGCGGGCGACGCCGCTTTCGGGGATCTCCAGCGACGATTCGAAGAAGCGGTTGATCGGCGCCTCTGCGTAGAGTTGCTCCAGCGCCCGAAAATGCGCCGACTCCCCGCTTTCAGGCGGCATGCCGGCTCTCGTCGGCGGTGAACAGCGCATAGAGCGCGTCGCGCGATCCGGCCCCGCGCAGCTTGCCCAGGAACGACCGGTCGCGCAGCCGCCGCGACACGCGGGCGAGCGCCTTCAGATGGTCCGATCCGGCGTCGACCGGCGACAGCAGCACGAACACCAGATCGACGGGCAAGTTATCGACCGCCTGGAAGTCGATCGCCTGCGACAGGCGCACGAACAGGCCGGTAGGGGCGGCCAGGTCGGGCAGCTTGGCATGCGGGATCGCGACGCCGCCGCCGAACCCCGTCGAGCCGAGCTTCTCCCGTTCCGCCAACCGATCGGCGATCGTCCGGGCGTCGCCGACGCGCAGGATTTCGAAGCTGTTGGCGACCTGTTGGAACAGCGCCTTCTTCGTGGCCGTGTTCCAGCCGGTGGCGACGGCGTCGGGACGCAGCAAGTCGCTGAAATCGGTAATCACGAAGCTGTCCCGGTCATGAAGGCCCCCGCGCGGGCCATAGCGGCTGGCGCGGGGGGAGCAAGGGAAGGGCTCAGGCGGCGCGCTGCGGCTCCACCCAGCCGATCGTTCCGTCACCGCGGCGATAGACCATGTTGTACGTCCCGGTGCCGGAATTCTTGAACAGCAGCGCCGACGTGTTGCGCAGGTCGAGCATCATGACCGCATCGCCGACCGACGCATCGGGGATGTCGACGCGCGTCTCCGCCACGATCAGGGGGGCGTCGGCCTCTTCCTCCTCGGACGTTGACTCGGCGAACAGCGTATAGCCGGCATTGTCGTAGGCACCTGCCTCCGCGATCTCGATCGTCTCGGCGGCGTGGCGATCCTTCAGGCGGCGCATGTAGCGGCGCAGCTGCTTCTCGATCTTCTCCGCCGCGCCGTCGAAGGCGGGATGCGCGTCCTGCGCTTCGTGCCGACCCTTCAGCACCAGGCCCTTCATCACGTGGGCGACGATATCGCACTTGAACCCGACATCATGCGGCCCCTTGCCGAAGGTGACTTCGGCAGAGATGGCGCGGCTGAAATACTTGTCGGCGATACCCTGGAGTCGGTCCTGAACATGGGTCTTGAGCGCTTCGCCCGTTTCGACCTGATGACCTGAAATCCGGATATCCATCGTCTTCTCCATGTCTCTCGAACGATCCTGTTGGCTTCGTTCGAAACAGCGTCAACCGGACGCCACGGCCCCCCAGAGCGGATCTGAAATGCCCTTCATGAACGCGGCATGCGCGAGAAGTTCTCCCTCCGGCACTGTGAAAACACGCGGCGGCCGGACGATGCGAGGGGCGGATGCGACGACCGGCCCCGTATCGGCGACGATGATGTCGCTGACGAGGCCGAGCCCGATCTGCCGCCCGCCCATCAGTTCGACATAGACCTGCGCCAGCAACTGCGCGTCGAGCAATGCGCCGTGCAGGACGCGGTGCGAACGATCGATCCCGAAGCGTGAGCACAGCGCGTCGAGCGTGTGCTTCGCCCCCGGATGTCGCGACCGCGCGATCTGCAGCGTGTCGACCATCCGCGTCCGGGTGCAGATCGGCGGAAAGCCGCACGCCCCGAGTTCGCCGTTCAGGAAGGCGAAGTCGAAGCCGGCATTGTGCGCGATCAACGGCGCGTCGCCGATGAAGTCGAGCAGGTCGGCGACACCCGCCGCGAACACCGGCTTGTCGGACAGGAAGGCGTCAGACAAGCCGTGGACCGCCTGCGCCTCCGCCGGCATCGGACGCTCGGGACAATAATAGGCGTGGAAGGTGCGGCCGGTTTCGACCCGGTTGAACAGCTCCACGCAGCCGATCTCCACCATCCGGTCGCCCTCGGCGAACTTGAATCCGGTGGTTTCGGTATCGAACACGATCTCGCGCATGGGGACCTTATCCGCCCGTCGACGCGCGGAGGCAAGAGATCGCCCGGCGAACCGCATCACGGGTTTCGTCGAATGTCACGTCGGTCGCGATGACGAGGTGCGCGCGCGCGCGCTTGTCGGCGTCGGGCAGCTGCCGCGCGAGGATCGCGGCGAACTTCGCCTCCGTCATATCAGAGCGGGCGAGGACGCGGGCGCGCTGCACCGAGGCAGTGGCGGAGACGACGACGACCCGGTCGACGCGCGCATCGCCCCCGGTTTCGAACAACAGCGGAATGTCGAAGACGATCAGCGGCGAATCGGCATGCGCCGTCACGAAGGCGGCGCGTTCCGCGGCGACGGCGGGATGCACGATCGCCTCCAGCTTCTTCATCGCCGCGTCGTCGCCCAGAACGGCCTCCGACAAGGCGGTGCGATCCACGCCGCCGGCCCCGGTCGTGCCGGGAAACGCCGCCTCGATCGCGGCGACGACGGCACCCGCGGGGCCTTGCAAGCGGTGGACGGCCGCGTCGGCGTCGAACACCGGCACGCCCTCGGCCGCGAACATCGCCGCAACGGTGGACTTGCCCATGCCGATCGATCCGGTGAGGCCGACGGTCAACATCAGGCCGTCAGCAACTCGCGCAGATCGTCGTCACGGTCGCGGGGCGGGTCCTTGCCGAAGAAGATCGCGAACGCCGCCGCCGCCTGCGCCACCAGCATGTCGAGCCCGTCCACCGTGTCGAGATCGCGCGCGCGCGCCGCCGCCAGCAGCTCCGTCTCCAGCGGCGCATAGACGATGTCGTAGACAACGGCGTGGTCGGGCAGGGCGGACAGGTCGAGCGACAGCGGCGGCTGGCCGACCATCCCAAGGCTCGACGCGTTGACGAGCAGCGCGGACGGCGGCGCGGACGGACCGAGCGGCAGCGCCTGACCCCTGAGCTTGAAGTGAGACAACAGCGCCGCGGCCTTGAGCGGGTTGCGGTTCATCACCGTCACCGGGCCGACGCCGACCTGCGCCAGCGCCCACAGAATCGCGCGCGCCGCACCACCCGCTCCGATCACCGTCACCGGCTGTCCGGCGAGATCGAGGTCAGCGATCGGTGCCCAGAAGCCGGCGGCGTCGGTGTTGGTGCCGGCCAGAGTGCCGTCCGCCTGACGGAAGATGGTGTTCACCGCGCCGATCGAAGTTCGAACGTCACCAGGGTCGGCGACGTGGTCGAGCGCCGCAATCTTGTGCGGGACGGTGACGTTGCAGCCGCGCCAGTCGGGGTCAGCGGCGCGACCTTCGAGAAAGGCGGCGAGGTCATCCGGCGCGACGTGCGTCGCGCGGTAATCGGCGCCGATGCCCAGCGCCTCCAACCAGAAACGATGGATGATCGGCGATTTGGAGTGGCTGATCGGGTCCCCGATCACGTCTGCGTAGGGCATTGATTTCCTTCGAAGTGGAGGCCCGAAGTGGAGGAAGTGGAGGCGATCCAGCGTGTGCCTCTACTTCGGCAACACGCCGCGTTCGCGCAGATAGGCAAGCACCGGCAGCAGCGGCATGCCGAGAATGGTGAAATGGCTTCCCTCGATCTTCGCAAACAGCTGCACGCCCGGCCCCTCGATCCTGAAACAGCCGACGCATCCCGCGATGACCGGCCACTCCATATCCAGATACGCCTCGATGAAGGTGTAGGACAGCGGCCGTACATGCAGCCGCGCGCGTTCGACGTGACGCCAGACCGGGCGGCCCTGTTCGGCGATCACCACCGCGCTCCAGATGTCGTGCGTGCCGCCGCTCATGCGAGTCAGATGCGCGGCCGCCTGTTCGCGGCTCTCCGGCTTGTCGAGGCGGGTGCCGTCGGCGAGCGCGACCAGCGAGTCGGAGCCGAGGACGAGGCCGGGCAGGCGGGTGGCGACCTTGACCGCCTTCAGTTCCGCCAGCGCATCCGCGAGGTCGCGAGGCGAGAGGTGGGTGAGAGCGGCCTTCGCGGATTCTTCATCGACGTTGGCGGCGACCGCCTCGAACGGGACGCCGGCGGCGTCGAGCATGGCGCGGCGGGAGGCGCTTTGCGAGGCGAGGATGAGGGTCATCGGTGGAGCATTCCTGCGCGGTGGTTCTGGTCCGAAGTATCCCGCGAAGGCGCGGACACAGCGATCCGGGGTGAGCGGTGATTCGTGGGTTAGAAGGCACTAGGCTCCCACATGCGCGGGAGCACGGAATGTTGCAGGGGCAGCACTCTAATTCCTGCCCGGCGAAGGTCGTCCCGTTGTGGTCACGGCGGTGGGACTCACTTGGTGCGCAGCAACTGGGCCCCGGCCTTCGCCGGGGAGGGACGTCAACGTCATTTGGGAGACCGACGGCAGCCCCATCCTCAGACCTCCCGCTGGTTTGCGAGCGACACGATCGCCGCGGCGGTTTCCTCGATCGACCGGCGGGTGACGTCGATCACCGGCCAGCCATTGTCGGCGAACATGCGGCGCGCGAAGGCGAGTTCACGGACCACGGCTTCCTCCTCGACATAGGCGGTGTCGGGTTGCTGGTTGAGCGACAACAGGCGGTTGCGGCGTACTTGGATCAGGCGATCGGCGCTGGTCGTCAGCCCGACGACAAGCGGATTGCGCAGGCGGTAGAGCGACGCCGGCGGCGGACTCTCGACGACGATCGGGATGTTGGCGGTCTTGAAGCCGCGATTGGCGAGGTAGATCGAGGTCGGCGTCTTCGACGAGCGGCTGACGCCCGCCAGGACGATGTCCGCCTCCTCCCACTCCTCGTGCGCGATGCCGTCGTCATGCGCGATGGTCCACTGGATCGCATCGACGCGCGCGAAATAGGCGGCGTCGAGCACGTGCTGCCGCCCCGGCCGCGCCTTGGCCTGCTGACCCAGCATCGCGGACAGCGCGTCGTTGACGGGATCGAGCGGCGCGACGGCGGGTAGCCCGAGCCCGGCACAGCGCGTCTCCAGTGTCCGCCGCATCGCCGGATTGACCAGCGTGTAGACGACGAGGCCCGGATTCTGAGCGATCTCCGCCAAGATGCGGTCGAGATGCATTTCCGTCCGTACCATCGGCCAGAAGTGGCGGACCGTCTCGACATCGTCGAACTGCGCGAGCGCTGCCTTGGCGATGTTCTCCAGCGTCTCGCCGGTCGAATCCGACAGCAAATGCAGGTGAAGCCGCGTCGTCATCGTGGCGGAGCAGGATGGGCGGCGGGACAGGTCGCGGGGCCGATGAGCGATGCTGTGGACCGATCTGTGGATAACATGGGGATGAGAGGTAGCGTAACCCGCCCACCCGGCCAAGCGAGGCCGTGATGGTGGACAATCGGCATTTCATCCACAGGCGCGTCCACAACCGTGCATTTTATCCACAGGCTGTGAAAAACGGGGACGCTTGGTCCGAATCGCGCGTGATTCAGCGACTCCCGCGCGGTCAAGCTGTTGGCATTTCCGGGACGGATGCCTAATCCCCGGTGCCAACGCGCCATCCACTACCTCATCCTATTTTTAACTCTTCTTTAAGGAAGAAGGACGCTGACCGATTCGAGCCACAAGCCGCTCCTCGCGGTGTTGAAGGGTGCGATTCCCACGGTGCCGCCGCTGTGGCTGATGCGTCAGGCGGGTAGGTACCTGCCGGAATATCGCGCGCTGCGGGCGGAGAAGGGGGGGTTCCTTGCACTCGCCACCGATCCGGTCGCGGCGGCGGAGGTGACGCTGCAACCGATCCGGCGCTTCGGGTTCGACGGCGCGATCCTGTTCAGCGACATCCTGATGGTGCCGTGGGCGCTGGGCCAGGACCTGAGTTTCGGGGTGGGCGATGGGCCGCGGCTGGAGCCGGCCCTGATGAACCACGCGCTGAACGCGCTGGAGCGGGTGCCGGAGCGGCTGGAGCCGGTCTACGGCACGGTACGTCGGGTCGCGGCGGAACTGCCCGCCCTGAACGGTGGAGCGACGACGTTCCTGGGCTTCGCGGGATCGCCCTGGACGGTCGCGACGTACATGGTCGCGGGCAAGGGATCGAAGGATCAGGGCGAGACGCGGCGTGTCGCCTATAATGATCCCGGCGCATTCCAGGCGCTGGTCGATGCGATCGCGGCGATGACGGTCGAGTATCTGATCGCGCAGGCGGATGCGGGCGTGGAGGCGGTGCAGCTGTTCGACAGCTGGGCCGGATCGCTGAGCCCTGCGCAGTTCGAACGCTGGGTGATCGCGCCGAATGCGGCGATCGTCGCGGCGCTGAAGGCGAAACGGCCGGACCTGCTGGTGATCGGCTTTCCCAAGGGGGCGGGGGGCAAGCTGCCCGCCTATGCGCGCGAGACCGGGGTCGATGCGCTGGGGCTGGACGAGACGGTCGATCCCGCCTGGGCGAACAGCGTGTTGCCGGAGGGCATGCCGGTGCAGGGTAACCTCGACCCGCTGGCGCTGATCGCGGGCGGTGCGGAACTCGATCGGGCGGTGGACCGTATCACGGCAGCGCTGGCGGGGCGGCCGCACGTCTTCAATCTGGGCCATGGCATCCTGCCCGACACGCCGATCGCGCACGTCGAACGGTTGATTGCGCACGTAAGGAGGGATCGATGATCGGCTGGCTGGGCGCGACCTATGACTGGGTGAAGGCGGCGCATCTGATCTTCGTCATCTTCTGGATGGCAGGGCTGTTCATGCTGCCGCGCTACCTCGTCTATCATCAGGAGGCGCTGGCCGCCGGCCGCACCGAGGAAGCGGCCGAATGGGTATCGCGCGAGGGCAAGATCCGCCACATCATCCTGACGCCGGCGCTGGTTGTCGTGTGGGTGCTCGGATTGATGCTGGCAGCCAATCTGGGGCTGTTCGACGGTGTGTCGGGGCTGGGCTGGCTCCACGCCAAGCTGCTGCTGGTGTTCCTGCTGTCCGGCTATCATGGGTGGGCGATCGGCTATGCGAAGAAGCTCGCGCGCGGAAAGCCGACGCTCGACGGGCGCAAGCTCAGGATGCTGAACGAGGTACCGGCTTTGGCGGTGACGCTGATCGTGGTGCTGGTGATCGTAAAACCCTGAACCCTGCTTGACGAACCCTGCTTGACGGGAGGAAGCGAGCCGCTTACCTCCCTGTCTCGCGTAGCGGCGTCCTGCCGCGTTCCACGCGCCTTTCCAGCATCGGTATGATCGCGAGTCCTTCGCCGCCCGACGCTCGCATCCGGACCTTTCCATGCATCTCAAAGACCTGAAGAAGAAGACGCCCGCCGAGCTGGTGCAGCTTGCCGAGGAACTGGGCGTCGAAAGCGCGTCGACGCTGCGCAAGCAGGACCTGCTGTTCGCCATCCTGAAGGAACAGGCGGAGCGTGGCGACCAGATCATGGGGCTGGGCACGATCGAGGTGTTGCAGGACGGTTTCGGCTTCCTGCGTAGTCCGGAAGCGAATTACCTTGCCGGCCCGGACGACATCTATGTCTCGCCCAATCAGGTCCGCAAGCACGGGCTGCGCACCGGCGACACGGTCGAGGGCGAGATCCGCGGGCCGAAGGACGGCGAGCGCTATTTCGCGCTGGTGCGGCTGACCGCCGTCAATTTCGACGATCCGGACATGGTCCGGCACCGCGTCAATTTCGACAACCTCACGCCGCTCTATCCGGAATCGAAGCTGACGCTCGACCCGGAGGACCCGACGCAGAAGGACAAGTCGGCGCGCGTTATCGACATCGTCTCGCCGCAGGGCAAGGGCCAGCGTACGCTGATCGTCGCACCGCCCCGCGTCGGCAAGACGGTGATGTTGCAGAACATCGCCAAGGCGATCACCGACAACCATCCCGAAGTGTTCCTGATCGTGCTGCTGATCGACGAGCGGCCGGAGGAAGTCACCGACATGCAGCGATCGGTGAAGGGCGAAGTCGTGTCGTCGACCTTCGACGAGCCGGCCCAGCGCCACGTGCAGGTCGCCGAAATGGTGATCGAAAAGGCGAAGCGGCTTGTCGAGCACAAGCGCGATGTCGTGATCCTGCTCGATTCGATCACGCGTCTCGGCCGTGCCTACAACACCGTCGTTCCGTCGTCGGGCAAGGTCCTTACCGGCGGTGTCGACGCCAACGCGTTGCAGCGCCCCAAGCGCTTCTTCGGTGCGGCGCGTAACATCGAGGAGGGCGGCTCGCTCTCGATCATCGCCACCGCGCTGATCGACACCGGCAGCCGCATGGACGAGGTGATCTTCGAGGAGTTCAAGGGCACCGGCAATTCGGAAATCGTGCTCGATCGCAAGGTTGCCGACAAGCGCATCTTCCCGGCGCTGGACGTCGGCAAGAGCGGCACTCGCAAGGAAGAGCTGTTGGTCGAGAAGGACAAGCTGTCCAAGATGTGGGTCCTGCGCCGCATCCTGATGCAGATGGGCACGATCGACTCGATGGAATTCCTGCTCGACAAGATGAAGAATTCGAAGACCAACCACGACTTCTTCGACAGCATGAATCAGTAACGGGCGGGGCGGCCTGCCCCACCTTGCGGCAGGACTCGCCCGAGCGCGGCCGGCGGGCAAATTGCGCCCGTCCGACGACGCGGGCTTTGCCCGCGTCGCGGCCACCACAAGTGTCGAGGACGACCGAATTAAGCGACTTTCGCTCGTAACACCCGCCTGTTGCGCTATGAGGTGACGAATGCGTCATCGGGAGCCGACATGTCTATCCTCACCCTTCTAGCCGCGGCCGTCGCGAGCGGACCGGGTTCGCCCGCCGAGATCTGGCAGCATATCGTCGCGGACTTCTCGAACATCACCGAGCCCGCGGCACTCGCCGCGTTCGGATCGGTTTTGATGATCGACCTCGTCCTTGCGGGCGACAATGCGATCGTCGTCGGGGCGCTGGCGGCGGGCCTGCCGGCCGAGCAGCGCAAGAAGGTGATCCTGATCGGCATCGGCGCGGCGCTGGTGCTGCGCATCCTGTTCGCGTTGATCGTCACGTGGCTGATGGGCATCGTCGGCCTGATCTTCGCGGGTGGCCTGTTGCTGTTGTGGGTGAGCTGGAAATTCTGGCGCGAAATTCGCGAGGGTGGACACAACCCCGGCTCCGATGAAATTGCTGGTGATGAAGCGTCGGGCATTCGCTCGGCGAAGAGCTTCGCCGGAGCGGCCTGGGCGGTCGCCGTCGCCGACGTATCGATGAGCTTGGACAACGTGTTGGCGGTCGCAGGGGCGGCGCGCGAGCATCCGGGCATCCTCGTCGTCGGCCTGCTGCTGTCGGTGGCCCTGATGGGGCTGGCGGCGAACTTCATCGCGCGCATCATCAACAAGTATCGCTGGATCGCCTATGTCGGCCTTGCCGTGATCGTCTTCGTGGCGTTCAAGATGATCTACGAAGGCTGGGTCGGTAGCGAGAACACGCTGGGCGTCGCCAGCCTGTTCGGGTGATCCGGTTGACGGGAACACGCGGTCGTGGCGCTATGCGGCGCCACGGCGGCGGAGGACATGCGATATGAAGGTCACGATCGAGATCGACTGCACGCCAGACGAGGCCCGTCGGGCCATGGGCCTGCCGGACCTGACGCCGCTGCACGATCAATATGTTGCGATGATGCAGGAGGTGATGCAGGGGAAGGTCCAGCCCGAACTGCTGGAGGGCATGCTGAAAAGCTGGGCCCCGATGGGTGACGCGGGCATGAAATTCTGGCGGCAGATGCTCGACAGTGCCGGTACGATCGGCGCGGCATCGAAGGGATGATCGATACGATCGCGGCGGTATCCAGCGGTCAGCCGCCGGCGGCCATTGCGGTGATCCGGGTTAGCGGACCGGCGGCGTTTGCGGCGGGGGAGGCGCTTGCAGGATCGCTGCCGTCACCAAGAACGGCGAAGCTGCGAACCCTGAGAGATCCCGCAGGTTCGGTGCTCGACCGCGTCTTGATGCTGGCCTTTCCCGGACCCGCCACGGCGACGGGGGAGGACCTAGTCGAGATCCACTGCCACGGCGGACGCGCCGTGGTCGCGTCGATCCTGACGACGCTGGTCGATAGCGCCACCGTTCGTCTCGCGGAACCCGGCGAGTTCACGCGGAGAGCATTGACCAACGGGCGCATCGATCTGACCGAAGCGGAAGGGTTGGCAGACCTGCTGGCCGCCGAAACCGAGGGGCAGCGTCGCGTGGCGATCGCCGCTGCCGAGGGGAATGTCAGCCGCTCGATCGAGGGCTGGATCACTGAGTTGGCGATCCTGTCGGCGCGTATCGAGGCGGTGCTCGACTATGGCGAGGACGATGCCGTCGACGAAGATATCGATGCCATAGCTCTCGATGCGCGAACGCTCGGAACATCAATCCACGACGTTGCGTCGGCGCCCCCCGTCGATGCGCTGCACCGCGGCATCGTCGTCGTCTTGGCGGGTCCTCCGAATGCCGGCAAGTCGACCCTGTTGAACCTGTTGGCAGAACAGGACGCCGCGATCGTGTCGCCGATCGCGGGGACGACCCGCGACCGGATCGAAGTACAGGTCGCACGCGGAGGGCTGGCGTATCGGCTGACGGACACGGCCGGCCTGACCAGAACCGATGACATCGTCGAAGCCATCGGAGTCGGCCGGGCGGAGCAGGCCATCGATGCGGGCGATATCGTGTTGTGGCTGGGGGACGGAGCACCTCCACGTCAGGACGCGATCAGGGTACACGCAAAAAGCGATCTGCCAGATCGACGAGTGGTGCCGACGAATGCTGACGTCGTGATATCGCAGTCGGACCCCCAATCTATAGAAGCCGTTTGGAACGCCATATCGGCGCGGGCCGTCACGCTGATACCCTCCATCGACCTCGTTCCTTTAAGGGCCCACCAAGCTGAGTTATGCCGCACTGCGGCACATGCATTGCTTGATGCTACGCGCGATCCGCTTTTGCTGGGTGAGAACCTCCGGATTGCGCTCAAAGCGTTGGCAGCGGTTACCGGGGCGGATGCTACCGAAGCGATGCTGGATGCACTCTTTTCGCGCTTTTGCTTGGGAAAATGACGCTGTTCCACGTGGAACAATTTTGACCTTTGTCCGTGGCCGCGTCAAAGCCGAACCATGTACGACGTTCTCGTAATTGGTGGCGGCCATGCTGGTGCCGAAGCAGCGGCAGCAGCATCGCGGAGAGGCGCTCGGGTCGCCTTGCTCTCCTACTCGGCCGACAACATTGGGCAGATGTCCTGTAACCCGTCGATTGGCGGGTTGGGAAAAGGACACATCGTCCGCGAGGTAGATGCCTTCGACGGCATCATGGCAGTGGCCGCAGACGCTGCGGCTATCCATCACCGGATGCTGAATCGCAGCAAAGGGGCGGCGGTTCACGGACCCCGCATACAAGCGGACCGGCGGCTGTATGCGACAGCGGTGCAACACATACTCAAAACGACAAATGTCGAAATGCTGGAGGGCGAAGCTATTGCCCTGAAGCTGAACAACGGTCGCATCGTCGGAATCACGCTGAGCAGCGGCGACCACGTTCAGGCGCGCGCCGTGGTCATCGCAACCGGGACGTTCCTCGGTGCGACGATCTTCCGAGGCGACGAACGTCATCACGGCGGCCGCATCGCCGAGCGCGCCGCTGGTCCGCTAGCGGCATCGTTGCGTGATCTCGCGCTGCCGATGGCTCGCTTGAAAACGGGCACTCCGCCCCGGCTCGATGGCCGAACGATCGACTGGGCGAAACTCGAAGAGCAGCCGTCGGATGACGATCTATGGTCCATGTCGGCGCTAACCCGTCATCGGGTTCTTCCCCAAATAGCCTGCGCGATCACACGCACGACCATGGCCACGCACGCGATCATCCGCGAGGCGTTGCCGGAGTCGCCGCTATTCTCCGGCGCGATCGAGGGGCAGGGTCCACGCTATTGTCCCTCCATCGAGGACAAGATCGACCGGTTCGGCGATCGCGACGGTCATCAGGTATTTCTGGAGCCGGAAGGTCTGTCGGATACCACGGTGTATCCGAACGGCTTGTCGACCAGCCTGGCGACTTCGGTTCAGGAGGCGGTGCTCGCATCGATTCCCGGGCTGGAAAACGCGCGGATCACTGTGCCCGGCTATGCCGTCGAGTATGACCACCTCGACCCGCGCTCGCTTGGACCTACGTTGGCGCATCGCGGTGTCGATGGCCTGTTCTTCGCAGGGCAGATCAATGGCACGACGGGATATGAGGAGGCAGCGGGGCAGGGCCTTGTCGCCGGGTTGAACGCAGCGGCTTATGTGTGCGATTTGGACTCTGTCATTCTGGACCGCGCGTCGAGCTATATCGGCGTCATGATCGATGATCTCGTGCTGCAAGGTGTGACCGAGCCGTACCGAATGCTGACGGCTCGCGCCGAGTACCGATTGGCCCTGCGCGCCGACAATGCCGAAACACGATTGGGTCAGATTGCGGAGGCGGCCGGAGCATTGGGAAGCGCACGGCTGAAGCACCAGCACGGTCGGACCCGGGAACGAGCGCGAGTCCGCAACCTGCTTGCTCGAGACGTCACGTCATCCGCTATTGCTCTCGCAGGCGGCAAGGTGGCGCAGGATGGATCGCGGCGGACCGCGTGGGAATGGCTGCGTTTCGACGGTGTTGCGTGGGACCATGTCGCGCCGGATGTGGTCGCGGGTGCCGACATTCTTGCGGAGACGCTGCAAGACGCGCGGTATGCCCCGTATCTGGACCGCCAGGCAGCCGAGGTCGAGCGCATGAGGAGGGATGAGGATATCCCTTTGCCGCACGATCTGTGCTTCGCCGAAATTCCGGGGCTGTCGAACGAAATGGTCGTCAGGTTGTCGGCCAGCCAGCCGCGATCGCTGGCGGCGGCCGCGCGGGTTAGGGGGATCACACCAGCCGCTCTCAGCGCGGTGTTGCTTCATGCGAGGAAGGCGGCGTGACCGAGGACGACGCCAAGGCATGGGTCGCTGATCGAGTGGATTCGAGCGCGTTCCGATCGCTCGAAAGGTTCGCAGTCATGATCGTCGAAGAGAATACGCGGCAGAACCTGATTTCGCCGGGCACTGTGCCGATGCTGTGGAGTCGACATATTGCGGACTCGCTGCAGCTGCTGCCGATCGCAGGATCCGATCGGCCGAGCAGGTGGCTCGACATCGGATCGGGCGGCGGATTTCCGGGGATGGTTCTCGCCATCGCGGGGGCACTGCCGATGACGATGGTGGAACCGCGGAAGCGTCGCGTCGCGTTTTTGCGCCATTGCCTCGCCACGTTGGGCGTTGCGCCCGCCTTGGTCATCGAAGGCAAAATTGAAACGGCTTCGGTTGAAGCGGATGTTATCACCGCCAGGGCAGTGGCGTCCGTCGAAAAGCTTTTGCTTGCGGCGCGGCATTGCTGCACACCAAGGACACGCTGGTTGTTGCCGCGGGGAGCGGCCGACATTGGCGATCTTCAGACCCAGGTCGAAGCGAGGGGTATGATGTTTCACGTGGAACAAAGCGTCACGGAGACATCGTCTTCGATCGTGGTTCTTGAAGGCTGCCCCACATGATCTGCGTTGCGATCGCGAACCAGAAGGGTGGGGTTGGGAAGACGACCAGCGCCATCAACCTTGGCACGGCTCTCGCCGCTACCGGCCAACGCGTGTTGCTGGTGGACCTTGACCCGCAGGGCAACGCCTCCACAGGCCTTGGGATTCCACAATCGCAACGCGAGCGATCGAGCTACGACGTTTTGCTCGGGGATTGTCCGGTGGATGCCGCGGTCGTTGCCAGCAAGGTGCCACGGCTCGATGTTCTCCCCGCAACGGTCGATCTGTCCGGGGCGGAAATCGAACTGGTCGAGTTCGATGATCGCACCCACCGCCTTGATGCGGCCATCCGCGCCAACGCCTCGCGTTGGGACATCGTGTTGATCGATTGTCCTCCATCGCTCGGACTGCTGACGATCAATGCGATGGTGGCCGCCGACCGATTGCTGGTCCCACTCCAGTGCGAGTTCTTCGCGCTGGAAGGATTGTCCCAACTGTTGAGCACGGTCGAGCGCATCCGCGAGCGGTTCAATCCCGGACTCGCGATCCTCGGCGTCGCGCTGACGATGTACGATCGCCGGAACCGGCTAACCGAACAGGTTTCCACCGACGTTCGCGCCGTGCTGGGCAAGGTCGTGTTCGACACCGTGATTCCGCGCAATGTCCGCCTGTCCGAAGCGCCGAGCCACGGCTTGCCCGCGCTGATTTACGATCACCGCTGCTCCGGCTCGGAAGCCTATATGGCGTTGGCACGCGAGATGATCCAGCGGCTTCCCAAGCCAGCTGTGGATGCGGCCGCATGAGCGATGCCGCACGTCGACCGCGCGGAGGACTCGGGCGCGGATTGAACGCCTTGCTGGGCGAAATCGCGCGCGAGGCGCCGGTGACACCGGGGGCGGAGCCGGGACCGGGCGTGCGGATGCTGCCGGTCGGTGCTCTCGCTCCACACCCCGAGCAGCCACGACGCCACTTCGACGAGGCGATGCTGGACGAGCTCGCCGCGTCGATCGCGTCGCGGGGAGTTATCCAGCCGATCGTGGTGCGACCGCACGGGCATCAGTATCAGATCGTCGCAGGTGAACGACGCTGGCGGGCCGCGCAGCGGGCTCGGCTGCATGAAGTGCCGGTCGTCGTCCGCGACTTCGACGACGCAGAGACGCTCGAAATCGCGCTGGTGGAGAACATTCAGCGGCAGGACCTGAACGCGATCGAAGAGGCGCAGGCGTACCAGCGTCTGGCGGGCGATTACGGTCATACGCAGGAAGCGCTGGCGCAGATCGTCCACAAGTCGCGCAGCCACGTCGCCAATCTGCTGCGACTGCTGGATTTGCCCGACCCCGTACAGGCGAGGGTGGTCGATGGATCGCTGTCGATGGGCCATGCGCGGGCGTTGCTCGGCGCTCCCGATGTCGAGGGGTTGGCGGAACAGGTTGTGCGTCGTGGCCTGTCAGTGCGCGAGACGGAGAAGCTGGCCCGCGACACCAAGCCGCGACGGTCCGAACCGCGCGGGGAGCGGGCGGCACCGCCGGCACCGGATGCCGATATCGCGGCGCTGGAACGTCGGCTTGCGGACCTGCTCGGGGTCTCCGTATCGATCGGGTATGGAGAGAAAGGCGGGACGCTGACGTTGGCCTACTCGACGCTCGACCAGCTCGACATGCTCTGTCAGCGACTGACCGGCGAGACGATCTAGCCCCGCCGGGCCACCGCGCGGGCGAGGGTGAGGATCGCCTGATCCGCCAGCACCGATCCAGCGTTATTTGCGGCCATGACTGCCCGTTCCGCGGCCCGCGCACGCGCCAGGGCGTCGGCAAGCATCACGGGCGACCAGCGGCGCAACGCCCGGATTGTCGCCTGCTCTTCCTTCCAGAAGACGCGGTGGCGTTTGACCACGCTGTCGGCCGGCTCGCCACGGGCAACTTCGGCCCGCATCTCCGCCAAAGCCGTGATCCGACGCGCCAGCTGACGCAGCCACATGATCGGCGACGTGCCGCTCTCCGAAAGCCGCGCCAGCTCTACGGCCAGGACGTCGGCGCGCCCCTCGATCACGGCCTCGACGGCCAAGTTCGTCTCCGCCTCGTCCAGCGCCGCGCCGATCGCGTCGAGCGCCTCGTGATCCAGGTCGCGCGGTCGGTCGGCGGCGGCATCGAGGAACAGCGCCAGCTTGTCGACCTCTCGCGCCAGCACGGCACGATCGCCGCTGCTCGCCGCCACCATCCGTGCCGCGACGCCGGGGGCGGTCCGCATGCCCTGTTCGGCGGCGAGCGACACCGCCAGCCGCTCGGCGTCCTGTGCGGTCGGTGGGTAACAGGCGAAGGCCATTGCGGCAGGAGAGTCCTGCGCCAGCTTCACCACCTTGCCGGTGGCTTTGATCGTCGGTGCGATCGCCACGACGGGGTTGCCTGCGCTTTCCGCCTCCAGCAAGGCGCTGATCGCCGCGAGGCTCTCTTCGCCGAGGCCGGTGATCCTGATCCAGCGCTTGTCGCCGAACAGCGAAATCGACGCGGCTTCATCGGCCAGCCGGGCTGGATCACCCTTCAGCGTGGCGCCATCGAGATCGACCCGCTCCGCACCCTTGCCCATCGCATCGCCCAGAACGCGCGCAAGGGCGTCTGCGCCAGCCTCGTCGGGGCCGTGAAGCAAGTGGAAACGAATGGCGGGGCGCGGCGCGGCGAGCGCCTGACGGATCTGGTTGGCGTTCGCCTTCACGGCGCTGCGGAACGCCGCTGCGCGTACAGCGCCAGGCGCGACACGATCTGGTCGGCAACGATGCCCGACAGACGTTCCAGCGCGGTATTCTCCGCCGCGATCGTCGCGTATTCGGATTGCACGACATCGATGCCGGCATCCGACCCGGCGGTGGCATCGAGCAACACCGATCCGTCAGCGACGTTCACGAGCTGATACCGCGCGCGCAACGCCCGCCGCTCGCGCGTAACGCTGTCATCGCTGCGCAGGCCGAGGCCGCTGATGCGGTCGTCCAGCCGGATATCGAGGCGATAGGTCGGCGCGCCGCCACGATTGCCGAGCCGATCCCGCAATGCGTTCGCCATCAGCCAGCCGGCCTTGCCCTCGATCGGCGCAACCTCGACATTGGCAAGCGCATTCGCGACCGCACCATTACCACCACCCGTATAGAGCGGCCGCAAGCCGCAGCCGGATAGGGCTACCGCGCCGAGCAGCAGGAGCGCAGCCGCCCTCATGCGACGATGTTCACGAGGCGGTCGGGGACGACGATGACCTTGCGCGGGGGCTTGCCGTCCAATGTCCGCGCGATCTTGTCGCTGGCGAGTGCGGCGGCTTCCACCTCTTCGCGGGGGGCGCCCTTGGCAAACATCAGCGTGTCGCGCAGCTTGCCATTGACCTGGATCGCGATCGTCACCTCGTCATCGACCAGCATCGCCGGGTCGACGGTCGGCCACGGCGCATTGGCGACAAGGCCGGACTGACCACTCGCCGCCCACGCTTCCTCCGCCAGATGGGGAACCATCGGAGAGGCGAGGCGCAGCAACGTCGCCACGGCGTCACGCCGGTCGGGGGAGGGGGCCGCCTTCTCGACGGCATTGGCGAGCGTGTAGAGCAGCGCCACCGCCTTGTTGAACTGCAACCCCTCGATCGCTTCGGCGACACCGGCGGTGGTGCGATGCGACAGCTTGCGCAGCGCGATGTTCTCGCCCTCACCAGCATCGTCTTCGCTGCCTACCAGTCGCCACAGCCGCTGCACGAAGCGCCATGCGCCGTCGATGCCGGCTTCCGACCAGGGCAGGTCCCGCTCCGGTGGAGAATCCGACAGCATGAACCAGCGCACGGCGTCCGCACCATATTGATCCACGATCGGCTCCGGATCGATCGTGTTCTTTTTGGATTTGGACATCTTCTCGACGCGGCCGACCGTCACCGGCTGCCCCGTCGAGACTTCGATGCCACCCTCGACGTCGTCGGGCCCGAGCCACAGCCCCTCCGCGGACTTGTACGTCTCGTGCGTGACCATGCCTTGCGTGAACAGCCCGGCAAACGGCTCGGCAATGTCGAGCTGGCCGATATGCTTCAGCGCGCGGGTCCAGAAGCGCGCGTAGAGCAGGTGCAGGATCGCATGCTCCACGCCGCCGATATATTGCGCGACGGGCAGCCACTTTTCCGCCTCGGCACGGTCGAACGGCCGGTCCTTGGGCTGGCTGGCGAAGCGGATGAAGTACCAGGACGAGTCGACGAAGGTGTCCAGTGTGTCCGTCTCGCGCACCGCCTCGCCGCTACAGGTCGGGCAGGGGACGTATTTCCACGTCGGGTGCCGATCGAGCGGATTGCCGGGGATCGCGAACGATACGTCGTCGGGCAGTACGACGGGCAACTGGTCCTTGGGCACCGGCACCGCACCGCAGGCATCGCAGTGGATGATCGGGATCGGGGTACCCCAGTAACGCTGGCGCGAGACGCCCCAGTCGCGCAGTCGGAATACGGTGGAGCCCTTGCCCCAGCCTTCACCCTCGGCACGGGCGATGACGGCAGCCTTGGCCTGTTCCACGTCCATGCCGTCGAGGAAGCGCGAGTTCACGATCGCGCCGGGACCGGTATAGGCGGTATCGCCCTCGAACACCGCATCCGTCTGGTCGCCCTCGGCGACGACGCGGGTCACATCAAGTCCGTATTTGCGCGCTAAATCCAGGTCGCGTTGGTCGTGCGCGGGAACGCCCATCACCGCACCCGTGCCATATTCCATCAGCACGAAGTTCGCGATGTAGACGGGCAGCGTCCACGCCGCATCGAACGGATGCGCGACGGTGTAGCCGGTGTCGAAGCCCAGCTTCTCCTGCGTGTCCAGCTCGGCGGCGGTGGTGCCGCCAGCCTTGCACCGTTCGATGAAGGTGGCAGCGTTAGTATCGCGTGCGGCTACTTCGCGCGCGACCGGGTGATCGGCGGCGATCGCGACGAAGCTGGCCCCGAAGATCGTATCGGGACGCGTCGAGTAGACTTCGATGGGTGCGGTCAGCGGCGCAACGGGATCGAACCGGAACGTCAACCCCTTGCTGCGGCCGATCCAGTTCTCCTGCATCAACCGCACCTTGTCGGGCCATTGATCGAGCGAGGACAGACCGTCGAGCAGCTCGTCGGCGAAGTCGGTGATCTTCAGAAACCACTGGTTCAGCTTGCGCTTCTCGACCACCGCGCCCGACCGCCAGCCGCGACCGTCGATCACCTGCTCGTTGGCGAGCACGGTCATATCGACGGGGTCCCAGTTGACCGAGGATTCCTTGCGATAGACCAGCCCGCCCGCGAACAGGTCGAGGAACAGCGCCTGTTCATGGCCGTAGTAATCGGGCTCGCACGTCGCCAACTCGCGCGTCCAGTCGAGCGCGAAGCCGAGCCGCTTCAACTGCGCCTTCATTGTGGCAATGTTCTGGCGCGTCCAGTTGCCGGGGTGCACGCCCTTTTCCATCGCGGCGTTCTCGGCCGGCATGCCGAACGCATCCCACCCCATCGGGTGCAGGACCTCGTGCCCGGTCATCCGCCGATAGCGCGCCAGCACGTCGCCCATCGTATAGTTGCGGACGTGGCCCATATGGATTTTCCCCGAAGGATAGGGAAACATCTCAAGGACATAGGCCCGCGGCTTGGTCGACGCGGCATCGGCGGCGAAGGTGCGACGCTCCTCCCACACGGCCTGCCAGTGCGCGTCGGCCTTCAGCGCGTTGAACCGCGACGTCATGGGCGTTGCCTCAGCCGGCGATGGAGGCGCGGCGCAGGTCGCGGGCGCGGGTGAGGATCAGGTCCTCCAGCTTCTGCGTCGTCGCGGCCTGCACGGGGGCGGAGATCCACTGACCCTGCCGATTGATCTCGCGTAGCGCCGCGACGCGGACCGCATCGGCGCGCAGGTCCTGATCGAGGATCGACACCGTCACCTTCATCCGCTCCGACGGAATTTGCGGATTGACGTACCAGTCGGTGACGATGACGCCGCCGTTGGAGTCCGTCTGGAGCAACGGCATGAACGACAGCGTATCGAGGCTGGCACGCCACAAATAGCTATTCACGCCGATCGTCGTGATCTTCGATGCCGCCAGATCGCCCTTGGGCCGATCGTTGCTGGCACAGGCAGACAAGGTGGCGAGCGACACGACGGCGGTGATGCCCAGACGGGCGGTGCGGCGGATCATGCGGATGGGTGTCCTGCGACGGAAAAATGGGCTTCTCCCGCCTCTATAGGGCCGCGTGCATACCCGCAAGTTACGCGCGAGCCGGGGTCGAACTGTGCGCTTGATGCAACACATGCGCAATTTCCGTACCGGCAGGCTCCCGGTTGTGGTTGGCCCGGATCGAATCATGCTAGGCGAAGTTTCGAGGGGATTAGTCGGAGGATTCGGGGTGGGTGCGCATCGCGCCATGATTGGGGTTGTCGCCGGAGCGCTTGTCGCCGCCGCTGCCCTCGTCGCGCCTGCGGTCGGTGCCCTCCGTACGGCCGATCAGCATAACGCCCGCGCCGTCAAGCGCCCGCCGATTCGCGCGCTGGGTGGCTTCACCCCTGCGGCGGGCGATCCGCGGCTGGCGGCGCTGTTTGCGCGCAGTGGTCTTGGTACCGGTAACGGTCTGCCGTTCACGCCCGCCGAGACGCGGCGCGACAATCGCGCCGTGACGGTCGCGGTCCGCGCACGCAGTAACGTCGACACTGCGACGACGACGCGCATCGCCGCCGAACCACGCACCGGCATCGCGCCGATCGCCTATAATCTGGGTGCCGCCGTGGGCTGGAAGCGGTTCGCCATCGCGGGCGACCTGACGCGTGTCGATCTGGCCACGCAGCCGGGCGGACGCGAGGCTGCGGATGTCGCATTGAGCTATACCGCCAACCGTTGGAGCACGCAGGTGCGGGCGGCCACCGATCGCCCGATCGCCGGCACTCCGAAGGCAATCGCCGATCCGCAGAGCTATTCGGTGGATCTCGGAGGATCATATTCGCTGACGCGCAACCTCGATGTGACGGCGGGCGTCCGCTATCGCTCCGACCGCGAGCGACTGGCGCGACTGGACGAGCGGCGCGACAGCCAGGCGGTGTATCTGGGTACTGCCTTCCGGTTCTAAGGTCGGCGGACGGATAACGGCGGGTTTCCGCTCATAACCGACGTGCTCCCGGAAAGACGGGAGCCCAGCGGCCAAATCGTATCATTGGTAGCCGATCGGCTTACGCTTCCAAAAGTAGCGCGGCGGCGTTCGGCCCGATCCCGTCACACAAAATATCCGTCATTGCGGGCGCAGCGAAGCCATCCAGTGCGTGGCGGTCTGTTCTGGGTTGCTTCGCTACGCTCGCAATGACGGGGCTAGCCATCATTCCACCCACGCGTCGATCGCTGCCCAGCCTGCAAACCCCAGCCCCGCGACCCGTCGCCACCGCCGTTCCGTCATGCCGCCGAGCGCGACCACGGGCACGCCCGCCAACCGCCCGATCCTCGCCGCGCGCGCCGCTCCCAGCGCCGGTGCCCCCGGATGCGAGCGCGTCGGAAACACCGGCGACACCATCACCATCTTCGCCCGCGCTCGCCGGGCAGCCAGCGCTTCGGCACGGTCATGGACCGGCCAGCTATACGCGCCGGCGACCCGGCCGTGCCGCAACGTCCCCCCGAGGGCCGACCCTGCCGCCACCAACACGAGTCGCCGCGCCCTTGCGACGCGTTGAACGCGTTCGAATAGCGTCCTCCGCTCCTCTAGCGGCGTGGCGTAGTGGCGGAACACCACGCCGCTCCCCGGTGGCAATCGGCGCAACGCCCGCCACAGGCCGTCGCCCAGCCGCTCGTCGGTCATCAGCCAACGCGGTGGAATCTCGGCGGGGTATCGGCTCGGCATCGTCCCCCCTATAGCGCCGCGCATGACCGAACAGGACCCTCTCTCGACGGTGCGTGCCCGGATCGCCGCCGCCGCGCGCCTCACCGGGCGCGACGACGATGCCGCGACGCTGATCGCCGTCTCCAAGACTCGGATGGCGGAGGAGATCGAACCGCTGCTCGCCGCCGGTCAGCGTGCGTTCGGCGAGAATCGTGTTCAGGAGGCGCAGGGGAAATGGCCGGCGCTGCGAGAGCGCTACCCCGATGTCGAGCTTCACCTCGTCGGACAGCTTCAGTCCAACAAGGCCGCCGATGCCGTCGCGCTGTTCGATGCGATCCACTCGATCGACCGTGCATCGCTGGTCGATGCGCTGGCGGCAGCATGTACCAAGGCCGACAAGCATCCTGCCTGCTTCGTGCAGGTCAATATTGGCGACGAGCCGCAAAAGGGTGGCTGCGCGGTTGCCGAGCTGCCGGCGTTGCTGGAGCGTGCGCGGGCGGCCGGGCTGACGATCGCCGGGCTGATGGCGGTGCCGCCCGCCGACCTCGAGCCCGCGCCCTATTTCGCGCTGCTCGCCAAGATGGCGCGCGACCACGGGCTGGCGGGACTGAGCATGGGCATGTCGGACGATCTGGAGACGGCGGTGATGCTTGGTGCGACGTACGTCCGCGTCGGCACCGCGCTGTTCGGAGCGCGCGCATGAGGTACGATGCCCTGTTGTTCGACTTCGACGGCGTGCTGTTGGAGAGCGAGGCGTCGGGCAACCGCCAATTGGCGGAGTGGCTGACGGCGGCGGGCTATCCGACGACGCCCGAACATTCGATGACGCATTTCATGGGCTTGTCCGGCACCGACTTCATTGCGGCAGTCGAACGATGGATCGGCAAGCCGCTGCCCGATGCGTTTCACGCCGATCGCGAGATCGAGAACGCTCGCGTGCTGGCGGAGGGAATCGACGCGGTCGCGGGCGCGGTGGCATTTGTCCGCTCGCTGCCCGCCGACCTGCCGCGCGCGGTGGTGTCGTCGAGTTCGACGCGCTGGATCGACACGCACCTGCACCACCTCGGCCTGCGCGAGGCGTTCGGCGACCACATCTATTCCGGGCGCGAGCATGTCGCGCGCGGCAAGCCGGAGCCGGACTTGTACTGGTATGGGGCAAAAGCGCTAGGGGTGCCGATCGAACGCTGCGCGATCATCGAGGACTCGCCGGTCGGCGTGACGGGCGCGGCGAAGACGGGCGCGTTCGTGATCGGGCTGTGCGCGGGGCTGCATTGCCCGGCGGATCACGGCCAGCGACTGCTCGCGCTGGGCGCAGATGTCATCGCGGCGGACTTCGCCGAGGTGGCGCGGGTGCTGGAATAGCAGAATGCGTCATCCCAGCTGTCGCCGGGACGGCGGCCGAGCTTAAAACTCGTGCCCCGTCCGGTCGCGCTTCGTCGCCAGATAGCGCGCGTTGTGCGGGTTCGGCGGCAGGTGATGCGGCACCCGCTCCACCACCCGCGTGCCCGCCGCCTCCAGCTGCGCAACCTTGGCGGGGTTGTTGGTCAGCAACCGCACCGCGCGCTGGCCGATCAGGTCGAGCATCCGCGCCGCGACCCCGAAATCACGCGCGTCGACCGCGAAGCCCAGCCGCGTATTCGCATCGACCGTATCGAATCCCTGATCCTGCAACCGGTACGCGCGCAGCTTGTTGACCAGCCCGATCCCGCGCCCCTCCTGCCGCAGATACAACAGGATGCCCCAGCCATTCGCGGCGATCGCGCGGATCGCGGCATGAAGCTGCGGCCCGCAATCGCACTTCAGGCTGCCGAGGACATCCCCGGTCAGGCATTCGCTGTGTAGCCGCACCAGTGGCGGCGTCCCGTCCGGCTGACCGACGATCAACGCGACATGCTCGTCGCCCGAATCAGGCGCACGGAAGGCGACGATCTCCGCATCCTCCGCCCCGTCGACAGGCAGCCGCGCGCGCGTCGCGATCCGCAGCGAGGCAGGCGCGGTGTAGGCATCGATCGCGGCGGCGGCGATCGTCACCTCCGGCTCGACTCCGTCGATGAAGAAGGCGGGCAACAACCCGGCGATCCGCGCCAATCTCAGCGCCGCGAGCGACGCCACCGGTTGCGTCACCGTCGCGGTGCGAAACGGACCCTTCAACGGCGTCGCCAGATCGAGCTGCGGATCGGCCAGCGCCACCGCCGCATCGAAATCCAGCCACGGGGCATGCTCCACCACCACCGGGAAATCGGGATCGGCGGCGGCCAGCTGGTTCGTCAGCTTCAGCGTCTCCGCCCGACCGCTGGAGATCAGCACCGGGCCGCCCTCCGGCGCGAACGCCGCCAGCCGTAACGGATCGGCGGTCTCCACCGCCAACAGCACGAGCGGCGCCTCGCCCGGCGCGGCGATCGCGATCGGCCATCCGCGCCGCATCGCATCGATCGCCCGGGCGACATCGCGTGCCTCCCTCACCACGCGAACTCGGTCATGATCGGCACGTGGTCGGACGGCTTCAGCCAGCCACGGCAATCCTCGAACACGGTGTGCGCCACCGCCTGCGCCGCCACGTCCTGCGTCGCCCACATATGGTCGAGCCGCCGCCCGCGATCCGACGCCGCCCAGTCCTTCGCGCGGTAGCTCCACCAGGTGTGCAGCCGCTTGGGGGCCGGATGGAAGCGTCGGCCGAGATCGACCCAGTCGCCCGCCGCCTGCAACCGGCCCAGCGCATCGACCTCGATCGGCGTATGGCTGACCACGTCGAGCAGCTGCTTATGGCTCCACACGTCCTCGGGCAGCGGCGCGATGTTGAAATCGCCGACCAGGATCGTCGGGCCTGACAGCCCCTCCGACCAGCGCGTCATCCGCTCCACGAAGTCGAGCTTCTGCCCGAATTTCGGGTTCACCTCGCGATCGGGCACGTCGCCGCCCGCGGGGACATAGACATTCTCCAGCCGCACGCCGTTCGGCAGCGCCACGCCGACATGTCGCGCTTCGCGATTGGCCTGCCAGTCGAACCGGTCGTCCAGCGTGATCGGCACGCGGCTGAGGATCGCGACGCCGTGGTGCATGCGCTGACCGTGGATGACGACGTGGTCGTAGCCGAGCGACCGGAACATCTCGAACGGGAAGTCGTCGTCGATGACCTTGGTTTCCTGGAGGCACAGGATATCCGGTGCCTGCTCGCGCAGGAATTGCTCGACGATAGCGATGCGGAACCGCACCGAATTGATGTTCCAGGAGACGATCTTCACGGGCGCGCGGGTAGCCGGTTTTGCGGGGCGCGTCACGTAGGAGGAGGCTCGCGGTGTCACCGCCACGCCGCGCAGTCCGTCATCGTTCCACGCTGACGGCAAGTCCGGCGGCAAGCCGCCAGACGAGAAAGGCCCCCGTTCCGGGGGCATGGAACGAGGGCCGACTCAGCGTTCGTCACGCAGGCGAATGGGGATGAAATCCAGGCAACAGGGGGAAATCCCGGACGCCCCACACTCGCAAATCGGCTTTAGCCCCGGCAACCTGTCGATTGGATGAATGGCTTTGTAAAAAAAGACTTGGCTGGGAAACCGGTCGTTTCTTGGCCGATCAGCGGCACCGGCTACGTCGTCCGAATGCTCCCACGGAGGCGGGAGCACGGAAGATCGACGGACTACCGCCGCGTCGTCGGTCGCGGATCGACCCAGCGGAATGCGTTGCTCGCCACCGGAACGCCATAACGTTGGTTCGAAAGGCGCACCGTCGTGCGATTGTTCTGGCTGTCGAGGGCGACCCAGCCCTGCAACGTCATCCCCGCCGGGGCCGCCGCATCGCGCGCCAGCACCAGCGTGATGCGGCCATATTCGGGATGCTTGGGGTCGCGCGCCTCGACGGACACCAGCCGCGGATCGCCGGGCACGACCTTGGCGAATTGCGACAGGTCGCGACCCGGATCGAGCAGCACGCCCAGCGGCGAGTTGCGGATCGGCCAGCGCTGCACCTGCTTCACCGAGTAGTCGATGAACGTCAGCGCACCGCCCTCCGCCACGATCAGTGTCGGCACGCCCTTCTGATACTGGAAGCGGATGTTGCCCGGCTGCTTCCACGTCAGCGTACCCGTCAGCACCTGCCCGTTACGATCGGTCTGGCTGAAATCGGCGGTCATCGTCGTGATCGCCTTCAGATAACGCTGCACGGTTGCCAGATCGTTCGCCTGTGCCCCGACGGGGGCGGCAAGCACGACGGCAGGGGCCAGCAAGGCGGCGGCGATCAAGAACTTCAACGACGATCTCCCGAGGGGGTGGCGCGGCGATAGCGGCCGCGCATTGAACTCGTGGTGAACGTCGCTGCCGCCCCCCGGGTCCGTTGGCAAGCGCGCGACCGGGCTGCGACGTCAGTCCGCAGGAGCCAGCGTCCTGTCGACCTGAGCGCGTACCAGTTCCGTGACGCCGCCGAACACCAGATGCGACGCCAGCGAGTACAGATGCCCCGACGCCGGCGTCTTCCACGGCGCGTCGGCGAGCCCCAGTGCCGGCACCGCGCCCTCGTCCAGCACGGTCGCGGTCGTCAGCCCGAACAGCGTCCCCGACGCGGTCGTGACCCGAGGTTCGAACGCTGCCGCAACGCCGTACGCAAGGCCGAGTGCCGCCCCCAGGCCATAATGCATCGCCTGTCCGGCGAGCGGCTTGTTCGCCTCTCCGATGTCATCACCAGTGACAACCCTGGCAACGCCGTCCGCCGCCTTGGTCGTCGTCGGCTCTTCGTCGCTACCGCTGTCGTCGTCGGACATCTTCGCCAGCAGCGCCTGCAGCCCGTCCATCGCGAACGACGCAACGATGCCGCCGATCACCCCGGCCAGCGCACCTCTCGCGATCCGGGCACCCGTCGTCTGGCTGTCGTCGCTCATGCTTGTCTCCCGCAAATTCGTGTCCGCTAAGTCGCTGTTGTCGCTAAACAACCGACCGCGAGGATCGCCGTTCCCCCGATCCGGGGGCGATCCGCCTTGGTGGCGCGCAGCCGGCACGCTACGCCCGCGGCGGGGGCGATATGCGATACTTGATGATAGTCGGACTTGTCGCGACCGGCGGGTGCATCGGTACCGTCGGCACGGCGTCCGCGCAGCGCGCGGAGCAGAACGCCGCGCGCGCGGCCGAAGACGCGTTCGGCGTCAGCTACGCCAACGAATCGATCGGCCTGTACGACGAGGAGGACGTGCGCGGTTTCTCACCGATCGATGCCGGCAACGTCCGGCTGGAGGGGCTGTACATCGACCAGCAGGCGGACCTCAGCTACCGGGTCGTCGACAGCTCGATCATCCGCGTCGGGCTGACCGCAATCGATTATCCGTTTCCCGCGCCGACCGGCATCGCCGATTTCCGGCTGCCCGATGCACCCGACGCGTTCGTGATCAGTCCGCGCGTGACGGCGGGCAGCTTCGGCGACATCGGCATCGAAACGGACGTGCGTGCGCCGGTGATCGGCAAGACCGTGTCCGTGGCCGGTGGCTTCGGCGCCTACCGCGACAACGAAGCGTTCGGCGGCACGCCCGAAGTGCTGTCCGCCGGCATCAGCGCGCGCTGGCGACCCGCCGTCAATGTCGAGATCATCCCGTTCTGGAGCACCGATCGCTACTGGAGCGAGGAATCTCGCCCCACCTATTTCGTCGATGGAGCGTTCCTGCCGCCGCGGATCGGCGATCGTCAGCGTTATACCGGACAACGCTGGGCCACGAACACCAGCCGCGGCGACAATGCCGGTCTGATCGCGCGGGGCCGGCGGGGCGGGTGGTCGCTGGCAGCCGGGCTGTTCCGCTCCGTCTTCACGATCGCGCGCGACCGGACGACCGTGTGGCTCGATGTGGACCGCGCGGGCGCGGGGATGGAGACCGTCTTCGCCGCACCGCCCTCACGCTACGCCTCCACCTCCGGCGAATTGCGTCTGTCGCGAAGCTGGGTGGAGGGCTCACGCGTGCACCGTGTCCACGTCTCGGTGCGCGCCCGCGATCAGGCGCGCCTCTATGGCAATGCCGAGGCGGTCGCACTGCCGCGGCGGTCCATCGATACGCGTCGACCGGTCGATGAACCCGCGTTCGACTTCCAACCCCGTACGCCCGACGATGTGCGACAGGTGACGCTTGGCCTCGCCTATGAGGGCCGTTGGAATGGGCGGGGCAGCGTCAACATCGGTGTGCAGAAGACCGACTATCGCAAGACGGTCCGGCCGCCGGATCGGGCAGGGATCGATGCACGCGAACGGCCGTGGCTGGTGAACCTGATGGCATCGCTCGATCTGACGAAAAATGTCGCGGCTTATGCCGGCGTCACGCGAGGTCTGGAGGAGAGCGATGTCGCCCCGGACATCGCCGTCAACCGCAATGCCGCTCCGCCCGCGCTCCGCACGCGTCAGATCGACGGTGGGCTGAGGATCGCGCTCGGCAAGACCCTGCAAGCCGCGATCGGCCTGTTCGACGTGCGCAAGCCGTACTTCAACCTCGACGGCGCCGACATCTACCGCCGTCTCGGCGAAGTCCGGCACCGCGGCGTCGAGGGATCGCTCAGCGGCACCGCGTCGCCTGCGCTCAGTATCGTCGCCGGGGCGGTCCTGCTCGATCCGCGGGTCGGCGGGGCTCTGGTGGAAGACGGCACGATCGGAGCGCGCCCGGTCGGCGTCACGCGCAGCCGGATCGTGCTGGCACTCGACCTGCATCCGCCCGGATGGAACGGCTCGTCGCTGGATTTGCAGGTGACGCGGCACGGCGGATCGTTCGCGGATCAGGCCAATATCGTCCGCCTGCCGTCGCGCCCCGTCGTGGCGCTGGGGGCTCGTCATCGGCTGCATCTAGCGGGACGCGACGTGATCGCGCGGGTGCAGGTCAACAACCTGTTCGACACCTATCGCTGGGTCGCTAACGCATCGGAAGGATTGTACTTCAACACCGGGCGATACGTATCGGTATCGCTGGCGGCGGACCTGAGCGTTTGATTTTAAGCGCCGCTAAGGCGGCTACCGGAAGCTTGGCGGCTTCAACGGAATGACTGGAGCGGGCGAAGGGATTCGAACCCTCGACCCCAACCTTGGCAAGGTTGTGCTCTACCCCTGAGCTACGCCCGCTCTGGCGCCATGTGCCGGTTGCTCGTGAGAGCCACCGGCTGGGTGAGGCGCGGCCACTAGCAGTGGTCTGTCATAGCCGCAAGCGCAAAAGTCGCGGGCCGTTCCCGAATGCGCGAAGATTCAGGGTTGGCGACTCGCTAAATAGAACATTACAAGAACATAGATGGCCGACTCGAACGCCCTGATAGCGCAATTGCGCGCGATCACCGCCCCCCGGAGCGGCAGGGTGAGCGATTCCGCCGGTCCGGACGACTGGCTGATGCAGGGCGCCCCCGCGGCGCAGCTCCACGAGATCTACGGGATGGAGGCGGAGGACGGCCCGGCGGCGACAGGATTCGCGGTCGCGCTGGCGCTGGCCGGACAGAAGCAGGGGGACACGACGGCCATCGGACACGTCGCCGCGCCGATCCTGTGGGTCCGCCAGCAGGGGCGGGGCGACGGCCGCCTACACGCCACCGGGCTGCTCGACCTCGGTCTCGCGCCCGACGCGCTGGTGCTGGCGGAGGTGCCCGATCCGGCGGCGCTGCTGCGCGTGGCGGCGGATGCGGCGCGCTTTCCGGGGCTCGGCACCGTCATCGTCGAGACGCACGGGCGCGTGCCGGGGCTGGACCTGACGGCGACCCGCCGGCTGATGCTGGCGGCCGAAGCGTCCGGCGTCACCGTGCTCAGCGTCCGCCTCGCCGCGCAGGTGGAGCCCAGCGCCGCCGCCAGCCGGTGGGGCATTGCCGCCATGCCATCGCGCACCTTGCCGGGGGACGTGTTCGGCACGCCCGCACCCGGCCGACCTGCCTTTCTCGTCGAATGCCTGCGTCGGCGCGGCGGCCCTGCCGGCACCCGCTGGCCCGTGGAGTGGAACCGTGAAACCCGACACTTCGTCACCTTACCGGCCCAGGAAACGGCGCTACCTGGCGCTGGTCTTCCCCTGGTTGCCGATCGAGCGGTTGCGCGCGACCCGGCCCCATCTGTTCGTCGGGCGGGATGAGACGCCGACCGCCTTCGTGGAGACGGTCGGTCAGGCCGTGCGCCTCGTCGCGCTCGATCGGGCGGGCGTGCTCGCGGGGCTGCAACCCGGCCTGACGCTGGCGGACGCGCGCGCACGGGTGCCGGAGCTGGAGGTCTTCCCCAGCGACCCGCACGCCGATCACGAATGGCTGGAACGGCTGGCGGAGGGATGTGCGCGCTACACGCCGACCGTCGCGCTGGACGCGCCCGACGGGCTGACGCTCGACATCGCCGGTTGCGTGCATGCGTTCGAAGGGGAGCGGCCGCTGGCGGCGGATGTCGAGGGGCGGCTGGCACGGCGCGGCGTGCTGGTCCGCCACGCGTTCGGCGACACCCCGGAAGTGGCGCGCGCGCTGGCCCGCTATGCCGGTGCGCCCGCCCCGGACGAGGCGGGGGCGGTGCGGCGGCTGCCGGTGGCGGCGCTGGGGCTGGACGACGACGATAGCGAGGCGCTGCGCCGCGCCGGGCTGAAGACCGTCGGCGACGTCATGAGCCGCCCGCTCAGCGGTATCGCCGCGCGCTTCGGTGAAGCGGCGGCGACGGCGGTGCGGCGGCTGTCCGGCGACGTGAAAGCGCCGGTCGTGGCGCGCAAGACGGTCCAGCCGATCGCGGCCGAACGGCGCTTCGCCGAACCCGTGGCGCGTACCGAATATGCGCTGGAGGTGATCGCCGACCTCGCGGGCGAGGCCATCGACGCGCTGGAGAAACGCCGCGAGGGTGGTCGCCGTTGGGAGGCGAAGCTGTTCCGCGCCGACGGCCAGATCCAGCGGCTGCGCGTCGAGACGGGCCGCCCGACGCGCGACGTATCGCTGCTGATGCGGCTGTTCGCGGAGCGGATCGACGGGCTCGCCGATCCGCTCGACCCCGGTTTCGGCTATGACCTGATCCGGCTCGACGTGGTGCTGGCGGAGCGGCTCGACACCAGCCAGTTGCAGCTGGAGGGCGGGGAGACGCGCAAGAGTGTTGGCGGCGGCGATGTCGGCGCGCTGGTCGACCAATTGTCGACGCGCCTCGGCCGCGATCGCGTCCGGCGCTTTGCGGCGCGCGACAGCCACATCCCCGAACAGGCCGAACTGATGCTGCCCGCCGCCGCGCCTGCAACCGCGGCAATACCCTGGCCTGAGCCGGAGGCGGGCGAGCCGCCGCTCCGCCCGATCTACCTGTTCGACCCGCCGCAGCCGATCGAAAGCGTCATGGCGGAGGTGCCGGACGGCCCGCCCGCCCGCTTCCGCTGGCGGCGCACATTGCACGACGTCGCGCGCGCCGAGGGGCCAGAGCGGATCGCGGGGGAATGGTGGCGACGCCACGACGCCGCGATTCCCACGCGCGACTATTTCCGCATCGAGGACCGGCGCGGGCGGCGCTTCTGGATCTTCCGCCACGGCCTGTATTCCGAAACGGAGGCCCCGCGCTGGTATCTGCATGGGCTGTTCGCGTGATGCCGTTCGCCGGGTGCAAGGCCGACAAGACGGGGGTCATGCGGGGCCGTAGAGGTGTCGGGGGGCGATGACCGCGTTCGCAGACCTCGTCACCGCCACCAGCTTCTCGTTCCTCGACGGGGCGAGCCAGCCCGGCGACATGGTCGCCCGCTCGGTGGAGCTGAAGCACGCCGGCATCGGCATCGCCGACCGCAACACCGTGGCCGGCGTCGTCCGCGCCTATGACGCGCTGGAGCGCGCACGAAAGGGGCTGCTCGGCGCGCAACTGCCGCCGCTCGCGTTCAAGCTGGCGGTCGGCGCGCGGCTGGTGTTCGCGGACGGCACACCCGACATCGTCGCCTATCCCGCCACCCGCCACGGCTGGGGCCGGCTGACGCGGCTGCTGACGACGGGGAATCTGCGATCGGAAAAGGGTGGCTGCATCCTCGGGCTCGGCGACCTCGTGCGCCACGCCGACGACCTGCTGCTGATCGTCCTCCATCGCTCGACCGAGCGTCCTGCCAGGCCCATGCCCGGCATCCCCCTGCCACCGCGCCGTGCCGATCCCGGCCTGCCGGCGACGCTCGGCGAACTGTCGAAGGCCGCACCGGGTCGCGTCTGGCTGGGCCTGACGATGCCGCGTGCGGGTCGCGACCGGCGGCGGCTGGCGCGGCTGGCGGCGGTCGCCGACGCGGCCGGCGTGCCGCTGCTGGCGACCACCGATGCGCTCTATGCGGACCCGGGCGCCCGTCCGCTGCATGATGTCGTCACGTGCATTCGGGAGGGCCTGACCGTCCACGCCGCCGGCCGCATCCTCGCCGCCAATGCCGAACGTCATCTGAAACCACCGGAGGAAATGGCGCGCCTGTTCGCCTTCCGCCCGGATGCCGTTCAGCACAGCGGGATGCTGCTCGACCGTATCGGCTTCGACCTGTCGCAGCTCTCCTACGAATATCCGCACGAACCGGTGCCGGAGGGCTGGGGCGCGCAGGACTGGCTGGAGCACATCACTTATGCCGCGGCGCTACAGCGGTTTCCCGGCGGTATTCCGGACAAGCTCCAGAAGCTGCTGGACGAAGAACTGCCGCTGATCGCCAGCCGCAACTACGCGCATTATTTCCTCACCGTCCACGACATCGTTCGCTTCGCCCGCGAAGAGTGCAAACCGCCGATCCTGTGTCAGGGCCGCGGCTCGGCGGCGAATTCGGCGGTGTGCTGGCTGCTCGGCGTCACCTCGGTCGATCCGATGAAGCACGACCTGCTGTTCTCGCGCTTCGTGTCGGCGGAGCGCGACGAGCCGCCCGATATCGACATCGATTTCGAACATGAGCGGCGCGAGGAGGTGATGCAGTACATCTACCGCCGCTACGGCCGCCACCGCGCCGCGATCGCCGGCACCGTCATCCGCTATCGCTCGCGCAGCACCGTGCGGGAGGTCGGCCGTGCGCTCGGCCTGACGGAGGACGTGACGCAGCGCCTGACCAGCACTGTCTGGGGCAGTTTTTCCGACCGGTTCGACGAACGCCGCTTCCACGAAACCGGCTTCGACCTCGCCAATCCGCAGATCGCGCAGCTGCGCATGATCGTCGACCAGCTGCACAAGTTTCCGCGGCATCTGTCGCAGCATGTCGGCGGCTATGTCCTGACCGAGGGGCGACTGGACGAGACGGTACCGATCCACAACGGCGCGATGAAGGACCGGACCTTTATCGAATGGGACAAGGACGACATCGACGTCCTGAAGATCATGAAGGTCGACATCCTCGCACTCGGCATGCTGACCTGCATCCGCAAGGCGTTCGACCTGATGCGGGGTGCCGACATGGGCGACCACGATCTCGACACGGTGCCGCCCGATGCGCCGGAGGTGTTCGAGATGCTGTGCGACGGCGACAGCATCGGCGTGTTCCAGGTCGAAAGCCGCGCGCAGATCAACATGCTGCCGCGGCTCAACCCGCGCGAACTCTACGATCTGGTGGTGCAGGTGGCGATCGTGCGGCCGGGACCGATCGAGGGCGATATGGTCCACCCCTATCTGCGTCGCCGCGCCGGCAAGGAACTGGTCGAATGTCCGTCGCCGTCACCGCCGCACGATCCCGACGAGCTGAAGACGCTGCTCGGCAAAACGTACGGCGTACCGCTGTTTCAGGAACAGGCGATGAAGCTGGCGATCGTCGCCGCCAGCTTCACGCCCGACGAGGCGAACCGCCTGCGCAAGGCGATGGCGACGTTCCGCCACGTCGGCGGCATGGAGGATTTTCAGGCGAAGCTGGTCGATGGCATGACCGCGCGCGGTTACACGCGCGAATTCGCCGAGCGCTGTTATCGCCAGATCGAGGGGTTCGGCAGCTACGGCTTCCCCGAAAGCCACGCGTTGTCGTTCGCGCGGCTGGTCTATGTCTCGTCGTGGATCAAGTGCCGCTATCCGGCGGTGTTCGGCTGCGCGATCCTGAACTCGCAGCCGATGGGCTTCTACGCCCCCGCGCAACTCGCCCGCGACGCGATCGAACATGGCGTCGACGTGAAGCCGATCGACGTCAATCACAGCATCTGGGACAACCGGCTCGAATCCGGTGCGCCAAGGCCGGTCGCGCGCAACTTCCACCGTCGTCGCATCGGCCCGGATGGTGGCCCGGTCGGTTGGGATGCGGAGGTCCGCGACGATCGCGACTTCGCCATCCGCCTCGGCTTCCGTCAGATCGACGGCTTCCGCGAGGATTGGGGGAACGCCATCGCTGCCGCCGCGCCCTATGCGTCGATCGAGGATCTTGCCCGCCGCGCCGGGCTGCCGTCGCGGGCGTTGAAGCTGCTCGCGGATGCCGATGCGTGCGGCTCGCTGGGGACGGACCGGCGGCAGGCGGGATGGGAGGTGCGGCGGACGCCGCCGGTGCAGCTCGCCCTGTTCGCCGCCGCCGATGCGCCGGAACTGGGCGTGGAGCCCGATGCGAAGCTGCCCGCGATGCCGTTGTCCGAACAGGTCGCCGCCGACTACCAGACGACGCGGCTGTCGCTGAAGAACCACCCGATGACCTTCCTGCGCGCGACGTTCGCAGGCGAGGGCATCCTGACCTGCGAACAACTGCGCAACACGAAGGACGGCCGCCGCGCCAGCGTCGCCGGGGTCGTGCTGGTCCGTCAGCGGCCGGGCAAGGGCAATGCCGTCTTCATCACCGTGGAGGACGAGAGCGGCGTCGCCAACGCGTTGATGTGGGCGCGCGATTTCGAGGAGCATCGCCGCGCGGTGATGGCGTCGCGGCTGATGGTCCTGCACGGCGTCGTCCAGCGCAGCGACGAGGGGGTCGTGCATCTGATGACGTCGCGGGTCGAGGATCGCACCCACGAACTGCGCCGCCTGTCGGAGGATCACCAGCCGACGATCACCCTGTCGCGCGCCGACGAGTTCATCCGCCCCCAACACCCCCGCGGCCGCGACCCCCGTCACGACCACGCGCCCAGTCACGCCCCCCGCCACGGCCATCCCCGCGACGTGCGCGTGCTGCCGAAATCGCGGGATTTCCATTAAATTCGGGAGAACCTTCCACCTCACCACCCCGGCGAAGGCCGGGGTCCAGCCTCCACGAAGCCGGTGAGACTCACGGCATTGACGGCAACGGGACCCCGGTCGTCGCCGGGGTGGATGGGCCGGAAGGAGTGGGAACGCCCAAAGCTGTCCTTCACCCGTCCCGTGCGGTAAAGACTCCTCGCACGCCGACACCGAACCAGCGAACAGCCCCATCTGTACGCGATATCCCCCGAGCTTCGGGACCTTTCACCTCGCTCCCGCTTCCAATCCACCCCCTTCCGCCCCAAATAGCGACCGACACAAGCGAACGGAGATCACGTGGCCACCCTGGGAATGTCGCCTGCCGAAAAGGATGCGGTCGCCGCCTTCCGCCGCGACGTCGTCGAACCGTCGATGTCGAGCCTCGTCATCATCGATTTCTGGGCAGAGTGGTGCGGCCCCTGCAAGGCGCTGACGCCGGTGCTGGAAAAGGTCGCCGCCGCCTATGCCGACAAGGGCGTCGTGCTGGCCAAGGTCGATACCGACAAGAACCAGTTCATCGCCGCGCAATTCCAGATCAAGTCGATCCCGACCGTCTATGCGATGTTCCAGGGGCAACTCGTCGCCGACCTGACGCCGGCCCGCACCGAAAGCGCGCTGCGGACGATGCTCGACCAGCTGCTGAAGCAGCTGCCGATCCAGACCGAAGCCGCCGATCAGGAGGCCGAACTGGAGCCGCTGATCGCGATGGGCGAGGATATTCTGGCCGAGGGCGACGGCGAACGCGCGCTGTCGCTGTTCGACCAGCTGCTCGAAATGGCGCCGGAGCACCCCGCCGTCCTGTCCGGCCGCATCCGCGCGCTGGTCGCCGCCGGCCGCACCGACGAGGCGCAGGCGGCGGTCGATGCGCTGCCCGTCGACCTGAAGGACCCCGGCCTCGACCGTGCGCGTGCCGCGCTGGCGCTGGCGCAGACCGCGCAACCGGTGGCGGACTATGCCGCGCTCGCGACCGAGGTTCAGAACAACCCCGACGATCACGAACGTCGCTTCGCGCTTGCGGGCGCGCAGATGGCGGCGGGCGACCGCGATGCCGCGGCGGACAACCTTCTCTACATCGTCGCCGCCGACCGCGAGTGGAACGACGGGGCGGCGCGCACCCAGTTGCTGAAGCTGTTCGAAGTCGTCGGCCTGATGGACCCCTGGGTGTCGGCGCAGCGCCGCCGTCTGTCCGCGGTGCTGTTCGGATGACGGACGCCCGATGACGCGGCTCTCGATCTTTCCGCTGCCTGGCGCGCTGCTGTTTCCCGACATGCACCTGCCGCTGCACATCTTCGAGCCGCGCTACCGCGCGATGATCTCCGACGCGATGGCGCGTGACCGGCGGATCGGCATGATCCAGCCGCGGATCGAGCCGGGCGCGATGTCGGACAAGCCGCCGCTTTATACTACCGGCTGCGTCGGCAAGATCGCGGAGGTGGAGGCGCTGGAGGACGGCCGCTACAACGTCATCCTCGAAGGGCTGTCGTTGTTCCGGATCGTCCGCGAACTCGACGCGACGACCGCGTTTCGCCAGATCGAGGCGGAATTGCTGCCGACGATCGCCGACGACGCGCTCTCGCTCGGCCGGCGATCCTCCCTGGAGATGGAGTCGCGGCGTTTCGCCGACGCGGCCGGCTATTCGGTGGATTGGGACGCGGTCGGTCGGCTGGACGACCAGAGCCTCGTCAACGGCATCGCCCAGATCGCACCGTTCGACGTCGCCGCGAAACAGGCGCTGCTGGAGGCGCCCGATATCGAGCAGCGCGCGGAACTCATCATCCAGCTCATGCAGTTCTTCGGTCGCCATGACGGTGAGGATCGGGTGACGCTGCAATGAGCGTGCTCGACCCGTGGCTGCTGGAACGCCTCGTTTGTCCGGTAACGCGGAGGCCGCTGCGCTACGACGAAGCGGCGCACGAACTGGTGTCGGAGGCGGCGGGGTTGGCCTATCCAATTCGGGACGGCGTGCCCGTGATGCTGGTCGAGGAAGCGCGGGTTCTCGGCTGAACCCTCAGCGGTCGCGGTGATAGGCCCTCAGCCGTCCCGGCGATAGGCGTTACCCATGTCCGCCATCCAGCCCGCTTTCGCCGTGGCGGATACCGCGGCGCGGGGCTTGCGCGCGGCATCCAGATCGACCGTCGACCGAAATCGCAGCCCGGCCAGTTGCGGCTTGGCCCACATGACGTCGGCGATCAGCCCGTGCAGGCTGCCCATCGCCACCGTCACGACATCGCCTGCGGCCAGATCCTGCACATTGTCGACGCACGCCCCCCGCGGCGACAGGTTGCGCACCCGCCGCTCGACGCTGGCGCCGTCCCGCGCAATGGCGGCACGGATGATGACTCCACTCCGCTTCTCGCGGGTGTCGGATGATGGCTCGGTCATCCCGCCGACATAGCCGACGACGGTTAAACTCCGGCTAAATCCGGCCGTTCAGATCATCGCGCCCTGCAACAGCCGCGGCAACTGCCCGCTTTCGCCCCGCGCCTCGGCCATGAACCGCGCCTTCAGCGGCGGCAGCCGGTCGACCGCCGAAATCCCGAACCGCCGCACCGCGCTTGCCGCGCGTCCCCGCACCCCGAACAAGCGCGTCAGCCCGTCCGTTGCCGCCGCCACCGCCAGCGTGTCGAGCCCGCGCCAGCTCTGGTATCGCGCCAACACCTGCGCATCGCCGAGATCGAGGCCCAGCCGCCGCGCCTCCACCAGCACCTCCGCCAGCACCGCGACATCCCGGAACCCGAGGTTCAGCCCCTGTCCGGCGATCGGATGGATGCCGTGCCCCGCATCGCCGACCAGCGCCAGCCGCTCCGCCGTGATCGTCCCGGCATGATGGAATCCCAGCGGATAGGAAGCACGCGGGCTCGGCGCGGACAGCGTACCGAGGAACCCGCCCATCCGCTTCTCCGCCTCCGCCAGAAACGCGCGGTCGGACAGCTTCACCAGCCCCGGCCCGTGCGCCGCCGCGACCGACCAGACGATCGCCGAGCGGTGGCCGATCGTATCGTCCGGCAACGGCAGCAACGCGAACGGACCCGACGGGTAGAAGATCTCGTAGGCGATATCGCCATGCGGTTGCGCGTGGTGGAACGCCCCCACGATCGCGGCATGATCGTACGACCAGCGCGCGACGCGAATGCCCGCCGCCTCCCGCGTGGGTGAATGACGCCCCTCCGCCGCGATCAACAACGGCGCGCGGACGGTGCTGCCGTCGTCCAGCGTCGCGACCACCCTCGCAGGGCCGCGCTCGACCTGCGTCGCGCGTGTCTGCATCTTCAACGAGACGTTCTTCGCGTCGCGCGCCGCCTCGAACAGGGTCCGCCGCAGCAGCCGGTTCTCGTACATCGTCCCCAGCGCGCCGTCGTCGGCATCGGGCACGAAGTCGAGTGCGCCGGGTTTCAGCCCGTCGCTCACGCGGATCTGCCGGATCGCGCAGCCCTTGCCCGACAATGTCGCGCCGACGCCGATCGCATCGAGCATCCGGTGGCTCGCACTGGCGACCGCCGACGCGCGCCCGTCGAATCCGGGCGCAAGCATCACGGCGGGATCGGCCGGGTCGACGACCGTGGAAGTCAGGCCATGCGCGTCCAGCGCCAGCGCCAGCGTCGCCCCGACCAGCCCGCCGCCGAGGATGATGACATCGTTCTGCATGTGAAGGGTCTTACCCGCGCTGGCCGCACCGGCCCAAGCGCCAAATGCGGCAGGAGGGACATACATCGTCGCGACGCACTGCCGCGATCTTGGGCGGCCCGGGAACAGGACGGCAACGCCAGCTTGACGAGGTTAACGCGAAAGCCGATGATTTCCGCCGGGCAATCTACGAACATACTGACGGGGAACGAAGGCGATGGCCAGTCAGGCGCAGCCGCCGCTGTGGCGCGAGACGATGAAGGCCGGTGCGGTGCGCAGCGGGGCGTTGATCGCGTCCGCGGCGATTTTCGCCGTGACCAGTTTGCTGGCGCTGGCGCTGGCAAGCTACCACCCCGCCGATCCGGCGATCAACACCGCGTCCGGCGGCGCTGCGGCGAACCTGGTCGGCTTTCCCGGTGCGTGGCTGGCGGATTTGATGCTGAGCGCGTTCGGCCCCGTCGTGGCGCTGCTGCTGCCGGTCGGGCCGATCGTCGCGCTGCGACTGTGGCGGGACGCGCCCGCCGGTCGCTGGGTGCGGATGTTGCGCGGCGCGACTCTCGGCGTGGCGCTGATGGCGACGGCGCTGGCGTTCGTGTCGGCAGCGTCGGTGCTGGCGCTGCCCGCCGGCTGGGGCGGGATCGTCGGGCTCGGTGTCGCGGGTGCGATCCGCTGGGCGCTGGCGTTCGTCGGTCAGCCTGTGGCGGAGCTGTGGGCCGGCCGCGCGCTCGGCCTGATCGCGGCGATCGCCGGCGTGATCATCTGGGCGCGCAGCCTGGAGATCGAATTCGGCGAGCGTCGCTGGCGGTTCCGCCGCGCGCGTCCCGCCGATGGCGACCTGCCCTATGATATCGACGCCTATGCGACCGATGAGGACGACGAGGAGCCGCTGACGCTGACGCGCAAGCCGGTGCAGCCGCGCGCCGTCGCGGAGCCGGACCCGCGGCCGGCGCCGGTGATCGCCGACCGCAACCTCGCGCCCGTGTCCGCCGCGACGCCCAAGCGCCAGCAACAGCTCGACCTGCGCGACAATTACGTGCTGCCCTCGCTGGACCTGCTGGTGCCGTCGCCACCCTCGTCGGGCAACGTCGTCGACAAGGCCGCGCTGGAACGCAACGCCCGCCTGCTGGAGAACGTGCTCGACGACTTCCACGTCAAGGGTTCGATTATCGAGGTCCGCCCCGGCCCCGTCGTGACGATGTACGAACTGGAACCCGCGCCGGGCATCAAGGCCAGCCGCGTCATCGCGCTGGCGGACGACATCGCGCGCAATATGTCGGCGATCTCCGCGCGTGTCGCGGTGATCCCCGGTCGCAACGTCATCGGCATCGAACTGCCGAACGCCAAGCGTGAGTCGGTATCGCTCCACGAACTCGTCGGCAGCCAGTCGTTCGAGGATCAGGCGGCGCAGCTGCCGATCATCCTGGGCAAGAACATCGCCGGCGATCCGGTCATCACCGATCTCGCGCCGATGCCGCATCTGCTGGTCGCGGGCACGACCGGGTCGGGCAAGTCGGTCGGCCTGAACTGCATGATCCTGTCGCTGCTGTACCGGCTGACGCCGAGCCAGTGCCGGATGATCATGATCGATCCGAAGATGCTGGAACTCAGCATGTACGACGACATCCCGCACCTGCTGTCGCCCGTCGTCACCGATCCCGCCAAGGCCGTCCGCGCGCTGAAATGGGCGGTGGAGACGATGGAGGACCGCTATCGGCAGATGTCGTCGGTCGGCGTGCGTTCGCTCGCGGGCTTCAACGACAAGGTGCGGGGTGCGCGTGCCAAAGGCCAGCCGCTCGGCCGCCGCGTCCAGACCGGCTACAACCCCGATACCGGCGCGCCGATCTACGAGGAGGAGAAGCTCGAATACGACGTCCTGCCGCAAATCGTCGTGATCGTCGACGAGCTGGCGGACCTGATGATGACCGCCGGCAAGGAGGTCGAATTCCTGATCCAGCGGCTGGCGCAGAAGGCACGCGCGGCCGGCATCCACCTCATCATGGCGACACAGCGTCCCTCGGTCGACGTCATCACCGGCGTCATCAAGGCGAACCTGCCGACGCGCATCAGCTTCCACGTCACGTCGAAGATCGACTCGCGCACCATTTTGGGCGAGCAGGGTGCGGAGCAGCTCTTGGGGCGTGGCGACATGCTGTACATGCCGGGCGGCAAGGGCATTGTCCGCGTCCACGGCCCCTTCACCAGCGACGACGAGGTGCGCGCGGTGGCCGATCACTGGCGCGGGCAGGGGCTGCCCGATTACATCTCGTCCGTCACCGAGGAGCCGGAGGACGGCTTCGCACTGGAGGGCGCACCGACCGGCGAGGATTCGGCGGAGGACCAGCAATATCGCGCCGCAATCCAGCTCGTCTGCGAATCGCAAAAGGCGTCGACCAGCTGGCTCCAGCGCCAGTTGCGGATCGGCTACAACTCCGCCGCGCGCCTGATCGAACGCATGGAGAAGGACGGCATCGTCGGCCGCCCCGACCATGTCGGCCGTCGCGAAGTGCTGCGCGACGCCGAGGGGCACGCGATATAACGATCATATGGGATCGAACCATGCCGACCCCGATGGCCGGCATGGCTCGCACCCGTTACGCGTTCGCCAGGCGCATCGTCTGGCGGCGGCGCATCGCCCCGCCGATCGTCCCGAAACCCAGCACCATCATCGCCCAGGTCGCCGGCTCCGGCACCGCCCCAGCATCGGCGGTCAAGGTCAGTTGATCGATCCGAACCGCAGCGATCAGATCGATGTTGTGCAGCACCACGTCGAGCCGGTTGACGCCGCTGACGAACAGGGCCGGATCCAGCGTCGAGAACGCCGTCAGCGACGTGAACGTCTCCCGTCGATAGCCATAGACGCCGCCGATCGCGACCCCGTTCAGCAGCACCGTGGCTTCGTTGTCAGCCCCGACGAAGCCCGAAAGCCGCGCAGTGGCAGCGTTGAATCCGGTCAGGTCGAACGTGGTCGTGAAGGTGAAGTTGGCGTTGTAGCCCATCTGCGACGTGTCGGCCGTGTACGAAATCCAGCGCGATGTCGCGGTATCTGCTGCATAATTGAAGTTGTAGAAGGTGACGGCCTGCGTTCCGACCGGCTGCGTTGCCGACGTCGTTGCCGTCAGGCGATAATTCGCGTCCGCCACACCGTTGCCAGCAGCCAGCGACGCGCCGCCCGCACCGAACCCGGTGCTATACACACCGGGTACCGTCACCGCCTGAACAGCCGCACCGGTCATGAGTCCCGCAACCAGAACAGCACCTTGCATCGCGGTCTTGATAGTGATCGACATCGTTTATTCCCCCTGAAAGCCCGATGCCATGACTTGCACGTTACTTGACCGTTTACCATGGCTCTATTTCGTCCGAAATCGAGACTCGTCCGCGGGCGACGACGGGCTTTCCGAGATCGTACTGGTATCGCGTGCAGTCCTCGCCCACCGATGCTAATCGGGAACGATGGATGTGGGGCAGCGACATGGGATCGGCTGAGGCAGCACAGCGCAGAGGCGCGGTCCGCGTCGGCATCGGCGGCTGGACCTATGAACCGTGGCGCGGCACGTTCTTCCCGGAGAAGTGGCCGCACAAACGCGAGCTGGAATACGCCGCCGGCAAGCTTACCGCGATCGAGGTCAACGGCACTTATTACAGCGGCTTCAAGCCCGCGACCTTCGCCGGATGGCGCGACACGACGCCGGACGGTTTCGTCTTCGCGCTGAAAGCGTCGCGCTACTGCACCAACCGCAAGGTGCTGGCGGAGGCGGGCGAGTCGATCGCGCGCTTCACGGGGCAGGGGATCGTCGAACTCGGGGACAAGCTCGGCCCGATCCTGTGGCAGTTCATGGCCACCAAGAAATTCGACGCGGACGATTTCGGCGCGTTCCTGAAGCTGCTGCCGACGAAGCAGGACGGCATCGCGCTCCGACACGCGGTGCATGTCCGGCACGAGAGTTTCGCCTGCCCCGAGTTCGTGGCGCTGTGCCGCGGGGCGGGCGTCGCGATCGTCTACGCGCACTCAACGGAGTATCCGGCGATCGCCGATGCGTCGGGCGATCTCGTCTATGCCCGGCTGGAGGCGGCGGAGGAACGCTTCGTCGCCGGCTACGCACCCGCCGCGCTGGACGAGTGGGCGGCAGCCGCCAAGCGCTGGGCGGCGGGGGAGCAGCCGGACGGCCTGCCCTATGCCGCGCCCGACCCCGCATCGAAGCAGCCGCGCGATACGTTCATATTCTTCATCAACGGCGCCAAGGTCCGCGCCCCGCAGGGAGCGATGGCGCTGATCGAGCGGCTTTGATCGGGCGTATTCGCCGCGCGGTGGAAACGGCAGCTTGATCGGGCGATGCTTCTAAAACTTGGCGCCAACCCGGCGTGGGCCCTGGTCCAGTTTCGGCGAAGGCGGTGAAACCCAGAGCACCTATAGCAGCCGGAACACAGTCGGCGCAGGGCAGTGATGACCGCTGCTTGCACCGTTCGTGCTGAGCCTGTCGAAGCACCAACGAGACTCATGCCCATCGACACCACCTGCGGCGTCGCTCACCACGGGCGTCGACAGGCTCGGGGCGAACGCGCTGGGAGGATCACCGTCGTGTAATCATGCTTTCGACACGAGCTACGCCGGGGTGGCCTGCGATGCAGCCGAACAGTCCCGCCGCAATCCCCTCAACCGCCTTCGGTCGTCACCACCGGCGCAGCTTCCTGCGTCGGCACCACACGCAATGGCGGCTGCAAGCCCTGCGCCTGCCCGAGGATCGCCGCCGTCTCGATCACGTCGAGCGCCTGATGCGTCAGCACCCAACGCCGCGCCGCGCTCATCCACGCGCCGGCATCGTTCGCGCCCGGCAGCCGGGCGACTTCCGCGCGCGCCGCATCTACGCGACCGTCGTCCAGCAAGCGGCGTGCCCGCGCGATCCGCTCCTCGGCGGCGGGGGAGGGCGTTCCCTCCGGCCTCAGCACCACCAGATTGCCGAAGTTGCGGCGCAGGTCGGCCCACCACCCCTCGCTTGCTGGACGTGCCAGATCGGGGGCGAGCGCGTCGAGGCCCTGCCGCAGATCCTCCGCCGTCACCGGCTCGCGCGCGGCCTGCACGATGATCGCCACCGCCTTGGGCTGCGCCTGCGCGAACCGCGTGCGCAACTGCTCTTCGAGATAGCCGAGCGGCGTACCCTTATCGATCGCCCGCCGCGCCGCGAATGCGACCATCAGCGCCTCCGCCCGCGTCGCCTGCGCGCCCGCCGCGGCGGCATCGGTCGCGACCACCGCGGCGCGCGTCTCCAACGCGGCGAGTTGCCCCGCCAGTGCAGCCTCGCGCGTGACCAGCGTCGCCGGATCGACGTTCGGCACCGATCCCGTCGATGTCAGCGGTTGCGCCGGCTGGAACCCCGTGGCGGTAGGCGCGGCTGCAGCCGCCTGCCGCTGTGCCATCAGCCCGCCGAACGACCAGCCCGACCGGAACGCCAGCCCCACCAGCAGCGCGCCGCCGAGAAACGCCAGCAGTACCAGCGTCAGGATGATGCCCATGCGGGGCCCGCGGGACCGCGTCGGATCGGTGGGCGCGTGGCTGCTCATTGCACGCGTTTATCGGGCCGCGGGGCGGTGCGGTCAATCACCGTCGCGACCGGCGAGCCGCACCGCCAGCGCGACGAGTGCCTCATCGCGGGGCATGTCGCTGGCCTCGACCGCTCGCCACCCATCGCCGGCCGCCGCCGCAACTGTCGGACTCAGCGCTGCGATCACGATGCTTTCGCGCGCTTCCCCCTCCACTATTGCAGCCAGCCGCGCCGCCGCGCGCGCCGAATGCACCAGCGCGACACTGCCCTCGAAGAGTGAGCCGTCGACCGGCAACGGCTCCGTTGCATAGACGACGATCGTCGTCGCCCCCGCGACCGCATGATGCTCGCGCCCCGCCAGATGCAGCAGACGTCCGGTCGTGGCCGCCGTCACCGATGCGGCATCGCCGCTGCCCGTCAGCAGGACGGTGAAGCCAGCCGCGCGCGCCGCCCGTGCCGTCGCCTCTCCCACGGCGACCACGGGCAGCTCTCGCAACCGCGCCAACCCCTCGCCGCCATGCCGCACCGCATTGGCGCTGGTCAGCAGCAGCGCGTCGAACTGCGCCGGGTCCGGCACTGTCCACGCCACCGCCGCTACGCAGAACAACGGCAACCTCAGGGCGACGAGACCGGCCTGCTCGACCCTCGTCGCCGTCGCCGCGTTCCCCGGCTCCGGTCGTAAGACGACGATCGGGCGCGGCATGCCGTCAGGCTCCTGGCCGACAGGCGGGGCGCGCTGCGGGGATCGGTAAACCGCTTGGACGCGAATCAGAATGTCCGCGCGGATGCGCAGAGGCGCGGTGAATGGCTTGCGGCGTGGCGCCGCTACCTTCGGAGTCGTACAGCTTGATGAGGGCGTCTACGTTCAGGGCGTTGCTACGCCACCGTCGCCCACCACCCGTCATCACGCCGCGAACAGCCGCCGCACCGCCTCCGGCGCGCGAGCCAGCAGGTCGGCGGCCAGTGCGCCGCCGAGGTCCTCGCCCGGCACCCCCTCGACCTGCCCGACGACATCCTCCTCGCCGTCCTCCGACAGCAATTGCCCGCGCAGCGACAGCGTCTCGCCCGCCAGACTCGCCAGTGCCGCGACCGGCGAGTGACAATCCGCCGACAGGCTCGCCAGCAACGATCGCTCCGCCGCGACACAGGCATGCGTCGCCGGATCGTCGATCGCCGCGACCAGCGCCTCGGCCGCGGCATCGGCGCGGCGGACTTCGATCCCGACCGCCCCCTGCGCCGGCGCGGGCAGCATGACGTCGGTGCCAATCGCATGACCCACATCGCTGCGCCCCAGCCGGTCGAGCCCCGCCGCCGCCAGCAGCGTCGCATCGACCTCGCCCGCCGCCAGCTTCGCCAGCCGCGTCTCGACATTGCCGCGGAACAGCACGATCGACAGGTCGGGCCGCAGTCGCAGCAACTGCGCGCGCCGTCGCGGCGAACTGGTGCCGACCACCGCGCCCCGGCGCAGCACGTCGAGCGATTCGACCCCGATCAGCCGGTCGCGTACATCCGCGCGAGGGAGCGTCGCGGCAATGCGGATCGCCTCCGGCCGGATCGTCTCGACATCCTTCATCGAATGCACCGCCGCGTCGATCGCACCGTCGAGCAGGGCGCGGTCGAGTTCCTTGGTCCACAGCGCCTTGCCGCCGATCTCCGCCAGCGCGCGGTCCTGCACGCGGTCGCCGGTGGTGCGGATCACGACGAGCTCGACGGCGTCTTCCGGCCAGTCGTGCGCGGCGCACAGCCCCGCGCGCACCATTCCCGCCTGCGTCAATGCCAGCGGCGAACCCCGCGTCCCGAGCCTGAACCGGATCATTTCCGCCGGTTAGCGCGGGGGAAGGGGCGGGGACAAGGGCTACGGGCATTTGCCCGTCTCCGTTGCCCGCCCTACAGAGCATGCATGCTGATCCTTGGTCTGGAATCCTCCTGCGACGAGACCGCCGCCGCGCTCGTCACCGACGATCGCCGTGTCCTGGCGCACCGGCTCGCGGGGCAGGAGGCGGCGCACGCGCCTTACGGGGGCGTCGTGCCGGAGATCGCCGCCCGTGCGCATGTCGAGGCGATGGAGCCGCTGATCGCCGCCGCTCTCAAGGATGCGGGCATCGCGCTCGCCGATGTCGACGCGATCGCCGCCACCGCCGGGCCGGGCCTGATCGGCGGCGTCATGGTCGGCCTCGTCACCGGCAAGGCGCTGGCGCATGCGGTCGGCAAACCGCTCATCGGCGTCAACCATCTGGAGGGGCATGCACTCAGCCCGCGGCTGTCCGACCCCGATCTCGATTTTCCCTACCTGCTGCTGCTGGTGTCGGGCGGCCATTGCCAGTTGCTCCTCGTCAAGGGCGTCGGCCGCTATCGCCGACTCGCCACGACGATCGACGATGCCGCGGGCGAGGCGTTCGACAAGACCGCCAAGGTGCTGGGCCTCGGCTTCCCCGGTGGTCCGGCCGTCGAACGGGCGGCGGCGCTCGGAAATCCCCGCGCGGTACCGCTGCCGCGCCCGCTCAAGGGGGCCGCCGAGCCGCATTTCTCGTTCGCGGGCCTGAAAAGCGCGGTCGCGCGTGCCGCCGCCGATCACTCGCCCGAGGATCTCGCGGCATCCTTCCAGGCGGCGGTAGTCGAATGCCTGATCGACCGCACCGCCCGCGCGCTCCACGCCGCCCCGGAGGCCAAGGCGCTCGTCGTGGCGGGTGGCGTCGCCGCCAACACCGCCGTCCGCACCGCGCTGGCCGGGCTGGCGGCGGAGCATGGCCGCCGCTTCGTCGCCCCGCCGCTGTGGCTGTGCACGGACAATGCCGCGATGATCGCGTGGGCGGGGGTGGAGCGGTTTGCCGCCGGCCTGACCGATCCGCTCGACATGCCGGCGCGCCCGCGCTGGCCGCTCGACCCGTCCGCGCCGCCGGTGCGCGGTGCCGGTGTGAAGGCATGACGGGGGTAAACGCATGAGGATCGGCGTGCTCGGCGGCGGCGCGTGGGGCACCGCGCTGGCGCAGGTCGCTGCGCATGGCGGCCGCGACGTGCTGCTCTGGGCGCGCAGCCGCGACGTGGTCGACGCGGTCAATCGCGATCACCTCAACCCCTTGTTCCTGAATGACATAAAGCTGTCGGAGACGATCGTCGCGACGACCGATCCAACTCGTATGCGCGATGTCGACGCTTTGCTCGTCGTCGTGCCGGCGCAGCATGTCGGCACCGTGCTCGCCGCGACGCCGGTCGGCCAGACGCCGCTGATCCTGTGCGCCAAGGGCATCGAGGCGGGCACCCGCCGCCTGGTGGGGGAGGTCGCGCGCGCCGCGCACCCGGCCGCGCCGATCGCCGTCCTGTCCGGCCCCACTTTCGCACATGAGGTCGCCCGCGGACTGCCGACCGCGGTGACGCTCGCCTGCGAGGACGACGAGCTGCGCGCGCGACTGATGGATCGTCTCGCGGCACCGCATTTCCGCCCCTATGCATCGAACGACGTCATCGGTGCGGAGATCGGTGGAGCCGTGAAGAACGTCCTCGCGATCGGCTGTGGCGTGGTCGAGGGGGCCGGGCTGGGCCAGAACGCCCGTGCCGCGCTGATCGCCCGTGGCTTCGCGGAAATGACGCGATTCGGTCTGGCGCGCGGCGCACGAGCGGAGACGCTGGCGGGATTGTCCGGCCTCGGCGACCTCGTCCTCACCTGTTCGTCGACCAGCAGCCGCAATTTCTCGCTCGGGGTCGGGCTGGGGCGCGGCGACACGGCGGCGACACTGCTCCAGGATCGCCGCACCGTCGCGGAGGGCGCGTTCACCGCCCCCGTGCTGCGTCAGGCGGCGGGCGAAGCGGGCGTCGACATGCCCGTTACCGATGCGGTCTGTCGTTTGCTGGAAGGTGCCCCCGCCGCGCAGGTGGTCGGCGATCTGCTGGCCCGACCGCTACGCGACGAGGGTCGATAGAATGCGTTCGCGCTGTCCTACAGAACCCGATCCGCCTATATGAAGCGCGCCGACCCGCTCTTTCAAACGTCCATATCCACTCGTCGGCCATAAGCCGCGTTGGACTAACCTTAGCCTAACCTTCCGCAGTCGCGCTTACCGCAAGGCCCGCGCCGCCAGCGCGTTGCAGTCGGCGTTCCCGGCGACCGGCCCGCTATGCCCGGTGATGCGATTACCGATCGCTTTCAGGATGTTGCCGACCGATTTCACCTCGCGCGGCACGACGATCCTCGGATCGGTCAGCGTTCCCGCGATCGCCGCATTGCCGGGGATGCGCAGGATCACGTCACGCTTGGGCGCGCCCTTCATCGTCAGCGCCAGCGTTTCCTCCGGAAAGGCGATGGTGCCCGACCCGGTCAACTGGCTGATCGCCGTGTCGACGACCAGCGGGTTGATCCGGCCGGTGCCGTCCTTCACCGCGACCCGCGCGATCAGGCAGCGCAGGCCGGTGCGGTCGTCCGACCCCGCCAGCAACGCCCGCCCCGCGTCGAAGCCCAAAGCGGCGGCATAACGCTGCGGCAATTGACCTTCGCGCACCACGAAGCCGATGCCGCCACTCGACCGGCCGATCGCGCTGCGGATGGTATCGCCGACCCCGGTCAGCCGCGCACGACCGTCGAGCTTGCCCGTGAACTGCCCGTCTTCGGCGAAGCCGGCGATCCGGCCGCCGTCCAGCCGGATGTCGAACGACAGGGTCGGCGACCGCCGGCCGCCGCGCTGGTCGATCGTCGCGCGACCGGTGACTCGGCCCTGCGCCAGCACCATTTTCAGCGGCGACAGCGTCAGCAATTGGTGGTCCATCGTCATCGTCGCCGCCAGCGATCGAATCGGCGCATTCGCCCCCGGCCCGACGATCTGGTCGACGTTGAACACCAGCCGCCCGTCCGTGTTGTCGATCTTGCCGATGTCGATGCGGGTGTCGGGCACCAGCCGCGGCCCGATCCGGCGTTCCTTCGCAATGCCCTCGGCACGTCCCTCAGGGGAGGTCAGGTCGTCAAAGGCGAACTGCTTCGACACCAGCGCGCCGTCGATCTTCGATCGACCGTCGATCTTGTCGACGGTCATGTGTCCGCGCAGATCGGATCGCCCGATCGTGCCTTTCAGCGCCGTGATCGTCCAGCGCGTCGGATCGTGCCGGACATGCGCGGTCAGCGCCACCGGGCGGGTCCGGAACAGGCCCGCCTCGATCACCGCGTCGATCATCTTCAGGTCGGTCGCGCGGGCCGATACGTCCAGCGTCATCGCATCGGTGTCGAGCGGCCGGTCCATGCTGCCCTTGGCATGCATGGTCAGCGCCCGTCCGGCAACGTCGGCGGTGAACGGCCAGGGCTGGCCGCGAACAGGCGCGGGGCCGCTCACGGTAATCCGCACCGGCGCACCCCGGATGATGCCATCGCCCTCCGCCTTCAGCCCGGCGTCGGGGTCGGCGGTCAGCCGCATCGTCGCCCGCCGGTCCTGCACGGCGTCGGCATAGCTGACGACGGCATCGCGGATCGTGATCGCACCGAGGTCGGTGGAGCCGCCGCCACCCTGCGGCTTGCCCGGCCGGTCCCAGTTGGTCCGCTTCCGGGCATCGCGAACCAGCGCCAGCCGCACGCCGTCCGCCGTCACGTCGCGCGGCCGGAACTCGCCCGTCAGCAACGGCCACACCGGAAAGCTGACCGTCACCTGCTTCACCCGCGCAAAGTCGCCGGTGCCAGCCCAGTCCGCCTGCGGCACGCGCACGTTGCGAATGGCGATGACGGGAGTGAAGCCGAAGCTGTCGATCCGGTCGACGGCACCGATCGTCACCGGCCGGCCGAAGCGCTCCGTCGCCTCGCGCTCGACGATGCCGCGGAACACGCCCCACGGGAACATCGCCACGATCAATAACAGGATGACGAGGACGCCGAGCAGCACCCCGCCGATGATCCGCCAGCGCCTGCCGATTTGCCCCATATCAAGCCGGACGTTCCGCAGGGAAAACAAGTTCCCGAGCGGGCGTCAGAAATCGACGGCTATGCCCTTCAGTTCCCAGTCGCCGTACCGGACCGGATCGCGGCCGAGCGGATCGTCGTGGCGCTTCGGCGTGGCTTCCGGCTGCGGCACCGGGGGGTTTGGGGACAGGTAGCTGGGCGGCTTCAGATGGTCGGGACGCTGTCCCATCGGCGTATCTCCGGTGCTGCGGTTGCTGGAATATCGCTGCTGCTCCACATAGGGGCTCAAAGGAGTTCTCCCAAGTGAAGCCCAGAACGAAGCCGGCGGGGCCGCAGACGCATGCGCCCGAACCGCTCGGCGTGCCCACCCGCCGTGCCGCGATCAAACTGCTCGACGCGGTGCTGCGCCGTGGCGAGTCGCTGGAGGCGGCGCTGCCGGCGGCGACGCGGATGGTGCACGGGCCCGATCGCGGCCTCGCGCATGCCATCGCTGCGGAGACGCTGCGCCGTCTGCCCGATCTCGATGCCGCGATCGACGGCGCGACCGAGCGGGCGCTGCCGGACGACGCCAAGGCGCGCACCGCGCTGCGCATCGCGCTGGTGCAGGCGCTGGTGCTCGGCACGCCGCCGCACGCCGCGATCTCGACCGTGCTGCCGCTGGTCGACGGCGGCCCGCGCAAGCTGGTTCACGGTGTGTTCGGCACGCTGATGCGCGCCAACATCCTGTTGCCCGAAATTCCCGCGCTGCCGCCGTTGGTCGAGGCGCGGTGGGAAACGGCGTGGGGCGAGGCGATGGTCGAGGCCGCCGCGGAAGCGATCGCCGCGCCGCCGCCGCTGGACATCACGCTCGCCGATCCCGGTTCGACGGAGGAATGGCGCGTGCGGCTCGGCGGCGAAAGCCTTGCGCCCGGCCACTTGCGCCTCGTCGATCATGACCCCGTGCCGGACATGGCGGGCTATACCGACGGCGCGTGGTGGGTGCAGGACCTTGCCGCTACGATCCCGGCGCGGATGCTGGGCCGGGGTGACGGCGTCGCGCTCGACCTGTGCGCCGCGCCCGGCGGCAAGACGATGCAGCTCGCCGCCGCCGGCTGGCAGACCGTCGCGATCGATTCGTCGCAGGGGCGAATCAAGCGCCTGCGCGAGAACCTGTTCCGCACCCGCCTGAAGGCCGAGGTGGTGCGCGCCGACGTGCTGCTGTGGTCGCCGGAGGAACCGGCCGACGCGATCCTGATCGACGCACCGTGCAGCGCCACCGGTATCTTCCGCCGCCACCCGGACGTCCTCCACCGCGTCCGCCCCTCGGTGGTTGCGGAACTGGCGGAACTTCAGACCCGCATCCTCAACCGCGCCGCCGACTGGGTGAAACCGGGCGGCACGATGGTCTTCGCCACCTGCTCGCTGGAGCCGGACGAGGGCGAGCGCCAGCTCGAACGCTTCCTTGTCGCGCGGCGCGACTTTGCGGTGGAGCCGGTCGATCCGGCATCGCTGCCGACCGGCGTCGCTGCGGCGGAAGGGGGATATGTCCGGACGCTGCCGACGATGCTCGCCGACAAGGGTCGCCTCGACGGGTTCTTCGCGGTGAAGCTCAGGCGCACCTGACCCTACCAGCCACCTTTAACCCCGCCGCAACCCGCGTTACACGAGCGCCCATGCCAGCCCTGCCCGTCCGCATCGCCCCGTCGATCCTGTCCGCCGACTTCGCGAAGCTCGGCGAGGAGGTGCGCGCCATCGACGCCGCTGGTGCGGACTGGATCCACATCGACGTAATGGACGGGCATTTCGTGCCCAATATCTCGTTCGGGCCGGCCGTGATGAAGTCGGTGCGCGGCGTTACGACCAAGCCGTTCGACGTGCACCTGATGATATCGCCCGTGGATGCGTATCTGGATGCGTTCGCGGAGGCCGGGGCAGACTGCATCACTGTCCATTACGAGGCGGGGCCGCACATCCATCGCTCGCTCCAGCACATCAAGGGGTTGGGCAAGCGCGCCGGCGTCGTGCTGTGTCCCGGCACGCCCGCCAAGATGCTCGATTACCTGCTCGACACCGTCGACTTGGTGCTGGTGATGAGCGTCAATCCCGGTTTCGGCGGGCAGCATTTCATCCCCAGCCAGCTCAAGAAGATCGCCGCGGTCCGCAAGATGATCGACCAGACCGGCCGCGCGATCGATCTGGAGGTGGATGGCGGCGTCGATCCCGACACCGCGCGCCAGTGCATCGATGCGGGTGCGGACGCGCTGGTTGCGGGGACCGCCGTCTTCCGTGGCGGACCAGACGCTTACGCCGACAATATCCGGGCACTCCGCGGCGCGTGACCGACCTGCCCCCCGATAGCGAGACAAACCCCGACGGCATCGAGGAGGGCAAGCGCCTGATGCGGGTCCGCGGTACGTCCGGCCTGTCGCTGGCGGAGCGTCTCGCCGACCGGCTGCACCGGCTGACGTGGCGGACGCCGATCCACGGCATGCGGCTGAAGGGTCGTTACCCGCTGAAGCTGATCGCAGTGCCGGACGACCCCGTGCTGGGCAATGCCGCGTGCGGACAGGCGCTGCTGGACGGGCAGATCGGCTTTCGCGGCGAAGTTCGCGCGATCGACACGCTCGACTTCGCCAGGCCCGACTGGTCGGGTGCGTTCGGCGCCTATGTTCACAGCTTCGCCTGGCTGCGCGACCTGTCGTCGGGGGCCACCCGCGCCGCCGGAGCGACCGTCGCCGAAGGGCTGATGCAGCGCTGGCTGAGCGTGCATGGTACGAAGATCGACGGCGCGGCGTGGTCGCCGGAAAACTGGGGCCGCCGCATCCTGTTCTGGACGGCGCATGCGCCGCTGATCCTGTCATCGACGGACCTGATCTACCGGTCGCAGGTGCTGAACACGCTGGCACGCGGCGCGCGGCATCTGGATCGCAGCGCCGACAAGGCACCCGCCGGTGCACCGCGCATTGCCGCGTGGTGCGGAGTCGTCGCGGCAGGGCTGCTCATTCCCGGCGGCGATCCGCGGCTGGCGTTCGGGGAGGCGGGGCTGACGCGCGCGCTGCACACCGGCCTGTTCGAGGATGGCGGCGTCGTCTCGCGCAGCCCGGCGATGCTGCTCGACGTGATCGCGCTGCTGTCGACCCTGCGTGAGACCTATGCGGCGCGCCGGCTGGAGCTGCCCGTCGTCGCGGGATCGGCGCTGGCGCGGATGGTCCCGGCGCTGCTCGGCGCGAGCCACGGCGACCGTGCGCTGTCGAGCTGGCAGGGTGGTGGCCCCTCTACCGAAGCGGAGGTCGCGGCGGTGATCGCGGCCAGCGGAATCCGCACCCGCCCGCTGCGCCAGTCGCGCGAATGGGGGTATCAGCGGCTCGCCGCCGGCTCTGCGGTGCTGATCGTCGATGCCGCGCCGCCGCCGGTCGCGCGGGTGGTCGATGGCGGCTGTGCCTCCACGCTGGCGTTCGAGTTCAGCGACGGCCCGGTCCGCATCGTCGTGAACTGCGGCGGCGCGCGCGCGGCGGTGGTACAGCTTCCCGCAACCCTCGCCGAGGGGCTGCGCACCACCGCGGCGCATTCGACGCTGACGTTGGGCGATTCGAACTCCACCGCGATCCACACGGACGGCACGCTGGGCCGCGGCGTCGCGGAGGTGGAGCTGTCCCGGCAGGAATCCGATGCCGCCAGCCGCATCGAGGCGAGCCATGACGGATACGTCCGCCGCTGGGGTTTCAAGCACCGCCGCCAGCTGCTGCTGACCGGCGACGGCCGCGAGCTGCGCGGCGAGGACGCGCTGCTGCCCGACGGCCGCAAGCGCAATCCGGGGGCGACGGGGTTCGCGGTCCGGTTCCATCTCGGTCGTGGCGTGCAGGCGTCGGCAACCGCGGACGGGCAGGCTGCGATCCTGCGCCTGCCCGGCGGCGCCTTGTGGCAGTTCCGTGCGCGCGGCGGTGCGCTTGCAATCGAGGACAGCGTCTGGATCGACGGGGAGGGGCGGCCGGTGGCGATCCAGCAACTGGTGGTCGGTGGAGAAGCCCCGACCGGCGGCGCGCACATCAGCTGGGTCTTGAAGCGCGCGCTCTGACCGGCCAAGGGCGCTGGCCATGAGCACCATCCCCGTCACCCGCGCCCTCCTGTCCGTCTCCGACAAGACCGGCATCGTCGATCTCGCGACCGCGCTGGCGGCCAAGGGCGTCGCGCTCGTCTCCACCGGCGGCACGGCGAGGGCGCTACGCGAGGCTGGCCTTACGGTCGACGACGTGTCGGACCTGACCGGTTTCCCTGAGATGATGGACGGACGCGTCAAGACGCTGCACCCCAAGGTTCACGGCGGACTGCTGGCGGTGCGCGACGATCCGGCGCACGTCGCGTCGATGCGGGAGCACGGCATCGCGCCGATCGATCTCGTCGTCGTCAACCTCTATCCGTTCGAGGCGACCGTCGCGAAGGGCGCGGCGCGGGACGAGGTGATCGAGAATATCGACATCGGCGGCCCCAGCATGGTCCGCTCCGCCGCCAAGAACCACGCGCATGTCGCGATCCTGACCGATCCCGCCGATTATGCGGGCGTGCTGGCCGAACTCGACGCCGGCGGCACCACGCTCGCCACGCGCCGCCGCCTCGCGGCCAAGGCGTTCGCCGCCACCGGCGCCTACGACTCGGCGATCGCGCAGTGGTTCGCCTTTTCCGATCAGGGTGAGACGTTCCCGGCGACGCTCCCGCTCGCCTTCACGCGTCACGCGGAGGAATTGCGCTACGGCGAGAACCCGCATCAGTCGGCCGCCCTGTACCTGCCGCGCGGGCCGCACGCCCGCGGCATCGCGCAGGCGGAGCAGTTGCAGGGCAAGGCGCTCAGCTACAACAACCTCAACGATGCCGACGCCGCACTGGAACTGGTGGCGGAGTTCCGCGACGGGCCGCCGACGGTGGTGATCGTCAAGCATGCCAACCCCTGCGGCGTGGCGAGCGGTGAGACGGTGCTGGACGCGTATCGCGCCGCCTTCGCGTGCGACACCGTGTCGGCCTTCGGTGGCATCGTCGCGGTCAATCGTCCGCTCGACGGTGCGACGGCGGAGGCGATCTCGGCGATCTTCACCGAGGTCGTGGTCGCCCCCGATGCCGATGCCGATGCACGGGCGGTGTTCGCGCGCAAGAAGAACCTGCGGCTGCTGATCGCGGGCGAACTGCCCGATCCGACACGCGGCGGGCTGGCGATCAAGAGCATCGCCGGTGGCCTGCTGGTCCAGTCGCGCGACAATGGCCGGTTGGGCGAACTGAAGGTGGTGACGCGTCGCGCGCCGACCGAGCAGGAACTGGCGGATTGCCGGTTTGCGTGGACGGTGGCCAAGCACGTCAAATCGAATGCGATCGTCTATGCCAGGGACGGTGCGACCGCCGGTGTCGGCGCGGGGCAGATGAACCGGCTGGAATCGGCCCGCATCGCCGCGTGGAAGGCGAAGGACGCGGCGGAGAAGGCAGGCTGGGCGCAACCGCAGACGATCGGCTCCGCCGTGGCGTCGGACGCGTTCTTCCCCTTCGCCGACGGCCTGCTCGCAGCGGTGGAGGCCGGCGCGACGGCGGTGATCCAGCCGGGCGGCTCTATCCGCGACGACGAGGTCATCGCGGCGGCGGACGAGGCCGGGCTGGCGATGGTCTTCACCGGCATGCGCCACTTCCGCCACTAGAGGCTTGCCGCCCCGCATCGCCTGCCGCAATCAGGCGCGATGATCCCGACGCTCCTCGCCCTGCTCACATTGTGGCTTTCGCCACCCGCGCAAGCCACGCCGCCGGCGCAGGCCGCGCAGGGAACGACGGAGCCCGCCGACATCCCCGTCGTCGTGCCGCGGATCGTCGCTCGCTACCCGCACGACCGCACCGCCTTCACCGAAGGGCTGTTGTGGCACGACGGCGTGCTGGTCGAGAGCACCGGGCAGGAGGGTCGGTCGGAGGTCCGCCGCGTCCGCCTGAATGACGGTCGCATCCTCGCCCGCGCCACGATCCCCGCGGCGCAGTTCGGGGAGGGCGTGGCGCTGGCCGGCAACGATCTCGTCAGCCTGACATGGCATGACGGCATAGCGCATCGCTGGAACGCCAAAACGCTCAAGCCGCTGGGAACTATGCGCTACACCGGCGAAGGCTGGGGCCTGACCGGCGACGCGACGCAGCTGATCCGCTCCGACGGGTCCGACACGTTGCGGGTGGTCGATCCGAAGACGCTGAAGGACCGCCGCCTGATCGCCGTCACGATCCGCGGTCGGCCGCTCAAGGACCTGAATGAGCTGGAATTGGTCGACGGCACGATCCTCGCCAACGTCTGGCACACGCCGTATCTCGTCCGCATCGATCCGGGCTCGGGCAAGGTCGTCCAGATCGTCGACCTGAAGCCGATCGTCGCGGAGATCGGGGTTACCGATATCGAGGCGGTGGCGAACGGCATCGCCTGGGATGCGAAGGCGCGGCGGCTGTTCGTCACCGGCAAGCTGTGGCCGACGCTGTTCGAGATCGCGCTGCCCTGACGTCCGTCCGGCGGATCAGGTCACCAGCCGCTTCAGCGTCGCCAGCTGGTCGGCCTCGTTCGCGGGCTTGTCCGTCCTGATCCGCGCGATCCGGGGAAAGCGCATCGCAACGCCCGATTTGTGCCGGGTCGAGGCGTGGATCGAATCGAACGCGATCTCCAGCACCAGTGTCTTCTCGACCTCGCGCACCGGGCCGAATCGGTTCAGCGTGTGGTTGCGCACGAACTTGTCGAGTATCCGCAGCTCCTCGTCGGTGATGCCCGAATACGCCTTGCCGACCGGCAGCAACTCGCCGTCATCGGTCCAGCACCCAAACGTATAGTCGCTGTAATAGGAGGATCGCCGGCCGCTGCCGCGCTGCGCATACATCATCACGCAATCTGCGGTCAGCGGATCGCGCTTCCATTTGTACCACAAGCCCGCGCGCCGTCCGCCGACATAGGGGCTGTCGCGCCGCTTGAGCATCACACCCTCGATCGCGGCATCGCGCGCGCCGGCGCGGATCGCCTCCAGATGCGTGAAGTCGTCGGCCTCGATCACCGCGCTGATATCGAAGCGCTCCGGATCGAGCCGCGGCACGAACGCCTCCAGCCGCCGGCGGCGCTCGGTCCAGGGCAGCGCGCGCAGATCCTCCGTACCGTCGACCAGGATATCGTAGAGGCGGACGAAGGCCGGATATTCGGCGAGCATCTTCGCCGACACGGTCTTGCGGCCCAATCGCTGTTGCAACGCGTTGAAACTCGCCGCTTCGCCGCCCTGAACCTCGCCCTTCACCAGCAACTCGCCATCGACCGCCCCGGCTTCGGCAAAGGCGGCGGCGACATCGGGAAAGGCGCCCGTCACATCGTCGCCGGTGCGGCTGTACAGGCGCGTCTGGCCGGCGACGTGAACGATCTGGACACGGATACCGTCCCACTTCCACTCCGCGGCATAATCGTTCAGGTCGACACGCGCGTCCTCCAGTCCGTGCGCTAGCATGAAGGGACGGAAGATCGGCGTGTCCACCGCCGTCGGTCGCTCGGCGCGCCCCTCCACCCATTCGAACAGCGTCGCATAGGGCGGGTCGAGACCGTGCCAAAGCTCCTCCAGCTCGTCGACGTCGATCCCGAAGGCATTCGCCAGCGCCGTCTTCGCCAGCCGTGCGGACAGGCCGATGCGCAAACCGCCCGTCGCCATCTTCAACAGCGCGAACCGCTCCTCCGCGTCCAGCCGGTCGAGCATCGCCGCGAGCGCCGCAGGCGCGTCGGAGCGGGACAAATGCCGCAACCGCTCCACCGCTTGCGCCAGCGATAGCGGCTCGGGCTCGGCGGGCACGACCGGCGCCGGCCACAACAACGCCACCGTCTCCGCGGTGTCGCCGACATAATCGCGGCTCATACGGAACAGCACGGGATCGACGCGCTCTTCGATCAGCGCGCGAATTTGCGCGGGTTTCACGCCCGGCAGGTCGAGATCGCCGGTCAGCGCCGCCATTGCCCAGCCGCGATCGGGGTCGGGCGTGGCGAGAAGGTAGTCGGCGACCAGCTTCAGCTTCGCGTTGCGACCGCGCGTGTAGATCAGCGAATCGAGAAGCGCGGCGAAAGCGTGCATGACATCGGAACGCATGGCGCACCCGAACCGCTCCCGCTAGGGCACGCGACGATGTTGATGCGCCGCCTGTTGCTTGCCTGTCTGCTCGTGATCGCCGCCTTCAGTGTCCTGTTCGGCGTCGGGGTGCACAATGCCCGCGTCGATCCGGTGCTGCGGCGTACCTCCGTCGGGCTGCCGGACTGGCCCAGGGGCGCGCCGCCAATGACGGTCGCGCTGTTGAGCGATATCCACATGGAAAGCATGACGATGGACCCGCAGCGACTGCGCCGCGTGGTCGATCGGGTGAACACGCAGCGCCCCGACCTGATCGTGATCGCCGGGGACTTCATCGAAGGCGTGGGCCGGGCAGAAGCCCTGCACGCCGTACCGATCCTGGAGGCGGAACTGCGTCGGCTGTCCGCCCCATTCGGCATCGTCGCGGTGCTCGGCAACCACGACTACGGCACCGACGAGGTAGCGGTGGCGCGAATGTTACGGCGGATTGGTGCGACGTTGCTGATCAATGGTTCGGCGCAAGTGGGACCCTTGCGAGTCGCGGGGATGGGGGACCAGTCTACAGGCCATTTCCACATCGCACCGGCCATGTTCGCGCTGCTACGACTGCAGGGGGCTGGGGTTATGGTCGCCCATTCGCCCGAGGCGACCAATTGGGCCAAGCCGTACGTCCACCTGCTGCTGGCGGGGCATACCCATTGCGGGCAGGTCGTTTTGCCCTTCTACGGAGCCCCGATCGATGTGGCCCCGCCGCGGTATCGGTGCGGCGTGATCCATGACCCCGGCCGCACCATCATCGTCACCGGTGGCCTCGGCACCAGCAATCTGCCGATCCGCTTCGGCGCACCGCCCGACTGGTGGCTGATCCGGATCGGACCGTCGTCCACCAGCCAGTAGGCGCTCCCGTCCGTCAGAGTGCGTCCTTGACCTTCTTGCCCGCGACCAGACCGAGCACGAGGAAGATCACGAACAGCACCAACGCGATCACGAACAGGATCTTGGCGATCCCGACGAACGCACCGCCGACGCCGCCGAAGCCCAGGCCGCCCAGCACGAGGCCGAGCACGAGAAAGATCACAGCGAGCTTCAACATCGGATCAACCCTTCCGTGCGGTTTCGAACAGGAACCAGGCGCGTTCCTCGGCCTGATCGATCCAGTCGTCGACGATCGACGAGGTGGCGGTGTCGTTCGCTTCCTCGGCCCGCTCGCGCGCGTCGCGGAACACCGCGATCAGCTTCAGATTATCCTCGCGCAGCTCCGCCAGCATCTCGTCGGGGCTGACATAATCGCGATCGTTGTCGACGATCGTCTGGCGACGGCTGATGTCGCCGATCGAACGCAGCGTCGTCTGGCTGGTCTTGCGTACACGCTCACCGATCGCATCGGTGATGCCCAGGATCTGCGTGGCCTGATCGTCGAACATCAGGTGATAATCGCGGAAATGCGGGCCGGACACGTGCCAGTGGAAATTCTTCGTCTTCAGGTACAGCGCGAAACAATCCGCCAGCGCGATGTTCAGCGCCTCCGCCACGGTGCGCGTGTCGTTGCGGTTGAGGTCGGTCGGGGTCTTCAGGTTGGGGGCGACGTCGGCCATGATAAGCTCCGAAGTTTGGGATCGTCAGCGTAACGAACCCCGCCTCGATTGGCTCCGCCGTCAGACGAGATGGAGTGCTTGTAATGCGAGGATCGCCGCGACGACGAGAAACAGCCCGGCGATCGTCCATCGCACGGGCTTGAGCGGCAGCCTCAGCCAGCCACGCTCGCCCAGCAGGACCCCGGCCGTCATCGTCACGGTTGCGCCGATCGTCGCGCCGGCCGCGGCTAGGATCGGCGATCCTCCGCCGGCGGTCAGCGCGGCGACGACGAACTGCACTCCGTCGCCGAACGCGAGGATGAACAAACCGAGCGTCGCGGTGGCGAACCCGCCCAGTCGCCAGCCATCGAGGCGTTCCGGTGGCTTGCCCGACCACAGTGCGCCGCCCCCCTGCAACGCCAGCGCCAGCGCCAGGAGCAGCCGTGCGGCCTCCGGCGTCAGCATCGGCGCGAGGAGCGTTCCTGCGATCGCCGCCAACGCGGTCGCGGCGGCGAGCGCGACCAGCGCCGCCAGGATGACGACACCGGGGCGGAATCGATCGGCAAGGATCGCCGAGAGGTGCGCAGGCCGATCGCCGATGCCGGCCAGCGCGGCGGCGACCAGCGCCGCCATCAGCGCGTCCAAGATGTCAGCTCGCGAGGCGGACCGAGCAGGCGGCGGCATAGGCGTCGCACGCGGCGACGTCCTGCCGCTCGCAGCCGACCGCGTCGGACAGGATCGACAGCCAGCCATGCACCAGCGCACCGCGCTCGCCACGAGACAGCGCCGAATCGACGAAATGCGCGACGGTAACGGCGGGGTTCAGGCCGTTGCGATGCGCGATCACGCGAATCGCATCGATCGCCGGCGCCAGTTCGCAAGGGCGGGCATAGGGCGCACGCGTGTCGATGGCGGCGATTCGCATCGTCAGGTCGGCGCGGACCGCGTCCAGATCGATCGGCTGCTCCATGTCCCCGGCTCCTCTTCTATCCTGCTGAAACCCTACGCTTCCACTGGTTGCCGGGCCGTTAAGACCCGCCCGCCAGGGTGCTTTCGGTTGACTTCGTGCCGACCATGCGTCATGCGCCGCCACTGATCGAGCGGGGGCCCCGGCCGCCGCTCTCTTTCTTTTTCAGGATAGGGCTCATGGCCAAGCCGACCACCGTCAAGATCAAGCTCGTCAGCTCCGCGGACACAGGCTTCTTCTACGTCACCAAGAAGAACCCGCGCACCAAGACGGAGAAGCTGAGCTTCAAGAAGTACGACCCGGTCGTGCGGAAGCATGTCGACTTCAAGGAAGCCAAGATCAAGTAATCCGCACGCGCACGCCTTCGGGCGTGCGGGTCGATTGCCGATCGCGGTGGTGAACGGGCCGGGGGCGACATTGCCCGCGGCCTTTTTGCGTGCGCTCGGGCCGGGTGTAGCTTCGATTGATAGGTCGGTTGCCGTCCCCGAGAGTTGGCGGCCGTCGATCGTCAGCGCGGCCGTCGCCACAGGCCAGCCGGCCGCGCCACATTTGCATATAGCTCGTGTCGCCGTGCCGCCTCGCGACCCGCGCGCGCGATGAAACCCAGCTTCTGTGCGCCGGACGTGCTGACCCGCCGGTCCCATGCCCGCTCGCCCCGCGCCGCGACTTCGCGCCCGATCGCACCATAAATCGCCGCCGCCGCCAGCACCGCCCAGGCCGACCGGAACGACAGCGCCGGCGTCCCGCCCCGCGCGCTCGCCTCGAACGCCGCCGCCTTCTCCGCCAGCCGTGCCCCTAGCCGCGCCAGGGCCGCGCGGTTCGCAGGCTCCAGTAGCGTCGCCTCGGTCAGCCCCAGTTCGGCCAGCCACGCAGCGGGAAGGTAGCAGCGACCAGCCTCCGCATCCTCGCGCACGTCGCGGGCGATATTCGCCAACTGGAATGCCATGCCCAGATCGCAGGCGCGGTCCAGCGTTGCGGCGTTCTCCGGCGGCACCCCCATGACGACCGCCATCATGCACCCGACGACCCCGGCCACGTGGTAGCAATAGCGGTACAGGTCGTTCTCGGTCGCCGGCCGCCACTCTTCGGCATCCAGCGCGAAGCCGGCGATCAGGTCGCGCGCGAAGGCGGGCGGCAACCGCGTCTCCGCCGCCACGATCCGAAGCGCGTCGAAGGCCGGATCGCCGACGACCTGCCCGGCCAGCGCCGCCTCGGTCTTCGCGGACACGTCCGCCAGCCGGGCCGGCGCGTCCTCGACATGGCTCATGCTGTGGCCGTGATCCTGCCCGTCCGCGATGTCGTCGCAGCGTCGGCACCACGCGTACAGCAGCCACGCCCGCTGCCGCGTCTTCGGATCGAATAACAGGGATGCGGCGGCGAAGCTCTTCGATCCACGCGCGATCGACTCATGCGCGGTCGCCACGATCGCGTCGCGGGTGGGCCCCACGTCATCCGAAGGCGATGCGGCGCTCAAAGATCCCCGACCGACATCCGCACGATCGGCTGCGTCGGCACGTGACTGGCCATCCGCTCCAGCAGCACGTCGAGCGTATCGGCGACGATCAGCAGGTCGCGGTGCTGCGGTCGCAGGAACCCGGTCTGCGCCATCGTCCCCCAGAACGCGATCAGATGCTCGTAGTAATTGGCGGTGTTGAGCAGCCCCACGGGATCGGCGTGATAGCCGAGCTGCGCCCAGCTCAGCGCCTCCCACAATTCGTCCATCGTACCGGTGCCGCCCGGGATCGTGACGAAGCCGTCCGACAGCTCGGTGAACAGCGCCTTCCGCTGGTGCATACCCGTGACGACGTGCAATTCGGTCAGCCCGCGATGCGCGACCTCCGCATCGACCAGCGCCTGCGGGATCACGCCGATGACCTCGCCCCCCGCCGCCAGCGCCGCATCGGCGATCGCGCCCATCAATCCCAGTCGCCCGCCGCCATAGACGACGCCGATCCCCCGCTCGGCCAGCGTCCGCCCGACCTCCCGCGCGGAATCGATGAACACGGGATCGGCCGGCGTCGCGGAGCCGCAGTAAATCGCAAGGCGCTTCATGCTGCGCGGGTTAGGGGATGGGGACGGGAGCGGCAAGGGTGGCGGGGTGCGGGGATGGGATGATGCATCAGGGATATGCATCATGAATGCGCCCGGATCTCTGCCGTCCCCGGCGTGATGCAGAACTTGTTAGTTATGCATCATGGTTGGCAACCTCGCTGGAAACCGGCCATTGACGGAACTCGGATTATGCTGACAAACCGATCATGACCATGCGCACCTCGGCCATCTTCACACTTCTGATCTCCGTATCGGCATCTGTAATGGCACAGCAGGTTCCATCAACGGCTCACATAGGGCGAATGATGCAGCAGCTACAGGCGAGCCATATTGCGGCAAATGCGCCACCTGCCTCAAGTTTTAGCAAAATCCTTGAGCGCGATGTTCGAGCGTACCTCGCAGCGCACCGGCTACCTTCTAAAAAGGTGACGCTTGAACCGCTTCGGAAAGGAGCGACACAGAGTGGAGTGTCGTATCCAAAATACTATATTTGGATACGCGCGACTGATGCGGCAAAACACCATGTTGAGGGCGCAATGCGTATCGTGGCTATAGACCGGGCTAGATTCGAAGTTACTGACTTCACGCCTGCGGCTACGGTCCGGAGCGATCCAGCGTCACTCGCGGCCATTTACCCATCGCCCACCATACCCGCCATCCGGCGGCATGCTGCAATTCAGTAGCGTCACCTGATTGCAGGTGATCATCGGTCGGACCTTCATGTCGCTTTGATGCAAACCTTTGAGTTTTGCATCCATAGCGCGGAAAGGTGCTGGGAGCGGACGTGTTGCCAAACCTGCTGGAAGCCGCATACCAAAGCGTGGAGGTGCCTCATGGCGAACCGCGGCTGGTATGGGACAGACGAGCAATGGGCGCATTTCGAAGCAGCGCTTCTGCCGATCGATCCAAACATCAATGGGTTCGCGGCACGTCATGCCCCGTCGGTGAGGCAGAATGAGCGCGACTCCGTTGGCAGATCCATGCGTTGGGGGAACAATCCGAGTGCGTTGTTGCAGCTATATCTTGCCGACCCGGACCGTTTAACGTGGAATCTATGGGCTTGTTGCTCGGACGATCGGGGAAGCGATCGATACTGGAAGACGACCTTTCTGATGGAAGGCGAAGAGGTTGCCGCTTTTGCTCCATTCATTGATGCGTTGCTTGAACGCGGATTTAGCGAACTGACAGAGTGGCGCGAACACCCGAACCTGCTGACCTTCGCGACTAAGATCGCATCAATGCCTAAGCTTTGAGGTCCGCTTCCAGGCATCGGCCAACCGGCCGCTTTGCTCCCCACGCTGATGCAAAACTTTTGACTTCTGCATCACCCCACCAACCCCTCACCCCTCCAGCATCAACCGCGCCGTCGCCTTCGCGCTCCCCACCACGCCGGGAATGCCCGCGCCCGGATGCGTGCCCGCACCCACGAAATACAGGTTCGGTATCGCGTCGTCGCGGTTGTGGACGCGGAAATAGGCGCTCTGCGTCAGCACCGGCTCCAGCGAGAAGGCGCTGCCCAGATGCGCGTTCAGGTCCTGCGCGAAGTCGCTGGGCGCGTAGTGGAATTTGGTGACGATGCGCTCGTGGATGTCGGGGATCAGGCGACGCCCGACCTCGTCGATGATCCGCTTTTCCAGGATCGGGCCGATCTCCGCCCAGTCGACCGGAAACTTGCCCATGTGCGGCACCGGCGCCAGCGCATAGAAGGTCGACATTCCTTCCGGGGCCAGGCTGGGGTCGGTGACGGTCGGATGGTGCAGATACAGCGAGAAATCCTCGCTCAGCACGCCGTGGTCGTAAATGTCCTCCAGCAGGCCCTTATAGCGCGGGCCGAACAGGATCATGTGGTGCGGCACGCCCGGCCACGTGCCTTTGATGCCGAAATGCACGACGAACAGCGACGGGCTGTACGACTTGCGCTCCAGCTTCGCCTTGGTCCGCTGCGAACTGCGTGAGTCACTCAGCAGGTCGCGGTACGCGTGCATGATGTCGGCGTTGGCCGCGACCATGTCCGCATCCGCGCGCCAGCCGCTTTCGCACGCGACGCCGGTCGCGCGGTCGCCCAGCGTCTCGATCTTCGCGACCGGATCGCCCAGGCGCAGCGTCCCGCCGATCCGTTCGAACTGCGCGACCATGCCGGCGATCAGGCGATTAGTGCCGCCCTTGGCGAACCAGACACCACCGTCGCGCTCCAGCTTGTGGATCAGCGCGTAGATCGCGCTCGTCGTCATCGGGTTGCCGCCGACCAGCAGCGTGTGGAACGACAGCGCCTCGCGCAGCTTCTCCGACTTCACGAAGCCCGACACGACCGAATAGACCGATCGCCACGCCTGATATTTGGCCAGCGCCGGTGCCGCCTTGATCATCGACGCGAAGTCGAGGAACGCGACATGGCCCAGCTTCTCATATCCCTCATGAAACACGCCCGCGGAGTATTTCAGGAACTTCTGGTATCCCTCCCAGTCGCCGGGATGCAGCTTCTCGATCTCCGCGCGCAGCACGGTGTCGTCGTTGGTGTAGTCGAAATTGGTGCCGTCGGGCCAGTTGAGGCGATAGAAGGGCGACACCGGTTCCAGCGTCACGTCGTCGGCCATCGCCCGGCCGGTCAACTGCCACAGCTCCTCCAGACACGCCGGATCGGTGATGACGGTCGGGCCCGCATCGAAGGTGAAGCCGTCGCGCTCCCAATAATAGGCGCGCCCGCCCGGCTTGTCCCGCGCCTCGACGATCGTCGTCTGCACGCCTGCCGATTGCAGCCGGATACCGAGCGCCAACCCGCCGAATCCCGCACCGATCACTACCGCCGTCGTCATGCTCTTGCCCTCATCAATGCGCGCACCGCACGCCCGATCGGAACCGGCGGCTTGCCCACCAGCACCCGCGCCTTGTCCTTCATCGTCGACGTTCCCGCGTAGAAGCGCCCGATCAGCCCCGGATCGAGCCGGTAAAAGCGTTCGAGCACGCGGTACCGTTCCTCCGGTTCCGCGGCGCGAAACAGCATCGTGTCGAGCATCCGGTAGAAGCCGCGCGCGTCCCACGTCGCCTTCGCCAGCCCGTGCGTCAGCGCGTGCAGCGCCTCGCCGGAGAAGTCGCGCTGCGCGACAATCGCGGCGGCGGTGCGGATCGCGTCCGGCAGCGAATAGCCGGTCGTCGGGTGGAACAGGCCGGCGCGCATTCCCGCCTTCGCCGTCTTCGCGCCGCCCGACCGCCAATATCCCTCGAAATCGCCGCCCATCGCGACCGGCAGCACGCCCGCCTCCTCGCGGACGGTCGTGCCGTGCCAGCCCTGCGCCTCTGCATAACGATCCAGCCGCGGTTCGATCGCGCGGCGGTTCAGTTCCGCCTTGTCACTGTAATAGGTGTCCTCGACGAAGATGCGCCGCTCGGCAAAGGGCAGGACGTAGACGAAGCGATACCCGTCGATCTGCTTCACCGTCGCGTCCATCACCACCGGCCGCTCGCGACCGTGCGGGGTGTCCAGCGCGATCTCCCGCCCGACGAACTTCTGCCAGCCGAGGTCCAGCATCGACAGGTCGCCGGTGCCGCGCGCATCGATCACGCCGCGCGCCTCGATCCGGTCGCCGTCCGCCAGCACGACGCCGGTCGCCGACGCGCCCAGCGCCTTGCGCCCCAGCATCAGCCGCTCTGCCGGCATCGCCGCCCGCACCTCCCGGTCCAGCGCGCTGCTCTCGATCGAGTAATAGGTCGCGCCGATCGTGCGCGCGTGATGCGGGAACGCGACATCGTACCCGCGCCAGCCATAGCTGACGAGCGGCTCGACGATCCAGCGATCCGCCTGCGCGACGTCGCTGCCGAAGAACGACCACAGATGATTGCCGCCGACGCTGTCGCCGCCGTCGATCAGCCGCACGTCGAGGTCGGGGTGTCGCTTCGCCAGCGCGAGCGCGATCAGCCCGCCGGCAAGACCGGCGCCGACGATCGCGACGTCGCAGGAGATGGTGGTGGCCATGAACGTTCCGCCTAGCGTGTTTCGCGGCGACACGGAAAATCTTTCCGTGCCCGCACCATCCTGCATTACCATCCGGCGATGACTCCGCCGATCCTGTCCACCACACGCCTCACCCTGTCCCCGCACGAGCCGGGCGATCTGGAGGAGATGGCGTCGATGCACGCCGATCCCGGCTTCTACGCGCCGCTGTCCGGCAAGCCGACCCCGCGCGAGGAGGTGTGGCACCGCCTGCTCCGTTATATCGGCCACTGGCAGGTCGCGGAATACGGCCACTGGGTGGTGCGGGACAGCGCCACCCGCACCTGGCTGGGAGAGGTCGGCATCATGGATTCGCGCCGCGGCACGGTTCCCGATTTCGAGGGGGTGCCGGAGGTCGGCTGGGGCTTTCGCGGCGATGCGCAGGGCCGGGGATTCGCGCGCGAAGCGTTGGAGGCGGTGTTCGGCTGGGCCGATCCGCGGCTGTCGCGCACGATGTGCATCATCGATCCGGGCAACGCACCATCGCGGCGGCTTGCGGAGCGGCTGGGCTTCGTCGCCTTCGCGAAAGGGCTGTACCGGGACAAGCCGACGCTGATCCTGGAGCGCACGATGTAATCGCTCCGACATTGATCGGGATGATAGTGGCCTGCGCTGCGGTGTGATATCGGGCCGGCCTCTCCTGACACGGAATCTACCATGCTGGATGCTCAGAGCGAGGCCGCGCGACTCGCCACGCTGAAGGAATACGGACTTCTCGATACGCCCGCCGAACGGGCCTTCGATGTGATCGTACAGGAAGCGGCATCGGTCACGAACGCCCCGATCGCGATGATCTCGCTGGTTGACGAGGACCGGCAATGGTTCAAGGCGGCGATCGGCGTCGAGCACCGCGAGGACCCGATCGATGAATCGATCTGCGCGCACGCGATCCGCAGCGACGAGTTGTTCACCGTCGCGGATGCCCGCGCCGACACGCGGTTCCGCGATATCCCTGCGGTCGCCAGGGATGGCGGCATCCGGTTTTACGCCGGTGCTCCGCTCAGGATGCGCAACGGCGCCAGGCTCGGTACCTTGTGCGTTATCGACATCGCACCCCGCGACGACCTCGATCCGGAGGAGCGCGCGGCGCTGGAAATGCTCGCCCGCCGCACCGTCGCCGCATTCGAACTGCGCCGCGACATCGGCGATGCCGCCGGCCTCGACGGCGGCGATGCGCAGGACTGGCTGGAGGAATCCGCCGACCTGCTCGCCCGCGCCGCCGTTGCGCTCGACCGCGCCGGCGCCAGCGCCCCCGCCGCGCATCTGGAACACGTCATCGCGATGGTCGACGCGTTGCGCGTGCCCAAGGGCTGAGCCCCTCGCCAGATGCCTCGCTACCGCCAATATCCGTCCTTGTGAGGAGCGCAGCGACGCGCCAATCCGCAGCCGCGCGTCCGGGCCCGGATTGCTTCGCTTCGCTCGCGATGACGGCGGTCGGGGAGGGTGCAGGCCACCCGGGGTGGGATGTTAACCACGCATCGTGTAGAGCGGCCCGGTGATCCTCGCCCTCATCCTGTCGGCTATTGCGATGACGCTGATCATCGGTGTCCGCTACCTGATCGTGTCCGGCGCCTTCGCCTGGGCGACGGGGCGGCGGCATCCGGGCCTCTATCGCGGCCTCGATCCGCAGATGAAGCGGGAGATCGCGTGGAGCCTCGCGTCCGCCGCGATCTACGGCATCCCGGCGGGTATCGTCGCCTGGGGCTGGCACAATCGCGGCTGGACGCTGCTCTACGACCGCGTCTCAGACTATCCGCTCTGGTGGCTGCCGGTGTCGGTGTTTCTCGTGCTGTTCGCGCACGATACATGGTTCTACTGGACGCACCGCTGGATGCATCGGCCCAAACCGTTCCGGATGGCGCACGCCGTCCACCACGCCAGCAAACCACCGACCGCCTGGGCGGCGATGGCGTTCCACCCGATCGAGGCGCTGAGCGGGGCTGTTGTAATTCCGCTACTGGTGTTCGTCATTCCGCTCCACACCGGTGCCTTGTGCTTCGTCCTTGCCGTCATGACGGTTATGGGGGTGACGAACCATATGGGGTGGGAGGTTTTCCCGCGGTTCATGTGGCGGGGGCCATTGGGGAACTGGCTCATCACGGCGAGCCATCACCAGCGGCATCATGAACAATACGGGTGCAATTATGGCCTCTATTTCCGCTTTTGGGATCGCATCTGCGGCACCGACCGTGGCCTCGGCGATTTCGTGCGGGACCACGCCCGCGCGGCGCGCCGGCACGGCGGCGCTGGCGATCGTAGCGCTGTCGGCCCTCACCGGCGCGACGAACCCGGCGCGGCTTGACGTCGCGGTCGACCACCTGCGCTCCGGCAAGGGCATGGTCCGCATCTGCCTGACCGCCGATCCGGCCAATTTCCCCGGCTGCATCGACGATGCCGACGCCGTCACCCGCTCGGTGCCCGCGGGAGTGCATAGCGTCCGCTTCGACGGCCTGCCCAGGGGTGGCTATGCCGTCGCCGTGATCCATGACGAGAACGGCAACGCCAAGCTGGACACCTTCGCCGGCATTCCGCGCGAAGGGTTCGGCTTCTCCCGCAATCCCGCCGTCCGCTTCGGCCCGCCGCGGTTCGAGGCTGCCCGCTTCACGTTGGATGGTGGTGCACAAACGCAACAGGTACGGATGCGTTACATCTTCTGATCGGTCGACCCGGACCCGATCCGGTTATCGGGACGTTGCGCCGGGATCATCGTATCACCGGAGTTACAGTCCTTGCGCGCCATCCTGCCCGCCGCCGCCTTGCTGCTGCTGTTCACCGCCCCGGCACTGGCGCAATCCGCAGCGGACACGCCTCCCGCGGGAAGCGCTGACGGCTTCGATGCCGATACCGTCACCGTCGGTGTCGCTGCGGCGTATCTCAGCGATTACGAGGGTTCGAACGACTATCGCGTCGTCCCGGCCCCCGCCGCGATCGGCTCGATCAGCGGCTATGCCTTCCAGGTGCTCGGCAACCGCGTGTCCGTCGACCTGATCCGCAATCAGGCGGGACCGACCTGGGATTTGCAGGCTGGCCCGATCGCCGTCCTGAACTTCAACCGGTCGAACACCAAGAGCATCGACGATCGCCGGGTGAAGGCGCTGGGAGAGGTCAACACGGCGTACGAGGTCGGCGGCTTCGTTGGGGTCGGCAAGACCGGCGTCCTCACCAGCCCCTATGACCGCCTCGCCGTGTCGGTCAGCTATCGCTACGATGTCGGCAACGCCCACGAGAGCGGCATCTGGCAACCAACCGTCAGCTATTTCACGCCGCTCAGCCAGAAGGCTGCGGTCGGCATCTTCGCGTCCGGCGAACGCGCCGCGGGTAAGTACGCTCGCACCTATTTCAGCGTCTCGCCGCAGCAGAGCCTCGCCAGCGGCCTACCCGTTTACAACGCGCGCGGCGGGTGGAAGAACTGGTCGCTCGGCGTCGCGGGCACCTATGTGCTCAGCGGCGATCTGCTGCACGGCTGGAAGGCCGTCGGTGGCGTCAATTACCGCCGCCTGCTCAACGATTATGCCGACAGTCCGCTGACCAGCATCGCCGGATCGCGCACCCAGTGGCTGGGCGCAGTGGGCGTCGCCTACACCTTCTGATCCGCCGTCGTGGCGCGCAACGAAGTTGCACGGGATCAACGATCCCGTGCAACCTATGCGACCTTAACGAAAATTATTTGACGTCATGGTGCGCCGCGGTGCGTCCGGAAGTCTTCGATCGACGTTCCTGTACCCGATCGCGGGTCATGGGAGCATTCCTCCCCTCTCTCGCGTGACGGAGAGGACCTGAAGGCTGGTCGCCCCCGACCGGCCGTACGAGGGGATGATCGATGACCGATAGCGAACACCTGATCGCGACGATGGACAATCGTGTCCGCCGCCGCGACGACCGGCGAGAATTTTTCAAGGCAGCGTTCGGCGTGGGTGCCTTCGCGGTTGGTGGCGCGGCAGCGCTCAGCTTCTCGACCAAGGCGTCGGCGCAGGCGATCACGGATGCCGATATCCTGAACTTCGCGCTGAACCTCGAATATCTCGAGGCGCAATTTTACGCGATCGCTGCGACGGGCTCGTATCTGTCTACGACCCTGACCGGGGGCGGCAACGGGACGACCGCGGCCGGTACCGTGGTCGGCGGCCGTCCGGTCACGTTCCGTGACCCGGTCGTCGCGCAATATGCGCGCGAGATCGCGGCGGACGAGATCGCGCACGTCACCTTCCTGCGCAGTGCGGGCGCGCTCGGCACGGCGGCGGTGGCGATGCCCAACATCGACATTCGCGGCGGCGCCGGCGGACCGTTCGGCGCGGCGGCGGCGGCAGCGGGCTTGTCGCCCAGCTTCGATCCCTATGCGGACGACGCGAGCTTCCTGCTCGGTGCGTACATCTTCGAGGATGTCGGCGTGACCGCGTACAAGGGCGCTTCGCCGCTGGTCCAGAACAGGACCTTCCTTCAGGCGGCCGCCGGTATCCTGGCGGTGGAGGCGTACCACGCCGCGATCGTCCGCACGACGCTCTACGGTCTGGGTGTCGAAACCCCCAGCCTGCGCTCGGCGGCGGACGCGATCTCCAATGCGCGTGACAGCCTTGATGGCCCGAACGATCTGGATCAGGGCATCTCGCCTGTCACCCTCAGCGGTGCACTGGTGTCGAATATCGTTCCGGCCGATCCCGTTTCCGCGATCGCCTTCAGCCGCTCTCCGCAGCAGGTGCTGAACATCGTCTATCTGAACAACGCGGCGGCGACGATGGGCGGGTTCTTCCCGAACGGCGTCAACGGCAACATCCGGGGCGGCATCGCCTCGCTCTGATCTGTCGAGAACCTGCTTTTAAGGGAAATGCTTCCATGCAAGACGAACATTTCGTTCTCGACCTGGTCGAGAGAGCCAAGACCCGGCGCGACGCGCGCCGCGGATTCCTCCGCGCCGCCGGTGGTGCTGCCGCAGTGGTCGGCGGGCTGTCGATGCTCGCCGCCTGTAACGACGACGACACGCCGCTGCCGACGCCGACCCCCACGCCGAGCCCGACACCCACTGCGGTGACGGAAGCCGACGTGCTGAACTTCGCGCTGAACCTCGAATATCTCGAAGCGCAGTTCTACAGCTTTGCGGCATTCGGCGTCGGTCTGGCCGCGAACCTGACCACCGGGACCGGTGTGCAGGGTGCGGTCACCGGTGGCCGGCAGGTCACGTTCCAGGACCCGATCGTCGGCCAATATGCCCGCGAGATTGCCTATGACGAGATCGCGCACGTCACCTTCCTGCGCACCGCACTCGGCGCTGCCGCGGTGTCCCAGCCGGCGATCAACATCTCCGGCGATGCGAACGGCGCCTTCACCGCGGCGGCGCGCGCCGCCCAGGTGGTCGGTGCGACCGCGACGTTCGATCCGTATGCCAGCGACAACAACTTCCTGCTGGCCGCGTATCTGTTCGAGGATGTGGGCGTCACGGCGTATATGGGCGGCGTCCAGCTGCTGACGACACCGGCCACGATCGAGGCGGCGGCGGGCATTCACGCCGTCGAGGCCTATCACGCCGGCCTCGTCCGCACTTTGCTGTACCGCAAGGGGGTGACCGACACGTCGATCATCACCGCCACCACGCGGATCAGCGACGCGCGCGACACGCTGGATGGAACGGCATCGACGGGTCTGCTCGGCCAGGGTGCCGACCGCGATCAGGGTATCGCATCCGAGACGGTGAACGGGCAGGTCCGGTCCAACATCGTCCCGACCGACGCGAACGGCCTCGCCTTCGTCCGCTCGCCGGCGCAGGTGCTCAACATCGTGTACCTGACCCCGAATGCGTCCACGACCAGCGGCGGCTTCTTCCCCGCCGGTGTGAACGGCACCGTTCGTTCGACCTGATTCCCCCTCCTGACGGTCGAACGGGGGCCGCGCCGGCAACGGCGCGGCCCTTTTCGTTTGGCCGCCTTTTTATTTGGACGCGGCCTGCGACGCGCCTATGCTCCCGTCATCCCCGGGGGAGCGCCAGTCCGCGCTTGAGAGGAAGGCAGGAGCCTTCGACCCGCTGAACCTGATCCGGTTGACACCGGCGGAGGGAGGGAGCGGTGTTCGCCAGAGGACCGCCCGCTCTCCGTTTTTTGGAGAGACGACATGGCCGACATCCCAGCCCGCACCGAAATCGGCGTCACCACCGGACCGATCCGGGGATCGAAGAAGGTGCATGTCGGCCCCCTGCGCGTCGCGATGCGCGAGATCCACCTCGATCCCTCCGCAAACGAGCCACCCCTGCGGGTCTACGACCCCTCCGGCCCCTACACCGATCCCGACGCCCGCATCGACATCATGGCAGGCCTGCCGCAGCTTCGCCGCCAGTGGATCGAGGCGCGCGGCGACGTCGAAAGCTACGACGCCCGCGAAATCCGCCCCGAGGACAACGGCCAGCTCGGCCCCGACCGCTCCGGCGGCGTTCCGCAATTCCCGCGCCACGTAAAGCGCCCCTTGCGCGCCAAGCCTGGCATGAACCTCAGCCAGATGCACTATGCCCGCCGCGGCATCATCACGCCCGAGATGGAGTACGTCGCCACCCGCGAGAACCTCGGCCGCGAAATGCTCAAGGATTACAAGCGCGACGGCGAAAGCTTCGGCGCGTCGATCCCCGACTACGTCACCCCCGAATTCGTCCGCGACGAAGTGGCGAGGGGCCGCGCGATCATCCCCAACAACGTCAACCACCCCGAATCCGAACCGATGGCGATCGGCCGCAACTTCCTGGTCAAGATCAACGCCAACATCGGCAACTCCGCGGTCGCCAGCAACGTCGCCGCCGAAGTCGACAAGCTCGTCTGGTCGATCCGCTGGGGCGCGGACACGGTCATGGACCTGTCGACCGGCCGCAACATCCACGACACGCGCGAATGGATCATCCGCAACTCGCCCGTGCCGATCGGCACCGTCCCCATCTATCAGGCGCTCGAAAAGGTCGGCGGCATCGCCGAGGATCTGACGTGGGAGGTATTCCGCGACACCCTGATCGAACAGGCCGAACAGGGCGTCGATTACTTCACGATCCACGCCGGCGTCCGCCTGCCCTACATCCCGATGACCGCGAAGCGCGTCACCGGCATCGTCTCGCGCGGCGGCAGCATCATGGCGAAATGGTGCCTCGCGCATCACAAGGAATCCTTCCTCTACGAACGCTTCGACGAGATCACCGAGATCATGAAGGCGTATGACATCGCCTATTCGCTCGGCGATGGCCTCCGCCCCGGAAGCATCGCCGACGCCAACGACGAGGCGCAGTTCAGCGAGCTCTACACCCTGGGCGAACTCACCCACCGCGCCTGGGCGCAGGACGTGCAGGTCATGATCGAAGGCCCCGGCCACGTGCCGATGCACAAGATCAAGCAGAACATGGAAAAGCAGCTCGAGGTCTGCGGCGAAGCCCCGTTCTACACGCTCGGGCCGCTCACCACCGACATCGCGCCGGGCTACGACCACATCACCAGCGGCATCGGCGCCGCGATGATCGGCTGGTACGGCACCGCGATGCTCTGCTACGTCACGCCCAAGGAGCATCTCGGCCTGCCCGACCGCGACGACGTCAAGGTCGGCGTGGTGACCTACAAGCTCGCCGCCCACGCCGCCGACCTCGCCAAGGGCCACCCGGCGGCCCAGATGCGCGACGACGCCCTATCCCGCGCCCGCTTCGACTTCCGCTGGCGCGACCAGTTCAACCTGTCGCTCGACCCCGACACGGCGGAGGATTACCACGACCAGACCCTCCCCGCCGAAGGCGCCAAGACCGCCCACTTCTGCTCGATGTGCGGCCCCAAATTCTGCTCGATGAAGATCACCGCCGAAGTCCGCGAATTCGCCGCCAAGCAGAATTCGCCCGCGGACACGTTCCTGGCGGCGGACGCAGCCGACGCCGACCGCGCCCTCTTCGCCAACGGCAAGGGCTCGGTAGCAGACGCCGAAGCCGGCATGGCGGAAATGAGCGAACGCTTTAAGGCAAAGGGGAGCGAGGTTTACCTGCCGGCGGCGGAATGATCGCCTTTGCAATACTAGCCTGAATGTAGCACTGTAGTCTTTTAAGTCTGTAGTGAGACGGTTATGCCGAAGGTAGCTCCTGATAAGGTCTTTACGCCGCGTGCACCTCAGGTGAACGATAGCATGTACGTTCAACGCGAACGCCTTGAGAGGCGCCTCATAGATGCTTTTAATGCTAATAAGTATATCGTGATACATGGAGAAAGTGGAAACGGAAAAACTTGGTTATAGAAGAAAGTTTTCGCAGAAAATGATATACACGTGGATGTGGTAAATTTAGGACAGGCTGCCGCAACTGGATCTCTTGAAGATGCTTTCAAGCAAAAGCTTGGGGAATGGGGGCGTTCAACAATAACTGCCCAGGAAACCAACTCAAGTGCCGGCTTTAAGCCGGGCGGAATGGGCGTCGATCATGCTTTGAAATCGTCGCAAACGTTTCACGTTAAGAGCCCATTTATGAGTCTGCTAGAGGCAGTCCGTTTTCGTGCCCATTCTGACCGACCCGCGGCCCTAGTGCTAGACAACTTTGAGTCTATTGTGAGTGATGCAGATATGGTCCGCCAGATTGGTGGCCTTATCGTGTCCGCAGATGATGAATCTTTCAGCCAATTTGATGTTCAGGTCGTTATCGTAGGGGTGCCTGGAAATCTCAAGGAAATCCTGGTAAATATTTCGAATTCGGCACCGATCGCGAATCGTCTTACAGAGTTGCCTGAGGTCGCAAGAATGACTGACAGCGAAGCGCATGATTTGATTGAGAAAGGCTTTGTTGGTCAGTTGGGTCTAAACTTTTCTGCCGAAGTAGATCAAAAGAAGCTTTACTCAGATATCAGCTTCTACACTGATAGGATTGCTCAGCATCTGCATGAGCTGTGCCTGATTGTGTCTCAAGGTGCCGTTCGCAACAAAGATATTATAACTCAAGAAATCGTCAATGATGCCTTGGAGACGTGGGTGGCAGATAGCCTGTCTTCCGACGTTGGCGTCATTGAGGGGGTGATGAACGCCATAGACACAAAGGTAGGGCGAAAAAATCAGGTATTGTTCTCCCTTGGAATGTGTTCTTTAGAGGATTTTAAAACTAGTGATATTGAAATGATATTGCGCGAGAATTTTGAAACTAAGGGTGCAGCCTTAAACGTTTCACAGATTTTATCGGGATTTGCCTCAGCCAAGCATCCGATAATCCGGCGAGCGCCTAAGCAAAATTTATGGAAATTCGTAACGCCGAAATATCGGATGGCGATCCGTGCGAAGCTTAAGAGAACTGCCGAAGGGAGAGTGGCCCTTCAGCAAAGTTAAGGTAGTTAAAACTGATCGTCGCTTCCGTGTTTGATTCGTGATCCCCTACCACCCCCATGCAAATCCTCCCCTACACCGACACCCTCGCCCCCCATTTCGCGCACATCAACGCCGCCTGGATCGAGGATATGTTCGTCCTCGAGGATCACGACCGCCACGTCCTCGGCCATCCGCGCGAAGCGATCGTCGATCAGGGCGGCGTCATCCTCTTCGCCGCCACGCCCGACGGCACCGTCATCGGCACCGGCGCGCTGATGCCGACCGCGACCGGCGCGTACGAACTCACCAAGATGGGTGTGCTCGCCGCCGCCCGCGGCACCGGTGCCGGCGGCATCCTGCTCGCCGCACTGATCGAACGCGCCCGCGACCTGCCCGGCATCGACACGCTCTACCTGCTCACCAGCCGCAAATGCGCCGCCGCGATCCACCTCTACGAACGCGCCGGCTTCGTCCACGACGCCGACATCATGGCGCGCTTCGGCCACGCCTATGCCCGCTGCGACGTCGCGATGCGCTTCCCGCTCGACCGCCCCCGCTGACCCGGACCTACCGCACCACCACACCCTTCCAGAACGCCACCCGCCCCGCGATGGAACGCGCCGCGTCCTTGGGCTCGGGGTAGTACCATGCCGCGTCCTTGTTCTCCGCGCCGCCGGCGACCAGCGTGTAGTAATGCGCGGTGCCCTTCCACGGGCAGACGCTGGTCGTCGCACTGTCCTTCAGTATGGCGGGGTCGACGGCGGACAGCGGGAAATAGCTGTTGCCCTCCACCACCACGATGTCGTCGCTCGCCGCGATGCGCGTGTCGTTCCACCAGGCTTCGGTCATCGTCCGTCTCCTTCGCGCACCCGCGCACCGCGGGCGGCTGTTGGATGCCATCCTGCCACAGCGCGCCCGTAAACCGTCCAACAATCGACCCCGGCCGCCTGTCAATGTTGGAGGACCCGTGACCTTCTGGCGCGCATGGACGATTCCAAAACCCGCAAAGCCCCGCCCGCCGCTGCCGCGCCGCGCGATCCCGCCACCCTCGACATGCCGGAGGCGGCGGCCGACGACCGGTCGCGCACCGTCGCCACGGTGCCCGAACCGCCGGTGCTGGATGCCAACGGCTTCGACCCCCATGATTTCGAATGGCGGCCCGTCCTGCGCCGGCCGCGCTCGGATGGCTGGACGCCGGAATTGCAGCGTCGCTTCGTCGAGGCACTGGCCGATACCGGCATCGTCGCCGACGCCTGCCGCTCGCTCGATATCTCGGTGCAGAGTGCCTATCGCCTGCGCCGCTCGGCGGGGGCGGAGAGCTTCGCGCGCGCCTGGGATGCCGCCGTCGCGGCGGCGGCGACCCGCCTGATCGACGTCGCGATGACGCGCGCGATCGACGGCGTCGACATCCCGGTGTTCGACCGCGACGGCTGCCGCATCGGCTCGAAGCGTCATTACAGCGATAGGCTGATGATGTTCCTGCTGCGCGCCTATCGCCCCGATCGCTTCCGCCATGCCGAACAGGATACCCGCCCCGCTGCCGAGCCCATGCCGGCGACCCCGCCGCTGGAAGTTGCCGCCGCGACGCTCGGCCCCGTCACGCCGGCCGAGCCGCATCTGCTGATGCCGCCGCAGGAACTGGCGGACGAGATCGCGTGCCTGCTCGACGAGCGCGATCCGGTGCCCGTGCCGCTCGACCGCTTCGTCCATCCGCGCAATGCGCCCGATCATCCCAAAGCGATCGACCGCGCCCTGCGTCGCCACCGCCGCGACATGGAGCGCGATGGGGATGGAAGCGACGACGAGTGAAACGTCGCATTGGACTAACCTTAGCCTAACCTTCCGCGCTAACCCTCTGAAGGCAAAGCCCAGTCGATCGGCCGCCTGCCGTGCTCCACCAGAAAGGCGTTCGCCTGCGAGAAGGGCCGGCTGCCGAACCAGCCCTTGTATGCCGACAGCGGCGACGGATGCGGCGCGCTCAGCACCAGATGCGCGCCGCCCCGTTCGACGGTGCGGACGAACGCCGCCTTCTTCTGCGCATGTGCGCCCCACAGCAGGAACACGACCGGTTTCGGCTTCGCGGCGACCGCGCGGATGACGGCATCGGTGAAGCGCTCCCACCCACGCTCGCGGTGCGATCCGGCGCGGCCCGCCTCGACGCTCATGACGGTGTTGAGCAGCAGCACGCCTTGTCGCGCCCACGCCTCCAGAAACCCGTGCCCCGCCGGCACGATGCCCAGATCGGCGTGCATTTCCTTGTAGATGTTGACGAGGCTCGGCGGCGGCCTGACCCCCGGCCGCACGGAAAAGCTCAGCCCGTGCGCCTGTCCCGAGCCGTGATACGGGTCCTGCCCCAGGATCACGACGCGCACGTCCGGCAGCGGCGTCAGCTCCAGCGCGCGGAACCGGTCCTCCGCGGCCGGGAACACCTGCTTGCCGGCCGCCACCTCGTTGTCGAGGAACGCGTGCAGCGCTGCCATGCTCGGACAGGCCAGCGCATCGGCCAGCGTCGCGTCCCAGCTCGGGTCGATCCGCGGGCTCACGTCACCGCTTCCGCACGAACTCGGCGCGCAGGACGAGGCCCTTGATCCCGTCGAACTTGCAGTCGATCTCCTGCTCGTCACCGGTCAGGCGAATGCTCTTGATCAGCGTCCCGCGCTTCAGCGTCTGCCCCGCGCCCTTGACCTTCAGGTCCTTGATCAGCGTCACCTGATCGCCGTCCGCCAGCACATTGCCGACCGCGTCGCGCACCTCCACGGCAGTTGCCGGGGCAGGGGCGTCGCCGCCCGCCACCCACTCGCCACTGGCCTCGTCATAGACATACTCGTCGCTCATCCATGAGCGATAGGCCGCGCGGCCCGATCAGAACAGCCCCGGCACCTCGCGCTGCGCCGGATTGGGCCGCGCCGCGTTGACCAGCGTCCGCACTCCTCCGCCAACACGTTGTGCGGTCGCAGCGGAATCGATCGGCGTGCAGGCGCGCCCCGCCAGAAAATCGAGCGCCGTCCTGATCGAGTCCTCCGCCACGCTGCCCAGCGGTTGCGTCAAGTCGTCGGTCGCCCGGCAACTCGCCTCCACCGTCCCCGCCAGCCCGTCATAATAGCCGCCCTGGCGTGCGGCATTCTGCGTCGCCAGCGCAATGACGCGCAGCCGGTCGTCGCACGCGCTGCGGTCCAGCCCGATCTGCCCGACCGGCTTGCCGAACGTGTTGGTCCCGATCAGCCCGACGCGAGCGTGCAGGTAGGGGATGAACGCGTTGATGACCAACTCGCTCGCCGACGCGCTTGCCGTGGTGCCGATGAAGGCGATGCGCGTCGGCGCGACCGACTGCGCCTGCGGCTGGAAGAAGCGCGTGCGGTTGCTCGCCGCCTTTTCCGGACGATACATGGTGTAGGAGAATACGTCGCTCGGGCGGCGATCCGCCCCCATCAGGTCGCCCATCAGCTCCGCGATCGAGATCAGCCCACCGCCATTGTAGCGCAGGTCGATCACGAACTCGGTGATGCCCTGCGCCCGGAACCCGTCGAACGCGGCGCGAAGGCTGCCGTCCGCGGTGTCGATGAAGGTGCGCAGGTTGATGTATCCGACCCGCTTGTCGCCATCCGCCAGCACCCGTGCGCCGTAACGGGACGACACGGGCACCAACGCATAGTCCGCCTTCGCCACGGTGACGTCGCGCGTTCCCGAGCCGTCGACGATGCGGAAGGTCCGCGTCGTCCCCGCCGTCGCCGGCCCCAGCGCCGCGTCCAGCCCGTTCGCGGCGACGATCTCCGCCACCGGACGCACATCGCTCGCGGTCGTGCCGATCCCGACGATCTCCGTACCGCGGTCGATCCCGGCGGTCAGTGCCGGTGCGCCCTCGAACGCCTCCGTGATCTGCAACTTCGTGCGATCGGCGGAGGTGGCGATGCGGATGCCGAAGCCGGCGGTGTTGCCCGACTGGTAGTAGCTCTCCTCCTCGCGGATGGAGGTCACGTAGGTGAAGAACCGATCCTTGCGCTGCGCCCGTGCCCCCGCGGTCAGCGCGTCGACATAGGCTTGCACCGTGGGATACGGGGCGGGATCGAGCGAGGCCGGCAGCGTCTCCGGGAACAGATACCATTCGCGCAACTGCGCCGCCGCCCAGTCCTGCCGCGCCCGCAACGTGCAGCCCGCGGCTGCCGTGGTCACGCCGCCGGTGTCGCCGACCGCCGATGATGAACCGCCGGAATCGCTGCCACAGGCGGTCAGAACCGCCGCGAGGTTCAATATTGCCAGCCGCCAGCGCGCCATTCCGCATCCCTTCGCTCATGGCTTATCAGGCACGCCGCCGCACGCCAGTGATTCCCGCGTCATTACGATACCGTCACTATGCAACCGGCGCGGCGGCGAGCGGTTATCAGGGCATGGACCCGCCACGAAAAGGGATCGTCATGAACCGCCTGATGCCTGCACTCCTGATCGCTCCGCTCCTGCTCGCCGCATGCGGACAAGGCGCGTCGAGCGACCAGCCGACGACCAACGTCACCGTTCCAGAGGGTAATTATGCGCAGGCGATCCGCACGATGCCGCAGGGGCAGCGCGTCGGCGTCATGTTTCGCGCGATCCGCGACGCCGGCCGCGAATGCCAGCAGGTGACCGATGTCAAGGAAGCCAAGGACATCCAGGGTGCGCCGACCTGGGTCGCGGTGTGCGACGGCAATGCGCGCTGGCTGGTCGCGATCGACGCGGGCGGCATCGCCACCGTTACCAACGCCACCGAACTGAAGGATGCGAACGTCAAGTGAGCGAGTCCCTCATCACCGTCCTGCCCGTCGTCCTGCGCCCCGATCCGGGCCGCACGGTGATCCGCCCGTTCCTGCCGTCCGATCCGCCGGGGTTCGAGACGCCCGGCCATCCGCGCGCCGAGCGGATCGCCCGTCGCGTGCTGGAGCTCGACGAGGCGGAACTGCGCGAGGAACTCGACCGCGTGCGACTGTCGCTGGACGAGCGGCACCGCGATGTGCCGGCGCTGCTGCTCCGTCGCTTCGCCGAGATGGCGAATCAGCTGCCCGGTGCGGCGCACGCGACGGAGGCGCACCGGATGCTGATCGGCGCGTATTTCAGCGCCGAATATTCCTTCGAATCCGCCGCTTTGTTCAACCCCAGCATCGTCGAACACCCCGACTTGTCCGGCACCGAAGATGGCGCAACCCGCTTCATCCTGTCGCTGCGCGGGATCGGAGAGGGGCATCTGTCGTCCGTCACCTTCCGCACCGGCACTTGGGCCGCGGACGGCAGCGTCGCCGTCGACCCGCCAAGCCCGACCTCGGTCGCACCGATCGTCGCGCCGTCCGGCACCGACGATGTCTTCGAACTCGACTGTGGCGGCAGCCGGGAACCGTCGGAAACCGTGCTGTTCCCCGTCGTCCCCAGCCAGAGCCGCGGGATCGAGGACCTGCGTCTCACGCCGCTCACCATGCCGGACGGCCATTCCACCTATGTCGGCACGTTCACCGCGGTGGGCGATCGCGGCGTGCAACAGCAGATGCTCCAGACCGACGACTTCGCGACCTTCCGGATGCGGCCCGTCACCGGCGATCTCGCCGCGGCGAAGGGTATGGCGCTGTTTCCGCGACAGATCGGAGGACGCCATTTCGCGATTGGGCGTCAGGATAACGAAAATCTGTGGCTATTCGCGTCGGACGACCTGTTCGCATGGACCGGCGGCCAGAAGCTGATCGAACCCCGTTATCCGTGGGAATTCGTTCAGATGGGCAATTGCGGCTCCCCGCTGGAGATCGAGGAGGGATGGCTGTTGCTGACCCACGGCGTCGGTGTCGTCCGCAATTACTGCATGGGCGCCGCGCTGCTCGACAAGGACGATCCCTCGAAGGTGCTCGGCCGCACGCCGCTGCCGATCCTGGAGCCGGGGCCTCAGGACCGCGACGGCTATGTTCCGAACGTCGTGTACAGCTGCGGTGCGCTGGTCCGCGGCCGGACGATGTTGCTCCCGTATGGCATCGCCGACGATTACACCGGCTTCGGCACGGTCAGCATCGACGCACTTCTGGATGCCATGGAGAGCCCCGCCTGACGGATCAGGCCGTGTCGCGTTCCATCAGGACCGGCGTCATCTCCACCGATGGCGCATCCTGACCGGCAATGCGCGCGAACAGGGCGTCCACCATCGCCCGTGCGCCGGTGACCAGATCCTGCTTCACCGACGTCAGCCGCGGGACCATCTGACCGGACAGCGGCAGATCGTCGAAGCCGGTGATCGGCATCCTGTCCGGCACGGCGATACCGCGATCGATCAGGACGCGGACCGCACGCACCGCGATCACGTCCGACGCCGCGACGATCCCGTCGATCCGGTCACCTTGCGCGTCGATATGCGCCGTGATCTCGGCCGTCATCAGGTCGGATGCCAAATGCGTGTCCAATTGCAACGGCACATCCAGTCCCGCCGCCGCCGCTGCATCGCACAGCCCCTTGTAACGCTGGTCCAGTTCCAGCGTCCGCACCTCGCCCAGAAACGCCAGCCGGCGGCTGCCGCGCGCGATCAGCTTCTCGCCCGCCAGGCGTCCGCCCATGCGGTTGTCGACACCGACAGCGCAGTGGATCTGTCCAGGCATCTGGCTGCCCCATACCACCATCGGCCGATATTCGGCGGCGACACGCTCGATCGTCTCCCACTGGTCGGACTGGCCGATCAGCAGCACCCCGTCGAGCATGCCCGACCCGACGATCCGTTCCAGCCAGTCGTCCGCATCGGGGATGATGCGCGACAGCATCAGGTCGTAGCCATTCTCCGTCAGCGAATCTGCGAGATGACCCAGCAGGGACATGAAGAACGGGTCCGACAGATGCTGCCGACGTTCATGCCCCAAGGGTACGACGACGCCGATCACGCCGGTGCGCTGTGTCCGCAACCGCCGCGCCATCTGGTTGGGGCGAAAGCTGTGCTCGGTCGCCAAGGCCTGGATGCGCGCACGCGTCTCGGCGTTGACCAGCGCTTTGCCGGCCAATGCGCGCGACACGGTGCCGGGCGATACGCCCGCCAGTCGCGCCAGGTCCGCGATGTTGCGAACCTTCTGAACAGTCCCTTCCTGCTCCCGTCCCGGCATCCGTTTTCTCTCCGTGAGCATAGAGCACCGGGGAAAAACATGCTTTTCTAGATGCATATCTCTGGTGCGGCAGATTGGAGTGCTGCCTCGCGACGTCGTTACCCGTCAAGCGTATCATGCCGCAAGATTGAATGACATCGATTGCGGCGGCCTGCCGCTGGCACGTGACGTGCCGCTACGGCTTCTGGAGGTCGATTAAAGCGGCCGGTCCGGCCCGACTGATGATCGTAAAGTTTAAAGTGCGGTGCCGATCTCGATAATCGCGTCGACCTCGACCGCGGCACCCAGCGGCAGCACGGGTACGCCGACCGCCGAGCGGGCGTGACGGCCGATGTCGCCGAACAGTGCGACCATCAGCTCCGACGCACCGTTTGCGACCTTCGCCTGATCGGTGAAGTCGGCGGTGGAATTTACGAACACGCCCAGCTTCACGATGCGCTTCACCCGCGCCAGATCGCCGTTCAGTGCTTTGCGGATTTGGGCGACGACCATTAGTCCGCACAGTTTCGCTGCCTCCTGACCGTCTTCCAGCGAGACGTTCTCGCCGAGCCGGCCCTTGACCAGCTGGCCGTCCTTGAACGGCAACTGCCCGGACAGGAACAGCATGCCCCCGGCTTCTACGGCGGAGACATAGGCGGCGACGGGGGCGGCCGCCTCCGGCAGGGAGAGGCCCAGTTCGGCGAGCTTGGTATCGATGCGATCGGTCATGCGGCGGGACTGCCTTCGCACCGCGGCAGGGTCAAGCCCCGGGGGTCAAGCTTGAGCCGGCGCGCCATCGGCGAAGCGCGCGGCGATCCACGCCTCCGCCTCTTGCCAGTCGTCGATCCGCGCGTGCGCGGCGGGTGCGGGCGGCGTTGCGGCAGCCAGTTCGGGTTCGGAGATCATGTGCAGCCGGTGGACGCCCGGCGCGTGGCGGGCGACGGAGTCGTGGTGCACCGCCAGATCATCGACGAACACCGTCACTGGGCTGCCATGCTCCTCGACCAGCCGAGCGACCGGCGCGCCCTTGCCGCCCTGGTTACATTCGACGCGGTGGGCGATCCCGAACGCCGCCAGCTGGTCGATCCGCGGTTGCCGGCACGCGTCCTGCAAATTGGTGAGCACGACGATATCGGCCTGCTCCGCCAGCCGCGCCAGTGCCTCGGCGGCATGCGGCACCAGCGTCTGCCGCGCCATCTCGCCCGGGAAGAACCCGCCGAGCAGTCCCCACATCTCGGTCTGCGGGATCGGCTCCGCATCCGCACCGCGCCGCGTCATGCTCGCGGCGAAGTCGCCCGCGCCGATGCGGAAATCGATCGCGTGCGCCTCGTCCAGCCACGTTTGGAAATGCTTCACCATGTGCAGCAGCACTTCGTCGCAATCGGTGATCAGCAGCGGCCTCATGTCTCCAGCCGCTCTCGCGCCGCGACCAGCCGGGCGGGCGCGACGCCCAGTTCGTCGGCGCAGGCGATCAGGTCCGGCTCGTGCGCCTCCAAGAACATCAACGTCGCGGCCAGCACCGCGGGTTCGCCAGCACGCGCCTTCAGCTCCGTCGGCTCCAGCCCGGTCGTGTCGAGCAGCCGCGCCGCGCGCGATGGTTCAGCCAGCGTCCAGACGAGCGCCTGTAAGGCCATCGTTTGATGGTCGTCGGGGTTTGTATCGCGCAGCGGCATTGCGTATCGTAGCATCTTTACAGGAGTAGTTTCCCGCGTGGCGAAAAAGGTGCTCGTTGTCGAGGACAACGAACTGAACCTGAAGCTGTTCTGCGACCTGCTCCGCGCGCACGACTGGGCCGCGGAGCCGGTGCGTGACGGGCGCGAGGCGGTGGAGCGTGCGCGCGCCTTTCGCCCCGACCTGATCGTGATGGATATCCAGATGCCGCACGTGACCGGCTACGAACTGATCCTCGCGCTGAAGGCCGATCCGGAGCTTCGCCGCATTCCGATCATGGCGGTCACCGCCTATGCGGGTCGCGACGACGAGGATCGCATCCGCGGCGCCGGCGCGGATGCCTATGTTTCGAAGCCGATCAGTCTCGCGCGGTTCATGGATTCGGTGAACCGGCTGGCGTGAGGAACGGCGCGGCGATCTCCGGCCGCACGCGCAACAGCTTGCCCGTGGCGCGGTCGACCAGCGCCCAGGTCGTCACCGCCTCCACCTTCACGCGCCCGTCGTCGCCGGTGAAGCGCACGTGCCGGTCGAACCGCGCGCCCTTGGGGATCCCGACCCACGTCTCAGCCGTCACGCCCTCGCCCAGCGCCACGTTGCCGCGATAGTCGATCTCGTGCCGGGTCACGACCCAGACATAGGCGGCGACATGCTCCGCCGGCGCAGTAGCCTGCCAGTGTGCGGTCGCGATGTCCTGTATCCACCGAACCCAGACCGCGTTGTTGACGTGGCCGAGTTCGTCGATGTCGCCATCTTCGGCGACGAAGCGCAGGTCGAAGCTCATGCCGCGCGCCACACCCGCCAGCCGACTGCGCCCGCGACGACGACCACCGCCGCGCCGATCAGCAGGTGACCGACGCCGACCCGCCCGACCAGCGCCTCCAAGCCCTGTCCGAAGATATAGCCGATGCCGGTGAACAGGCTGCCCCAGATCACCGCCGCTACTGCGTTCACCGCGACGAACGTCGTCGCGCCGATCCGGCTTGCGCCGATCGCGATCGGGCTGACGGTGCGGATGCCGTAGACGAAGCGATAGCCGAAGATGAAGCCGCGCGGATACCGCTCCAGCCAGTCGAGCGCCTTCGCGAACGCAGGCTTTTCGCGGATGCGCCGGACAAAGCGATGCTCGCGGAAATGCCGCCCGAACAGGAAGAATCCCTGATCCGCCACGAACGATCCCAGGATCGCCGCCAACGCCACGCCGACCAGCGGCACCAGCCCCCGATGCGCCAGCACGCCCCCCGTCACGACCGCCGTTTCGCCCTCCAACCCCGCGCCGAGAAAGATCGCCGCCAGTCCGTACCGCGCGACCAGCGCCTCGATCGTCATCCGGCGACGCCGAGTTGCCACAGCACGAACGCATGCTCCTCCGCCGCCTCGCGCAAGGATTCGAAGCGGCCGGACTTGCCGCCATGCCCCGCGCCCATGTTCGTTTTCAGCAGCAGTACGTTATCGTCGGTCTTCGTCGCACGCAGCTTCGCGGCCCACTTCGCCGGCTCCCAATAGGTCACGCGCGGATCGTTGAGCCCGCCCGAGATGAACAGCGGCGGATAAGCCTGCGCCCGGACATTGTCATACGGGCTGTACGACCGGATCAGCGCGAACGCGTCCGCATCCTCGATCGGGTTGCCCCATTCTGGCCACTCGCCCGGCGTCAGCGGCAGGTCGGCATCCAGCATCGTGTTCAGCACGTCGACGAACGGCACGTCGGCGATCACCGCGCCCCAAAGGTCGGGGTCGGAGTTCACCACCGCGCCCATCAGCTCGCCGCCCGCCGACCGCCCGGCGATCGCGATCCTGCCCGCCTCGGTCCAGCCGTCCGCGACCAGCGCCTTCGCCACGTCGACGAAGTCGTTGAAGGTGTTTTCCCGCTTTTGCAGCTTGCCGTCGAGATACCATTGCTGGCCCAGGTCGTCGCCGCCGCGGATGTGCGCGATGGCATAGGCGAACCCGCGGTCGAGCAGGCTCAAACGACCCGTCGAGAAGCCCGGCGGGATCGCGTAGCCGTATGCGCCGTACGCATAGAGGAACAACGGCCCGCCGCGCACGAAATCGGCCGGATACACGATCGACACCGGCACCTGCGTTCCGTCGCGCGCCGCGATCTTCAGCCGCTCGGTGCGATACTTCGCTCCGTCATACCCGCTGGGGATTTCCTGCACCTTCAGGACGGTCAGTTCGCCCGTCGCGGTGTCGTAGTCGTACACCGTGCCAGGGGTGACCATCGACTCGTAACCGACCCGCAGCACCGTCTGATCATATTCGGGATTGTCGCCCAGCCCGGCGGCGTAGCTCGCCTCCGGGAAGTCGATCGCGGTGAACTCGGTCGGCGTGGCGTACCGGTGCAGCCGGATGCGATCGAGCCCGTCCTCGCGCCCCTCGACCACGAAGAAGTCGCGGTAGCATTCGACGCCGGTCATGTAGAAATGCGGGTCCGGCCCGATCAGCTCATGCCAGTCGCCCGGCGCGTCGAGGCTCGCGGTACAAAGGCGATATTGCGGATCGGTGTCGTTGGTGTGGATGAACAGCGTGCCGTCATGCTCGTCCACGTCATATTCGCGGCCAACCTTGCGCGCGGCGACCAGGATCGGCTCCGCGGTCGGATCGTTGGCGGGCACCAGCCGCACCTCGCTCGTCACGTGATCGCTCGTCGCGATGACGATCCATCGGCGCGACGACGTCTCCGCCACGCCGACGCGGAAACCCTCGTCCGCCTCGTGAAACAGCAGTATGTCGTCCTCGATGGGCGTACCCAGCCGGTGCAGCCGCGCATTGTCGGTGCGCCATTGTTCGTTGGCGAGACCATAGAGGAAGCCGCTGTCGTCCGCGGTCCAGACGATGTCGGACAGCATGCCGGCGATCACCTCCGGCAAATGCTCGCCGGTGGTCAGGTCCTTGACCCGCACCTCGAACCGCTCGCTGCCATTGTCGTCGATCGCATAGGCCAGCTTGGTCGCGTCGTTCGACACCGCGAACGCGCCCAGCCGGAAATACTCCTTGCCCTCCGCCAGCGCCGGCTCGTCCAGCAGCAGCTCGTCGGGGCCACCCGCGACGGGCTTGCGCCACCATTTGCGATATTGGCCACCCGTTTCGAACGCGGTCCAGTACAGCCAGTCGCCATCCTTTTGCGGGACGGAGGATTCATCCTCCTTGATGCGCGCCTTCATCTCTTCGTACAGCGTGTCGACCAGCGGCCGATGCGGGGCCATCACGCTGTCGAAATAGGCGTTCTCCGCCTCGAGATAGGCGAGCACGTCGGGGTCGCCGACCTCCGGATAGTTCGGGTCCTTCAGCCAGGCATAGGGGTCCTCGATCGTCACGCCGTGCGCGGTGAAGCTGTGCGGGCGGGTCTCCGCCACTGGGGGCAAGAGGGCGGACTGGGCGGGCGTGGCAGGCGCGGTGCTGTCGATCATGCGGATGCCATAACGCGTCGGCGGCAAATACACGATCCAAAGCGTTGAGCCGTCATGACCGACACGCTCGCCGATCTTCAGCACCGGATGGACGCTGCCGCCGAGGCGCTCGATTTCGAGCAGGCGCGTGCGCTGCGCGACCGCATCGCCCTGCTGCGCGCCGGTGCGTCCGCCGAAGATGCTGCGGTGGCGGACACTGCTGGGCTGACCCGCCAACAACCGGGCAGCATGGGTCTGGGCACCAGCCGCCAGTCCGTCGAGCCCCCGCCCGGCTGGACCCCGCCGCCGAAGCCCGACCTGAAGACCAATGGCCGCCAGGGAAAGCGTCGTTGACGGCCTCGCCTTCAGCCCCGGTACAGCCATTCTGCGCTAATCCGGCGACATGATCCCGACCCCCGGATCCCATCCGACCCTCTACGCCGTCGCCGCCGCGATCATCGTCGTGACGATCGTCGCGCGGCGCATTCCGGTGCTGCGCACGATCGTCTCGATCGCCAGTTGGGGCGCGATCCTCGTGCTGCTCGTCACCGTGCTCAATCAACGGCAGGATTTCGACCCGTGGCTCGGCGGCGTCGCCCGCTATTTCAAGCTGGAGGACCAGTCCGTCCTCGGGCAGGAAACGCGCATCCGCATGAGCCCCGACGGCCATTTCTGGATTCGCGCGCGGTTCGGCGGGATCGAGCGGCGGATGCTGGTCGATAGCGGCGCGACCGTGACCGCGCTGTCGTCGCAGACCGCGGCGGCGGCCGATCTGCGGGCGGAGGACGGCATCGTTCCCGTGCTGTTGACGACCGCCAACGGCACGATCCGCGCGCGCTCCGCCACCATTCCGGAATTCCGCTTCGGCAATATCGTCGCGCGCGACCTGCCGGCGGTGGTCTCGCCTGCGTTCGGCGACGTCAATGTCGTCGGCATGAACTTCCTGTCGCGGCTGAAGTCGTGGCGGGTGGAGGAGCGCACCCTGATCCTCGTCCCGCATCACCCGCAGGATGTCGGCGATGGCAAAACGGACAAGGGCAAGCCTGCACCGCTGTCCTAATTGTCTGGAAAATGCCACAAGCGGCGGATGTTGATCCACGCCGCCATGCCTCCACGCACCTCTCCCGATCGCTATTCCGCATCCGAATTGGAGGCCCTGTTCCAGCGCCTCCACTTCCTCCACTTCGGTGCCGCGGCGGTGCGCCGATGACGGTCCATTCCGCGCGACTCGAGGCCCTCCGCGCAACATTGGCGGACCGGCAGCTCGACGGTTTCGTGGTGCCGCTCACCGACGAGCATATGAGCGAATATGTCGGCGACTATGCGCAGCGGCTGGCGTGGCTGACCGGATTTCAGGGCTCGGCCGGCACCGCGGTCGTGCTCGCCGACCGGGCGGCGATCTTCACCGACGGACGCTACACGCTGCAAGTGCGCGAGCAGGTGTCCGCGGACGATTGGGACTATGTCGACGTCCCCGCAACGTCGATTGCCGACTGGCTGGCGGTGAACGCCGCGTCCGGTGCGCGCATCGGCTATGATCCGTGGCTGCACACGCGATCGTGGGTCGATCAGGCCGGTGCCGTTCTCGCCGACCGCGCCGTGGCGCTGGTGGCGGTCGCGGCGAACCCCGTCGATGCGATCTGGACCGATCGTCCGGCCCCGTCGCCCGCCAGGCTGACGGTCCAGCCCGACGCCGTCGCCGGCGCGTCCTCCGCCACCAAACGCGCGCAGATCGCCGACTGGCTGACGGAGAAGAACGCCGATGCGGTCGTCCTCTCGGCGCTCGATTCCATCGCGTGGGTGCTCAACACGCGGGGCGGCGATGTCGATCACACGCCAGTGGCGCTGAGCTATGCGATCGTTCACGCCGATGGGGAGACCGACCTGTTCGTCGCGCCCGAGAAGGTCGACGACACGGTCCGCCAGCACCTCGGCAACTCCGTGCGCCTGCGCGATCGTGCCGGCTTCGCCGATGCGCTGGCGGGCTTTGCGGGCCGTCGTGTCGCTGTCGATCCCGCCGGGTCGGTTGCTGCCATCGCCGACGCGCTGGAAGCCGGGGGCGCGACGACGCTGCCGCTGCGCGACCCGGTGCTGCTGCCGAAAGCGATCAAGAACGCGGTCGAGATCGCCGGCCACCGTGCCGCGTCCCGCCGCGACGGCGCGGCGCTGACCCGCTTCCTGCACTGGGTGGCGACGGAGTGTCCGAAGGGCGGCCAGACCGAACTCAGCGCCGCCGCCAAGTTGCTGGAGTTCCGGCAGGAAACCGGGCTGTTGCTCGACACCAGCTTCGACACGATCTCGGCGACAGGTGGCCACGGTGCCAGCCCGCACTACCGCGTCACACCGGAATCGAATGCGCCGATCGAACTCGGGCAGTTGTACCTCGTCGATTCCGGTGGCCAATATGCGGACGGCACCACCGACGTTACGCGTGTGCTGCCGATCGGCGAACCGACCGCGGAGATGCGCGACCGCTTCACCCGCGTGCTGAAGGGGCACATCGCCATCGCCACCGCGATCTTCCCCGATGGCACGATGGGTGGCCAGATCGATGCCTTCGCGCGGCGTCCCCTGTGGGAGGCGGGGCTGGATTTCGGTCACGGCACCGGTCACGGCGTCGGCGCGTACCTGTCGGTGCATGAGGGGCCGCAGCGGATCGCCCCGCCGGACCACCCCAGCGGCCAGGCGCTGGAGCCGCTGCGCGCGGGCATGCTGCTGTCGAACGAGCCCGGCTATTACAAGGCGGGCGAGTACGGCATCCGCATCGAGAATCTGCTGCTGGTCGTGCCGCATGCGGTAGCCGGCGGCGATCCGGAGCGGGCGATGCTGGCGTTCGAGACGCTGACCTTCGCCCCGATCGAGCGTAACCTGATCGATCCGGCCCTGCTGACCGCTGATGAGCTTCTGTGGCTCGATGCCTATCACGCGAAAGTGGCGGAGATCATCGGCCCGTTGCTGGCGGATGGGGAGGTCAGGGAATGGCTTGCGACAAAATGCGCGCCGCTTGGGTGATGGAGCCGCTTGCCTTCGCAGTGGCCCCAATCTCGGCGTGGGAACCGATCTACGCAGACGGATCGGTATCCGGCGGCGGCCGGTCGGCAGGAGCGTCGACGGCCTCGCGCGCCTGCGCCTTGCGCCGCTTCAAATTGGCGCGCAGTTGGGCCGCCAGCCGTTCCTCGCGCTCTCGATCCTTATCGGCCATGCCCGGCGCTAACCCGCTCCCCAAGCCTTGACAATCCCGCCCGCCTCGTCTCTAGGCGCTGCTCCCGCCCGTCGGCGAGTGCTGCCGTAGCTCAGTGGTAGAGCGCATCCTTGGTAAGGCTGAGGTCGTGAGTTCAATCCTCACCGGCAGCACCATTTTTCAACGACTTACCTTGTCACCGTGGGGCGGATCAGTCCATGGCACGCAGGCGCGGGACATTTCTGTTGTCGTCATTGCGACGAGCTGCATTTCGAAAGATTCGAATTGGGTTGGCAGGGGCTTGGCGAACCGCGTGGTGGCGTTGGCGTCCCATATCCTTGGCGATCAGCCGGCATGCTACTCTCTAAATACCTAGCGCCGATCGACATTCAGCGAAGCCAGATCATGGCAGCGACGAGATGGACGAAGCCGGTGAAATGGACGGTGCGGCGGTCGTAGCGGGTGGCGAAGCGATGGAAATGCTTGAGGCGGCCGAAGCACCGCTCGATCTGGTTGCGATGCTTGTAGGCACCGACATCGTGCGGGATGGAAATCTTGCGGTTGCGCTTGGACGGGATCACCGCCTCAGCCTTCATGGCGGCGATCCGGGCACGTAAGTCGTTGCCGTCATACGCCTTGTCAGCCAGAACGGCCTTTGCCTGCCGGCCTTCGAGCAGGGCAGAAGCTGAGACGATGTCGCTGGCCTGCCCAGGCATGATGCGAAACCGCAAGAGGCGGCCGAACGTAGTGGCGAACATGTGGATCTTGGTCGTCAGTCCGCCTCGGGAACGCCCCAGCGCCTGATCCTTACCCCCCTTTTCCAGTCGGTGCCTGCTGGTGGGCGCGAACGATGGTGCTGTCGATCATCAGATCCTGGTTGTTCCCGTCGGTCGTCAGCGCCTCGATCACCCGTTCCCAGACGGCGGCATGGCACCAGCGGCTGAAGCGCTGGTGCACTGTCTTCCACTTGCCATAACGCTCAGGCAGGTCGCACCAGTGTGCGCCAGACCGCAGCACCCATACACATCCGTTCACGAACAAGCGGTTATCCACGCCCGTCCGGCCGGGATCCGCCACCTTGCCCGGAACCAGCGCCGCAACCCGTGACCACTGCGCCTCGCTCAACTCGTACCGCTTGATCCCCATCACCTGCACCGCCCCTCAACACGGATACCAATGAATCAGCCTTGAACCCGTTTGGGAATCCTGAATGTCGATACAGGCTAGAAGGTCGGCGGCTGGCGCGGGTGCAGGCGACAGCTCCTCGAGCATGTTGCCGAACGAATTGGCGCCCGTGTCGCCCTCGGACACGGCGAACGCGAGGCCCGTCGCCCTGCCCGCGCGTGGATATGGATCCTGGGCGAGGATTATTACGCGCAGCCGCGTCGGATCGGTGAGGTCCAGCGGCAGCGCCGGCGTGGGGCGCGCGCCGCGGAGCGCTTAGCTGCGCAGGCGTTCACTGAGAGCCAGCATGTATGCCGCCTGGCTCTCGTTGCCCAGCGCATCGCGCCAGGCGGGCGAGCGGAGCGGCCAGCCGCCGGGTTCGGTCCAGTCGGTCATGGTTGCACGCCTGCCATGCCTTGGTTGAGGAGACGAGTCACCGACGTTGCCGGGTCGGGCGTGGCGGCACCGCCCCGCGGAGTCTCGCCGTCCGGGCTGGCTGCACGGCCACGCAGTGCAGCAGTGCCTCAGCGGCGTCCAGGATGGTGTCGAGCTGATCCGGATCGGGTCGCCAGCCCCTGTGCCCGGCGGCGCTGCCGGCGTCGGTCATCACCCGCAGCGTCTCGAGTTCGGCCTCCCCGACAGTCCCGGCCCCCCGCAGCTGGCGCAGCTTGGTGTCGAAGTCCGCACCGGCATCGGCGCCCGCGAGATCGAAGGTCCGGTTGAGCAGTGCGCGCACGCCCATCGCGGCTAGCGTGGGCAGCTAAGCGGCGAAAGCGCGGTAAACCTCGTCCGCTAGGTCGCGTGCGGTCTCGTGGGCCAGCGTAGCCAACCATGGCGGCCGGACCTGTCGGGTGCGGCCTTGCGCTCGACGTCCTGCAAAATCGACTCGCTCCTCGGATCGAGCGAGATCAGGTCGCGCGGCGGCGTTCCGGCCCCGGCGCGCTCGCCGAACGCCAGGCCGAGCACGCTGTCCCTGACGCCCCGTCGTTGACGAGCAGGTCGAAGTTGCGGACCGCCTCGCTTCGGTCGGCGGCCTGATCCGGCGCCCCGCCCATCGGCGACGCGGTCGACACCGCTGGCCAAGGCGCAGGCCCGGCGGCCCATCCGGCGGGATACGACGGCCGTAAAGCACGGCATCGACCGGGTCGACGAGGCACGGCGGGCTTATCCTGAGCCGGTACTCCTCCGCCCGCGCGCTCGTCCTCACCCGGACGCAGGCGGCGAGTGTCGCCGTGGTGATCAATCCTCCGTCGTTAAAGGCCGCCGCCTCCTCGCCCCACAGCGCGTCGGCGCTGACGCCCGAGAAGACGCACTTGCCCGGCTCGTTCGAGGCGGGGTCGGCAAGCATGTAGCCCCTGCTGCCCGTCCTAGCAGGCGGCCAGCAAATCGAAGGCCGGGCTGTCCGCCGGCTCGCCCTGGACAACCACGCCGCGAGGGGAATCCAGCCGCATGAGTTCTAGGTTCTTGCGGGCTTCCCGGCAGGCGTCGGTAATCACGGTGATGCGCTTGACCCCGGTGAGTGCGATCTCGTTGCAGAAGGCGCTGGAAACCATTCGGTACCTATGCTTCAGCGAGTCGCTGAACAGCCACGAGATCGACCCGAAGCTCGCGTCTGTCAGCCCGTGGCCGCAGAACGCGAGGAGTAGTTGGACCGGTATGGTGATCTGTCCGTGCTGCGCGGACGGTCTGGTCGCGCTTTGAGATCCCGCCGGTGGCAACAAGCATACTTAACTGGGCTCTGTTACGGATCAACGCTGGACGTTGCCGACGTCTTCTTGGCCTACCGCGCGAGTGGCGCCGGCAGCGGCAAAACGGGCGGAACTGATCTCAAGAAGGGTCAGGGCAAACTTGATCCGATGTCGGAAATCGTAGGGGATGCGGAAGGAGAGATCGCTCTTGCCGGCGTTGATCGATCGCGCCCGCTCGCCAGTAAGCTGGGCGGGCCAAAAGCGACTCCCCTATCGCTTCCGGGTGACGAGACTGCGCCGCCGATGGTCGACCGTCCAGTCGTAACTAGCGCCACGCCGAGCGCTCGGTCGACGGGCGCGACCGCGCGCGCGATCGGCGCCACTGCTCCCGCTCCGGTTGAATGGTCCAAGGCGCAGACGCCGCCGACCGGACCGGGCGCATCCGAGCGCTCTGCTTCGGCGGAACATCCGAGCGAACAAGTCCTTACGCACGCCGCCGCTCCCGCTCCGCTACCATCGTCCGCCCCAACCGTCGACGATGTCCCGGCAGGCGCACCACCGGCGCGGTTCGCGTCCGCTGCGCCCTCCGAAGCGACAGCACGTGCAGCAGCGATCCTGCGTAGGGGGCAGGCCGGGTCGCTCAGTGCCTCCGGCTCACTTGCGCTCGACGGACCCCGGAGCGTGGCGACCATCACGGCGCGCTCGGGAGATGTGCGCGCGGATCGATTGATTGCGGCAATGGCGGCGTTCCAAGGCGGCGGAGAGATCGGCATGGGCGTTCTGTCGGCGGCAGCTCCGGTCGATCACCTGCTGGCGCAACTGGCGCCGGCGGTTTAGGCGCGTACCATGGATTGCAACGGTGCCCCCGCGACAGTAGCCGAGGCTCTCGGTCAGGTAACCTGGCTGTTCAGCCAGTCACCTGCGCACAAGCAGCTCAAGATCGCCGACCTTGAATGGTCGGTGATGCCAGCGCTTCTGCACGAGCAGTTCCGGGTGTTCCGGTTCGGTCCGTTGCCGGGGCTGGATCATATCGATCCGCATGCGTTCCCGCCGGGCATGGGCCGCGCAGGGCTTGAGCAGATGCCGCTTGGGGTTGCGCTTTGGGGCTGGCTGTCGGAAGCCGCCGAGGCAAAGGTAGAGCAAGGCGTACAGCTCGAGAGTGCCGACTGGAATTCGGGCGACCGGCTATGGCTACTCGAGCTGATCTCACCCTTCGCGACATCCGAAAACAAGCTTGCCGAAATCATGCTTGCCGATCTGATATCGGGTCCGTTCGCCGGCGAGCGGTTTAGTCTGCACAGGATCGATCCGACGACTGGACGCAAGGACAAGGTCACCGTTCACGGTACCAGCGGCCCTGTAGTTTGATGAGGGAGGTCTGGGTCTTGCCCTTGGCCTTACTCGCCAGCTGCGTGACAACCCCGGCTTGTCCTGACTTTGGAGTCGCCGCACTACAGTGCCGGGCTGAGCGCGGTGACAAGATTGCTCAACTTGAGCTTGGAAAAGCTTACGAATTCGGCAGTGACTTGGAGCAGAACTACACGCGCGCCGCCGACCTGTACAGGAGGGCAGGCGCCCAAGTATCAGGCACGACATACGTCTACTCACCACCTGTGGGGCAGTCGCGGGGTCAAGTTGTGGCCGTCCGGATCGGTCCCGACCAGACCGGGTTAGCTGAGGCGAAATATCGGTTGGGAATGCTGTATCGGCTTGGACGTGGTGTTGAGGAGAACCATGATCGTGCTGCAGAGCTGATCAACACAGCTTTGATAGAAGGCTACGTGGTGCGCTAGACTTCGCCTTTTGACATCGTCGGGGCGACGATATTTGTGACATAGGTCAGGACTCGTTGATCACAGCTAGAAGATGACAGTGCCTGCGAGGATAATGTTGGAGAAGAAGGCGGCAGGGCAGCGATCGTAGCGGGCGGCGACCCGACGCCAGTCTTTGAGGCGACCAAACATGATCTCGATACGGCCGCGACGTCGGCAGCGGCGCTTGTCGTATCTAGAGTCACCGCACGAAAGTGAAGTTTACCTACGCTAGGATCGAAGGGCGGCGAACGCTGACGGTGCTAACGTCGAAAGGGTATGACGACCGCCTAGTCGAGGAGGGCGTGACGTGACCCCCGTTTCTTCATCCGCCTGGACCTAGAGACCGGCCCTGGAAGGAATGGACGGAATGGAGCGGAAGCCATTTCCGGAAGAGCAGATCATCGGCGTCCTGAAGGAGGCCGAGGCAGGTGCGGTGGTGACGGAGGTGTGCCGCAAGCACGGGATGCCGAGCGCGACCTACTGTGCGTGGAAGGCGAAGTTCGGTGGCCTCGAGGTGTCCGACGCAAAGCGTCTGCGGGCGCTTGAAGTGGAGAACGCCCGGCTCAAACGGTTGCTGGCGGAGACGATGCTTGACAACGCAGGTCTGAAGGACCTGCTGTCAAAAAAATGGTGACGCCCGCCGCGAAGCGGGAGGCGGTCGCGCATCTCCAGACGGCGCTGGGTATGAGCGAGCGGCGGGCGTGTATGGTTGTCGGAGCGGATCGCACAAGCATGCGATATCGCTCGTGCCAAGGAGAGGATGGCGACCTGCGGTCGCGTTTGCGTACGCTGGCGCAGTGGCGCCGACGGTTCGGCTATCGGCGTCTGCACATCCTGCTGCGACGGGACGGCATCGCGATCAACCGCAAGAAGGCCCAGCGGCTCTACCGTGAGGAAGGTCTGACGGTGCGTCGCCGAAGGGAAGAAAGCGCGCCGTCGGTGCGCGGGCACCAGCGCGCGTGCTCGCGCTACTCAACCAGCGCTGGAGCCTGGACTTCGTCCATGATCAGATGACCACGGGGCGGCGGTTTCGCATCCTCAACATCGTCGACGACGTGACGCGCGAGTGCTTGCGGGCGGTGCTGGATACGTCGATCTCGGGCAAGCGGGTGGGGCGAGAACTGGCCGACCTGATCGCCCCCAGGATGATCTTCAGTGACAACGGGACCGAACTGACCTCGAACGCAGTGCTCGCATGGTCGGGCGATACCGGCGTTGAGTGGCACTATAGCGCACCATGCAATCCGACGCAGAACGTTCGCCGAAATCTTCAATGGTCGCATGCGCGACGAAATGCTCAACGAGATGCTGTTCTTCACGGTCCGCCAAGCGCGCTCGATCCTCGCGCTGAATCGATGATTACGACACAAAGCGACCGCACTCCTCGCTCGGCTATGCCACACCAGCGGCGTTCGCCGCACAATTCGAAAAACAACGGCCGGGCTTAAACCCGGCCGTTACTTCACCCGCGCTCTTGCGCAACAACGACGGTCGGTTTCTGGTTGCCGCTGGATGAAAGGCGGGGGTCACGTCAATACTGAACAGCGTTCACGATAATCATTTGCCTGCCAGTTACATCGGCATCGGTAAGTATCGCAGCGTTCGAAACAGGTTCCGCATGCAGCACTCAACAGAATGTCGGCTTTTTTGTCTTGCAGAGGTTTTTAGTGCCCTTCCGCCCTGTCCGTCGAACTCTCGCTTTTGCAGAGGCTCGAGCACGGCGACGATACACCCATCTGCGATCGCTTTCGTATCGAACTCCGGCAGTTGAAGGTTGGCATCCACGACATACGCCGCGTCGTCCCCGACCCTGTGATCGTGATCGACGAGCGACATACAAAATTACGATTGGCCCGAGCTGTGGCCGTCAGGGCGCCTAGGGTCAGGACTCGTTGATCATAGCCAAAAGATGACGGTCGCAGCGGGGGCGATGGCGGAGAAGAAGGCGATGGGCAGCGGTCGTAGCGGGTGTCGACCCGGCGCCAGTCCTTGAGGCGGCCGAACATGATCTCGATGCGTCTGCGGCGCCGGTAGCGGCGCTTGTCGTACCGGACCGGCTCGCTGAGCACCTCTTTCACCTGATCGATGCACCGACGACGCCCTGCGGGGCTCAGAAGTTTCCCCGCGCCGCCTAGCGCAGGATGAGATTGTCCAGCGTCAGGTCCGAGATCGCGCGGCGCAGCCGGAGGGCTCTCCTGAGCTTGTCGAAGGGTTCTCCTTCTACAGATCCTTCATGCGCGCCGAGCCTGATCCGTCTCCAAGCCACCCTACTCCTTGCGCCAGTGATAGCAGGTCTGCATCGCTGACCGCGATGCGCCGACCGGCCTCGGCGGTCGTGCCGCCCTGACCCAGCATGATCTCAACCTCGCGCAGCGTGCCGGTAATCTCCTCAGGCTTGTGCTTCCTGGCAGGCGTTCGTCGTCCCTTACTCGATCCAGACCGCTATCGTCGATGAACCACTCAGAAGGGGCAGCTCTCTTGGGCAGATGCACCCCAAAAAGCCAAACGAAAATAATTTCACTTTAGTCATTAACAATAAAGTTTTAACGCTGTTCCAAAACTGGGCAATTGATTACGCTACAGGATGTTAGAATATTACATTGTGTCGCCGTGTAGATAACCGGTAATTAGGCCATTGAATTTGCGAAAAACAATTCGAACCCGCACTTGGAGTGAGGTGAATTCTCGCCTGACCTAACCATCTATAATATATAGACTTATTTGGCAGGCAGAGTCAGTACGAAAACTAGATTGGCATTGAGCCTGTACGGCGCGCCCTGGCCCTTGACTCAAAAATGGCTTTCACCCCTAATCAGCGCAGTAATCGCGTCGGGAGGGTAGTGGAGGTTCATCGATCACGCAGCCGTAGCAGCGGCCGTATCGCTGGAGTGACAAGTTCGGGAAAACATACATCCGCTGGCCATAATCGTCGCGCGTCGGGAGATGCGCATCGATCGGACGGCATGCCGAAATTTGACCGTAGAGCCGTGTCCGCAACGTGCCGGGCCGGGGATCGGCGCGCCCCAAAGTCATCGGGACCGAGTTTCCATGATCGTCCGACATTGGCTGTCATCTATTCAGGGAGGTTATACGACGATGGGCTATAGTTCGAACTTCACGGCGGCGAACGCGACGCTTGGATTTGCTGCCGATGCGAACGTCGCAGCAGCGGTAGCCGCGCCGCCGACAGGAAAGGCTTACGACGTCAGGACCGGCCTTGCAGTCACCACGGCGTTCGACTTCTATGTGCCCGCTACGAATGCTGAAACCCTGCGCCAGTGGCACCTGACCCGGCTCGGCGATATCCTTCCGGTATGGCAGGAATTTACCGGTCGCGGCGTCAGCGTCGGCATCTATGACGAAGGTGTGCAGAGCACGCATTGGGACTTGAGCGCCAATTACGATTCATCGCGTCATGTCGTCATCGACGGCGTCACGATCGGTGGCAACGAGGTTCCGGGGCCGCACGGCACCTCGGTTGCCGGCCTGATCGGTGCTGCCCTCAACGGTCGCGGTGGCGTCGGTGTCGCATTCAACGCCTCGCTCACCAGCGTGAACATCTTCGATCCCGACAGCCCCCTCTATGTGAATGGCGGCGCGTCGTTCTTCGATGCCATGTCCCAGATGAACCGGTATGACGTCACCAACCATAGCTGGGGTTCATACAACCCGCTTATCAGGTCGTCCAATTCGCGCGGCGTCGTGGGAACGGCCCAGAACGCTCTCGCGCAGGCCGCGGAGATGGCCGCCGAGACGGGTCGAGCCGGGCTTGGAACGATTATCGTCGCTGCCGCGGGCAACACGCCGGACGATGGCCAGAACGATGGCTGGAAGACCGATCGCCACACTATCGCGGTGTCCGCCTATCGAGAGGCCGATGGTGCGGCATCGAGTTACAGCAACCACGGACCGCACCTCCTCGTCGCGGCGCCGTCCAGCGATAGCGCAATAATCGGTGGCACCGGTCTCGTCACGACGGACCTGCTCGGCGAGGCCGGCTACAATACCTCCTTCGATCCGCAGGGCGCAGCCGACTATACCAATCAGTTCGGCGGTACGTCGGGCGCGACGCCGATCGTCACCGGTGTCGTGGCATTGATGCTCGACGCCAACGACGATCTCGGCTGGCGCGACGTCAGGAACATTCTCGCGGCCTCGGCCAAGCTGCCGGTGGCGTTCGAAACCGGACCCGTCGCCATCAACTTTCAGTCCGGTTCGAGCACGGCACGGAGCGTCCTGAACGAACGGTCTTTCCAGCTCGCCGGCGATGCCGCGGGCTGGAACGGCGGTGCGATGCACTACAGCAACGACTATGGCTATGGCGCGGTCGATGCCTATAACGCGGTGCGGATGGCCGAAGTGTGGTCGCTGTTCGGAGCGGCCGGGACATCCGCGAACGAGGTCTCGGTTTCCACGGGCGTGGTTCCCGTCGGGTTGACGTCGAACGGCTCGGTCAATTTCAACAGTGCCGCTCCCGGACAGTTCGCCGGCGGCTTCCTGGAAGAGCCCGTCAGGTTCAATTTCGCGGTCGGCCAGAACGTGGATGTCGAGCATATCGACCTGACGCTCAATTTCAGGATGCCGGTGGACGTCTACGGCAACGAGAACCAATTGTTGGGATCTGCCTTCGCGCAGATGTTCATCAGCCAGATCGCACTCGTCGCACCGGACGGCACGACCGCCTTCACGGCCCAGACGGGTCAATTGGCGCAAGTCGACCGGAACTCTCCGGATCAGGAGTTCACGTTCGGATTCTCGGGATTCCGGGGCGTCGCAACGCAGGGTGAATGGACGCTTCAGTTCATGAATCTCGACTTCGACGCGAGGCCCTCGTTCTTCGGGCTCAACGACACCCGCCTGACGATCAACAGCCTGACGATGGACATGTTCGGCGCAGGCGCGTCGCGTGACGACGTGCATAGCTATACCAGCGAGTTCTTCACGATGGCGGCCATCGCCGGAGAGGGGGCCCGTCGCACGCTGTCCGACACGAACGGTGGCAACGACTGGATCAACGCTGCGGCGGTGGCGGCGAACATCGACGTGTCGCTGGTCGAGGGCGCAACGACCCGCTTCGGCACGCAGGATGCCTTCACGATCGCGGCGAACAGCCGGATCGAGAATGTGGTGACCGGCGACGGCGCCGATCGCCTGACCGGCAACGGGCTGGACAACAGGCTGTACGGCATGCGCGGTGCCGACTGGCTGAACGGCGGGGCCGGCAACGACAGGCTGTTCGGCGGTGCGGGCACCGATGTCTTCGCGTTCGATACGGCCGGGATCAGCGGTTTCGACCAGATCCTCGACTGGAGCGGGGGCGACCGGATCGCGACGACCAAGCAGCTGCGCGGTGCGGATGTGACGGGTCTCATCACGGTCGGTTCCAACGCCTTGCTGCTGCTCGACAACAGCCTTCGCGGCGACACCGCGGAACTCGTCGGAGAGGGCGGCGCGGTACTGCGCGCAGCCGGTCGGTCCAGCGGCTACTGGTGGTACGACTTCGTCTCCGCCGGGACGGACGGCTTCACCGATGGTCGCGTGATGGAGATGGCGTCGGTCCAGACCGGCTCCGTGAGCAGCGATGCCGGCGCACTGCCTGGAGCGTTCGCCGCATCGCTGGGTGCGAGCGGCGCCGGTACGACGTTCGAGATGCAGGACGCAGCCTTCTACCTGTACGACACGATGGGCGACGCCATGTCGACGGGCGCGCTGACCCTGGCCTGATCCGGCCGACCGGGGCGGCGCCACGCCGCCCCGGTCCTTTTCTTGACATCGGAGTCTGTGCCCTTGGCGACCCTGCTCAGCATAGGCGATCGACGCACGACGTTCGCCCATCGGCGGCGCCTTGCTTTCGGTAGCGCCAGCCGGGTTCAACCGGTCGCATCGCGCGGGCGCGGTGGGCGGCTGGTCGCGTCGTTGCTGCTGCTGGCAGGGCCAACGACCGCCTCCGGCGAAACACTGGCCGATGCGATCGTCGATGCCTATCGCAGCAATCCCAGGCTGCAGGCCCAGCGCGCCGAGTTGCGGGCGCTGGACGAAACCGTGATCGAGGCGCTGAGTCCCTATCGCCTGGGCGCGCAGATCGCCGGCAACCTCAACTACAACGAGCGTCGCCAACGCGGCATCTCGACCGAGGGGTTCACGCTGTTCGAGCAGCGCACGATCGGCGTGGCGCTGACCGTCAATCAGCTGTTGACCAGCGGCGGACGCACCGCGGCGCAGGTGTCGGCCGCGGAGGCCGATGTCCTGTCGGGTCGCGAACGCCTGCGCGAGCTGGAGAACAATACGCTGCTGCAAGTCGTGGACGCTTACGTATCCGTCCGTCGCGATCAGCAGTTGATCGCGATCCAGTTGCGGGCCGTGGAAAGTTACGATCGTCAGGTAAGGCAGAACCAGTCGCGCGAACGGGAGGGCGATCTTGCCCGGACGGACGTCTCGCAGGCTCAGGCCCAGCTCTTCATCATCAGGGCGGCACTGGCACAGGCGAAGGCCAATCTGGAACAGAGCCGCTCCCGCTTCGCCACGCTGGTCGGCCGCAATCCCGGTGCACTCGATACCGAACCGCCGCTCCCGGGCGTGCCCGCGACATCGGGAGAGGCGCAGACGCTGGCGGCTGACGACAGCCCCGTGCTGTGGCAGGCGAAGCTGGCGGAGAAGGCGAGCCGGCACAGGATCGCCGCCGCCCGGGCCGAACGCAACCCGACGATCGCGGCGCAGGGGTCGTTCGGCTACGTCAATCCGCTGGGCTTCCAGTCCCGTGATCTGGGCAGCAACGTCGGAGGGGGCGTGACGTTCACGCTGCCGATCCTGACCCAGGGCGTAGTGGGATCACGCGTCCGTGCAGCGATCGCGGCGCAGCAATCGGCCGGCTTCCAGATCGAGGATGCACGCCGAAGCATTGCCGCCGGCATCCTCAATGCCTGGAACCAGACCGTCACCGCGCAGGAACAGTTGAGCGCCGGCATGGCTGCGATCCAGGCGGCAGAGGCCGCGGCGACGGGCGTCCGTCGTGGTTTCGGAGAAGGGCTGCGCTCCAACTTCGAGGTGATCGACTCCGAACAGCGGCTGCTCAACGCACAGGTTCTCGTCGTGAACGCGCGATATGGCCAGTATCTCGGCCAGGCGACGTTGCTGGCGTTCATCGGCCGCCTTCGCGCGGATGCGCTGGTCTGGGGCGTCACCCCCTATGATCCCACGAACAATCTCGTGCAGCAGCGTCGCTCGCAGATCGGCCCCTACGTGCCGTTCGTCCGCGCCTACGACAAGCTGTCGGTACCCAGCGGCCGGAGCCGCGACGCACCCGTGCCCGCGCCGGTGCCGACGCCGCAGATGCTGGCGACGACAGCCGCAGCGCCGGGGGGGCCGCTTGCCAGCGACCTACCCGACTTGCCGCAATCCAGCACCACCAAGAGGGAGATAGTACAATGAACCGTAAGACCGCATGGATGATGATGGCCGCCCCAATTGCCCTCGCCGCGACACCGGCCGATGCCGCAACGTTCCTGTTCCAGATCACGGGAGCCTATCAGGCGAGCTTTTCGGTCGATACCGACGATCTGATGCCGCCCGCCGAGGTCGCCGCGGGCTATTTCACGATTCTCGACACGCCCGGCACCTTTGGTGGCGTGACGCAGATCGCGCGGTCCGTGACGTTCAATACGACCGCCTGGGATGGAGGTCTGACGATCCAACTTCCCGATGACGATTTCCGCGGCTTTCTGGGCTCGCAATTGTTCAGCGGAACGACCGCGATGCCGACGCTGCTGACCGGCGTCTACACGCTGGCATCGGACATTGATCAGTCCGTCGTGACGCTGACGATCACGCCGGGCATGGCCGCCGTGCCGGAGCCTGCCACATGGGCGATGATGATCGGCGGCTTCGGCGCGGTAGGCTTTGCGGCGCGGCGTCGCACCGCGAACCGGCGGACCGTCCGCTTCGCCTGACCTGCCACGATCATGCATGCGCCCGGCCCGAAACGGCCGGGCGCATGTTCTACGACCGGAAAGCCCCGATGTCCGACAACGCTGCTCCCAATCCCCTGTCCCATGCCTTACGCGCGGCGCGGCGGCATCTGTGGGCCGCGGCGTTGTTCAGCGGCCTGGTCAATATCCTCTACCTGGCACCATCCATCTTCATGCTGCAGGTCTACGACCGCGTCGTCCCCACCCGCGGTGGAGCCACGCTGCTGGCTTTGATCCTGGTGTTGATCGTGACGTTGGCGGTGTTCGCGGTGCTGGACCTAGTGCGCATGCGCTTGCTGTTGCGTGCCAGCGTTCGGCTGGAGAAGCTGGCCGCTCCTGCGATCCTCCACCGCATTCTCGATGCCAATCGGGCGACGGTCTCCGACCGGATGACGGCGCTCCGCAATTTCGACACCGTGCGGGGAACATTGGTCGGACCGGCCGTGGTGGCCGTGTTCGATGCACCCTGGACTCCGGTGTATCTGATCGTTTGTTTTCTGTTGCACGCATGGATCGGTTTACTGGCGGTGGCCGCGCTGGTGTTGCTGAGTCTTGTGGCATTCCTCGGCGAGCGTGCGACGCGGTCGGGAATCGCGGCGTCCACCGCGGGCGCGGGCGTGCTCACGCGTTCGCAGGATTACTCCATCGCGACAGCGGAGGTCGGACGTGCGCTGGGCATGCGCGACGCTCTGGTCGCCCGGCATCTGTCGGAGCGCGCGAGCGTGGTGGCCGATCAGGGCCTGGTCGCCAGGACATCGGGCGGCTTTCTTGCAACTACCAAATTCCTGCGGTTGCTGTTCCAATCTTTGGCTCTGGCGCTGGGCGCCTGGTTGGCGATCCGGCAGAGCATATCGGCTGGCGCGATCTTCGCCGCGTCGTTGCTCGTCGGTCGGGCACTTCAACCGGTGGAACAGATACTGGGCGCGTGGAAGAACGTGACCGGCGCACGTGCCGCGTACCAGGGCCTGTCCACGTTCCTCACCCTGAATTCCTCAGCGGCTCCGCCCACGACATTGCCGGCGCCGGAAGGCCTGCTCGACGTCGAAAGGGTCTTTGTTCGGGCACCTGGCAGCGACAAGGCGATACTGAAGGCGGTGAGCTTCTCTGCCAAACCGGGGGAGGTCGTTGCGCTGGTCGGACCCAGCGGCGCAGGCAAGTCGACCCTGTTACGCGCGCTCGTCGGTGCGATACGGCCTGACGCGGGCGAGGTCAGGATAGACGGTGCCAAGTTGTCGGATTGGGATGCGCAGGCTCTCGGTGGATATCTGGGGTACATGCCGCAGACACCGACGCTGTTCCCCGCCAGTGTCCACGCGAACATTTCGCGGTTCAGTAGATCGGAAACATCGGGTGATATCGATGCCGCGGTGATCGACGCTGCACGGCGCGCGGGCGCACACGAGATGATCCTACGTCTGCCGCAGGGATATGACACGATGCTATCGATCCGCGAGAGCGGCGGCCTCTCTGCCGGGCAGCGGCAACTCGTCGCGCTGGCGCGGGCCCTGTTCGGGCGCCCCCGCTTCCTGTTTCTCGACGAGCCCAACGCTCATCTCGACACGAATGGCGAGGTGATGTTGGCGGGTGTCCTGGCGCATGCAAAGGCGAACGGCATCACGACGATCGTTTCGACGCATCGCACCGGCCTGTTGCAAGTTGCCGACCATATCCTGCTGCTTCGCGATGGCGAGGTAGAGTTCTTCAAGAGCCGCGCCGAGGCGATGGCCGGGCAATCTGCGCAAGGTGTTTCAGCGCCGCAGCAGGAGCCCAAGGTAGTGGCGGAGGTCGGAGCATGATCGCGGTGGCCCCGGCGCACGGGCGGTTCGGCGATGTCAACGATCTTGACGACTCCCCGCGGCGGGCGCTGATCGTCGGCAGCGGTGTCGCGATTCTGTTCTTCGTCGTCTTTCTGGGCTGGGCCGCCATGGCGCGACTGGACGCAGCGGCTTTCGGCGGCGGTCAGGTTGTCGTTGCCGGCAATCGGCAGGTGATCCAGCACCGCTACGGCGGAGATGTAGAGCAGGTGCTGGTCAGGGACGGGCAGCGCGTACGCGCCGGCGATGCCCTGGTCCGGCTATCGGGGTCCGAAGTCGCCGCGACGGAACGCGCGCTCGCAGGAGCGGTAATCGATCTCCAGGCACAACGGGCGCGGCTCGAAGCGGAGGTGACCGGCGGGACGATCCGTTGGCCCAAGGAATTCGCGCAAGTCGAGGGCGCGGACCGGTTGCTGGTGGACGCGGCCAAGCGGCTTCAGCTCGCACAATCCCAGGCGCAGCGTAATCTTTTGTCGTCTCGCTACGGTATACTGCGATCCGAACGTGATCAACTTGCGAGGCAGATCCAAGGCTTCGAGGCGCAGTCCGCATCGACGGCGGAGCAACGAGAATCCTTGCAGGCGCAAATGGAAAGCACGCGCCGCCTCGCCGAGAGCGGGGATGTTTCGCGCAATACCGTCCGTGCGCTCGAACGAAACATGGCGGCACTGGACGGCAGCAACGCGGATCTAATCGCACGGGCCGCCGCGTCTCGCGCCCAGGTCGCGGGTACGCGCGATCAGGTCGCCCAGGCCCGTCGGCAGCTCGTCGACGAAAACGCGAAGATGCTCCGTGAGACGCAGTTTCAGCTCAATGATGCGCTCCCCAAGTGGATCGCCGCAAAGGAGCAGGTGGAGCGGACGATCGTCCGTGCGCCGGTGTCGGGGCGCGTCGTCGACCTCAGGGTGCATTCCGCGGGCGGTGTGATCGCGGCCGGACAGCCGATCCTCGACATCGTACCTGATGCCGCCCCGCTGGAGGTTCGCGCGACCTTCGCGCCGGAGGATATCGACGGTGTGGTGTCCGGCAAGCCGGCGGAAGTAAAGTTTCTGTCGCTGCACGACCGCGACCTGCCGATCCTGATGGGCGTGGTCCGGACGGTGTCGGCCGATAGCGTCCGCGACGATCGCACCGGGCTCAGCCAGTTCACCGCCACGATCGTCATACCCGACGATCAGGTGGCCATGTTGCGAGCGGCGCGGGGCGCGGACACCGGTATCCGCGCCGGCGTACCCGTGCAGGTAACTGTCACGCTTCAAAAGCGAAGCGCACTCCAGTACATGCTAGATCCCCTGACGGAGACTTTGTCCCGGTCCTTCTCGGAGCGTTAACCAAAGCGCGCTGTTAGCCGCTCCACTTTCCGCTTGCTTCGATACAAGACGTATCAATCCATATCCTCGTCGGTTGCATGAGCTATTTTCCGCCTATGGATCATCCGACACAAGCACCTTCGCGCTCATATGAGCTGCCCCCGTCTGAGTGATCCATTGACTATGACAGTCTGGATCGAGGAAGGCCGCGAGATCGTCTACAGCCTCGTCGAGGCTAGGTGCTGATTCAAGCTTGGCGGCGGCACTACACGCCGAGCGCCCACACAGTAGCCTGGGGCTACCGCTCGCCGGCCCGGGAAGCGGCCACACCGCCATTGTCGGCCTCCGGTTCCGCTTCGCTCCACCTTGGCCAGCAATGGCGGAAACCACGATGCACCAACTATCTACCCGGACCATACCGCGGGCGCCGCTCCGTCGGCGGAGCAGCAGCAAACTGCTGCTGCGCGTCTTCAGAAAATCTTCGTCAAGTTTTCTGATGAGAAACGCACTTTTATATTGAATAGCCTCTGCAAGCCGATATGCTCGATATTATACCATATAATATGGGTATGTGGGGGGCTGTATGACAAAGGCATATCTATCCATGACTTGTGGGGTCATGGCGCTCGTGTTCGGTACGAGCAGCGTGCACGCTCAAGACGATTCGGTCAGACAGCGACAATCCGGAGACGCGTCTCGCAGTCAGTCGGCAGTCTCATCCGATAGCACGGCAGAAACCGAGGAGGAGGAGGAGGCGGCCAAGAATGAAATCATCGTCGTCGGTATTCGGGGCAGCATCACCAGCGCAGTCAATAAAAAGCGCAATGCGAAGCAGATCGTGGACTCCGTCGTCTCGGAAGACGTCGGCAAATTGCCGGACAACAACGTCGTCGATGCCATTGCTCGAATTCCCGGGGTTCAGATCACCCGGGAACGGGGGCAGGGGCAGGAAGTGTTGATCCGCGGTCTGGGCGGCGTTCAGACAACGGTCAACGGCAACAACGCCAATCTGGGCACCGCCCGATCGATCAGCCTTGCCGACGTTCCGGCCGAGCTCATCAAGGCCGTCGACGTATTCAAGACGCGCACGGCGGATCAGGTGGAAGGCAGCATCTCCGGTACGGTGAACATCGAACTGCGCCGGCCCCTCGACCTCAGCAAGGGATTGACGCTCGCGGGCAGCGCGCGCGGCCTGTATGACAATATCGCCAAGAAGGCTGGTCCCTTCCTGAGCGCCTTGGTAGCCTATCGAGCGGAAACCGGGATCGGCGATATGGGCTTTCTGGTCAACGGCTCCTTCACCCGCCAGAATTATCTGGAGACGTTCATCCAGAGCGAGTCGCCGTCAAGGGTATGTTGCGGTGACGACGAAACCGGAACGGTCGATTCCAACTCGTCACGCGCCCGGCTGCCGGCCAATTTGCGCAACATCATCGTTCCATTCGCGGCGCGGTCAGGCATTGACATCGGATATGTGGATCGCCCATCGCTCAACGCCGCATTTCAATGGGCACCCTCCTCCAATCTCAGTTTCGTTGTCGAAGGACTCTACACGGGCTCACGCGAACGCCGCGAGCTCAACCGATATTACGCCATCACAGGCGGATATGGTGAGACTCTTACCGACATCTCGATCAGGCCGGACGGCCGAACGGTCGATAAGGTGACGATGATCTCGAACCGACCGGGCTCGATCGCCGTCGGGATCGACAATCTTTACATCAGAAGCCAAAACAGTTTCTACCAGATCAACGGGGAGATGAGATGGACGAGCGATCGCGCCGACATCACATCGAGCATCTTGCATAGCTGGAGCAACTCCGGAAACTACAACATCCAGAACCTGCCCCGCCCTCCGCTATTGGAGCGGACTACGGTCGATTTCGCCAGCAATGTCGGCGGGTATTCGGTGCCGACGATTACCCTAGAAGGGATCGATCCGACCAATATCAACGATCTGGGACTGGAGCGTTTCCAGGATCTTCGCGGCAGCGATCACAACAAGGAATATCAGGCTCAGGTCGATCTGACCCTGAAATTCAGCGAGACCGGCTTTCTTCGTACGTTCCAGGCCGGAATGCGCGCCAATCGCCGCGAGGTAGCAAACAGCTTTGGCTTTCGTGATGCGTTTCCGAGAATAGTGATAGGGGGCGAGGAGTTTTTCGCTCCCCTGGCGGCTTTGCCGGGGGCCGAGTCCGCTCGCCCGATCGGGCCACCCATCAGGGGAGCACAGCAATGGGCAGCGATTCCGGGCAAGGTGCTTTACGACAGGATCGCTGACATCCGTACCTATCTTCAGCAGGCCGTACCAGGTCAGGGAGGCGCCCAATTTGCCACGGTTTTCCCACAAGGCCAATTGGGGCAACAGTTTGCCAGCCGTGAAAACAACTTCGCAATCTACGGTCAGATCAACTATGGTTTTAAACTAGGATTTCCGATCGACGGCACGATAGGCCTGCGGTACGTCAACAATTTCGGCACGAACCGCAGCACTGCTACGGAAAGAATTCGGCGCACCGTGAACGGCCAAATCGTAGAGAATGACGTCAACCGGGCTGCATTTGCACGTGGAAACTTCGTTGATCTCCTGCCCTCCGTGACTGCGACTGTTCACTTCACCGACAGAACGCAGATGCGTCTCTCCTATACGACGAATATCCAGCGCGCTGGCTTCGGTGCGTTGAGTCCATCCTACTTCATCAACCCGAATGACAATCCGCCAACGGTCGATGCCGGCAATCCGGACCTCAGGGCGCAGCGGGAGCGTTCGTATAACGTGAGCCTTGAAAACTATTTCGGCCGCGGGGGCATCCTCAGCCTTGCCGGCTTCTATAAAAAGGCGACCGGATTCCTCTATTATGATCGTGAACCGATTCTGGATCTGGGTCGTTACGGCCAGCCGGGTCGGTCCGGATTCTTGCGGACCAACCGGAATGGCGGAGCTGGGGAATTCATCGGCACCGAGGGACAGGCGCAGGCGTTTTTTGACTTCTTGCCTGGCGCCCTGGCCAATTTCGGCGCTTCGTTGAACGGCACCTATATGATCAAGGCGCGGCAGGTCCTGCCGTTCGAGGAAGGATTTCCGGGCGCCTACGACGGTAACGGCGTTTCCAAATGGACTGCCAACGCGGCACTGTTCTACACCACGCCGATGTTCAGCACTCGGATCGCGTATAATTATCGTTCACCTTATAGAAACGGCGCTGATCTTGGAAACCCGGAATATTCGCAGTTCTCGGACGCAACGGAACGTCTCGACGTAGCAGTAAACTACACGCCGAAGCGGTGGGTCACGTTCTCGATCGAAGCCACGAACCTGACCAACAACAATGCATACCAATATTTCGGTAAGGAAAACCTGCTCGGCAGTGGTGTGCGGCTTCAGGCGCGAACGGTGCAAGGCAGCATTCGCGTTCGGTATTGATGTGACATGGAATGGCGCGCGTGTCGGAAGACACCGCGCCCTTTCCGGGAGTTCCCCGGACATGTCGACTGCCGCGATATTCCTATTTTGCATCTCGTTGAGGTCGACTGCTCGACGGGATTGTTCAGGGCTGCCAAGTCCGCCTTGCGGATCGGTCATGACCGATCTTGTATGACTAATCGCCGCTAGGCTATGGCGCTGGCGACGATCAGGAGACGGATATGACCACCCCGGCCCCCCGTTTGCTCATCATCACCCGCGACCGAAGCGACCGGCTGGGAGAGGGCCCGACCTGGTCGGCGCGGGAGAATGCGCTGTATTGGGTCGACATCCTCGGCCAGCGGCTGAGCCGCCTCGATCTCGCCAGCGATGCGGTGACGAGTTGGGAGATGCCCGACACGATCGGCTGGGTCGTGGAGCGCGAGGATAGACCTGGCTTCGTCGCAGGTGTCGGCCGCCGCTTCGTCGCGCTGACGCTCGATCCGGTGACGGTGCAGCCGATCGCCGCGCCGGAGGACGATCGCGAAGGCAATCGCTTCAACGATGCCAAGGCGGATGCGCAGGGCCGCATCTGGGCCGGGTCGATGCCCTTCACCTGCGACCGGCCGAGCGGCAGCTTCTACCGCCTCGACACCGACGGCACTGCGACGCGCGTGGATGACGATTACACGATTGCCAACGGCCCCGCGATCGCGGCGGACGGGTCGTTCCTGCTCCACACCGACACCGCGCTCGGCACCATCTTCCGCTATCCGGTGAACGACGACGGCTCGCTGGGTCCCCGCACGCCGTTCATCGTGTTCGAGGACGCCTGGGGCAGCCCGGACGGCATGACCTTCGATGCCGAGGGTGGGCTGTGGGTCGGCTGCTGGGGCGGGTCCTGCGTCACGCGCTTCACGCCGGAGGGAAAACGCGACCGCAGCATCGCGCTGCCCGCGTCTCAGATTACCAGCTGCACCTTTGCCGGGCCGAACCTCGACCGGATGTTCGTCACGTCGTCGGGCGACGGTGTCGACGAAGCAGCGGGCGGCGCGCTGTTCGAGGTCGATCCGGGCGTCCGCGGCTTGCCGACGCTGCGGTATCGGGGGTGAACGGGCGCGCTCAGCGCGCGGCGTTGATCGCCGCCACGAACGCCTTGGCCGCCGCGCCGACCTTTGCCGCATCGTCGCCCACCTTGTAGAGCGCGGAACCCAGGCCGAAGCCGTTCGCCCCTGCGGCCAGCCACGGCGTCATCGTATCCGGCGCGACACCGCCGACGACCAGCATCGGCACATCCTTCGGCAAAACCGCGCGCTGCGCCTTCAACACGCCGGGGCTGGCCGCCTCCGCCGGGAACAGCTTCAGCGCGGTCGCGCCCGCTGCCAGCGCGGCGAATCCCTCGGATGGTGTGAAATAGCCGGGCAGCGAGGCCATGCCCTTTGCTGCCGTCGCGCGGATGACGTCGGGGTTGGTGTTGGGGGAGATGATCATCCGTCCCCCCGCATCCTGAACGCGGGCCACGTCCTCGACCGTCAGCACCGTGCCCGCGCCGATCATAGCCCGCTCGCCGTGCCGCTTCGCCAGCGCCGCGATGCTCGTGAACGGATCGGGCGAGTTCAGCGGCACCTCGATCAGCGTGAAGCCCGCCTCCACCAGCACGCCGCCGATCGCCTCGACCTCGTCGGGGCGCACACCGCGCAGGATCGCGACGAGCGGGCAGGCGGCAAAGGCGGGGGCGAAGTCCATCAGATCGGGTCCTGGCGAATACGGGCGTGAATACGTGTTATGCCGGCGACGAACGCGGCATGGCTGTCGATCAGATGGGCACGGCCCCCCGCGATGTCGATGGCGGTGGCGTAGAGCGCGCCGAGCACCGGATCGGCAAGCAAATAGACGTCGCGCGCATCGCCCCTGAGCCGCGCATGACAGTCGCTGCCGATCAGCAGGCCGCTGACGTAGCTGGCGGCGTCCTCGCGCGCGTGCAGCCCGAGGATGCCCGACGCGCGAACGCCGAACAGTGCGGCAGGCAGGTCGCGCGTGCGGGCATCCTCGACACCGGCGCGGAATGCGTCGCCGTCCGCCACGTCGCCCGCGGCCATGTCCGCGCCGATCAGGCTGTGCGCCTTCAACAGCGAGAACAACTCCCCCGTCATCGCGGTGGTGAAGTCGGCGATCGCGCCTGCCGCCATCCACGCCCATTTGCAATGCGTACCCGGCTGGCAGAGCAGCGCGTCGCCGGGTGCCAGTCCGGCGGCGACCGCGCCGAACAACTGCACCTCCTCGCCGCGCATCACGTCGCCGCGCCCATCGGCGCTGCGGCTGACGCCCGGCACGATGCGGATGCCGTCGCCGGCGACGACCGTCGCGGCGGCGACTGCATCCAGTGTGGCGGTGCAGGGGACATAGCCGGCGTCGACCCAGCCGCGGTTCGATCCCACCATCCCGGCGAGCAGCATCGGCGCGTCGCTATCGAAACGTCCGCGGATCGCGGCGGCGGCGTCGGGAAAGCCGCCCGCCGGCACCGCGAGAATACCGTCGCCGTCCCGCTCGGTCCGCAACACCGCGCCGTTCGCGTCGATGGCATAGGCGCGGCGGTTGGTGGTACCCCAGTCGACGGCGATGAAGGAAATGTCGGTCATGCGCCCAGCCTCACCAGAAGGTCGCATAGAGGACGATCAGGATCAGCACGACGCCGATCGCGCCGACGTTGAACCCCGAACTGGTGGCGTAGCGCACGTCACCCGTATCGATCGTGTCGGCGGCCCGTCGCGTCGGGATGACGAGCGATGCGACCACGGCCAGCGCCAGCGCGGCGAGGAACACCACGCCCATCCGGTCCATGAACGGCAGCGTTGGCATCGCCACCTTCAACAGCCACGACAGCACCACGGAGGCGATCGCCGCCGCCAGCGCGCCAGCCTCGTTCGCACGCTTCCAGAACAGGCCGAGCAGGAAGATGACGGTGATGCCGGGTGTGAAGAAGCCGGTGAACTCCTGGATGAACTGGAACGCCTGATCCGACGCGCCGAGCAGCGGCCGTGCGGTCAGGATCGCGATCAGGATTGCCACCGCTGCGGCGATCCGGCCGACCAGCACCAGCTTGCGGTCGTCGGCGCCGGTACCGTCCTCCGCGGCGCTGCGCTGCCGCTTCATCTTCGCCCACACGTCGAGCGTGAAGATCGTGGCGATGGAATTGATCTTCGATGCGGTCGACGCGATGATCGCCGCGATGAGCGCCGCGAAGACGAGGCCGAGCAGGCCGGTCGGCAACAGCCGCATCATCGTCGGATAGGCTTCGTCCGGCTTGGCGAGGTTCGGCGCCAGTACAACCGCGGCGATCCCGGGCAGGACGATGATGATCGGCATGATGAGCTTGATGAACGACGCGAACAGCACGCCCTTCTGCGCCTCGTCCAGCGACTTGGCGGCAAGTGCGCGCTGGATGATGTACTGGTTGAACCCCCAGTAGCTGAGGTTCGCGATCCACATGCCACCGATCAGCACCGACAGGCCGGGCAGGTCCATGTAATGCGGATCGCCCTTTTCCAGGATCATGTGGAAATGGCCGGGCAGCTCGGTGGTCAGTCGACTGAAGCCTCCGATCACGCCCGCGTCGCCGCCGATCTCGCCCAGCGTCAGATAGGCGATGATGAGGCCACCCAGCACCAGCAACGTGACCTGCACGATGTCGGTCAGCGCCACCGCCTTCAGTCCGCCTTTCAACTGATAGAGCAACGCGAACGCCCCGAGCGCGAAGAGCGCGACGTCCTGATCGACGCCCGCCACCTTGGTGACCGCGATCGAGCCGAGCCATATGATGCTCGTCAGGTTCACGAACACGTACAGCAGCAGCCAGAACACCGCCATCAGCGTACGGATGTTGGGGCCGTACCGCCGCTCCAGGAACTGCGGCATCGTGTAGATTTCGTTCTTCAGGAAGATCGGCAGGAAGAACTTGCCGACGATCAGCAGCGTCAGCGCCGCCATCCATTCGTACGAAGCGATGGCCAGCCCGATGGCATAGCCGGAGCCGGACATGCCGACGATCTGTTCGGCGGAGATGTTGGCTGCGATCAGGGACGCGCCGATCGCCCACCACGGCAGATTCTTAGACGCGAGGAAATAATCGGTCGAGTTCTTCGGCCCGGCGCCGGCCTTGTCGCGCGATACCCACTGCGCCAGCGCGAAGATGCCGATCGCGTAGGCGATGACGACGATGATATCGAGCGTGGCCAACTGCATCTGCGATCCCCTCACCGCCGATCAGCGCCGGCTGTTACGGTCTTTTTATATGATCGTTCGGACTTGTCGAGGGCGGAAACCTTCGCCATGCTGCACGCAAACATCGGGGAGGATCACGTGACCGGCGACATGGTTGGCGGGGAGGGCGGATTGCAGGTTCGGGGCCAGCTCGGCCGCAACCTGACGTTCGGCCTGCTCGAGGTTCTGGGCCGGTCGATCGTGGTCGGCGAATATCGCGGTCGCGCCTTCCCGACGGAGGCCGAGCTGGTGAAGCTGCACGGCGTCAGCCGCTCTGTCACGCGGGAAGCGGTGAAGATGCTGGGGGCCAAGGGGCTGCTCGGCGCGCGCCCGAAACAGGGCACGTTCGTGCAGCCCGACGAACAGTGGAACCTGTTCGACACCGACGTGCTCCGCTGGCTGCTGGAGCGCAAATCCTCGATCGTGCTGCTGCGCCGCTTCAACGAATTACGGATCGGCGTCGAGCCTCAGGCCGCCTGGCTCGCGGCGCAACGCGCGACCGCCGACCAGCGAGCGGCGATCGCCGCCGGTCTGGTGCGGATGCACGATGCGGAAATGGGTGATGACGACACGCTGGACGCCGATATCGCCTTCCACGTCGCGATCCTGCGCGCGTCGAACAATCCGTTCTTCGTGCAATTCCGCGAAGTTGTCTCGACGGCCTTGCGCACATCGATCCGATTCACCAATCGGATCAGCGGAAGAAGCGCCAGCATCGCGGATCATGCCGCGGTCGCCGACGCGATTCAGGCCGGCGATGCCGCCGCGGCCCGCGCCGCGATGGCGAAGCTGATCGACGACGTCCTCCAGCTGATCGAGCGAGACGCCGACCAGCGCGAATGACTGCAACAAGGAACGTGACTTCATGACTATCCGGCTTGGGATCGTCGGCGTCGGCAAGATCGCCCGCGACCAGCATCTGCCCGCCATCGCCGCAAATCCGCATTTCGATCTGGTCGCCGCCGCCAGCCGCCATGCCAGTGTCGACGGCATCGCCAGCTTTGCGACGATCGAGGAGATGCTGGCGGGTGTTCCCGATCTCGACGCCGTGTCGATCTGCACGCCGCCGGGCGGGCGAAGCGACATTGTCCGCGCCGCGATCGCCGCAGGCAAGCACGTGATGATCGAGAAGCCGCCGGGCGCCACCGTGTCCGAAGTGGTCGCGCTGGAACAACTGGCGGCGGATGCAGGCGTCACGCTGTTCGCGACATGGCATTCGCGGGAGGCATCGGGCGTCGATGCTGCGCGCGACTGGCTGGCGGACAAGCAGGTCACGTCGGTCGCGATCTCGTGGCGCGAGGACATCCGCGTCTGGCATCCCGGTCAGGACTGGATCCTGGGGCCGGGCGGGTTCGGCGTGTTCGATCCCGGCATCAACGCCCTGTCGATCGTCACCAAGATCCTGCCGACCGAACTCTCGGTGGAGAGCGGTGCCCTGCACGTGCCCGATGGCCGCGAGTCGCCGATCGCCGCGACCGTGCAGATGCGCTGCGGCAACGGCGCGCCGGGCCGCGTCGACCTCGACTTCCTCCAGACCGGCCCGCAGTCGTGGGACATCGTCGTGGAGACGACCGCCGGCACGCTCACCCTGCGCGACGGTGGCAAGACGCTATCGATCGACGGCAAAGGTGCGGCCGAGGGTGGTGGCATCGACGAGGGTGAGTATCCGCGGCTCTACGCCCGCTTCGCCGAGCTGGTCCCCAGTGCCGGTCGCGACGTCGACCTGCGCCCGCTGCAACTGGTGGCGGACGCTTACCTCGTCGCTCACCGCGTCGTGGCCGACCCGTTCGAGTTCTGAGGTTCGCTCGATCCTCCCTCGAAAGGGGAGGTGGCGCGAAGCGCCGGAGGGGTGTCACGCCGGCCGTTTCACCCCTCCGTCAGCCCTGCGGACCGCTACGTCCGCTTGCGGCGGAGGATTTGCCGCCCAAAACCTGCTCCGACCCGCGTCATTGCGCCGGGTGTCCTAGCCCTGTATGACAGCGGCCGTGTCCTGGAACCCGCCGATGCGCCCCGACCCCTATGATCCCTATGCGCTCAGCGGTTCACGACCCTGGCGGGACGGCGACACGCCGCCGCCCTATCCGACCGGCGGCCAGTGGACGCCGCCGCCCGAACCGCCGGAGCCGCCCCGGCGCGGCATTCGCTGGGGTAGCATCCGCTGGGGGCGCTGGATCGTGCGCGGCATGGCGGCGGCGCTGGTGCTGCTGGTCGTCGCGATCGGCTGGCTCGCGATCACCGCGCCGCTGTCGCAATCGCTGAAGCCGCCAACGCCGCCTTCGATCACCCTGACCGCAGAGGACGGCACCCCGATCGCGCGGCGCGGTGCGGTGATCGGCGCGCCGGTCGACGCGGCCAAGCTGCCCGGTCATGTCCGCGAGGCGTTTCTGGCGATCGAGGATCGGCGCTTCTATTCGCACTGGGGCATCGATCCGCGCGGCATCGCGCGCGCGGCGTGGGCGAACGTCGGCTCCGGCGGCGTGCGTCAAGGCGGCAGCACGATCACGCAGCAACTGGCGAAGAACGCCTTCCTCGATTCCGACCGCACCGCCACGCGCAAGCTGCGGGAGGCGATGATCGCGTTCTGGCTGGAGGCTTGGCTGACCAAGGACGAGATCCTGTCGCGATATCTGTCGAACGTGTATTTCGGCGACAATGTCTACGGCATCACCGCCGCATCGAAGCATTATTTCGGCCGTACGCCGCAGGCGCTGAACATCGGTCAGGCGGCGATGCTCGCCGGTCTGGTCAAGGCGCCCTCGCGCCTTGCCCCGACCGTGAATCTGAAGGGTGCCCGCGCCCGCGAGATGGTCGTCGTCGGCGCGATGGAGGACGCGGGCTTTCTGACGCACGCGCAGGCGCAGGCGGTGCAGCCGCAGCGCGTGCTGCCGCGGCAGGCGGGGGCGCTGCCCAGCGGCACCTATTTCGCCGACTGGGTCCTCCCCGCCGCGCGCGACAGCGCGGGCGAGGTGCAGTCCGAGACGACCGTCAAGACGACGCTCGACCGCCGGATGCAGCGGATCGCCGAGCGGTCGATCCGCTCGGCCGGCTTGCGTCAGGCGCAGGCCGCGCTCGTCGCGATGCACCCCGACGGGCGCGTGGTCGCACTGGTCGGTGGCCGCGATTACGGGAAAAGCCCCTTCAACCGCGCGACACAGGCCCGCCGCCAGCCGGGATCGACGTTCAAGCTGTTCGTCTACCTCGCCGCGATCCGCGCCGGCATGACCACCTCCTCGACCGTCGACGACAGCCCGGTCGAGATCGCAGGCTGGAAACCCAAGAACGACGACGGCCGCTATCTGGGCGAGATCAGCCTCGCGCGCGCTTTCGCCCGATCGTCCAACGTCGCCGCCGCGCGGCTGACGCAGGAGGTCGGCGTCAAGAACGTCATCAAGGCGGCGCGCGATCTCGGCATTTCCACCCCGATCGCGAACGAAGCGACGATCGGCCTTGGCACTTCGGAGGTGTCGCTGCTGGAACTGACCGCCGCCTATGCGGGCATTGCCAACGGACGCTATCCGGTGTCGCCGCGCGGCGTCGATACCAAGGACGACAAGAATTGGTACGAGCAACTGACCGGCGGCACACGTGAAATCCCGGCGCAGCAGCGTGAGCAGATGCTGTCGCTGCTCAATTCCTCGATCCGTGGCACCGGCAAGGAAGCCGTGCTGAGCATCAAGAGCTATGGCAAGACGGGGACGTCGCAGGACAGCCGAGACGCGTGGTTCATCGGCTTCGCAGGCGATCTGGTCGTCGGCGTCTGGGTGGGCAATGACGACAACTCGCCCAATCCCGGCCTGCACGGCGGAACTGTCCCTGCGCGCATCTGGCGCAGTTTCATGCAGGACGCGCTGAACATCGCGCCGATCGTGGTCGAAACGCCCGATGAGGAGGTGACGATCGACGGCAACACAGTCGACGGCATAGGCGGCATCTTCGGCAACGAGATCGGCGACATCGTCCCGCAGGCACTCGACCGCGCCACCGAGCAGCTCGACCAGATGGGGCTGGAGGTCCGCCGCGCACCCGACGGTTCGATCACCGTCGGCCCTCGCGGTGGTCGCGGGGGCCGCGAACCGCCCGGCCGCGAGGATCGCCGCCCTCCGCCGGACGAGGAGGACGGCGGCGACGGCGATCAGGGCGGCTTCTAACGCGACCATTCGTCATGCCGGGCTCGTCCCGGCATCCACGCTTCCGCAAGTCAACGATCGACCAACACCTAGCACGGTAGATGCCGGGACGAGCCAGACCTGACGGGGCACGCGTCGAACGAAGCCAATCACGCTCCCGCCTCGCTCTTGACGCCCCCGCCTCCGCCGGTCCAACCGGCTGCGCATGCGCTTCTTTTCCGACAATGCCGCCCCCGTCCACCCGCGCGTCATGGCCGCGATGGCGGATGTCGACGTTCTCGACACTGCCTATGACGGCGATCGCTGGTCGCAGTCCCTGGATGCGCGGCTGTCGGAGTTGTTCGAAACCGAGGTCCGCGCGATCTGGGTGCCGACCGGCACCGCTGCCAACTGCCTCGCGCTCGCGGCGTTCTGCCCGCCCTATGGCGGCGTTATCTGCCACCGCGACGCGCACATCCAGAACGACGAGGGCGGCGCGCCCGAATTCTACACGCACGGTGCGAAGCTGATGCTGGCGGAGGGCGTCGGCGCGAAGCTGACGCCGGCCGACATCGCCGCGGTCGCGGATGCCGTGGCCAACGACGTCCACCGCGTGCAGCCGCATGCCGTCTCGATCACCAACGCCACCGAATACGGCCTCGTCTACCGCCCCGACGAAGTGGCCGCGATCGGCGACCTGTGCCGCGCGCGGGGCTGGCGCTTCCACATGGACGGCGCGCGTTTCGCCAACGCCGTCGCCAGCGTCGGCTGCTCCCCCGCCGACGTGACGTGGCGTGCGGGCGTGGACGCGCTGTCGTTCGGATTCGTCAAGAACGGCGCGATGAGCGCGGAGGCGCTGGTCTTCTTCGACGCCGCGCATCACGACGCGACATTGCGCCGTCGCAAGCGCGCCGGGCTGCTGCTGTCGAAGGGTCGCTACCTCGCCGCGCAGATCCTCGCGATGCTCGAACAGGACCTGTGGCTGGACAATGGCCGCGCCGCCAATGCCGGGGCCGCGCGCCTTGCGGCGGCGGCGGGCGACCGGCTGGTGCATCCGGTGCAGGCCAACGAAGTGTTCCTGCGCGCGACGCCCGACGAAGCGACCGCCCTGCGCGCTGCCGGGTTCGACTTCTACGACTGGGCACCGGGGGAGGTTCGCCTCGTCACCGCATGGGACACGAACCCGGACCATATCGCCGCCCTCGCCACCGCGATCGCCGGCTTGTGAGCCTGTCGGGGGAGCGCCCCCGCTCGACCCGCGCCAGCGTCCTCGTCCCCTTCGCGATCGTCACGCTGATCTGGGGATCGACGTGGCTCGTCATCCGCGATCAGATCGCGGTCGTGCCCGCCAGCTGGTCGGTGACGTACCGCTTCATCGTCGCCGGGCTGGCGATGGCCGGCTGGGCCGCGTTCCGGCGCGAGAGCTTTCGCATCGGCGCGGGTGGGCTCGCCTTCGCCACGGTGCTGGGCGTCCTCCAGTTCGTGCTGAACTTCAACTTCGTCTACCGGGCGGAGCATTTCATCACTTCCGGTCTGGTGGCCGTGGTGTTCGCGCTGCTGCTGGTGCCGAACGCGTTGCTGTCGCGTGTCTTCCTCGGACAGCGCATGGGGCGACAGCTCGCGGCGGGGTCCGCAGTGGCGATGGCGGGCGTCTCGCTGCTGTTCCTGCATGAGGCACGCGCCGACCCGAACGGCACCGCGACGACGGTTGCCGGCATCGGCTGGACCTTGTGCGCGATCCTGTCGGCCTCGGCGGCGAATGTGTTGCAGGCGACGCCGACGGCAAAGCGCTATCCGATGCTGCCAACGCTGGCGGCGGCGATGCTGATCGGCGCGGGGCTGGACGGGATCTTCGCGTGGATCACCACGGGACCGCCGGTGTTCGAGGTGCGCCCGGCCTATATCGCCGGCATCCTGTATCTCGGCATCTTCGCGTCGGCGCTGGCGTTTCCGCTCTACTACGGCGTGCTGCGGACGATCGGGCCGGCCAAGGCCGCTTATTCCAGCGTCATCGTGCCGGTCATCGCCATGCTGCTGTCGACCCTGTTCGAGGGCTATCGCTGGTCGCTGCTGGCGGGCGCTGGCGCGGCGCTGGCCGGCGTCGGGCTGGTCATTGCGCTGAGCGCGCGCAGGCCGAACCGGTAATCCGGATGGATGGGCCGCCAGCCGAGCACCCGCTTCGCCTTCGCATTCGCCACCCGCCGGTTCTCGGCGTGGAAACCGCGCGCCATTGGCGACAGGCTTTCGACCGGCACGAACGGCGGCGGCGCCAGGCCGAGCAGTTCGGCGGCGAACTCGATCACCGCGTTCTGGGAACAGGGGAGGTCGTCGGCCAGGTTGTACGCGCCCGGCGGCGCATCGAAGGCGGCGATCACGCCGGTGACGATGTCGTCGACATGCACCCGGCTGAACACGCCACTCGTGTCGACCCGGTGGGCCGAACCGTCCCGCACCTTGTTGAGCGGCGAGCGGCCCGGCCCATAGATGCCCGGCAAGCGGAATACGTGCGCGCCCCGCGCCAGCCACGCCGCATCCGCCGCTGCGCGCGCCTTGCGCCGCCCGCCGCCGGTCGGCGCGCTTTCGTCCACCCACGCGCCGCCGGTATCGCCGTAGACGCCGGTCGAGGACAGATACCCGACCCACCGCGCCTGCACGTCATACGCTGCCAGCACGGGATCGTCCTCGCCCTCCGGCGGCACCGACGACAGGATATGCGTCGCCGCCGCCATCTCCGCCAGCACGGCATCCCGGTCGTCGAAGCGCAGCGTATCGCCGCGTCCGTCGCGGGTCGTGCCGGTCACCCGCCAGCCTTCGGTCCGCAACCGAGCCGCCAGCGCGTTCGCGGTGTAACCCATGCCGAAGATCAGCAGCCGGCTCATTTCGCTGCCATCGGCCCCTTGTAGAGCGTGCCGAAATAATCACCCTTGTTCCAAACCGGCCGCTGCGGCCCGTCGGCGATCTCGCGCGCGATGCGATAGTTGATGTCGACAAAGCGCACGCCCTGATCCCACAGGATCGGCTGCGTCAGGTCGTCGCCGGGCTTGTGATACCGATTGGCCATGAAGTCGTCGATCGCCGCCTTGCCCGGCCCCTTCGCCCCCGGCCAGAGGAACACCGCCGGAATACCCTGCTGCACGAAGCGGAAGTGATCGGACCGGACGAAGATGCCCTGCTCCGGCAGCGGATCGGGCGACAGCACAACGCCCGCCGACTCGACCGCACGGCGCACGATGGGTCCCAGCGTCGACCGCTCCGCGCCGTACACGACCATGTCCTCGAATTTGTACAGCAGCATCGGCATGTCGAGGTTCACGTCGGCGACGATGTTCGCCTTCGGCACCGTCGGGTGGTTCGCGAAATAGTCGGAGCCGATCAGCCCCTTCTCCTCCGCCGTCACCGCCATGAACAGGATCGTGCGCTTGGGCGGCGTGCCGCTCGCCGTGAAGCGCTTGGCTTCCTCGATCAGGCTGGCGATTCCCACCGCGTCGTCCAACGCGCCGTTGTAGATCGTATCGCCGTTCACCGCGCGCCCGACGCCCAGATGGTCGAGATGCGACGACAGCACGACCACTTCCTTGCCGACTTTCGGGTCGCTGCCGGGGATCACGCCGATGACGTTGCTGCTCGCCGCGGGCGTCAGCGTCGTCTTCGTCGCGACCGTCAGCGTGCCGGTGGCCGTCAGCGGCCGGAACTTCGGCGCGGTCTTGCCCATCTCCGCGGCGATCGTTGCCCAGGTCTTCCCGAACAGCTTCGCTGCGCCCTCGGGGCTCAACGTCGCCAGCATCGGCGTGCCGGCACTGTCGACGAAGCCGCTGCCGTCCGGCCGCGCCCAGGTCATGCGCGCCCGGTCATACCCCTGCGCCAGCGACCGCACCGTGCCGTACCGCCCGCCGCCGATCTGGACCGCGCCGATCGCCCCGCGCGCCGCCGCGAACTTCTGCTTGGCCGCGGGAGAGCCCAGGAACGCGCGCTCCTCGCCGCCCAGCGACGCGGGCGCGCCCGCCACGAACGCGACGACCTTGCCGCGCACGTCGACGCCGCGATAATCGGTCTGCCCCAGCGTCGGCGCGTCGAGGCCGTAGCCGACAAACACCACCGGCGCGGACACGCTCGTCTCCGCTTTCGCCGGATTGGCGGCGGGGACGTAATCCTCCCCGAACACCAAGGTTTGCGGCTGGCCGCCGGCCGGCGTCCACACCGCGCTGCCCTGTCCGGCCGCCTTGTAGCTGACCAAGGGCACCTTTTGCAGGAATCCGCCCTCGTCGCCGCCCGGCTTCAGCCCGGCGGCATAGAATTGCGCCGCCACGTATTGCGCTGCGATGTCGTATTCCGGGCTGCCCGCCTCGCGGCCGCGCATCGCGTCGCTTGCCAGGAACATGACGTGCGCCTTCATCGCCGCCTGATCCGCGGGCAGCGGCGCGGTGATCCGCGCATTCGCCTCCTTCGCAGACAGCGTGGCGGGGGCCGGTGCGGGCGTCTCCTGCGCGATGGCCGCGGCGGAAACGGTCAGCGCGGCAAGCGCGGCGATCCTGTGGTGCATCCTGTTGAACCCTCTAAAGATAACCTAGCGCGCCTACCACGGCGATGGGTCCGCGCAAGTCGCTGGCACGCTAGGCCGGGGCGACATATACCGGTGTCATGGATATCCAGCACGCCGTCGCCCAGCCGCCTTTGGTGATCCGTCGCGAAGATTACCGCCCGCCCGCGTGGCTGGTGCCCGATACGCGGCTGGCGTTCGATATCGATCCCGCCGCCACCCGCGTCCATGCGACCCTGTCGGTGCTGCGCAATGGCGCCCATTCGGAGCCGCTGCGCCTCGACGGGGCTGGCCAGACACCACTATCCGTCGTCGTCGACGGGGTTGCGGTTAACGATTGGCGGGTCGAGGACGACCAGCTCTTCATCCCGCTGTCGGGCGACGCGCACAGCATCGAGACTGAGGTGGAGATCGCGCCCGACCGCAACACGCAGTTGATGGGCCTGTACGCCAGCGGCGGCAACATCTGCACCCAGTGCGAGGCGGAGGGGTTCCGCCGCATCACCTTCTTCCCCGATCGCCCCGACGTCCTCAGCCGCTATTCGGTGCGCCTGACCGCGGACAGGGCGCGCTTCCCGGTCCTGCTCGCGAACGGCGATCCCGTCGCGCAAGGCGACGCGGGGGAGGGGCGGCACTGGGCCGAATGGAACGATCCCTTTCCCAAGCCCAGCTACCTGTTCGCGCTCGTCGCGGGCGATCTCCAGGTCAATCGCGACAGCTTCGTGACGGAATCGGGCCGCACCGTCGAACTCGGCATCTGGGTCCGTGCCGCGGACCTGCCGCGCACCGACCATGCGCTCCACGCACTGAAGCTGTCGATGGCGTGGGACGAGCGCGTCTATGGCCGCGAATACGATCTCGACGTGTTCAACATCGTCGCGGTCGACGACTTCAACTTCGGCGCGATGGAGAACAAGGGGCTGAATATCTTCAACAGCCGCTACATCCTCGCCGACCCCGATACCGCGACAGATTACGATTATGACGGCATCGCCGCCGTCGTGGCGCACGAATACTTCCACAACTGGTCGGGCAATCGCGTCACCTGCCGCGACTGGTTCCAGCTGTCGCTGAAGGAAGGCTTCACCGTCTATCGCGATCAGGGCTTCTCCGCCGATCAGGGATCGGCCGCGGTGAAGCGGATCGAGGATGTGCGCGGCCTGCGCGCGGCGCAGTTTCCCGAGGATTCGGGGCCGCTCGCGCATTCCGTTCGCCCGGACGAGTATCAGGAGATCAGCAACTTCTACACCGCGACCATCTACAACAAGGGCGCGGAACTGATCCGGATGATGGCGACCATCCTGGGGCCGACCGCCTTCCGCGCCGCCACCGACCTGTATTTCGACCGCTTCGACGGCATTGCCGCCACCTGCGAGGATTTCGTGGCGTGCATGGAGGAAGCGTCGGGTAAGGACCTGACGCAATTCCGCCTCTGGTACAGCCAGGCGGGCACCCCCCGCGTCTCCGCCAGTCTGGAGCATCAGCCGGGTGGTGGCCGCGCGACGCTGCGCCTCGGCCAGCGGGTGCCGCCGACCCCCGGCCAGCCGGTGAAGCAGCCGATGCTGCTCCCGCTCAAGATCCGCCTGTTCGGGGCCGAGACCGGCCGTCCGCTCACCGACGAACGGCTCGTCCTGCTCGACAGCAATTCGGAGACGATCGTGTTCGAGGCGGTGACGGAGCGGCCCGTGCTGTCGATCAACCGCGGATTCTCCGCGCCCGTCGTGATCGAAAGCGATCGGAGCCCCGCCGATCTCGCTTTCCTGTCGCGCCACGACGACGATCCCTTCGCCCGGTACGAGGCGATGCAGCAGCTGATGCTCGATACACTGGTCGCCGGTGCCGTCGAGGGCCGCGCGGATCACGAGGCGGCGATCGCCGCCGTGGCGGACACGCTCGACAATCCCGAACTCGATCGCGCGTTCGTGGCGGAAGCGGTGCTACTGCCGTCCGAGGCGTTCGTGGGCGATCAGCTATCCAGCGTCGACCCCGAGGCGATCTTCCGCGCCCGCGAGGCGCTGCGCCGCGATCTTGGCCGCCGGTTGGAGGATCGCTGGCGCACCGCCTATGCGCAGGCTCCGCAGATTCCCTACGTCTATTCGCCGGAGGAGAAGGGCAAGCGCAGGCTTCGCAACGTCGCGCTCGGCTATCTTGCAGCAGCGGGCGTTCCCGACGCCGCGACGCTGGCCTTCCGCCAGTTCGAGGTCGCGGACAACATGACCGATCGTCAGGCGGCGCTGACGACTCTCGTCAGCAGCGACGACGATTTGCGGATCGCCGCACTCGACATCTTCTACAACCGCTATGCCGACAATCCGCTGGTGCTGGACAAGTGGTTCCAGACGCAGGCGCTGTCGTCGCGCGACGATGCCGCCGCGACCGTGGCGGCGCTGGCGGAGCATCCCGACTTCACCCTCGCCAACCCCAATCGCGCGCGATCGCTGGTCGGCGCCTTCGGCGTCAACCAGCGCGCGTTCAACCGCCCCGACGGGGCGGGCTATCGCTTCCTGGCCGACCAGTTGATCGCGCTCGACCGGCTGAATCCGCAGACCGCCGCGAAGCTGCTGCCCCCGCTCGGCCGCTGGCGCCGCTTCGACGAGGACCGCGCCGCCCTGATGCGCGAACAGCTCGAACGCATCGTTGCACAGCCGGGCCTGTCGAAGGACTTGTTCGAACAGGCTTCGAAAAGCCTCGACGGCTGAAAGTAGGCGCGTCGAACACCGCCTCCGCCGGAGAGGAGCGGGGCCCCATTATGAGCGTCAACCCGTGAAGCCCTTTGGTGGCTCGGCGATGATGATCCTGTTTCCGTCCCGGTCTGCGATCTCGGCGATCGCGCCGAAGTCACCGCGGCTGATTGGCCCGAGGTGGAGGCCCAGATCTGCGAGCCTGCTCTTTTCTCGTTCGATATCTGGCGTCACGAGGGTGATGATCGACCCGCCGGCTTTCTCCGCATCGACCATGAGCTGGATACCGGCCGTGCCGATGTTCCGCCACTGCGTCAGGATCGGCATGGGGTGGTCGTCCGCGGGGCGGCCCAACAACGCCGTATACCACTCCTCTGCGCCGGCCAGATCAGCCACGCTCGCTACCGCATACACGCCCTGGATGTTCATCGCGTCCCACCGGTCAGCCTCTGCGCTAAGCTAACCCGACGTGTGTCCGCCGACAACGCCGATCGCTGCTGACGCTTCACCCGCCTGAGGCTGTGGCATGGGCGGGGGCGAGATGTGGCTTCGGCCACGGTGACGCGCAGCTATCTGATCGCTCTGCCGCCTTCCGGACGGCGAGTAGCCCGGAAAGGATGGTGCCCAGAAGAGGACTCGAACCTCCACGACCTTGCGATCGCCAGCACCTGAAGCTGGTGCGTCTACCAATTCCGCCATCTGGGCACGGGGTAGGCGGCGGCCTTTAGGGGGGGCGACGGAGCCTTGTCAACAGGCATCCCAAACGGCAAAGGCTTCGCGACGCCAATCGCCGGTCCTTGGGCCGGCAGCAGGGACGGTATGCGGACATGAAGAACAAGCTGGTGACGCTGATCGGAGGCGGCGGTTTCGTCGGCCGCTATGCCGCGCAGGCGCTGCTCCGGGCCGGCGCCCGCGTCCGCATCGCGCAGCGCGATCCGCGGCAGGCCTGGTACCTGAAGCCGCAGGGGGCGCTCGGGCAGACGCAGTTCGTCGCAGCGGACATCAACCGTCCCGAAACCGTGCTGCGCGCCGTGCAGGGTGCGGACGCCGTCGTGAACCTCGTCGGCGTGCTGGCGGGTGATTTCGAGCGCGCGCATGTCGATGGTGCGCGGACGATCGCCGATGCCGCTGCCAAGGCTGGCGTCGAGACGCTGGTCCATGTCTCCGCGATCGGGGCCGATCCCGAATCGGCGTCGCGCTATGGCCGGTCGAAGGGCAATGGCGAGGTCGCGGTGCGAGAGGCATTCGCGAACGCCACGATCCTGCGCCCCTCGATCGTGTTCGGCCGCGAGGATAATTTCGTGAACCGTTTCGCGGGCATGATCGCCGTCGCGCCGATCGTCCCCGTGCTGCGGACCGGCACCAAGTTCCAGCCGGTGTTCGCCGCCGATGTCGGCGAGGCGATCCGTGCCGCGGTCGCGTCGCCCGGCAGCTTCGCCGGCCACACTTTAGAGCTGGGTGGGCCGGACGTCATCACGATGGGCAAGCTCATTCGCTGGATCGCCGATGCGATCGGCCGGTCGCCGACCATTTTGGAGTTGCCGGACATGGTCGGGGCCGCAATCGCGCGCGCCGGCTTCCTGCCCGGCGCACCGATCACCTGGGACCAGTGGCTGATGCTGGGGCGCGACAATGTCGTGAGCGGTGAGGACGGGCTGGCCGCGTTGGGCATCGATGCCACGCCGATGGCCGCGGTCGCGCCCGAATGGCTCGTCCGCTTTCGCAAGCAGGGCCGCTTCGGCCGCCGCATGGAACAGGCGCTTTGAGCGACTGGCTGGTCGCGATCATCCTCGGCGTCGTCGAGGGGGTCACCGAATTCCTGCCCGTGTCGTCGACGGGACACCTCGTGCTGGCGACGGAATTGCTTGGCTTCGACGCGGCGCGCTGGTCCGTGTTCAACATCGCGATCCAGCCGGGAGCGATCCTGGCGATCGTCGTCCTGTACTGGCGGACGTTCCTCGCGGTGTTGCAGGGCCTGTTCCGGCGCGAGCCGAATTCGGTGGCGTTCGTCCGCAACCTGTTGATCGCGTTCCTGCCAGCGGCGGTGCTGGGGTTCGCGTTCAACGACCGGATCGAGGCGCTGCTGGAGAATGCGACGGTCATCGCCTGGGCGCTCATCGTGGGCGGCGTCGCGATCCTGATCGTCGAGCGGCTGGCCAAGACCTACAAGACCGGCGGCATCGCCGGCGTGTCGTGGTTCGATTCGCTCCGCATCGGTCTGGTCCAGTGCATCGCGATGATTCCGGGCGTCAGCCGGTCGGGCGCGACGATCATGGGCGCGATGACGCTGGGGATCGAGCGGCGTACGGCCGCCGAGTTCAGCTTCTTCCTCGCATTGCCGACGCTGACCGGCGCGACCGTGTTGCAGATGGTCAAGCATCGCGACGCGATCACGTCCGGCAGCCTGCAACTGATCGGCGTCGGCTTCGTCGTGTCGTTCCTCGTGGCGCTCGTGGTTGTGAAGGGATTCATGGCGCTTGTGACGAGACATGGCTTCGCGCCGTTCGCGTGGTATCGCATTGTTGCGGGCGGGGTCGCGCTGATAGCTCTCAACGTCCATTAGGGCCGATTATATACCCTTTCCGCCGCTTCCGGCGGAGTGACATCATTATTAGCCTCTAAGAACTCCATATTAGGTCAGTATAGCTGACTAGTAAGGTTTTCGCCTCTGCGATATGCGCATCCTCGTCATTTTACGAAGGTGCGCCGCATGGCTCAGGAGCAGATGCTCAAGTTCGTCGATCGCGATCAGGCGTATCCGGATAAGCGGACCGCCGACGAGCGCGCGCAGGACTTTCGGGAGATCGCGAACCGCTACGCCGTGCCGACCGCCGAGGATCAGGCCGGTCGCTGCTCGCAATGCGGCGTGCCCTATTGCTCGGTACATTGTCCGCTTCATAACCACATCCCGGATTGGCTGCGCCTGACCGCCGAGGGGCGGCTGCGCGAAGCGTACGAGCTGTCGAACAGCACCTCGACGATGCCGGAAATCTGCGGCCGCATCTGCCCGCAGGACCGGCTGTGCGAGGGCAATTGCGTGATCGAGTTCTCCGGCCACGGCGCGGTGACGATCGGCTCGGTCGAAAAGTTCATCACAGACACCGCCTGGGCGGAGGGCTGGGTGGAGCCGGTGCAGGTCGCGCCCGCCCGCGGCCAGTCGGTCGGCGTGATCGGCGCGGGACCGGCCGGGCTGACGACGGCTGAGCTGCTGCGTGCCCGCGGCTACGAGGTGCATGTCTATGACCGTCACGACCGTGCCGGTGGCCTGCTGACGTACGGCATCCCGGGCTTCAAGCTGGAAAAGCCGGTCGTCATGCGCCGCGTCGAGCGACTGGAGCAGGCGGGCATCGTCTTCCATTATGGCTTCGCGGTTGGACAGGACGCGACACTGGACGATCTGCGCCGCCGCCATGGTGCGGTGCTGATCGCGACCGGCGTGTACAAGGCGCGGCAGGTCGAGGTGCCCGGCGCGGACACGAACGGCGTGGTCGCTGCGCTTGATTATCTGACCGCCTCCAACCGCAAGGGCTTCGGCGACGCGGTGCCCGAGTTCGACGGCGGCGCGCTGGATGCCGCTGGTAAGGACGTGGTCGTGATCGGCGGCGGCGACACCGCGATGGACTGCGTCCGCACCGCGATCCGTCAGGGCGCGAAATCGGTGAAGTGCCTCTACCGCCGCGACCGCGCCAACATGCCCGGATCGCAGCGTGAAGTCGCTAACGCGGAAGAGGAAGGCGCGGAGTTCGTCTGGCTCTCCGCCCCGCTCGCGTTCGACGGTGTCGACAGCGTCGGCACCGTCCGCGCCAGCCGCATGCGCCTCGGTGCCCCCGATGCCAGCGGCCGCCGCGCGCCGGAGGTCGATCCGGGCGGCGAACTGGCGTTGCAGGCTGACCTCGTCATCAAGGCGCTCGGCTTCGACGCGGAGGATCTGCCGACCCTGTGGGGGGCGCCCGAACTCGGCGTCAGCCGCTGGGGCACGGTGCTGGCCGACGGCAAGACGCTGATGACCTCGCTGGAGGGTGTGTTCGCCGCCGGCGACATCGTCCGCGGCGCATCGCTGGTCGTCTGGGCGATCCGTGACGGTCGCGACGTGGCGTCGTCCATGCACAAATGGCTGAAGGCAAAGGCGGCGGCGGAGAAGGTCGCGGCATGAGGCTCGCGGCCGAACAGGTGAACGCGATCAAGGCGGCGGCCGTCGCGGCGTTCGGCAATGACGTCGTCGTGCGCCTGTTCGGTAGCCGGGTGGACGACACACGTTTAGGCGGTGATATCGACCTCCATATCGAGGCAGCGCCTGAAACCGCCGATGTTGATCATGAAATCGAGTTTCGCGCCGCCGTCTGGAAGGCGCTGGACGAGGAGCAGATCGATGTCGTCGTTGCGGCGCGGGGTCAGCAACGATGGATTGATCGGGCTGCCGTCCGTGAAGGCGTCATTTTGTGAACCTTCAGGAGGTTCGCGAAGCAACCGCCGAAGCTGCCCGCGCGGCTGAGGAGTTAGCCGCGCATCTGGAGCGCTTGTCTGGCAGGATGTCGGTCCTGCTCCCGGTCGATCCTGCTGACCTGTCGCGTTGGTCAGACGATCCGTGGAAGCGTTTGCACGCCTTGCTGCGAATGTTCGAACAGCTGTACGACCTTACCAGTCGCAAGCTGTTTCGGGGATTTCTGTTCCTGTCCGGCGAGACGATTGCCGGATTGTCCGCGCAGAACCAGTTCCGCCGCATGGAGGCGCTCGGCGCAATCGGCAGTGCGGATCGCTGGATCGAGATTGGCGCGACCCGCAACATGCTCGTTCATGATTACCCTACGGACGGTCCTGCCCGTGCGCAGCGGGCTAACCGGGCTTGGCGCGATCTTCCCGACCTGATCGCAGCGACCCAACGGACCATCACCGTGCTTCGCTCGGAGACCCTGATATGACGACCCACCAGCACGCCTATCTCGCCGAACACGGCATGTACCGCCCCGAATTCGAGGGCGATGCCTGTGGCGTTGGCCTCGTCGCCGCCACCGACGGACAGCCGTCGCGGCGCGTGGTGCAGTCGGCGATCGATGCGCTGAAGGCAGTCTGGCACCGCGGTGCGGTCGATGCGGACGGCAAGACCGGCGACGGCGCGGGCATCCATCTCGACCTGCCGCATCGCTTCTTCGACGACTGCATCGCGGCGTCGGGGCACAAGGTGATGCCGAACCGGCTCGCGGTCGGCATGGTCTTCCTCCCGCGCACCGATCTGGGCGCGCAGGAGACGTGCAGGACGATCGTCGAAAGCGCGATCATCGAGGCGGGCTACACCATCTATGGCTGGCGTCAGGTGCCCGTCGACGTGTCCGTCATCGGCATGAAGGCGCAGGCGACCCGGCCGGAGATCGAGCAGATCATGATCGCCGGGCCGCTGCCCGGCGACATGGACGAGGCGGAGTTCGAGAAGAACCTGTATCTGGTCCGCCGCCGCATCGAAAAGCGTGTGATCGCGGCGCAGATCCAGGGCTTCTACATCTGTTCGCTGTCGGCGCGCTCGATCGTCTACAAGGGGCTGTTTCTGGCGGAGAGCCTGTCGGTCTTCTACCCCGACCTGACCGATCGACGCTTCGAGAGCCGCGTCGCGATCTTCCACCAGCGCTATTCGACCAACACCTTCCCGCAATGGTGGCTGGCACAGCCGTTCCGCTGTCTCGCCCACAACGGTGAGGTCAACACGATCCGCGGCAACAAGAACTGGATGCTCAGCCACGAGATCCGGATGGCCTCGATCGCGTTCGGCGACAATTCGGAGGACATCAAGCCGGTCATCCCCGCCGGCGCGTCCGATACCGCCGCGCTGGACGCCGTGTTCGAGGCGATCTGCCGCTCCGGCCGCGACGCGCCGACCGCCAAGCTGATGCTGGTGCCCGAGGCGCTGGACGAGCGTGGCGATACACCGGACAGCCACGCGGCGATGTACCGCTATCTCGCCTCGGTGATGGAGCCGTGGGACGGTCCCGCCGCGCTGGCGATGACCGACGGCCGCTGGGCGGTCGCGGGCATGGACCGCAACGCGTTGCGCCCCTTGCGTTATACCCGCACCTCGGACGGCCTGCTGATCGTTGGATCGGAGAGCGGCATGGTCGTCGTCCCCGAATCGACGATCATCGCCAAGGGCCGGCTCGGGCCGGGGCAGATGATCGCCGTCGATCTTCAGGAAGGGATCGTGCTCGAGGACCGCGCGGTCAAGGACCGGATCGCGGGCGAGCAGGACTATGCCGCGATGACGGGCGAGTTCCTGACGCTGAACGATCTTCCCCCCGCGCCCGGCGACCCCGTCGTCCGCTATCCGCGCGCCGAGCTGACCCGCCGTCAGGTCGCGGCCGGCCAGACGCTGGAGGATATGGAACTGATCCTGTCGCCGATGGTGGAGGGCGGCAAGGAAGCGATCGGGTCGATGGGCGATGATACGCCGCTCGCCGTCATCAGCGACAAGCCACGCCTCATCAGCCAGTTCTTCCGCCAGAACTTTTCGCAGGTGACCAACCCGCCGATCGACAGTCTGCGCGAACGTCACGTGATGTCGCTCAAGACGCGGTTCGGCAATCTCGCGAACATCCTCGACGTACGCGATCAGCGCGAACACGTGCTGGTGCTCGACTCTCCGGTGCTGACCGGCGCGATGTGGGAGCGGCTGAAGACGCATTTCGGTCGCTCCGTGGCGGAGATCGACTGCACGTTCGAGGCGGACGGCGGCCCGGAGCGGCTGCGCGCCGCAATCCAGCGCATCCGCAATCAGGCCGAACAGGCGGTGCGGGAGGGCAAGAGCGAACTGTTCCTGACCGACGAGAACGTGTCGGAGGACCGCGTTGCCATCGCCGGGGTGCTCGCCGCCGCTGCCGTCCACACGCATCTCGTCCGTCGTGGCCTGCGCAGCTACGCGTCGATCAACGTCCGTACCGCCGAATGCCTCGACACGCATTATTACGCGGTGTTGATCGGCGTCGGCGCGACGACGGTGAACGCCTATCTGGCGGAGGCATCGATCGCCGATCGCCATGCGCGGGGCCTGTTCGGCGACCTGTCGATCGAGCACTGCCTCGACCGGCATCGTGTCGCCGTCGAGGAGGGTTTGCTCAAGATCATCTCCAAGATGGGCATCGCCGTCATCTCGTCCTATCGCGGCGGCTATAATTTCGAGGCGGTCGGGCTCAGCCGCGCGCTGGTCAACGACCTGTTTCCGGGCATGCCCGCGAAGATCTCGGGGGAGGGCTATGCCTCGCTTCACCTCAACGCCAAGCTGCGCCACGACACCGCATTCGATGATGATATCGTCACGCTGCCGATCGGCGGCTTCTATCGCCAGCGCGCGGATGGAGAAACGCACGCCTATTCCGCGCAGCTGATGCACCTGCTCCAGACCGCGGTCGCGACCGACAGCTATTCCAGCTACCTGCAATTCTCGCGCGGTGTCGCCGATCTGCCGCCGGTGTATCTGCGCGACCTGTTGCAGTTCAATTTTCCGTCGGAAGGCGTGCCGATCGACCAGGTCGAGGCGATCACCGAGATCCGCAAGCGGTTCGTGACGCCGGGCATGTCGCTCGGCGCGCTGTCGCCGGAGGCGCATGAGACGCTGGCGATCGCGATGAACCGCATCGGCGCGAAGGCGGTGTCGGGCGAAGGCGGCGAGGATGTCGTCCGCTTCAAGCCCTATGCGAACGGCGACAACGCCAATTCGGGCGTGAAGCAGATCGCCAGCGGCCGATTCGGCGTCACCGCCGAATATCTCGGCGCGTGCGAGGAGATCGAGATCAAGGTCGCGCAGGGCGCCAAGCCCGGCGAGGGCGGCCAGCTGCCCGGCTTCAAGGTAACCGAGTTCATCGCGAAGTTGCGCCACGCGACTCCGGGCGTGACGCTCATCAGCCCACCGCCGCACCACGACATCTATTCGATCGAGGATCTCGCGCAGCTCATCTACGACTGCAAGCAGATCAACCCGCGCGCCCGCGTCTGCGTGAAGCTGGTGTCGTCGGCGGGCATCGGCACAGTCGCGGCGGGCGTCGCCAAGGCTCACGCGGACGTCATCCTCGTCTCCGGCCATGTCGGCGGCACGGGTGCATCGCCGCAGACGAGCATCAAATACGCCGGCACGCCGTGGGAAATGGGCCTGTCGGAGGTCAACCAGACGCTGACGCTCAACGGCCTGCGCGGTCGCATCCGCCTGCGCGCGGACGGCGGGCTGAAGACGGGGCGCGACATCGTCATTGCCGCGATCCTCGGGGCGGAGGAGTTCGGTATCGGCACCCTGTCGCTCGTTGCCATGGGCTGCATCATGGTGCGGCAGTGTCATTCGAACACCTGCCCGGTCGGCGTCTGCGTGCAGGACGAGCGCCTGCGCGCCAAGTTCACCGGCACGCCGGAAAAGGTCATCAACCTGATGACCTTCATCGCCGAGGAGGTTCGCGACATCCTCGCCCGGCTCGGCGTCACCTCACTGGACGAGGTAATCGGCCGCACTGAGTTCCTCCGTCAGGTCAGCCGCGGCGCCGAACATCTTGACGATCTCGACCTCAACCCGATCCTCGCCAAGGTCGATGCGACCGATGCAGAGCGCCGCTTCTCGCTCTCGACGTTCCGGAACGCAGTGCCCGACAGCCTCGATGCGCAGATCATCAAGGACGCGGCGGCGGTGTTTTCTCGTGGCGAGAAGATGCAGCTGACCTATTCGGTGCGTAACACGCACCGTGCGGTCGGCACGCGGCTGTCGAGCGAGATCACGCGCACCTTCGGCATGTCGAAACTGGCGGACGGGCACGTCACCATCCGCCTGCGCGGATCGGCGGGTCAGTCGCTCGGCGCTTTCCTGTGCAAGGGCATCACGCTGGAGGTGTTCGGCGACGCCAACGATTATGTCGGCAAGGGCCTGTCGGGCGGCATCATCGTCGTGCGACCGGCGGTATCCTCACCGCTCGCCAGCCAGGACAATACGATCATCGGCAACACCGTGTTGTACGGCGCGACCAGCGGCCGGCTGTTCGCGGCGGGGCAGGCGGGCGAGCGCTTCGCCGTGCGCAACTCCGGCGCACAGGTCGTGGTCGAGGGCTGCGGTGCGAACGGCTGCGAATATATGACCGGCGGCATCGCCGTCGTGCTGGGCGCGGTCGGGGCGAACTTCGGCGCCGGCATGACCGGCGGCATGGCCTTCGTCTACGATCCCGACGCGAAGTTCGACCGCCGGGCGAACGGCGAGAGCATCGTCTGGCGCCGGCTTTCGTCGGCCCATTGGGAGGGTGTCCTGCGCGACCTGATCGCCGCGCACGTCGCCGCGACCGACAGCCGCTGGTCGAAGGGCCTGCTGGAGGATTGGGATCGGGTCGCTGGCGATTTCTGGCAGGTCGTGCCCAAGGAGATGCTCACCCGCCTGTCGCATCCGCTCGACGACACGCCGGAAGCCGTCGCGGCGGAGTAGTTACGCCGCGGCCACGATGTCGGTCCGCGCGAAGTCGTCGCCCTTGTAGAGCAAGGGACACCGGGCGACTTCCGCGACCGCATAGGCCATGCAGTCGCCGTAATTCAGCCGCGCGGGGTGACGCCCCTTGCCGAAACGGTCGAACGCGTGGGTCGCGGCGGTGAGGTGGTCGGTGGTGAAGGGGATCACCTGCCAACCGTCGGCCAGCATAGCCATCGCCTTTTCGGCGGTGGTCGGACCGAAACGGCCGGCGAGCACCATTCTTGCTTCCAGCAAGGTTGGAATACCGATGATGATGGAAGATTCGGTCGAAAGGACGTGGTCGAAACGCTCTGCTTCAGGCTCGGCTAGCGCGATCGCGATGATGGCCGAGGTGTCGACGGCGATCACGCCGGTAGGCCATTCTCGTCATAACCGATGATCTCGTCCGCGCTGCGGGGGTCGAGGACGGGCGCATCCCGCAACATCGCCTGCACGACGCGGGCACGTTCGGTGAACGGCAGCGATGCCAGCGCCACCCCCTCCCGCGCCAGTTCGTTGCGGACGGCGACGCCCACGGCATCGGCCTCGCTGATACCCCGGTGCGCGGCGAGCAGGCGGATCATACGCTCGTGCTCGTCATGTTCGATGATGATGCCCATGCCGTCCGCCTTCCGCGCTGTTCGTCGATTCTACGCGCCTTCAGCCGGTGGAACAATGCCGACCGGGGGCGTAGAGGGGCGGCATGTGGCAACTCTATCAATTTCCCCTCTGTCCCTTTTCGCGCAAAATCCGGCTTCAGCTGGGGGAAAAGGGCGTCGGGTACGAACTCGTCCGCGAATCACCGTGGGAGCGGCGGGACGAGTTCCTCGACATGAACCCGACCGGGCAGACGCCGGTGATGGTCGATGCGCAACGCGGGATCGTGCTGATGGACTCGATGGCCATCGCCGAATATTTCGAGGAGACGGTGGACAAGTCCGCGACGATCAACGGCACCGCGACCAACCGCGCGGAAATCCGCCGGCTGGTGACGTGGTTCGACACGCATTTCTACCGCGACGTGACCGAGCGGCTGCTGCACGAACGCATGGTCAAGCGCATCGCGCAGCGGACCGCACCCGACGCCAAGGGCCTGCGCGAGGCGATGAAGGCGGCGGTCGGCCATCTCGATTATACCGACTACCTGCTCGACCACCGGCAATGGCTGGGCGGCGCGACGATGAGCCTCGCCGATCTCGCGGCGGCGGCGCAGATCTCGATCGCCGACTATCTGGGCGGGATCGACTGGAAGGGGCATGAGCAGACCGCGCGTTGGTATCGCGGGTTGAAGAGCCGGCCCAGCTTCCGTCCCTTGCTGGCCGAACGCATGGAGATGGTCGCGCCGCCGCCGCATTACGACAATCTGGATTTCTGATGATCGACCATGACGACTTCCTGAAGGTCGACATCCGCGTCGGCACGATCGTCGCCGCCGAGCCATTCCCGGAGGCGCGCAAGCCGGCGATCAAGCTGGTGATCGACTTCGGTGCGGAGATCGGGCGCAAGCGGTCGTCGGCGCAGATCACCGCGCATTATACGCCCGAGTCTCTGGTCGGGCGGCAGGTGGCGGCGGTTGTGAATTTCCCGCCGCGCCAGATCGGACCGATGATGTCGGAGGTGCTGACCCTGGGCTTCCCGGACGAAGCGGGCGAGGTCGTGCTGATCGAGCCGGAGCGGGCGGTACCTGACGGTGGGCGGCTGTTTTGACCTTCTTCCCGCAACGGCGAAAATTGGAAGGTTAGGCTAAGGTTAGTCCAATGCGGCGTTTCGCGACCGTGCGGCCGGCGAATGAACGCTGGCGGTGGAAAGAGCGTGAGGTGTCTCCTACCTCATGCGCCCGCCTGTAGGACAGAGGTTCCTTTGCCGCCCCCCGCGCCCTATCTGCGGAAGCGATGACCGGAATCACCGCACGCCTCGCCGATGGGGTTCGATCGATCGCCGCCGCCGAGTGGGACGCCTGTGCCGGCAGCGGCAATCCGTTCGTCAGCCACGCGTTTCTAAGCGCGCTGGAGGAGTCGGGCAGCGTCGGTGGCCGCTCCGGGTGGCAGCCGATCCCGATCGTCGTCGATGATGCCGACGGCCGCCCCGCCGCAATCGCGCCCGCGTATGCCAAGAGCCACAGCCAGGGCGAATATGTCTTCGATCACGGCTGGGCGGATGCGTGGGAGCGCGCGGGCGGTGCTTACTACCCGAAGCTTCAGGTCGCATCCCCGTTCAGCCCGGTACCCGGTCCCCGCCTGCTGCTGCGTGACGACAGCTACGCGCCCGCACTGATCGGCGGGCTGGAGGCGGTGGTGGACCAGCATGGCCTGTCCTCCGCCCACGCGACCTTCGTGACGGAGGCGCAGGTGCCGCTGTTCGAGGCGGCGGGCTGGCTGATCCGTCAGGGGGTGCAGTTTCACTGGGCGAACGACGGCTATACGACCTTCGACGACTTCCTCACGGCGCTGGCGAGCCGCAAGCGCAAGGCGATCCGCAAGGAGCGGGCGGCGGCGGTCGAGGGGCTGACGATCCGGCACCTGATCGGACGCAAGATCGAGGCGCATCACTGGGACGCGTTCTGGACCTTCTATCAGGATACCGGCAACCGCAAATGGGGGCGGCCGTATCTGACGCGGTCGTTCTTCCCGCTGCTCGGCGAGACGCTGGGCGAGCGCGTGCTGCTGATCCTCGCGGAGCGGGACGGGGTGCCGATCGCCGGTGCGCTCAACCTGATCGGCGGCGATGCCCTGTACGGTCGGTATTGGGGCGCGCGCGAGGAGGTGCCGTTCCTCCACTTCGAACTCTGTTACTATCAGGCGATCGACGCCGCCATCACCCGCGGTCTCGCCCGCGTGGAGGCGGGGGCGCAGGGCGAGCACAAGCTCGCGCGTGGGTACGTACCCGTGCCGACCTGGTCCGCGCACTATATTCCCGATCCGAATTTCCGCCGCGCCATCGCCGACTTCCTGGAGCGGGAGCGCGCCGGGGTGGAAGCGGAGGCCGACTATCTGGCCGAGCTGGCGCCCTTCAAAAAGGGCTGAACCGGCCGCCGCATCGGCAGGTCGGCGGGCAGTGGCGGCTGCGTGCGGTCGTCGATCCGGTACAGCGTGTCGTCGCCGTCGTGCCAGATCGGCGTGAAGCCCGCGACCAGCGCCGGATCGAATTTCGGCGCGTTGACGATCCAGACATAATCGAACGCATCGCGCGGGATCAGCGGCAGCGACCATGCGATCGGCCGCCACCATTCGCCGCGGCAACGCCGGTCGGTGACGATCTGCGACGGATCGTGGGCGAAGCGGCCGGCGGCGCGGTAGCGCGCGGTCAGCAACTGCGCACCGGCCATCGACCATTGGTCGTTCATATATGCCATGCGGCGGACCATCGCGATGCCGGGCACATGCTCCAGCCGGGAATAGGCCCAGTCGTCGTAGCAGCGCCGGCCGATCATCGTCACCAGCCGCGCGCGCATCGGCACCTTGTCGAGCGCGGTCAGCGTACGGTCGAACTGTTCGGCATAGTGCCAGTAGCTGATCGTCGTGCCCACCAGCCGCGCGCCGAAGAACGCCAGCCCGATCGCTGCCAGCGTCGTCGCGCCGCGCAGCGACAGGCCGCGCTTCGGGCGCAGCGCAATGACGGCGATGGCCAGCGCGAACGGTGCGAGCCGCATATCGGCATAGGCGGAGCCGAACACGATCCGCGGCAGTGCGATGTACACCGCCAGCAGGAACAGCGCCGACAGGCCCAGATTGCGTGAGTATTCGATCCGCGCGTCACGGAATCCCTTGATGAGGATCGCAAACAGCACGAACGCAGAGGCGATATCCCAGAACTGCCAGCGATCGCGCAGGATCATCAGCACCCAGTTGATCTTCGCCTGCCAGTTGAACCAGTCGGCGGTCTGGCCGGTGACGTGCTCGCCCGATCGCCACACGATCATCAGCACCATCGGCAGCGCGAGCGGCAGGCAGCTGAGCCCGGCGCGCACCCACGCCTCCAGCCAATGGCCGCCCCCGTCGCGACCATCCCGACCGCCCTTGCGCAGGTCGTGCTGGCGGATCATCTCCGCGGAGAAGGCAAGTACGCCCAGCACGCCCCAGCCGAACGTGTGGCACAGCCACAACAGGCACGAGAGCGGCACGAACAGGATCGCGCGGAACCGGAACTTGCCCAGCCGCCCGAGCCGCAGCCACAGGGCGAACAGGACGAACGACAGCGCGATCGACAGCGCGAAGTTCACGAAACCGAACTGGAACGGATAGCTGTACGCCAGCGGTAGAGCGAACAATGCGGTCGCGGGGATGCGGCCATGCACCTCGCGTGCGATCCATAGCAGGCCGGCGACCGTCAGAACCGGGATCGCCATGACGATCAGCTTCACCGCCAGCTCCAGCCCGAAGATCGGCGCGAGCGGGATGATGAGCAGGTCGATGCCGAGATTACCGATCAACTGCCAGCGGAAGTCGAACCACTGGTACAGCCACGGGTTGTCACCGATCGCGAGCTGGACGCGGTACCGACCCATATGGCCGAGCAGATCGACGAGCGGCGGGATCTCCGGCCGCAACAACGGAATAGCCGCCGCCAACGCCGCGACCACAACGAACCACCGTGTCTGCCACCAGTGCAGCTTGTCCCCCTGCATGGCTTGAGCCTTAGGATGCGCGCCGGATGTGCGCAATCGCTTAGCGGCGGGGCGCGGGTCGGTCGGAACGGGGCGGCTGCAAAACCTCTTCTGCCACCCCGGCGAAGGCCAGGGTCCCGTCGGGATGTCGGTGGTATTCGGCGGAGAACGGGGCCCAACTGGACCCCGGCCTGTGCCGGGGTGGCGGTTCGGTGAGAGGCGGCGGAGCTACTTCGCAACGGTTCCAGCAGGAGGCTGGGGTGGGTACCCTTCGAACGTACGCTTTCTAAAGGCCGAATGGACATCCTCTTGAGTCATGTCCCCGGTCATGTCCCCGCGAAGGCGGGGACCCATTGACTGGGCTCCCGCCTTCGCTGGAGCACATGGGGTGCTGGGGCAGGTCGCTGCCGTTGCCTAAGGAGACAGGCATTGGGCATATCCGGGTGAAGCCGCACCTGCGGTGATCGTCAAACACCAGCGAGATGCGATAAGTCCTAGCGCTCGACCGCGGGATGCGGGTCGGGACCGCGGCGAACGCCCTGCATTGCTTCCCTGCGGTCGCAATGACGCAGGAGGCAGGCGAGGGGGGCGCACGCTCTCTGCGCTCTTCGCGTTTCTGCGCGCAAAAGACCCTCACCCTTCCGGCGCTTCGCGCCTCCCTCCCTCTCCCAATGGGAGAGGGATTATGGGTCACCCGTCGCGGCGGCCTAGCAGACGCAGGCGCAGGGCGTTGAGCTTGATGAAGCCAGCGGCGTCGCGCTGGTCGTAGGCGCCCTGATCGTCCTCGAACGTCACGACCTTTTTCGAATACAGCGAGTTGGGCGACTTGCGGCCCGTCACGTAGACGCCGCCCTTGTACAGCTTCAGCCGTACGGTACCCGACACCTTGGTCTGGCTATGGTCGACCGCCGCCTGCAACATCTCGCGCTCCGGCGAGAACCAGAAGCCGTTATAGACCAGTTCGGCATAGCGCGGCCCGAGTTCGTCCTTCAGGTGCGCGGCACCGCGGTCCAGCGTCAATTGCTCGATCGCGCGGTGTGCCTGATGCAGGATCGTGCCGCCCGGCGTCTCGTACATGCCGCGCGACTTCATGCCGACGAACCGATTCTCGACCAGATCGAGCCGGCCGATGCCATGCGTGCGCCCGTAATCGTTCAGCTTCGCGAGCAGCGACGCGGGCGACAGCCCCTCGCCGTTGATCGCGACCGGATCGCCGCGTTCAAAATCGATCGTGATCGTCTCCGCCATCTCGGGCGCATTCTCCGGGCTGACGGTGCGCGAGAAGACATATTCCGGCACCTCGTCCCACGGGTCCTCCAGCACCTTCCCCTCGGACGAGGTGTGCAGCAGGTTCGCGTCGGTGGAAAAGGGCGCCTCGCCGCGCTTGTCCTTCGATACCGGGATCTGGTGGGACTCGGCGAATTCGATCAGGCGCGTACGGCTGGTCAGGTCCCATTCGCGCCATGGCGCGATGACCTTGATGTCGGGTGCGAGCGCGTAATAGCCGAGTTCGAAGCGGACCTGATCGTTGCCCTTGCCGGTCGCGCCATGCGCCACCGCGTCCGCGCCGACCTGCTTCGCGATCTCGACCTGACGCTTGGCGATCAGCGGCCGGGCGATCGACGTGCCGAGCAGGTACAGCCCCTCGTACAGCGCATTCGCGCGCATCATCGGGAAGACGTAGTCACGCACGAACTCTTCGCGCAGGTCGTCGATGAAGATATGCTCGGGCTTCACGCCCATCAGCTCCGCCTTGGCGCGGGCCGGTTCCAGCTCTTCGCCCTGACCCAGATCGGCGGTGAAGGTCACGACCTCGCAGCCATATTCCTGCTGAAGCCATTTCAGGATCACGCTGGTGTCGAGCCCGCCCGAATAGGCGAGAACCACCTTGTTGATGCCAGAAGCGGAGCGGGTGCGGCTGTCGGTCATGGCGCGCCCCTATTCGCTGCAACGGTCGCGTGCAACCGGTGGTTCATTGGCGGTGCAGCCGCGGACGGCTATGCGCGCGGACAAGTTCAATTGTCCCTGGAAGCCCCGATGCGCCTTGTCCTCCTGCCCCTCCTCGCCCTGATCGCCGTCCCAGCCGTCGCGCAGGAAACACGGGCCTCCGCTGCGGCTAAGTTCGACAAGGAGTTCACGGCGTCCGACACCGATCGGGACGGCGTGCTGACCCGTGACGAAGTGCAGGCGCGGATCGCCAAGATGGCGGTCGGCAAGCGGCAACTCGACGCGACCCACGCCAAGCGCGTGACCGACCTGTGGTTCGACAATGCCGATGCGAACAAGAACGGCAAGGTGACGAAAGCCGAGGCGCAGGCGCTGCTGGCGAAGACCTTCGCCAAGTACGACGCGAACGGCGACGGGCAGGTCGGCACCGACGAACGCGCCGCGGCGGTGGCCGGGATGAAGAAGGGGCGCTGATCCGCCGGCTTGCTCCCTCCCCTGAACGGGAGGGAGTTTACCCGCGAAACCCCGCTTCCGCCTCGCCGATATAGTCGCGCGTCAGCGGCACGGTCAGGCGGCTCTTCGATAGCTGCACCTGGTAATTGCACATGCCTCCGGTGCGGAACGCCGCCGCCGCGCCGGCGAGATAGAAGGTCCACATCCGGTAGAACCGTTCGTCGTACAGCGCGACGATCTGGTCCTTCGCGGCCACGGTGCGATCGTACCAGTGGTCGATCGTCAGCGCGTAATGGACGCGCAGCACCTCGATATCGGTTGGAAACAGCTTGGTGCCCTCGTATCCGCGCACGATTTCCGACAGCGCGGGATTGTACCCGCCGGGAAAGATGTACTTGGTCGTGAAGGTGTCGGTGACGCCCGGCACGCCCATCCGCCCGATCGTGTGCAGCAGCATGACGCCGTCGTCGGCCAGCAGGTCGCGGCACTTGCGGAAGAACGCCTTGTAGTGCGGCGGGCCGACATGTTCGAACATCCCCACCGACACGATGCGGTCGAACTGGCCGGTGACGGCGCGGTAATCGATCAGCTCGAATTTCACCTTGTCGGCGACGCCGGCGGCCTCGGCGCGCGCGCGGGCGACCTTTAGCTGTTCCTCCGACAGGGTGACGCCCAGCACCTCCACACCGGTCTTTTCGTGCAGGTACAGCGCCATGCCGCCCCAGCCGCAGCCGATGTCGAGCACGCGCATGCCCGGCTTCAGCAGCAATTTGGCGGCGATATGCGCCTTTTTGTCCGCCTGCGCCTGCTCCAGCGTATTGTCGGGATCGGTGAAGTAGGCGCAGCTATACTGGCGATCGGCGTCGAGGAAGAGGTCGTAGAGCCGGTCCGACAGGTCGTAATGATGCGCAACGTTGCGCTTCGACCGGCGCGCCATGTTCACCCGGTCCAGCCGGTGGATCATTTCGCCTGCCAGCTTGACCGGCAGCGACGGCTTCAGCGCGCCGCCCCGCTCCCAGGGGGTATTGCCCTTCAGCAGGTTGACGAGGTCGCGGATGTCGCCCTGATCGATGACCAGCGTGCCGGCCATGAACGCCTCCGCCGCGCCGAGCGCGGGGTGGCGGACGATGCGGCCGGGAGTCGCGGGGTCGGTGAAGCGGATCGCGACATCGGGAAAGGCGGGATCGGCGGCGCCCAGCTCGGCGACCTTGCCGTCGGCATGGGTGATACGGAGGCGACCACGCTGAACGAGGCGGCCGAGAAAACGATCGATCAGAGGCATCGCGACGCTTTTAATCCGCTAAATGCCTGCATACCAATCATAGTCTACATTGTCCTCCCAATAGCCGCCTTGCCCCTTGCCTATCCCGTCCAGACTCGCGACCGCCCTCACCTGCATCAGGTATTTGGCATGTTTATATCCGAGCTGCCGCTCCACGCGCAGGCGGACAGGCGCGCCGTTCATCACCGGCAGGAACCGGTCGTTGAGCGCCCAGGCAAGGATGGTCTGCGGGTGGAAGGCATCGATCAGGTCGATCGACTCGTAATAGGGTTCGCCCCCGTAGAGGTCGGCGCAGGTGAAGACGATATAGCGCGCCGCGTCCCGCAGACCTGCCGCGCGCAGCACCGTGCCGAGTTGCGGCCCCTGCCACTTGGCGATCGCGCTCCACCCCTCGACGCAGTCGTGGCGCGTGATCTGCGCGCGTTGCGGCATCGCGCCGAGGTCGGACAGCGACAGCGATAGCGGCCGTGTCACCAGCCCGCCGACCTGCAGGCGCCAGTCGGCGAAGCGCCCCGCCTGCAGCGCGCGATACGCATCGGTGCCGGGATCGCGCGTGCCGTTGGGTCGGAAGAAGGGGGAGCGCTGCGCCGCCGTGAATTCGGGCGCGAGCGCGTTCCGGGCCATCAGCGCGCGGTGCAGTCCGCGTTGCATATCCTCACCCGCGAACAGGATCTTGCGTGCCGCCGGAATCTGCACGACCCGGTCGCAGCCGGACAGGATCAGGCCGGCCCCACCCGCGAGACCGCCCGTCAGGAGCTTACGCCGCGCGATCATTCGGGGACCCTCCAGCCGCCGGTCAGCATCGACCGGACTTCGTTGATCGGCCCAGCAAGGATGACCAGCACCAGATGCACGACCGCGAATAGCGCGATCAGCGTCATCGCGATGAAGTGCAGCGAGCGCGCCGACTGCCGCCCGCCGAACAGGTCCAGCACCCACGGCCAAGCGGCATCCATGCCCGGCGACAGCGCGATCCCGGTCAGGATGACGAGCGGCAAAGCGATGAAGATCACGCCGATATAGGACAGCTTCTGAAACACGTTATACTCGCGCGGACGCTCCGGATCATGGAAGCGGAAGGCGAGGTGCGCCTTGACGTCGGCCCAGATGTGCCCCCGGTTCAGGTCGCGCCGCGTCAGTTTCAGGTCGCGTTGGAAATGCCGGCTGAGCAGGCTGGCGATCATATACGCCAACAGTCCGAACCCCAGCACCAGCGCGAAGAACAGGTGCCAGCGCCGCGAAATGGCGAGGTTGTAGCTCGCCGGGATCGTGATCCACGCCGGGAAGCGCGGCAACTGCGCCCATGCCGCATCGAAATTTGCGCCGTATCGCCCCCAGTAGAGCCGCGGATGCGCGTTGGAGATGCCGAGGCCGGAACCGATCAGGATGAAGATCGCGACCGCATTCACCCAGTGCCAGATCCGCGTCGCGATCCCGTGGCGGCGGATCACGGTGCCGGGCGGGGCGACCTTTGGCGGGGCGGCTTCGTGCTGATCGTCTGGACCCATGTCGCGCTTGATAGCATTCAGAAGCTCATGACCGAATGGCATTTCTACGAACCCGCGAACGGCCACCGCCTGCCGCACGACCCCCTCAACGCGATCGTCGCGCCTCGGCCGATCGGCTGGATCAGCACGCTGTCGGCGGAGGGCTTGCGCAACCTGGCGCCGTACAGCTTCTTCAACGTGCTGAACTACAAGCCGCCGCTGATCGGCTTTTCGTCAATGGGGTGGAAGGATTCGGTGGCGAATGCGGAGGCGACGGGCGAATTCGTCTGGAACCTCGCGACGCGTCCGCTGGCGGAGGCGATGAACGCCACGTCCGCCGCGATCGAGGGCGACGAATTCGCGGCGGCGGGCATCGACGCCGCGCCGTCCCGCATCGTCGCACCGCCCCGCGTCGCGGCCAGCCCGGTCGCGTTCGAGTGCGTGGTGACACAGATCGTCCGGCTGGAGACGCGTGACGGTCGCTCGCTCGACCAGTGGCTGGTGATCGGGGAAGCGGTCGGCATCCACATCGACGCGTCGCTGCTCGACGACGGCATCTACCAGACCGCGCGCGCCCGCCCGATCAGCCGCGGCGGCGGCCCGGAGGATTATTTCGAGACGACGCCGGACACGCTGTTCCGGATGCGCCGGCCGGGATGATCCGGCCGGTGCGCCCGTTCGTTCAGGCGTAGCGGACCGTCGTCCGTACCGCCGCGCGACGGCGCATCGCTCCGCCGACGAGCCCGAACCCCGCGATCATCAGCGCCCAGCTTGCGGGTTCCGGCACCGCGCCCGCGGCGGTCGTCGCGGTGATCGCCGTATCCGCGACATTCTCGAACCCGATGCTGTTGAGGATGTTGTCGGTGGAATAGGCGAAGCCATAGAAGGTGCCGGCCCCCGTCACCGCGCGCAGGCCGATGAAGTTGCCGCCATTGCTGAAGCGGATGACCGTCTGGTCGGCGAACGCGCCGTAATTCTGCGTCGGCCCGAACGTCACCGGCCCACCGCGACCGTCGGCGAAGTTGGTCGTCGGTTGACCGAAGATCGTGTTCACCTCGCCGCCGTTCGCGGTGCTGATCGTGACCGGCCCGGAGAATAGCTGGCCATTATACCCGAAGGTGAAGCTGCTGCCCTGATAGGTGAAGGTATAGGGCGATGCGGCAAGGTCCGCGCCGATGCTGGTAATGACCGGCGTGGCCGATGCGGAACTCGCGAGCGCGAGGATCGAGGTGGCGGCGGCGAGCAGGATCGCGTGCGACGTGATACGCATGGTGGGAATTCCCTTTGCGGGTCGGGCGCCATCCGCGCGCAACCTCAAAAGGGTTAACGCCATGTTAACGAAGGGGTTCGTCCGATTTCTTGAGTATTTTCCAAGATTGTGTCCCGAAGTGGGACGGAGGAGTCGAACCGATGTGGAGGTTCGCGTCAATAGCAGATCGCCGGACCGCCGTTCGGGCCCGCCGACTTCGCGCACAGGAGGATCGGCTTCGTCTCGATCAGCTTCAGCGACCGGACCATCTTTTCGGTCGAAGTCTTGTATTTGATGAAGTGCGGCGCCTTCAGATGCGCCTCATACGCGGCGCGGCTGGCATAGACCTCCAGCAGGCGTACATGCGTCGGCCGATCCGCAAGCGCGACCGAATGCAGCATCAGCACGCCCGGCTCCAGCCGCACCGATGCCTCCTGCTCCTCCGCCAAAATCGTCGTATATGCGTCAATCTGCGCCGGATCGATCTCCAGTTCGGCAATGCGGACCATTGGCGTGCTCTCGGTTGGAACCGCTGCGGTGACCGCCATTGCCAGAACCATGCTCAACATCGCGTCATCCCTTATGTCGTGAAGCGGCTCACGCGTAAGCGCGCCAGAAGAACACCGCCGTCGTCGCCGCGGTGACGAGAATCGTCCACCACCGCACGACCCCGTCTGGCAGCCGCTTGCCCAGATGCGCCCCCAGCCAGCCGCCGACCAGGCCGCCCGCGATCATCGGCGCGCAGGCGTCCCAGCGGATCAGCCCGCTCAGCATGAACACCAACGCCGCGGCGAAGTTCGCCGTCGTCAGCATCAGCGTGCGCGGCGCGAACATCGTCCGCGGCGTCTCGCCCGCCAATAATCCATAGGTTGCGGTCGTCATGATCCCGACGCCGCCGCCGAAATACCCGCCATAGGTGCCGAGCAACGCCTGCGCGACGAACAGCGTCGTGCGCCCGATCGTCACGCGCTGGCGCAACCAGTCCGACAGGCGCGCGCCGAACGCGATCGCCAGGAATGCGATCAGCAGCAGCCACGGCACGATCACGTCGAACGCGGCGGCGGGCGTCGCCACCAGCAACGCGCTGCCCGTCAGCCCGGCGGCGAAGGTGATGCCCGCCAGCATCCGCACCGACACGCCTCCGACCGGCCGCAATTCATCGCGGAACGTCCACGCGCTCGCCGCCGCACCCGGCATCAGCGCTAGGTTCGACGTGGCGTTGGCGATGTTGGCGGGCGTGCCGATCGCCAGCAGCGCGGGCATCGTCGCGAAGGTGCCGCCCCCCGCCAGCGCGTTCATCGCCCCGCCGACCACGCCCGCCCCGGCGGCGAGCGCGATCGTCATGACGTCAAGCAAGCGCGGCGGCTTCGATCGTCTCGTCCGCAGCGGCCTCTGCCGCTTCGCGATCCAGCTGTGCGCGGCTCTTCTTCTCGGCGGCGGTCTTCAACTGGCCGCAGGCGGCGTCGATGTCGCGCCCGCGCGGCGTGCGGACGGGGGCGGAGATACCGCCGCCGAACACGATGTCGGAGAACGCGCGGATCCGCTCCGGCGTGGAGCATTCATATTCCGCGCCCGGCCACGGGTTGAACGGGATCAGGTTGACCTTCGCCGGCAGGTCGTAATGGCGCAGCAGCCGGACCAGCTCGCGCGCGTCCGCGTCGCTGTCGTTCTTGTCCTTCAGCATGACGTATTCGAACGTGATGCGGCGTGCATTGTTGGCGCCGGGATAGTCGGCACACGCCTGCAACAATTGCTCGATGCCGTATTTGCGGTTGAGGGGCACGATCTCGTCGCGCACGTCCTTGGTCACCGCGTGCAGCGACACTGCGAGGTTGACGCCGATCTCCTCGCCCGCGCGCGCCATCATCGGCACCACGCCCGACGTCGACAGCGTGATCCGCCGCTTCGACAGCGCCAGTCCGTCGCCGTCCATCACCAGCTTCAGCGCGTCGCGGACATTGTCGAAATTGTACAGCGGCTCGCCCATGCCCATCATGACGATGTTGGTGAGCATCCGCCCCTCCGGCTGCGACGGCCATTCGCCTAGCGAATCGCGCGCCAGCATCACCTGACCGACGATCTCGCCCGCGGTCAGGTTGCGGACCAGCCGCATCGTGCCGGTGTGGCAGAAGGTGCAGTTGAGCGTGCAGCCGACCTGGCTCGAAACGCACAAGGTTCCCCGATCCGCGTCGGGGATGAACACCATCTCGTAATCCTGTGCGTCCGGCGACCGCAGCAGCCATTTGCGCGTACCGTCGGTCGACACCTGCGCCTCGACCACCTCCGGCCGGCCGACGACGAAGCGTTCGGTCAACCACGGATGCTGCGCCTTGGCGATATCCGTCATCTGCGCGAACTCGGTCGCGCCGCGATTGTACAGCCAGTGCCAGATCTGCTTCGCGCGCAGCTTCGCCTGACGCGCTTCCATGCCGGCGGCGGACAGCGTCTCGCGCAGCTGGTCCTTGGACAGGCCGATCAGGTCGACACGACCGTCGGGACGCGGTGCCAGATTGCGCGGAACGGGCACGGGATCGATATGCCCGGGAATGGGCATGGGGGGCGACGAAGCTGTCAGCATCGGGCGCGTTTAGCAGAAAATCGGGGTCATCGCCACTGGTGCATCATCGTCTGGAAATCGCCAATCGTGCGCCCTGAGCCTGTCTAAGGGCAGCCCTCCACCAGCTCGGACGGTCGTGGATGGCTCGGCTCGGACGGGGGCGTTTACGGCGAAGCCGCGCTACCCCGCGCACGCCAGCACGGCGGCGTCGATCGCGGTCGCGGCGCCGCTCAGCGCGTAGCTGTCGGCGAACGGACGGCCGCTCGCGCCGACCGCCTCCACGCTCATGCTGCGGCCCGACCGAAGCGCCGCGACGATCGCGCGGTCGCTGGCGGCGTCGGCGGCCCAGGCGTCGACCGCGTTGCCGACAAGTTCGAACCGGCGCTCGCCGATCGTCAGCGTCACCGGTGCGGCGCGGCTGCGTTCGCGGCTCAACCGGACATGGAGCGAGGCGCGCAACCGCTTGGCGGGCCAGTTGCCAACGCTGGCAAACGGTCGCCAGCGCGCTGCGCCGCCCGCGACGACGGGCTGCGCGATGGCGTAGCAGCGGTCCGGATCGCGGAATGCCGCCCAGCCTTTGTACACACCGATCGTCTCGCGCGCCGCCGCGGGTCCCGCCACGAGCAGCAACAGCAGCGCCACCGCCTTCATGCCGGTGCACGTCCGCTACCGCGGTGGATCACGGTCTCGCGACCGCCAGCGATCATGACGACGGACCCTTGCGGCAGCCCCGCCGCGATCGGTGCGCCCAGTTCCGCATCGTCGGGCAGCCCCGTCATGACGCCGCGCAGCACCCGGCTGGAGATGCCGTGCATGACGACCAGCCGGTCGCCGGGCGAGTCGCTGTCGGCCAGCCAGCCGCCGACGCGCGCCGCGATCATCGGATAGGTCTCCCCTTCCGGCGCGACGGCGAGCGCCCCATCCGCGCGCACGATCGATCCGCCGTGCTCGGCCGCGACATCCGCATAGTTGCGCCCGCCCCATGATCCGGTGCCGATCTCCACCAGCCGGACGTCGGTGCGCGCCGCGTGCCAGTCCAGCCCCAGATGCTCGGCGACGATCGCCAGCGTCTGGAGCGCACGGCCGGTCGGCGATGCCCACAGTTCCAGCCGCGGCGACGGCCCCAGATGCGCCAGCAGCGCCGCCCCGATCGCATCCGCCTGCGCGAAGCCGGCGCGGGTCAGCGGCGTGTGCGGCGCGTCGCCCTGCAACCGGGCGGCGGCGTTGAACACGGTCTCGCCGTGGCGCGCGATGAAGTCCCGACCCTGCCGCATCCTCCTGCTTTCCGGCGGCGATGCGCGCAATGCAACGGCTTTCGGCGGCTGGGCGCTGTCCTACAGCCGGACGGATGCGGTATGACGGGCGATGAGCCGTGCCGCCGTCCCGGCTGCGTGCGATCCCGCGATCTTCGGGACCTTCGTGGCCGGGTCGGCGCGTCGGGGCGCGGGTAACCGCATATTTCCAGCGTCCCGATCGCGACTCCCACCTTGCCCAAGCCGATGTTTCGGCTAGGACTGACCGTCATTTCGGCCGGAAGCGGGCCCGGGGGATCATGATGAAGGCGACGATCGAACGCGCGACGCTCCTGAAGGGGCTGAGCCATGTCCAGTCCGTGGTGGAGCGGCGCAACACCATACCCATCCTCTCCAACGTCCTGCTCGAAGCGACGGCGGAGGGCGTGCTGAAGATGATGGCGACCGACCTCGATCTTCAGATCAACGAGTCGGTGCAGGCCGCCGTCGACCAGCCGGGCGCGACGACCGTGTCCGCGCACACGCTGTTCGACATCGCGCGCAAGCTGCCCGAGGGCAGTCAGGTGTCGCTGTCCGCGGCCGAGGGGCGGATGACGATCGTCGCCGGTCGCGCCCGCTTTTCGCTCGGCACGCTGCCGCGTGACGATTTCCCGGTGATCGCCGAGGGCGAGCTGCCGACGCAGTTCGAACTGCCGGCCGAGACGCTGAAGCAGATCATCGACAAGACCCGCTTCGCGATCTCCACGGAGGAGACGCGCTATTACCTGAACGGCATCTTCCTGCACGTCGCGGGCGGCGACGGGTCGGAGCCGGTGCTGAAGGCGGCGGCGACCGACGGCCATCGGCTGGCGCGCGTCACGCTGCCGCGCCCCGAGGGTGCGGAGAACATGCCCGACGTGATCGTGCCGCGCAAATGCGTGGCCGAGCTGCGCAAGCTGCTCGACGAGGTCGACGGCTCGGTCGGCGTGTCGCTGTCCGGCACCAAGATCCGCTTCGATCTCGGCCGCGCGCTGCTGACGTCGAAACTGATCGACGGCACCTTCCCCGATTACTCGCGCGTCATCCCGACCGGCAACGACAAGATCCTGAAGCTCGATCCGAAGAGCTTCATGCAGGGCGTCGACCGCGTCTCCACGATCGCGACGGAGAAAACCCGCGCGGTGAAGATGGCGCTCGACCGCGACAAGATCACGCTCTCGGTGACCAGCCCCGAAAACGGCACCGCCGCGGAGGAAGTCCCCGGCGACTATATCGCCGCGCCGTTCGAGATCGGCTTCAACAGCCGTTATCTGATGGACATCCTCGGCCAGATCGACGGCGATCTGGTCGAAGTGCATCTGGCGGACGCCGCCGCCCCCACGCTGATCCGCGAGAACGACAAGAGCCCGGCGCTCTACGTGCTGATGCCGATGCGGGTATGATTGCGGTGTCGAGCCTCCGCGCATAGATTGCGCGCGGAGGCGACGGCTATGGATGCTTACACAATCCGCGACGCGGCGGAGCAATTCGGCGATCTGATCGGACGAGCGGAGGCGGGCGAAAGCATCGAGATCGCGCGAGACGGACATGTCGTTGCCCGGCTCGTCCCCGCATCGGAGCAGGGGGCCGCGGGTAAAAGATTCGATCTTTCAGCGTATTTCGAATCGATCAAGGACTTGCCCGTCGATCCCATCGACAGCGTGGCCGAGATGCGGCGGCAGGCCCGCTACTAGTGATTTATTGCGATACGTCGCTCCTTGTCGCGGCGCTGACCAGCGAAGCGCATTCTGCGATCGCGCGATCCTGGCTGTTGGCGCAGGATCGCGGCGCTTTGGCCATCAGCGACTGGACCCTGACGGAATTCAGCAGTGCGATCGCGATGAAGTTTCGCCGAGGAGCAATCGACCGTGTTTTCAGGGACATCGTCGAGCACGCCTGGACGAACTTGCGAGCTGATTTCGCTCTGATCCCGCTAGGGGCGAAGGATTTCCTCGCTGCTGCGGATCTTGTGGATGCTGGACCGAAAGGATTAAGGGCCGGGGACGCGCTCCATATGGCTGCCGTTCTGAACGCCCGGTGCGATCTGGCGACGTTCGACATCGACTTTGCGGCTGCCGCCACGTCTCTCGGCGTCCCGGTCCATCCCGCCCGATCTTGATCGCCCGCCTCACCCTCACCGATTTCCGTAATCACGCCGCGTTGACGCTGTCGCCCGGTGCGGGGTTCGTGGTGCTGACGGGGGAGAACGGTGCGGGCAAGACCAACGTGCTGGAGGCGGTGTCGCTGCTCGCTCCCGGCCGCGGACTGCGCCGTGCGAGCCTGTCGGCGATGGCGCGGCAGGACGGTGCGGGCGGGTTCGGCGTCGCCGCGACGGTGGCCGGCGATGTCGAGATCGCGACCGGTACGCTCGCCTCCGCACCGGAGCGCCGCGTCGTGCGCGTGCAGGGCGCGACCGCCGCAGCGACCACGCTGCCGGAATGGCTGACCGTTCTGTGGCTGACCCCCGCCACCGATCGGCTGTTCGTGGAGCCGGCGGGGGAGCGCCGCCGTTTCCTCGACCGACTGACGCTGGCTCTGTCGCCCGGCCATGCCGTCCATGCCACCCGCTACGAAGCCGCGATGCGCGAGCGCAACCGGCTGTTCGCCGACGAGCGTCCTGCCGACCCGAGCTGGCTGGATGCGCTGGAGGCGCGGATGGTCGAGCATGGCGCCGCGCTGGACGCCGCCCGCGTCGCGACCGTCACGCTGCTGGCGGAGCGGCTGGCGACCGCGCCCCTCGGACCGTTTGCGCGCGCCGGGCTGGCGCTGGAGGGGGAGGCGGTGGAACCGGACGCGTTTCAGCGCGCGCTGGCGCTCGGGCGGCGGCGCGATGCGGCGGCGGGGCGGACTCTCTCCGGCCCACACCGCGCCGACCTCGCCGTGACGCACCTCGACAAGGGGCAGGCGGCGGCGCTGGCATCGACGGGCGAGCAGAAGGCGTTGTTACTCGGCATCGTATTGGCGCATGCCGAGCTGGTGGCGGAACGGACCGGGCGCGCGCCGATGCTGCTGCTGGACGAGGTCGCTGCGCATCTCGATCCGCTCCGCCGCGCCGCGCTGTTCGACCGGCTGGCGGGCCGTGGACAGACCTGGATGACGGGCACCGAGCCTGCATTGTTCGACGCGATCGGTGCGGAGGCGACCCGCGTGGCGCTCGGCTGACGCGCAAAAGCCATTTCGCTTTCGTTACACGCCCCGAATCCCTATATGCTCGGCATGGCAACCGACCCCCAGAACGCTCCGAACACCAATGACTATGGCGCCTCCTCGATCAAGGTGCTGAAGGGCCTCGACGCCGTGCGCAAGCGGCCGGGCATGTATATCGGTGATACCGACGACGGGTCGGGCCTGCACCATATGGTGTTCGAGGTCAGCGACAACGCCATCGACGAGGCGCTGGCCGGGCATTGCGACCGCATCGACATCACGCTGAACCCCGACGGATCGGTGTCGGTCACCGACAACGGTCGCGGCATCCCGACCGGCATCCACCCCGAAGAGGGCGTCTCCGCCGCCGAGGTCATCATGACCCAGCTTCATGCCGGCGGTAAGTTCGAGAACACGTCGGACGACAACGCCTACAAAGTGTCGGGCGGCCTGCACGGCGTCGGCGTGTCGGTGGTCAATGCACTCAGCGAGTTCCTCGACCTGACGATCTGGCGCGACGGCGAGGAGCATTACATGCGCTTCGCGTTCGGCGATGCGGTCGCCCCGCTCAAGGTAGTCGGCCCGGCGGAGGGCAAGAAGGGGACGCGCGTCACCTTCCTGCCCAGCCCTGCGACCTTCAAGATCGTCGAGTTCGACTTCGAAAAGCTGGAGCACCGTTACCGCGAGCTGGCGTTCCTGAACTCCGGCGTCCGCCTGTTCCTGACCGATGCGCGCCATGACGAGCCGAAGACGGTGGAGTTGTATTACGAGGGTGGCATCGCCGCGTTCGTGAAGTGGCTGGATCGCGCCAAGTCGCCGCTGTTCCCGGAGCCGATCGCGATCCACGGCCAGCGGGACGAGGTCGGCATCGACGTCGCGCTGGAGTGGAACGACAGCTATTACGAAAACGTCCTCGCCTTCACCAACAACATCCCGCAGCGCGACGGCGGTACGCATCTGGCCGCGTTCCGCGCCGCGCTGACGCGCACGCTCAACACCTATGCCGACAAATCGGGGCTGCTGAAGAAGGAGAAGGTGTCGCTGACCGGCGACGACATGCGCGAGGGGCTGACCGCGATCGTCTCCGTCAAGCTGCCCGATCCCAAATTCTCGTCGCAGACCAAGGACAAACTGGTGTCGTCCGAGGTCCGCCAGCCGCTCGAATCGCTGATGGCGGACAAGCTGGCCGAATGGCTGGACGAAAATCCGGCGCACGCGCGCAGCATTGTCGGCAAGGTCATCGACGCCGCCGCCGCGCGCGAGGCGGCCAAGCGCGCGCGCGAACTGACCCGCCGCAAGGGCGCGATGGACATCGCCTCGTTGCCCGGCAAGCTCGCCGATTGTCAGGAGCGCGACCCCGCCAAGTCCGAGCTGTTTCTGGTCGAGGGCGATTCCGCCGGCGGCTCCGCGAAGCAGGGCCGCGACCGCCATTTCCAGGCAATCCTGCCGCTCAGGGGCAAGATCCTGAATACCGAGCGCGCGCGGTTCGACCGCATGATCTCCTCGAAGGAGATCGGCACGCTGATCCAGGCGATGGGCACCGGCATCGGTCGCGACGAGTTCAACGCCGACAAGCTGCGCTATCACAAGATCGTCATCATGACGGACGCCGATGTCGACGGCGCGCATATCCGCACGCTGCTGCTGACGTTCTTCTATCGGCAGATGCCGGAACTCATCACCCGCGGTCACCTCTTCATCGCGCAGCCGCCGCTGTACAAGGCGACCAAGGGCCGGTCGGAAGTCTATCTGAAGGACGATGCCGCGCTCGACGATTACCTCGTCGATGCGGGCGTGCAGATGATGGTGCTGGAGACGTCGGCGGGCCCGCGCACGGGCGCCGACCTGCGCGACCTGACCGATCACGCGCGCCGGATGCGGACGCTGATGCGCTACGTCCCGCGCCGGTATGACGCGGGGATCATCGAGGTGCTGGCGCTGGCCGGCGCGCTCGACCCGACGCTGTCGCGCGAACAGCGCGCGGCGACGGTGGCGGAGGTGACGCGGCGGCTGGAGTCGGGCGATCTGGGTGAGGCGCGCTGGTCTGCGCGGCTGACCGAAGAGGGGGGCATCCATTTCGAACGGCTGTGGCGCGGCGTGACCGACCACCACATCGTCGAAGCCAGCTTCATCTCGTCGGCGGAGGCGCGCAAGCTGCACACGCTGGCGGCGGAACAGGCCGCGAGCTTCGCGCAGCAGGCGAAGCTGTCGCCCCTGCGCGGTGCGGCGGCACCGGTCGTCGAGGATGCGCCGCTCGCCGACGACGGCGACGAGGATGGAGACGATGGCAGCGAGGGCCAGATCGGCACGGCGGAGGCTCCGGTCCCCGCAGGAACGCTGGGCCGTGGCGAGAGCCGCGTCGCGCGACCGTCGCAGTTGCTCGACGCAATCCTGACCGCGGGGCGCAAGGGTCTGGCGATCCAGCGCTACAAGGGGCTGGGCGAGATGAATGCCGAGCAGTTGTGGGAAACCACGCTCGATCCGTCGAACCGCACGATGCTGCGCGTGACGAGCGAGGACGTATCCGCCGCCGACATGATCTTCACGCAGCTGATGGGCGAAGTCGTCGAACCCCGCCGCGAGTTCATTCAGGACAATGCGCTGAACGTGGCCAATCTGGACGTTTGAAGCCCTGTTGCTCCCTTCCCTTCAGGGAGGAGTGGGGCTTTGCCGCGAGCAACACAACCGATGCTCCGCCCACCCCCGGTGACTGAAGGGGAGGAAGCAGGCGGGGTACCCGTATCGCCCTTGCTGTCATGCCGGACGGGTCACCACGGCCGCGGGGTCGGGCACTAACCGCCCGTCCGGTTCGCGGGACAGTGGATACCGGGACGAGCCCGGCATGACGATGGAATGGCTGCGCGTCAGCAACAGGCGGACCGCCTAGCCCATCGCCGCCGTCAACGTCGCGCGGACGCCCGCATAGCCGGGGTCGTACTCGACCGCCGCGTGCAGGCTCTGCGCCATCGCCCGGATCAGCTTCGTGCCGAGCCCGGTACCCTTCGGCGCGGCATCGGCGGGCAAGCCGCAGCCATCGTCCTCCACCGCCAGCGTGAAGCGGTCCTCGCCGTCGCGGGTCAGCGCGACCCGGACTTCGCCGGCGGTGTCAGGGCCGTACGCATATTTGCAGGCGTTCGTGACCAGTTCCGTCACGATCACGCCGAGCGATACCGCGCGATCGGTCGGCAGGCGGATCGGCTCGACCGCGAGGCTGAGCGCGCGCGGTGCGGAGTCGGTCGACCATGTCTCCGCCAGCTCGTCGACCAGCGCGGTCAGGTAATCCTGCATGTCCACGCCCTCGACATCGTTCGAGGTGTAGAGGCGGCGATGCACCTGCCCGATCGCGCGGATGCGGCGCTGCGTATCCTCGAGCGCATCGCGCGCGCCCGGATCGGTCAGCGCACCCGCCTGCAACCCGACCATCGCCGACACGAGTTGCAGCGAATTGGCGACGCGGTGGTTCACCTCCACCAGCAGTGCCTCCAGCCGGGCATTGCTGGCGCGCAGTTCGTCCTCGGCCGCCTTCTTGCCACGCTCCAGCCGATCGCGGGCCAGCACCTGTTCGAACGCGGCGGCGAGCAGGTCGAAGAAGTCGTCGCCGACCGTCTTCACCACATAGTCGGCCGCGCCCGCCTTCAGCGCAGCGACGGCGATGCGGCCCTCTTCCGATCCGGTGACGTAGACGACCGGCGGCGAGCCGGCGATCTTGCGCAGCCGCTCCAGCGTCTCGATGCCGTCCATGCCGGGCATGTAATGGTCGACCGCGATCAGGTCGAACTGGCCCTCGCCCGCCAGCGCGATCCCGGCTTCTCCGCCGTCCGCCGTCGTCACGTGATAGCCGCGCCGTTCCAGCGCGCGCGTCGCCAGCCGGCGCAATCCGGCATCGTCGTCGATGAACAGGATGCGCGGCGGCGTCACTCGACCTCGGGCACCTGGATTACCGACAGGAACAGGCCGAGCTGGCGGATCGCCTGTGCGAAGCTTTCATAGTTCACCGGTTTGGTGATGTAGACGTTGCAGCCCAGATCGTAGCAGCGCTGGATTTCGACCTTGTCGTCGGTGGTGGTCAGCACGACGACGGGGGCGCGGCGGAGCGGGCTGTCCTCGGCCTTGATGCGCGTCAGGATGTCGGTGCCGCTCATGTCTGGCAGGTTCAGGTCGAGCAGGACGAGCGCGGGGCCGTTCTTGGCCGGGCCGTCCACATCCTCGAACAAATGGCGCAGCGCGGTGCCGCCGTCGGTGAAATGGCGGATGGGGTTGTTGATGCCCGCGCGGCGGATGTTCTTTTCGATCAGACGGGCATGGCCCTCGTCGTCCTCGATCATCACGATGCCGACGGGGCGGTGGGGTTGGCCGTGAGCGTTCATACGGTCTGGTCCTGAGGCAGTGTGAGGTGGAACGTCGCGCCCTCGCCAAGCGCCGATTCCACCGAGATGGTGCCGCCCATCCGATAGGCGAGCGCGCGGACATGGGCCAGCCCGATCCCCTCGCCGGGCTGGTCCTGCGTACCGGAGCGGCGGAACAGGTCGAAGATGCGCTGGTGATCGCGCGGATCGATGCCGCGGCCGTTGTCGGCGACGGAGATGACGATGCGGCCCAGATGCTTGCGAGCCGACAGCGTCACTGTGCCTGGCCGGCCGGGATGCAGGTATTTGGTCGCGTTCTCGACCAGGTTCGACAGGATCTGTTCCACCGCGACACGGTCGGCGATCATCGTCGGCATCGGCCGCACGACGGTGGCGGTGACGCCGCGATCGTCGATGACGTGGCGGATCGCGCCGATGACGGTGTCGCACAACGCCACGAGATCGAGCGGCTCGGGTGCGAGCGTCCGCCGCCCCTGTCGCGACAATTGCAGGATGGCGTTGATCAGCCGGTCCATCTTGGCGGTCGAGGTGCGGATGAAGCCCAGCGCCTCGGGCAGGTCCTCGCGCGCCGCCAGCCGCGCCTCCTCGGTCAGGATCTGCGGCGCCTCCGCCTCCGCGCGCGTAACCAGCTCACCGAGCGGCGCGGCGGCGGCCTCGAGTTCGGCGGTGAAGCCCATGACGTTGACAAGCGGCGAGCGCAGGTCGTGACTGACGATATAGGCGAAGCGCTGGATCTCCTCGTTCGCCATCGCGAGGTCGGCGGTGCGTTCGGTGACGCGGTCCTCCAGCGATCCCGCCAGCCGGCGCAGGTCATCGCGCGAGGCGGTCAGCGCGCGCGTATTGCGGACGACGACGGTCAGCGTCAGCGTCGCGACGATCGCCAGCAGCACGGAGGCGAGGCCGGCCATGATGTAGAACAGCCGCGCCGCGTTCGCCTGTTGCGCGGTGCGAACCGCCAGCAGCGCCGCTTCCCCGCTCGCCATCGCGCGCAGACGGTAGCGGATCGCGCGCATCAGCGGCACGCTGGCGTCGCCCGAGAATTCCCGCTGCGCCGCCGTCAATCGGCCCGCCTCTCCGAACGCGATCGATTTGGCCCGCAGCACCGTCAGCCGCTGCAACAGTGGCACGATGCGATCGAGCCGTGCGATCTGGGCCGGATTGTCCTCGACCAGCTGGCGGATCAGGCGATACCGTCCCGGAATGACGCCGCCCGTCGTACGATAGGCGGTCAAGAACAGCGGCTTGCCCGTTAACAGATAGCCGCGCCGGGCGGTTTCGGACTGTTCCAGGTCGACCTGAAGGTCGGCGATCGCCTGCCGCACCATCTGGGTATGCGCGACCCGTTCGGTGTGTTGGCTCGTGCGGACCGTGTTCCAGCCGACCGCGACCGCCGCTGCGATCAGCAGGCCGAAGCCCAGCGCGACGAACGCGACCAGCGCGCGGCCGAACCGTTCCTCCGATACCGCGACCTTGTCGAAAGCCCGAGCCATGCAAGCGCTTTACCGCAGGACGATGCAAACGCCACCCTTCGGTACGATAGCGTTACAGCAGGAGTGTCACAGCAGCAGGTCCTGCGGCGTCATCCGACCGATATGGCCGCCGCCGCGACGGCGGGCCATCTCGGTTTCCGCGGTGTAGCGGATGTCGGGGTCGCGGTCGGTCAGGAACCCGACCAGGCTTTCCTCCTCGATCTCGCGCCATTCCTTGCCGCGATCGGGACCATAGCGGACACGCGGCAGCAGGCCCGGCTCCTTCGACCACTGGATCAACTGCGCGACCGACGCCTCGTTCAACTGGTCGCGCAGGTGATGCGCGGTGACATAGGCGTCGGGGAAGGCGCGGTGCACCGGCAGGCCCCGTTCGTGGATCATCCCCTCCGGATTGCGCCAGTAGCGCAGCACCTGATTGGAGAAGCTGGGGCTGTCGGGCCACAGCCGTAGCGCGCATTTCCACGTGCAGATCCAGTCGGCGCCGTGCGTCAGCGACGGCGTGCAGAACTGCTCCTCGAAACTGGCGCGGTGCGCGGCGAGGGCGACGCGGCGCGGCCACGGGTCGAGCACGGGCCGCGCGACGTCGTGCCACCAGCGCGCATCCTCGACATCTTCGTTGCGGATGTGGTGGATCGCCATCGTGATCGGCGGGATCTGGCGGCCGGGATTGACGAGAATGTTGCCCCCGTCTCCGTACAGCTCCCAGCGCCCGTCCGGCCCCTGCGCCACGTCCTGCCAGCCGACCTCGCACACGCCATGCGCGGGTGGGGAATTGCCGGTGGTCTCTAGGTCGATGACGCGGATCAGGGTCGGTTGCGAGCGGGAAGCCATGCGGGTCATGTGGGGTCGAGCAGGTCCGAAAGCGAGATGTCGACGCCGCTGTCGGCGAGCGTCGCCTCGACGGTGGCGAGCAGGCCCAGCAGGGCGGGGCGGTCCGCCGCCTCCGCGCGCACGGTCAGCGCCCCTTGCGTGTTCGAGGCGCGCAGCAGCCACCAGCCGCTGTCGCTCGTGACGCGCACGCCGTCCGTCTCGTCCACCACAACACCCTGCGCCATCAGCCGATCGCGAACCTCCGCGACGACCCCGACCTTGCGTGTTTCGGCCACCGGAATGCGCAGGTCGGGCGTGCGCTCCACCGCCGGCATCGCATCGACCAGTTCGGTCAGCGACCGGCCGGACAGATGCACTGCGCGGATCAGGCGCACCGCGGCGTAGAGCGCATCGTCGAAGCCGTAATAGTCCTGCGCGAAGAACAGGTGGCCGGACAGCTCGCCCGCCAGCGGCGCGCCTGTCTCCAGCATCTTGGATTTGAGCGTTGCGTGGCCGGTCTTCCACATCAGCGGGGTACCGCCGAGTTCGGCGATACGGTCGAACAGCGCCTGACCCGATTTCACGTCGGCGACGATCGTCGCGCCGGGCAGTTCGCGTAGCAGCGGCTCGGCCAGAATGCCGAGGATCTGGTCGCCGGCGATCGTCCGCCCGCGCGCATCGACCGCCGCGATCCGATCGCCGTCGCCATCGAAGGCGAGGCCGAAATCGAGCCCTTCGCGCGCGACAAGCGCCTTCAGGTCGGCGAGGTTCGCATCGATGCTGGGATCGGGGTGATGATTCGGAAATTCGCCGTCGACCTGCGTGAACAGCAGATGGTGCTCGCCGGGCAAAACCCCGGTCAGTGCCTCGACCGCCGGCCCGGCCGCGCCGTTGCCGCAGTCCCAGCCGATCCGGTACGTGCCGCCGCCATAGCCCGCCATCAGCCGCGTCACGTAATCGCCGCAGACATCGACATCCGTGACGCTGCCCGCTCCTTCCAGCCAGTCGCCATCCGCCGCCAGCGCGGCGAGATCCTGGATATCCTCGCCGAAGAAGGCACGGTGCTGGAGCACCATCTTGAAGCCGTTGTCCTGCTTGGGATTATGGCTGCCGGTGACGTGGATGCCGCCGTCCACGTCCAGCACCGCCTCGGCGTAATAGAGCATGGGGGAGGGGCCGATGCCGATCCGCACGACATCGACGCCGCCAGCGGTCAGCCCTGCGACCAGCGCGGCCTCCAGCATCGGCGAACTCGTCCGCCCGTCGCGGCCGACCGCGATCCGCGTGCCGCCCGCGTGCCGCAGCCGCGTCGCAAAGCTGCGGCCGAGCGCATACGCGTCCTTTTCGAACAGGGTGCGCCCGACGACGCCGCGCATGTCGTATTCGCGCAGGATCGTGGGATCGAAACGGTGGCTCACCCCTTCAGCAACCGATCCCGTGCCGCGTTGATGCGCCGCGCCAGTTCGACGGAGCCGCCGCGATCCGGGTGGACGCCCGACAACAGCCGACGATGGGCCTCGCGGATCGCGTCCGCGCCGTCGCGGGGGCCGACGCCGAGCACCGCGCGCGCCTCCGCCTCGTCGGCGGCCATGCGGCGCTTTCCGCTGGGTTTCAGATACGTCCAGACCGCCCAGATGACGAGAATGGCGATGAGGAACTTCACGCGGCGACCCCGCCGAGGTCGACGCCGGGCAGCGCGGGCTCGGCCGCACCGGCCTCGGGCAGTTGCAACGCCGCCATCATCTCGCGCAGCTCTTGCCGCGCGGCGACATGCGCCAGCCCCATCGCGCCGAACTCGCGGCTGTCGATCATCGTCAGCCCTTGTGGGAACAGCTCGCGATAGATCACGCGCTCGCCCAGCCCCGGAATGATGCGGAAGCCGACCCGCTTGGACAACTGCGCCAGCGCATCCGACACGCGGCGCATGTTGCGCGCCTCGATATGCTGGAGCCGGTTACGCAGTACGACCCAGTCGATCGTGGTGCCGTCCGCCCGCGCCCGCTGCTTGCGCGCGTCCCAGATCAGCTCCGAATAGAAGGAGGGGCGGGTGACGTTATAGGTGTCAGGATCGACCTGCCCGATCAGGTCGAAATCGACGAAGCTGTCGTTCATCGGCGTGACCAGCGTGTTCGACAGCGTCGCCGCGGTGCGCGCGAAATGATCGTCGCGCCCCGGCGTGTCGATGACGAGGAAGTCGGACCCTTCGGCCAGCTGGTGCCAGTTATCCTCGAAGAACGCCTCGCTGGTCCCGTCATGCGTCGCGTGGCGCGGCATCGGCAGTTCGACCCCGCGACGCCGCATCGTCTCGGCGCGATTGTCGAGGTAGCGGCCAACGGTGCGCTGGCGGTGGTCGAGGTCGAAGCACGCCACGCGCGCGCCCTTCGCCGCCAGCGCGATCGCGACGTGGACAGCCGTCGTCGACTTCCCCGTGCCGCCCTTTTCGTTGGCGAAGACGATGATATGTGGGCCAGCGGTCAATGCCGGGTTCCCCCCTGTTGCGCGTTGGTGTTGATCGTTGGTCGTCCTCTCCATAGAAGCCCCCGGCCCCCGTTTCGAGAGGAAGTTTCCCGTGCGTACCGTCCGCGACCTGACCGACCTGCGCGCGGTGCTCGGCGAATGGCGCGCAGAGGGCGCGCGGATCGCGCTGGTGCCGACGATGGGGGCGCTCCACGCGGGTCACATGGCGCTGGTCGAGGCGGCGCGGCGGCCGGGTACGAAGGTGGTGGCGTCGATCTTCGTCAACCCGAAGCAGTTCGGCCCCAACGAGGATCTCGGCCGCTATCCCCGGCGCGAGGCGGCGGATACGCGCCTGCTGACGGAGGCGGGCTGCGACCTGTTGTGGCTGCCGCCGGTGGAGGTCATGTACCCGGCGGGCTTCGCGACGAACATCAGCGTCGCGGGCGTCAGCGACCATTTCGACGGCGCGGCGCGGCCGGGTCATTTCGACGGCGTCGCCACGGTGGTGACCAAGCTGTTCAACCAGACCCGCGCCGACGCCGCCTATTTCGGCGAAAAGGATTACCAGCAACTGGCGGTGATCCGCCGCTTCGTCGCCGATCTGGACATCGATATCGAGGTCGTCGGCGTGCCGACGCAGCGCGACGACGACGGCCTCGCGCTGTCGTCGCGCAATATCTACCTCGACGAGGGGGAGCGCGCAAAGACGGTGGCGCTGCCCCGCGCGCTGGGCATCGCGGCCCGTGCGATCACGAAGGGCGACGATCCCGCCGCCGCGCTGGCGGATGCGACCGCGACACTCATGGGTGCGGGGTTCGAGGTCGATTATGTTGCATTGGCCGATGCCGAGACGCTCGCGCCCGATCCTGCCGCCGATCGGCCGCGCCGGTTGCTGGCGGCGGCGCGCATGGGCCAGACGCGGCTGATCGACAATATCGCGATCGAACCGAATTGATGACCAAGCATCCCTAACGCGCGTCGAATCGAACGAGGTTAAGCCGTTAACCATTTGGGAAGGCGTCGGCCCGCACATGTTGTCCCACGAACTGCAAGCGTTTGCAGCGAAGGGGCCAGCAATGGGCAACAGTCTCAAGAGTGCGCAATTCCTGATCGAAAGCCGGATGGCCGATGCCGCCGCCGGTGACGGAGATGCGCTGTACGATCTCGGCATCTGCTATCAGACCGGCACGTCCGGCGTCGCCGTCGACCTGATCGAGGCGCACAAATGGTTTAACCTCGCTGCCGTGTCCGGCTTCACCGCCGCGCAGGACGCGCGCGCCGAGGTGGCCGAGGACATGACGGCACGCGAAATCGCCACCGCACAGGCGGCGGCGCGGGCGTGGCTGGGCATGACGCGGCGGCTGGCAGCCTGAACCGCTGAGTTCCCGCGCAGGCGGGAATGCAGTGGTTGGAATGCGGGGCGACGACGACAGCACGGTGCGCTGCGACCTGCTAGTGGCGCGAGCCACCTCCGAATTCGTCCCCGGCGAAGGCCGGGGCCCAGTCTGGCAAGCGCTCCTGAGTCTCACGCAGTGAGTGGCAACTGGACCCCGGCCTTGGCCGGGGAGGAGCCACGCTCAGGCCGCTACTCGGCCGCCGCCTTCTTCTTCGCCGGCGCCTTCTTCGCGGCGGGCTTCTTCTCCGCCGCAGCTCCCGCCTTCGCGGCCGGCTTCTTCGCCGGCGCCTTCTTGGCCGCCGCCTTCTTCTTCGGCTTGGGGGCAGCCGCCGCGCGGGCGTCGATCAGCGACGCCGCTTCCTCCAGCGTCAACTGGTCCGGCGTGATCGACTTGGGCAGCGTCGCATTCGTCTCGCCGTCGGTAACGTAGGCGCCGTAGCGCCCCTCCATCAGCTTCAGCTCCAGCTCGGTGCGCGGATGCTTGCCGAGTTCCTTCAACGGCGCACGCGCCGCACCGCGCTGCGGACGGCCACCGCCGGCAGCAGCCTCGGCCAGCTTGACGACGGCCGCGTTCATGCCCGTCTCGAACACGTCGGCCGTCGATTGCAGCCGCGCGTACTTCCCGGAATGCGCCAGATACGGCCCGTAACGGCCGATCGAGGCGGTGATCGGCTCGCCCGACTCGGGATGAGTGCCGACCGTGCGGGGTAGCGACAGCAGTTTCAGCGCCCACTCCAGATCGAGGTCGACGTCCTTGGGGATCGAGGCGCGCTTCGCCTCCTTGCCCTCGCCGAGCTGGATATACGGGCCGAATCGCCCGGACTTGCGCTCCACCGGCAGGCCCGTCTCGGGATCATTGCCCAGCGTCTCGGGTCCGGAATCCTCGTCGGCCGAGCCGCCTTGCGCGAATCGCCGCGTATATTTGCACTCCGGATAGTTGGAGCAGGCGACGAACGCACCGAATCGGCCGCCGCGAAGTGCGAGTCGCCCGGCGCCGCAATTCGGGCACAGTCGCGGATCGCCCCCATCCGCCTGTTGCGGGAACAGATACGGCGCGAGAAATTGATCCAGTTCGGCCGTAATCGCGGACGGCTGTTGTTCCATGACCTCGCTGGTGCGCGGCTTGAAGTCGCGCCAGAACGCCTCCAGCACCGCCTGCCACTGGGCACGGCCGCCGGACACGTCGTCCAGTTCCTCTTCCAGCTCGGCGGTATAGTCGAACCCGACATATTTTTCGAAGAACCGCTCCAGGAACGCGGTCACCAGCCGGCCGGATTCTTCCGCGAAGAACCGGTTCTTCTCGATCCGCACATAGGCGCGGTCCTTCAGCGTCTTGATGATCGACGCATAGGTGGAGGGGCGGCCGATGCCGAGTTCCTCCATGCGCTTGACCAGCGACGCCTCGGAAAAACGCGGCGGCGGCTGGGTGAAATGCTGCTCCGCGTCGACCGCTTTCTTCGCCGGCGCATCGCCTTCCTTCATACGCGGCAGGCGGCGGGCGTCCTCGTCGGCGCTGTCGTCGGTGCCCTCTTCGTAGAGCGCGAGATAGCCGGGGAAGAGCACGACCTGACCGGTCGCGCGCAGCAGGTTGCGACCGGTGCCGTCCGCCAGCTCCACCGTCGTGCGCTCCATCCGCGCCGACGCCATCTGGCTGGCGAGCGCGCGCTTCCAGATCAGGTCGTACAGCCGCGCATGATCGCCGCCGCCGACCTTGTCCTTGCCGAAATCGGTCGGCCGGATCGCCTCGTGCGCTTCCTGCGCGTTCTTGGCCTTGGTCTGGTACTGGCGCGGCTTGTCGGGGACGTAGCTGGCGTCATAGCGGTTCGCCACAGCCAGCCGCGCCGCGGAAATGGCGCTGCCGTCCATCTGCACGCCGTCCGTCCGCATGTAGGTGATCGCGCCGTCCTCGTAGAGGCCCTGGGCGATCCGCATCGTGTGATCGGCGGAAAAGCCCAGCTTGCGCGCGGCTTCCTGTTGCAACGTGGAGGTGGTGAACGGCGGCGGCGGATTGCGGCCCGCCGGCTTGGTCTCGACAGTCTGGACGGAGAAGCGACCGTCCTCGACCGCGGCCTTCGCCTTCAGCGCATCGCCTTCCGCGCCGATCGACAGCCGGTCGAGCTTCTTGCCGTCCCACTGCACCAGACGCGCGGTGAAGGGCGTGCCGTCCTGCTCCATCTGCGCGGTGATCGACCAATATTCCTGCGACTTGAACGCCTCGATCTCGCGATCGCGCTGGACGATCAGGCGCAGCGCCACCGACTGCACCCGGCCCGCCGACTTCGCGCCGGGCAGCTTGCGCCACAGCACCGGTGACAGCGTGAAGCCCACCAGATAGTCGAGGGCGCGGCGGGCGCGGTACGCATCGATCAGGTCGTTATCCAGCTCGCGCGGCTGGCCCATCGCCGTCGTCACCGCCTGTTTGGTGATCGCGTTGAACGTCACCCGCTGCACGTCCTTGGGCAGCGCCTTGCGGTTGCGCAGCACCTCCTGCACGTGCCAGCTGATCGCCTCCCCCTCGCGATCGGGATCGGTCGCCAGGATCAGGCGGTCGGCGGTCTTCGCCAGATCGGCGATGGCCTTCAACTGCTTCGCCTTGTCCGCGTAGTTTTCCCATTCCATCGAAAATCCCTCGTCGGGATTCACGGAGCCGTCCTTGGGCGGCAAGTCGCGGACATGGCCGTAGGATGCCAGGACCCGGTAGTCCGAACCCAGGTACTTCTCGATGGTCTTGGCCTTGGCGGGTGATTCGACGATGACTAGCTGCATGGGGGCTCTGTACAGTCCTTACGTGTACGCGCGAGGGTGGGGAGCCTCACCACCCTCTGTCAACGAAACTATCCGCCGCCGTGCTGCGAGCCTGTGCCCCGATTTCCGGTCAGGCGTGCTCGCGCGACAGTTGCAGATAGCGTGGGCAGAAATCGCCCGCATCCGCCAGCGCGGTCCAGTCGGGGATCTTCACCCACCTCGCCTTGGTTTCGACCAGTCCCTCGCGGCGCAACGCCTGCAGCGTGCGGTTGACGTGGACGCTGGTCAGGCCGAGCGCGTCGGCCATGTCCGTCTGCGTCAGCGGCAGGTAGAAGGAGCACGCTCCCGAGCTGATATCTGCGCCCTGTCGCAGCGCCATCTCGCAGATCAGGTGCGCCAGCCGGGTATAGGCCCCGCGCCGCCCGACATTGGCGATCCATTCCCGGAACACCGACGACCCCGCCAGACTGTCGGTCCAGATCGCATCCGCGACGGCCGGACGCGAATGCATCAGGTCCAGCATCGCGCGATGCGGCACCAGCGCGACCTCCACGGGTGTCAGCGCCTGGACGTTGTCGACGGAGGGGAACAGCATCGCGTAATGCAGGTCGATCGGTTCCCCTTCCATGTGCAGGCCGACGACCTGCCGCGTACCGTCGCCCATCGTCTTGTGACGCGACGCGACGCCCTTCAGCAAAATGATGCAGTGGCTGGGCAGGTCGCCCTCGCGGATGATGTAGCGGCCCGCATCGACCAGCTTCAGCGTGTGCGGCAGCGTCAGAACGGCGTCCGCATCCGCGGCGTCGAGAACAAATCGCCGCTTCAGGACCCGAACGAAGGGGCCAAGAGTGTTGCGTTGCTCGATCATGGTCGCTGCTCCCGTTCGCAGCCCATCCGAAAAGATCAACTGCAATAGGTAAGTGATACCGATTGCGGTCTAAAATCCCTTACATATGATTGGGTTAGTTCATCAATGATCGCTTTATGACATCATACCGCCTTGTTCACGCAAGATAGCGTAACGCGAACCCGATGATCCGCTCGATTTTGTACGTCAGCCGCAGCACGCTGGTCATGCCCGCCGAGGAGTCGCGGGTGCAGGATATCGTCGACTGGTCGCGCGGCTGGAACGCGGAGGTCGGCATCACCGGCGCGCTGATGTTCACCGAGAAGCATTTCGCCCAAGTGATCGAGGGGCCGCTGGCGCCCATTGCGGAGTTGATGGGCAAGATCCGCGTCGATCCGCGGCACACCGGCATCGATGTCATCCTCGATCGCCTGATCCCCGCGCGCCAGTTCGCGGGCTGGACGATGGCGTATAGTGGGCCCGAGGATTTCGTCGAAGCGCAGCTCGCCCCGCTGGCCGCCGGCCGCCCGCCCGAGGGCCGCAACACCGCCGCCCACGCGCTGATCGCGGTGATGCAGGGACTGTCGAGGCTGGGGGCGGCCTGAGCCGCAGGCGCTAGATCAGGCTCACGCGGCCGCCCGCGTGCCGCTCGATGCGGCCGGCGAGTTCCAGTTCCAGCAGCACGGTCTGCACCACTGCCGTGGTCAGGCCCGCCTGCCGGATCAGTTCGTCGACCGACACCGCCACGGGGCCGAGCAGGTCGATAACCCGCCGCCGGTCCGCGTCGCTCGCATCCTCAGGCGGAGGCGGCGTGTAATCGCTGCCGGGAGAGCGGACGGCGCGCGGATCGATCGGGCGCAGCAGTTCCAGCACGTCGGCGGCGCTCTGGACCAGCGTCGCACCCTCGCGGATCAAGCGTGCGGCAGTTACACAACGCCTCGGCCAGCGTCGCAAACGCTGCGTCTTCATCAGTTTTTATGGTTGTCGTCGGGATGTGGCAAAAAAAAGCCGGCACTAAGGCCGGCGATGAAATGATGGAGGGAGGATAGTGGGGCGCTACAGGGACAGTGCGTCCACACCAACCGTGTGAAACAGCACCGTAATAGATGCTGCCTTCGCGAGTTCGCGGCCGATCGATTTTGCCATATTTACCGCCTTTCTCGTTCTGCTCTGGGTGTTGTTGATAGTCATAGTCGTAACATCGATCTTCTTAGCTTTGAATTCCGGCGCCAAGTACCGGTAGACATAGACGGATGCGAGAGCACCCCAAGTAACGGCGGGAAAGATCCCGCCAAGCATGTTTACGGCGGTGAGGGCTAATCCTCCCACTGTTCCTGTAGCGCCCCAGCACTGGTATCACCTTGCGGTGTGTCCCGTGGGCCGTCACGAACATGGTGGTGGAAGAGATGGGTTCAAGAGGCCTCCGAAAAAAGACGACCTGGCATTTCGGTGTCAGCCTCGCGCGCGTCGAACAAGCCTGCGCCTTTCCCGATCATCCACTGCGCGATCCCACTCCGACTGGTTGATGCCTTGTGGCGCGCGAGGTACGCTGTTCCGCACAAAGCGAGGTCGTGGAGGCACGGGATCGCTGGGGGGCGGCTCAGTGACCAGCCAAGTGACCTTGGGGTTTCGAGTGCCGCATTGACAGCGCAGCCGCTTGGGGAATGCTGACCAACTTTGATCCCACCCCTTCTTGGCAAAGTAGGCCGAGAGTTCAGGGGGCGAGAACAATGCTACTCGAAAGCACGAACGGCACTCCGCACGAAGCGAGCCACCAGCCCGATTTATATCAGCGAGATCGCGAGGCGCTTGGACCACGGCTCAAAGCGGGAGAGCCAGCTGGTTGCGGTCATCCAGCGCACAAAATGGGTTCAGGCCCCGGATCGCGAACTCGTCGCGGATAGGCTGAAGCAGCGCATTGGGTCCTTGGCTGATAGACTCAAAATACAGGGCCTGAAGGTCCGTCGCGGGCATCGCGTGAAGGACCGGCGACAAGGCACGGTAAGCGAGGGTCTGGATAGAAGGCATGGCGAATCTCCGAGCCGCCATGTTCTCCTTTTGATCCGTTTTGTCCAGACCCTCAGTTTGGCGTTGCGCGAACCCAGATGTCCGAAAACTCGATTACGGCCGAGATTGGCTTGGCTCCGTCAGTGACGACGTTGAGGGTCGTCAACAGCGAGCCGAAGTCGGTGAAATTCGTGGTGTCGATGGGCGGCGTAATGTCGATGCTCGTAAACGCATTACCCGCATCAGCAACAATGGTGCCGCTGAATGGATAGGTGTTGGACGCGTTGAAAGCAGTCGAGGTGTGCTGCGTGGCGGTCACTGGACCCGAAGGCGACGGGAAGCTGACAGCCGTTGGGGTAGAGATGCGGCTGCTGACATTGCCGGGTCCTTCCAAACCGTAAAAGCGGCCATTTGGTCCCGGCTTGATCGTGCGGGTGCGGCCCGTTCTGATCTGCTGACCGGCGCTCATCCGCGCAGCAAGGCCAATTAGACCGTTGCCGTTCTGGAGCGTGATTGTGACCCTGCTGCCGATAGCACCCTGCATGGTCATGACCATCTTATACTTGCCGCCGCTGGTCGCCACGGGCTGTACGTCGAGGGTAAACGTTCCTGCATTGAGAGCGTTCGTAACCGCTGTTGGCAGTGTCAGTGTCCAGCCGCGCGGGATCGAACCCGTGAGGCCAGTGGCAGTAGGCATGACGCCTGAACCCTGAGCCGGATCAAAGTAGGGATTGTAGATGTGGTTTGTGCTGTCCTGCTCAGCATACAGGAACGCGCCGTTTGCCAGAGCCGTCGTGTACGTCAGGGTGTAATTTCCTGCCGCATCAACGGTGCCAGTCACGCCGGTCGCCGAGAGATTGCCTTGCCCGTCATTGCTGATGATCTGCTGGGTGCCCGAAGACGTATGAAACGTGCGGAAGGTCGTCGTGCTGCGAACCGTTGGGTGGCTGGCCATCGCGCCGGGTAGCGTGCCGCTGTAGACCTTGAGAACGCCATTCGCCGTGGCAAGCTGTCCGTTGTTTCCCTGAAGCGGATTGTCCTGCGAGGGCGCAGCTGGGTAGTCGGCTTCAAACGCGGCCTTGAGCGGCTTGTATGCGCCAAAGTAGGCCATGCGCGGATGTTGATGGATGCCCAGAATGTCCATGCCGCCGGGAATTGCGGTCATGCCCGTTGGATCGCGGGTGAGGTCCGCGACTGCGCCCCACGAGTCCACCAAGCGGATGAAAGGGCGATTGTAGCGAAGGCCAGCGATTGCGTAGCTGACGCCGGTATCGGGATCGACAAACGGCGCTGGCGAACTGCTGTTCTTCCAGTTGCGCATGGTCCGCATGTAGGTGCTGGTCGCGCCTGAGGCCTGATAGGCATAGCTAACGTAGACGGTCTGCCCGATACGCGACGAGTGGAAGGTCCAGACGCCGCCTGTTACGGAATATTGATCCTCGCTTGGCGTTCCGGTCGTTTTGGATAGAACCTTGATACCATCGGCAGCAACGACACCAGTCTCGCCCCAGCTTTCTCCATCAACGAAGCCGTTCGAGTAGGAAGCATTGACCTTACCGTCCGATGCCACAGTTTTGGCCTCACCGATGATTGGCGTAGAGCCTTTGGGCATACCGTTGAGGACGTATTGGACACCGTTGGGACGACCAGCCTGACGCTCATCAATCTGCGTGGACTCTTCAATCATCGACGCAAGAGGTGACGTGTAAAATGGCGGGTTGCCGTCGTTTACGTCCATGAAGTGAACCGTGAACTGCGCAGGGTGGCCGTTCAGGGAATACTTGCCTTGCGTGCCGGTGTTGTAAGCCACGTCCGAAGCGACATTGGTTTCGTCACGCGCCGGGTTGCCGGTGGAGGCATTGTTTGCGACCCGCGCACGAATGGTGAGGTTGCGGCTCGTTACAGCGCCCACGCCGTAGTTCCAGTCACGCCCCATGAGCAGGCGGTTCTTAAACGCTGGTGCGTACCAACCGGCAACCGATGCGCCCATGGCGGCTCCTGCGCCTTCAGTACCACCAGAGTTTGAGTAACCACCGCCGCTTGCCGTGCGGCTGTCACCAGCGGCAACAAAGTCCGCAACTGTGATTGCGGGCAGAGCGGACTGTTCGGCAGCTACGGCAATAGCGTTCGATGCGGTGGGCGAGGACGAACCAGCGGCGTTTGTAGCGGTGACACGACACAAGACCGTCTTCGACGCATCAGCCGAAACCAGCGTGTACGTGGATGCCGTTGCTCCGCTGATAGCCGAGCCATCGCGGGTCCACTGGTAAGCGTAAGAGGTAGGGCTGCCGGTCCATCCGCCTGCTGACGAGGACAAGGTTTGGCCAACCGTACCGCTGCCCGAAACCACAGGTGCGGATGTGTTTGTTGGCGCTGCAAGGGCCGCGCTAACTGCGATGCTGTTCGAGGTAGCTGGGGAGGACGATCCTACGGCGTTGGTCGCCGTAACCCGGCAGGCTACAGCTTTGCCGTCATCGGCGCTGACAAGCAGGTAGGTGCTTGAGGTTGCACCGCTGATCGCCGCACCATCACGCAACCACTGGTAAGCGTAAGAGGTAGGAGAGGCAGTCCAGATGCCAGTGTTGGTGGTAAGGCTCTGACCAACAACGCTCGAACCCGATACGACCGGAGCCGTAGTGATCGAGGGCGCAACCGGTGCTGCGCTTACTGCGATCGCGTTCGAGGTCGCGCTGGTGCTGCCGCTTGGGCCGGTGGCCGTGACGCGGACGGCAATGTTTTTGCCTTCATCGGCACTGACCAACGGGTAGCTTGCGCCAGTCGCTCCGCTGATCGGGGAGCCGTCACGCATCCACTGACGGCCCGAAACGGTGCCGTTGCTGATCGTACCGTCAGACGCCGTGAGGGTCTGGCCGACAATGCCGGTGCCAGTAGCGGACGGCAGAACCGTAAATGCAGGAGCAGGGACCGCAGGAGCCGTAATGGTCGCGGTTGCTGGGCTGGCCGAAGTGTTGGTGCCGCCAGCGCCAGTAGCGGTAACGCGGTAGCTGATCGTCTGGCCTTCGTCGGCCGAGACAAGCAAGTAGGTGTTCGAAGTTGCGCCGCTGATCGCAGTGCCGCCGCGCAGCCACTGGCGTCCTGTGACGCTGCCGTTGGCAATGGTGCCGTCTTGACCAGTCAGCGTTTGGCCGCTGATCGTGCTGCCGGTGATCGAGGGCTGCGCTGTCCACGATGGAAGTGGAGTTGCGCCGGGGTTGAAAGCAGCGACCGTGACCGTAAAAACCGGGCTGTTGATCGTCGCTGGATCGTTCTTCCGCGTGATGCGGCTTACAAAGCGAGCGATGGGCGCGGAGTTTAGATCGTCAACGCGAGGCGCAGCTTCCTCAATAGTAAGCGTGCCGCGAACGATGTCGTCGATGCCGTTGTCCAAACGTTCGGCAATCTGGAAGCGAAGAGACTTGCCGCTTTCGAAGAATGCTTTGCTCTGCGTTCCGTCGATTGCCCATTCGAAGAACGGACCTGAAGCATCGCTTTTGCTGACGCCGTGCAGATAAAATGACTCAACCCGAGCAATATCGTAAACCGAGAAAGCAACCGAGCGACCTGTCAGGTCCTCGGGCACTCCAAGGGTGCTACAAAGCTGAAGCTGGAAAACAATAGGCTCGCCCGAAGCGCAGCGCATTGCGGATACATTGGGTGTGATGGTCAACGGCATGCCGATATTTATGTCGGCATGCCGTTATCGCTGTTTGGGTCTGAGACTGTGTCTCAGGCTTGTTTACAGGCCCTCGAACAACCCGTCATGACTTGTACGAAGCGGCTTCTCGCGCTCGATGACGGGCTTCAAGGATACTGGCCGGGTCTGCTGATAATATTTTGAGGCGTCCTGGCGGCGATACAGATGCGCCGTGCGGACCTTGAAAGCCTCCGCGTCAAATAGCGGGCCGCGCTCATGAACCGTCAGCGTCGTCGCGTGGATGTTGGTGACGAATGTTGAGGACAGCACGCCAACGACCAAGCCGTACACGTCCAGTTCCTTGACGATGCAGGATGTCACGCGCTCATAGGTCGCAGCATCCACAGGTGCGGAAAAAGGGATGACGAGGCTGATCGTGTTCTGCTTCCGAGCCTTGTTTTCCGTGGTCATGTAAAAGCGGCCAACGTTGAGGCGGTCACACGCTGCCCTTAATTCCTCGAACTGCCGGATGTCATAATCCAGCAGCATGGCGTGGTTGGCCTTGAGGTTGCTTTTTACGTTCTGCGTGCCCGACCATTCCCCAAAATGGATGCCCCGTGGTCCGCTATGTAAGCGCAGCTGACGCACCGCGTTGTCGATGTAATCGAGAATAGACCGGAAGCGATGATCGGCTTCAACGCTGGCAACGTAGGGTGATGCTCGGACGTATTTCTTCGTGATGCCGTGTTCGTCCCAAGGTGTAATCGCAAGTTTTGTCGTCATAATGTTCTCCAATGAGCGTATGGTTAACACTCTTACTTATGGGAGACCCGTCAAACCCGGGGTCAAAAGGGTCAAAAATGGGCATTCTGGTCGCGCGATTACTGACGCGCTGATCGGTCAGGCGCTAAAATACTATTATGACTATCGACCACCTCAGGGAATTCAATCGCGTCGCCCGCGAAAGCTCATCCACAGATCATGAGACGTGGTACTTCAATCCCGAGACGCGCAAGCGCCAGCTTGGTAAGCCGCCAAAGAAGGCAGCATGTACGATGTTGAGCGAGGACACGTTGAAGGTCATCGCCATGTCCTCAGAGCCTTCGAGCGCCCTAGCTGACCGCTTTGATCTGGCCGATCACACCATTGCCCGCATCCGCCGCGACTACTGGCGCAACGATGGCGCGGTGAACACGCTGACCCCCGCAGGGCGCAAGCGCATCACGCCCGCACTGCTGGCTGAGATTGTAGCGGCAGAAGGGACGAGCAGCGAGGTCGCTGAGCGGTTCAATGTTTCTGCATGGTCGGTTGAAGAGGCTCGCCGCAATCACCGCAAGCAGACGCTGCCAGATTCCACCACTTGTCGGCAGCCGTGGATCACACCTGAGTTGCGCGCCGCGATCGAAGGGGCACAGGGCACAAGCCGTGAAGTAGCGGATCGCTTTGCCGTTCCGATCCGCAGCGTCCAGCGCGTTCGCTACGAGAAAAAGAAGACCGGGGGCGAACCTGCGCCGCTCCCCGAGGCAAAACGCTTCGAACCTGTGGTCCGGTAAGCCCTCCGCACTTAGCGATCCAACAGTGTGCGACCCCGCGCGGTTTAGCTGAAGAATTGGCTGAATCGCGTGGTGTCCCAATTCGCCCTCTATACCTTCTATACTGCTCGTGTGCGGACCGATGACTGTTGCCCAAAAGCATCACCCAAACAAATCAACACGAACATGTAAAATAGTGCTGGACAAAGTTTCAACCTGCCCGTAGACAAAACCCATCGCCTTCAACGGCGGTGCCAACTGCTTCCTAGCGAAGCGGAAACAGTGCTGAGTGGTGGACCGCGAGGTCGCCAAGGTTCGACTCCTTGGGCAGCACCCGAAGACTACAGACGGCCATCAGACACGGGTGGAGCGAACTATCGTTGGAATGAGCCAACAATGGAGGAACGTCATGACTTCGCATCCTGAGCGCAAATGTTTGCGCATGTTCGGGTTGGCATCGGTGTGCTTGAAGGAAATGACTACCATGTCGAATAATGCGAATAACACGGCAACTGTCGTGAACTCAACGCTGCTTTCCACCATCCAAAATCAGCAGCTAGTCTACGCCAATGCGCGGGGTCGAAAAGCCTTGGCCCAAATGGTAGGCGATGCTTACGAGATTATCGTCAACCAACTTCTACCAGCTACTAAAGATGACCAAGTAGCACTGCTCAACCGCTTCAAAATTCCTCCTGCTACTGGCAAAACTAGCGAGTTTACTCCTTGGATTGCCGCTTTCTGGGGCGAAGAAGACCCCGATGAAAGCAAAACGTTCAAGGCTCTGGATGGGCAATATTACCGCCGCTGGGTGCCGAACCGGTCTATGTCGGTTTACTTCCACACCATGGAAGCTCTGGCCGACGCCGGGATCGAGTCCGACGCCGCAGCTTGGATCATGGCAAAAGGTGGTGCGCAGGTTGTAGCAAATGTCCGCAAGCGCCGCATCGCCGACGAGGGTAAGCCTAGCCTGATCGAGACGCAAAACACGCAGCGGGATTTGTACCTCAGCGATGGCCCGCATTGCGCGCTCAAGCTGCCAAAGTTGGCTGTGCCGGATGACGTTGAAGATGGTCAGTTTTTCAGCATCATCGTTGAAAAAACCGCCGACGGGTTTGCGTTCCGGGGCATCAGCGAAACTGATGCATCTGCCAAGCTGGCCAGGCTGGCCGCCGATAGCTGGGAGAAGTTGAGCCTAGCTGTCGTCAAAAACAGCAAGAAGCCGGTCATCGACGCATCTGGCACCGTTAAGGTCACCAAGTCGCAGGCCAAGACCATTCTCAGCCGTAAGCCGGTCACTGAAGCCGCCGCAGCTTGACCACTTTGGGACGGGGCGTTTGCCCCGTCCCGCTATCCCTGCGAGGAAAAATCATGATTACAGAAACACAACGCGCGCTTGCGCGACTGGCGATCAGTGCCTTGGAAGCAGACCCTGAATTCGCGCACAGTTTGGCCCTGCTGAAAACGTATTTTGGTGCGGCTGTTGTCGATGACATAAAAACCGAAGACAGTAACGCGAGGAACTTCAACAAAACCGCTAGTGCGAATGGAGCCGGTCTTTCACCCGACGCGGCAGATTACTGGGCGGAAGTAAAGCGCGTGATCGCTCGCGGCAAAAGAGGTCAGGCAAAGGGATGCAGAAAGATCGAAAAGCGTGTCTCGATAGCAGCTGAAAATTGTGCGGAGTCGTTCGATGCTCGCGTTCCCGACTCGGAAAAAGGCAAGTTCATTCGTCTCGATGTCAGGACGATCGAGAGCTTCGAAAAAACTTGGGATGATCTCTGGTCCTACGTGGAGCATGACCCGCCGCTTCTCAGACGTGAACTTCGCGAGGCCAGCCTGATCGACCACACTATGAACCATGCGCAGCTTCAGGTGCTTGGGAGCCTTCTCCACGAGGAGCGATCGGACGAGGAGCAAGCCCGGACAGCTGAAGCCTCGCGGAAGTTGCGGGAAATTGCCCGGCGTGATCGCTAAGTGTGGAGCCACTGAGCGCGCCTGACATGCTCCCGAGGGCTTAGGCCCCTGTATGAACGTCTGTGGGGCTTGGCGAGTATGGCAAACGCCAAGCCTCCACAGTTAGCGATCACGACCAAAAGACGCGCGATGGTCAGTCCGTGGGTTCGATTCCTTCGGCGCGTCTCCAAGCATCATTGAAGTAGTGCGGCAGGGTCTTTGCCGATGTCTTGCCCTCGGAACGTTCTGAGGTGTGCCGCCAGAGTGGAAGAAATGGCAAACTGGTGCCTAACACACGTGACACTGACTGCGCCGTCAGTCGATGAAGCTGACGAATTCTGGACCGCATTTACAGCGGGAGAGGATTACAGGGATGTCGAAAACGTGATTGCTGATAAACCCGGCGAAGTAGATCCAAGCTATTTCGCAGTTTGGGAAGACAACAATCGCCCGGTAAGTGGCTATATGGTTCGCAGGAACGAACGGTGCGTGGATATGGATTGGGGTTACCGAAACATCGCTCCGATTGATTTCTTCGAAACTATGAAGAGGCAGGGCTGGCACGTTGAGGCCTTCTTCTTCGAACCGGCTGAGCAGTTCTGCGGGAAGTGGTTCGACGGGCAGGTCGAAGTGGTTGATTACAAAACGTTCGCCGATATTCCCGAATACATCGAGGTTGAGTTTGCGTCTGAGATGTGGATGTTTGACGACGAGGACGAGGACGAGGATGAGGACGAGCAGTCCTCAGACTAAGCCGCATACGTGATCGGGCGTCCGGTCCTTACACGGGCGTCTGAGGGGCAGGATCGGCGTGTTTAGGCGCTCCGATCCTGCCTTACCTGCATCGCGTGACCCGCCACGAATAATGACAACCGCCGCGCGATCCCCGTATACCAGATATACGGCATTTGAGCGCGGTTTTGCCCGAAAATGCTAAATAACATTGTGAGCGCAGGTCCGAAAAGCTGCCGCTCATGGCAGCTCTGGCCCTGTATGCTCCGTCCCTCATCATGACGACTTCAAGACCCGACTGCGCGTATTCGGACCCGCGCAGTCGGGTCGTCCATGACGAGGAGAAATAAGATGGCAAACAATGCCACAAAATGGCCCAAGATGATCCGGGCAGTCTATGACAGCTTTGGCACCGGGCATCACCTAAACGATCACGTTGCGCGGCGCGTAATGGATCGCATCGTAAGCTGGCTGGCAGCAGGGAAGGCTTTAAGCCCCCGGCTCAAGGACTCGCTTATCGACAACATCAACATGCGGACCAGCTTTTGCGTGGAGCGCCCTGAAGGCGAAATCCGCCTGACACGTGACCAAATCCAGTATGCGCGCAAGACGAACCCTGAGTGGTTCGGCCACGATCTCGCAGCCGACGACCTACCAGCGGAATGGGAGCGGAATGGGAGCGGAATGGATCAAAGTATTCCGCTTCAGCAGCCCGCCATTCCGCTCCCATTCCGCGACCTTTCCGCTTCCATTACGCTATCATTCCGCTGCCTTTCCGCTACCTTTCCGCTCGAAGCATTGGCACTGGCACAACAGCTAGTGTCTCAGGCCGCACAGAACATAGGGTCTGGCGCTACATCTAGTCTGACCCCTGACCCTAAAGTAATGGAATGGGAACAAAAGCAAACAAACCATGAGCCTGACGGCGCAATGACTTTTGCTTCGCAGCCCATGAGGCTCGCAGGCTCGCCGCATGACCAAGGCACTGAGCCTCAGACCCATGAGCCTGCGGCGCTCCATGCCAGGACGGCTACTCATGAAGATGGTCATGACGTGGGTGGTGAGGAAGACGGGCCGGTCGAGATCGCGGTCAGCTGGTTCCAGCAGGACGACAACGCGCCCTCAGCAAAGTTGGAGGTCGGCAAGACCGTCTACAGCCTGACCTTCAAAGAACCCGATATCGCCGAGCGCGACCTAAGGCCGATCAGCACTCAGGACTGGCTCGACGAGCTTGATGCCAAGGGCGGTGCTGCGCTGCGTGAGGCTGCTCGCAAGACGCGGGATTTAAGCCGCTACAGCATGAGCCCGTTCTACGGGGCCAGAGACACGCGGGCGCTGAAAGCGCCCGTCGAAGGAAACGCGGTTGCGATTGCAATCTGGGAGAACGGCGTACCGGTTGCGGTCAACCTGCTCACGGGTGGCCAGATCACCAACATTCCCCTGAAGCCATTCAATAGCAGCAACATTCGCGCGCCCAAGCACAAGGGCCGCGTGATCCTAGCTGCGGCAGCTTGAGGGGGACGCCATGTACCGCACATTCCGAAACAACAAGGCGTACTGGACCGTTCCTCTTGAGGATCATGAACAGGTTTTCGACCGCGTAGAAAGCCTACTCAACGGCGGTATACTCCACCCCAACGAACCAGCGTTCATCAGCGGCCTCCTCGCCAATGCAAGAGGGCGGCGCTTTACGCTCAGCGATCCTCAGGCAACTTGGCTGGATGCGATCCTGATCCGCAATACACTTCCGCCGCTGTTTCCTCAGATTTAATATAGACAGATGATGCGGCAAGACAGCATAGTAAGATTGTGGTCGGGAAATTCAATGAGCGTTGTTCCCGACCACAAACTCCGCAACTACCCTGCGGTGATAAATAGATTTGTAGATCGGAGCCAGCGCATCACACTAGCTTCATAACCAGTTTCAGTGTTCCCTTCGGGGGATTTCGTGGACCCGGAGGTAGGTGATGCTCCCTCCGGGTCTTTCTATTATTCGGAGCATCACAACATGAACGATAACATTTACATCTTCCTCGCAAGCGAGACAATGAACAACGAGGACATGATAGCCCTAGCGGTCAGCGTGGGACGCGACCTAGAGCGCATTTTTCCCGGTCGGCCTGAGGTCGCCAGCGCAGCTTACACCTACGGCGCAGAACGGAGCGGCGGTCGTCGCGGACGCAGGCTGTTCCACTTGGAGTTTGCAGACAGGCGTGACGCGGTTCTCTTCAAGCTGTCCTATGAAGGAGGTGCGGCATGATCCAGCAGCATGGGGATTACCCCTACGTTCTAGAGGTCCAGTCGTTCAGGGCGAATGAGGCGGCAGCGCAAGGCTTTTTCGATGATGAAGTTGGCATCGTAATGGGGCACGAGCAGGCTAGGACCCGTTCGGTGAACTGGCGCAACGGCTTTCGTTATGAGTACACGACCAAAGTTGCGTTCGCGGATCGCGGAACGGCATTGTCGTTCAAGCTGCGATTTGGTTGAGTAGCCTGATGAGCGAAGCCGCTGCTTCGATGGCTAGTCGGCTTCGTGGGATAAACCTGCCGTGACGATCCCACTCGTGTAAGCCATGCCGTGGCTTGCGCCTCGCCACTTCACGCCTCGGGCAGCGACGTCGGCAATGTATAGGATCGCCACACCGTCCTGAATTGCGGATGTTTCGCGAATAGCTGGCTCGAACCCGATGATGCGGCCTCCATGCGTGGCGCCTTGGCTTTTGCTTGGGTGAAGGTACAGCCACCCACCGATCAGGGCTTTCTGGTCAGCTTCAGTAAGGAGCCAGCAACATGAGCGGTATCCGTTCGGTTTGCCGGCGATCTGCGTCTGACCGCGCAATGCGAGACCTTCCCGATCATTCTTAAAGTGGATTGCGTTTGCCATTCAGCTACCTTTGGCAGTTCATCGAGTCCTGGTCTAGGTGGTCGGGAGTTTCAATGAGCGTTGATCCCGGCCGCACCGTGAAGAGCCACGACGCTTCTGCGCGCGGCTCAATTTGCGCACTGCCCCAAATTGGGCCGCAGCCGTAGTAAAACGGGATTGCGAATCTCGTTAATCTCGTAGAAAGAATTGCGCACCGGCCCGTGGGGTGGCTGGGGGGAGAAATCATGATGAAGACCCGTCTTTCGGCTGTGGCCGCAAGCCTGCTTTTTGCGTCCGCGCTTGCCGCTCCGGCTTCTGCTGTAACTCTGGTTCAAGATAGCGGCTGGCAATATATGTCGTTCGGCGATGTCGGATCGCAGATCAGCCCGAGCTTCGAGTTCACCGTTGTTGGCAATGCTACCCTGAAGATCACGGATGCATTTTTGAGCGGCGATCAGTTTGAAGTGTTCCTGAATGGCCTCAGCAAGGGCCTTACTTCAACACCTGTGAATGACGGATCGAGCGCCGTCGATTACGATATCGCATTTTCGTCCTCGTCGTTCAGCCATGGCTCCTATGTTCTCACATCTGGCAACTACGTCCTGACCGCAGCCGTCACGCTATCTCCGTACGGCGGCGGCGGCGGTGGTGTCGAACTGATCTCGTCTGGTGCGGTTCCTGAGCCGGCCACGTGGGCAATGATGATCGGCGGCATGGGCGTAGTCGGTGGCGCTATGCGTCGTCGTCGCGTCAGCACGAAGGTCAGCTTCGCCTAACAGGCTTCACCTTCACGGGTGATAAGAAGCCGCTGGTTGCGTCGGGTAACCAGCGGCTTTTCTGTATCTGCAATCGGCTTGCGTTCAGCCGTTGGGGCGCGCCGTCACGTTCCTGACCTCGCGCAAGCTGGTAGCAAACTGTTCGGCCCACTGGTCAATACGGCCACCTAGATCGCTGGTCATTTTCTCAAGCGCGTGTTCAATGCGCTCCTGCCCCTTTTCGATGCTGTGAAGCTGCGTCTCTAGCTTGACGATGCGCTCCACGTCCTTTTGCCGGTTGTTGTCTAGGATTTCGATCTTCTGCTTCTCATTCGACAGCTTGTGTTCGAGCTGGCGGATGTCACGCTCAAGCGTGTCGTGGATCGGCTTGTGTGCCTTTTCAAATTCAGCGAACTTGCTGGTGATGTGCTTGGTGAACAAGCCTACGATAGTTGCAACGGCCATGATTAGGCCCAGCAACGGCATCCAGTTTTCCAGCGTCATCATGGGATTAACGGGCTGGCTGATCGGGATGGTAGTCTCGGTTCTGGTGATGATCGGCGTTCCAGCGGTCACCGTTGTGGTGCCGGGATTGGAAGGCTCGTGATGCTCTGCAACTTTGTTGTGCTGCTTGGCCATTACGCGCCAGCCTGATCGTCAGGAGCATCCAGCTGCGGCGTGCGGCTAGACCACATGCCTCCCAGACCCGCCACGAACAATTCCAGTCCGAGAACGATGTCGTCGCTGGCAATCTCCTTGCCCACGAAATGCGTGAACGCATACGCGACCATGACGGCCACAAACCGCCGATGCGCAGCATCACCTAGATAAGCGAGGACCGCGATAGCGCGATTACGGATGTTGAGGTCGGGCAGCTTCATGCTCGTATTTAGACCGAGGGCCGCCTCAGAGCGCCGTACAGGGTCTAAGCCCCTCGGGGCTACTCGGCTTCGCCCTCAGCCTCAGAGGCCGCTAACTGCGGCCAGGAGAGGTCGATAGCCGCAAGAGCGTCTAGGTCCTCGGCTGACCGGACGGCATCCTTGAACTGGAACGAGGTCGCGTAAACGGACGCCACAAACATTCCCACTGTCACGCCCACGGCGATCATCGCATCTGCATCGAGCGCAACGCTGCTATTGTCGCGCATCCGCCAAAGCGTGGAGAACGGCGCACCTGAGGACTTGGCAAGCATGGCCATGGCGACCGTGCCAGTAATATTGCTCCGGCTTACCATGTCAGTGTCGATCACTCCCGATGGTGTAGCGCAGCCGCCAATCAACAGCGCGTCACGTTCACGGGCAATGCGGGCCAGCATATCGGCCCGGACGAGTTCAAGTGCCGTTGGATCACTGACCAACTCGCCACCCGCGAGATAGCCGCCCTGAGCAGTCAAGTAAGCCACGCCAGCGGCCATTGGATCAGTGGTCAGGGCCTCATAGGGAATATCAACGCGCTCTTGCCAGCAGACCTGACCATCAGCTTCTAGCTTACTGGTAATGGTCGCGACTGCGCCGCCAGCCGTGACGGTCAGTTGTTCGATGTAATGGGCAACGCCCGCTGAGCCGTTTGGCATCGTCTTTGGAGAAAGGATAAACATGTCACTCGTACTTAGTAATTTGTGACATCTATGACGAGGCCGCTGCCACGTGCGTTGACTTGCGGTGGACCGCTTTCGTCGGAGTCAGCAGGAAGCGCCTTTAGCCGGTTCATGAGAAAGCTATCAAAGTTGATGGAGTTGTTGAAATTGTTCATCGCCGAAGCAAACATCTCCGTCTGGACGATGTATTGCGGGGCCTCTGAATTGGCCTGTGGATTGTAGTCATAGTTTCGTTCGAGGTAGGAGCCTTCGTTCTGCATTACAAAGGCCAGCTTGCGCCCACTTGGCCCTGTGTAGCTGCTGAGCAATGATCCGTTGCCGTTGTTGCCGTCAGGATTGGCATAGGTGACGAACGCCACCGGCTTCAGCACACGGGTGTTGGCGTTGAAGATAACTTGGTTGCTCGCGTCACGCATTTCGAAGCCGCCGCTATTTGACGTGGGCACGCCAAAGCCAAAGCAGAAAAGTTCTAGCGCCACGTTGCCGTTGTAGGCGTGTGCGATGTAGGCCGTATTTCCATAGCGATAATTGACCTTGTGCGTCATCGTACAATAGGTCGCCATGATCTGCGTGGCCGCTGGGATCGTGACACTGGTCCCGTAATGCGAAATAGCCGTGCTACCGCTTCCGCCACCGATGCGGTTTGGCGTACCGGCATTCAGGGTGAGGGTGATCTTTTGGAGCAGCGAAAGTGGCGGTTGATCGACGCTGAATTGCAGGCGTCCCGCGACATTGCGCACTTCAAAGGAAGCCATCAGTAGACACCGTAGAAGATGGTAGCCGGTACAGCCGTCGAGTAGATGGAATTTGGCCTATAGGACCAACTCAGGGTTGTGCCGCTGATCGCAACTTCTGGCCTTGTCCCGTAGTCGCTGGCCACTGTCAGGGCGAACGGGATGTAGCCTGAGAAGCCAGCAACGATCGTGCTGCCGCTGGAGCCAGCCGAAACCGCAAAGCTGCCAAGGATGCGGCCAACATCGTCCGTTACGGACAACGTTTCCCTGCCTTGATCGTCCCAGATGCGCAGTCCTGTAGCCACTCCATTTTCCTCCCGTGGCTCATTGGATCGAGCCGTCCGGGTATTTATGGAGAGTTAGAAGATACCGAGTTGGACGCGGCGGATGTTGTTGGCGTCATAGACCTCCATGCCAAGGCGACTGACGATGGTGCGACCGCCACCATTGCTGCCAGTGATCCTAACATCGCCAACGATGTCCACACCCGCACTTCCGTAGGCATCCGAATAGACCGTCAACTGCGCACGGCCATTGCCAGCATCAGCTTGAACCGACCAATATGCGGCAGTCTTACTTTGTAGTCCCGTCAGCGTACCAGCTTGAGTTGTGACGGTAGCAGCGGTCCCATTGTACTCGCTGCGCAGCTGGTTCAGGGTTCCCGCAGAAGCAAAGCGGCCATCGGTCGTCGCAGTCTCCACGCTGCTGATCCGGCCTGAGAAGCCATTCGCCGTAGCTTCCACGGTGTTGAGGCGCTGAGTGGTAGCAAACCGGCCATCGGTTGTAGCTGTCTCTACAGCGCCAATGCGGCCCAGCGCCCCGTTCAGGGATGTTTCGATGTTACCTGCGCGCGTAGCGGTTGCGAACCTGCCGTCCGTTGTCGCGGTTTCTACGTTGCTGATCCGGCCCAATGCGCCGCTAAGCGAGGTTTCGATAATGGCTGCCCGTTGCGCGGTTGCGAACCGGCCATCCGTCACCGCTGTTTCAACAGCCGTGATCCGGGTCTTTGCGCTTCCGCTATCCGTTTCCAGATTGGAAGTGCGAACCGCTAAAGCGCCGTTGGCATCCGATACCGCCGTGATGCGCGTAGACAGCGAAGCCGCGTTGTCGTTGACGCCCTGAAAGCGCGTGTTCACCGACGTTCCCAAGCTATCGACATTCTGCTGAGCCGTCGACCCAACTGCGTAAGCGGCATCAGCCCGGTTCTTCGCGATTACGATCTGGCCGTTGGCCGTTGTGATCTGCCCGTTCGCCGTATCAATCCGGCCATTCGCGGCATCAACAGCGGCCTTTACATCGCTGATGAGGATGAGGTTGCCCTGAGGGTCACGCTGGTTTGCCAGCGCAGCGTTGACGTTGTTGAGGAGCGTACCAGACGGCACACCGCCAACAGCGGCAGTATCCTTGGACGTGTGATCGCCCGTCACGTCTGCATTGGCGTCTGGACGTGTTCCCGATGGATCGAGAACGTTGTCCCAATCAGGTCGTACAACCACGGCAGCCGTAGCAACATTGGCAGTGACCCAGCTGCCGTAAACAGCGGTCGTCATGCGGAAGCGTGCGCGGACCTCAAGCGTGACGCCCGGAGCGTTCGAGGTAAACGTGTAGGTGCCAACGTTTGCATCGAATAGCGTGGCTTGGTTGGTCCAGCTATCCACGCCCACGGCACGGCTCTGAATTTGTATGCCCTGAACACGTCCGCTGTCCTCAGGCGTCCAAGCTACATGGACCTCCGAGACATCGTAGTTGTTGGCACCGGCATAGCTATGGCTGGTCAGGCGGAAGTTCTCTGGTGCCAGAGTGTCCGCTGGATCGTAGCCTTCAGGACGGATGCTAGGTGGTAGTGGCTTTTCTTCCCTGTCCCATGCGTAGACGGCTGCGCTTTCCTCGCGGAGCGTCATCTGAAACCACATGTCGTGCGTTTCTGCCTGAGACTCCACACGGAACAGCTTGGCGTTCCAGCCCTCCTTTGGGATCGTCAGGGTGACGAGGCTACCAACATTGGCCGCAAATGCCTTTGGGCTAAACGTTGCGCTGAATTTGCCGGGGGTCAGGTATTCGCGGAGCAGAAACTGCTTGGCGATGCGCTGACAGGTTTCAGGCCGACTGACTGCGCCGAGGTCGAGGTTCATGGTGCGAGGCACACCATCGGCCAATGGCGGCTGGATGATCGGGTCGCCCCAATCGCTTAGCTGATAGAGGTTGTCGGGATCAGCAAAGCGACCCCGGATAATGTTAAAGCGGTCACGTGCCGCTGGTGCTGGATTCCAGACGTAGGGACTGGCACCACCGGGCGGTCCAACTAGGTCGTCCGCAGTTAGCGATACCTTGGGACCAGCAGTATCATCGACACCGCCCACGAGTGTGTAAGCACCACCGACGTCCACGAGTTTGGTAGAACCCATGGCGGCCGTGATGCCGCCAATGACGGTTTCGTGAGCGTCGGCGGTCGAATAGATTGCATCGCAGTGGTAACGTTGAACCGTTCCACCACCCAACAGGGCAACGCGCTCTTCGCAAACATTGGCGTAATAGCGGAAGTTATCGAGGTCGATGGACGAGGCAGGGATGCCCATTCCCCAGACGGTCTGGCCAGCGATTTTGTAGCCCGTGAGGTAAGTCAGCAAGCAGAGTGCAGGATTGCGTCCAATCTCCACACTGCCGTTTTTCCAAGTCCATGTGCTTTGATCGTCAATGCGATGCGGGCCAGACCCGCCCGTTGAGCTATCTAGGCGCGGATCGTAGACCGGACAGCCTTCAACGATGGTGCGGGTTTCGCTGGGCAGTCCACCGGGCCAAGCATCATTGCTCAGCTTCCACGTGAGTGCCATGTAGGCGCAGCCAGTGAACTTGGCTGTTGGCTTCCAATAATTTCCGGTTCCGTAGCTGAAGCCGTTGTTTGCGCCCTGAGTGACAAAGCGCATGTTTTCGATGCCATCAGCATGGCGGATCAGCGACCCGCTCCAAGTCAGGTCGTTTTCAACATAGTAGCCAACGACACGATTGATCTTGTGGGAAGCGAGAACAATGATCTGGGCGCTGCGGTCCTTTTTCTTGCCGTAGGTTTCTACGAACGGAACGTCTGCACCAGCGGCAGTCAGTCCAAAGACGATCTTGCGTGGCGCAGTTGGATTGACACTCGCCCTGAGACGATCCGCCATGCTGTTGCTCATGGACGGCGCTTTGCGGAACAGGCTCGCTCCAGCGGTCAGGGCCGCTGTAATGGCCATGGTCGTAAAGGCGCTGGCGATAGCTGCGCCCGTGATCGTGACACCAAGGCTGCCAGCTACGCTGGCCAGTGCCGCGCCGATTGCTGGTGCGAAGACGACGACTGCTACCGCGATCGCGACAATGGCGACGACTTTGAGGACCTTCGACATTAGCGATCCTCCCCGTCAGAGGGAGCGTCGAAGGGGATCGTGAAAGCCCGCGTGCAATCAGCTGTAGGGACGTAGACGGTGCCGTGGTGCCCGTGTTCCTCACCAACGAAGAGGGAGTGAAGCCCCACGCAGATGCCGAGCGTGTGCCGGTCCTTCATCACGACATCGCCGCGCTTGGCCTGGCTGACGTGTTTGGAGTTGCCGAGCCACGCCGTGGTGGTCTTCAGCAGCGTGCCTTCGCCGAATGTTCGGAGTGCTTCAGCTGAACCTTGGCGCGTGTCATAGGCACCACGGAAGTCCGCGCCGGGATCAACGCCCGTCATTGCGCGGATGCCGCCTGACGCAAACAACGCACAATCGTTGCTGCCCCAAGCAAAGGGCTCTTCAGCTACGCGGTCTAGGTAAGTTGCGAGCCGATCTTCCCAATCGGGCGCGCGCATAATAGGGGATGGAGCATTCATCCCATACTTATCGGAAAGCGGCCTATCACGCCGCGTGACGCTTGCCACCGTACGGGCAAGCGTATTACAAGCCGAGTCGAACCTTGGGGGAGGATCGAATGGGGTACTCGTTAATAGTTGAGCCTAAGCAAGCTTGTGAGAAGCATTTCGCTGCACACATAGGTAATTGTAGCGGATTCGTGAACGCAGTCGCATCTGAGTTGCGTGTGTTTATGCCGAGTGCGAACCTGTACGACTCTGGAAAGGAACGCTTTCCAGCGGACATCATCGGAATGTGGATCGCAAATTGGCTGCCGCTGGGGGACTCGCCCTTTCTCGCGATCCCAGCTGGTGAAGGTGCAGCGTACCGCGCTATGGAGTACGCGGACGCGGGCGCGTTTGTCATCGCCGGCGCGACGAGCGACATGATAAACAAGTATCGCGAGCCAAAATACAAAACTACCAACGGGCATGTAGCAGTCGTGACGCCCGGTATCGGGAAGAACGGCTTTCCAAGAGGATACTGGGGTCAACATAGGGGAAGCGGGAAAGCGGACGAGACGCTTTCACTATCCTTCGCTCGGCCGTTGAAGAACGAACTTCTTTATTTCGCGGTGATGCGAGGTAAGAGTCAGTAGGTCGTGTGCCTTACTTGAAGCTGAAGTTGATGTTTTTCTGAGCCTGAAGCTGTTCCGCTAGTCCAGCCCAACCACCAGCACTACCGGGCTTTGTTGGAACAGGCGAACCGTTGGCAACCGAGACTGCGTAATCCATGGCAGTATCCGTGGGGTCTAGCTGCTTTTGGTTTTGGTAAGTCTGGCCTGTTGCTGGACTGATAAGACCGGCGTGCCCCTCGATACCGAGAATGAACCGCTGTACCGACCCGTCGTTGCTGATTTCCAGCGTGTCCATGCGACCTGTGCGGATGCGCTTGAACGCCCATGTTGCTGGTGCGCCCGGTACTGCGCTGGCGATCATGATTGCGCGCCACAACGTTGCGGGGCGGGACTGGTACTCGTCAGGATAAACGATAGCAGCCTGAATGGCTTCGCTGGGATCGCTGGGGATGCCAAGGGTTATTCTCAGCACGTCGCTGCCCGACATGCTCATGTTGTTTTCCCCGATGTCGAGGACAACGCCATGTACCAGCGGGTCAAAGACCATGTTGTTGATTTGGCTGTCTGCGCTGCCCGTCACTGTCAGTCGTTCCTGGCCGGTCCAAATGCAGATCGTTTCGCTCTTGAAATCCAAGCGGGCCATAATAGCGGTTGTTATGCCAGCGGCTGCTAGAGCGGCTAGGACCTCTGCGTTCATGCCATAACGCATTACAGAGCCTCCTTTGCCTGAATGCTTGGAAAGCTGGGCTGGCGATCAACATCCAGAGTGTAGGCAACGCTGTCACCGCTAACCAACCGGAACGTTCCCTTGGGAGTTTGGAAGTTAATTGGCGTACCTGCTGGCTGAAGCGAGCGGATTTGAGGTGCTAGTTCAACGGTACACTGGCCGCTGGTGTTTGCGTTCGCTGGTGCCGAGACAACGCGGTGAAGCCGCGTGCCGATCTGGCAATACTGGCCCAAGTAAAGCGAGGAAGCCGCGTTAGCTGCCCATCCGCCCATCGTGACCAGCGATCCATAGCTGTATGCGGGCAGGGCCAATGTTCGGCCGGTGAGGTCAGAACCATACGCTAGGCGAGGCTGGTACAAGAAGGTGCCAAGCTGACCGCGTAGGCTGTCAATCCATGCCTGTGTGATCTCAGCATCGCCATGGCTCATGCGCGGCCACGTAAATTCCAACGTCCAGTGGTCGGCATTGCTGACGACCTGTTGAGCAAACGTGTGGGGGCTTTCCATTGCGGCTTGCTGAAGCGAAATGCGTAGCATCTCACTCGCTGGTGCGTTGGGAACGCTGTAGTTGATTGGATACGTAGCCAAGGGCAAACCTCAAGTAAGTGTCCCTTACTTATCGGTTTGACCCTCAGGGCTTACATTCGCGGACGCTGAAGCTCAGCAATGGTGTAGTTCTTGGCGTTCTGGGTGATTATTGGCGCAGCTTCCATAATTGCCTGCATGGCCATCTGCTTGACTGCCGCTGGGTCGTTGCTGGTAATTGCGCCAAAGGTAACGTTGACGCTCGTACCACCACTTCCGCGAACGCCATCCAGCTTGTGGTTTGGTGTCATGGCAAACGGGCTGCCAATATCCAGAACCTCAGGTCCTCGCTCACCAACTAGGTAACGGCCCCTGTTGCCCATGCCTCCGTTGGCCTTGCCAGTCTTGCCGCCAAACAAGCCGCCAATACTGCCGATCAACGATCCCATAAGTCCGCTGCCGCCACTGCCTGATCCGCCGCCAAACAAGAGGTTGCCCAAAGGTTTGATGAGCATCTGTTGGAGCGCAATGCGCAACAGTCCGTCGATCACGGCATCGGCCATGTTGCCAAAGGCATCGCCCAGATTGCCCACGCCTTTAACGGCATCGACCAGCCCGTTCTGTAGGGACTGAAGGCCCTCGACCTCTACGCCCTGAAGCGCCTCGTTGATTTCCTCGGCCGTGCGAGGGATTTGATCGAGGAACGTTCCCATCGGCCCCATGGTCTGCTGATCGACGTTGCGGCGCCCCTGCGTAGCAAGAGCAGGGAACAAGGCGAGGCGACGACGCGCAATCTCCTTTTCAGCTTCCGTTGCGTCACGGCTTGCGATGATCGCGTCCAGAGCCAGCTTTTCTTGCTGCATGCGCAGATCGAGCAATCGGTACTCGCTAGCGCGGCGATCCTTGGCCGTGCGCGCCATGTTGCTGTCCAGCTGCGCCATTTCCTCCGCGTTTGCGAGGCTGGCACTGGCCAGCTTTAGCGCCTCCTGCTGCTGGAACTCCTGCTCCTTGAGCGTGATGACCTGACCACGATTAGCGGTGATCCTGTCCTCAATCGCCTTGAGTTCTGTGACCTGAGCAGCCGTGTAACGCATGCTGCCCTGAGGTCCGTCCTTGTCGATCTGATCGAGGCGGGTCTTCCGGTCCTGATCGAGCAGCTGACGCTCAAACTGGAAGCGTTCTGCACCCACACTTGCGAGATCGGCCCGTGTGTCCAGTTCCTCGCGGTTGCTGCGGTTCAGGTCAGCTTGGTAAGCCTCTGTGTTGCGGCGCTGCGTCTCAGCGGCACGCTCTGCCTCGCGCTGCGCTTTGTCAGCTGCGTGCGAAGCCGAACCATCGCCCTTGCCCTTACCGCCGCCTTTTGCTGCCGGGGGCTTCACGGTGCTGCGTCCTGTGCCGTGAACAACGTTCCGACCGGCGTTGTGGTCGGCAATGACCTGACGGCTGATCGCGATGACCTGAGCGTCGGTCATTCCAGAGCCGGTAAAGCCCCGATATTTGTCACCGCCGTTTTGCTGGATGCCCCGAACCACGCGCTTGCGCTGAGCAGCCAGTCGCGACCGCTGATAGCCGCGATCATAGTTGTCGCCCATGTTCCAATCCGCGATGCGCGGTGCCTCTTGGAAGTGCTGGCCACCACCGGCCCGGTCGATCATGCGGTTGGCGACGCGCTTGACGCCATTCTCAATGTCGGTGCCAATATTATCCATGGCAGCGTAGGCGTTGTGGGCCTTGTCGATCAAACGCAGGATGTTACCAATCGACTCCTGCGTGTTCGCGGCGTCGATGCGGATTGCGTTGAAGACGTTAGCTGCGCCCTCGCCCATGGGCGCGAAAGCATCATGTAGACCCGCAAACTGTGCGCGGATTTCAATACCTGCATCTTCAGCGGATTGGCTCAGCGATCCCATGGCGTCTTCGCCTTCGCCGAGAGCGCCTACGATAGCATCGCTGATGCCAGCGCCACGGTCGAACGCGCCAACCATTTCCAGCATGCCGTTTTCGATCAGGGTAAAGGCTTCAGCGGCTGTCTTGGGCAGTTCGCGGAACTCCGCATCAATAGCGGCGGTCATTTTTGTGTTCGTCAGTGCGTCGTAGAGCATCTTGCTCGTCAGCTTGCCGTCTTCGGCCATCTTCTTGAGTTCGCCGCGCGTAACACCAAGGCTCTCGGTAAAGAGGCGGGTGAGACGCGGGCTGGCGTCCATGATAGCGCCCAGCTCTTCCCACTGAACGTTCGTGCCAGACAGTGCTTGGCCCATCTGTAGCGTGGCAGACATTTGAGCCTGAGTGTCGGCACCACCAACCTTCATGGCCTTGCTAAACGTCTCGACTGCGCGGGCGTTATCAAGCTGGCTGCGGCCCAATTCCTTGGATGTGGGCATGAACTTGGCATACAGGTCGCTGATGCTGCTCATGCTGCTTCGCGTTTCTTTGGCAATGCGGCTTACGTCCCGCATAGCGACGCCCTGATTGCCAAACGTTGCCGTGGACAGCTTCATTTGGGCATCCATCTTTTTGGATGCGTCTGCGACTTCCAGATAGCGCCGTGCGCCGTCGATTGCCTTGTCGGCAGCAAAGACCGCCGCAAATCCTTTGACCGCCTGACCAGCGCGGCCCATGCCCATTTCGATTGCGCTAGATGCGCGATTAGTCGCCTTGGTTGCTCGCTCAAGGCCGCTTACAAAGGCGGCGCTGTTGAGCGACATTGTTGCTTCAAGGGATGCTATATTTTGGGCCATTGCGCCTCCAGCGCCAGAGTTACACTCTACTTAGCTGGAGGTGCGCTCTGGCCCTGTTTGGCGGTCCTTTGACTTGCGAGCCTTTGACTTCTTTGGCGTTGGTTCTGGTACTGCTTCCTCAACGGCAACGGCATCTTCTGCCATGATCGTCTTGCCAGAGAAGAAGCCGCGGATGTCGTCTTCCAACTCCTCAGGCGTTTGCTCTGCTGGTTTGTTTGCTTCTGGATCGCGGTCGATAAAGCGCGGTATCTTTTGACCCGGATTGCTGTTGATGCCGTAGAGCAGGTTCAAGCCCAACTCGGTGCGGTGATCCTCGACCAAGCAGCCCCAAGGTTCCAACTCGTAGAAGGCCTGCCATCCCGTGAGTTCTTCGGGGCTGATGTGGTCAATCTCGACCAATGTTTTGCCCAAGCCCATTGCCAAGCGGAATTGGAACCGTCTTAGCGGGTCAGCCCTCAGCCTTTTTTTTCGGCTTCTTTGGCGGCAATCGGGGACTGGTTGTAATAGTTGATGTCCAGAACCTGTTCGTAGATGCGCGTCACGGCATTGTGCGGCCATTCGTTGAACAGCGACATGTCGGCTTCCGCGAACATTGGCTTGCCGTCCTCGTCCACAAGGCTGTGGACCAGAGCCAAAAGGCCGACATCTAGGTCCGCTGGCTGGGCACCGTTCTGGCGATCCTCAACAGGTAGAAGCTGATCCTCTTCGTAGGCCAGCCTGTCAGCTTGATTGACGCGGATGCGCTCAAGGTAAGCAGCACGGGTGTTGACGCTCATTTGCTGAACGCGAACCGCGACATCCTGTCCCAACTCTGGAACAGTGACATCGCGGTACGGCAGCTTAACCGAAAGCAACGCAGATCGGCTCAGTAGCTTGGACATGTATTAGACGCCCTTGCTCTGGACGATAGCGCCCGTAATTTCCAAGTTGCAGGAAGCCTTGGCAACGTCGTCCTGTTCGCCGTTGCGTTCAAAGGTCAAAACGAACGCATCTTGAGTGTAAATGGTCTTGTCCGACAGGGTGATGATCAGCGTTCCCTTGGTCTGGGCGCTACGAGCCGCGCCGAGCGCAGTCTGTCCAGCGTCACCCGGGATCAGGATCATGCTGAGGCTGACCTGACCTTCATCGGGAAGGCCCATGGCCTTTTCCTTGGCAGTGCTATCAAAATCCGTGGTGTCGATGACTGCCGACGATCCGCCGCCAAGTCCGCTGAAGCTGACAACGCCACCGATCTTTACAGCGGCTCCGGTGCCGACCTTCCACTCGAACTTGGTCTTAGCAGTAGTAATTCCTGTGGCCATTTTTGGCTCTCCTTATTATTGGGCAAGCCCAACAACGGGGCCGCCGTTATTTATTCAGACCTACTCAGAGTGCGTTACTTTGAATTCCAACTGTACGCGGGACAAATAAGCCTCGGTTGTGAGGTCGCTTAGGTCCTGCTCGTTGACCACCGCAATCTCTTGAACTTCGGTGTCTGTGTAGCCGTCCAGCTTGGTTCTGATTGCGTTGGCCATGCCACGCGCCGCGTCAAAGTTGGCCGCGTAAGCATCAACACGGAACGTTGGCATCGCCATGCCGGTCAATCCGTCGAAATCGCGCAGTCTGGGCGTGCTGACGCGCGTGTAGACGATAAAGGGCGCTACACGGCCCGCTGGGGCAGTCGTTGGGTACGTCTGCGGGCAAATCTGCTTGAGCAATCCCGTAATTGTGGCTTCGATCATCCGCGAGCCTTTCTGACCTGCTTTTCAACGGCCTTATGGAGTTCGTCTTTGAGGGCTTTGACGATCCGGCTAACGGAGCGGTCAACCGCTGGCTTAAACCAAGGGCGTGCTGGCTCCTTTTCGGTGCCAAACTCGCTAAAGCGACCCCAGAATGCGTCACCTGTGGTGACCACGTACACGATTGTGTTTTGCTTCTTGGAGCGGCGCTTGCGGGTCTTAATGTTTTGCTTCAAACGCCCATAATCGGCGCTGCCTTTGGTGCCGTCTTTGTTGCGCCAAGTGCGTTTGGTCCGAGCCGTGCCCGTTGGCGCACCAGCCTGAACGTCTTTCTTAAGTTCGTTGGTGGCTTTGCGCAGTCCCTCTGACCCGGCCTTTTTGGCAAACGGCGGTCCAAGGTCCTTTAAGACCTTTTCCAAGTCGCTGAAGCCTTCCATGCTGAAGTTGCTGCGGTTGACCATTACACGGCCCTGACGAGCAGCTCCAAGCCCTCGCGGTTGCCCTGCTCTTCCACGCTGATAATGCTGTATCGCTTGCCCTCGCACTCCACTTGCATGGTCGCGTCGATGCCTTGGCGGTAACGGATGACGAACTTGGCTTCAGCGGTCACATCCAGACCCGCCATGCGCGTGGCGTCTTTGTAAGTTAGGCCCTTTTGCGCAGCGAACGCCGACGCCAGCAGAACCCATTCAACGGTTTCCATGCCGGTTGCGCTGCTCACTGCCTCAGGAGCAAAGATGCGGATGCGCCGATTGAGTGAGCCAGCGGGGATCAAAGGACCGTTAACCGGTGCTGGTTGAGAAGGCGGTAGAACGTTTGCGTTCCAACCATCTGACCCTCGCGATTGGCGTACAGGTCAGCAACAAAGACAGCTACGGCTTGCTTGATGCCACTTGGGCAAGTGGCTGCGTCCAGAACGGTGTTCGTGTAGGCAGCGGCTTGCTCCTGAGCCGTCTCGATCAAGAGGTCCAACACGGCATCATCGGCATCATCGTCGATGCGGCACCATGCTTTGACTTCGGCGGATGTAATGATGTTTGGCATACATCATTACTTATGCAGAACGGCAAAGAAGCGGGGTCTTTCGGCGGCCGCACGCGTTTATTGCCGCTGGGGAGCAGCACGAACATTGGAGAATAGCGCATGAGCCGACCTCTGAATGAGATCGCAGACGATCTGGACGCCCTTCATGACACGATGTGGCTGGCCGCAACGGAAATGGACCGCGTCATCCGTCAGCAGCGGGGCGAGGAAACGGTGATGGACAAACCGGGAGCAAAGATGGAGTTTAGGAGTGAGGATGGGCGCCCTCTCGACTTGAAGGCAATGGCTAACGAACTTCGAGCGCATGTTCGCGATGTCGATGGTGGAACATACTGATCAAACACGAGAGAAGCGGGGTCTTTCGACCCCGCTTCTCTGTTTCCCTCCCAGCAGTGTAATTCAGGCCTGGACCTTCAGCACAACGAACGCCTTGGCGTCAGTGACCATGCCACTTACGCGCTTGGTAGCGTAGAAGTGGACGAATGGCTTGTGGGTGTATGGATCGCGGATAGTGCGAACGCCAATGCGATCTGCGACCGTATAGCCCTGCTTCATGTTCGCAAACGCCAGGGGCACCTTGCCAGCTGCGATAGCGTCCATGTCCTCAAGTTCAACGTGTGCGAAGCCAGCAATGCTTGCTGGTTGACCGAGGACCAACGAAGGCTGCCAGATGTAGTTACCCTGACCGTCCTTGGCAGTGCGCAGCGAAGCTGAAACCGCGCCGTTGCTGTAGAACTTGGCACCAGCGCGGTAAGCGGCTGGCATCGAGTAGATCATGTTGAACAGGTAGTCGGTGCCAACTGGCATAGTAGCTGCGAACCCGGTCTTAACAGTCGTGAGACCCGGCTCAACGGCAAAGCCCTTGGGCTTGTTGACGCCGTCACCGTTGACGAAAGCCTTGCTCTCAGCAATCGCCATTTCGTTGGTGATCTCGTTCTGAAGCCATGCTTCGAGGTTGAACTGGCTGTCGTCCAAGGCGCGCTGGGAAACTGCTGGGTTAGCGTAAATTTCGCCACCGGGCAGGGTGATTTCCATCAACGTTGGAGTTGCAGTCTCAGGACGCGGATCGGTTTCACCAACCCAACCAGTGGTCAGACCGTGATTGTTCTTGAGGAAGGTGTAGCGGTCGTTGGACGTGCTGATGACGGTCGCTTCAGCGCGGATTGGGCTGAGAGTGCGCAGATCGTCGCGGATGCCAGCTTCAACGGTCTTTGGAACAAGGAAGCCGCCAGTGGTGTCGTTGGTGACAAGCGCCTTGGCTTCTAGTTCGTCCTGAAAGCGGTCGCCCTTACGTGCCCACTTATCGAACGCCGACTTGTACTCGTCGTCCTGGACCGAAACGTCGCTTGCGCCGATGCGGTTGGACTTTTTAGCGATGTCCGATACCGCGCTCTGAAGAGCAGACATCTCGCTGTTGATGCGCTCTAGCTTCTCGGTGGTCAGAACGTCCGCGCTGCCCTTGCTTTCAAGCTGAGCAAGACGCTGATCGTTAGTGCTCTTTAGTTCTTCGAATGCGCTGGCGAGCTTGCCAACGTTTGCATTGATGTCGTTGATGTCGGCCATTAGGGGCTCCTTCATCGTGGTTGAAAACGCAACCGCGATCAACAGAATCCCTCTGCCTCATCTTGCTTGCCTGCTATTTAGTCAGAGCCGCCAATTAGGCGGCTCTGAACTTAGCAATCAGGCTTTCGATGTTATCGTTAAGCGCCTTGGCTTCTTCCAGTTCCAATTTGCTTTCAAATTGAGCAGCCACCGCTGTGCTCTCACCACGGCTGAGACCGCACTCCTTGAGCAGCATTTCCAAATCCCTGACAGTCATCTGCTCGCCAAACGATTTAACGGCTTGAACGCGAGCCTTTTGATTGGCTGGGATGGTTACCACCGAAACCTCGATCAGATCGATGGCCTTTAGCGTGCGGCGTGGCTCGTCGGGCTTGCTGCGCGTAGCGAACTCAATCGGGCGGAAGCCAATCGACAAGCCGTTGATCGCACCGGCCTTGAGCGCAGTGTAGGTGTCCTTGCCCATCTGCGTGTCCAGCAACTCGCCATGGACCTTTAGACCGTGACCGTCCTCGGACATCTCAGTCCAGCGACCGATTGGCAGACTGCCAAAGGCATCGTGGTTGAGGAACATCAAGGGCTGGCTGCCCTCGCTGTAGTGAGTGGCTAGGCTCTTAGCGAACGCACCGGGGGCAATGACATCGCCATAGCTATCAACGTTGCCAAACACGGCACCATAGCCTGAAAACGACATCTTACCGTCGTTGTCGTTGACCTCTTCAAATTTGCAGTCGAGGCGGCTTACCGCCATTTGTTCAATGATACGGCTCACTTGGATACCTCGTTTTGATTGGGGGTAGGCTCAGGGGTGGTGGTTGGCTCGTAGCCAAACAGGTTTGCGGCTGCCCTGAGTTTGTTTGCCTCAGGATCATCGCTCATTGTCATGTCCTCGCGAACACGGACCTCGTTGACCGTCATCACACCGAGGGTGACCATCTGCGTGTAATAGGCAGTGCGCTCGGCGGTGCTGCCGCGTAGAAGCGCGTTGCCGTTTAGCTTGACGCAGTAGCCGTCTTTGATCTCGCGTTCGGTGAGCAGGTTGGCATCTGCGCTTTGCTCAAAACGTTCGTACCAAGGCATCAACGTGTGGACGAGGTGCGATAGGAACATCTGCTCAACGCTGGCGTAGCTGGTCGCTCCGGTTTGCATGACCATAATGGGCTGGACGCCAAAGAAGCGGCAAACCTCTTCAATCAAGAAGCGGCGGCTCTCGATCCACTGCGCATCGTTGGCAGTGCTGCTGACTTCGGTAAATTCCAGATTGTAAGGCAGCATCAGTGTCTTGTGCGCGTTTGCGGTGCCTTGGTGCTGCTCGGCCCACATATTCTTGAGTTGGATGCGTTGCTCCGTAGTCAGCGGTGTCGCATCTGACTTGGAGGTAATGATACCGCCGGGGCGTGCGCCGTTCTCGAACAGCTTTGCGCCATACTTTTCAGTGGCCAGTGCCAAGCCAACGGTGCGGCGTGCGCGTTCAATCGTTGGATCGCCACAGATACCGTTTAGGCTGGGGCCGCGAATGTGCCACATTTCAGCGGCGGGAACATTCATGATGCGACCGTTGGTCGTGACCTGATAGCTCAGCGACATGTCATCATTTTGTTTGACAGCAACGTTCTCAGGCGGGAACGCATACAATTCCACGACCTTGGATCGTACGGTGTTTTTGAACACGTAGGCGTTGCTGTTTAGGGCGAGGTGTAAGCCGATCTGCTCGCGGAATTCAAAGCTGGTCTGCCAGTCGTTGGGCTTGCGGTTGAGCAGCATGTAAAGCGCGTGGTCCTTGGCCTCGACCAAAGACCCCTTGCCGTCTTCGCGCATTACTCGGCAGCTAACCTGCGCCATGCCCTGACTGATGACGCGGGCGCATGCCGCAACAGCCGATACCTGCAAGGCAGTGGCGCGGTTGACCGTCTCGCCCGCGCTGTCGAGGCTGGCTTTGATGTCCAAGAGGATTTGATCAGGGGTCGCGGCATCGGGATAGACGGGATCAGGTCCGTACTTTTTATCCGTGACGGAGCCGGTCTTCCGGTCCTCCATCCAATCAATCGCTCGCTCGAAAAATGTCGCCATCGGATATTTAGCGAAACGGAGCTTCTCGCGCCGTTCGTGGTGCGCTAGATGATAATTTGCCTCGGTCTGTGGAGTGTACCGTTGGATAAAGATGTTCGTGATGCGGTGGACGAGCGAACCCTAACGCCGCTTGGCTGGCATTTAGTTGGTACGTCCTATTTGGATGCGGCGGAGGAACTTGTCGGGGGCGAAATCAAGCTGCGTTTCGAAGACCCAATTAGGTCCTTGTTTGCGCATGCGTGGGAGCTCAATCTAAAGGCTTGTCTTCGGAAGCAAGGTCATACGGCGGATGCCGTACGACTGAAGTACGGGCATGACTTACTGAAGATATGGGATGCTATAGATCGCAACCAATTTCCTCTACTACAGCTACGTGACGAGGTGCGCCACTACGTTGAGCACATCGCGTTCTATCACCGAAATCGTTTTTACGCCTATCCACTGCGCGGAAGACGAAATGAGCATACGCTTCAGTATGTCAGGGCCACATCGTCGCGGCTCAGGCTGCCACGCGAGGCGGCAATCCAAACGTTTGGAAGCCTCTGAAAAATTAGTCCAGCCAGTCGATCCAAAGCTGCGCGGGCTTTGGTGCGTCCACGACGCTCAAGCCAATCGTCATTAGGAGCGCGACCATGCCGTCGATCTTTAGGTGTTCCTGACCATGTGGCTTAACAGGACGCATCTGCTCGCTGCGGAGCATGGCGCAAATGTTCTTGGCCATCCAGTTAAACGCCGGATTGTCAGGGTGTGACAGCTTGCCGGTGGCCAACATGGCTTCCATTTCAACCATGGGCAGCGCCATTTGCGTGAACGTCTGTTTGTATTCGTAGACAGGCACGATGCCGTCACTGAGGCTTTGCGCCATTTGTGCGCCCTGCCAAGGGTCATAAGCGATACTTTGGATCGCAAACTGCGACCTCAGCTTTTGTAGCTGTTCCAGAACCAGCGCGTAATCAATGGCATCGCCTTCGTTGGCGTGGATTTGCTCGTCATCGGCCCAAGCTGCGTACATGGCAGCGTTCTTGTTTGCCTGAGTTGCCGCATGGGGCAGCCACATAAATGGGTAAGCGGCTTGCTTGCCGTCTGGCAATTCCACGAGCAGCACGGCAGCCGTGATGTCGATCTTCGTGGAGATGTCGATGCCAAGCCACGCTCTGTAGCCGCGATCCACAACTTCATTGAACGGTGGTGCGTTCGCGCAAGCATCCCACTGCGCCATGTTGACCCACGCGCTGGCGCTGCTTTCCCAAACGTTCAGGTGCTTGGTACAAAGGCCGACCTTTTTAGCCGGTCTGGCCATGGCGTCACTGAGGTAGTTTTCCAGCTTGTCTAGGCCAAAGCTGACGCCAAAGTTAGGGTTGGCTTTTTTCCAGCACTCGATGTCTTTCCAGTCGTCGCCCTTGTCGATGGTGTAGATGGCCGCAAACAGGCGAGGGTTGTCCGCTATCCCGGCGAGGACCTGTTCGGCGTAAAGCTGTAACTCGCGGCAGGGACCGGCGGTGTTCGTACCGGCCGTCGTGATCGTTACGAGCAGCGGCTGACGCCGCGCGCCCATTCCGGTCTTCATGGTGTCGTACTGGTCGCTGGTGTTGTTCTCATGCGCTTCATCGAGGATCGCGCAGTGGGGATTGGATCCATCACCGGGCCGACCGATCATCCGTTGCAAGAACGATCCATCGGATCGCGTGATCGACCCTGCGCTAACTGTGACGCCGAAGCGGGCTTCAAAGCCACGAGCGCGGAGGCTCATGAGACGTGCGGGCTTAAAGCAGAAGTTGGCTTGCCGCTCGCTGTTCGCACCAATGTAGACCTGAGCGCCGGGTTCGCCGTCCGCGACCAGCATGTATAGGCCGATACCTGCACCAAGGGTGCTTTTGCCGTTTTTACGCGGGATCAGGGCGAGGACTTCGTTGTGCTTTCGCAGCCCGTCATGGCCCAGAATGCCGAAGATCGCCGCCAGCATCCACACCTGCCACGGCTCCAAGCGGATCAGCTGACCGGCAAGCTGGCCCTCGGTATGCGGTAGCAGCTGGATAAACCGGCAAACGCGGTCCACCTTGACCGCGTTGTAGACCCACTCGTCGCTGTCGATGTCGCGGATAAAGCGTGCGCAGGCTTGTTTGATCTGAAGGCACGCGGGGATCGTGCCGGTAATCACGTCACCGGCATATTTGACCGCGACCTGAGCGAACTCGCCCTGACCAACCCGCACGGTTATGCGTCAGGGAAGCCGTCAAAGCCTCCCTGCTCCTGGCCACTTGCTGTTCCCCTGAGTGCGCGGCTCGATGGTCCCGCGATCCCCAAAATCTCGCCACGCTTGCGCAATTCCGTAAGCTGCGCGGCTTGAGGCAGCTGGCCCAGCCGGAATGTTGCGCGGGTCAGTGCCGCGAGCGCGCAATAATCGGCGAAGAAGCTGCTATCGAGACTGCCGATCCCCGCTTGAACAACGCGGTCGATTTCCTCGTGCCAAACGTTCTGAGCCTCAGGCGTGAGATAACCCGGCATAACGGGCGCGCTGAAGTCGATGATGAGGTGCTGCGGCTTGTCGCGGCAAGCTTGATACGTGCCCTTGGCCTGTTTCTCGGCTGCGCTCATGCGCTTGGTGCCGGGCTTCATAGCCGCCCCGCCCGATATCCGATGTCGTCAGGGAAGATATTGCCTGTGAAGCCGCCGCCAACCCAGCCCTTTGCCCTAGGCAACACGTAATAGCCGTTGCCCACGTCGATGGCCGTGCTGATCGCATCCGGCATCGCTGCACCTAGATGTTGCCGCAAGCTGGCGATCGGGTTCTCGCTGCGATGCTCGTCGGGGTTGTAGGCCAGCTTTGCTAAGGTAATGTCCTGACCGGCCGCATGGGCGTCCATGAGGTAGATGGTTTCACGCAGCTTGGCAGTTCGCTTCCTGCTCGACCCAAATTCGTGGGTCGTTAGCAGATCAAGGGCTCGCTGCGTCAGGTCGTCGTAGAGTTCTTCGTTGGTTCGCATCCCATACTTAGCACAAAGGCAGTCAAATGATCGACCTCGACGATTGGGAGAAGCGAGACCTCGACGTGGTCGGTAGAATAGATCAAGCCGATCCAATATGGGGAACTCAAGCAATCGTCTATCAAACGGCGAGAGGTTGGGTAGTATCTAGTGACCGATCAGGGACGTATCGGTGCCGCCGAGACTTCAACGAGAATATGGTAGATTGGCCCGCTACTAGTAAAGCACGGCTTACCAGTTGGATTAACGACCAGAACCGATCCGGCGAGAAATTCCCGGAAATTAGAAATCACGTCTTGGAATCCGCTTATGACGCTAGACCAATACCCTATAGCAAGCAGGTAGAACGATTCTACCTGATGCTTCAGGAGCGTGGATATAGACCCGGCCATCCTATCATTTACGGCGATAGCACTGCCGATCCGGAATACCTTTCTTCTTACCTAACAATGATGCGTTGGATCGAGGCAACGCTTGACCGAGAGCTCCAGGGCTTTATTGGCGCGCTCGAAAGTGACGGACAGATTTTTCGCGACGGGGGCGCGCTATATCTCACGTCGAAGGGCCTGCTTAAACTCGAGCAAATTGATCTCGCAGGTGCGAGCAATGATCAAGCGTTTGTTGCTATGTGGTTTGGCACAGAAATGGATGCGGCATACGAAGACGGTATCGCTCCGGGTCTAGCGGATGCGGGATATCGAGCATTCCGCATCGATCGCAAAGAACATGCCAATAAAATTGATGATGAGATAATCGCGGAGATCAGGCGATCACGCTTCCTGCTGGCAGACTTTACGTGCGGCACTTTGCAGGTAGATTCTGAGTTAGTCGCTCTCCCGCGAGGCGGCGTGTACTATGAGGCTGGGTTCGCGCAAGGACTGAACATGCCTGTCGTATGGTCAGTCCGAGCAGACCAAATTGGGCTGGTTCACTTCGACACACGCCAATACAACCACATCACGTGGCAAAACCCCGAAGACTTGCGCAAGCGGATACGTGACCGTGTAATCGCCACCATCGGTGAGTTTGGATCGCCAGACAAGGCTATCTAGTTTAACTCGCACTGGAGTGAAATTGACTGGGTGGGTGTTACTGAGAACGGCCATATCGCAGAAAAAGGTGGCCCCCGTGCAATGGGATCACGGATCAGGTGCGTCTGGGCGACCGGTTGACCCAGTCGCCCAGCTTCAACTCACTCTCCGCTTGTGTCCACGGTTTGAGGATCAGTCAGATCGTCAGTGGTTTGATCGGGTTCATCCCCCGACATCATTGTCTCGTCCGAACCTTGGTAGTCAGCCGTCGGTGGATCGGGGATCGTTGAGCCCGATGTCGCCGCGTCTACTGCGGTCATGTTGTCGGTCATCGTGTCGAAGCCGTCAGTCGCGTTCATGTCCGTGACCATCATGTCGCCAGTCATGCTTGCCTCGTCGATAGCCGCCACGCTGTTCGGCAACGTCGTGTCGACGGCCGCACTGCGATCAATTGTGTCGCCGCACGCGGTAGTCAGCATGATGCCTGATAGAACGATAAGGACCTTATGCATTTTGATCCTCCAGTCTTACGGTGCGCACGACACGCAGGCTGCGTTCCACTTTGACGAACAGGAACGTGAAGACCACGAGGATGAACAACACAAATGCGGCGCTTGCGACGTAGAGGGTGAAAAGGGCGCGGCGACCTTGAGCGGCGGCCTCTTCAGCTTTGGCAGTAGCATCGCCGACGAAGTGGCGATTGTTCCATGTTATTAGCTCACGCACCTGCGCCAGCGACAAACGTTTGCCAGTGGATTTAGTTAGCTGATCAGTCAGGCCCTTAACGTCGGCATAATAGGCGCGTTCCAATTCATATGGGATGTTGCCGCCGGATTGTTCTACTTCCACTTCCCACTTGGGAATGGTCATCTCGCCCGCACCCTTGGTATAGGCCTGAAGCTGTTTGGCCGCCGCCTGAACGTCGGGATTGGTGGATCGCTTTGGTTGAGCCGCATCCTCCCTATCGCCGCTAGCAGTCGGGTTGGCGGGCGCTGTTGCTTTCTTCTGTTCCACGTAGTCGCCCAGCGTGCCGCCGTGAGGCACGGGTGGCGAAACAAGCCCGAACTGACGAGCCAGAGGAGGAATGGACATCATAAACGCTATCGCGGCCACAACCAGCGCCACTGAAGCCACGACGAGGACAACGATCCTCAGTATGCCCAGATAGGCATTTTCTATTCTTATCAGCATTCTCTTCCCCCGTGGCGTCACCCCCGACGCCTCGACAAACCATATCTGATATTGCCGCTCCAGCAAGCGCGAGACTGACCGCGCGGCTGTTACACAGGGGTCAGCGGACTTGGGTGCGCGCAGGGTGCTGGCTTGCCCAATGGACCCTCACAGGGCATCTCTGGGGCACGGAGGGGCAATGCGCGCAATCAAGTACCTAGGCTGGATCGGGGCAGGCTTGTGGAGTGTCCTCGTCCTTCTCGCCAGCAACAGCCCCAAGGACGTGCAGGAGCGAGCGTCTGGCTGGATGTCATTGCCTGTTGTGCGTTCGTTACCTGATTGGATCATGGCAGTTGCGGGATCGCGGTGGACATTGGCAATCACATGTCTGTCGATTGGCGTGTGGTTGGGCTGGTGGCTGCGTGATCGAAAGAACCGGGCTGAACGAGTAGACCCTCTGATGTTGTTGGGGGAGCGCGCCACCAACCTAGCCTATGACTTCGACAATGTTATGCCATCATCGGTTAGTAATCACCTCATTAGCGAATTCAATATAGTCATCATCGACCTCACTCAGGTCGGCATTCCTGTTCCTGCGGAGCGACTACTGAACAAAGATCGCTGCTCGTTCTACCTTCATCATGTCGGCAAGTACCTCTCGGAAGGTCGTAGCGCGTACGCCAAGACGCACGCTGAGAAGATGATAGCGGGCTGGGAGCGCGGCGAGGATTAGCCTACCAACCTCGCCTAATCCTCTGTACGTCCTCGCGGGTTTTGGTGCGGTGACATGGCACGCATAGGCTCTGCGTGTTGTCCCATACGTCCTTGCCACCCAGAGCCTTGGGGATGATGTGATCGACCTCAACTGCGGGTGTCACATGTCCGTTCGCCGTGCAGTGTCGGCATAGCGGCTCAGCATCCAGTCTGCGGTTGCGCAGCTTCCGCCAGTTGGCATCGTATGAACCCGCACGTGTGGGTGGCTTGAGAGCCGGTGGAGCATTGCCGTTGAGGCGGAATGTTGGATTGCGGGTCGGCACCTCCATACTTAGCGGTTGCGCGGCTCATAGCCGCTCGTGACGGCTCCGCGCCTCTAGGCTAGGCTCGCCATCTAAACGGGGGTGGGCATGGACGGGCAAGCGACAGCGTCATGGTGGCGGCGACGTAATTGGTGGAAGATCGGCTTCTTCGTCATGCTCCTACTGGCGGAGTTCGCGAGGGAATGGGCGGTAATCGCGTCTAACGAAACTGCGCGGATTGCAGTGTCGGCTTCAATGGTTTCGGTGGGCGACTACACCGTTGCGTCAGGTCGTTGGCAGCGAACCGACGGTGGCGGCAGCCTCACTCCCAGCGCTACACAGATCGAATGTTTCGAGTCTGAAGGACGGTGCAGGGAAAGCAACGTTACGGTGATCGACAACGGCGTGGGTGCTCCTGACACCTCTACCTATCAGGCAACGTTCTCACCGGAGGCGATCAACTACGAGAACAACGATCCTGTTTGTGCCAGGTACTCGGTTCGCATGGACCGCAAGCTGGAAAAGGTTTTTGCCCTGAGGCAGCGCAAGCCCGACACCAAGGATCAGGCTTGTAATCAGCTTGAGAACCGCATTGAAATGGCGCTTAGCGATGGCTGGACCAACGACGATAACACATTCGACAGTCATTTTGTGCCGGTGATGCGCGGCCTGATCGCCATCCTTTCGGTCTTCAAGTAGGCTCCTTGCCCCCGTTTGTGCCTCCGGTATGGTCAGCGCATGAGTGCTAAGCCCGAACCCAGCAGCCTTGAGGTCCAGTGGCATGCCGTAAGTGCCGCACCATGGCTTTACGTCAGTGCTGTTGTCGCCATCGGATTGCTGATGTGGGCGATTATTTGGGTCCTGCACAAAGAACGGCTCGACACCCTGAAGTCACGAATAGAGGCGCGCGATCAAAGGATTGCTCAGCTTGAAGAGCAGATAGCAGCGCAAAAGACAGATCCTCAGAAATCAAGCAGTCCACCTGAGTCTCCGATGGCCGCTGTTTTGACAAGAGGCAGGTCAGTTGAGGCCGCAAATCGCTCCAAACGTTTTGCCTTCATAGACAGGCTAGATCAAGCGGCAACCCATGCTGAAGTCGCCGTCAATCGCGGTGGTGCCAAGTATGCCATGGAACAGCTTGGTGAAGTAAGGGCAGTTTTGCTATCTGGACACAAGGAATACGGATTGCCAATGCCTCGCCGGCAGGAATGGGCAATCAATGAATTGGCCGATCACCTCAAGCTAATCCGACGTGTCATGCCACTTTTGCGGGAAGGTCATATCGAAGAGGCTGTGGAAGAGGGCGAGGCTCACTATTCCGAACAAGATCGGACAAACGACCTGCTTAGCTAGACGTGAAAATAGCAGCCAGTTGCCCAGCTGCTATCCCTTTGTTCTCTTCTCAGCCTTAAACGAGTAACGCCTACTAGGAGGGTGGTAGGGCCAGCAACGTGCTGACTTTTGCCTCGCTGTTTACCTCACACGGAATATGATGAACCTGTCGGCATCCGGTGTTTGGCAGGTTGAGCATTGCCACTGGCCGGGAACATTGTCGGCAAGTTGGATTAGTACGCCACCCTGTATGGTATTTACCCGCGAGCGGTCTAGGACCAGCTGGATGCAGCGGCTGCCGTTGACCTAGCATTCGCATGCCGCGATACATCACGGATGGCGTCCATTACTGATCCCGCGCGAGAACTGTCCGAGATTTCCGGCTTCTTCGCGATACAATCGAGCCTTACCGCTGATCAGATCATCCAGCAAAGCACGGGCATCGAACCTTGGTCTACCGATTTCCTGAAGCTGATACTGTGTATTCATGAACGTGCCGACGTGCTGACGAAGGTGATCCCGCTCTCATCGCTAGACGATGACCTTGTCGTAAAGGCGCTCGAAGATATATCGTCTATCAAGGATGCTTTTACGCCGAAAAAGTTGAGGATTGCCAGTAATCAGGCGTCTAGCACTGCCGCCGTTTTAAAGGAGCATGGTAGATCGCTGCAATATCTGTCTGCAACTGTCCGTGAAAAGATAAACTACCCTCGCTACACCGATGAAGAAGTTACAGAATTTATCGGTCTAGTCGATGCTTACCTGAATGAGTTAGCCGCGAGCAACGATGTGCCACTCGTCGTCAGGCACTCGCTTGGGGACGGTATGAGCCTTCTACGATTTAGGTTGCAGCATGTGAAGTGGCTGGGCAGCGGATATGCGCTCGCATCCCTTCGCGAGATCATGGAGGTTTACGATCGTGCCGCGGCTAACGACGACCTAATGAGCAACCCCGACGCAGAGGCCTTTGTCCGAGGATTTGGGGCGATCGTAGCGCGGTTGGTAGCCGTTACGAAGTCAGCCACCGAATACAAAGATGCAGGTGGGGTGATCTGGTCCGGCTATAAACTAGTCAGCGCCGTCACCACCCCATACCTCCTTGGATCAAACCTCCTAGGACATTGAGGCTCGGCTCAAAGCGTGGGGGGGGCAAGCCCCCCCCACGAACTACTACTCGGCGGTGCCGAGCGACTGCTTTGCTGCGTCTAGAGCAGCCTTACCAGACTTGCGAGCGGGCTTGGCGTCGTCCTGGACCTTCTTGGCGACCGTCTGGCCGGGCTTCCGACCCAGTCCGATCTTCTTCGCCATGTCGCGACGGGCCTCGCTGTAAGCCTCGGCGACCATGGGATAGTCGGCCTTCAGGTTATAGCGCTCACGGTACTGCTCAGGGGTCAGGCCGTGGCCGTTCAGATGGCGACGAAGCGTCTTGTAGGGCCTGCCGTCAATCATGGAGATGATGTGATCGCGCGACGACAGCGATTTGCGGGCGGTAACGGCGGCCGTGTACTCCTGCGGGGCTTCGGCTGTCGGTTCTGCGGACGCGTTGCCAAGCTGACCTAAGGCACTGTGCATCTTGGCGATAAATGCCGGCACGTCATCAGGATTGGTGCGTGTGTTGGGGTTGGAGAGCCATGCAATCGTCAACTCAGTGGCGAGAGCAACGTTATCGGTTTCGGTGGTCATGAAGATACTCGTTCGTTTCGGGCTGGCTCAAAGTCGGGGTGGCTTTGAAATGCGATGTAGCCTTTGGATTAGATGGTTGGAGAATTCCACCTGTCAACGCCATTGATAGGATGATTTTTGGTAATCTCGACAGCAGACGATTGAAGCAGGGCGATGTTGCGCTGCTTAAATCGGAGAAACGTAATGGCATTTGATCCCGCAAAGCTCGTCCCGGCCGATCAGGTCGCAGCGTTCGCAAAGGTCGCTGGTGCCCGTGGCATCAAGCAGGTCGCAATCGCGAACATCGACAAGCAGATCGCGCTGCTCGCAGACCCAGCAATCGAGGGCAAGCGCACATACGAGGTCAAGGGCGACCATTCAGCGTTCGAGGTGCGCGTCAACAACAGCGCGATGGTGCTGGAAACGGCCAACGTTAAAGGAACGCAGGTTGAGGTGCGCAAAATGGCCGTGCCAGCCAAAGACCTCAAGGACGCGTTCCTCTACTACCGCAAGCGCATCGAGGCTGGCGATTACGATGACCAGCTGACCAAGTTGGACACTGTCCGCAACGCACGCACTGACAAAATGAGGGCAACGAGGGCTACGAAAAAGGCGGCTGCTAAGCCCGCTTAACGCAACATTGGACTACCAAGGGGGCAGCAATGCCCCCTTTTTGCGTCTCTGCGTCTTGACCTCCCTGTCTTTGGCCGCGCATCGTTGGCCAGTTCTAGCAACGGGAGGTGCAAAATGGCCCTAAAAGACCTATTTGGGAAATTCTTCGACAACACCCTTGCGGAGACATTTTCCAGCAAGCCCCATGATCCCACGAAAGCACGCCAACCGCTGCTGCGTGGCATCGACGTAGCCAAGCGCCAGTTTGAAGCTGGTCAGGTGAAGGGACCAAATCGCTGGTGGTCATCCCGTAACAAGGTCGTGGCCTTCACTCCCAAGCTGGAAGGACGGCCTTTCCTCATCAATGGCGTTGGCACCAACCACATGCCTGAAGAGCGCTTCGTTGAATTCCTCAACGAGATGCGCAGTCACGTTGATGCAGGTGACTTCGACGCAGTGATCGCCAGTCACGGCAAGGGCAACACGGACGTTCACATTGGTAAAGCGCGTGGCACGGGCAGCCGTGGACCTCAGGCTAGCAAGCTGGACGCGCGTGCCGATGGCTTGCCCCACCGCGTGCCCATCGAGGGCGACCATGCCACGACACCACCACACGAAAGTTATGTCGCGAACAAGGCCGGCAGCTACTGGCGCAGCCCTGAGCAGGTAATTGCCGACAGTGCGAAGTCGCAGAAGCGCAAAGCGTCGATGACGGGTGTCGCATGAAGGTCATTACTCGCGAGCGCAAGGAGATCAGATACGAGTGGGAGGCACTGCGGGACTGGCTTGCCATTCAGTGTGTAGGCGGCGTGATCGTCCAGGTTTATAGAGGCGGAAGAGACGACGAAGAGTACGCTGTTCGGACCAGACCACATGCTTCGATGGTGGCTTTCACCAAGATCGAAAACGCTGATCCTCTGGAAGAGCGTGATCCGAATGTGTCGGGTGGCGGCGTTATGGGTTGGGCAAGTGCCCTTGATTTACCCAAAGGCGAACACGGCTGGTTCTTGGCGATCACGTTCTTTCGCGATCAAGACGCAGCGCGTTTCAAAGATGAGTTTGAGTGAGGCAGTTGAGCCGACCGGTGGTAAGCAGTCCACGGTCGGCTCAACGTTTGACTAAGCGGGGAAAGCAATCGCCGCCCCGATATTTATGCGAGGATGCAGCCCTCCCGTCGGGCAATCTCCGCGTACTGGCTCAGCGTTTTGTCGGCACGCCAAGCGATGTCCTCGACTGCGCGAACGCCCTTGAGGTCCCGTGCCTCAATCTCCGCGATGCTGACGCTACCGAGTTCTGGATAACCCAGATCGCATAGACCGAACGCTATGCCGTCCTCGTCCAATTCCGTGAGCAGCCACTGGCAGCGCGTGTAGGGCACGTAGACGCGGCATACTGGCGGGAAATCTATCTCGCCCTTGGTGCCCCGCTTTGGCGTTCCCTCGCGGTGATTGGCCTGTAGCTGCGTGATGGTGGCTGGCCTGAGCAGCCCGCGTAAACGGACGACCCTCATATCGCACCTGTGGGCGCAGCATTGCGGCGAACAGGGCGAGGGCCTGTCCAGTCAATGTTCTCCGCTATCCAGTCGGTGACGAACCCCCAATCAAACGGGCCTTGGTAATCGTCCTCTGCGACCTTCCAAGCTGCGTCTACGGCGTCAGTCCAGCCCATTGCTATCAAGCGCAGTTCACTGGTGCCAAGGCGCTCAAACGCCGCTGCTAGGGGCGGATTACTTCGGTGTTCAAGCAACGCTTCCCAAATACAAGCCGCTGTTTCCAAGCTGCTCGCCCTGTACGTCTTTTCGTCCATTCTACGGCTCCTTGTTGCCGTCAGAACATCAAGCGCCATCTGGTGAAACGAGCAAGAAGAGAGTGGTTGGTTTAGGAGGAAATTATCTGGTTGGAAGAGCCAGAAAATAGGTGACTGCCCAACCAGAAGGCTATTGATCGAGTGTCGGCAACAGGAGTTGACGACATGAAGTACGAACTAAACATCAACGACCTCATTGAAGAAGTTCAGGAGCATCTGGACACGGATTGCCGCTATTTTGATGCGACCAGCGGCTACTTTCCTTGGGCAAGCGAGCAGGTTGCGTTCGTTAAACTGCCGGACGAATTCGAGTTGACCTACAAGGGTGAAACGTTTCGCTGCGTCCGCTTCTAAGCGGGTTCGCTGACGCCCTCAGAGGCGTCTAGCAGGGGCAAACTGGTAGGGCATGCGTCAAGCGCGCTCTATCTGTCTGCCTCCACATTTAGCGGTCAGCGGGCTTTGTGTTTCCACTGCTGTAGCGAGGGATCAACGGGCATCCGTTCAACCGCTGGCATCCTACGCCGCACGTCATCAATCAGGCTTTGAGGACCGGGGATGCCGCGATGTAGGTCTAGTCGATTGCGGAGGTCCACAGGCTCGCCGATTGGCTCACCGGCTCGGTTGAAGCGCCATGCCATCAACCCGTTCTGCAACATCACCGTGATCGTCCCATCGGCTCCGAATGTGCTGCGCGTGAGAAAGGCAAGCGCCTGTTTGACCCTGACCCTTGCGCTGTAGCGGGCGTCCTTGTCCTCGCTGTTGATGCTGTCTTTGACCTCGCGAACACGCGCTAGGTGTTCCTCAGGATTTGCCCCGCCGCGTTCGCGCGCTAGGTCTTCCCGCATGGTCTTTAGCTGCGCTTCCTCTACGTCGATCTCGGCTTCGATCTCCGCTGCTTTAACCGCCAGTGCGCGGATAAAATGTTCGCCCAACGTATCAACGATGGACTTGAGGTTCTGGCGCTTGCCTTCGAGAAGCCGTTCAGCTTCGCTTACCGCCGCCGACAAAGCCGCGACATGATCGGGAACACTGAACTTCTTGTCGTCAATCGCCACTGCCAGCACGGCGTCGAGGATAGCGGGTTCTAGCGTCTCATAGCGGAACGACAGACCGTTCCCACACTCGTGTTTTCGGCGGTTGTTGTTACAGCGCAGATAGCTGCGGTTGACCCCTGAGGTGTAGGACAGCTTGCGACCATCCAGCTTGCTTTTGTGGTTGGTAGGCCGACCAGCTTTTTGCTGGCTTTGAAAATACATGGGCGCACCACATTGGCAGAAGGCCGAACCTGAAAAGAGGTTGCTGACGTTGCCTTCCGCTGGGCCACCTGATCGTTGGCGCAGTTTGCGAACCGCCGTAACGCGGTCAAATAGCTCAGCGGGAATAGCCTGAGGGTAGTGGTTGGGCACGACTAAGCCCTTGCTGACTTCGACCGCGCCCGAATGAGTGCGTGACATAGGCACATACTCACCAAGCACCGCGCGGTTCGTCAGCAGCTTGTGGAGGTAAGCAGTGTTCCAGCCATTCCCGCTGCCACGCTGGCCCATCGACCAGCTGGGTTCCTTGCGGGCGTTTAACATTGCAACGATGCTGGGAAGGCCATGTCCCTCGACGTAGAGGTCGTATATTTCCCTAAGGACCTTTGTGCGGTGGTCGTTTAGAACAGGCTCATTGGTCGTGGGGTCGCGGTCCATCCAGCCAGGAACAAGCCCGATCTTCGTGGAGCGGTTGCCGTCCTGGATAGCAGCGATCTTGCGCGACCAGTTATCGAGGCCACGCTCGCTTTTCTTTTTGCTCTCTGCTCTCGCACCTTCGGCCTTGAACACCAATTCCATGATGGTGCCGCCGTCGATCCGTTGACCAGCGGGATAATAGCGGTCGTCGTCGATGATCGCCACGCTGACGCCGTGGCTGGTACATAGCTTGAGAAAGGCGTGAACCTCTTCCCATCCTTGTCGGCTGATGCGGTCGAAATGTTCGACCACGAACACCGCACCGTTGCGGTAAAAGCCCTTTTCGACCTGCCTTTCAAAATCATATAGCGCGCCACCCTCGGCCCTATTGGCTCCGTGGAATGCGCTGCGCCCCTTGTCTGAGATTTCCCGGTCTGGATCGAGCAGCCAACCCTTCTTCAGTGCGTACTTTCGGCCGTTCTCAAACTGCCTGACAAGCGAGGTACCGCGCCCCTGCTCCAACGAGGAAAAGCGCGCATATATGAAGGCCGGGATGGACATACGGGAGGGTTAAAGCGTCTTCCGACCCATAGGGCAACTGCCGCACGTATGATCAGGCCATTGCAACCCTGCGCGCGGGGATCGAGCGGGCTGCCGGGCACCGCCATCACTTCCCGCCCCATCTCGGTCGCGAGTCGCGCGGTGATGAGCGATCCGGACTTCGGCGCCGCCTCGACCACGACAGTGCCCTGACACAGGCCGGCGATGATGCGATTGCGGTACGGGAAATGCCGCGCGCGGGGCTCGGTGCCCGGCGGCTGTTCGGCCAGCAGCAGGCCGCGCGTCGCGACCTCCTCCTGCAACGCTCCATTTTCCGGCGGAAAGACCACGTCGATGCCGCTGGCGATAACGCCGATCGTGCCGCCCGCCGCCAGCGCGCCCTGATGCGCCGCGGTGTCGATGCCGCGCGCCAGCCCGGATACGACCGTCGCGCCCTGTTCGGCGAGATCATGGCCCAACATGCGGGCGAAGCGGCACGCCGCCGCAGAGGCGTTGCGTGCACCGACGATCGCGACGCACGGCCGCGCCGCCAGCGACAGGTCGCCGCGCCAGATCAGGGCAGGGGGCGCATTGTCGATCTCGGCCAACGGCCGCGGATAATCGACATCGCCCAGGAACAGATAGCGTGCGCCGAGCCGCTCCGTCCGCGTCATCTCCGCCATGATGTCTGGCAGTGCGGCCACCCGCGGGGCCTGACCGCCGCCACGCCGGGCCAGCATCGGCAGCGCGTCGAGCGCCGCCTCCGCCGTGCCGTACCGCGCGAGCAACTGGCGATAGCCGACCGGCCCGATCCCGTGCGTGCGGATCAGGCGCAGCCGCGCCACGTCCGTCCCGCTCACTTCGCCCGGCCGATCCTCGGTTCGGTCCCCGCCAGCAGCCGTTCGACATTGTCGCCGTGCTTCCACAGCACCAGCAGCGCGAGTGCGATCAGCAGCAGCACCAGGTCGAACCGCCCGAACAACGCCGCCGCGACCGGCGCGCTGATCGCCGCGCTCATTCCCGCCACCGCCGAGATGCGCAGCGTGGCCAGCAGCCCCAGCCACACCGCGGCGTACACCAATCCGATCGGCCAGTGCAGCGCCAGCACGATGCCCATCAGCGTCGCCACCCCCTTGCCGCCGCGGAAGCGCAGCCACACCGGATAGCAATGGCCGACGAACGCCGCCGCGCCCGCCAGCGGTCCGTTACCCGGAAAGATCGCCTCGACGATCAGCACCGCCGCTAGCCCCTTGGCCATATCGAGCAGCAGGGTCGCCGCCGCCAGCCCCTTGCGCCCGGTCCGCAGCACGTTGGTCGCGCCAATGTTGCCGGAGCCGATCTGGCGCAGGTCGCCCGCGCCCGCGACGCGGGTCAGGATGATCCCGAACGGGATGGAACCCAGCACATAGCCGAGCACGAGCGCCAGTGTCGGGGCGATCCAGAGGATTTGGGTCTGCAAACGTCCCCCTAAGCGAAACGGAACATAACGCGTTCACGTCACCTGTCCACTAATCTGGATCAGCCGTGCACCGCCAGCCCCAAGCCGCTAAGGGGTCGCCGATGAGCGACCTGGCCCCGATCCTGTTCTTCGATTCCGGCGTCGGCGGCCTGTCCGTCGTCGCGCCGACGCTGACGCTGCTACCGAACGCACCCGTCGTATACGTCGCCGATTCGGCGGGTTTCCCCTATGGCACGAAGTCGGAGGCGGAGATCGCCGCGCGCGTGCCGGCGCTGCTGGGGCGGCTGGTGGAGCGGTACCGGCCGCGACTGGTGGTGATCGCCTGCAACACCGCCTCGACCATCGCGCTGCCGGTCGTGCGTGCCGCGCTCGACCTGCCCGTCGTCGGCACGGTGCCCGCGATCAAGCCTGCCGCCGCGATGAGCCGCACGCGTGTGATCGGCGTGCTGGGCACCGAGGCGACGGTGCGCCAGCCCTATGTCGACGATCTCGCCGCACGATTCGCGGGCGACTGCCTTGTCCTGCGCCACGGTTCCGCGGCGCTGGTCGAACTGGCCGAGGGCGCGCTCGCCGGAACGCCGCCGCCGCAGGGTGCCGTCGCCGCCGAACTCGACGGGCTGTTCGGTCAGCCGGGGGGCGACCGGATCGACGTGATCGTCAACGCCTGCACGCATTTCCCGTTGCTGGAGAGCGACATGGCCGCCGTCGCGCCGCCGGGCGTGCGCTTCGTCGACGGTGGTCCCGGCATCGCGCGGCGCATCGCCTTCCTGACCGATGGGCAGACGTGGCCGGCGACGCCGCAGCCCGGGCGACTCGTGTTCACCCGCATCGCCGGCCGCGAACGTGCGATCGCCGCGACGCTGGCGGGGCGGGGACTGCCGCTCCTCGAACAACTCTAGGGACTACAAGCATAAAGCCGATCAGTGCGTTCGTTCTTCCGCGCTGGAAAAACGCTGCGGAGGCGCGTAGACGACCGGGTCATGACCCCGGCCTCTTTCGCTCCGGCACTCACCTCCGCCCCCAGCAGCCACGGTGCGGAGGCGCGCGTCGACTATGCGCACGTCTTCACCCAGGCGATCGACCGGCTGCATGCCGAGGGCCGGTACCGGGTGTTCATCGACATCCTGCGCAACAAGGGCGCGTTCCCCAATGCGCGCTGCTTCGCCGGGCATAACGGGCCGAAGCCGATCACCGTTTGGTGTTCCAACGACTATCTCGCGATGGGCCAGCACCCGAAGGTCATCGCGGCGATGGAAGAGGCGCTGCACGATGTCGGCGCGGGCTCCGGCGGCACGCGCAACATCGGCGGCAACACGCACTATCACGTCGATCTGGAGGGCGAGCTTGCCGATCTGCACGGCAAGGAAGCGGCGTTGCTGTTCACCAGCGGCTATGTCTCGAACGAGGCGACGCTGGCGACGATCGCCAAGATCCTGCCCGGTTGCGTGATCTTTTCGGACGAACTCAATCACGCATCGATGATCGCCGGCATCCGCAATTCGGGCTGCGAAAAGCGCATCTTCCGTCACAACGACCTCGATCATCTCGAACGGCTGCTGGCCGCCGAGGACCCGGCGGTGCCCAAGCTGATCGCGTTCGAAAGCGTGTACTCGATGGAAGCGGACATCGCCCCGATCGGCGCGATCTGCGATCTGGCGGACAAGTACAACGCGCTGACATACTGCGACGAAGTCCATGCGGTCGGCATGTACGGCGCGCGCGGCGGCGGCATTTCGGAGCGGGACGAGGTCGCCGGGCGGCTGACGATCATCGAGGGGACTCTGGGCAAGGCATTCGGCGTGATGGGCGGCTACATCGCCGCCAGCCGCACGATCATCGACGTGATCCGCAGCTACGCGCCCGGCTTCATCTTCACGACCAGCCTGTCGCCGGTATTGGTCGCCGGCGTCCTCGCCAGCGTCCGCCATCTCAAGGCCTCCACCGCGGAGCGCGAGGGGCAGCAGGCGGCGGCGACGATGCTGAAGACGATGATGGCCGATGCCGGCCTGCCGGTGATGCTCGGCGGCACGCATATCGTGCCGCTGATGGTCGGCGACCCGATCAAGGCGAAGCGGATCAGCGACATCCTGCTCGCCGAATACGGCGCGTACGTGCAGCCGATCAATTACCCCACCGTCCCCCGCGGCACGGAGCGCCTGCGCTTCACCCCCGGCCCGACGCACACCCCCGCGATGATGCAGGAACTGACCGACGCATTGGTCGAGATCTGGAGCCGGCTGGAGCTGAAGAAGGCGGCTTGAGGTAAAGCTGCTCACCTCCCTCGGGGGAGCGGGCCTCTCACAAGCAGTTCCGCCAGGACTCCGCCCCCGCCGGCCGGATATCATTGCGAACTGGCTCCGCTGCCAGCTACGAGGCCGCGACCCCGGCTAAGGCCGGGGTCCAGCTGGGCATCGTTCTCAGTATATTACCGCCAACATCCTGGCTGGCCCCCGGCCTTTGCCGGGGTGGCAGACGAGGGTTTTGTGACGATCCCCTGAAGGGGGGGAGAGGCAGCAGGCTCAGCCTCCCTCCAGCGTCCTCGACCGTCGCCGCTGCACCGAACTTCCGATCCCCATCGCCTCGCGGTATTTCGCCACCGTGCGGCGGGCGATGTCGAAGCCCTTGGCGTTCAGCAACTCGACCAGCGTGTCGTCGGACAGGATCTTCACGCCCTCGTTCGCGATCAGCGCGCGGATCGCGCTCTTCACCGCCTCCGCCGATACCGCATCGCCGCCGTCCGCCGACTGGATCGCGCTGGTGAAGAAGTATTTCAGCTCGAACAGCCCGCGCGCGCAGGACAGGTATTTGTTGCTGGTTACGCGGCTGACGGTCGATTCGTGCATCTCGATCGCCTCCGCGACCTTGGCCAGCGTCATCGGCTTCAGATGCGCGACGCCGAGACGGAAGAACGCCTCCTGCTGCTTCACGATCTCCGTTGCGACCTTGATGATCGTCCGTTGCCGCTGGTCGAGCGCCTTTACCAGCCAGTTGGCGCTGGCGAGCATGTCGCCCAGCCACGCCTTCGACGCCTTGTCCTGCGGCCCGTGCGACAATTGCGCATGATAGCGGCGGTTGACCAGCACGCGCGGCAGCGTCGCGCTGTTGAGTTCGATCGACCAGCCGCCCGATGTCCGGGTCACGAACAGGTCTGGCACCACCGCCTGGCTCGGCTCCCCGCCGTATCGGCACCCCGGCTTGGGGTCGTAGGCGCGGAGTTCGCGGATCATGTCTGCCATGTCCTCGTCGTCGACACCGCACATCCGCTTCAGCCGGGTCAGCTCGCCGCGGGCGAGCAGGTCCAGATTGCCGATCAGCTTCGCCATGCACGGATCGAACCGGTCCGCCTCGCGCGCCTGCAGCGTCAGGCATTCGGACAGGTCGCGTGCGCCGACTCCCGTCGGATCGAAGGTCTGGACGATGCCCAGCACCGCCTCCACCCGCGCCTGTGCGACGCCGAGCCGGTTGGCGATCTCCAGCGTCGACGCGGTCAGATATCCCGCCTCGTCGATCTGGTCGATCAGGTGCTGCGCGATGAACAGGTCCGGTCCCGCCACCGCGGGTCCGGCCTGAGCGAGCAGATGGTCGGCGAGGCTGAGCGAGGTGTCCGCGAACGAGTCGAGATCCGGCCCATCCTCCGGCATCGCGCCGCGGCTGAGCGCGCCGTCGAACCCGGCGCCGCCGTCCGAGATGGAATCCTGCTGGTGGCTCTCGGTCGCGTAATCGACGTCGATCGGCGCATCCGCCTGCACCGCGCCCGTGACCATCTCGTCGGCGGCGGCCGGTTCGCGCTCGACCGGTTCCGGCCGCACGACTTCGGTGGTGGTCGTTGCTTCGAGCAGGGGGTTCTTCTCGATCTCCTCGGCCAGGAACCCCTCGATTTCGAGGTTCGACAGCGCGAGCAGCTTGATCGCCTGCTGCAACTGCGGCGTCATCACCAGCGACTGCGACTGGCGAAGGTCCAGGCGCGGCGCGAGACTCATGATTAGAGCGAGAAGCCTTCGCCGAGGTACAGGCGACGCACGTTCGCGTCCGCGACCAGTTCGGCGGGCGATCCGGTGAACAGCACGCGGCCGTCGTAGATGATGTAGGCGCGGTCGACGATGTCCAGCGTCTCGCGGACATTATGATCGGTGATGAGCACGCCGATGCTGCGCCGCTTCAGGTCCTTCACCAGATCGCGGATGTCGGCGATGGAGATCGGGTCGATGCCCGCGAACGGCTCGTCGAGCAGCATGATCGACGGTTCCGCCGCGAGCGCGCGGGCAATCTCCGCCCGCCGCCGCTCGCCGCCCGACAGCGCCATCGCGGGCGCCGCGCGCAGCCGCGTCAGGCCGAACTCGTCGAGCAGGCGGGCCAGTTTCGCCTGCCGCGCCGCCGGATCGGGCTCCGACAGCTCCAGCACGGTCAGGATGTTCTTCTCGATCGACAATCCGCGGAAGATCGAGGTTTCCTGCGGCAGATAGCCCAACCCCAGGATGGCGCGGCGGTACATCGGCAGGCCGGTGATGTCGTCGCCGTCGAGCATGATGCGGCCCGAATCGGGCTTCACCAGCCCCATCACCGAATAGAAGCAGGTGGTCTTGCCCGCGCCGTTCGGGCCGAGCAGCCCGACGACTTCGCCGCGCCCGACCGAGACCGACACGTCGGTCAGCACGATGCGCTTGTCGTAGGACTTGGCGATCGACACGACCTGCAGTCCCTCCGATACGGGGGCTTCCACGATCGGCTGCGGAATTTCGGGGGTCAGGGTGGCGACGTCCATCGGCGGGTGCCTCGCAAATCTTCGTTACCGGGCCGTTAACGGACGCCCGCTTGGCAGGGTTCGTGCATGCCCGACGTCGACGCGGACGGGAAGCCCCTCCGCGCCCGGCGGGGCATCAATTGCGGTTGGGGACGGAGAAGGTGCCCGTCACGCGACCGCCGCGCTGCTGCGTCGTCCCGGTTCCGGGCGCGCCGCTGCTGCCGCCCACCGACGATCCGTCCACCACCGCGCGTCCGGTGTCGAGGTTGATGGTCAGGCGACCGCCGTTGACGGTGTTCGTCCCCTGCGTCAGCGTCACCGCGCCCAGCATCGTGATGACGCGGCGGTTGAGGTCGTAGATCGCATACTGGCTCTTGGCGGTCTGGTCCGGTCGCCGCACCGTCACGCCGCCGGCCGCATCGAGGCGCGAGACCTGCGGACTCCCGCCGACAACCTGTCCCGTATAGGCGACCGTCATCCGCGCCGCGTTCAGCGTCATCTCCGCCTGCTTCACCGACACGTTGCCGGACAGCACGGCGCGATTCGCCTTGTCCTGCAACTCGATATGGTCCGCCCCGAAATCGATCGGCGCGTTGGTGTTGTGCCGCTGCTGCGCGCCCGCCGGGGGGACGATCAGCGACGACGACAGGATCAGGAGCGGAAGCAGGGCGCGCATCGACGCTATCTCGCCCCTCTCGGCACGATCCGCAAGCGCGCGTTGCCGTCGATCGTCACGGTCCGGTTTTCGAGGTCCGCGCGCATCGTGTCGCCGCGGAACGTCCCCTGCGGCACAGTCCCGCTGACGCCGCCCTGACTCTGCATCTGCCGGTTCTTCAGGTTCAGCGTCGCGTCGCGCGTATCGAGCGCGTAGCCGCCCGCCGCGCGCATCGCGATCGGCCCGTCCAGCTTCACGGTTTCCGTATCCATGTCGTAGCGGCCGGTGTTTGCCACGACCTGCGCCGGGCCGTCGGTCAACTGGATACCGGCCTTCAATTGGTTCAACCGCACGATCGGTTCGGCGGAGCTTTTCTGGATCGCAGAGCCGGCGGTCAGCTGGAACGGCTGCCCCTTCGTGTCCTGTCCGCTATAGCGCGCGGCCTGAATCTTCAGCCGCTCGGTCGCGACCTCCACCTTGTTCTTGTCGAGCACGAACGACACGTCGCCGGTCGCGGTCAGCGGCGCCATCACCAGAAACGCGGCCAGCACCCCGATCGACATCGGCAACCCGACGCGTGCGATCGTCACCAGCCGGTCGTGGCTGCTGCCCGGCGCGGCCCAGATCTCGCGCGCGGTGCGCTCCCGGCGGACCGGCTGGGGCAGGGGATCAGGCATGCGCGAAGATGTCCTGCTCCGGCCAGCCGGCCAGATCGAGTTCCGCACGCATCGGCAGGAAGTCGAAACACGCCTGCGCCAGCGTCATCCGCCCCTCGCGCACCAGCCGCTTCTCCAGCTCGGCGCGGAGCCGGTGCAGATAGCGCACGTCGGACGCGGCATATTCCTTTTGCGCGTCCGACAGTTCCGGTCCGCCCCAGTCGGAGGATTGCTGCTGCTTCGACAGTTCCTGCCCCAGCAATTCGCGCACCAGCTCCTTCAGGCCGTGGCGGTCGGTGTAGGTCCGGATCAGCCGCGACGCGATCTTCGTGTCCCAGGCCGGCCCCGCGACGATACCGAGATAGTGGCGGAGCGCGGCGATATCGAACCGACCGAAATGATAGAGTTTCACCTTACCGGTATCCGCCAGCAACGCCTTGAGATTGGGGGCGGCGTAATCGCTGTTCGGGCCGAAGCGAACCAGATGCTCGTCGGGGCCACCGTCCGACAATTGCACCACGCACAGGCGGTCGCGCGGCGTGATCAGTCCCATCGTCTCGGTATCGACGGCGATGCTGCCGGCATCGGCGAACAGGCCGGCGGGAATGTCTTCTTCGTGGAAATGAACGGTCATATCGATGCCGTAGCGGCTGGGGGATGAACGCTCAATGGGCCGCGACGTCGGCATGTGGGCCACATAACGCAAGTATACGCGTTCCCCGGCCTCGAAATTGACGATTTTGTTCGCAGGCGTCGCGCGAATCGGTTATGCCGCGAAGTGGGCGCAATAGGTTTCGCGCTCTAAGGCCCCTCGTTCGTCGTCCGGCGCTCGGGTTCTTGAGGATGCATACGGGCGAACCGGGAAGACGAACAGGGCTTATGGGTTTCGATAAAGGCGGCCGCGGCAATCGCGGCGGGCGTGGACGCGACAAGCGCGACGGTTTTGGTGGCGGCGGCGAGGAATTCGGCGGCGGCAGCAGCTTCGGCGGCGGTGATCGCGGCGGCTTCGGCGGCGGTGGCTTCGGTGGCGGCAGCAGCTTCGGCGGCGGCAGCAGCTTCGGCGGCGGAGGCGGCGGTGATCGTGGCGGCTTCGGCGGCGGCGGCGGCGGTGGTTTCCGCGGCGGCGGCGGCGGTGGCGGCTTCGGCGGTGGCGGCGGCGGTGGTGGTGGCCGCGGCATGCCCCCGCAGGTCGTCGGCGAGGGCACCGGCGTGGTCAAGTTCTTCAACGGACAGAAGGGCTTCGGCTTCGTCGTTCGCGATGACGGCGGCGAGGACGTGTTCGTTCACATCTCCGCCGTGGAGCAGGCCGGCCTGAGCGGTCTGGCAGAGGGTCAGCCGCTCGGCTTCACCCTGGTCGACCGCGGTGGCCGCATTTCGGCGACCGAGCTGAAGATCGAGGGCGAGCCGATGCCCGTCACCGATCGTGCGCCTCCGCGCGAGCCGCGCGAAGGTGGCTTCGGCGACCGTGGCCCGCGTCCGGGCGGCGATCGTGGCGGCTTCGGCGGTGCAGGCGGCGACCGCGGCGGTGCGCCGCAGCGTCAGCTGACCGGCGAGAAGGCGACGGGTACCGTCAAGTTCTTCAACGCGATGAAGGGCTTCGGCTTCATCCAGCGCGACGACGGACAGCCCGATGCGTTCGTCCACATCTCGGCCGTCGAGCGTGCCGGCATGTCGAGCCTGAACGAGGGCGACCGCCTTCAGTTCGAGATCGAGGTCGACCGTCGCGGCAAGTATGCCGCCGTCAATCTGGCGCAGGGCAGCTGATCGCAATCTCCTGATTGCGGCCTGTTGGGCCTGAACGATACGGCCCGTCCGGCATTCGCCGGGCGGGCCGTTCGTGCGTTTGGGGGTGGAGCAGGGGATCGCTGCGCCACCGGGTTCTCGATTCGGCTCGCATGTCGAGTTGCGACGAACTCACGTCCTTCGTGCAGGATTCGTCCGGGCATGCACCGAACGGGGCGACCAGACCGCGCTGGTTCGTTGGAACAGTTGATCCCGGGACTGGCCCGTATGACGGAATGGCAGTGACGGCGGTGTCGAGTATCATGCCCGCACAGGTGGCCATCAAGGACGAATCAACGGCAATCCCGGCGCGAAATCTCGCCGTGGCTATCGTGATACGTTGTCCGTTTTGGCCTCGGCCGCACCACCCACAGATTATGGCTTTTCCGTCCGGTCAGCGCCGGGACAAGCCTGAAAGACGGAAGCCCTCACGACCCACGTCGAATCGACATTCACGCGACGTGGCTCGCCCGACCCGCCTCCTCACTCCAGCCGCGTCACCCCAAACGTGTTGGGTACTTACCCCTTCGAACAGGGAGAGGAGCGAGCGCGAAATCCCATTTTCTCCTTGAAGCCGGGAGCCCAATACTGGGTCCCCGCCTTTGCGGCGCCACAGGATCGGTATCGGTCTCAAGGGGATAATTAGCGACGTGTTGCGGGGGGGCGCGGTCCAGCAAACGCTATCCGCTCAGCCTCCTGGTGGCACGCTTGCCGACGGAACGGAGCGAGTCGGTAGCTATTCCCTTCAGATGTAAACTGGTCATGTGCTCCCGAGAAGTCCGCGTCCCTGCTCGAACGCGACCAGTACCGAACCAGTCCGGATTGACGACGTACCTGCCGCGGCCGCCGTACCCGACCGCCTGAAGCAACCCCGTTAGGACTGGTTCTTCCGAATGCCCCGCACCCGATGCCACACATACAGCGCGACCAGCGCTACCAGCACCAGCCCGATCGCAAGGTCCGCCTGATGGAAGGCGGCCTTCAGGCGCGGATCGCTGTTCCACTGGTCGCCCAGCTTCATGCCGACCCACGCGAGAAAGAAACAGAACGGCCACGAGCCGACGAACGTATAGATATGGAATGGCAGCAGCTTCATTCGCGCGACGCCCGCGGGAAACGCGATGAAGGTGCGGATCACCGGCAGCAGCCGTCCGATCAGCACTGCGGCGGAGCCCCATTTCGCAAAGAAGCGGTCGGCGGCATCCAATTCGTCATGCCCGATCAGGATGTACCGGCCCCAGCGCTCCGCCAGCGGCCGGCCGCCGCGCTTGCCCACCTCATAGGCGACGATCGAGCCGATATTGCATCCGATCGCGCCGGCGGTCGCCGCCCAGAACAGGTCGAACCGACCGGTCGACACGAGGTATCCCGCAAACGGCATCACGATTTCGGAGGGGAGCGGGATGCATGCGCTCTCGATCGCCATCAGCGCGGCGATGCCGATATAGCCTCCGCTGGAAATCACCCAGATAACGAAAGCGGCCAGCGCGCCCAGGATCTTCTCGAACATGCCGTCGCGCTAGGGCGTCGGGGCGCGTCAGGTCAATCGGAACCGCCCGCGTTCGGCACGGGTTGAGCCGGCATGACCAATCTGACGCTCAACGACGGCCGCATCATGCCCCAACTCGGCATGGGAACGTGGCAGATTCCCGACCCACAGGCCGCGCTGGTCGTGCGCAAGGGTTTCGATCTCGGTTTTCGCCTCGTCGACACGGCAGCGATCTACGGCAACGAACGCGGTGTCGGTGACGGGATCAAGGGCGAGACGGGGCCGGACGGCGATGTGTGGATCACCACCAAATTGTGGAACGACCGCCACGGCGACGCGACGGCCGCGTTGGACGAGAGCCTGTCGCTGCTGGGCATCGATGCGGTCGATCTGTACCTGATCCACTGGCCCGTCCCCCGCGAGGACGACTATGTCGCGGCATGGCAGGCGCTGATCGCCCTGCGTGAGGCGGGCAAGGCACGTTCGATCGGCGTATCGAATTTCCTGCCGGAGCATCTGGAGCGGCTCGCGTCCGAAACCGGCGTCGTCCCCGCGGTCAATCAGATCGAGCTTCATCCGCGTTTTCAGCAGCGCGAGGCGCGGGAATACCACGCGGAACACGGCATCGTGACGCAAAGCTGGAGCCCGATCGGGCAGGGCAAGGACCTGCTGACGGACCCGGCGATCACCGCGATCGCAGACAGGCATAGCCGGTCGGCCGCGCAGGTGGTTCTCGCCTGGCATCTGGCCAAGGGGTTCTCGGTGATCCCCAAGGCGTCCAGCCCCGATCACCTGAGCGACAACCTCGCCGCCGCCGACCTGACGCTTGACGACGACGACATCGCCGCGATCGACGCGATGGACACGGAGGACGGCCGACTAGGCCCCGATCCACGCGAGATGTGAGTGTGTTGCTCCCCTCTCCTGCTGGGAGAGGGAGGGTCTTGCACTTCCAAGTGCAATAGGGTGGGTGGCTGAATTGCGGCCGATGACGCTTAACCCAACACCGCGCCCGCCAGCTTCAAATCCTCCACGAACCGACCGAACTCCTCCTCTGCCTGCGCGGGATCCGGCAGGCGCAGCAGATAGCTCGGATGCACCGTGATCCACGCCGCGCCTCCATCCGGCAGGCGCAGTTTGCGGCCACGTTCACGACCGATCGTCATCGTCTTGCCGAACAGCGACCGCGCCGCCGTCGCGCCGAGCGCCACCGTCACCTGCGGCTTCACGAGCATCTGTTCCTGCTCGATCCACCAGCGGCAGGCATCGATCTCGCCCGTGCCGGGTTTGGAGTGGATGCGCCGCTTGCCGCGCTGTTCGAATTTGAAATGCTTGACCGCATTGGTGACGTAGGTGCGGCTGCGATCGATCCCCGCCGCCGCCAATGCGCGGTCGAACACCTGTCCCGCCGGACCGACGAAGGGCTTGCCTGCCAGATCCTCCTGATCGCCGGGCTGTTCGCCCACGAACATCAGCGGTGCGTCGACCGGTCCCTCGCCGAACACGGTCTGTGTCGCGGGCTTGTAGAGCGGACAGCGGGTGCAGCCTGCGGCTTCCTCGCGCAGCGCCTGCCACGCCGCCATGCTGTTACCGCCGATATCCTGCCGCGCCGTCTCGATCATCTTCGCCTCCCGCGCCTGTGCGCCCGCGATCAGTTGTGGGACCAACTGAGTTTCGGGCATGTTCTTCCAGTATTTGCGCGGCATCTCACGCAGCATCGCGCCAACCTTGACACGCGCCGGGTTGAAGATGCTGGCGTAATAGGTCTTCCAGACATCCTCGATCGGATCGCCCTCGGGCGCATCGGCCTTGCTCGCGCCCGGACCCTCCTGCAACGTCTTGCCATCCCAATGCAGCGAAACCTCCGGAGTCAGGATCGACCAGCGCATGCTGGCGAAGCGATTGACGAAGAACGCGGCATTGGCGCGGACGATGTGGTGGTCCGGTTCGAACCACGCGACGAAGCGCGTGCCGTCCGCATCCTCGACTTCGCGAAAGCGCAGAAAGGCTCGCATCTTGTGGATGTCGCGGCGGACATCCTTGGCGATGCGGTCGAGCCGCCGCACCAGCGGGTCGGCACGATCCTCGACCAGCTTGGGCTCCGTCCGCAGTCGCGCGAGCAGCGTATAGAGCAGCGCGAATCGCTCCGGTTCGGACGACAGGACGACACTGCGCGCGAGATCGATAAAGGCCCGCGGCACCGAGAAGCCGGACGACGCCGGCACGGCTCGCGCTTCCGCCTCGCCCGCGAACAGGTCCGTCGCCACGTCGCCGACCTGCCACACGACATCGTCGGGCGGCACCTGCTCGGCCGCAAGCCCCCGTGCCGCATTGCGCCAGCCGTCGAAATCGTCCGGCTGGTCCAATGTCACCACGCGCATCCGCCGCTCCTTAAACGCTTTGCAAGTCGTGGCTTCTACGAGGGTCGCGATGACAACGCGTTCTGCCCGATCCTGCTGGTTGACCAACGCATTGGCGGCGTTGCTGTTGCTCGCCGCGGCCTATGGCGTCTTTTCGACGCCGGCGCTGGTCGAACGCTGGGGGACATCGCCGGTCGGAATCGTCCTGACGCTCGTTTGGGCCGGGCTTGCCTGCCGCATCCTCGCCGGCGCCGTACGACCACCGTCCCGTGCGGAATGGGCAGGATTGGCCGTCGCCGCCGCGGCGTTGCGAATCGGCAGCGCGCTGCTCGCCGCGAACCGCGTGTCGCCGGGCGACTCCGCCATCTACGTGGAGCTTGCGCAGAATGGGCTCGCCGGGCGCGGCCTCGCGATCGACGACCCGTGGCTGGGGATCGCCGTCCGCGCCTTCTACCCGCCTTTGTACCCGCTGCTGCTGGCGGGATGGAGTTGGCTCGCGGGGTTCTCCACCCCGTCGCTGCTGATCCTGTCCACCGCCATCGACCTGCTGACCGCCGCCGCCATCGTGCGGCTTGGCGAGCGGGTCGCCGACCGGCGGATCGGCGTCGCGACGGCAGCGCTTTACCTGATCTGGCCGGCGACCCTGTTCTCTGCGCCCCTCGCGCAGAAAGAGGGGTTGGGTGTGGCACTCGCGGTCCTGCTGGCGCTGGCGTGGTGCATGGCGGGGGAGGGGCGCTGGTGGCGGCGGTCGCTCGCGATCGGCGTGGCGGCGGGGCTGCTCGCCCTGACGCAGCCCGGTTGGGCACCGCTCGCGCTGGCGTTCGGATTGGCGGCGTGGCCGCGGATCGGCTGGCGGCGGATGCTGGCGGTCGGCGCTCCGGCCGCAGGCGTTGCAGCGGCGGTGATGCTGCCGTGGTGGCTGCGTAACGGCGCGCTGTTCGGCGCGTTCGTCCCGTTGACCAGCGTATCCGGGCTGAGCCTGTGGATCGGCAACAATCCCGACGCGACCGGGCGCTGGATGGCCTATCCGGCAATCCTGCACGGCCTGCCGGAGCTGGAGGTCGGCCGCGTAGCCGGCGGTATGGCACGACGCTGGATCATCGCGCATCCGGCCGAATTCGTGCGCCTGACGCTGGCCAAGGCGATCCGTGCATTGGGGTTGGCGCAGAGCGGCGTGTCGCGGCTCAGTGCGATGCGGCCACCGATCGCACCCGTGTACGCCGCTGCGCTGTTGCCGCTCGCCCAGGCCGCACAGACCGCCATGCTGGCGATGACGGCCGCTGTCCTGCGGTTCGAGCGCCGCGTGCCGGTCGCGTTTTTGATCGCCGCGCTGGCGCACATGCTGCTCGTCGACGTGTGGTTCGAGTTCGACGAGCGTCACCGCGATGTCGTGACGCCGTTCCTGCTGCTGACGCTGGTCGCCGGCGCGGCCGCATGGCTCAGGCGGCGAACAGCTCCAGCTGTTGCCGCTTCGGCGCGACCAGCGGCCTGATCTCCGCACGATCGGCGAGCACCACCGGTCGCCAGTCCTCGGCGATGATGAACGGCCGCAGCTTGGCGACCGACACGGTCAACCGCGCGATATCGTCCAGCCGCAACTTCCGCCAGCGCCGGCTGGTGAGGATGCCGTTGACCGCCTTCACGCCCAGCCCCGGCACCCGCAACAGCATTTCGCGGGGCGCGCGGTTCACGTCGACGGGGAAGCGGTCGCGGAACTTCAGCGCCCAGGCCAGCTTCGGATCGATGTCGAGCGGCAGCATGCCCGTCGCATCGTCCGCCGCGGACACGACCTCTGCCGGCGTGAAGTCGTAAAAGCGCATCAGCCAATCCGACTGGTACAAACGATGCTCGCGCATCAGCGGCGGGCGCTGCAATGGCAGCACCGACGACGCATCGGGAATGGGACTGAAGGCCGAGTAATAGACGCGGCGCAGACCGAAGCGATCGTACAGATTCGACGCGCGCGTGACGATATCGCCGTCCGTAGCGGAATCCGCCCCTACGATCATCTGCGTCGACTGGCCGGCCGGCGCAAACTTGGGCGCCGATTTGTACTTCTTGCGCGCATCGCCCGTGTCGGCGATCGATGCCTTCACATCGCGCATCGCACCCTCGATCCGAGCGCCGTCCTTTTCGGGGGCGAGCCGCTTCAGCCCGCCGACGGTCGGAAGTTCGACGTTGATCGATACGCGGTCCGCGTACAGTCCCGCCTGATGCACCAGTTCGGGATCGGCATCCGGAATCGTCTTCAGATGGATGTAGCCGCGGAAATGATGATCCTCGCGCAGCGATCGCGCGACCTCGACCATCTGCTCCATCGTATAGTTGGACGAGCGGATGATCCCCGACGACAGGAACAAGCCCTCGATATAATTACGGCGATAAAAGGCGAGCGTCAGATTGACGACCTCCTGCGCGGTAAAGCGTGCGCGGCGGACGTTGGAGCTCTTGCGATTGATGCAGTAATGACAGTCGAAGATGCAGCTATTCGTCAGCAGGATCTTCAGCAGCGAGATGCAGCGCCCGTCCGGTGCGTAGGCGTGACAAATACCGTGCCCCTCGGTGGAGCCAATACCCTTCCCATCGCGGCTGTTGCGCTTGGCGGTGCCCGACGACGCACAGGATGCGTCATACTTCGCCGCATCGGCCAAAATCTCGAGCTTTTGCTGGGTGTCGAGTTGTGCCATCGCGTTCGACATACGTTCCCGGTGCCCCGGTCACAAGTCGATGCCGCCAAGAACCTTGCGACCGGTAACCCAGGTTGCCGAGCGGGGCGGGAAATCCCGCCCCGTCCGTCACTTAGCGCTTGCCGCGCAGCGTGTTGAGGATGGCGAGCCCCACTACGCCGACCAGCGCCGCGGCGGCATAGGGACGCTCCTTGGCGAAGCTCTTGGCCTTCTCGACCACCGGGCCGGGGTTGGCGATCGCGTCGCGCGCCACGCCTGCCGCCTGCTTCGCCGAACCGACGACCTGATCGGCGACGCCCTCGCTGCGCAGCGAGTCGTTGCCCAGGGCCGCACCCACGCCTTCCTTGACGTTGCCGGTCAGCTTCTGCGTGTCGCCTTCGAAAGTGGTCGCGTTCATGATCGGTCCTTTGTTGGAAATGACGCGCCCTGAACGACCGGCACGCTGGAAAGTGCCGCCCCCGCAACGATCCTCCACGACAAGCCGGCCGGAACATCCCGTCGATCCGTGATTTGGGTCGGGATTCGAAAAGGGGCTGGTGGGAATGTGGAACGCGCGCGCGGCTTTGGCGGCGATGATGATGGTGAGCGGCGCGGCGGTGGCGGGCGGTGCGGATGCACAGACGTTTGTGGATGTCTTTGCCGGTCGAGCGTGGCCGGAGAAAACCGCCGCCACGCTGACCGCCGATGAGGCGCGGATCAACGGTCAGATCGTGCCGGCGGACCTGCGCGTCGAGATCGAGACGCTGCGGCCGACCCGATCCGACATATACGGCGCGCGCGTCGGTCACTGGTTCGGTGCGTTCGGGGTCGCAGTCGACGCCGCCACGCTGGACCCGGACGTCAAGCAGCAGACGATCCGCGCCACCGCGAACCTGCGGCTGGACGAGCGATTGTTTGGGGAGGAGGTCGTGATCGACCCCGGTCGCTCGGTTGCGGTGGATATTCCGCGTCTGACCGTGCCAATGACCGCGACCATCGCCGCACTGGCGATGGTGCGCGTACCCGCCGGCGGGATCGAGCCCTATGCGTTCGCGGGGCCGGCGTATCTCATCACGGACAGCGATATCGGCGGAAACTGGGGCCTGCGCGCGGGCGGCGGTGCGAAGCTGATGCTGACGCGCTGGATCGGCGTGTTCGCGGAATATCGTTACACCCGCGTCGCCGCGGACGCCATCGCCGGACGGATCGGTGGCGAGATCGCGGGCCAGACCGGCACCACCGGCGACATCCGCATCGACCTGAACATCCGCAATCACAGCGCAGTCGGCGGCGTCAGTTTCGCGTTCTGAAAAAAAGGGCAGCCGCGGGATCGCGGCTGCCCCGTAGTTCGGGTGCCGGACACAGGGGGAGGAGGCCCGGCCCGATCCCTCTGGCCGCGGATCATTGCGGTATTATGTCGGTATGGTGCTGCAATGCGGCACATCCGCCTTATTCGGCGACATCATTCCGCGGCGACCAGCGTTTCCGCTGCCTGAAGATCGACCGACACCAGCCGGCTGACGCCGCGTTCGATCATCGTCACGCCGAACAGCCGGTGCATGCGGCTCATCGTCACGGCATTGTGCGTGACGATAAGATAGCGGGTCGCGGTTTCCTGCGTCATCCGGTCGAGCAGGTCGCAAAAGCGTTCGATATTCGCATCGTCCAGCGGCGCGTCGACCTCGTCCAGCACGCAGATCGGGGCCGGATTGGTCAGGAACAGCGCGAAGATCAGCGCCACCGCGGTCAGCGCCTGCTCCCCACCCGACAACAGCGTCAGCGATTGCAGCCGCTTGCCCGGCGGTTGCGCCATGATCTCCAGCCCCGCCTCCAGCGGATCGTCCGAATCGACCAGTTCCAGATGCGCCGCGCCGCCGTCGAACAGGGTAGCGAACAATCGGCGGAAATGGCCGTCCACCGCCTCGAACGCGGCACGCAGGCGCTGGCGACCTTCGCGGTTCAGCGTCTGGATCGACCCGCGCAGGGCCGCCACCGCCTCGCCCAGTTCGGCGCGCTCGGCGGCGATCGTGGTGCTCGACGACTCCACCTCCGCCAGCTCGCGTTCGGCGACGAGGTTCACGGGCCCGATCCGCTCGCGTTCCGCCGACAGCTTCTCATGCGTTCGCGACTCGTCGGCGGGCGAGCGCACCTCGCCGCCGACGAAATTCAGCCGTTCGGGCAGCACCGGCGCCGGGCAGCCGAACCGCTCGCCGGACAGCCGGCCCATCTCGACACGGCGCAGTTCCTGATTCTCGACCCGTGCGACCGCGCCGGCCCGTGCCTCGCGCGCCTGACCCAGCGTCTCCAGCGCCACACGGTGCCGTGCCTCCGCCGCCCGCACCGCGTGTTCCGCGTCGCGCTCGGTAGCGGTCAACGAGTCCAGCGCCGTGCGGGCGGCATCATGCTCCGTCGCAAGTTCGGCGATCCGCACCGCGAGCAGGGCAGGGTGGGGTGCCAGCGCATCGCGCTCCTGCCGAATCGCCTCTTCACGCACCGCCATCGCCGCGATCCGTTTCGCCGCCTCGCCCGCACGCGTCCGCCAGGATTTCACCTCCGCCAGCGCCGCTGCGCGCCGTTCCCGGTCCGCCGCGACGGTGCGATCGAGTCCCAACCGGGCCGCTCGCGCTTCGGCGATCGCCAGCCGCCGCTCCCCCGCCTCCCGCGACAGGGTTTCCGCGCGGGCGGCGCTGGCCGATCCGTCCGGCAACGCCGCCATCGCTGCGGCGGCACGCGCACGTTCCGTCTCCGCCTCGTCGTGTTCACGTCCCAGTCGCGTGGCACGGGTGTCCAGATCGGCGCGCCGCCCGGCCAACCGCTCCGCCTGCGTGGTCGCCGAGTCTTCCGAGCGCTGGGCGTCCCGCACCTCGGTCTCGGCGCGCGCGAGTCTCGCCCGCGCCTCCGCTGCGCTGGTCCGGGCCTCCGCCATCGTCACGTCGATCGCCGCGCGTGCCGCCTCGGCCGTTGCGACCGCCGCCGCCGCTGCCGGTCGGGCCGCGGTCAGGATTGTCAGCCGATTGCGCCGCTCCAGCCGCTCCGCCGTCGCACCGCCAGCCTGCGCGGTGTGGAACCCGTCCCACCGCCGCAGCGCGCCACCGCGCGTGACCAGCCGTTGACCCACCGCGAGCGTTTGTCCGGCATCCGCGTCCACGACGAACACCTGCGCCAGTCGTCGTGCCAGCAGGTCGGGGGCCGCGACATGGTTTGCCAGCACGTCCGCCCCCGCGATCGGCGCAGGATCGCCCGCCTCCACCGCCGCCCCGGCCCATGCCGCGGGTCCGGCCTCCAGATCGTCACCCAGCGCCGCCGCCAGCGCGCGCTCATAACCGGGCCGGGGGGTGCATCGATCGACCAGCCGCTCGGCTCCACCGCGCTTCGTCGTCCGCTCCAATACCGCGATCTCACTGTCGATTGCGGCCAGCTCCGCACGGGCCGTCGCGCGCGTCGCCTCGTCCGCGTCGCGCTTTGCCAAGGCCGTGCGCTCGCTTCCCTCGGCCTTGGCAATCGCTGTCCGCGCCGCGTCTGCCTGGATCAGTGCCCGCGCGCGACGTGCCGCCGCCGCCCGTTCCGCCTCCAGCGGTTCGAGGCGCGGCAACGACCCAAGCGCCCCCGTCACCTCGGCCACCTCGCGGGCCGCCCGATCGAGACGGGTGGTCGCGGCGGCGAGGGCCGCGGCGGCGACGCGGGCTTCGGCCGCTTCGCTTGCACGTGCGCTCATCGCCTGCGCCAGCGCGACCTCCGCATCGCGACCGGCTCGCTCCGCCTCGGCCAGCGCCGCCTCCAGCACCGGCACCTGCGCCGCCGCCGCGACGATCGCCGCGTCGAGGCGCTTGCCCTCGACCGCCAGCGCCTCCAGCGCCGCCGCTGCATCGGTCGCCAACGATCCCTCGCGCGTGCGATCGTCGGCGATCCCCACCAGCGCCGTTTCCAGTTCGGTCAGTCGCCGCGTTGCGCCGGCCGCCTCCGTTTTGAGCGCCGCCAATTCATGTCCCGCCTCGCTGGCACGGTCGCGTGCGACGAGGGCGTCGGCGCGCGCGGTCGCCGATGTCGCCGCCGCTTCGTGCTGAAGTGCCGCGGTCGCCGCTTCGGCATCCGTCGCGGTCTGGACCGCGGCTTCGCAGGCTTCGGCATCGGCCTTGGCTGCGTCCGCCGCCTGCTTGGCATCGCGCCAGCGGGCGTAGATCATCCGTGCCTCCGCCAGCCGGATGCGGTCGGACAGATCGCGATAGCGTTCCGCCGCACGCGCCTGCCGTCGCAACGACGCGACTCGTGCGCCCTGATCGGCGAGCACCTCGTCAAGCCGCGCGAGGTTGGCCTCCGTCGCGCGCAGCCGCATTTCGGCATCGCGGCGACGGACGTGGAGCCCGGCGATGCCCGCCGCCTCCTCCAGCATCTGGCGACGGTCGGCGGGCTTGGCGGCGATCACCGCGCCGATTCGGTTCTGGCTGACGAGCGCCGGGGAATGCGCGCCCGTCGCCGCATCCGCGAACAGCAGTCCGACATCTCGCGCGCGCACGTCGCGTCCGTCGATCCGGTAGGCGGAGCCCGCGCCGCGTTCGATCCGGCGGACCACCTCCGTCTCGGTGTCGTCGGCCCTCTCGATCAGGATCGACACCTCGGCGAAGTCGCGCGGCGGCCGGGTCGCAGTGCCGGCGAAGATCACGTCGTCCATGCCCGCGCCGCGCAGCGACTTCGCGCTGCCCTCGCCCATCGCCCAGCGCAGCGCCTCCAGCAGGTTGGACTTGCCGCAGCCATTGGGACCGACGACGCCGGTCAGCCCCTCGCGGATGACGAGGTCTGCGGGTTCGACGAAGCTCTTGAAGCCGGCCAGCCGCAGCCGCTTGATGCGCATCCGGTGGCCTTTCTCCCGTTGAATTTCTCCTTCGCAAGGGGAGGTGGCGCGGAGCGCCGGAGCGGTGACACCATCAGTGTCGACACCCCTCCGTCAGGCCTTTGGCCTGCCACCTCCCCTTGCAGGGGAGGATCGGGAACTTACGCTCCCGCGGCCTTCAACGCCTTCTCCAGCGAGGCCCAGGTGATGCCGTCGATCTTCTCGCCGTTGATCAACAGCGTTGGCGTGCCCGACACCGTGCCGTCCTGGCCCTTGGTCTGGGTCTGCTTCGTCAGCGCGTCGATCCGGCCCATGTCGGTCAGGCACGCGCGCGCCTTGGCCTCGGGCAGGCCGCGCTGCTTCATGAAATCGATGATGCCCATCTGCTCCGCGAACAGCAGGATCGCCTGCGCGGGTGGCGCGGCCTGAATCCGCTGCTGCACGTCGGCGGGCATCGTCTGCCACTTGCTCGTGAAGGCTTCCTGATTGGCGTACATCTGCTCCAGCACCGGGAAGAAGGTCGCGGTGCCGCCGCACGCGCCCAGCAACGCCGGCGGCAGGTCGGCCGCGCCGTGGATCAGGAATTCGCGGAACTCGAAGCTGACCTTGCCCGACTTGACGTACGTGCCGATCAGCGGCGTGTACGCCTCGTCCGCCAGCCCCTTGCACGCCGGGCACAGCCGCGAGCCGTATTCGACCAGCTTGATCGGTGCGTTCGGGTTGCCGATCACCATGCCCTCGTCGGTTTTCGCGACCGTCTGCGTCCAGTCGCCGCCGTTCGGCGCGGCCTGCGCGGCGACGGGGGCGGCATTGGTGGAATTGCCGCCGCTGCCCTGACCCGAACAGGCCGCCAGTGCGAGGAGCGGAAGAAGGAACGCGAGCTTCATGGGGTACTCCTATTTCGCGCCCTTGGCGCGCAGAACGGGTTCCAGCTTCGCCCAGTCCACATTGGGGACCAGCGTGCCGTCGACATAGAAGGTGGGGGTGCCCTGCACCTCGGCGGGGACCGACGCGTTGAGCCTGGCGACCGAGTCCAGCGCACCCTGCGTCGCGAAACAGGCCGCGACCTGCCGCTCGGTCAGCCCGCTCGCCTTGCCGATCGCGGTCAGCCCCGCGCCATCGGCGATGCGCCGGAACGCGAGCGGCTTCGCCAGCTTGTCCAGCGCCTCGCCATTGCCGCGCAGGAACGTCTCGCCGGTGGCCATCCACGTCTCCTGAGCAGCGAAGATCGCCGCATGCCGCGCCGGGAAGCCCGCCGGCCCGCCGCACCGCGCGATCGTCACCGCCGCCAGGTCGAGCGCGTCGCGCACCAGATGCCGGATCGTCAGGCTGGTGGAGCCGGACCGGACCATCTGGTTCTTCAGCACCGGCGTCGATTCGGCGGTGAAGTGGCCGCAATGCGGGCAGGTGTAGCTGACATATTCGGTCAGCTTCACGCGCGCCGCCGGGTTGCCGATCGTCCACGCGCCGTCCGCACCGGCAGTGACGTTGGTCGACCAGTCACGGGCCGGGACGGCGGCGGCGAGCAACACGAGCGGCAGGACGGCGAACCAGCGCATCACGACACCTTGGGCAGGCCGCGGGTGGCGGCGACGCCCGCAGCGAGGGATTCGAGCACGGCGCGCAGTTCGGGATCGGCGATCGCCTTGATCCCCTCGCCCATCTCCGCGGGCACGGGCTTCAGCGACGGCGGCGCGGCGCGGCGCGGCGCGGGGGCGATCACCTCGCCCTGCCGGATCTGCACGCGCGCGACGGCGGCGTGGCCGAAGAAGCGGTTCACCCGCTCGATGATCTCCGGCACCACATGTTGCAGCATCACCGCATGCGCGCCCTTCACGGTCAGCGTCAGCGTTCCGTCCTGCTTCTTTCCCACCGGAAAGCGGATCGATTCGGGTGCGGACGCGGAGGCCAGCCGTTCGCCGACGATCTCCGGCCAGCGGCTGACGATCGACGACTGGACGAAGCCGAACTTGCGGAACGCGGCCCCGCCGATGTCCGGCAACAGCTCGGACACCGCACGCGACCGGTTCGATCGCACGGGTTCTGGTTTGGGGGCGCGGACGCGCTTGCTCATGCCCGCCGCCATGCCATAGCGATCGGGTGGACGCAAAGCGCAGTTCGATCTCGAAGAACCTCCTGACGTGGTACGACGCGCACCGCCGCGTCCTGCCGTGGCGGGCGTTGCCGGGAGAGGTGCCCGACCCGTACCGCGTCTGGCTGTCGGAGGTGATGCTGCAACAGACCACGGTCGCCGCGGTCCGCCCCCGATTCGCAGCATGGGTGGCGCGCTGGCCCGACTTCGCCAGCCTCGCCGCCGCCGACGACGCCGATGTCATGGCCGCTTGGGCAGGGCTTGGCTATTATGCCCGGGCGCGCAATCTGGTGAAGGCGGCGAAGGCCGTCGTCGCGGATCACGACGGAGCCTTTCCCCGCACCGAGGCGCAACTGCGCACGCTGCCCGGGCTGGGGGCCTACACCGCTGCCGCAGTCGCGGCGATCGCGTTCGGGGAGCGGGCGGTGGTGGTGGACGCCAATGTCGAACGTGTCGTCGCCCGGCTGTTCGCGATCGACACGCCACTGCCCGCCGCCCGCCCCGCGATCCGCGTCGCCGCCGATACGATCACGCCGGACGCTCGCGCCGGCGACTTCGCGCAGGCGATGATGGACCTCGGATCCGGCCTGTGCACCGTGCGTGCGCCGAAATGCCTGCTCTGCCCGTTACGCGAAGACTGCGCCGCCTTCGCGGAAGGACAGCCGGAGCGCTTGCCCCGCAAAGCCGCCAAGCGCGTCCGGCCGCAGAAATACGGCACGATCTTCTGGCTCAGACGCGGCGACACGGTGCGCCTCGTCCGGCGTCCGCCCAAGGGGTTGCTGGGCGGCATGCGCGCGCTGCCGACCGGGCCGTGGGCGACGGAGCCACCCGCGCTCACGGACGCGCCCGCCGCCGCCGACTGGCGCATCCTGCCGGTCACGATTCGCCACGGTTTCACGCACTTCGATCTGGAATTGACGCTGGCGGTCGGCGTCGGGGAAGCGCAGGAAGACGGCGAGTGGTGGCCGATCGCCGATCTGTCGGCGGCGGGCTTGCCGACCCTGTTCGCCAAGGCCGCGGAAGCGGTCATCGAATCAACGGCCGCGGAGGCGGTCATCGGGAGAGACGTATGAAGTCCTGGCTGTTGCTGCCGCTGATCGCCCTTTCGTCCCCGTCGTTGGCGCAGGTCGCGGCACCGCAACCGACGCCGGCACCGATGTCGCCGACGCAACCCTCCGGCCGGACCCTGCTCACGGCGACGCAGGCGCTGTTCGACGGCTATATCCGCGACGACAAGATGCCCGGCATCGTCGCCGCGTTCGGCGTCGGCGATCGTCCACCCGTCTACGTGCAGGCGGGACGCATCGCCGACGAGGAGACCGCCCCCGTCACGGGATCCGATTCGCTGTGGCGCGTCTATTCGATGACCAAGCCGATTACCGGCATGGCCGCGATGCTCCTGATCGAGGAGGGCAAGCTCAAGCTCGACGATCCGGTGTCGAAATACATCCCGGCCTTCGCGAAGATGCGCGTACTGACCAATCCGCAGGCCAGCCTCGACTCGGTGCCCGCGAAGGCGTCGATCACGATCCGCCACCTGCTGACGCACACCGCCGGTTTCAGCTACTCGATCGTCGCAAAGGGGCCGCTGCTCGCCGAGTATGAGCGGCTCGGCCTGCTGCCGCTGGAGGTCAACGGCGCGGCGGAAGCGAAGATGAAGCTCGTCCGGCCGAAAACGCTGGCGGAGTTCGCAAACCGCGTCGCGACCGTGCCGCTGATCGCGGAGCCGGGTACGACGTGGAGCTATTCGGTCGCGCTCGACGTGCTGGCGCGCGTCATCGAGGTGGCGGGCGGCATGCCGTACGACCAGTTCCTCCAGACGCGGTTCTTCACGCCGCTCAAGATGGCGGATACCGGCTTCTTCGTGCCGACCCGCAACCGGGCGCGGCTCGCCACCAACTACACGATCGTCGGGGAACAGCGCGTACCGCTCGATCCCGGCGCGACCTCGATCTACCTGTCGCCGCCCAGCTTCCCGTATGGCGGTGCGGGCCTCGTCTCGTCGGCGCACGACTATGATCGCTTTCTGCACATGATCGCCGCGCGCGGCACGGTCGACGGCGTGCAGGTGATGAAGCCCGAAACGGTGGCGCTCGCGACATCCAATCTCTTGCCACGGGGCGTCTTCTTCGAGGGCGATCAGGGGTACGGGGCGGGCGGATCGGTGCGGCTGACCGACAAGCCCGGCGGCTCGTCGAAGGGCACCTATGCCTGGGGCGGCGCGGCCGGCACGCTGGCCTGGGTCGATCCGGTGCGCAATTTCCGCGCGACGGTGATGGTCAATTACTTCCCCGGCACCGCCTATCCGCTGGCGACCGATATCGGTGGCGCCCTGTTGCAGGACATGCAGCGGCTCCACGGTGGCAATCCGCCGCGGTGAGCGATCGGATGATGACGAAGATGATCGGCTTTACCGGTGGCACGCTCGATCGGGGCGATGCGCTGCGCCACGATGCGATTGGGCTGGCGGCGGCGAAGGCCGATCCGCGCGCGCGACTGCTGGTGCTGGACGGTTACACGCCGGCTTATGACGGCGATCGGCTTGCGTGGACGGCCCTGCCGCAGGACGGTTCCGAACTGGCGCTGCTCGGCCTGGACCGCGACGGCGTACCGCACTTCGCGACGATCACCGGCGAGCGTGCGAAGGGGCGGTCGTTCGACCTGATCGCCGCGCTGCACGACCTCGCGCCCGGCGAAGCGGCGACCTATGCCGGTGCACGATCGCTGCTCGACTGGCATGCGCGCCACGGCTTCTGCGCCAATTGCGGATCGGCGACGGCGCCCTTCCGCGCCGGCTGGGGGCGCGCCTGTTCGGCGTGCGGAACGGAGCATTTTCCGCGCGTCGACCCCGTCGTCATTATGATCGCCGAGCATGACGGTCGAGCCCTGCTGGGACGCCAGCCTGCCTTCCCTCCCGGCCGCTATTCCGCGCTGGCCGGCTTCCTCGAACCCGGCGAATCGGTGGAGGAAGCCGTCGCGCGGGAGATCGGCGAGGAAGCGGGCATCGCCGTCACCGACGTCCGCTACGTCGCCAGCCAGCCCTGGCCATTCCCGTCTTCGCTGATGATCGCCTGCACCGCTCGCGCGCTCGACGACCGCATCACGCTCGACACGAACGAGCTGGAGGACGCGATCTGGGTGTCCCGCGATGAAGTCCGCGCAGTACTCGCCGGGGAGAAGGGACCATTCCGGGCGCCGCCGGCCTACGCCATTGCGCATACGTTGCTGTCGGTGTGGGCCGACGCGACATCCGCCAAGCCCTGAGTCCACGCCCAGCCTCCGTCATTGCGAGCGTAGCTGAGCGATCCAATCCCGCGCTCGCGGCTTCGGATCGCCAGGTCGCGCAGTCTCCCTCACGGACAAACAAGCGGGTGCGTCCGACCCGTCACGCCGTGTCGTACCGGCCTTCCTTGCTCTCGATGCTGATCTGCATCTGCTCCAGCAAGGCGAGCGAGCGGCGCAGGACCGTCTTCGACTCCTTGTTCTCGCTCGCGCTCTCCTCCTTCACCTCGCTCGCGCTCTCGATCGCCTCGATCGCCTGCGCCTTGGTCAGCGCGCCATTGTCGATCAGGCTGTGGATCAGGCTTTCGATCAGCAGCAGCGCTGCCTGACCCTGCGCGTCCGGCTTGGGATTGGCGTCGTGCTGGAACGAGGAATCTTCGGAGGAGTTCGGGTTCGACATGCTCGTCTCTGGTTCGGACCACATTGATAATGCTGGAAGAACACCGAAGTTGCGTGCCCGTCAAGCGATCCGCCGGACGGGTCGTCAGCCGCGTGCGCGCGCCTGACGGTAGGTGCCCAGCACGCGCAGCCATTTGCTGTGGAAGCCCAGTTCCTCGATCGCATGATCAAAGTTGGGATCGCCCGGACGCCCGTCGACATCGGCCATGAACTCGGTCGCCGCGAAGCTGCCGCCGCGCTGATAGCTTTCCAGCTTGGTCATGTTGACGCCATTGGTCGCAAAGCCGCCCATCGCCTTGTACAAAGCGGCGGGGACGTTTCGGACCTCGAAGATCAGCGTCGTCATCCACGGCCCCTCGCCCGTCGCAGGCCGACCGCCGCGCGCCAGCGTCACGAAGCGCGTCATGTTATGGTCGGCATCGGCGATGTCGGTCGCCAGCAACTCCAGCCCGTACAGCGCGGCGGCGGCCGGTGGGGCGAGCGCGGCGACGGTCGGGTCGCCCAGCTCCGCCACCCGCGCCGCCGCACCGGCGGTGTCAGGATAGGCGATCGGCTCGATGCGCCGCGCCTTCAGCCAGTGGCGGCACTGGCCCAGCGCCTGCGGGTGGCTCATCGCCTGACGGATATCGTCGATTGGCCCCAGCGCCATCAGCGCGTGACGGATCGGCAGGAAATGCTCGCCGGTGATGACCAGCCCCGATTCGGGCAGCAGGAAGTGCATGTCGGCGACGCGACCGTGCAGCGAGTTCTCGATCGGGATGACGGCACAATCGGCGCGCCCCTCCTTCACCGCGTCGATCGCATCGGCGAAGTCGAAGCAGGGCAGGGGCAACCCCTCCGGGAACGCCTGCGCGGCGGCGACATGGCTGTTGGCACCGGGTGCGCCCTGAAAGGCGACGGCACGATCGGGCTCGGCGGCGGCGGCGGCGGTCATCGCCGCGACCAGCGCTTCGGCGGGGGCGGCGAAACTCTGCATGGACGCTGGCGTTAGGCCGTCAGGGCGGTCGCGATCAAGCGCCGCTTGCGGTCGACGCTAGGCTTTCCTAAGGACGACCCAAATATTCTGGGGCAAAAGATGGACCTGAAGACCAACACGATCGCGGGCTGGGCGCTGGGCGCGGGCATCGTCGCGCTCGGCTCTGCGATCGTCGGCAACATGCTGTTCGAGGGGCATCGCCCGGAAAAGATGGGTTACGCGATCGAGGGCGTCGAGGAAGCCGGCGGCGGCGAGGCCGCAGCGGTGCCGATCGCGTCGCTGCTGCCGACCGCCGACGCGGCCAAGGGCGCGGAGGTGTTCAAGAAATGCGCCGCCTGCCACACCATCAACCAAGGCGGCGCGAACGGCGTCGGCCCGAACCTCTACGCCACGATGGGCGAGGCGATCGCGCAGGGTAAGGGCGGCTTCGCCTTCTCGGACGCGCTGAAGTCGGTCGGCGGCAATTGGGACTTCGACAAGATGAACGCGTGGCTGACCAGCCCGCGCAAGTTCGCCAACGGCACGAAGATGACGTTCGCCGGTCTCGGCAACGCGCAGGACCGCGCGAACGTGATCCTGTATCTGAACCAGCAGGGTTCGAACCTGCCGTTGCCCGCCGCGCCCGCGGCTGGTGCGGCTGCGCCCGGTGCTGCACCCGCTGAAGGCGACGTTGCGCCCAAGGGCGAGAACGCCGAGGAAGTCGGCGCGCGCGGCAACACCGCGGATATCGGCAACACCGGCACCCCCGCCAGCGGCGCACCGTCGATCGATCCGGAAGCGGCTCGCAAGGGTGCTCGCACGGAATAACCCGCCGCTGCGAACATGACGAAGGCGCGTTCACCGGTCGGTGGGCGCGCCTTCGTCATGTTCGGGGTGGCTCTGTCCTACACGTGGGCAAACGGCTATACGCCTGTGATCCCGCGAAGAAGGGCCGGGATCGGACGGTGTCGAAACGTCGCGTTGGACTAACCTTAGCCTAACCTTCCGCCGCGTCTTCCTGACGCGCGCGCTCCTCGTAGAAGTTGCGGACCACGTCCCATGCCTCTTCGGCGGTTTCGACATAGGTGAAGATCGACAGGTCGCGCTCGGACACGACGCCTTCCTCGACCAGGGCCTCGAAGTTCACGACCTTTTCCCAGAATTCGCGACCGACCAGCAGTACCGGGATCGGCGCGATCTTGCCCGTCTGGATCAGCGTCAGCAGCTCGAACAGCTCGTCGAACGTCCCGAACCCGCCCGGAAATGCCGCCAGCGCGCGGGCATGCAGCAGGAAGTGCATCTTGCGCAGCGCGAAATAGTGGAACTGGAGCGACAGGGCGGGGGTGACATAGGGGTTCGGCGCCTGTTCGTGCGGCAGGACGATGTTCAGCCCGACCGACTCGGCCCCGACGTCGTGCGCGCCGCGATTGGCGGCTTCCATGATCGACGGACCCCCGCCGGAGCATACGACGAAATGCCGCCGCCCCGCTTCGTCGCGCGGCAGCCGACTGGTGATCTGCGCCAGTTCGCGCGCCATGTCGTAATAGCGGCTCTTGTCGACCAGCCGCTCGGCGATCTTCCGGCTCTTGTCGTCGGTCGCCATGTCCAGCATCGCCTGCGCCTTGGCCGGCTCCGGGATGCGCGCCGATCCGTAGAAGACGAAGGTGGAGGCGATCTTCGCCTCCTCGAACAGCAGCTGCGCCTTCAGCAGTTCGAGCTGGAAGCGCACCGGGCGCAGATCCTCCCGCAACAGGAAATCCATGTCCTGGAACGCGAGTTTATAGGCGGGGCTCTGCGTCTGCGGCGTGTGGACGACGGCTTCGGCGCTCTCCGCATCCTGCTTGGCACGGGGGAAGACGCGGGACGGAACGCGGGTATCGGTCATCGCCTGCGATTAGCGGCAGAAGCGCGCGCCGTCATCCTCCAGATGCAGGTGGTTTGCATGCGCTGCGTTATAATCGGGGGATAAAACCGTACCGAACCGGCGGCAGGCGGATGCCCGCATCTGGCGAAGATAGGTGCGCGTGACCTCGTCCGCAGAGTTCCAGTCGCGCAGCACGCTGATCCGCCGTCCGTCCTTCAGCACGAAGCCGCCGACATCCACCGCATTGGCGATGGCATGCCCGGATCGCCGGTCACCGCCACGCGTGGAGCCGACGACGTTGCGGCAGGCATAGGTGCCCATGCCCTCGACGCGCGCCAGTTCCGACCCCAGCATCTGGTATGCGCCGGGTGCGACCGCGTTCCTGATCCAGCCGGCAAAGGCGCGCGCGGTGCCACAGCGCATGGCGGTGATGCCGGTCACGGGCACGCCGATGTCGGTCAACTGCACCGCCCCGAACACGCCGCAACCCTCGCCGTAATCCTTGTCGGGCAACACCCGGAAATCGACGCCGTCGCGTCGCAGGTCTGCGAGACACTGCGCGGTTTCGCGCGCCGGCGGACGTACGGCTTCGCGGGGGCCGCCCGGCCGTTGGGTCCGTCCGCACGCGGAGAGCAGGAACAGTGCGAACAGAACGGTGACGGCCTTCATCCCGACTATCATCGCCGGTCGAGCGGACTGTGTCAGCCCCTTGATCGAGGTTGACTCCCCGCCGATCACCGCTAGGGCCGTCGGCGGGCCACGCCGTCCCAACGCGGCGCGTGCTCTCTGTGAGGAGAGATACATTGACGGATACCGTGACCGCCCCCGACGTTCGGGGTGCGCAGAAGCCCGCTACCAAGCCGGCTCGCCCCTTCTTCAGCTCCGGCCCTTGCGCCAAGCCTCCAGGCTGGGACGCTGCCAAGCTGGCCACCGCATCGCTGGGTCGTTCGCACCGGTCGAAGATCGGCAAGCAGCGGCTGCAATATTGCATCGACCTGATGCGCGCCGCGCTGAAGCTGCCCGACACGCACCGCATCGGCGTCGTCCCCGGTTCCGACACCGGCGCATTCGAGATGGCGATGTGGACGATGCTCGGCGCGCGGCCGGTCACGACGCTGGCGTGGGAGAGCTTCGGCGAGGGCTGGGTGACGGATGCCGTCAAGCAGCTGAAGATCGACCCCACCGTCATCCGTGCCGATTACGGGCAGCTGCCCGACCTGACGCAGATCGACTGGTCGACGGACGTGCTGTTCACCTGGAATGGCACCACGTCCGGCGTCCGCGTTCCGAACGCCGACTTCATTCCGGCCGACCGCGAGGGGTTGAGCTTCGCCGACGCTACGTCGGGCGTATTCGCCTATGACATCGACTGGGCGAAGATCGATGTCGCGACGTTCAGCTGGCAGAAGGTGCTGGGCGGCGAGGGCGCGCACGGCGTTCTGATCCTCGGCCCGCGTGCGGTCGAGCGGCTGGAGAGCTACACGCCGGCATGGCCGCTGCCCAAGGTGTTCCGTCTCGTGTCGAAGGGCAAGCTGACCGAGGGCGTGTTCAAGGGCGAAACGATCAACACGCCCTCGATGCTCGCCGTCGAGGACGCGATCTTTGCGCTGGAATGGGCGAAGGATCTGGGTGCGGACGGGCTGATCGCGCGGTCGGATGCCAACGCGGCCGCGCTCGACGCGATCGTGGCCGACCGCGACTGGTTGGGCCACCTCGCCGCCGATCCTGCCAGCCGCTCGAAGACCAGCGTCTGCCTGACCGTCGACGGTGCGGACGAAGCGTTCATCAAGGCGATGGCGTCGCTGCTGGAGAAGGAAGGCGCGGCATTCGACATCGCCGGCTATCGCGACGCGCCGCCGGGCCTGCGCATCTGGTGCGGGGCGACGGTCGATACCGCCGACATCGTCGCGCTCGGGCCGTGGCTCGACTGGGCCTACGCGACCGTCAAGGCGGGCTGATCCCAGACACGTCACCCCGGCAAAAGCCGGGGTCTTCCTCCATATACCGTGCGCTGGCCGCACGAGATCCGGGCGTTCGCCGGGATGACGAAGGTGCTTCAAACCATGCCTAAAGTCCTCATTTCCGACAAGATGGACCCCAAAGCCGCGCAGATCTTTCGCGAGCGTGGTGTCGAGGTCGACGAAATCACCGGCAAGACCCCCGAAGAGCTGATGGCGATCATCGGCGAGTATGACGGCCTCGCCATCCGCTCCTCGACCAAGGTCACCAAGGCGATCCTCGATCACGCGACGAACCTGAAGGTCGTCGGTCGCGCCGGCATCGGTGTCGACAATGTCGATATCCCGGCGGCGTCGGCCAAGGGCGTCGTGGTCATGAACACGCCGTTCGGCAATTCGATCACGACCGCCGAACACGCCATCGCACTGATGTTCGCCCTCGCCCGGCAGTTGCCGGAAGCGGATGCGTCGACGCAGGCCGGCAAGTGGGAGAAGAACCGCTTTATGGGCGTCGAGCTGACGTCGAAGACGCTGGGCCTGATCGGGGCGGGCAACATCGGCTCGATCGTCGCCGACCGTGCGCGCGGCCTGAAGATGAAGGTCGTCGCGTTCGATCCGTTCCTGACGCCCGAGCGGGCAGTGGAGATGGGCGTGGAGAAGGTGACGCTGGACGAGTTGCTGGCGCGCGCCGACTTCATCACGCTGCACACGCCGCTGACCGACAGCACCCGCAACATCCTGTCGGCGGAGGCAATCGCCAAGACCAAAAAGGGCGTGCGGATCATCAACTGCGCGCGCGGCGGACTGGTCGACGAGGTCGCGCTGAAGGCGGCGCTTGATTCGGGGCAGGTCGGCGGCGCGGCGCTCGACGTGTTCGTGGAGGAGCCGGCCAAGGCGTCGCCATTGTTCAACACGCCCAACTTCATCTCGACGCCGCATCTGGGCGCGTCGACGACGGAGGCGCAGGTCAACGTCGCGATCCAGGTCGCCGAGCAGATGGCCGACTTCCTCGTCTCGGGCGGCGTTACCAACGCGCTGAACATGCCGTCGCTGTCCGCGGAGGAAGCGCCCAAGCTGAAGCCGTACATGCAGCTGGCCGAAAAGCTGGGCAGCCTCGTCGGGCAACTGACCACCGGAGCGATCCCGCGTCTGTCGGTCCACAGCGAGGGTGCGGCGGCGGAGCTGAACCAGAAGCCTTTGGTCAGCGCGACGCTGGCAGGGTTCCTGCGGACGCAGACCGATACGGTGAACATGGTCAATGCGCCGCTGCTGGCGCGCGACCGCGGCATCGAGGTGCGCGAGGTCAGGACCGAGCGCGAGGGCGATTACCACACGCTGGTGCGGGTATCGGTGAAGACCGCCGACGGCGAACGGTCGGTGGCGGGCACGCTGTTCGGCGATCAGGCCCCGCGCCTCGTCGAGCTGTTCGGCATCAAGATCGAGGCCGATCTCGCCGGGCCGATGCTGTACGTCGTGAACGAGGACGCGCCGGGCTTCATCGGTCGCCTCGGCACCGCGCTGGGTGAGGAGGGGGTCAACATCGGCACCTTCCATCTCGGTCGGCGTCAGGCGGGCGGCGAGGCGGTGTTGCTGCTGTCGGTGGACGAGCCGGTATCGGCGGACCTGCTGGCCAAGCTGAAGGCGCTGCCGGGCGTCAAGACCGCGATGGGCCTCGCCTTCTGAGCGAGCCGCTCCACAACCGCGCGAAGGTCTGGCTGGCGAATACCACCGGGCTCGACCACGCGACGCTCCACGTCCATGTCGGCATGCTGATATGGGTCGTGGGCGTCGCGATCGCGGGCGATGTCGGCGCCGTCTGGCCGCTGATCGTGGCGGTTCTGGCCGAGCTGGTGAACGAGTGTTTCGACCGGGTGCGGACGGGATCGTGGCGGCTGCCCGACACGATCGCGGACATCGTCAACTCGGTGCTGTGGCCGGTCGCTCTGTTCGTTCTAGCCCGCAGTGGACTGATCTGAAGCGGTCCCGTTTCGGGATGACACTTTGTTTAACCACATTTAAATCGGTATATCGAACCTGAACGCTCTGTTAACGCCTCGTCAACGAACGAGGAGACACGGTGTGAAGTTCAAGAGCGTACTGGCCGCAGCAGCGGCGATGACGGCAGTGGTCGCAGTGGCCAGCCCGGCCTCGGCCGTGACGGTGACGTCGGTGCAGATCAAGTCGACGGTCGAAGTGCTGCAGGTCGCAGAGCTTCAGCTGTTCGCCAACGGCCTGAACGTCGCGCAGGGCAAGAACGCCACGGCGACCAGCGTCTATGTGAACGGCCCGGCGGTTCCGTCGTTCGCAGTCGACGGCGACACGCGCGGCGACTATCCCTTCATCTATCACGGCGACGACTACAACGCCGGCGACATCCTGACGGTCGATCTGGGCGGCGCGTTCGATGTCACGACAATTTCGATCTTCGGTCGTACGGATAGCTGCTGCGGGTTCCGTGACAACTACATCTACACGCTGTTCAACGGCGCGGCCCAGGTCGGCACCGGAACGCTGGACGCCCGTGCGACCGCGTTCGCCACGGCGAACCTGGCCGGCGCGGTGCCGGAGCCGGCATCGTGGGCGCTGATGATCGGCGGCTTCGGCATGGTCGGCGGCGCGCTGCGTCGTCGCAAGGCGACCGTTTCGTTCGCCTGATCCATCCCGGCGAATAGCGAATACGGAGGGGCGTCGGTCGCAGGACCGGCGCCCCTTTCGTGTGTGGGCGATCGATCGGTTAACCGCTTTCGAAGACTGGTGGAGGTAGGAGCGGGGGCGGGTCAGCGAAGCGATTGGCTTTGCCGTGGTTGCCGCCTAGTGATCGCTGATGCAGTCGGTCGCGTCCCAGAGTCGCGGCGCGTTCGACTGGCGCAAGGGGAATGTCGGACGTGCTGGTCGTGAACGCGGCGATGGTGTTGAGCGCGATGCTGCTCCAGGACGCGCCCGAGACTCTGGTGCCGACGCCGGTCGTCGCGGCGGAGGTCGTGATCGCAGCGCCGCCGGGGCAGGCGGCGGTTCCCGCGACGCCGCCCGGACAGACTGCCCAGAGTGCGGCGCAACAGCCGGATATCGTCGTGACCGGTCGCGGCGACTGGGAAGCGCCCGATCCGCTGAGCAAGGTCAACGAACAGTCGTTCAAGGCGACGGAGGCGGTCGACAAGGCGGTCGTCGGTCCGGTGGCACGCGCCTACAAGCAAAAGGTGCCGAGTCCGATCCGGCGCGGCATCCACAACTTCCTCTACAACCTGCGCGAGCCGGTCGTGTTCGTGAATTTCGTGCTCCAGCACAAGATCGGCAAGGCGCTGGAGACGGTGGGACGATTCGCGGTCAATTCCACGGTCGGGGTGATCGGTCTGTTCGACATGGCCAAGCGCAAGCCGTTCAAGCTGCCGCGGCGGAGCAACGGTTTCGCCAACACGCTGGGATTCTACGGGGTGCCGAACGGGCCGTTCATGTTCCTGCCGTTGGTCGGGCCGACGACGGTGCGCGACCTGTTCGGCGGCGCGATCGACCGGATCGTGCTGCCGGTGACGCTGGGACAGGGCGTGACCGATCCGAAGTTCGCGGTGCCGGCGGGCGTGCTCGGCGCGCTCGACCACCGGGCGGAGTTCGACGAGACGCTGGTGCAGCTGCATGACAAGGGCGGCGATCCGTACGTCAACAGCCGCGACTTCTACCTCCAGCGGCGACAGGCGGAGATCGATCGGCTGAAGGGCCGGCCGACGGGCACCGTCGGCGGCATGACGGAGGCACCGACCGGTCCGGTGAGGGTGCGGCCGCGGTCGGATGCGGTGGAAGTGCCCGCTCCGGTCCAGCCGGTGGTTCCGGTGGTGCCGGTTCCGACCGTTTCGGGGGTTGTGCCGGTCAATCAGTGACTTGGTGGTGCGGGCCGGCCGGAAGGTTAGGCTAAGGTTAGTCCAACGCGGTGTTTCGCACGCGCCGGTGGGATGGCGTCGGCGAGAATGACCGGCGATGAGAAAGAGCCTCGACCGGGGTGTCATAGTTTGTCCGTGTAGGACAGCGGCGATGTTTGGGCTCGGCGATCTGACAACACGCCGTCACCCCGGCGAAGACCGGGGTCCAGTTGGGCAACCTTGTCAGTAGATCACCGCCGACATCCCGACTGGACCCCGGCCTTCGCCGGGGTGGTAGAAGAGGGTTTTGCACGATCCCCAGCGGAAGAGGACACTGGACCAGTGTCGCTCGCCTTCTTGCCACCCTCGCTTACGAGGGGCGCCACAGGCGGGACGGTAGCGCCAAGGCTCCACCGCTTTCGCTTGGCAATGCGGTGCTCTGCACTACCATGCGCGTATGACCGCCCTCCGTCTCTGCTCGTCCGCGTTCGTCGCGACCCTGGTTCTGCTGGCGAGTGCCGGCGCGGCGGAGGCGCAGGATGACCGGCCGCGGCGGACGCGGGTGGGTTTGGGGCCGCAACTGGTGCCGAGCTATCCGGGCGCGGACGGCATCAGCCTGCGCCCGTTCGTCGATGTCGTCAGCGCGCGGGGCACGGATTCGCTGCCGTTCGAAGCACCCGACGAAAGCGCGGGCTTCGCGGTCCTGACGCGCGGCCGGTTCGCGATCGGGCCGGCGCTGGGGTTCGAGGGGAGCCGCACCGCCCGCGATGTCGGGGCGGCGCTGCCCAAGGTCGGTGCCACGTTCGAGGCGGGCGGCTTCCTGCAATATGCGCTGACCGACATGATCCGGCTGCGCGGCGAAGTGCGCAAGGGGCTGGGTGGGCACAAGGGCCTGATCGCGAACGTCGGCGGGGATTATGTCGCGCGGAAGGGCGACGACTGGCTGTTTTCGATCGGACCACGCGTGACGTTCGCGGATGGACGCTACCACGATGCGTTCTTCAGCGTTGCGCCGGCGGTAGCGGTCGCCACCGGGCTGCGCGCGTTCGATGCGAAGGGCGGGTTGCAGGCGGCAGGCATCACCGCCGGATTCGTCCGGCATCTGGGCGGGCGCTGGGGCGTATCGAGCTATGCCAAATACGACCGGCTGGTCGACGATCCGGCGCGATCACCGATCGTCCGCCGCTACGGATCACGGAACCAGGTGTCGGGTGGGCTGGCGCTGACCTATACGTTCGGCGGGTGATCGAGGGGGATGGTCGCGGTTCACGGTGAAGACAGCCGGGCCGGGTTACGGCGCCGGGCAACCACCGGAGTTCGCATCATGCGTCATGTCGTCGTTCTCGTTGCCGCTGCTGCGGCCGTCCTGCCCGTCTCCGCCGCATCGGCGGCGATCAGCGTCGGCGCGTTCCTGACCCGTGCGGACGCGCTGAAGGCGCAGGGGATCGGCGCGATGCTGTCGCCCGAATTCGGCGCGCTGCGTGACGAGGCGAAGGCCGCCACGCGGCAGCTTCGTGCCGAGGACGAGGCGCGGCGTGCGGCGGGCAAGCCGCCGATCGCCTGCGTGCCGGAAGGATCCTCGGTCGGCATCATGGAAATGCTCGACGGGCTGCACGCGCTGTCGCCGGCGGAAAAGAAGCGGCCGTTGAAGGACGGCTATGCGCGGGTGCTCGCGAAGCGGTATCCATGCGGGTGAGGTGACGGGGGCGGGACGTCGCGCGGTTCGGGTCAGCCGACCAGCCCGAGGCCCACCAGCAACCCGGCAAAGGCGATCAGCGCGAGGTTCGCGCCGACGAAGAGCAGGATCATCCGCACCGCCGCGCCGACGCGACTGCAACCATAGGCCCCGCGCAACTGCTTATACATATGGACGGGCACGGCGATGCACGCCGCCGTCCACAGCCACGCCGCCATGATGCCGGCCATCGTGCCGAAGCTGACGATCATCCCGACGAGGCTGACGAAGCATAGCGAGTAGGTGATGAAGACCGCATGGTCGTACATCGTGAAGCGACGGCTGAACGGGAACAGCGACCACATGAACGGGAGCGACAGCGGGATCAGCGCCCAGGCGAATTTATAGGCGTTGGATTGCAGCTTGTAGAGGATCAGGTTCGGGTTCTCGATCGCCTTCGACAGGCCCTTGTCGAGCCGTTTCCAGCCGGTGTGGACATCCTCGAACGAGGAACCGCCCTCGCGTTTGATGACCGACAGGGTCGATCCGACTGCTTTCTGATCGTCCCGCACGCCGGCGATCCGCTTGTCCAGAAAGGCGGACCGCGCGGGGTCGCTTGCGGCCGCCCGTTGCCGCGTCAGGGCGGCAATCGTCTCGCCTTGTTCGGCGTATTTCTGCTCCAGCTTGGTCTGGAACGCCTTGCCTTCACCTGTCGCGAACTGCGGCGCCTCGAGATGCGCGCCGATGATGCTGAGGATCGTAAACAGGATGAAGATGATGAACAGGAACAGCGCGAGCGGCGACACGAAGCGCGCGCGCTCGCCGTGCGCGTAGCGGCGGGTGAGTTCGCCCGGCCGGAAGAACAGCATCGGCAGCGTGCGCCAGATCTTCCCCTCGAAATGGAAGACTCCGTGCGCGAGATCGTGGCCGATCGCGCCGAAGCTGCGATGGACGTGCGACGACTGGCCGCAGGCGTGGCAGAAATCGCCGATCCGTGTCGTGCCGCAGTTCAGGCACAGGCCGCCCGCGTCGCCGTGACCGTTGTGATCCGCATGCTCGCCCGCGCGCGGTTCGACCGCCCGCGCCCACAATGCTCCCGTCGCCACGTCCCCCGCGGCTGCTGCCATGTCCCCCATCATAAGAGCGGTCTAGCGCGGCGTGCGCTGTGGCGCGAGGGGGTTCGGCATGGTAGCGGAACGATCATGGCCGACACCGATCCTGCCGCCGAACCCGCCGCTCTCATCGCCGCGATAAGCACCGCAGCGCGTGTCGCCGCCGGGGTGCTGGCCCGCTTGCCGAGCGAGGCGCGGCGTGCGGGTCTGCGAGCGGCGGCGGCGGCATCGCGCGATGCTGCGCCGGCGATTCTGGCGGCGAATGCGGAGGATATGGCGCGGGGCACGGCGGCGGGGCTGACGCCGGCGCTGCTCGACCGGTTGCGGCTGGACGCGGCGCGGCTGGCAGGCGTGGCCGACAGCGTCGAGGCGGTCGCGGCGCTGCCCGACCCGGTCGGGGAGGCGATCGACACGCGCACCCGGCCGAACGGGCTGGTGCTGTCGCGCGTGCGGGTGCCGATCGGGGTGATCGGGATCGTCTACGAAAGCCGCCCGAACGTGACGGTCGACGCGGCGGCCCTGTGCGTGATGAGCGGCAATGCCGTGATCCTGCGCGGCGGGTCGGAGGCGGTGGCGAGCAACCGCGCGCTGCATGCGGCGTTCGCAGACGGGCTGGCGGCGGCGGGCCTGCCGCGCGACGCGGCGCAGCTGGTGCCAACGACGGACCGGGCGGCGGTGGGCGCGATGCTGACCGCGGCGGGTCTGATCGACCTGATCGTGCCGCGCGGTGGCAAGAGCCTGGTCGCGCGCGTGCAGGCGGAGGCGCGGGTGCCGGTGCTGGCGCATCTCGACGGGATCAACCACGTCTATGTCGATGCGTCCGCCGGGTTCGACATGGCGCGCAGCATCGTGCTGGACGCGAAGATGCGCCGGACGGGCATCTGCGGCGCGATGGAGACGCTGCTGATCGACCGTCGCTGGCCGCATGCCGCGCCTTTGGTCGAGGCGCTGGCGGCGCGCGGGTGCGAGGTGCGCGGCGATGAGGCGATCCGGGCGGCGCTGCCTGGCGTGGCGGCGGCGAGTGCGGAGGACTGGGACACCGAGTATCTCGACGCGGTCGCGTCCGTTGCGGTGGTGGACGGGGTCGACGGCGCATTGGCGCATATCGCCGCGCATGGGTCGCATCATACCGACGCGATCGTCGCCGGCGATGAAGTGGTGGCGGAGCGGTTCCTGGCGGAGGTCGATTCGGCGATCGTGCTGTGGAACGCGTCGACGCAGTTCGCCGATGGCGGCGAGTTCGGGCTGGGCGCGGAAATCGGCATCGCCACCGGCCGGCTGCACGCGCGTGGGCCCGTCGCGCTGGAGGGGCTGACGACGTACAAATGGCTTGGCCGCGGCACGGGGCAGGTGCGCGGTTGATGCGGTGCCGGGATCGGCGTAGCCTCGCGTGATGGAAATGACCCGGATCACCGCCGAAGTTCCGGCCGAAACCGCGTCGCTGGTCGAGGAGCTGGCGCGCAGCCGGGGGATTACCGGTGCGGAGTTCGTGGCGGAGGCGGTGCAGCGCGTCGCCGAGCATGAGGCGGAGTTCCGGGCGTTCGTGCAGGAAGGTGTGGATGCGGCCGATCGCGGTGATGTGGTGCCGCATGCGGATGTGATGATCAAACTCGACGAGATGATCGCCAGGCACCGCGCACGATGCGCGTGAACTGGACGACTCCGGCACTCCACGATCTGCGCGAAATCGATACCTGGCTGCTCCGTGAAGCGAGCGGCAATGTCGCCGTCGAGGTCCTGACGACGATCCGGGAACGCGCGAGCGCGTTGGCGAACGTTCCGCAGATAGGGCGGCCGCATGCCGACGGTCATAGAATATTGAAGGTCGGTCATACGCCTTACCTGATCCGCTACCGGCTGGTCTCGGAGGGTGTGGACGTGCTGCGCGTGCATCACGAGCGCCAGAACTGGTCGCAGCCTTCTCGATGATCCCCACCGGCCTGCTCGGCGGATCGTTCAATCCGGCGCACCGGGGGCATCGCGGCATCACGCTGGCGGCGATGCGCGCGCTGGCGCTGGAGGAGGCGTGGTGGCTGGTGTCGCCCGGCAATCCGCTCAAGCCCGCGAAGGGCATGGCACCGCTGGCCGCGCGACTGGCGTCGGCGCGGACCGTGGCGCGGCGGGCGCCGATCCGCGCCACCGCGATCGAGGCGCGGCTCGACACGCGGTATACCGTCGACACGATCCGCAAGCTGCAACGTCGTTATCCGAAACGACAATTCGTGTGGATCATGGGCGCGGACAATCTGGCGCAGTTCCACCGCTGGCGCGACTGGCGCGGGATCGCGCGCGCGATCCCGATTGCGGTCGTGGCGCGGCCGGGATATGATGGCCGTGCCCTCGCGGGTCCCGCGATGGCCTGGCTGCGGCGATATCGGCGACCGCGGTCGGCCGCGAACCGATGGACGACGTGGAGTTTGCCGGCCCTCGTGCTGTTGCGCTTCCGCCCCGATCCGACGTCCGCCACCGGCATCCGCGCCGGCGACCCCGACTGGCACCGGCGCTTCTCCTAAGCGCCGCCCGGTCCTCACAGGAGCTCCCTTGGCCACTTCTTCTCCCGTTCCCCGTTCCGCTGATCCCGAAGAGATCGAGGCGCTGCACAAGCTGGTGCTGGCCTCGCTCGACGACGATCAGGCCGTCGAGACGGTGTCGATCCCGCTCGCGGGGAAATCGAGCATCGCCGATTACATGGTCATCGCCAGCGGGCGATCGACCCGGCAGGTGGCGTCGATGGCCGCCAAGCTGTCCGAGCGGATCAAGGCCGAGACGGGCCGGCTCACCCGGACCGAGGGGCTGCCGACCGCAGACTGGGTGCTGATCGATGCGGGTGACATCATCATCCACCTGTTCCGGCCCGAAGTCCGCTCCTTCTACAATCTGGAGCGGATGTGGTCGTTCGGCGATGCGCCGGACCCGAGCGGCGCGACCCCGAAGACCGATCCCGCCGCGCACTGACGGCACCCTCGCGTGCTGCTCCACGTGGTCGCGCGCGGCCGGATCGGCCGGTCGCCCGAGGCGGAACTGGTCGATCGCTATCTGAAGCGGATCGCGTGGCCGACCAAGGTCACGGAGCTGCCCGATACGGGTGGCAAGGAACCGCCGATGCCGCCGCATGCGCGGCGCGTGCTGCTGGACGAGAAGGGCGAGGTGCTGGGTTCGCTTGCTTTCGCCGAGCGTCTGGGCCGCTGGCGGGACGAGGGGGTGCGGGAGACGCGTTTCCTGCTCGGTGCGGCGGACGGGTTCGGTGACGCCGAGCGGGCGGAGGCGGACATGCTGTTCTCGTTCGGGCGCGCGACGTGGCCGCATATGCTGGCGCGCGCAATGCTGGCCGAGCAATTGTTTCGCGCGACCAGCATCCTCGCCAATCATCCGTACCATCGCGAGGGTTGATGCGCGCGGCGGCGATCCTGCTGGCGCTGCTGGCGACGGGCGGGGTCGCGACGGCGGGCCCTAAACTCGTCGATCGCCAGCGCAGCCTGACGGAGGCGAAGCGCGCGGGCGCGGCGGCGCAGGCGCGCGCCGACCGGCTCGCCGCCGCGGCCGGGCGGGAGCGTGATGCCGCGGCGAAGGCGGCGGCGGAGGAGCGGGCGCTCGCGGCGCGGGTGAGCGCGGCGGAGGCCGATCTGGCGACGGCGGGGGCGCGCGCGGCTGTGGTCGACCGGTTGCTGGCGGATCAACGCGCGCGACTGGCGGCGGCGCAGGCACCCGTCGCGCGATTGTTGGCGGCGTTGCAGTCGCTGGCGGCGCGGCCGGCGATCGTGGCGGTGGCCCAGCCGGGGTCGGTCGACGATCTGGTGCATCTGCGCGCCGTGCTCGGCGGCACGCTGCCGGTGATCCGGACGCGAACGGCCGGCGTGCGGGCGGAGCTGGAGCGGACGCGGGGGCTGCGCGCGGATGCGGCGCTGGCGGCGCGGGCGATCGGCGACAGTCGCGCGACGCTGGAGCGCGAGCGCCGCGACCTTGCCGCGCTGGAAGCGTCGCATCGCGGCAAGGCGGTGGCGCTGGGGCGTGGCGCGATCATCGAGTCCGATCGTGCGCTGTCCCTGGGCGAGGAGGCACGCGACCTGATCGACCGGATGACGGAAGACGGCGAAGGGCAGGCGACGGTCGCCGGCCTGTCGCGGCTGCCCGGCCCGGTCGCGCGGCCGATGGCGGTGGGGGTGCTCGGCCCGGTTCCGCCGCGCGGCGTGTTGCGGATGCCGGTTGCGGGGCGGCTGGTGACCGGGTTCGGCGAGATTTCGGAAGCGGGGGTGCGGTCGCGGGGACTGTCCTTTGTGACCGCGCCGGGAGCGACGGTGGTCGCGCCGGCCGGGGGGCGGGTGCGCTATGCGCGGCGGTTCGGCGAATACGGTGCGATCGTCGTGGTCGACCACGGCGATGGCTGGACCAGCCTGCTAACCGGATTGGCGCAGGTCGGCGTGCGGGCCGGCGCGACGGTGGCGCAGGGGCGGGCCATCGGTCTGGCGGTCGGAGGTGAGCGACTGCCGGTGACGATCGAGGTGCGGCGGCGTGGGCGGCCGATCGATGCGGCAGCGTTGGCGGGGTAGGAACCACCTACGGGTGCTCCTGCGTAGGCCGGAGCCCGGTGTTCTTGAAGCAGGGCGAATGCTGCCGGGCTACTGGTTCCCGCCTCCACGGGACACGCGGGGCGCCTTCGCCGGGGAGGTCGGTATCGTCCGCGGCTCGCCCGATCCGGTCAGCCCCCGTTCACCGCAACCCCGCTTTGATCGGCCGTCCGTAATCCGCTACATGGGCGGTTCGTCCTGCCGCCAGAGGAACTTCATGCGTCGTCCGCTCCTGACTGCCACCGCGATCGTCGCTGCAATGTCGGCGATCCCGCTCGCCACCGCGGCGATGGCGGCGGTCGACAGCGACACCTATCGCGAATTCGACCAGTTCATGGACGTGTTCAACCGCATCAAGTCGGATTACGTCGACAAGGTCGACGACAAGACCCTGATCAAGGGCGCGATCCAGGGCATGCTGACCAGCCTGGACCCGCATTCAAGCTATGTCGACGCGCTCGATTTCCAGAATCTGCGGATCATGACCGAGGGCAATTACGGCGGTCTCGGCCTGACCGTGTCGATGGAAGACGGCGCGGTGAAGGTCGTGGCGCCGCAGGAGGATACGCCGGCGGCACGTGCGGGCGTGAAGGCGGGCGATTACATCACCCACATCGACGGCAAGCTGATCTATGGCGATACGCTGGACGAGGCGATCGGCCTCATGCGGGGGAAGCCGGGTACGAAGATCGCGCTGACGCTGGTGCGGCCGGGTACGACCAAGCCGATCGACGTGGCGATGATGCGCGAGGTCATCACGCAGAAGCCGGTGAAGTGGGAAGTCCGCGGGCAGGTCGGCTATATCAACATCAACACCTTCTCCGAGGCGACCGGGGCGGACACGCGCGCGGCGATCATGGCGATCGACAAGGCACTGGGGCACCGGCCGCTGGGTTATGTCGTCGACCTGCGCGACAATGGCGGCGGGTTGCTGACGCAGGCGATCGCCGTCAGCGACGCGTTCCTCGACCACGGCGAGATCGTGTCGCAGCGCGGACGCGAGAAGTCGGATATCGAACGGTACTTCGCGAAGCCGGGCGACGACGCGCACGGCCTGCCGGTCGTCGTCCTGACCAATCCGGGTACCGCGTCGGCGTCGGAGATCGTCGCGGGCGCGTTGCAGGATCACCACCGCGGGCTGGTGATGGGCGAGCGCAGCTTCGGCAAGGGATCGGTGCAGACGTTGCTGCCGCTGGGGCCGGAGACGGCGCTGCGGCTGACGACGGCGCGCTACTACACGCCCTCGGGTCGGTCGGTGCAGGAGGGCGGGATCGAGCCCGATATCGCCGTGCCGCAGATCAGCGACGCCGATTACAAGTCGCGGCCGGTGTTCCGCGAGGCGGACCTGCGCCGTCACCTGATCAACGAGGTCAAGGCCGACAACAAGGTGCTGGAGGAGGATGCGAAGACCGACCCGCGCTTCGCCGCCACGCCCGAGCAGCTCAAGAAGCAGGGAATCGAGGATTTCCAGCTCTATTATGCGCTGAAGACCGTCGCACGGCTGGGCGGGCCGGCGCAGGTGGCGGCGGCGACCAGGGTCACGGTGAAGACGCCAGCCAAATGATGAGCCGCTTGCGTACCGCCAACCTGATCGCGCTGCTGCTGCCGCTGGCGCTGCTGGCGGGCGCATGGGGGTCGCAGCTCATCGGCGGGCTGATCCCGTGCGAGATGTGCCACTGGCAGCGACTGCCGCATTATGCCGCCGTCGTGATCGCGGTACTGGCGCTGATGGTCCGGCGCGGTGGCGGCCGCGCGGCGCTGGTTGCGGTGGCGGCGGTGTGCATCGGCGTGTCGGGCGTGATCGGCGTGATGCATGCCGGCGTCGAATATCATTGGTGGCAGGGCTTTACCGCCTGCACCGCCAATGCTCCACTCGGCGGGATTTCGGCCGCGGATCGGCTCGACGCGCTGCTGAAGGCGCCGGTGGTGCGGTGCGACCGGGCCCAATGGTCGCTGTTCGGCGTTTCGATGGCAGGCTACAACGCGATCCTGTCACTCGGTGGCGCGGCGCTGATCCTGTGGCTGTTGCGGAGGGTGCGATGAGCTGGAAACCCGGTGACCGGCGCGAGCGGAGCGATGCGATGATCCGCGTCGATCAGGCCGGCGAATATGGCGCGACGCGTATCTATGCCGGGCAGCTGGCGGTGTTGGGCGACCGGCATCCGGCGGCACGCGCGATCCACCACATGGCGGCGCAGGAAGAGCGTCACCGGGCGTTCTTCGATCGCATGATCGTGGAGCGCGGCGTGCGACCGACGCTGCTTCAGCCGTTCTGGACGGTCGCCGGCTTCGCGCTGGGCGCGGCGACGGCGGCGATGGGGCCGGACGCGGCGATGGCGTGCACCGCCGCGGTCGAGACCGAGATCGACAAACATTATGCCGAGCAGCTCGAGGAGCTGGGCGACAGCGACCCCGAACTGTCGGCGGCGATCGTCGATTTCCAGGCCGAAGAGGTCGAGCACCGCGAGCATGCCCTGGCGGCGGGCGCGGAGAATACGTTCGGCTATCCGGTCCTGAGCGGCGCGATCCGGCTCGGGTGCCGGCTGGCGATCGCGGCGGCGAAGCGGATTTGATTACGATGTCTCGGGGATGTCTCGGGAATGTCTCGGGCGGGGAGAGTGGCGCGTGAAACGATCGATGCTGGTGCTGGCGTTGCTGGCCGCGCCCCTAACCGCTCCGGCAATGGCGCAGCAGGTGACGACGCCCGCCCCCGCGACGGCACCCGTCACCAGCGCCGCTCCCCCGGCGGCGTCGCGACCGGTCGCGGCGCAGGTGAGTGCGCGGCCGGCGCTGCCCGGCATTGCGCGCCCGCGTCAGGGCACCGTCGCTCAGGAGGGCGTCGGCAAGGGCGCGCCGGTCAACGGCGTGCTGGTGATCTATGGCAACGAACGCTGCCCGACCAACAGTGACGGCGACGAGATCGTGGTGTGCGAACGCCGCTCCGCCGAGGAGCAGTATCGCCTGCCCAAGGAACTCCGCAGTCTGGAGGTGACGCCCCAGAACCAGAGCTGGGCGGCGAACGCCGGCGGCGTGATGGCGACGGGTGCGAGCGGGATCGGGTCGTGCTCCGCCGCGGGTGGCGCGGGGGGTGCGGTCGGCTGCATGGGCCAGCGCGACCAGGCCTACCGCGCCGACAAGCGCGCGCGCCAGCGCGACGCGCGGCAGGTCCCCTGATCGACGGGACCGCGCGATACAGGTGTAGTCGTGCGACATTCCTGTGATCGGCCGTGCGAAACCTGATCGCGGCGATTGTCACGAATCCGTAATGCGGCCACACGGGTGTCGCCCCATCGGATCGGACCTTCGCCATTCGCCAGATCGCCGCATTGCCGTACCGGATCGAAGGCAGCGGCGATGCGGTCGCCGTCCGGATCATGCTGGTCACGTCCCGCGGGACCGGCCGCTGGGTGATCCCAAAGGGAAATGTCGGCCCGACCGCCTCGCTCCACGCCGCCGCAGCGGCGGAAGCGGAAGAGGAGGCGGGGGTGTGTGGCGCGCTGTGTCCCGTGCCGATCGGTGCCTATCGCTACCGCAAGCGACGTGGCAGCGGTGCGTCGCTGATGGTCGATGTGGACGTGTTTCCGCTGGCGGTGACGCAGGAGCTGGACGACTGGAAGGAGCGGGCGGAACGGGAACGGCGCTGGTTCTCGCTTGCAGATGCTGCCAAGGCGGTGGACGAAGCTGATCTGCGGGAGTTGATTCAGTCCTTTGCCCCGGCGCAGTTCCAGCTTGCGGTGCGGCAAGGCGGCCGTCATCGACGCCCTCCCGGTCATCCAGCAAAGGGCAATTCGATGTTCGCGTGGTTCCAGCGTCTCCTTCCGAAGACGGGCAACTTTTTCGAACTGTTCGAGGCGCATGCGGCGACGGTGCTGGCGGGCGCGGAAGCCACCGCGCGGCTGCTCGACGGCGGGCCGGCCGGCAAGGAACACATTCGCGAGATCATCGAGCGCGAGCATGATGCCGACGAGATCACGCGCGAGGTTTTGAAAAGCGTTCGCGCCACGTTCCTGACGCCGTTCGATCGCGCTTCGATCACCGCTTTGATCGGCAGTCTCGACGACACGATCGACGAGATGCAGGCGGCGGCGGCGGCGATCGACCTGTACGACGTCAGCAGCTTCGCGCCCGAGATGCGCGATATGGCGGCGATCGTCGTCGATGCGGCCCGGCTGGCGGCGGAGGCGATGCCGCTGTTGCGCGACGTGACCCGCAATGGCGAACGGCTGCACGAGTTGACCGAGCGGCTGATCCGGATCGAGGGGCACGCCGACGAGATCCATGCCGCCGGGCTGAAGCGATCGCTCCAGGAACATGGTGCGACCGACACGCTGCGGTTCGTGATCGAGCGCGAACTCTACAAGCATCTGGAGCGCATCGTCGACGCGTTCGAGGATGTCGCGGACGAGATCGACGGCATCGTCATCGATCACGCCTGACGCTCCGATGCACGAACTCGCCTTTCCGCTGCTGGTCGGCCTGATCCTGGTCGCGCTGGCCTTCGATTACCTGAACGGGCTGCACGACGCCGCGAACTCCATCGCCACCGTCGTCGCGACCCGGCTGCTGTCGCCGGTGCGCGCGGTGATCTTCGCCGCCTTCTTCAACTTCGCCGCCTATTTCCTGACGATCGCCTTTCCGAGCCTGCACGCGGTGGCGGAAACGATCGGCAAGGGGCTGATCGACCAGCGGGTGGTGACGCCGGCGGTGATCTTCGGTGCGCTGGGCGGGGCGATGTTCTGGAACATCGTCACCTGGCTGCGTGGTATCCCGTCGTCATCGAGCCATGCGCTGGTCGGCGGGATGATCGGCGCGGGCGTGGCGCATGCAGGCATCACCGGCGTGCAGTGGACCGGGTTGAACAAGACGCTGCTCGCGATCGTGCTGTCGCCGACGATCGGCATGATGCTGGCGATGACGGTGATGCTGGCGTCGAGCTGGATCTTCCGGCGCTCGTCGTCGGCCCAGGCGGAGCGGAGCTTTCGCGTGCTGCATCTGTGCTCGTCCGCGGCCTATTCGCTCAGCCACGGCCTGAACGATGCGCAGAAGACGATGGGGATCATCACCGTCCTGCTCTATTCCACGGGCAACCTGACCGGGCCGTTCGAGGTGCCGCACTGGGTCGCGATCAGTTGCTACGTCGCGATCGCGCTCGGCACGATGACGGGCGGGTGGAAGATCATCGAGACGATGGGATCGCGGATCACCAAGTTGTCGCAGCATCAGGGATTCAGCGCCTCGATGGCCGGATCGATCGTGCTGTTCGGCGCCTCGGCGATGGGCATTCCGGTATCCACGACCCACACGATCACCGGCGCGATCATCGGTGCCGGAACCGCGCGCCGCGCCTCCGCCGTGCGCTGGGGCGTGGCGAAGAGCGTCGTCGCGGCGTGGATCATCACGATCCCGGCGTCCGCACTGGTCGGTGCGGGTTTCTACGCGCTGACGCTCTTGTTCTAGGCGCCTTCCGCGAGGATCGGCCTATCATCTGCGTGTCTTGGCCGGTCCTCGACAAAGCCGGTCGCGGTCTTCAACATCACCGGGCACCTTGCGGTGCGACCATCCATCGTCGGGAGCGTCCATGCATCGCCGCCACTTCCTCGCATCGGCCAGCCTCACCTCCGCCCTGATGGTCCTTCCCCAACAGGTACGTGCCGCCGTGGGGACGCGGGATGCGGAGTTCCGGGCCATGCTCGATCGCTTCTTCTACGCACGGCTGGACGACAGTCCCGAGCAGGCGACATCGCTGGGGCTGGATACGGGTGCGCGCAGCGGCCTGAAGGCGAGGCTCGACGACACGTCGCGCGCGGGCCAGACGCGGCAGTTCGCGCGGGCGAAGCAGGAACTGGCCGCGCTGAAGGCGGTGCCGCGCGACACGCTGGGCGACGCGGCCAGGCTCGATTACGACGTCGTCGAATATGGCCTTCAGCGCGTCGTCGCCGGCCAGCGCTACGGATTCGGGGCCAGTGCCGGGCGGTTCGCCCCCTATGTGCTGACGCAGTTGACCGGCGCATATCGCGACGTACCCGATTTCCTCGGCAACCAGCACCGCGTCCACGACGCGGGCGATGCCGACGCCTATGTGGCGCGGGTGCAGGCATTCGCGGGCGCGATCGACGCGGAAACCGAACGCCAGCGCGAGGATGCCGCCAGGGGCGTGTTCGCGCCGGATTTCATCCTCGATACGACGCTGAAGCAGCTGGCGGCGGTGCGCGACAGGGCACCCGACGCGACCGGGCCGGTCACCGATCTGGCCGCCAAGCTGAAGGCGGCGAACCTGCCGCCGGAGCGGGCGCGGGCCGTCGCTGCGCTGATGCGCGATCGAGTGTTCCCGGCGCTGGACCGGCAGCGGGCGCTGGTGACCGACCTGCGCGCACGGGCGGTGCACGATGCGGGCGTCTGGCGCCTGCCGGACGGCGACGCCTACTATGCGGCCGCGGCAAGTGCGGCGACCACGGTCGACATGACGGGCGACGAGATCCACCGGCTGGGTCTGGCGCAGGTGGCGGAGATCGGCGCGCGGCTGGATGGCCTGTTGACGGCGCAGGGACTGACCCAGGGCAGCGTCGGCGAGCGGCTGGTGGCGATGAACCAGCGACCCGACCAGCTCTATCCTAACACCGATGCGGGTCGCGACGCGCTGCTGGAGCAACTGCGCGCGCAGATCGCGGCGATGACGCGGCGCCTGCCCGAACAATTCGCCGTCCTGCCCAAGGCTCCGGTCGAGGTGCGTCGGGTGCCCGAGGCGATCCAGGCCGGTGCGCCCGGCGGCTATTACCAGTCCGCGTCGCTCGACGGGTCGCGTCCGGCGATCTACTTCATCAACCTGCGCGACACGTTCGATCGTCCGAAATTCGGGCTCGCCACGCTCAGCTATCATGAGGCGGTGCCGGGGCATCACCTCCAGGTCATGTCGGCGCTGGAGAGCGAGGACATTCCGCTGATCCGTCGCCGCGGTTTCTATTCCGGCTATTCGGAAGGGTGGGCGCTCTATTCCGAACAGCTCGCCGACGAGATGGGGCTGTATGACGGCGATCCGTTGGGGCAGATCGGCTACCTCCAGTCGCTGCTGTTCCGCGCGACACGGCTGGTGGTGGATTCCGGCATGCACGCCAAGCGCTGGAGCCGGGAGAAGGCGACCGATTACCTGATCGCAACGACCGGCATTGCCCGCGGGCGCAGCCAGGGCGAGATCGACCGCTATACCGTCTGGCCGGGACAGGCGTGCAGCTACAAGATCGGCCATACCGTCTGGGTCCGTATGCGCGACGAGGCGAGGCGCCGGGCGGGAGCGAACTGGGATCCGAAAGCCTTTCACCGCGTGCTGACGATGGGCGCGATGCCGCTGACGGTGCTGGAACGGGTCGCGCGCGAGCGGATCGGCAAGAACTAGGCGCAACCTGTCTTCGCGAACGCCTGCCGGATCGTCCCCCCTACCGGATGGTCACCAGCGTGACCGAGCGTGCGGGCAGCGTCATCGTCAGGGTGTCGCTGGCGAGGCGCACGTCCTGCAAGCGTCGCGGGACGAACGGATCGGGCTTGCCGAATTCGACGCGCGTATCGATGCGGGCGGCGGTCAGCGTCTCGGCCGTGGCGGTGCGGCCCGCGACCCCTGCCAGTAGTGCGCGGACCGGGGCCGGGCGGTCGGGGTCGAGATTGACGATCGACAGGTGCAGCACGCCCTGCGGATCGCGGCTGCCGGAGACGTTGACCTGCGGCATGCGCTCCTTACCCTCGACATAGTCCGGAGCCGCGACGTCGACGGGGATCATCGTCGCGCCCTGATGCACTTTGTAAAGGTCGAAGACGTGCCATGTCGGCGTGACGACCATGTCGGCCCCGCGCGTCAGCACCAGCGACTGGATGACGTTCACCATCTGCGCGACGTTCGCCATCTTCACCCGGTCGGCATGTCGGTTGAAGATGTTGAGGCTGACACCCGCGATCACCGCATCGCGCAGGGTGCTGTCCAGATACAGCGCCGACGTGCCCGGCTCGCTGGCGAACCACGCACCCCATTCGTCCACCGCCAGCGCCACGGTCTTGCCGGGATCGTACCGGTCCATGATCGCCGAATGCTTCGCGATGAGCGCATCGGTCAGCGACGCGCGTCCCAGCGCCTTCGCCCAGCCGGTGCGATCGAAACCGACGTTGCGGCCCTTGTCCTGCCAGTCGTTGCCCGCAAAGGTGTAGAAGTGGAGCGACAGGCCCCACATCAACGGCCGACGATCGATATAGGCGAGCGGCGTGGGATCGGGCCGCCACGTCATCGCGCGCGCCATCATCGTCTCGGTCCACGCATAATCGTCGGTGTCCGCGCCGACCGCGATCAAGCGGGCGGCCGGTCCCGAATAGCTGCGCAGGAATGCGGCGTAATGGCGAAACGTCGCGGCATAGGTCTCGGCGGTCATGTTGCCGCCACAGCCCCAACTCTCGTTACCGACACCGATATAGGGCACCGCCCACGGCGATGCGCGACCATTGGCGGCGCGGGCACGACCGGGGTCGCTGTCCGCGGGGGCGGTCATGTACCGCATCCAGTCGTCCGCCTCCTGCACGCTGCCGGAGCCGACGTTCACCGACACGAACGGTTGCGCGCCGATCTGGCCCAGGAAATCCATGAACTCGTGCGTGCCGAACGCATTCGTATCCGGCTTGCCGCCCCAGGACGCGTTGATCTCCTGCGCGCGCCGGTCGCGTGGGCCGACGCCGTTGCGCCAGTGATAGGAATCCGCGAAGCAGCCGCCGGGCCAGCGGATGACGGGCACCTTCACCTGCTTCAGCGCGGCGACCACGTCGTTGCGGATACCGCGCGTGTTCGGGATCGGCGAATCCTCGCCCACCCAGATGCCCTCATAGACGCCGCGACCCAGATGCTCGACGAACTGGCCGTAGATCTCGGGCGCGATCTGCGGGCCGGGACGATCGGCGTGAACGAGCAGGGTCGTCTGCTGCGCCAATGCCGGCATGGCGATCAGACCCAGCATGAGCGCCAGCCGACGCAGCGCGCCGGTCATCGCGCCGGGCCCCTGCCGCTGAAATAGGTTTCGAGGCGTGCCGCCTCCGCATCGGTGATCGGCATCACCGCGCCGTGCTTGGGCGATGCGAAGTTGGTCGCCTTCATGCGCGACCCGGGATCGTTGAAGCGACCGATATCGGTGAAGGTCCGGAAATCCTTCGTCTCCGCAAATCCCATGTTGTTCGGCTTGGCCCCGAACACGTCGTACATCAGCACATAGGTGTCGGTGTCGTACCGTTTCCACAGCGTCGGTGCCTCCGCGGCGACCTTCTCCGGATCGACCTTTTGCGGATCGTACGCATAGGGTCCGGTCAGCCGGTCCGACACCGCCTGGCGGATGTTGCCCGGCTTTTCATGCGCGACGTAGAACATGCGATATTTGCCACCGACCTTCGTGATGTCGGCGTCGATCACGTTCACGTCCGGGCGCGGATAATCGAGGATCTTCTTCGGCACCGTCGTCAGCGTCGTGAACGCCGGATCGGCATAGGAATAGACCATGAAGTTCGGGCCGTTGCCGTAACGCGTGGTGAAATACACCATCATCCGCTGCTTCGCCGGGTCCCAGATCGTCTCGGGAGCCCAGGCATTGCCGGCCTTGGCGAAGGCGGGGAACAGGCGTGACACGTCGACCTTCGCCAGCGTCCAGTGGATCAGGTCGCGGCTTTTCATGAACAGCAGGTTGCGGTTGTTGCCCCAGCCGAAATCCTTGTCGGGCCGCTCCCACTCCGTCGTCCGCAACCCCTCGCGCTGGGCGAAGATGTGAAGATCGGTCATGGACATGTAGAAGGCCTCGTCGCGACCGCGCACGATGTGGGGATCACGCACGCCCTTCTGGTCGGCGATAGCGCGGCCCGACAGAACCGGGCGGCCGTCGTTCACGTCGGTGAAGCTGTATCCGTCCCGCGAGATCGCGAAGTACAGCGAGTGCGTCTCGTCCTTGAAATAGGTCATCAGATAGGCGGAGCGCGGGAGCTTGGCGACCGGAGGTGCTGGATGGCGGGCGAGATCGCGAACCACCTCGAGCTGGCGGTCGCCCGCTGCCGGCGGCGTCGCCGAGGTGTCGCCCGCTGACGGCGTCTTCGCCGGGGTTTCGCCGGCGCGCGATCCGGTGGGAATCGTCAGGGCGCCGAGGCACAGGAATGCCATGCCGTATCCGAATGCAGCCTTCATTCCGGTTCTCTCCTATTTTGGAGTGCCTTAGATCATGACGCCTCCGCAGCGTCAATTAGTCTGACAATATCATCGTATGGCCGGCTTGGACGCGACGCGCCTTGCACTCGCCGCACGCTCCGGTACCGTGCGACGATGATCACACGGCGACAGGCCATCGGCTCCACCCTCTCCCTTGCAGCGACGACGAGCCTCGGCCCGATCGCGGCCTGCGCTGCCGCACCCTCCGCCGGGCGGTTGAAGCAGTCGGTCAGCCGCTGGTGCTACGAGAAGATTCCGCTCGACGACCTGTGCGCGTTCGCTGCGAAGATCGGGATGCAGGGGATCGATCTGCTGCAACCGGCCGATTACGAGGTGCCGCGCAAGCATGGGCTGCGCTGCACGATGGGCTATGCGGCGGACGGCATGACGATCGCGAACGGGCTGAACCGGCGCGAGAACCATGCGGCGATCGAGGCGGCGTTCCGGGTCGGCATCCCCCAGGCGAAGAAGTCCGACGTGCCCAACGTCATCGCCTTTCCCGGCAATCGTCGCGGCATGTCCGATGAGGAGGGAGCGGCGAACACCGTCGCCGGCCTGAACCGCGTCAAGCGCATCGCCGAGGATAATGGCGTCACGATCTGCCTCGAACTGCTCAACAGCAAGGTCGATCATGCCGACTATATGGCCGATCACACCGCGTGGGGAGCGCGCGTGATGGAGCAGGTGAACTCACCGAACGTGAAGCTGCTGTACGACATTTATCATATGCAGATCATGGAAGGCGATCTGATCGATACGATCCGCAAGAACATCAAGTGGATCGGACATTTCCACACCGGCGGCGTGCCGGGTCGCCACGAATTGAACGACACGCAGGAAGTGAACTGGCACGGCGTCGCGCGGGCGGTCGCCGACCTGAACTTCCAGGGGTATTTCGCGCATGAGTTCGTGCCCGCCGGCGATCCGCTGCCGGCCCTTCGAGAGGCGGTGCGCATCTGCACGGTGTAGTGCGCCGCGCGGTGCGGCGATCGATCGAACACGAATAATCAACGGACGTTAGCGATAACACCTGCACGTCACGACAGTGGGCGCAGGAGAGAGATTCGTGCTCGACACCAGAGCGGCCGGACTGCCGCACCCGCTATCGCCATGTCCGCCACCGCCGCGCACGGTCGTGGAGACCGGACTGGAACCCGCCCTCGTCGCGCATCTCGGGCGCAAGGGGTTGCGGATCGCGTTGACCGACGCTTGCGGGCTTCCCCAACTCACCGGCATCCGCACCTATGGCGCGGATGCCAGTTCGAGCGTGGCCGGCGCGCTGACCGCGTTCCAGCGTGAGCTCGGCCTCGACCGCTTGCCGGAACGGATCGCGATCGCGGTCGCGGGGTTGCCCCGCGGCGATACGATATCGGTCACGCAGACGCGCTGGTTCGTGTCGCGCTCCGGCCTCCGCGCCATGCTCGGCCGGCCGCCGCTGATCCTCAACGACTTCGAGGCGGAAGCGTGGGCACTCGCCGAGCATCAGGATCGGCGGTTCGAGCCGATCGGAGCGTCGCCGCCGATCGATCCGCAGCGCCCCGGCACCTATTGCATCGTCGGCATGACGTCCGGCCTGGGCGTGTCGCTGATGACGCGCCATGCCGATGGCGGCATCGCCGTCGTGGCGACGGAGGCCGGGCATGCCGCTCTGGCTCCCGCATCACGGGCATTGGCGGATCTGACGGCGGCCCTGTTTCCCGACCGCTATCCGGTTGTCGCGGAGCATCTGATCTCCGCGGTCGGACTCGGCACGATCTACGATCATCTTGCCACCGTGCAGAAATTGCCGCGACGATCGACGACGCCCGAAGCGATCACGCGTAACCGTGCCACGGACCCCGTCGCGCGTCAGGCCTGCGACCTGCTGGCGGAGGCCTTCTCGGCGCATCTCGGCAGTCTGGTCCTGACCTTCGGCGCATGGGACGGCCTGATCGTGACGGGTGGTCTGGCGAGCGCGTTGCGTCCAATCCTGGCGTCGGATCGCATGCGGGCCGTGTTCGCCGGGACGGGGAAATATGGCCGGCTGCTTCAGGCGATGCCGCGCGCCTTCTGCGATCTGGATCATGCCGAACTGATCGGAGCGGCACAGGCGCTTCGCAGCAGGTGACGCTCGGCAGCGTTCCAGCCGCCATTCGGCATCATCCGTGCGGCCACGAGTAAAATAAGGTATACGAAATTTTCTTGTCCGACTACACGGGGTCGAACGGACGAGGGAACGATCATGACGCCGATTACGCGAAGGTCATTGCTGCATAGCGGCACGGCACTGGCGGCGGCGACGTTTGCGAGGCCCCTGCACGCCGCGGTCGATCGACCGGCGGTGTTGCCGGCTTTGAAGCCGTTGCCGCTGGCGGCGGTACGGCTGAAACCGTCCGACTTCGCGACGGCGGTGACGGTCAACCATCGGTATCTGCTGGGTCTCAGCGCCGACCGGCTGCTGCACAATTTCCGCAAATATGCCGGGCTGGCGCCGAAGGCGGAGATCTATGGCGGCTGGGAGAGCGATTCGCTCGCCGGCCACACGCTTGGTCATTACCTGACCGCGCTGGTGCTGATGAACGCGCAGACCGGCGATGCCGAGTGTCGCCGCCGCGCCGACTACATCGTCACCGAACTGGCGGAGGCGCAGGCGAAGCGCGGCACTGGCTATGTCGGGGCATTGGGGCGGAAGCGAAAAGGCGAAAGCGCGATCGTCGACGGGGAGGAGATCTTCCCGGAGATCATGAAGGGGGAGATCAAGTCGGGCGGGTTCGATCTCAACGGTTCGTGGTCGCCGCTGTACACCGTGCACAAGCTGTTCGCCGGCTTGCTCGACGTGCACGAGGCATGGGGCAATGCGCAGGCGCTGACGGTGCTGATCGGCCTCGCCACCTATTTCGAGCGCGTGTTCGCGGCGCTGGACGACGCGCAGATGCAGGAGGTGCTGGGGTGCGAATATGGCGGCCTGAACGAGAGTTACGCCGAACTGTACGCGCGCACGAAGGATGCCCGCTGGCTGAAGGTGGCGCAGCGGATCTACGATCGCCGCGTCCTCGATCCGCTCGCCGCGCGGGAGGACAAGCTGGCCGGCTTCCACGCCAATACGCAGGTGCCCAAGCTGGTCGGCCTCGCACGCCTGTACGACCTGACCGGCGACGAACGATACCGCACCGCCGCGCGCTTCTTCTGGGAGACGGTGACGCAGCACCACAGCTACGCGATCGGCGGCAATGCCGATCGTGAATATTTCTTCGGGCCTGATCGCATCGCCGGCGCCTTGAGCGAGGCGACGTGCGAGCATTGCAACACGTACAACATGCTGAAGCTGACGCGGCAATTGTTCGCGTGGGAGCCGAACGGCGCGCTGTTCGACTATTACGAGCGCGCGCACGTGAACCACACATTGTCGCAGCTCAATCCGCGCAACGCAGGCTTCTCCTACTTCACGCCGATGCTGTCGGGGGCGGCGCGCGAATATGCGCCGGCGGGGGAAGAAGGCTTCGTCTGTTGCGGCGGCAGCGGGATGGAAGCGCATGCCAAGCATGGCGATTCGATCTTCTGGGAGGGGGACCGGATGCTGATGGTCAACCTCTACATCCCGGCGGATGCGACCTGGGTGGCGCGCAGGGCGACAGTGGCGCTGGACACCGGCTATCCCCACGATCCGGAGGCGCGGCTGACCTTCGCGACCCTGGGCAAGGGCGGACGGTTCCGCGTCGCGCTGCGCGTACCCGGCTGGGCGGCGGGCAAGGAGGCGGTGACGGTCAACGGTCAGGCCGTGCCGGTGTCGCACACCGCGGGCTACGCGATCGTCGAACGCCGTTGGAAAGCGGGCGATACCGTCGCGATCACGCTGCCGCTGGAACTGCGCACCGAGGTTGCGGAGGGCGGCGGACCGGTCGCGATCCTGCGCGGGCCGCTGGTGATGGCCGCCGACCTCGGCCCGGCGGAGGACAAATGGACGGGGATGGAGCCGGCCCTGGTCGGGGACGACGTGCTGGCCGCCTTCGCGCCGGTCGCCACCAAGGTGTCGACCTTCACCGCCCGTGGTGTCGGGCGGCCCGGCGACCTGACGTTCGTTCCCTTCTACCGCCAGTTCGACCGCCGCAGTGCGGTCTATTTCCGGCGGTTCACGCAAGATCAGTGGCAGCAGGAAGAAGTCGCGTTCAAGGCCGAACTCGCGCGGCAGCAGGACGTGGCGGCCCGCTCCATCGACATCCTGTATTTCGGCGAGATGCAGCCGGAGCGCGATCACAATCTGGAGAGTGAGCAGTCGTGGCCGGTCAGCTATCGCGGGCGTAACGGCCGCGATGTGCGGTCGGGCGGATATATGGCTTTCACGCTGAAGACGCGGCCCGGCCCGCTGATCCTGCAAGCGACCTATTGGGGCGAGGACAAGAACCGTGATTTCGACATCTTGGTTGACGACGTGAAGGTCGCGGGCGAGCAGCTGACGGGCAAGGCCCCCGGCAAGTTCATCGATGTCGATTATCCGCTGCCCCCGGCGCTGACCCGCGGCAAGGCGAGCGTGCGCGTGCGGTTCGTGCCGCACGAGGGGCGAACGGCGGGGCCGGTCTTCGGCGCGCGCCTGCTGGCGGGAGCGGGCAAGTGAGGCGCCCGGTCCTGGTCGCCGCCATTTCTGCGCTGTCGCTGGCCGGCGCGTCCACGGCGCAGACCGGCGTGCCCGTCACCGCGCCGGGCAACCCGATCCTCGCCGATGGTCGCTATTACTCGACCGACCCCGCGCCGATCGTGGACGGCGACACGTTGTGGATACTGGCCGGCCGCGACGAGGCGGAGGCGGGCGTCAACGACTTCATCATGAACGAGTGGCAGCTGCTGTCGACCAAGGACCCGGCTGCCGGTCGCTGGACGCATTATCCGGCGCTCGTCAAGCCGGAGGCGGTATTCGCGTGGGCAGAGCCGGGCAGGGCCTATGCCGGACAGATCGTGAAGGGGCCGGACGGGCGCTTCTATCTGTACGCGCCCGTGCTCCAGCGCGAGAGCAACGGGGCGGACAAGTTCGCGATCGGTGTGGCGGTCGCGGACCGGATCACCGGCCCGTGGCGGGATGCGCATCCCGCCGGACCGATCGTGTCGCAGACGACGCCCGTCGCGAACGACATCCAGAACATCGATCCGACCGTGCTGATCGACGACGACGGCCGCGTCTATCTGTACTGGGGCACGTTCGGGCAGCTGCGCGGGATCGAACTGGCCCGCGACATGGTCACCACCAAGGGGGCGGAGGTTGCGGTTCAATCGCTGACCGGCTTCTTCGAGGCGCCGTGGCTGATGAAGCGCAACGGCACCTATTACATGCTGTACGCCGGCAACAATGCCGGGCCGGACTCCGCCTGCACGCCGGCCGTCTACCATGCCTGCATCGCGTACGGCACCGCCGCATCGCCGCTGGGGCCGTGGACCTATCGCGGGACGGTGCTGAAGCCCGTGAGTTCGACCACCAGCCACCCCGGCGCGGTCGCGTTCAAGGGGCAGTGGTATTTGGCCTATCACACCGCCGATGCGGTCGGCGGCGGCCATTTCCGACGCAGCGTGGCGATCGACCGGCTGGAATGGGACGACAGCGTCTCGCCCGCGGCGATCCGGCCGGTGGTGACGACCCGCCGCCCGGTGCCGCCGCCCGTCCCGACCCGCAACGTCGCCGCCGCGGCGCAGGCGCACGCCTCGAACGAGCCGGTGCCGGTACAATATTGGATCAAGGCGCTGAACGACGGCATCGTCCGGGATGCGCCGCTGCCTCCGGACCTGTGGGGCAGCTGGTCCCCCGACAATCCGCCGCAGCAGTGGATCGAATATCGCTGGCCGCAGCCGGTGACGCTCGACGGCAGCCGCATCCGCTTCTGGGCGGATCATCCCGCCGGCGCGAACGAGGGCGTTGCGCCGCCGGCCGCTTGGCATCTGGAATATTGGGACGGCGCGTGGAAGCGCGTACCGGGGGCGAGCGCCTACGCCACCGCACCCGATGTCTGGCAGGCGGTGCGCTTTCCGGCGATCACCACGCGGTGCCTGCGCGCCGTGTTCGATGCAGCGGGCAGCGGCACACGCCATGCCGCCGTCGCGGTGTCGGAGTGGGAAGCACTTGCCCCGCGCGCTGCGCCGCCGGTGACGGTGCCGGCGGGTCCGTTACCTACGTGCGGGTAGAGCGGGAGCTGGTCGGATCGACGCTCGGGCTGGGAGCATGGAACCGGCGCGGGGCATTTCGGGACGCCGGGCGGGGTTGATACTCATTCCCCTTGAACGGCGGGCGACGGCTCCAGCACCTCCGTGCTCCCGCGGAGGGGGGAGCCCAGTACTGGGTCCTCGCTTTCGCGCGGACACAGGACCGGTACGTGCCCGAAGGGGCGAGAACCCGTCGGTCTCGTCTTGTGAGGTACTCCTTTCCCTTCGCGGGGGCGCTGGTGGAGAGGTCGCGACCCAGTCCTCCTCCAAAGTGAACCGTTGCAGAACCTTCTACCGCCTCGGCGACCACCGGCGCAGTGGCATATCAGCGGTAATCGACTGAGAACGTTGCCCAACTGGACCCCGGCCTTCGCCGGGGTGGTGGCTTGGTGACAGGAAGTGGAGCTATCTCGCAACGATCCCTCTACGGGGCGGGAGGGAGGTCGGTTCGACCTCGCGCAATCAGATCGCGAGTTGTTGCGGTCGTCCTCGATTGGTCGAAGCGGCCGTTCCCACGAGCCACGTCGTCCGGGATCGAGGGAGCGGCATGACACCCCGGCGTCAGCACACCTCCGCGGTCGAGGTCGGCGGCGGGCCCGGCGGCACGCGGGCGGGATGCATGTAATAGGCGTCGCCGGGGACGCGGTGGCGGGTGCCGTAGACTTCGCTCAATATGTTGAACAGGGCGACGTCATAGGCCGCGAGATCGGTGTCCGACAGGATGCGGCGACCATCGACCACCGCGAGCATGTTCGAATTGAACCAGGTCTGCGTTCCCTCCGCCCAATATTCGTCGACGGTGACGGCGGCATATTCACCCGTCCACATCTTGCGCGCCATCGCCGACGCATAGGCCCGCTCGACACGCGCGTAGAGGCCCGAATCGACCGTCCGTGCCGCCTCCAGGATCGCGTGGGAGAATTCGTGGACGAAGATGTTCTCCCCGTAATAGCGGGTGTCGGGCATCCCGAGCAGGTTCTCCGTCGCGGCACTGGTCAGCGATCCGCCCATGCCGCGCGCGCGCCGGTTCCAATATTCGGCGTCGGTGAGCTTGCCGATCCGCTCCGGGTAGAGTTTGCGCTCGCAGATCGTCAGCCGCGGATCGTCGATCGTCGGTTTCTTCCAGTCGCGCTGCTCGGGCAGGTCGACCGTGCCCTCCTTCTCACCCATGATCGCGACGCGAAAACCCGACGCGATCATCGCCCGGCGGAGGTCCGGCCGCTCCGCCAGCATCGCCACCGCGATGTCGCGCGCCAGCAGCAGCGCGGTGTCCGGCACCGCGGCGGACGACGCGATCGGAATACCCTCCGCATCGATAAAGCGACGATAGAACGGATCGAGCTTCAATGTGGCGGGCGGCGGACCGATCATCGCTGCGGCATAGGCGGCCGGCGTCGCCGGTGCTGGCGCATCCTGAGCGCCCGCGGGGATGGCCGTGCAGCCAAGAGCCAGCAGGGCGAACGACCTGATCCGCATCATCGAACGACTTGCTCCCTTTTTATCGTATACGGTATAAACGCGACATTATGTCTGCGTAAAGTGGGGGAGGACGAGAATGCGACCGTTGACGATGTTGGTGCTGGCATGCCTGACGGGCGCGGGTCACGCGAGCCTTGCCGCCGCTGCGGAGCGGGCGTGGGTGTTCGACGATGCGCCCGCCTATCCCGGCGTGACGATGATGCAGGTATCGGACGAACAGGGATCGGTCAGCGGATCGGTCACGACCGGTTGGTACGGCACGATCCCGATGCAGAACGCCCGCTGGTCCGGCGGCACGCTGACGTTCGATACGCGCAACCTGAACGACCCCGATCGGCCGACGCGGCGCTGGACCGCGCGGGTCGACGGCAAGCGTGTGATGCTGGAGGGCGGGTTGTGGCATTCCGACGTGCGCCAGGCGGGACGCCCCGCCGCCGTAGCGGACGTCGCGGCGCGCACGTTCCGGTCTGCGCCAGACCTGCCGCCGCTCGGTACGCTCGCACCCGATGGCCTCGCTGCGACGCCACCGATGGGCTGGTCGAGCTGGAACGCGTTCGCCGATCGCATCGACGATGCGACGATCCGCGCGATGGCGGACGCGATGGTCGCGCGCGGGCTGCGCGATGTCGGATACACGCACATCAACATCGACGACGGCTGGCAGGGGAAGCGCGACGCCGCCGGCGTGCTGCAACCCAACGCCAAATTCCCCGACATGAAGGCGCTGTCGGACTATGTGCATGCCAGGGGGCTGAAGCTGGGCCTCTACACCTCCCCCGGCCCGAAGACCTGCGCAGGGTATGAAGGCAGTTACGGCCATGTCGAACAGGATGCGAAGACCTTCGCCGACTGGGGCGTCGACTACGTCAAATACGATCTGTGCTCGGGCGAGTGGTTCTACGCCGATGCCGACAGCGTCCAGCGCACCTATTACCAGATGGGTGCGGCGCTGAGGGCGACGGGCCGGCCGATGATCTATTCCCTCTGCGAATACGGGCGCTTCGCCGTGTCGTCCTGGGGGCGGCAGGTCGGCGGGCACCTCTGGCGGACGACGGGCGACATCACCGACGATTACAAGACGATGTCCGACATCGGCTTCGTCCGGAATCCGAAATTCGCGCCGGCGGGACCCGGCGGCTGGAACGACCCCGACATGCTGGAGGTCGGCAATGGCGGCATGACCGACGACGAATATCGCACGCACATGACACTGTGGGCGATGCAGGCCGCACCGCTGATCATGGGCCACGACCTGCGCAAGACGACGGCATCGGCGATGCGGATCCTGACCAACCGGGCGGTGCTGGCGATCGACCAGGACGCGCTGGGCGTTCAGGGACGCCGCGTCCGCGCGGACGGTCAGGTGGAGATCTGGCGCAAGGAACTGGCGAATGGATCGGCGGCGGTGGCGGTGTTCAACCGCGGCACGGCCGCGGCGTCCGTCACGCTGACCGCCGCGGACTTCGGGACGCGGACTGTCGGACAATTGAATGAGCTTTGGTCGGGGCGGAAGGTTCAGCCGACGTCGGCGGTAACTATAGCGCCACATGGAAGTTCAGTTTTACTAATGAAAGCTAAATTACAGTAATATCGTCATGCGGTTGTTTAAGTACATAGCTTACAACAGAGTTGACAATCACTCCTACAAAAAGGAAGTATACGATATACATAAGACAATAAGGGGTGGTTGGTATGCTGAGGGGGTTCCGGTTCGGGCCATTGATTGCTGCGGCGGCGTTGGTACCGGCAACGGCGTGGGCGCAAACGACGACCACAGCGACGGCGCAGGACGGCGATCCGCGACAGGATCGGACGGACATCGTCGATCCCACCGGCACCTCCGACACCCCGGAAAGGACCGACATCATCGTGGTCGGTATCCGCGGATCGGTCGCATCGGCGGCCAACAAGAAGAAGAATGCCAAGCAGATCGTCGACTCGGTGGTGTCGGAGGATGCCGGCAAGCTTCCCGACAACAATGTCGTCGAAGCCTTGTCGCGCGTCACCGGCGTGCAGATCGAACGATCGCGCGGGCAGGGGCAGGGCATTGCCATTCGCGGGCTGTCCGGCGTGCAGACCACGGTGAACGGCAACGACACCAGTCTCGGCGACGGTCGCTCCCTCAATCTGGCCGACATCCCGGCCGAACTGTTGAAGTCGGTCGATGTGTACAAGACCCGCACCGCCGATCAGGTCGAAGGCAGCATTGCCGGCACGGTCAATGTGGAACTGCGCCGCCCGCTGGACCTGCCGAAGGGCTGGACCGTCGCCGGGAGCGTCAAGGGCATCTACGACGACATTGCGAAGAACGTCAGTCCCTATGGCAGTCTGCTGGTGGCGAACCGCCGCGACACCGGCATCGGCGAGATCGGTTTGCTGGTCAACGCGTCGTGGACGCGAACCAACTACAAGGAAAATTTCATCGAGAGTGAGTCTCCTGATGTGCCGTTCGGCAGCAGTGCGGAGCCCAACTCGCCGCGCGCCGGCCTCCCGGCCGGTTTCGAAAACACGATCATCCCCTACCGCGCCTATTACGGGCTCGAAGAAGGTCGGGTGGATCGCCCCTCGATCAACGTATCCCTGCAATGGCGAGCGAACGACAATCTCGATTTCGTGGTCGAGGGCGGGTATCTTGGGTCGCGGGCGCAGAATACGTCGGATCGCCTGTACGTTCTGACCCGTGAAGGCGGATCGAAGTACACGAATCTCGTCTTGCAGCCGGACGGTCGCACCGCCAAGTCGCTGACCGTCACCGTTCCCCTCGCGTCCGACGGTTCGGGCGGACTGCCGGCGGGCATCGACTCGATCTACAATCGGGCCAAATCCGACCTCTACACCACGAATTTCGAGATGCATTGGCGAAGCGAGCGGGCGCTGCTCAACACGAGCGTCCAGTATAACTGGAGCAAGGACAGCAACGTTCAGGCTGAGCACCTGACACGACCATTCGGGTTGACGACCGCCAACGTAGACTTCGCGTCGGATGCCTATTCGAAGCCGGTACCGTCAATCACGTTCCCCGGCGTCGATCTGGCCAACATCGCCAGCTACGGCGTGGATCGCTACCAGGATCTGGCCGGCGGATCGAAGAATCGCGAGTTCGCAACGCAGAGCGATCTGACGATCATCGCGAGCGAAACGGGCCTGTTGCGGACGATCCAGGCTGGCGTGCGGTTCAACCGGCGCGATCCCAGCCGGTTCTACGGCTACCGGGACGGTTTGCCGCGGATCAATCGGCAACTCACACCGCTGTCGCAGTTCCCCGGCGGCGATCAGGCGGAACTGGTCGGGCCGGACCTTCCCGGCGCGCCGCGCTGGTATCGCATTCCCGGCAACGTCGTATTCGCCAATCGCCCGGACATTCGGGAGTACATCCAGGCCAACGATCCCGGCAACGCCACCCGCTTTGCGACGGAAGAGATTCCTTCGGACCGAGGCCAAACCTATGTCGGACGGGAAAATCGCCTCTCCTATTATGCCCAGATCGGCTACGCGTTCGACCTGCCGGTTCCCGTCGATGGGCTGATCGGCGTCCGGTACACTAATACCTGGGGAAGCTCGAGCAGCTATAACTTCCGCCCCGGTAACGCGTCCACCGGTGGCCAGGACATCGTCGAGTTTGCGCCGGCTCGCGGCAATTACGAGGACATTCTGCCGAACGCGACGGCGACGATCCATTTCACGCCGAAGGCGCAGTTGCGCCTGTCCTACACCACGAACGTGCAACGGCCGAGCTTCTACGACCTTCGTCCGTTCTACTTCGCCAACACGCAGGCGGTGCCGCCGGTCATCGACGCGGGCAATCCCGATCTGAAGGCGCAGCGGGAGCATGCGTTCGACGTCAGTGCGGAATATTATTTCGGCCGCGGCGGTCAGTTGTCGCTGGCGGGTTATTACAAGAAGGCCACGGGGTTCCTGTTCTTCAGCCGGGAGGTCGTCGCCGACCTCGCGCAGTATGGCTTGCCCGGCCAGAGCGGCTTCGTGGCGCAACAGCGCAATGCCGGGGACGGTACGTTCGCCGGTCTGGAAGCGACCGCACAAACATTCTTCGATATCCTGCCCGGCTTCTGGAGCAATTTCGGTGTCAGCCTGAATGCGAGCTACATCCTGAAAGCACGTGTCGAATATCCGTTTCCCGAGAATTTTCCGGGTGCTTACGACTCGGTGAACACATCCAAGTGGACGGCCAACGCTGCGCTGTTCTACGACACGCCTAAATTCAGCACCCGCGTCGCGTTCAACTACCGATCGGCGTTCCGATTCTTCATCTGGGAGCCTAACCCGGCATACTCCTTCTACAATGACGATACCTACCGCCTGGATGCGGCGATCAACTATACGCCGGTCAAGTTCATGACCCTCTCGATCGAGGGCACGAACCTGCTGGGGAATGACGTCTATCGCTACTTCGGTAAGGAGAACCTGCTGCCGCTCGGGGTCCGGACGCTCGCCCGTACGGTGCAGGCCAGCGCCCGCTTCCGCTTCTAGCGCGCAGCAATCGGCCGGGCGGCTGGCAGCCGCCCGACCGATCGCGGCCACACCGCCCTGTTCGCGCATCGCACCGCGCGCTATCGTCGTGCGATGACCGGCAAGCGGCGCATCCTGATCGTGGGCGGAGGAACGGCGGGGTGGCTGACCGCGGCCTATCTCGCCCGAGCGCTGGGCTCCGCGGTTGACATCGTCCTGCTCGAATCGCCCGACATCGCCACGGTCGGGGTGGGCGAGGGCACGTTCCCGACGATCCGCGAGACGCTGCGCTTCCTCGGCATCGACGAAGCCGCCTTCGTGCGGGAGGCGGGGGCGACGTTCAAACAGGGCGTTCGTTTCCGCGACTGGCTGCAGGCTCCTGCGGACGATCACCGCCACAGTTATTTCCACCCGTTCGAGCCGCCCTTTGCCGGCGACGGCGCGAACCTGATCCCGCACTGGCTGGCGCAGGATGCGGGCGCCCGTCCCTCCTTCGCGGAAGCCGTGACGATCCAGAACCGCGTCGCCGACGCCGGCCGCGCGCCGAAACAGGCGGGGGAGGGGGATTTCGAGGGGCCGCTCAACTACGCCTATCATTTCGATGCGGTGCGGATGGCCGCCGTGCTCGCCGACCGTGCCCGGGAACTCGGCGTCGTGCATGTTGCGGGGCGCGTGCTGGACGTGGTGCTCGACGGTGGCGGCTCGATCGCGCGGCTCGACACCGAAGCGGGCGCACTGACCGCCGACCTGTTCATCGACTGCACGGGCTTTCGCGCCGAACTGATCGGCCGGGCGCTGGGATCGCCTATCCATTCGGTCGCGGACCAGTTGTTCACCGACCGCGCCCTGACCTGCAAGCTCCCCTACGACCGGGCGGACGCGCCGATCGAGAGCGCGACGATCGCGACCGCGCATGCCGCGGGCTGGATCTGGGACATCGGTCTGGCCGGCGCGCGCGGGATCGGCTGCGTCTATTCCAGCCGGCACATGGATGACGACAACGCGGCCGCGGTGCTGGCGGATTATCTGGGCCCCCGCGCCGAGGACGTGTCGCCGCGCCTGCTGCGCTTCCAGGCAGGCTGGCGCGAGCGGCAGTGGATCGGCAATTGCGTCGCGGTGGGATTGGCGGGCGGCTTCCTCGAGCCGCTGGAGTCGACCGGCGTCGTCCTGATCGAGGCGGCGGCGGGAATGATCGCGGAGCTGTTCCCGCATCACGGCCCCGTCGATCTGCCCGCGGGCCGATTCAACGACCTGATGACGGCGCGCTACGCCCGCATCGTCGATTTCCTGAAGCTGCATTACTGCCTTAGCCGCCGGTCCGAGCCGTTCTGGCGCGACAATGCCGATCCGGCGAGCATCCCGGCGAGCCTGAAGGCGCTGCTCGACCAGTGGCGCTATCGCCCGCCGAGCCGGTTCGACTTTGCGCGCGAGGTCGAGTCCTTCGCGTTCTTCAACTACCAGTACATATTGTACGGAATGGAATTCCGCACCGACCTGCCGGACGGGCGGGGCGATGCCGCGGAGGCGGAGCGCCAGTTCGCGCGGATCAGGAGTTTCGGCGATCGCGCCAGCCGCGACCTGCCGTCGCACCGCGCGCTCGTCGAACAGATGTCCCGCGCCGCGCCTAGCCGCGTGCGAAGAAGTTCTTGAGCCACACCGGGCCACTCCGCGACGCCTGACGCCAGTCGCCGTCGTCGCCCTCCGCGCGCGCCGAATAGCTCCACGGATCGACGGTGCGCACCTTGGCGAGGCGATACGCCGCCGGCGTGCGGGTCGCGATCGTCAGGCTATGCTCCAGCGCGGTCGCGGCGACCATGCCGTCGCGGAGATGCGCCAACCCCAGCGCCGCTGCCCGCCGCGCCGTGGTCGCGTCGAGCGACAGGATGCGCCCCTCGAACGCGGACATCAGGGGGCCGTCGATCCACCGCCGGATCGTCGCCGCGCCGGCCTTGTCCGCTTTCTCCACCTGCGCCGCGCCCGCGCCCAGTTCTGCGAGGGTCAGGGCGGACACGAACAGCGTCGACAGCATCTGTGCCTCTGCCCAGCGGATCATTGCCGGGTCGGCGTCGCGCTGCCGGATCGCGCGCAGCGCCCACACGACGGGCGTATCGAGCAGGTACATCAGGCGAGGCCGCCACGGATGCGCTGCCAATCCGGTTCGACGGCGACGGGCTCGTCCTCCGCGATCTGGTCGAGCCAGCCGTCGCGTGGCCCGGCAAGCTGCTGGAATGCATCGAAGCTCAGCAGCACATGAGTCGGCTTGCCGCGGTCGGTGACGAACACGGGCTCCTCGCGCGCGAGCCGCTTTGCCTGACTAACATCCTGGTTGAAGGCGCGGCTGGTGACCACTTTCATGAACCTACCTGCCTACCTTTCCGTGATAATGATGTAGGTACGATACTAGCTTGTTGCGGGGACGCAACGCTTTGTCGCAGCAGCAGCAAAATCGCGTGTCGACCATGCGAAGCCTGCTTGCGCGCAGCCCCGCGGCACGCTTCCTGCGGCTGATAGACGAGGCGCGGAAGCCTTGCCGCGGGAAGAGGAACGACGATGAGCGGGTGGATGGACAGCCTGAACGGGACCGTGGCAGGCTTGCTGGGGCCGCATGGTCCGGCGGTGCAGGCGGCTGAGCAGAGCTATGCTCCCGGCGATTTCAGCATCCACTTCTTCCTGCAACTTGCCGTCATCCTCGTGACGTGCCGCGTCGTCGGTTGGCTGGGCCGGAAGTATCTCGGCCAGCCGCAGGTCGTCGGCGAGATGATCGCCGGCGTCGTGCTCGGGCCGTCGCTGCTCGGGCTCGTCCTTCCCGGACTACAGGGCGCGATCTTCCCGAAGGAGACGCGCAACGTGCTCTACGCCGGCGCGCAACTCGGTGTCGGACTGTACATGTTCCTCGTCGGCACCACGCTGCGCCTCGATCATTTCCGCAGCAAGGCGAAGGCCGCGTCAATGGTGTCGATGGCGGGGATCGCCGCACCGTTCGCGATCGCGGTGCTCATCACGCCGCTGCTGCTGACCGTGCCGGGCCTGTTCGCGGCGGGCATCAGTCAGGTCAACGCGACGCTGTTTCTCGGCGCTTGCATCGCGCTGACGGCGTTTCCGATGCTGGCGCGGATCATCAACGAGCGCGGGCTGGCCGACTCGTCGCTCGGGACGCTGTCGCTGACCGCGGGGGCCTTCGACGACGCGTGTTCGTGGTGCGTGCTGGCGATCGTGCTGGCGACGTTCGGCGGTGGTGCTGGCGTCGCTATCCTGGCGATCGGCGGTGGATTGGCGTGGGCGGCGTTCGTCATCCTCGTCGGGCCGCGCCTGCTCGCGCCGCTCGCGCGGATGGTCGAGCGGGAAGGGCAGTTGAGCATGACCGCCTTCGCGTTCGTGATGATCGCGTTCTGCACGTCGGCGTTCCTGATGGACGTGGTCGGCATCCACGCGATCTTCGGTGGCTTCATCCTCGGCGCGGTGATGCCGCGCGGGCTGCTCGCGACCGAACTCAAGCGCAAGCTGGAGCCGCTGACGGTCGTTCTGCTGCTGCCGATGTTCTTCACCTATTCGGGGCTGAACACCCGCATGGACATGGTCAATTCCGGGTCGCTGCTGCTGATCGCGTTCGGCATCCTCATCGCCTCGGTGCTGGCGAAGGGCGGCGCCTGCTACCTCGCGGCGAGATTATCGGGGGAAGACAACCGCACCGCGCTGGGGATCGGCGCGCTGATGAACTCGCGCGGGTTGATGGAGCTGATCATCATCAACATCGGCCTTCAGAAGGGCATCATCGGCCCGACCCTGTTTGCGATGCTGGTGCTGATGGCGATCGCGACGACGATGATGGCCACCCCGCTGTTCGAGCTGTTCTATGGTCGTCGCGGTCGCGAGTCGGGCGAGCTGGCGGAGCTCGCCCGGTCGAACTGACCGCGCGACGTTACGGGTAACGGACGGGTGCGGGCTGCTCCGGCAGGGGAATGAACTCGTGCTCGTCCGGCACATGCGCGAAGCGATCCGCCTGCCAGTCCGCCTTCGCCTGTTCGATGCGATCCTCGCGCGAGGAGACGAAGTTCCAGAAGATGTGGCGGCGCTCCGGAAACGGCTCGCCACCGATCAGCATCAGCCGCGCGCCGTGTTCGGCGTGCACCACGATCTCCGCCCCCGGCTTGAACACGACGAGTTCGCCCGTCGCGAAGCCGCCCGTCTGGCCGATGACGCCGATCGAGCCCGACACGACGTAGATCGCGCGTTCGACGTGCTCGGCGCGCAGTTGATAGCGCGCGCCCGGCCGAAGCTGGATGTCGGCATAGACGAGGTCGGAGAACGCCTTCACCGGCGACACCAAACCGTCCGACGTGCCCGCCACCAGCGTTAGGCGCGTGCCGTCCGCCTCCGCGACCGGGATCTCGTGCGATTTGTAGTGGGCGAAGTCGGGCGCGACCTCCTCCATCTGCGTCGGTAGCGCCAGCCACGTCTGCAGACCGAACAGCGACGCCTCCCGCTCCCGCCATTCGGGTGCGGTGCGCTCCGAATGGACGATGCCGGAACCCGCCGTCATCCAGTTGACCTCGCCCGGCCGGATCGCCTGCACCGAACCGACGCTGTCGCGGTGCAGGATCTCGCCCTCCAGCAGATACGTGACCGTCGCCAGCCCGATATGCGGGTGCGGACGCACGTCCAGCCCCTCGCCGCCGCGGAACGCCGCCGGCCCCATCTGGTCGAAGAAGATGAAAGGGCCGACCATCCGCCGATGCGCGGACGGCAGCGCGCGGCGCACGGTGAACCCGTCGCCGAGATCGCGGACCGGGGGCAGGATCACCTGCTCGACCCCCTCGATATCGCTGGAACGGATGGACATGGACTTGCTCCGAGAAGAAATGGCCGCCGGGTTTAACGCCCGGCGGCAGGTAAGGTCAGGCGGCGTCGACCAGAATGATTTCGCTGTCCTCGATCGCGGTGATCGTCAGCGTATCCGTATCGCTGATCGCGACGCCGTCACGCGCATTTGCTCGCTGGCCCTCGATCTCGACCGCACCGGTGGCAGGCACCAGATAAGCGCGGCGTTCCTTGCCGAGCGGATAGGCCGCGGTTTCGCCCGCCTTCAGCGTGGCACCGACGACCCGCGCATTGGTGCGGATCGGCAGCGCGTCGTCGTCGTTGGCGAACCCCGACGCCAGCGTCACGAACCGGCCGGAGCGCTCGCCCTTCGGGAAGGGCCGCGCGCCCCAGCTGGGCTTCTCGCCGGTGCGGGTCGGCTGTATCCAGATCTGGAAGATCTTCGTCGTCACGTCCTCCTTGTTGTATTCGGCGTGTGCGATCCCGGTACCGGCGGACATCACCTGCACGTCGCCGGCCTCGGTCCGACCGTGATTGCCCAGATTGTCCTGATGCGTGATCGCGCCTTCGCGGACATAGGTGATGATCTCCATGTCACGGTGCGGGTGTGGCGGAAATCCGGACTGGGGCGCGATCGTGTCGTCGTTCCAGACGCGCAGATTGCCCCAGCTCTCCCGCTTGGGATCGTAGTAATTTGCGAACGAGAAATGATGCTTCGCGTCGAGCCAGCCGTGATTGGCACCGCCGAGCGACGAGAAGGGGCGAAGTTCGATCATGTCCGTAGCTCCTTGCTGGAGGATGGCCGGACTGTCTCCGCTGCCGTCCCCCGTTCCGATGACGTGGAGATAGGCGCTCTCGACATGATCGATCAGTGGGATAAAGTGAAACCGAATGTTCGAGGAAGTTGTAATGTCAGGTCCGGGCACGCCGACGCTCGATCAGTTGCGCGTATTTCTGGCGGTGGTGGAGGCGGGCAGCTTCGCCGCGGCGGGCCGACGGCTGAACCGGGCGGTCTCCGTCGTCAGCTACGGTATCGGCAATCTGGAGGATCAGCTTGGGCTGCGCCTGTTCGACCGGGAGGGAACCCGCAAGCCGCAGCTGACCGTGGCCGGCCGCGCCGTGCTATCGGAGGCGCGCGGGATCGCGCACGGGATCGACGAACTCCGCGCCAAGGTGAAGGGCCTGCTGGAAGGGCTGGAGGCGGAGGTCAATCTGGCCGTCGACGTGATGCTGCCGGCGGAGCGGCTGGGGCGCATCCTGCGTGAGTTCGCGGTCGCCTATCCCACGGTTGCGCTGCGCCTGCATGTCGAGGCGCTGGGGGCGGTCACCGCGCTGGTGCTGGACGGCAAGGCGGTGGTCGGCATCTCCGGCCCGCTCGCGGCGGGGGTGGAGGGAGTCGACTGCAACTCCGCCGGATCGGTCGCGCTGGTGCCGGTCGCCGCGCCCGATCACGAGCTGGCGCGGATGGAGCGGATCCCGCCGGGTGCGGGCCGCAACTTCACGCAGCTCGTGCTGACCGATCGGTCGCCGCTGACCGAGGGGCAGGACTTTTCGGTGATGAGCACGCGGACGTGGCGGCTCGCCGATCTGGGGGCGAAGCATGCGTTGCTGCGGGAGGGAATCGGGTGGGGCAACATGCCGCTGCCGCTGATCCAGCCCGATCTGGTCGCGGGCACGCTCAAGCAATTGGCGATGCCCGATCATCCCGGCGGTATCTATCGCTTCGCCGGGGTCTGGCGACGCGACACGCCGCCCGGCCCGGCGGCGTCGTGGCTGCTCAACCGCTTCGTCGAACTCGGCCGCGACGATCGCGAGGCGGCGGGGCTTGGCGATATCTAGAATGCCGCGTCGAGCCCTAGCCGGACCGTCCGGGGCCGCAGCGGCGTGGCCTGATCGCGGCCGGTGGTGAACGGCGTGCCGAGCGCGAAGCGGTTGCCGCGCTCGTTCGTCAGGTTCGTCACGCCCGCGCTGATCCCGATCGCACCCAGCCCGATGCGCGCGGTGATGCCGCTGTCGAGATAGCTGCCCTGGAGCTGGCCGAGCACCGGCCCGACGCCGAGCCGCGACGATCCGACATAGCGCAGCCACCCGTCCACCTTCAGGTCGGCCGACGACCCCAGGTCCCGCGTGTAGACCGCGCCGGTGCGAGCGGTGACGCGCGCGGTGTTCGGGATCTGGCTCAGCCGCGCGGCGACCTGTGCGCGGGCGGCGGCGGGATCGATCGTGAAGCTGCCGACCAGATCGAACAGCCGCACCGCGGACGGTTCATCGATCCGGCCGTTGTTATAGGACAGCGCCGCCTCCACCCGCAGGCCGTCGCTGACGCGTGCGCCGAGCGTGCCCTCGATCGTCCACAACCGGCCGTTGCCGATATTCGCGGTGCTGGGCAGGCCCGATCCGTCGATGAAGTCCGCCTGGATGTCTCGCCATGCGGTGTGCGCGAGCGTCAGCGATCCGTCGAACCGGTCCGATCCGGCGCGCCCGGTGCGCAGCCCCGCCTCGATCGTCGCGACGCGGTCGTTCTGGAACCGGCGCACGAAGTCGCTCTCGATCGCCAGTCCGCCGGGCCGGAATCCCTGTTGATAGCGCGCGAACATCTGCAGGCGCGGGGTCAGGTCGACCAAGGCCGCGGCGGACGGCAGGACGATCGTCTGCTTGCGGCGTGCGCTCATCGCCAACAGCGCGACCGGCACTCGTGCGGCGATGTCCTCGCCTGCGCCGTCCAGCACCGAACGCGTGACGCGCAGCCCGGCGGTGGTCAGCAGGCCGGGGAGCAGCCGCACGCTGGTCTCGCCGTACAGCGTCGCCTCCCGGATCGAATTCACGACGCCGGTCGTCGGCTCCAGTGCGCCGGGTGCGCCGAACAGGCGGGTCAGGCGGGTGCGGTTGTGGATGTAGCTGAACCCCGCCAGCCAGCCCGATCCGTCGGGGGCGGACGACCACAGCCGCGTCTCGTTCGCCTGCATGCGCGTGCGGTTCGCCTGCGCGAACAGCCGCACCGGCGAGTCCGGCGCTGTCGCGTCGTAGCGTTCCATCAGGTCGTGCGCGGTGACGCCGCTGGTCGAGCGGACATGCACCGTGCCGAGCCGCCCCGACACGACGAGCTGCGCCTGCCCAAAATCGGCGCTGAACCCCTCCGTCACCGGTGCCGCACGGGTCAGTGGCGGGTCGCCGCGATCGGCATATTGGCTGTCGGCGCCGCGGATGCGCTGACCGATGCCGATCAGCTCCACGCTCCAGTCGCTGGACAGGTCGATACGAGCGGCGGCGCGACCGCCCTCGATGCGGGTGCGGTTGACGTCGGTGCGGTCGAGCAGCGGCTTGTCGATATACCCGCCTTCGGTTGAGGCGTTGGCGACGAGGCGGATGGCGAGCCGGTCCGCGACCAGCGGCACGTTCGCGACCAGTTGCGTGTCCGCGCCGGGCGCCCCGTGCTGCGTCACCGATCCGCCCACCGTCGCGGAGCCGCCGAAGCGCGTCGGGTCGGGCGCGTTCGGCACCAGCCGGATCAGACCGCCGAGCGATCCCGCACCGTACAGCGTCCCCTGCGGCCCCTCCAGCACCTCCACCGCCGCCAGGTCGGACAGGCGCAGATCGGGATCGGGCGCGTTGTAGCTCAGGCGCAGGTCGCCGAAATACTGGCCCACCGTCGCCTGGGTCGGGCCGGTGAAGCTGGAATCGGCGATGCCGCGGATGAACAGCTTGTTGCGGCCCGCGCCCAGATAGGTGGAGGCGACGCTGGTCAGCCGGTTCGCCAGCCGGTCGGTGCCGCCCGCGCCGCCGAACTCCAGCTCGCTGCCGGTGACGCGCGCGAACTGCCCCGCGAAATTGTCGCGCGTGGTACCACGCTTGCTGGCGGTGACGACGATATCGCCGCCTTGATCGGAGGCTATGTCCGGCCGGGGAGCCGCCCGGCGCACGGCCACGCGAGCGGGTCGCATGGCGGGGCGGCGGGGCACCAGCCGCCAGCTTCCCGGGCCGATCGCCACCAGTTCGGCATCGGCACGCCGGGCGATCAGCGCCAGTGCGGCAGCCGGCGTCCACCGCCCGCGCAAGGCCGGCACCCGCTGCGCCCACAACCGCGGCTCCGGCACGACGACGCTGACCCGCGCAATCCGGCCGAGCGCCACGACCTGCTGCCCGACGCTGCCGCCCGGCAGGTCGAGCGACATGCTCTCGGCCGCAGCCGGAGCCGCAACGAGCGTGACGGCGGCCGCGACCGCGGTGCGGATCACGGATGCGGTTCCAGCGTCCACCCGTCCGCGTCCTGCCGCACCGTCACGTCGAGCAACTGGCCGAGCAGCGCCGGCCGCCGTTTCAGCGCCTGCACGTCGAGCGTCCCGCGGAACGTGCGCCGCGCGACGGCGGGCGCGGCGCGGACCGGCTGACCGAGCTGGCGCGACAGGTCGGCCGCGACCTCGTCCAGCGGCACGCCGTCGAACGCCAGTCGCCCCTCTTGCCACGCCCCGACATCGCCCGGTTCCACCGCCAGCCGCCGCAGCGAGTCGCCCTCGGCGACCACCGCCTGACCGGGATCGAGGGGTAGCGCCGCGCCGTCCGGATCGATCATCACCGCGCCCTCCGCCACCGAGACGCGGGTGCGCTGCGCGTCCGTCTTCACGTCGAATACGGTGCCGAGATCGACCAGCGTCAGGTCGCCGACGCCGACCGCGAACGGATGCGCGGCGTCGTGGCGAATGCGGAACAGCATCTCGCCACGCTCGACCATCGCCACGCGCGGCGCATTGTGGTCGAGCCGCACCTTCGATCCGCCGGCCAGCACGATGCTGCTGCCGTCCGCCAGCGCGACGATGCGCTGCTCGCCCGGTGCGGTTTCGACCGCATAAGGGCGTGGTGTCTCGGTCCACACGCCCAGTCCGATCGCGCCGGCGAGCACCGCTGCGAGGGCGCCACCGATCCAGCGTCGGGTGTACCGGCGCGCGGGCATGTCGTCGTTCGCCGCAATCAGATCGCTTGCCGGAACCGTCACCGGCGACAGCGCCGCGACATCCGCCGTGAAATCGTGCAGCGCGGCGACCGCCCGGTCGTACCGCTCGGACCGCGAGGCATCATGCTCCAGCCACAGCGTGAACGCGTCCCAGTCGGCGTCCGGCCCCTCCATCCGCAACGCCCAGCCGAAGGCTTCGTCATCGAGCGGGGTAGAGTCGTCGTTCATCGTAACCGCTCCTTCAGGTCGGCCAGAGCGCGGCTGGCGATCCGCAGGTCGCTCTCGACGGTGCTCAGGCTGACGCCCAGTTCCGCCGCCACCTCTCGCTGCGCCGCGCCGTCGATCCGCACGCGCCGGAACACCGCCTCCCGGCGCGAGCCCAGCGTCGTCAGCAGCGCCGCGACTTCGCCCGCTTCCTGACGCGCCGCGACGCTGCGGTCGGCGGCCGGCTGTTCCTGCGCGTGACGGTCGCTCCACGCCTGATCGCGCGCCTCCGCCTGTCGGCGCGCGCGGTAGCGATCGATCATCAGCGTGTCCGCCGCACGGTACAGATACGCCAGCGGATTGCCGATCGGCCCGTCCGCCCGCCCCGCCACCTTCAGCCATACGTCGTGCGCGAGATCCTCCGCCGCATCGCCCGCCCCGCGCGCCAGCAGGAATCGCACCAGCTTGTCGCGATTGGCCAAGAATACGGCCTCTAATCCCGCGTGGGGCGCGGGGGCAGGTCCGGGGGGCGGCATGATGATGACCGGTCGAATGGGACGGAAGACGGCTCGTCTAGCCGATGCGCGGGCATGCGGAAAGGCGCTCCACCCGTGGGGCGGGTGGAGCGCCGGTTCGCCACGCGTGCGGGGGCTGGGCACGCGGGAATTCGCCTAGAAGGCGAATTGCAGGGCGGCGCGCGCGGTCAGCGCCACGTCGCCGAAGCGCTGTTCGGCACCGACTTCGCCGCTCAGGCGGACTTCGGTGGTGCCGGTGATCGCGCGGACCCGCCCGGTCCAGCCGCCGCCGCGCTCTTCCGGATCGAGCGTAAAGGCCGTGCCGCTGCCGAAGCTGGCGGTGGTGCGACCGATCGCGCCCGAGATGCGTTCGCGCCGGCCGCCTTCGACCTCGATCCGGCTCCACTGCGAATAGCGATCGTCGCCACCGAAGTTGATGCCCGCCGCCAAGGTCGCCGTGACCGCCAGTTCGTCGCTGCTGCGCTTGCGCACGGTCAGGTCGTACGCGGTGCCGCCGCCGGTTTCCCGGTACGCGTCCTCGTTCAGCTTGTAATATTCCAGGGCGACGATCGGCCGCAGGCTGAACTGGCCGACGACATGCTCGTACGACACGGAGCCGGAGCCGGAATAGAGCATGCCGTTCCAGTCGGAATCCGCCCGGCGCTGCACCGCTTCCGATCCGATCGCGTCGTCGAATTGGCGCACCGCGTCGAACGACAGGAAGGCGGCGGAGCCGCGGACCTGCGCGGCAAACCCGCCCCAATGGCCGCGCCAGTGTCCTGCCAGTTCGTACTGGCTGTGGTTGACGCGGTTGACCGCCACGCCCTCGTTGTCGCGACCGCGCAGATAGGCGAACGAGACGCCGATGTTGCCCATCTGCGATTTGCGCTCCAGCCCCCCGCTCATGCCCCAGCCGCGTACGTCGTAGCTGGTGGTGCTGCGCGCCCCCTTCGACGAGTCCCAGCCGACGGGGGCGAGCCACATGCCCCAGCGGCCTTCCTCCGCGAACGACCCCGCGGGATCGCGCAACTGCCCGGCGGCGGCGCGCGACGCCAGCGTCACGCTTTCGAACACGCCCCCGGCATAATTGGGCAGCATCTGGTCGATCGCGGCCCGGAACGCCGCGCCGTCATAGAGGCCGCGGATCGCCGCGCCGACCTTCGCGTCGCTGCCGATCGCGGTGTCGATCGCGTCGAACGCGCTGGTGCCGGCGGCGTTCAGGCCAAGCTCGGTCCGGGCCTTGCGCGCGACCTCCACCGCAATCTCGTTCGGGGCGCTGGCGACGATCGCGCCCTTGTACAGGAACGGCACCGCCGTGCTCGCCAGCGTCAGGTTGGTCGCGCCGGTCAGGGTGCCGGACCGCAGCACGACGTAGCGGCCGGTGATGTCGGTGCCGCCCGTCACGCGCAGCGCCAGCTGGCTGTTCGCGCCGATCGTCGTCGCGCCGTTCACGACGATCAGGTTGCCCGTGGGGTTCGCCTTGTCGAGCGCGACGCTCAGCACTGACTGGTCGCCCAGCGTCAGCGACCCGATCGTCGCCCCGCCCGTCGCCCCGAACGTGCCGCCGCCGGATGCGACGGTGACCGCCAGGTTCGCGGCGTTCGTCAGTCGGCCGGCAAAGACGCCCTTGCCGGTGATTGCGAGCACGTCCGCGCCGCCGCCCGCGAAATCGGCGATGCCGTCGAACCGGCCGGTGCCGCCGATCGCCAGCGTGTCCGCACCGCTGCCGAAGGTCGCGGTGCCCGCGAAGATGCTGGCGTTCGTCATTTCCAGTCGGTTGCTGCCGCCGCCGAACGATACGTCGCCCGACACCGATCCGGCCTGAAGGTCGAGACGGTCGTTGCCCGATCCGAACCGGACCGCGCCGGAGATGGCCGGGGCGGCGGTCTGGCCGGTGACGGCGATCTGGCGAACGGTCGCGCCCGCGGTGTTCGCGGAAAGGTCGATCGCGACGGAACGGGTGGCGTCCGCCCCCGCCGCACCGATCGTGCCGCTATTCTCCACCAGGGTCACGCCACCGGTGCGATCGAGGATCGCGACCGCGGTCGCCCCCGTCGCGGACGCGCGGATCGAGCCGGTGTTGCGGATCGTCGGCACCGTTGCGCCGCTGTCGATCAGGATCGCCGCCGAGCGCGTATCGGCAACCCCGCCGCCCGTCGCCGTGACGGTGCCGCCGACGCGCAGTTCCGGCGTGGACGCGCCCGCGCCGAAGCGGATCGCGGTGGCGGACGCGCCGACCGCGGTCGCCTGCACCGTGCCGCCGACCGCGAGACCCTGCGCGATCGTGACATTGCCGCCGAGCCCGCCGATCGCCAGCGCCGTGGCGGTCACGCCACTATAGATGCCGTTGCCGGTCACGCGCCCGTTGACGATCAGGCCGGCGTTGGGCGCGGGCGTGCCGGCGACCGCGCCGATCGTCACCGCCCGCGTGGCGGAGCCGATCTGGAACGCCGGTGCCGCGCCGTAGGTGACGATGTCGCCGACCTTGCCGGTGGCGTTCGACAGCGTGATGCCGCCCGCCACGTCGCCCGCGACGATCAGCGCCGATCCGCCCTGCAACAGGTCGTCCGCATCCAGCTTCGACACGTCGGCGGGCGCGGTGGTCGACCGGTAGCCGGTGCTGCCGATCAGCCCCTCGACGACCAGCGCGCCGCCGATGTTGCCGTCCAGCCGTGCGCCCACCGCATCGCGGCCGGTCGCGGTGATCGTGCCCCCCAGCGTGACGGCGCCGGACACGTTTTCGGTACGGACGCCGACGCTGCGGTCGCCCAGCACGTTGGTCTTGCCGCTGTGCGTCACCGCGCCGGTCAGCGGTCCGCCAAGATAGATCCCGGCGGAATCATTGCCCTCGACGGTGATCTCGCCGGTGTTGGAGATGGCGCCGGTGAACGCGCCCGCGGTGCGGATGCCGGTGCGCACGGAGCCCTGAGCGAACGGGCCGTCGAGGTCGCCGTCCTTGTCCGCGTCGGTGGCGGTATAGGTCTCGTCGACGATGATCTTGCCGCTGTTCGAGATGTCGCCGCGCACGCCGGCCTGCGCCAGGATGCCGGTCGCACCGTTCGCGTCGGTGATCTGGATCGTGCCGGCATTGGCGACATTGTTGTTGCTGTCGATCGTCACCGCGACGCCGCCGGTGGGCACGATGCTGCCGGCCGAGGTGATGCTGATAGTGTCCGCGGCGCCCGCCTTGACGGTGGAGGTGCGGACCGGCGTCGTCTGCTTGGTGGCGATGCTGGTCTGGGCGGTAACGGAGGTCGCGGCGATCAGGGCGAGCGGCGCGGCGGAGGCGAGGAGCAGGCGGTACACGGAAATTCCCCTTCGGATATCTTCTGACATCCAGACGGAGGCGATGCGCCGGAACCTTGAACGGTGTGTCCGATGTTTAGAAACCTCAGCAAAATCAAATCGTTGGTCCGTGCATGCTGTCGCTGGCCCCGCAAGCGCTCGTCACGCCCGAAGACCGGGAGCGCGGTTTGACCCTGCTCGTTCGGGAGGCCGCCTTTTCCGGCGGTACGGCGGCGTTGACCACCGGCGTGATCCTGACCGCGTTCGCCCTGCACCTCGGCGCGTCGAACGTGATGATCGGCGTGCTGGCGAGTGCCCCGTTCCTCGCGCAGTTATTGCAGCTTCCCGCGATCGGGCTGGTGGAGCGGTGGCGCAATCGCAAGGCGATCTCGGTCGGCACCAGCCTGATCGGACGGGCGATGCTGGCGGTGATGGCGGTGCTGGCGTTCTTCGTGGGCACCGGCCCGCTGCTGATCTTCCTCGCGGCGCAGGTCGTGCTGTGCGGGCTCGGCGCGATCGGCGCGTGTGCGTGGAACGCGTGGATGCGCGACCTCGCGCCCGAGGACCGGCTGGGACAGGTGTTCGCCCGGCGCACCGCGTGGCTGACCGCGATCAGCGTCGTGCTGGGGCTGGTCGCGGCACTGGCGCTGGACCGTACCGCGCCGGGCTCGTCCGCACGCGACTGGGTGTTCGCGGCGATGTTCGGTGCGGGTTGCGTCACCGGCCTCATCAGCGCGCGGCTGGTGGCTTGCATGCCGGAACCGCTGATGCCGCCCGCGCCCGGCCCGGTTAATGTCGGCGAGCTGGTCCGCCAGCCGCTGCGCGACGGCAATTTCCGGCGGCTGCTGGTGTTCGTCGCCAGCTGGCAGTTCGCGATCAACTTCGCGACGCCGTTCTTTACGATCTTCATCGTCCGGCAACTGCGCTTCGATCTCAGCTTCGTGGTGCTGCTCAGCGTGCTGAGCCAGATCGCCAACATCCTCGCGCTGCGGACCTGGGGAACGCTGAGCGACCGCTATGCGAACAAGTCGGTGCTGGCGGTGTGCGCCCCGACCTACATCGTCGCGATCGTCGCGATGATCGGCGCATCGCAATTCGGCTCGCGCGAGATCGTGAAGCTGTGGCTGGTGCTGCTCCACGTCGTCATGGGCGCATCGATCGCGGGGGTGACGCTGACCAGCACCAACATCGCGCTGAAACTGTCGCCCAAGGGGTCTGCGACCGCCTATGTCGCCGCCAACGCGATGGTCACCGCCGTCGCGGCGGGGGCGGCACCGATCGTCGGCGGCCTGCTCGCCGACGTATTCGCGGCGCGGAAGATCGAACTGATCGCGCGCTGGACCGGGCCGGGCGGCGTGTTCGCCCTGCCGATCACGCTGACGCATTGGGATTTCTACTTCCTGATCGCCGGGATGATCGGCCTGTATGCGATCCACCGCCTGTCGCTGGTCGAGGAGCGCGGCGAGATCGAGCGGCGGGCGATGGTCGGCCAGTTGCTGGTCGAGACGCGGCGCACGATCCGTAACATCTCCACCGTCGCCGGCCTGCGCGCCGCCACCGACTTGCCGGGAACGCTGCTGCGCGACGCCCGCCTGCGCACGCGCCTCCGCCGGGCGCAACAGGCGAAGGCGACGCGGGAGTCGGAGGTAACCTGATTTATTTCGCGGCGCGTTCGGTGGGGTAGGGGTGGCGTCGACAGCGCCGGCAGCGTGAACGGATATAGCGGAACGATGATGACGAGACTGATCGCAGGCGGCTATGCAGGACCGGGCGCACGCGGGCTCTATCCGCTGGAACCGACGGCGGACGGCGTGCTCCGGGTCGGCGATCCGGTCGCGCCGGTCGTCAACGTGTCCGCGGGCGTGGCGCTGCCCGGCAGCGGCCGCTGGTTCGTGGTCGACGAGGCGGCGGCGCACATCCATCTGCTCGACGCGACATCCGGGTGGCTGTCGCTGGCATCGTTCGCATCGGGGGGCGTCGACCCCTGCCACCTCGCGCTGTCGGGGGCGGGGGATCTGCTCGCGGTGGCCAATTACGGCGACGGCGTGGTCGCGCTGTTCCGGCTGGATCCGGAGACGAACCGACCGCTCGGCGCGCCGTCGATCCACCGCAACGCAGGGAGCGGACCGAACCCGGAGCGTCAGGCCGGTCCGCACGCGCACTGGGTCGGGTTCGGGCCGAACGATGTGCTGTACGTCGTCGACCTGGGCATCGACCGCATCCTGAAATTTCATCCGCAGGGCGGCGTGCTGGGGGAGGCGACGCTCGCCCATGTCGCCCCTTCTGGATCGGGACCGCGGCAATTGGTGTTTCACCCGACGCGACCGATGGCGTATCTTTTGAGCGAACTCGCGTCGACGCTGACGGTGCTGCGGGTCAGCGGCGGCGGGCTGACCGCCGAACGCAGCTTTTCGATGCTACCGGCGGGAACGCAGACGGAGAGCCTGGGCGGCGCGATCGCGCTCAACGCGGAGGGCACGCGCCTCTACGCCAGCAACCGCGGCCACGACAGCGTCGCGACCTTCGCCCTCGACGCGGTCGGCAACGTCACGCCGCTGGGGCACACCCCGACCGGTGGCCAGTCGCCGCGATTCCTGCTGCTGTCCGACGATCATCTGCTCGTCGCTCACGAACAGGCAGGCGGCGTCACCCTCCTGCCGCTGGATGCCGATGGACTGCCGCAGTCGTCCACTGCCCGCGCCGACGTGCCGGCTGCCTGTTTTCTGGGAGTTTTGTCCGCATGAAAGCCGCGCTGAAGACCGATGACGGTCGCTTCACGATCGAGGATGTCGAGGAGCCGGTGCTGCCCGCGGCCGATTGGGTCAAGGCGCGCGTCCGCATGGCCGGCATCTGCGGCACCGACCTGCGCCACTGGAAGAAGCCGGACGAGCATCTCGCCTGCTGCATCATGGGCCACGAACTCGCGGGCGAGGTGGTCGAGGTCGGGGCCGACGTGACGAACGTCGCGGTCGGCGACCGGGTGCTGATCGAATCGGTACTCGGCTGCGGCCATTGCGAATGGTGCCGCGTGCGCCAGTATAACCGCTGTCCGGGCCTGTACGCCACGCGCCGCGCCAGCGTGTCGCGCGCCTATGCCGAATATGTCGTCGGGCCGGCGCACAAATTCTATCGCCTGCCCGACGCGATCGGGTTCGACGATGCGTCGCTGCTCGACACTTATGCGGTGTGCCTGCACGCGCATCACCTGTCGGGACTGACGGTCAACGCCAAGGTCGCGATCGTCGGCGCGGGTCCGATCGGGCTGGGGCAGGCGATGCTCGCCAAGGCGGGCGGTGCGGACGTGCTGATCGTCGACACGGTCGATCACTCGCTGGCCGTCGCGCGCGAGTTGGGTGCCGATCATGCGGTCGACTCGTCGAGCGCGGACCCGGTCGCGGCGGTGATTGCGATGACGGGAGGGCGCGGCGCCGACATCGTCTTCGAATGCGTCGGCGGCGAGGAAATGCCGACGACGCTGCCGCTCGCGACGAAGCTGGTGCGGCGCGGCGGCAAGGTCGTGATCGTCGGCGGGTTCGAGGATGGCGAGACGAGGATCCCGCTGGAGTGGCAGCGTATCCAGATGTCGGAGATCACGCTGATCCCCAGTGCCAGCTTCGCGTTCCACGACATCTATCCCGAGCAGGCGGAGGTGCTTGAACTGGTCGCGCGCGGCAAACTCCAGACGCAAAAGCTGATCACCCACCGCTTCCCGCTCGACCGCATCAACGAAGCATTCGACATCGCGCAGGACAAGGCGCGGACGGGAGCGATCTTCGTGGGGCTGACGATTTAGAGGGTGAGGACAGTCAGTCCACCCCCCCCCCCCTCACCCCAGCGGAAGCTGGGGTCTCCTGAGGCGGCGCTGTCCGCTACCACAGGGAGACCCCAGCTTCCGCTGGAGTGACGGCAAAAGTTGGGATGGCGGGGGCGGAGGCTGAAATAGAGGCCGTGGCGGCGGTGCTTATAAAGTAACCCGGCGACCGTTCCCTACCGGCCAGAATGCCCGTGCGGAACTCGCCGCCTCGTCCGCGCCAACATCCAGCGCCTCGACGACCGCCTCCACGACCTGAAACCCGGCGCAGGGGTCCAGCATGCACGCGTGCCGGTGCAGCGGGCTGCCACTGTCGAGCCGGGCGGGGCCGACGACCACCACGCGCACGCCGCGGTCGATCGCGGCATCGAGCGCAGTGGACAGACCGCGACCGGGCAGTTCGTGGTTGACGATCAACGCCGCCGGAGCGTGCCGGTCGAGCAGCGTTTCCAGTTCCGCGACATCGGCGGCAACGCCGGCGACACGTCCGCCAGACGCAACGATGGCGTTGCCGAGATAGGCGGCGCGGTAGTCATTGGCGACGGCGATCGCCACGCGCGTGCCGTCCAACCGGTCGCGCCGCAACGCGCGGTCGGGCGCGTGCGTCGGCATGGGAGCGTAGGTCTGTTTCACGTCGGACACTTTCGATCGTTCTGATGCGGGAGTGTCCTCCCTTCGCTGGCACAACGCATTGATCGCCATCAGCCGACGGCGGATTTCGTCGCATCCGGCGGGCGGCGTGTCGAGCCTTGCCGCGAAGTGCGTAACCCAGGTCAGAGGGGGGAACCGGCTGCCGTCGCCCTCATTATTTCCGCGAGATAAATCGCAGGATTACAGTATGTTGACGTTAGTTAAGCCGACCGACGAACTGGTGGAAGCCGCTGATCGCGACGGCTGGTTCTCCCCGGAGAGGAGGGCCGCGCTGCTGGCCGTGCTGCGGTTGCTCGCGGCGCGCGGGTACACCTTCGTCACCGCGACTCCGGCGACGCATGCGCGCGTCGTCAAGCGGCCGACACGGCGAGTCGCGAGCAATCTGCGCGACGTGCTCGGTTGGAGCCTGCCGTTCGAGCGCGACCTGCTCGACACGGAGATGTTCGACGCGCTCGACGCCGCCGGGATGCTGGCGGAGGTGGAGAACGGGCGCTTGGCCGCGCTGCTGCGCGTGTCGGCGGTGGAGGGGACGCTGTTCCTGCATTCCGCGTATCCGACGACCGATCACGACTCGGTGTTTCTCGGTCCCGACAGTTACCGGTTCGCCCAGTGGATCGCGGCGCGGCTGCTGCCCTCGGCGCATCGCATCCTCGATTACGGCGCGGGGGCCGGGGTCGGCGGGATCGTCGCGGCGCGGGAAACGCGGGAGCCGCATCTGACGCTGGCCGACATCAACCCCAAGGCGCTGTTCCTCGCGAGCATCAACGCCGAATTCGCCGGTATCGACCACGGTACCGTCCACGCGCAACAGCCACGGGACGTGCCCGGCCATTACGACCTGATCGTCACGCACCCGCCGTTCATGATCGACGGGGGGCAGCGCGCGTATCGCGACGGTGGCGACCTGTACGGCGCGCGGCTGTCGCTGGAATGGGTATTGCAGGCCATCGACCTGCTCGCGCCCGGCGGTCGCCTGATCCTGCACACCGGCGTGTCGATCGTCGGGGGACGCGACGTGCTGCTCGACGCACTGCGGGAACGGCTGCCGGCGACCGGGCTGGGCATGGAATATCGCGAACTCGATCCGGATATCTTCAGCGAGGACCTGGATCAGCTCGGCTATGTCGATGTCGAGCGCATCGCCGCCGTGGGGCTGGTGATCCGCCGGATGGACGAGCCGGAATAACGCCTGTCGTCGCAACAGGGTGAGGGCGGAGGGCGATCACGCACTCCGCCCTTGTCGCGTCGGCGTCAGTGCGCCTTGGGGGAGCTGGTCGACGCCCGATCGCGTCTGGCCGGACGCCATGTCCGCGGTGTGGCGCACGAACATCAGCGCGCCGGCCCCGAACAGCGGCAGGATCGTGAGCACCGCCCACAGCATCGCCGCGCCGCGCGACGCGAGCCGGCCGCGCTTACGCAACGCGATGCCGATCACCAGCAGCACCAGACTGGCGGCGATGGCGATCAGGACGTTCATCAGGATCGTATCGCCGGGTGCATTCTCGCCCATCTTCGCCTCCCTCGATCAGGCCAGCTTCAGCCCCTCGCGGTGCATCAGCTTCGTCAGGTGGCGGTTCTGCGCCTCGTCCAGCGTGCGGCGCATGCGCGGAAACAGTTCGTCCTCCTCTTCGCGCATGTGCGACTCGATCATCGCGCGAAACTCCTTCACCTTCGATAGCCACGCGGGGTCATCGCGCGGCATCTCGCCGAGATCGAAGAAATACTGTTTCACATAGCCGTGTTCGTGATTCAGGTGATCGGCCGCCTCCGCCATCTCCAGGTCGCGCATCATCGCGTAAATGCTGTTCTCCTCCTGGAACGCGTGCTTGCCGATCGCGTGCTTCAGCGTCGTCAGCAGGGTGGTGCGCTTCGCCACCTCGTCTTCGCCGGTCGCCTCGATCTGGTCGAAGATCGCCAGGGCCGCGCGGTGTTCCGCCGCCAGTGCCTTATCCCAGCTGCCCGCCAGCACGGACGGGGCCTGCACCACCGCCTTGCGCAACAGATTGGCGAGCAGGCCCGCACCGACCCCGACCGCGGCACCGATTGCCACCGTGCGGCTCAGACCCTCGGAGCGCGTCGTTTGGTCGGCTTGATCGCGGAGGGCGTCCGCCTCGACCTCGGTAGCCGCGCCGCCACCGCCGCCGATGTCGCGTGTGGCCTCCGCATAGGCGACGCCCGACGTTTCCTCCACGACGACGAAGGTGCCGCCATCGAGGTTCAGCGCGTGGTCGTATCCCGGCTCCTCCGCGCGCTGGTCGCCGGTGGCGACATCGCGGGTGGCGTTGCCCTGCTTGTCGTCTGGTTCGGGGGTGCCGTAGATATGGGGTGCGTCGCTCATCGGGCTATCCTGCGCTCGGGGATCGAAACCGGAGCAACCCTCCGCCATGCTGAGGGTTCCGTTATATAACTTGCATTATCAATGTGTTGGATGTCGTCAGCGATGTTCAAGCGACGTGCGATCTTGATTATTCCGCCGCCTCCGTGCTGTCTGCGGTCACCGCCGCGGCGTCATGCGGTACGGTCACGCGACGTCCGACAGCGTTGGCTCCGGTGGGATGATCGTGAACCAACGTGAGTGGAAAATCGGCTGCTATTGGACGGCCGATCTTCGTCAACCGACAGTATTGTACGGTGATAGCGCTACCGCTAAGCTGAATGGATAATATCATATAGGGAGAGCGGAGATGATGCGGCGACTCGTGGCACGAGCCATGTTCCATAGTCTGCGACCCGTGCAAGTTGGCCTGATAGCGGCGGCCTGCGCCGCAGCCCCGGCCCTGGCGCAGGACGACAAGATGGTCGTGATCCCGGTCCCGGCGCAGCCGACCGCGATACCCCTCGACACCGGCAAGCTGCCGGGCGCGACTGCGCCCGAAGCGTGGCACCGCCAATATGGCAGCGTCTTCGCGCGCAACGTTACCGTCGCGACACTGACACCGTTCCTTCCGGATCCTGCCAAGGCTACCGGCACTGCCGTGGTCGTCGCGCCCGGTGGTGGTTTCCGGACGTTGTCGATGGAGAACGAGGGGTGGGACGTGGCGCGGGCGCTGGCGGCGAAGGGCGTCGCGGCGTTCGTGCTGAAGTACCGGCTGAACCCGACGCCGGAAGACATGAAGGGGTTCGAGGCGTCGATGACGGCGATGTTCTCGGCCACCGCACGCCCGCCGCGGCCGAACCCGCGCGACGCGATGGCCGGCATCGCGCCGCAGATCGCCGATGCGCGCGCCGCCTTCGTGCTGATCCGTCGTCGCGCCGGGGAGTGGCACGTCGATCCGGCCCGCGTGGGTATGGTCGGCTTCTCCGCCGGCGCGATGCTGACGATGGCGACGGCGCTGTCCGGCAACGATGCCAAGCCGGCCTTCATCGGCAACATCTACGGGCCACTGGCGGCGGTAACGGTACCAGCCGGTGCGCCGCCGCTGTTCGTGGCACTGGCGTCGGATGACCCGTTCTTCGGCAATGGCGGCTTCGGCTTGGTCGATAGCTGGCGGACTGCGAAGGCTCCGGTGGAGTTTCACCTGTTCGAGCAGGGCGGCCATGGGTTCGGCATGTACCCGAAGACGACGACCAGCACCGGCTGGTTCGAGGAGTTCGCCCGCTGGATGGACATGCACGGCTGGCTGAAGCCGCGGTCATAAGCCGCGTTGCTAGGTCACTGGTCGTCAGTCCGGCACGCGCCAACTCTCCTCGTCTACCGCCGCCTCTGCCGTTCGACCGAGATGGCGGTAGAAATTTTCGAAGATCGGAACGGTGAAGGTGACCAGAACCGGGTCGGCACCCGGTTCCTTGAAGGTCAGCACGACGAAGCGCGTGCCCGTCTCGTCGATCATCAGGCCGGTTTCGATCGCGCCAGGGCCGCTGGGGCTGATAACGGTTTCCGTCATGTCGATCAGCTCGGGTGGGCTGCGCTTTCGGTGGCGGCGTCGCCACTTTCGGTCGGCACGGTAGCGGGGCCCAAGTCTTCGTTTAGGGCGGCAACATCCGCGTCGGCATCTTCGGACAGGCGCATCTGCTCGTACGCGATCTCCAGATCTGCGACGCCCGAACCGGTGGGCTGGATCGGCAGGTCGCCGAAGCCTTCCGGGGCGGCTTCGTTCGTGGTGTCGGTATCCGTGGCTCTGGGATCGATCATCATGCTCTCCTGTACGCTGTCGTCGAGGCAGCAACGCACCGCACGCCGGCTGGTCGCATGATCGGGTGCTGATCCCATCGCGCGGCTCCGCTAAAGGCCCGACATGGCGCAACGGCGAGGACCCAGCACACGGCGTAAATCGGCCACGCGCAGAACCGGCGCCAGCAGGCGAACGGCGCGGCGGCGGACTGCGTCGCAACGCCGCTGGTTCCTGCTGCTGGGTGTCGTCGCGGCTGTCATCGTCGCGGCGACCTGGATCGGGTCGTTACCTCTGACGGTCGCGCCGCCGAACGTGGCGAAGCCGATGTCGATGGCGGCGGCGCGGGCGTCGAACGCGAAGGTGCCGACCGTCTATAGCCGTTTGCGGCGCGCGGCACGCTTTCGGTTCCGTGGTGGCCCGGCAGCGCGCGAGCAGGCGGCCGAATGTCTCGCCACCGCCGCGCTTTACGAAGCAGGCGACGACCGGCGAGGGCAGCGGGCGGTGATGCAGGTCGTGCTGAACCGCGTCGGTGCGCGGGGCTTTCCGAAGACGGTGTGCGGCGTCGTGTATCAGGGGTCGTCGCGGATCACCGGCTGCCAGTTCTCCTTCACCTGCGACGGATCGATCCGGCGGCGGACGATCCATGCTGGCTGGGCCAATGCACGGCGGGAGGCGCGGCGGGCGCTGTCGGGGCGCGTCTACCCGGAGGTCGGGCGGGCGACGCATTACCACACAGACTGGATGGTACCCTATTGGCGCGACTCCCTCGTCAAGGTTGCGCGGATCGGCACGCATCTGTTCTACGTCCGGTCATGAGGCGTCGCGATTGACGATCGGGCGTGGTCGCCAGCATCATGCTTTCATGACAAAAGTATCGCTGCGCCGCCTCGCAATCTGGATGTTCGCCGCGCTTCTGGGATCCATCGCGACCGGAGCCGCGGCGTGCCCGCTGGGACCGGGGGGCGCGGGTCGCTTCTCGCCGAGGCCGGATGTCGCGCCGGTGGACGTGCATGTCCCCGCCGGCTGGACGGGAGCAAGGCCGGCGCCGCTCGTCATCCTGCTGCACGGCAGCACCGGGACCGGTGCGCAGATGCTGCAAAGCTCCGGTCTGGCAGAGACGGCGGATCGGCACGGTTTTCTGCTCGCCTACCCGGACGGCGGCATCGCCGCGAAGAGCGGCTTCGTGTGGAACATCCCCGGCGTGCCGACGGTGGAGGGGACGGTCCCCGGTCCGGGCGACCGCGACGATGTCGCCTATCTCACCGGCCTGATCGATGCCCTGGCGGCCGCGGGCTGCGTCGATCCGCGGCGCGTCTATGTCACCGGACTGTCGGGTGGCGGGCGAATGGTGTCCTGGCTGGGCTGCGTCGTGCCGGAGCGGTTCGCGGCGATCGCTCCGGTCGTGGGGCTGCGGGCCGGCAATCCGCTGGCATCCGATCCGACGCGGCCCGATCCGGCCACCTGCCAGCCGCGCACGCCGGTCGCGGTGATGGCATTCGCGGGCGACAAGGACACGACCAATCCCATCGAGGGCGGGGGCGCAGGATACTGGCAGTACACGATGCACGCGGCGGAGCAGCGCTGGGCACAGCTCGACGGCTGTACCGTGGTGCCGACGACGCGCTGGGTGTCGCCGGGGATCTATGAGGAGCGCTACGCCGACTGTCGCGGCGACAGCGAAGTGGTCGCGCGCGTGTCCGTGGGGCGGGGGCATGAGTGGGTGGTCGACAACGAGGCGCTGTGGGCGTTCCTGTCTCGTCACCGGCGGCCGTAGGGGGGCTCAGCCGCGTTGGGAGCGGGGCAGGCGGCGTTCGACCAGCAGCACGGCGGCACCGGCCAGGAGCAGGCACAGCGCCAGGAACAGCATCGGTGCCAGATCGCTGCCGGTATCGTCACGGATGCGGGGCACCACCGTCTGCGCGATGAAACCGCCGAGGTTGCCGACCGAGTTGATCGCCGCGAACCCGGCGGCGGCGCCCGCCCCGGACAGGAAGCGCGGCGGAAGGGTCCAGAACACCGGCTGGCCGGAGAAGATCGCCGGTGCGGCGATGCACAGCAGCGCGAACTTCAGCACCGCGCCGGGGACGATCACGCTCGCGACGAGGCAGACCGCCCCGATCAGTGCCGGACCGACGATGTGCCAGCGCGGGTCGGCGAAGCGCGCGGCGTGGCGCGGCACCCACCACAGCGCGAGCGCGACGAGCAGCCACGGGATGACGTTGAGGAAGCCGTTGACGGTATTCGACACGCCGAAGCCCTTCACGATCGTCGGGAGCCAGTAGCTGAGGCCGTAGGCGGCCAGCGGGAAGCCGAGATATGCACCGCACAGCATCAGCACGCGCAGATCTGCGAGGGCGCGTAACGGGTTGCCGTGCGCGACGATCCCCGCCGCGGCGCGTTCCGCCGCCAGCGTCTCCGCCAGCCAAGCCTTCTCCGCCGCCGGCATCCACGGCGCGTCCTCCGGCCCGCGCGGCAGCCAGCGCAGGACCGCGGGCACCAGCAGCAGAGCCGGAACCCCGGTGGCGAGGAACACCCACTGCCACCCGCGCAGACCCAGCGAGCCGTCGAGGTCGAGCAGCATGCCGCCGATCGCGGCGCCGACTGCGTTGGCGAAGGCGCTGGCGACCATGAACAGGCCGATCGCGCGCGCGCGGTGCGCCTGCGGGAACCAAAGGGTCAGGGCATACAGCACGCCGGGGAAGAACCCCGCCTCCGCCACGCCGAGCAGGAAGCGCAGCACGTAGAACATGGTCTTGTTCGGCGTAAAGGCGAGCAGCAGCGTGACGACGCCCCAGCTCGCCATGATTCGCGCGAACCACAGCCGCGCGCCGACGCGTTCGAGGACGAGGTTGCTCGGGATCTCGAACAGGCAATAGCCGATGAAGAACAGCGCTGCACCGAGCCCATAGGCGGCCTCGCTCAGCCCCAGGTCGCCGACCATCTGCAACTTGGCGTAGGACACGTTCTGGCGGTCGATATAGGCGACCATGTAGATCAGGCCGAGCAGCGGGATCAGCCGCGTCATCACGCGCCGGACGGTGCGGTCGCCCAGTTCGTCCATCGTCCATCCTCTCGCCGTCTCTGGGGTCTCGCCGTCTTCGGCCCCTCGCCGTCTTGCCCCTTGTTCGGGTAATCGTCGGCGCGCGCAAGCCTTTGCTAGTCGTCGGAGGCCGGGACCTGCACCGCGGTCTCCAGGTTGGGGACGAGCAGGTGGACGAGCAGGAGGGCGACGAGGTAGGCGCTGCCGGCCCACAGGAAGACGGGGACGTAAGTGCCGACGGTTTCCAGCACCCGTCCCACATAGTTCGACATGATCATGCCACCGACTGCGCCCGCCGCGCCGCCGATGCCCATCACGGAGGCGACGGAGGTGCGCGGGAAGGTGTCGGACACCATCGTGTAGAGGTTGGACGACCAGCCCTGATGCGCGGCGGCGGCGAGGCCGATGATCGCGACGGCGGCGATCAGGCTCGACACGCTGCTGGCGAACACGATCGGCGTGACGAGGATGGCGGAGACGAGCAGTGCCAGCTTGCGGCCGGCATTGACGCTGTACCCGCGCTTGATCAGCGCCGACGACAGCCAGCCGCCCCCGATGCTGCCGACATCCGCCAGCAGATACACCGCGATCAGCGGCGGGCCGAACGTCTTGAGGTCGAGGCCGTGCCGCTTGGCGAAAAAATCGGGCAGCCAGAACAGGAACAGGTACCAGACGGGGTCGGTCAGGAACTTGGCGACGACGAACGCCCAGGTCGCGCGGCGGCGGAAGAGCTGGCGCCATGGGATCGGCGCGGTGCCCGCGTCGTTATCCTGATCCGAGGTGATGTAGGCGAGTTCCTGCGCAGTGATATGCGGATGCTTTTCCGGCGCGCGGTAGAAAGCGAGCCATGCGACGAGCCATACGAAACCAAGCAGGCCGGTGATGAAGAACGCCGCCTGCCATCCGTAATTCAGCGCGATCAGCGGCACGACGATCGGCGTGGCGATCGCGCCGACATTGGCGCCGGCGTTGAGGATGCCGGCGGCCAGCGCGCGTTCTTTCTTCGGGAACCACTCGGCGACCGACTTGATCGCGGCGGGGAAGTTTGCGGATTCGCCCAGCCCCAGCGCGAAGCGCGCCGCGGCGAACCCGCCGGGGCTGCGGACGAAGGCGTGGACCAGCGCGGCGAGGCTCCACACCGTGATCGCGGCGGCGTAACCGAGCTTCGAGCCGATCTTGTCGATGATCGGTCCGCAGGCGAGCAGGCCGATCGCGTAGGCGGCCTGGAACCAGAAGACGATCGTGCCGTAATCGATCTCCGACCAGCCGAGCTCGTTCTGCAACGTCGGCTTCAGGATGCCGATGACCTGCCGGTCGATATAGTTGATCGTCGTCGCGAAGAAGAGCAGCGCGCAGATCACCCAGCGGACGTTGCCGCCGGCCCGGGTCGGGGAGGGAGCGGCGACTGCCACGGTGGATCCGTTCACGCATACTCTCCCGGGCTGGTACCGCACGGTCCGCAATCGGCCGGTGCTTGTCGAAGCGTGTGGGCCACCGATCAGGCTTCGACCGGAGAAGGGGCGGCAGACGCGCGCGCAGCGGTCGCATGGGCGATGCCGCGTTCCAGCCCGCGCAACTCCGCAAGACCGCGCATCCGGCCGATCAACGAGTATCCGGGCAGCGGCGTCTTCGACAGATCGTCGAGCATCTGGTGCCCGTGATCGGGCCGCATCGGGATCGACCGTCCCTCTCTGGTCTGCAAATCATGGATCGCGGCGACAAGCCCCACCATGTCGGCATTGCCCTCCAGATGCGGCGCTTCGTGGAAGGCGCCGCCCGGTTCGCGCTGAACGGAGCGTAGATGCAAAAAGCCGATCCGGTCACCCAGGCGATCGATCATCCCGGCGAGATCGTTGTCGCCGCGCGCACCGAACGATCCCGCGCAGAAGCACAGCCCGTTGGACCGGTTGGGGACCCGCCGGAACAGGGATGCGACGTCCGCCTCGGTGCTGACCACGCGGGGCAGACCGAACAGGGCGAATGGTGGGTCGTCGGGGTGAACGACGAGCTGAATGCCGAGTTCGTCGGCGAGCGGGCACACCGCCTCCAGAAACGCGACATGGTTGGCGCGCAGGGTTTCCGGATCGATGCCGTCATATTCGGCCAGCGCCTGGCGGAATTGTTCGCTGGTGAACGCCTCCTCGCTGCCCGGAAGACCCGCGATGATCGTGCGTTCCAGCCGATGCCGCTCGTGCTCGCCCATCGCATGAAAGCGGCGAGCGGCACGGTCGATCAGGTCCGGGTCGTAGGATGCTTCGGCACCGGCCCGGCGGAGAATGTGGAGGTCGTAGACGGCTGCCGCCTCCAGCTCGAACCGCAGGGCGAGCGCGCCGTCCGGCATCGTCCAGGCCAGGTCCGTGCGCGTCCAGTCGAGCACGGGCATGAAGTTATAGGTGACCGTGCGAATGCCGCACGCGGCCAGATTGCGCAGGCTTTGTCGGTAGTGATCGATCAGCGCATCCCAACCGGGATTGCCGGTGGCACTGCGGGTCTTGATGCCCTCATGCACGGGCAAGCTCTCGACCACGGTCCAGTCGAGACCGGCCGCCTCGATCTCGGTCTTGCGGGCGACGATCGCGTCGGTGGACCAGATGTCGCCATTGGGAATCTCGTGCAAAGCCGTCACGATGCCGGTGGCGCCGGCCTGTCTGATGTCGCGCAACCTGACCGGATCAGACGGGCCGAACCAGCGCATCGTTTCGGTCATCATCACCGTCTGGGCGTCCTCTCTGCCGTGGCGGCCGTTCCGCCGCTCACCTCCGCACAAGTCTAGCATCCATGAATCTGATAGGCCAGAAGCAAAGATGCTGTCAGGCCAAAATGCGGACGAATGTTGGCTTGGGAACGGCGTGAAAAAAAGGGTGCACCGCGCGGTCGCGCGATGCACCTATCGTGTGATCGGCATCGGTAGGAAAGGCGATACCGACCTGGGGACGATCCTGGTGTGTGTCGCGTCAGAACTGAAAATTGGCGGCCAGCGCGTAGGTCCGGCCAAAGTAGGCGGTGTACAAAGGGTCCTTGCGATTGGTGTCGACGGTCAGGCGGTTGGTCTCGTTCGTGATGTTCGACACCTCGGCGATCAGCTTGATATTGTCGCTGATATTGTAGGATGCGGAGGCGTCGACGAAGATCGAACTGGCGTTGGACGTCGAGTCCGCATCGACCGATCCGCTGGGCACCGCGGTCAGGAATGCGGCGCGGTAGTTGACGGTGGAGCGGATGCTGAACCGGTTATCCTCGTAATAGAGCGTGCCGCTGGCGGTTTCCGGGGACAGGCCGACGAGCGGCGCGGTGCGGGTCAGCGTCGACGAAATGACATAGTCGATGTTCGACCGCACGCGCGTGAAGTTGGCGAGCGCGCCGAAGTTGCGCAGCACGCCGGGCAGGAAGGTGAACGGCAATTGCACGTTGACCTCGAACCCGCGCAGCGGCCCGCCCGGCGTGTTGTTGCTGCGCTGGACGGTGAACTGGTCGGTCGGCCGCAACTGCGTGCCGTTCAGCAAGGTCAGCGGCAGGCCGATATCCTGGAACGCCACCGACTGGCTGGTCGTCTGGATGTAGGTTTCGATGTTCTTGTAGAAATAGGCGACCGAGATCAGCGAGCCGGGCGCGAAATACCATTCGAGCGAGGCGTCGAAGGTGTTGGCGCGGATTGGGTCGAGGAACGGGTTGCTGAACGAGGCCGTCTGGATCACCAGATTGGCGGAGCCAGCAGGGATCAACTGACCGTAGGAGGGTCGCGACATGACGCGCGCGGCGGAGGCGCGGGCGATGAGTTCGGGCGTGATGTCCAGCGCCAGATTCATCGACGGCAGCCAGTCGTCATATTTGCGGCCGACGTTGGAGATCACGAAGCGCGACGGATACAGCGATCCCGCCGGAGCCGCCGTGGTGATCGGGCCATAGGTGTCGAGATTGGTGTGGACGTAGCGCACGCCGGCATCGCCGCGCAGCTTGAACGGGAGGATGTCCTCGGTGTTGAACTTGGCCATCAGATAGCCGGAACTGTATTTCTCCTCGACGCCGCCGAACGTGCCCTTGGCGCATTCGACGTTGCAATAGACATAGCTGTCGAGGCCGACCGCCGAGCGGAACTTGTCCGGATCGATCGAGACGAAATCCTGTAGCTGGCCGTCGAGGTTCTTGCCGACGCCGCTGGTGACGAACGAGAAGTCGGCGATCGAGACGCCGGCGGGCAGCGCCAGCGGCGTGTTGGTCGCCAGTTGCCGTTCGCGCGCGGTGTATTTGTTGGTCCGGTACTGGCCGCCGAACTGCATCGTGAAGTTGCGCGCCGCCTCCCACTCGCCGTTCAGTTCGAACGTCTTGCTGGTGATCGTGTTGCGGCGAATGAAGTTCGACAGCTGACCCCGCTGATCGCCGTTCGACAGCGGCGCACCGTAGCCGAACAGCGCCGGGTTGGTCGTGTCGATGCCGTAGTCGATCTTCGGAATGTCGGCATTGTCGCGGAAGTCGATGCCCCAGTTGCGCGTGTCGTTCGAGTCGATCGCGACCTGAAGGCGGTTAACGTCGAGGCGCGACTGGTTGATGCCGGCCAGACCGAACACGCGGAACGTGTCGGAAAAGCGGTGATCGACGTTGAGATTGGCCTGCTTGTATTTGGACTTGAACTTCTCGTCCTGCATTTCGGAACGCAGGTCGACACCGTCGAACAGGCCGTGGATCAGCGAGCCGTTCTCATCGACCTCGATATCGCGCACCGACGTCAGCGGCTGGCCGTTGTTCGAGATGGCGCGGCCGAACGAGCGGGCATCAAACATCGTGTCGAGCCGCGCGACCTTGAAGCGCGAATACAGGCCGTCGACCGAGATGTCGGTGTTGTCGCTCGGCTTCCATTGCAGCGTTAGCGATCCGGCGAGGCGTTCCTGGTTCTGGCTGCTCTTCACCGGGCGCGGCAGGCGAGGCAGGTAGACGCCGCCGCCGGGACGCCCGTTCACGCCGGTCCGGGCCATGATGTAATCATAGGCCGCGGCGGTGCCGGTCCGCGGGTTGCCGGTGCTGCAATTGTTCGCGTCCGCGCCGATCGCGACGCCGTTCGGCTGGGTGTAGCCGGGGACGGGGCTGGTCGCGGGCGCGCCGCGGAAGGTGTAGCCGACCGGCGTACAGAAGGGGAAGATCACGCCGGCGTTGGCGGTTCCGGCCGGCTGCGCCAGACCGTAGACCGTAGTGGGCACGACATCGACCGCCGAATACGCGTATTCGTCGATATGCCGCTTCGAATAGGCGACGGTGCCGAGGATACCGAACGTGTCGCCCAGCTTCTTCGACACAAGGGCGGAAAGGCGAGGGTCCACGTCCTTGCGGATGTCGTTGTAGATCCCACGCGCGGTGCCGGAGAAGATGAAGTCCTTCTTCTGGTCGAACGGCTTGGGCGCGCGCAGGTCGACGGTCGCGCCAAGCGAGCCTTCCTCCACATCCGCCGACAGTGTCTTGCGCACGGACAGCGACGAGAAGATCTCGGTGGGGAAGGTGACGAAGTCGAACGAACGGCCGGTGGCGACGCCGCCGCGGATGTCGCTGCCGCTGACCTGCGACACGCCTTCCATGCCGTTGATGCGGACGCGGGTAAACTGTGCGCCGAGACCACGGACGGAGATGTTGCGACCCTCGCCGCCGTCGCCGCGGGACAGGGCGACGCCGGGAATGCGCTGCATCGATTCGGCGAGATTGGAGTCCGGGAACTTGCCGATATCCTCCGCAACGATGCTGTCGATCGCGGCGGTTTCGTTGCGCTTTTGATTGAGCGCGTTGTTCAGCGCGGCGCGGAAGCCGGTGACGACGATATCGCTGTTCTCGCCGGTGTCGGTCACTTGCGGCGGCGCGTCCTGATCGTTGGTCGCAGCGGCGGGAGACGGGGTCTGCGGCGTCAGGGCCGCGCCGGCATCCTGCGCGAACGCCGGCGTGGCCGCGATCAGGCTCAACAGGCTGATCGAGACGTGAAGGTGGCGCTTATAGCCGTGCTGACAGGTCAAAACCCTCTCCCTTTCGCTGGCTGGCCGCATTTGCTGCGGTCCGGACCGTGCTCCCGGCAGTAGCTTTTTGCGCTGCCTTATTGGTCAGATACCAGTGTCAGGCAGGTATGACAACACCGTCTTACATCAGGGCGCGATCGTCCAAGCGTGTCGAAGCTTGTTTCGAGCGATGCCAAAGGTTGAGGGGCATGAGCCCCAATGGTGCTTCGATACGCTGAGCACGAACGGTTCTCGGACGTGCCGTCAGATTCCACAAGGCTAGACGGAGCGCCTGGCAAGCGCGTGCCGGCGCTGTGTGGCTTCTGCCCGTGCGCGCTCCACAGCTTCCGTTTCGGTTACGTCGAGCAAATGGTCGATGACGCGGGCGAGATGGTCGCGCATGGCGTTGCGGGCGTCGACGGGTGAGCGCGCTTCGAGTGCGCTGAGGATGCGGCCGTGTTCGGCCATGCGGCTTTCGGTGCCGAGGCTGCCGGCCTTGAGCAGCACTTCGCGCGCCAGCGGGGAGCGGAAACGCATGTCCCAGAAATCGGTGACAGCGGCGATGATGACGGCGTTGCCCGTCGCCTCCGCGATGGCGATGTGGAAGCGGCGGTCGGCGTCCTCCGCGGCGCTGTTGTCCGGCTGCTGCATCTGCGCGAGCAATGTCCGCAATTCAGCGAGTTGCGCGGCATCGATCTCCGTCGCGGCGACCGCGGCGACCTCGCCCTCCAGCAGGCGGCGGGCCTCCGTGATCTCGAACGCGCCGATATCGAGTTCGCGGTCCGCGTCGGCGGTGCCGGTGGCGAGCACGAACACGCCGGAACCTTTGCGCGCCTCGACCATGCCCTGCATTTCGAGGGCGATCATCGCCTCGCGCACGGTTGGGCGGCTGACCTTGAAGCGTTCGGTCAGGTCACGCTCGGCGGGCAGGCGCGATCCGACCGGAAACAAGCCTGCGGCGATGTCGGCCATGATCGCGTCGACGATCTTGCGATACAGCTTGCCGCCACTCTCTGTCCTGCGCATTCTGGGTCCTTGCATTCGCTCGCGAACGTGTAGCTGAAAGCTGCTTTGCAGACAAATGTCTGACATCTCTATTGCATGTGGTCCGACCAGCACTTAGGGTCCGGGACAGGAGAGGTGCGATAGCACCCATGCATCAACGATAACAGGCGAAGGCCGACTCCGCGGGCAGCGGCGGGCCGATCGCCCAGCAGGGACCGGGCGCATGAGGATGATCCGTGGAATTGCGGTGCTGGCGGTGGCGGCCACGCCCTTGGTCGCGATGACGGCCCTCGTTGCGATGATGGCGGTGCCCGCGGCGGCTCCCGTTCAGGCTGCCGGCGTTTCCGAGAAGACTGCCCCGTGGCGCGACGTGACGCCGCGTTCGGGCCTCGCCGGATGGCACGCGGTCGGCGGCAAGGCGACCTACACGGTGGCGGACGGCGAGCTCGTCGGGCGCGCGGAGATCAGCAAGACCAACAGCTGGCTGGTGTCGGACGCGCAGTATGGCGACTTCATCATCGAATTCGACGCGAAGACCGATCCGATGCTCAATTCCGGGGTGATGATCCGCGGCCAGAGCCGGCCCGATTATCGCAACGGCGTCGTGTTCGGCTATCAGGCGGAGATCGACCCGTCCAAGCGCGCCTGGAGCGGCGGACTGTACGACGAGCAGCGTCGCCAGTGGCTGTACACGCTGGGCCGTAACGAAGCGGCGCGACGGACCTTCCGCTCCGGCGACTGGAACCACTACCGCGTGGAGGCGATCGGCAACCGGCTAAGGACGTGGGTGAACGGCGTGCCCGCCGCCGATGTGGTCGACGATGTCGATGCGCGCGGCTTCATCGCGTTTCAGGTTCACGCCATTCCCGACGCGGACGCCGCGCGCCATCCGGAGGCGCGGTTCCGCAACGTCCGGATGATTACCGACCGGCCGGCACGCTTCGCGATGCCGGAGACGGGGCCCGCGACGGAAATCGAGCAGCAGGGCTGGCTGTCCAACCGCCTGTCGAGCGGCGAGCAGCGCGCCGGGTGGAAGTTGTTGTGGGACGGGAGGACCTCGGCCGGCTGGCGCAGCGCCAAGGCGGCGAGCTTTCCCAAAAAGGGCTGGTCGATGGCCGGTGGCACGCTGAGCGTCGAGGGCGCGAACGGGGCGGAGTCGACCAATGGCGGCGACATCGTCACGACGCGCGATTACCGGAATTTCGAGCTGTCGGTGGACTTCCGCCTGACCGAGGGCGCCAACAGCGGCATCAAGTACTTCGTCGATCCGAACCTGTTGAAGGGTGACGGATCGGCGATCGGGCTGGAATATCAGTTGCTCGACGATGCGCGACATCCCGACGCGAAGATGGGCCGGGACGGTAACCGTACGCTTGGGTCGCTGTACGACCTGATTACCGCGCGCAACCTGTCCGACCCGGACAGTCCGGGCAAGCGCATCAACCCGCCCGGCGAGTGGAACCGCGCCGTCATCGTCGTGCGCGGCCAGCATGTCGAGCATTGGCTGAACGGCTTCAAGGTCGTCGAGTACGAGCGCGGCTCGCCCGCATTCGGCGCGCTGGTGGCGCAGAGCAAGTACGCGAAATGGCCGAATTTCGGCGAGTGGGAGAAGGGGCCGATCCTGTTGCAGGATCACGGCAACCACGTCGATTTCCGCTCGATCAAGATACGCGAACTCTAAAAGGGGATGGGACATGCTTGACCGTCGCACGATGATGACGGGCGCCGGCGCGGCGCTGGGCATCGCGATCAGCGCGCGCAGCTATGCGCAGATCAAGGGCGCGAACGATCGGCTCCGCGTCGCGGTGGTCGGCGTCAACGGCCGCGGGCAGGCGCATATGAGCGCCTTTACGAAGCAGCCGAACGTCGAGATCACGCATCTGGTCGATTGCGACTCCGACGTGCTCGCCAAGCGCGCGTCGACATTCGCGGCGAAGGGCAATCCGCGGATCAGGACGGAGGCCGATTATCGCCGGCTGCTCGACAGGAAGGCGGTCGACATCGTCACCGTCGCGACCCCCGATCACTGGCACGCGAAGGTCGCGATCGACGCGATGGATTCGGGGCGGCATTGCTACATCGAAAAGCCGATCGGCATCGCGCCGGCGGAGGGCGAGGCGCTGATCGCGGTGCAGAAGCGCACCGGCCGCATCTTGCAGGTCGGCAACCAGCAGCGCAGCAGCCGCGAGACGCAGCAGCTCCGCGCGCTGGTGCAGGCGGGCGAACTGGGCGACGTGTACGAGGCGCAGACCTGGTATGCGAACAACCGCAAGTCGATCGGCACGGGCAAGGAGGTCGCGCCGCCCGCGAACCTGAACTGGGACATGTGGCAGGGGCCGCGCCCGCGCGGGCCGTACCGGTCGAACCTGGTCCATTACAATTGGCACTGGTTCTGGAAGTACGGTACCGGCGAGATCTGCAACAACGCGATGCATGAGCTGGACGTGGCGCGCTGGTTGATGGGCGTGACCTATCCGAACACCGTGTCGGCGCGCGGGGCGCGGCGCTTCTATCAGGACGACGATTGGGAGATGTACGACTCGCTCGCGCTCGACCTGATCTACGACAATGATCGGGCGATCCGGTGGAACGGGCAAAGCTGCAACGGGCAGCTGACCTATGGCCGCGGGCGCGGCGTGCTGCTGCTTGGTACCAAGGGGTCGGCGGTGGTCGATCGCAACGGGTTCGAGCTGTACGATCTTGCCGGCAAGTCGATCCGGCAGGTGATGGCGCCCGCCAGTTCGGAGACGACGGGTACGGTCGGGGAGGGGGCGCTGGACGTGTACCACGCCGCCAATTTCCTCGACGTGATCCGTGGCCGGTCGAACGCGCTCGCCTCCCCGATCGCGGAGGGGCATATCAGCACGACGCTCTGTCACCTCGGCAACATGGCGTACCGCACGAAGAGCGTGCTGACCGTCGATCCCGCGACCGGCAAGCCGACCAGTGCGGAGGCGATGAAGCTGTGGTCCGTGGACTATCAGCCCGGCTGGGAGGTCAAGGCCTGACGCCGGTTGCGATCATGACGCCGACCGCGCCTCCCACGCTGACCAGCACCGGCATCGCGTGCTTCTTCGCGATGGGGACGCGCGTGGAGCTGCACCGCTTCGGTCCCGGCGACGAGGATGCGCTGATGCTGGCGCAGCGGGCGATCGAGGCGGTGGACGACGCGCTGACGATCCACCGGCCGTCAGCGGCGACGGCGCTGAACGAGGCGCTGCTGGCGGGGCGGGAGGTGGCGGTGGACGATCCGGTGCTGTTCGACGCGCTAATCGAGATCGATGCGGCGCAGGGACTGACGCTGGGGCTGTTCGACCCGACCGCCGATGCGCAGCGGGCGACGGGATGGCGCGACGTTCGGATCGATGCGGTGGCGCGGCGGGTGGCGGTGACGCGACCGGTGGCGCTGGATTTCGGCGGGTTCGGCAAGGGCTTCGCGCTCGACCGGGCAGCGGCGGCGTTGCGGGCGGCGGGCGTGTCGTCGGCGCTGCTGTCGGCGGGCGAAAGTTCGATCGTGGTCGTGGGCGAGCATCCGCTGGGTGGCGGCTGGCCGTTCGCGATCCCCGATCCGCTGCGGCCGGAGCGCGAACTGGTCGAGGTGGAACTGAACGACGAGGCCATGTCGATCTCGTCCACCGTCGGGGCGGGGACGCTGGCGCCGGACCGGGCGGCGATGATCCGGCCGGGTGACGCGTCGGTCGTCAGTGCGGCGCGCTGTGCCGTCGTTATCGACCGCAGCGGATCGCACGCGGAGATGCTCAGCACCGCGCTGATCGTCGCCGCCGACGACGAGGTCGCGCGCCTGACGGGCGGCGCGCGGCGGTTCCTGTTCGACCTTGCCCCCGTAGAATCAGCCAGGATGTGTGTGTGATGACTGACAAGGATTTCGACCTGACGCGGCGGTCGTTCATCGACCGGGTGCTGATGGCCACGGCGGGCGCGGCGATGTCCGCGGCGACGCCGTGGGCCGCAATGGCGGCTGGGGCGCAGACGCCGGGCACCGGCAAGGTGCGGCTGGGCGTGATCGGCACGGGCGATCGCGGTCGTGCGCTGATCCAGAATATCGGCAAGACGCGCAACTGCATGGTCGCGGCAATCTGCGACACCTATGCGCCCAACATCGTCAAGGCGCAGCAATGGGTGCCGGCGGGCACCCCGACCTTCGCCGATCATCGCGCGATGCTGGACGCCAAAGGGCTGGACGCGGTCGTTATCGCGACGCCGCTGAACAGGCACGCGCAGCACAGCATGGATGCGTTCGACGCCGGCCTGCATGTCTGGTGCGAAAAGGCGATGGCGCGGACGATCGCCGATTGCGGCGCGATGGTCCGCAAGTCGCAGGACAGCCGCAAGGTGCTCCAGATCGGGCACCAGCGCATGTTCCACCCGACCTACCTCAACGCACTGCGCCGCGTGAAGGCGGGGGAGATCGGCACGATCACGCAGATCCGCGCGAGCTGGCACCGCAACAACAGCTGGCGGCGACCGGTGCCGGCGGACAGCAACGACCGCCGCATCAACTGGCGGTTGTACCGCGAAAGCTCCGCCGGATTGATGACGGAGCTGGCGACTCACCAGCTTCAGGTCGGCAACTGGTTCCTTGATGCGGTCCCGACGCGCGTGCTTGGTTCCGGCAGCATCTGTTATTGGAAGGACGGGCGCGAGGTGTACGACCATGTCGCGCTGATCTACGAATATGCGGGCGGGCGGAAGTTCATCTACACGTCGCTGCTCAACAATGCGCGTTACGGCTGCGAGGAGCAGATCCAGGGCAGCAAGGGGTCGATCGAACCTGAACTCGGCCGCATCTATCAGGAAATTCCGCCCAAGACGCTGGCGCTGCAACGGATGCAGGCGGACGTGAAGCGCGGGCACAAGCGCACCGTGCCGATCGGCGGCGCGACGTGGTTCCCGGAACTGCCCGTCACCACCCCCGGCGACTCGCTCGGCTGGGGCGAATATGACGAGACGATGCTCCAGTTCGAGGGGTTCGGAGAGGCGGTGCGATCGGGCAGGCCGCTGCCGGGGCTGTTGTATCAGGCGTATAATGCCAGCGTCGCGTCGCTGCTGGGCGAACAGGCGATGGACAAGGGCGAGGCGCTGACCTGGCCCACCGGCCTCGTGACCATTTGAGAGGATCTGCGATCGTGACCGATTCCAACCGCCGCGCGATACTGGGCATGGGGCTGACCGCCGGGCTCGTCGGGTTCGCCGCCGATGCGCTGGCGCAATCCACGACGCGGGGCGACGCGCCGACCGAAAGCGCGGCGGCGCGACCGGCACCGGAGGCGAAGTACCGCGTCCCGTTCGCGGTGATCGGGATGGATCACAACCACATCTATGGCATCACCGATGCGATCATCCGCGGCGGCGGCGTGTTGACCAGTTTCTATGCAACCGATCCGAAGCAGATCGCGATGTTCCGGAAGCGGTATCCGGGCGCGACGCTGGCGCGCGGCGAGGACGAGATTCTGGCTGACAAGCGGATCAAGCTGGTGTGCAGCGCGGCCGTCCCCAGCCTGCGCGCACCGCTCGGCATCCGGGTGATGAAGGCGGGCAAGGACTATCTCAGCGACAAGGCGGCGGTGACGACGCTGGCGCAACTGGCGGAGGTGCGGCGCACGATCAAGCAGACCGGGCGCAAATACGGGATCATGTATTCGGAACGGCTGGAGGTGCCTGCCGCGGTCATGGCCGGGCAGATGGTGCATGACGGCGCGATCGGACGGGTGATCCAGACGGTCAACCTCGCCCCGCATCGCCTGTCCGCGCCCACCCGGCCCGACTGGTTCTGGGACCCGGCACGCAATGGTGGCATCCTGACCGATGTCGGTAGCCATCAGGCCGACCAGTTCGTCTATCTGACCGGCAGCAAGCGCGCGCATGTCGTCGCCTCCCAGACCGGCAACTTCGCGCATCCCGATCATCCGAAGTTCGAGGATTTCGGCGACATGGTGCTGAACGGCGACGGCGGCACCGGCTATGTCCGCGTCGACTGGTTCACGCCCGACGGCCTGTCGACCTGGGGCGACGGACGGCTCTTCATCCTCGGCACCGAAGGGTACATCGAGCTGCGCAAATATGTCGATATCGCGGGCCGGCCGGGCGGCAACCACCTGTTCATCGCCGACCGCAAGGGCATGCGCTACATCGACTGTTCGAAGGTGCCGCTGCCGTTCGGGCCGCAATTCGTGAACGACATCGTCGAGGGCACGTCGGTGGCGCAGGATCAGGACGGTGCGCTGCTGGCGGCCGAACTGGTGCTGACCGCCGAGGCGAAGGCGACGCGCGCCATCGCGGGGTGACCGGCAGGCGAGAGCATGATGGCGTGACGTTGGTTCAACCCGTCGGTTCGCCCGGAGCGTGCGGGAGCAGGTCGGTACTTATCCCCTAGGACAGGAAGCGGGTCATGGGTCCCCGCGAAGGCGGGGACCCAGTACTGGGCTCCCGCCTTTGCGGAAGCACATGCGATTGTCGGCGGCATTGCAGGAAATCCTTGACGAGCTCGAACGTCGATCGACTTGAGCCGCCGTTCACGCCAGTTGTCGCGGGACCCAGCGGACGAACGCTTCCGGCCATAGCGAGCCCGGTTGCGTATCGGGGAGCTGCACGCCGAAACCGTGGCCGCCGCTTTGCAGGATCTGCGCCTCCACCGGCACCTTGGCGGCGATGCACGCGTCGAGCCAGCGCAGGCTGCACGATGCCGGCACGACATCGTCGTCGAGCGCGTGGACGAGGAAGCAGGGCGGGGTCTTGGCATCGATATGGCGCAGCGGCGAGCGGCGAAGGACAGCGGCGTCGTCCGCTGTCTTTCCCAGTAGGTTCTCGCGGCTGCCGACATGCGTATCGGGCAGTTCGAGTGTGGTGACGGCGTACATCAGGCCGGCAAAGGCGGGCCTGGCGTTCTGACGGTCGGCGGCGTCCACGGCTGTGTAGACGTGTTCGTCATAGGCGGTCGCGAGGGTGGCGGCGAGATGACCGCCGGCGGAGAAGCCGAGCACGCCGACCTTGGCAGGATCGATGCCGAACCGCGCCGCGCCTGTGCGGATCAGCCGCATCGCCCGCTGCGCATCCTGTAGCGGCACGTCGGACTGCGCATCCCAACCCTCGGCCGGCAGGCGGTAGGTGAGGATGAAGGCGGTATAGCCTTGTGCGGTCAGGCGATCGGCGACGCAGTTGCCCTCATTGTCGAGCGACACGAAGCCGTAGCCGCCGCCGGGAATCACGAGCACGCCGATGCCGTTGGCCTTTGCCGGGCGGCGGACGGCGAGCGTGGGCCGGGCGACGCCGGTGACGCGCGCTTCCGCGGTCGGCTTGCGGCCGGGTGTCGGCAGCGGCGCGCGGGCGCCGGGCGGACGGCCGGGCCAGAGCGGGAACGTCTCCGCCTCCGCGGCCGCGGCGATCGTCGCGGGCAGGGTGGCGGCCGTGAGGCTCAGCGCAATCAAGGTGCGGCGATCGATGTCGGTCATGCCGGTGTTGTCGGGGCGAAATGCTTCGACCGCAAGGGCCTGCCAGCCGCCGTTGGAGACGCGTCGGTTCGCCCGTGAGCCGGACGTGTGCCGGCATTCACTATGCTGCGCATCCAAGGATCGATGGCGTTATCGAAACGGTGGATGCCGGGACGAGCCCGGCATGACGGGCGGGGAGTGGGGGGCGGGTCGGTGCGCTGGCGCGAACATAGTTTCGGGAGCGAAATGCGTGTTTGGGTGTTCAACACCCTCATCCCGGCGCGCTTTGCGATCGCTCCGTCGAACATTCGTAAGGTAGCACCGTCATGTCCGTCCACCGTCAGCGCGTCGAGAATGGCGGCCTGATCCTCTTCGTCGTCGCCTTCACCCTGGCGCTGGGGTCCGTCGTATCGAGCTTTGCCGGCGCGCTGCTATGGGCGACGCTCGCGGCGTTGCTGTTCCAGCCGTTGTTCGAACGGTTGCTGAAGCGCTGGCCGGACCGGCGGAATACGGCGGCGGCGGTGACGATGCTGATTATCACCTTCGCGGTCGTCATCCCGGCGCTGATCGTCGCGAGCCTCGTCGTCGAGCAGGCGGCCAGCGTCTACAACCAGATGCGATCGGGCCAGATCAACTTCGCCTCGTATTTCCAGCAGATGCACGACGCGCTGCCGAACCGGCTCCAGCGACTGCTCGACAGTGCCGGGTTCGACAGTTTCGAGCGCGCGCAGACCAGCATCTCGCAGGCGGTGGGCAGCAGCGCGAGCATGCTGGCGCGACAGGCCTTCTCGATCGGGGCGAACGCGGCGGCGTTCCTGCTGGCGTTCGGCGTCGGACTGTACGTCACCTTCTTCCTGCTGCGCGACGGCGGCCGGATCGGCCCGGCGATCGTCCGCGCGCTGCCGCTGGAACCTGCGGTGGCGGAGCGGTTCGCGGAGAAGTTCGTCGCCGTCGTCCGTGCGACGATCAAGGGATCGGGCGTCGTCGCGCTGGTGCAGGGTGCGCTGGGCGCAATCACCTTCTGGATCGTGGGCTTGCCCGCGGCGCTGCTCTGGGGCCTGTTGATGGCGATTGCGGCGTTGTTGCCCGCCGTCGGCCCGGCGATCATCTGGGGGCCGGTCGCGCTGTACCTGCTGGCGACGGGCGCGATCTGGCAGGCGGTGGTCGTCGTTCTGGCGGGCGTGCTGGTGATCGGGCTGGCGGACAATATCCTGCGCCCGATCCTCGTCGGTCGGGACACCGGGATCCCCGACTGGCTGGTGCTGGTGACGACGCTGGGCGGGATCGATCTCGTCGGACTGAGCGGCATCGTGGTCGGGCCGCTCGCCGGGGCGCTGTTCATTACGGGGTGGCAGGTGCTGACCGAGCAGCGTGGCGCGGCAGTACCAGCGCCCGAATAAAGTTGCCGAGTTCGATGCGGCGGCCGTCCGCCTCGGCAAACGCCGCATCGACGCCAAGCCGCCAGCGGAGTGGACGCGAGCCGGGATCGCTGTCGAGTGCATCGAGCAGGTCGGCCTGCGCCTCGACATCGGCCTGATCGCGGGCGAGACCGGCGCCAACGAGGCCGTCCTTCTGGCGGCGGAGTGCGGTCGCGATTTCCGCCAGCGACAATTCGGGGTGATATTGCACGCCCCAGAAGACGCCGCCGTCGTGGCGGATTTCCGCTGCCTGTACCCGGGTCGAGCCGTTCCCCGCCAGCAGCGTCCCGCCTTCGGGCAGCTCCTCGACCTCGTCGCCGTGAATCGCGGGAGCGTCCCAAGCGGGGGTACGCCCCGCCAGCAGCGGGTGATCGCGACCCTCCGCGGTGGCGACGATCCGGCGCGCGATGCCCGCCTCCAGCCGATCGGGCATCTTGCGCACCGTGCCGCCCGCTGCCGCGACCGCGACCTGAAGACCGGCACAGGAGCCGAACGACGGCGTTCCGGAGGCGAAGACGGCGCGCATGAACGCCAGTTGGCGGCGGACAGCGGGCGTGTCGTCGTAGACGTGGAGCGGCGAGCCGGTCAGGAACACGCCGTCATACTCCGCCAACCCCTCCGGGGTGTAGGTGCGGGCATCCTCGTCCGCCGGGGCGATGCGGGTGATCTTCACGCCCGGCATCATCTGATCCAGCGTCGCCGCATAGCTTTCGCCCGAGCTTTTACCGGTATGCTCCCGCCGCGCCTCGCGCTCCTCGGGGGTTTCGCTTTCGGCGACCAGAACCTTCAACAACGACGGCACCTTTCAACGGGAGCCGCCCTAACGCACCGGTTGGGGGACGCGTTGCCGCTGTCTCGTGATTGATCTACGTTGGACCCGTTCAAGGAGGCATGCACCATGTCCATCACCGTCAACGGTTTACCTGTTCCGCTGCCCAGCGATCCGCGCGTCTCGCTGCTGGATATGCTTCGCGAGGATCTACATCTGCCGGGCACCAAAAAGGGCTGCAACCAGGGCGCGTGCGGGGCCTGCACGGTGCTGGTCGATGGCCAGCGGATACTGTCCTGTCTGGCGCTCGCGGTGCAATATGACGGACGCGCCGTGATGACGGTCGAGGGGCTGGCGCAAGGCGGCGAACTCCATCCGTTGCAGGCCGCGTTCGTGGAGCATGACGGGTTCCAATGCGGATATTGCACGCCCGGCCAGCTCTGCTCGGCGATCGGCATGGCGGCGGAGGTGAAGCGCGGCGTGCCGAGCCATGTCACCGGCGACCTGTCGGCGGAGACGATCGCGCTCGACCGCGAGGAACTGCGCGAGCGGATGAGCGGCAATCTGTGCCGGTGCGGGGCGCATAACGGCATCGTCGATGCGATCTTCGAAGTCTATGCCGAGACGGAGGCCGCAGAATGACGCCCTTCACCTTCACGCGCGCCGTCGACGCTTCCGACGCGCTGACCCGCGCGAGCGACGTGGGCGCCCGGTATTTCGGCGGCGGCACCAACCTGGTCGACCTGATGCGCGAGACGGTGGAACAGCCGACGACGCTGATCGACGTGACGGGCCTGTCGACCACGATCGCGGAGACGACGGACGGCGGGCTGATGATCGGGGCGGCGGTGACCAACACCGCCCTTGCCGAGCACCGTGCGGTGCGGACGCACTATCCGGTGCTGTCGCGCGCGATCGTCGCCGGGGCGAGCGCGCAGATCCGCAACATGGCGACGGTGGGCGGCAATCTGCTCCAGCGGACGCGCTGCACCTATTTCTACGATGTCGAGGGTTCGCGCTGCAACAAGCGGCAGCCGGGGCAGGGGTGCGACGCGATCGGCGGGTTCAACCGCATTCACGCGATCCTCGGCGCGTCGCCGTCGTGCGTGGCGACGCATCCGTCGGATATGTGCGTGGCGCTCGCGGCCCTCGATGCGCTGGTGCACCTGTCCTCCGTCAGTGGCACGCGGACCTTGCCGCTGACCGAATTGCACCGGTTGCCGGGCGAGCATCCCGCAATCGAGACGATGCTGGAACCGGGCGAACTCATCACCGCGATCGAACTGCCGGCGATGCCGATGGCGGCGCGGTCGGCCTATCGCAAGGTGCGGGACCGGGCGAGCTACGCCTTCGCGCTGGTGTCCGTGGCGGCGGCGCTGGAGGTCGAGGATGGCCGGGTGAAGGACGTGCGCCTCGCGCTGGGCGGGGTGGCGCACAAGCCCTGGCGCGCGTTCCGGGCGGAGGCGGCGTTGCGCGGCGGGCCGGCGACGGTGGCGGCCTTCACCGCCGCCGCCCAGGTCGAGCTCGCCGACGCGCAGCCGCTGCGCGACAACGGTTTCAAGGTGGAACTGGCGAAGCGGACGATCGCGGCCGTGCTGGCCGATCTGGCGGGAGTGAGCGCATGAGCATCGTCGAGGACGCCAAGCAGGCGGTGCAGGGCGCCGTCCAGGGCGCGATGCAGAAGGCCATCCAGATGGCACCCGACAGCTTCATGCCGGGGGGAAAGCCCGACCCGCTGATCCGGCAGCAGCACGGGCATATCGGCAAGCCGATCTCCCGCCTCGACGGGCCGGTGAAGGTGCGGGGCGAGGCGACCTATGCGGCGGAGTTCCCGCTCGACGGGATGCTGTATGCCGCGCTGGTGTTCAGCACGATCGCCAAGGGGCGGATCGCTTCGCTGGATACGGATGCGGCGGAGGCGGCACCGGGCGTCGAGCTGGTGATGACGTATCGCAATGCGCCGCGCATGGCGTCGATGCCGCTGTTCATGACCTCCGAAAAGGCGTGCGGCGGTAACGACCTGCCGATCATGCAGGATGACCGCATCTACTGGAACGGCGAACCCGTCGCGCTGGTGCTGGCCGAGACGCAGGAACAGGCGGATCATGCCGCGTCGCTGATTGCGGTCACCTACGATGCGGATCATTCGATCACCGCGATGGCGGCGGCGAAGGCCAAGGGCACCGAGCCGGGCATGTTCATGGGCCAGCCGCTGCAATTCGCGACCGGCGACGCGGCAGCGGCGCTGGCCGCGGCGGCGCACCGCGTCGACGAGACCTATACGACGCCGCGGCACAGCCACAATGCGATCGAGCTGCACGCGGCGACGGTCGCGTGGCAGGGCGACACGCTGCGCGTCCATGACGCGTCGCAGATGGTGGCGCATACGGCGTGGTCGCTGGGCCATGTCTTCGGCATCGACGAGGACAAGGTGCATGTGACCTCCCCGTTCGTCGGCGGCGGGTTCGGCAGCAAGGGGCTGTGGCAGCATCAGGTGCTGGCCGCCGCCGCGTCGAAGCTGGCCGGACGGCCGGTCCGGCTGATGCTGTCGCGCGAGGGCGTGTACCGGATCGTCGGCGGGCGCACGGTGACGGAGCAGCGCGTGGCGATCGGCGCGTCCGAGGACGGCCGCTTCGACGCGCTGATCCACACCGGCACTACTGCGATGAGCCGGCACAACGTCCTGCCCGAGCCGTTCATCGTGGCGACGCGCAGCGCCTATGCCGCGGGCAGCATGGCGCTGGACGTGGAGGTCGCGTACCTCGATATGGTCGCCAATACCTTCATGCGGGCACCGGGCGAGGCGGTCGGCACGTTCGCGCTGGAGAGCGCGATCGACGAGCTGGCCGTGGCGATGGACATCGACCCGATCGAGCTGCGCCTGCGGAACGAGCCGGACAAGGACCCGACGACCGGCGCGACCTTTTCCTCGCGCGAGGTCGAGAAGGCGTACCGAGACGGTGCCGAACGGTTCGGCTGGGCGGAGCGCGGCGCACCCGGCAGCCGGCGCGAGGGAGAATGGCTGATCGGCACGGGCGTCGCGACCGCGACCTATCCCTATTACCGGATGCCCGGCGGTGCGGCGCGGATCACGCTGCGCCGCGGCGGCCATGCGACGGTCGATATCGCCGCGCACGACATGGGCATGGGCACCGCGACGGCACAGACGCAGGTCGCGGCCGACCGGCTGGGGCTGGCGATGGAGCAGGTGACGTTCCGCTACGGCGACAGCACATTGCCCGGTGTGGTCATGGCGGGCGGGTCGCAGCAGACGGCGGCGATCGGTGCATCGGTGATGGCGGCGCACCGCGACCTGGTGACGGAGCTGCTGAAGCTGGCCGGCAACGACTCGCCGCTGGCAGGGCTGGACGTGGACGAGGTCGTGGGCGTCGACGGCGGCCTTGCCAAGACGGACGACCGCACGCGGCACGAAAGCTATGCGTCGATCCTGTCGCGGGCGCAGCGCGACGAGGTGGTCGTGGAGGCGACGCCGCCCGCGCCGCTGGAGACGATGCACTGGTCGATGCACTCGCACGGCGCGATGTTCTGTGAAGTGCGCGTCAACGCGGTGACGGGGGAGGTGCGGGTCAGCCGCTTCCTCGGATCGTTCGACTGTGGCCGCATCCTCAACCCCAAGACCGCGGCCAGCCAGTTCCGCGGGGGGATCATCATGGGCCTCGGCCTCGCGCTGATGGAGGAAACGCAGTTCGACGAGCGCAACGGCCGCATCATGAACCCCAGCCTGGCCGAATATCATGTGCCGGTGCACATGGACGTGCCGGCGATCGACGTGATCTGGACCGATATCCCCGATCCCCACACCCCGATGGGTGCACGCGGCGTGGGCGAGATCGGCATCACCGGCGTCGGTGCGGCGGTGGCGAACGCGGTGTTCAACGCGACGGGGAAGCGGGTGCGGGATCTGCCGATCACGCTGGATAAGCTGTTGTGATCCTTGAAGGCGAACTCGGAAGGTTAGGCTAAGGTTAGTCCAACGCGATGTTTTCGGTAGAGGTGTTCCGCCTCGGCTTTGCGGGCGTTACGTCAGAATGTGGGGCAGCCGGTGGCCGGCCCGATGAGAAAAAGGGGAGGCGGGGTCATGATCCACTTTTTCCAACATTGGTAGGGCGAAGATTTCTCTCGCCGAGCAAGCGAGCCTGATCGGTGCCGGTGCCCGGTCTTTTGGGGTGATTGCCTTGGGCTGTCTGCCTGCCTGTGTCCCGCACGGGCGACAATCGGCCAGCGTTCGTGTGGACCCGGATGAAAGAGACAGGGTGCATGATGCGCTGACATCTGGGCACAATCGACCTTCTTGCCACCCCTCCGCTTCAGGGGAGGGGACAGGGGGTGTGGCTACTCCGCCAGCGAGCCGTCTGCGGCACGGCCCCACCCCAACCCCTCCCCTGAAGGGGAGGGGCGGTCAGTACAGGGTGTCGCGCCGAACGTGATGATGGTGGCGCTGAATGGCCGGGTTGCCCCGACAGGTGGGTCGCGCGCCGGCGTCAATCCTTCTTGGCGGTCAGGTGGGCGCTCAGATGCTTGTTCATTTCGAACATGCTGACGGACTTCTTGCCGAAAATCTTGGCCAGAGCGTCGTCGCCGTTGATCTGGCGGCGGTCCTTGGTGTCCTGAAGGTCGTGCTTCTTGATATAGTCCCAGACCTTCTTGACGACCTCGCTGCGCGGCAGGTCGTCCTTGCCGACGATTTCGGCGAGGTCGGGGGAGGGGGTGACGGGGGCGGTGATGCCGCCGCGCGCGCCGCCGGCGGGCTTGCCGGTCGCCTTGACCGTCTTCTCGGCGGCCTTGGTTTCGTCCTTGCCGCGCTTTTCTGCCGTGCGTGCCATATTCCAAGCCTTTCATTCGCAATGATTCAGGAGCGTAACGGCGTAGTCGCCACATGGCTCCCGACGATCCGCGGCGTCGTGCCGCTTGGTTTTCGGCCGCAGTGCAGCATAATGCCGGGATGCGGATCGCTATCATCGACACCAGCACGACGCGCGCGGCGATCATCTCCGACGGCCTGCGCGATGCGGGGCTCGGCGATCTGGTGCTGATCGATCCCGCCGGGCCGCTGCTCGCGCAACTGGAGGCGGCGCGGCCGGAAGTGGTGCTGGTCAATCTGGAGAATCCGAGCCGCGACGTCCTGGAGGACTTCTTCGCCATGTCGCGCGCGCTCGCCCGGCCGATCGCGATGTTCGTCGACCAGAGCGATGCGGAGTCGACGGCCGCCGCGGTCGATGCGGGCGTGTCGGCCTATATCGTCGACGGGCTGGCGAAGCAGCGGATCAAGCCGGTGCTCGATCTGGCGGTGCGGCGGTTTCAGGCCTTCGCGCGGCTTCAGAAAGAACTGGCGGAGGCGAAGAGCGCGCTGGCCGACCGGCAGGCGGTGGACCGCGCGAAAGCGATCCTGATGAAGCGGCGCGGGCTGGACGAACCCGCCGCGTATGCGCTGTTGCGCAACCACGCGATGCAATCCAACCGGCGCATCGCGGAGATCGCGGAGGCGATCGTCACCAGCGACGCCCTGATGGGAGATTTGTGATGGTCCGCATCGGTTTCCTGCCGCTCGTCGATGCCGCGCTGCCGATCCTGGCGCACGAACAGGGGTTTGCCGCCGCCGAGGGTGTGAACATCGAGCTGGTGCGCGACATGACCTGGGCGACGGTACGCGACCGGCTGCTCTATGGTCATACCGACGCGGCGCATTTGATCGCGCCGCTGGCGATCGCCACCAGTCTGGGACGGGGACGGCCCGCCGTGCCGCTGAGCGTGCCGTTCGTGCTGGGGCTGAACGGGAATGCGGTGACGCTGTCGACGGCACTCGCGGCGGCGGTCGAGCTGGGCGGGGGCGCGGACGAGGGGCTGGCCGATCCGGTGGTGCTGGGTGAGCGGTTGCGGACGGTGGCGGCGGAGCGAGCGGCGGCGGGAACGCGGCTGCGGTTCGGGGTGGTGCATCGCTATTCCAGCCATAATTACATGCTGCGATACTGGTTGGCGGCGGTGGGTATCCAGCCCGATCGCGACGTCGAGATCGTCGTGACCAGCCCGCCCTTTGCCGCCGATGCGCTGGCGGCGGGCGAGGTCGACGGCATCTGCGTCGGCGAGCCGTGGAACAGCATCGCGGTCGATCGCGGGGTCGGGCGGATCGCGATGGTCACCGCGCAGATCTGGCGGCGGGGCGTGGAGAAGGTGCTGGCGCTGCGGGCGGACACGGTGGCGGAGCGGGGCGACGAGGTCGCGGCGCTGATCCGCGCGCTGCACCGGGCCGCCGCGCATTTCGTCGCGCCGGATACGGCGGAGGACAGCGCGGCGATCCTGTCGCGCCCCGAATATTGCGATGCGCCGCCGGAGACGGTGCTGCGCGCGATCACCGACCGGGTGCGGCTGGCGCGCGATGCGGAGGCGCTGCACATCCCGGACTTCATGTTCCAGTACCGCGAGGCGGCGAACTTCCCGTGGCGCAGTCAGGCGGCGTGGCTCTATTCGCAGATGACGCGCTGGGACGGCACGCCGTTCTCCGCGGCGGAGGCGAAGGCGGCGGAGGGTGTGTTCCGGCCGGACCTGTACCGGGCGGCGCTGGCGGGATCGTCCGCGACGTTGCCGGGCGCGAGTTCGAAGATGGAGGGTTCGATCGGGGCGGCGACCGGTGTGGGCGCGACGCAGGGTCGGCTGATATTGGGGAGCGACCGGTTCTTCGACGGGCGGGCGTTCGATCCGGACGAGATACCGGCGTATCTTGACGGGTTGGCGGAGTAGCGTTCCGGAACGCGGTTTGCTGCATGTGCGAAATGCACTTGCGCCAACCGTGCGAATCAGGCAGCTTTCGAATCGTCGGGCAATGATGCCGGACACGAAATCAACGCAGCGCCTTTCCAATGGGGGGCAGGCTCTGCGGCGACGGATGGCGGTGACGCCTCCGTCAACGGCAACGAAGCCGCCAGGATGCAGCCAGTGATGGCCGCCGTCCTGGCGGCTTTTTCTTTGTCTTGTCGCAAGGGGACGGCGCATGGCCACGGCAATCTGGAACGACGACACGACGGACGACAAAACCGGTTTCTGGCAGAGCGGGCATACCCCGACGCTGATCGCCGCGTTCCTGTATTTCGACTTCGCCTTCATGGTGTGGGTGCTGCTCGGGCCACTCGCGCCGGAGATCGCGAAGACACTGATGCTGACGCCGGCCGAGAAGGGCCTGATGGTGGCGACGCCGACGCTGGCGGGCGCGATCCTGCGCGTCGTCAACGGGTTGCTGGTCGACCGGATCGGGCCGAAGAAATCCGGCGCGATCAGCCAGATCATCGTCATCGTCGGCCTGTTCGTCGCCTGGGCGATGGGCGTGAACAGCTTCGGCGGGACGCTGGCGCTGGGTGTCATCCTCGGCTTCGCCGGAGCGAGCTTCGCGATCGCGCTGCCGCTCGCCAGCCGCTGGTATCCGCCGGAGCATCAGGGCAAGGCGATGGGCCTCGCCGGCATGGGCAATTCGGGCACCGTGCTGGCGGCGCTGTTCGCCCCCGCGCTGGCCAAGCTGTTCGGGTGGAACGCGGTGCTGGGCCTCGCCTGCATCCCGCTGACGCTGGTGTTCGTCGCGTACATGATGATGGCGAAGGATGCGCCGAACGCGCCCGCGCCGAAGAGTCTGGCCCAGTATCTGACGCCGCTGAAGACCGCGGACGCGTGGTCGCTGATGGGGTTCTATGCGGTGACGTTCGGCGGGTTCGTCGGGCTGGCCGCCAGCCTGCCGATCTATTTCACCGACCGGTTCGGGCTGACGACGATCCAGGCGGGCTACTGCACGGCGGCGTGCGTGTTCGCCGGATCGCTGGTGCGGCCGATGGGCGGGGCGCTGGCGGATGCGATCGGCGGGGTGAAGGCGCTGACCGCAGTGTTCGTCGTTGCCGCTCTGGCGCTGGCGGGGGTGTCGCTGGCGGGATCGGTCGAGGCGGCGCTGGCGCTGTTCGTCTGCGCGATGCTGGCGCTGGGTACCGGCAATGGCGCGGTGTTCCAGCTGGTGCCGCAGCGGTTCGCGGCGGAGATCGGCGTGATGACCGGGCTGGTCGGGTTCGCGGGCGGCATTGGCGGCTTCTATCTCGCGTCGTCGCTGGGGATCGCCAAGCAACTGACGGGCAGCTTTTCGTCGGGGTTCCTGATCTTCGCGGGGCTGGCGCTGGTGGCGCTGGCGGGGCTGACCCTGGTCAAAAGCGGCTGGCGCGCGCGCTGGGGTGCCGCCGATGGCGTGCGGATCTGACATGCGCCGCGTCATCGCTTTCTCCCTGATCGTCGTCGGTGCCGCCCCGGCTGCGGCGCAGACGATCGCGCCGCTGGTCGATGTTCGTATCCGTCACGAGCATGTCGATCAGGCGGGGCTCCCCGGCGACGCCGATGCGGTGACGACGCGGGTGCGGGCGGGCGTGCAGGTCAGCGACGGGCCGTGGTCGGCACTGGCGGAGGCGCAGGGCAATGTCGCGATCGTCGGACGTTACTATGACGGGCTGAGCGGACCGGCCACGCGCCGCCCGCTGGTCGCCGATCCCGAGAGCATCGGCCTCTACCGCGCGCAGGTGCAGTATCGCAGCGCGCCGCTGACGGTGACGGCGGGTCGGCAGCGCATCCAGTTGGACGACGAACGCTTCGTGGGCGCGGCGGCGATCCGCAACAACGGCCAGACCTTCGATGCCGTGCGCGCCGAGATCGTGCCGGTGAAGGGCGTGAAGGCGGACGTGACCTATGCCTGGAGCGTGCGCACGATCTGGGGCATCGACGGGTTCGGCGCACGGCCGCAGGCGGTCGGCGGCGACAATGTCTTCGCGACTTTGGGCTGGGCGTCGCCGGTCGGGACGTTGACGGGCTTCGCCTATCTGGTCGATCAGGACGAGCGCGCGGTGCAGGGCTATCGCCTGTCAAGCCAGAGCTACGGCGTGCGGCTGGCGGGATCGCGCAAGATCGGCAAGGCGACCGTGGCGTGGCAGGCGAGCCATGCGCGGCAGTCCGACTATAACCGCAACCCCAACGACTATCGCGCCGATTACTGGCTGGCCGATGTCGCGGTCGACCTCGCCGGGCCGAAGCTGGGTGCGGGGTATGAGATGCTGGGTGCCGACCGCGGCACAGCGCTGACCAGTTTCCAGACGCCGCTGTCGTCGATCTTCAAGTTCCAGGGCTGGGCCGACAAGTTCATCACCACGCCGCCCGACGGCATCCGCGACCTGTATGCGAGCGCCGGCTGGGGCTGGACGCAAATCGGCGCGCTGAAGGGCGTGTCGGTGCAGGCGATCTACCACCGGTTCGAGAGCGACCGGCTGGTCCGCCATTACGGCAACGAGATCGACCTGCTCGCGAGCGCCAGGATCGGCCGCACCACCGCGAGCGTCCGCTACGCCGATTACGATGCGGATCGCTTCGCCACGAATAGCCGCAAACTCTGGCTCCAACTGGACTGGACGATATGACTGACATTCGCGAACATCTGGTCGTGGTGGGCAACGGCATGGCCGGTTGCCGCGCCGTCGAGGAACTGATCGCGCGCGATCCGCACCGGTATCGCGTGACGATCTTCGGTGCCGAACCGCACGTGAACTACAACCGCATCATGCTGTCGCCGGTGCTGGCGGGCGAGAAGACGTTCGACGAGATCGTCATCAACGATGCCGCCTGGTACGTGTCGAACGCGATCGAGCTGATATCAAGCGATCCGGTGCAGGCGATCGACCGCGTGGCGAAGACGGTGACGGCGCGGTCGGGCCGCAGCGTGTCGTACGACAAATTGCTGATCGCGACCGGGTCCGATCCGTTCATCATCCCGGTGCCGGGCAAGGACCTGCCCGGCGTCATCAGCTTCCGCGACATGGCGGATGTCGACCATATGCTCGCGGCGGCGGGAGCCGGCGGCGATGCGGTGGTGATCGGCGGTGGCTTGCTCGGGCTGGAGGCGGCGCATGGCCTCACGCTGCGCGGTATGAAGGTCACCGTCATCCACCTGATGCCGACGCTGATGGAGCGGCAGCTGGACGAGGCAGCGGGATGGCTGCTGAAGTCGGCGCTGGAGGCGCGCGGGCAGACGATCCTGACCGAGGCGCACACCGCCGCGATCGTCGGCGACGGCAAGGTCGAGGGCGTCGCGCTGAAGGACGGGACGGTGATCCCCGCCAGCCTCGTCGTGATGGCGGTCGGCATCCGGCCTTCGGTGGCGCTGGCGCGGGATGCGGGACTGGAGATCGGGCGCGGGATCAAGGTGGACGACCATATGGTCACGTCCGATCCGTCGATCCTCGCTGTCGGAGAGTGCGTCGAGCATGATGGCAACGTCTACGGGCTCGTCGCGCCGCTTTGGGATATGTGCCGCGCGCTCGCCGATGGGCTGGTCGAGAGGCACAGCGGGTATCGCGGCTCGGTCACGTCGACCAAGCTCAAGGTCGCGGGGCTGGACGTGTTCTCGGCGGGCGATTTCTCGGGCGGCGACGGCGCGGAGGACATCGTGCTGCGCGATGCCAGTCGCGGTGTCTACAAGCGCGTGGTGGTGCGCGGCGACAGGGTGGTCGGCGCGGTGCTGTACGGCGATACGGCGGACGGCGGCTGGTATTTCGACCTGCTGAAACGCGAGGAGGACGTGTCGGCGATCCGCGACATGCTGATCTTCGGACAAGCCTTCGCCTCGGGAGGAGGCGCGGCGGACCCTAAGGCGGCCGTTGCGGCGCTCTCCGACGAGACGGAGATCTGCGGCTGCAACGGCGTCACCAAGGGCAAGGTCGTCGCGTGCATCGGCGCGGGCAACACCACGCTGGATGCGGTGCGCGCCACCTGCAAGGCGTCGGCGTCGTGCGGGTCGTGCACCGGGCTGGTCGAGACGCTGCTGGCGGTGACGCTGGGCGACGATTACTCGGGCGAGCGTACCGTGAAGACGATGTGCAAATGCACCAGCTTCGGCCACGACGACGTGCGGCGCGAGATCGTCGCGCAGGATATGCGCTCGATCCCGGAGGTGATGCAGAAGCTGACGTGGAGCACGCCGGACGGCTGTTCGTCGTGCCGGCCGGCGCTGAATTACTATCTGCTCTGCGCGCTGCCGGGCGAGTATAAGGACGACCAGCAGAGCCGCTTCGTCAACGAACGGCTGCACGCCAACATCCAGAAGGACGGCACCTATTCGGTGGTGCCGCGGATGTGGGGCGGGCTCACCTCACCCAAGGAACTGCGCGCGATCGCCGATGTGGTCGAGAAGTTCGACGCGCCGATGGTCAAGGTCACGGGCGGCCAGCGGCTCGATATCTTCGGGATCAAGAAGGAGGATCTGCCCGCAGTGTGGGCGGACCTCAACGCCGCCGGGATGGTCAGCGGCCATGCGTACGGCAAGTCGCTGCGCACGGTGAAGACCTGTGTCGGGAGCGAATGGTGCCGCTTCGGGACGCAGGATTCGACCGGGCTGGGCGTGAAGGTCGAGCGCATGACCTGGGGGTCGTGGATGCCGCACAAGTTCAAGATCGCGGTCAGCGGCTGCCCGCGCAATTGCGCCGAGGCGACGATCAAGGACTTCGGCGTGGTCTGCGTCGACAGCGGTTACGAGCTGCACGTCGGCGGCAATGGCGGCATCAAGGTCCGCGCCACCGACTTCCTTTGCAAGGTCACGACCGAGGAAGAGGCGATGCATTATTGCGCCGCCTTCATCCAGTTGTACCGCGAGGAGGCGCGCTATCTGGAGCGCACCGCGCCGTGGATCGAGCGGATCGGGGTCGAGTATATCCGCGAACGCATCGCCGATGACGCCGAGGGCCGCGACGCGCTGGCTGCCCGGTTCCGCTATTCGCAGACGTTCATGCAGGACGACCCCTGGGCCGCCCGCGCCGCCGGTGACGCCCGCGAGCAGCACGCGCCGATGGCGGTCTTCACGCCCATCGATGCAGCGAGGGAAATGGCATGATCGGCGAATGGCTCGACATCGGCTGGGTCGATGAAATCCCCGTCCGCGGCAGCCGCACCGTACAGGTGACCGGCGGCGACGACATCGCGGTGTTCCGCACCGGCGACGGCAAGGTCTTCGCGTTGCTCGACCGGTGTCCGCACAAGCATGGGCGGTTGTCGCAGGGGATCGTGCACGGCGGCGCGGTGGCGTGTCCGCTGCATAACTGGCGCATCTCGCTGACGACGGGTGAGGCGCTGGGCGAGGACAAGGGGTGTACGCCGGTGGTACCGGTGAAGGTGTCCGCGGGGCGGGTGCTGATCTGCCGGACCAGCGTGCTGAAGGCGGCGGCGTGATGCTGCGGGGCTTCCAAAGAAAAGCCCCTCCCCTTCAGGGGAGGGGTTGGGGGTGGGGTGGTGTCTCACCGAGATCAGCGCTCGCGGACAGGCCCCACCCCAACCCAGCGTCGGGTCGGTCAGGCTCCCAGCCTGACCTGAACCGCGCGGGGCGCGGTTCACCCGACGCTCCTGAAGGGGAGGGGCTTTGAGCGCGACCAAGACCACGTGCGCGTATTGCGGGGTCGGGTGTGGGATACTCGCGACGCCGACCGGCGAGCGCACCGCGACGATCGCGGGCGATGCGGATCACCCGGCCAATCGCGGCAGGCTGTGTTCCAAAGGCACGCACCTCGGCGAGACGATCGGCCTCGATGGCCGCCTGCTCCATCCGATGATCGGCCAGCGTCGGGCGTCGTGGGACAAGGCGCTCGATCTCGTCGCCAAACGCTTCCGCGATACGATCGCGAAGCATGGCCCGAACAGCGTCGCCTTCTACGTCTCCGGCCAATTGCTGACCGAGGATTATTATGTCGCCAACAAGCTGATGAAGGGCTTCATCGGCTCCGCGAACATCGACACCAATTCACGCCTGTGCATGTCGAGCGCGGTCGCGGGGCATATGCGCGCGTTCGGCGAGGATATCGTGCCGGCCAGCTACGACGATCTCGACGCCGCCGACCTGATCGTGCTCGTCGGCAGCAACACCGCGTGGTGTCACCCGGTCGTGTATCAGCGGATCATGGCTGCGCGTGTCGCTCGGGGTACGAAGCTGGTCGTTATTGACCCGCGCCGCACCGAAACCGCCGACGAAGCCGACCTGCACCTCGCGATCCGGCCCGGCACCGATGTCGCGCTGATGCATGGCCTGCTCGCGTGGTGCCGTGCGAACGGCGCGATCGACGATGCCTATCTGGAGCGCCACGTCGCGACTCCCGACGATTTCTGGAACGGGTTCGGAGAGGGGAGCGACCTGTGGTCGACGGCGCGCACATGCGATGTTGCGCCGGACGACCTCAGGCGCTTCTTCGACCTGTTCGCCGCGACGCCGCGCACCGTGACGATGTTCAGCCAGGGCGTGAACCAGTCGCTGAGCGGGACGGATCAGGTCAACGCAATCATCAACCTGCATCTCGCCACCGGTCGCATCGGCAAGCCCGGTGCGGCGCCGTTCTCGATCACGGGACAGCCCAATGCGATGGGCGGGCGCGAGGTCGGCGGGCTGGCGTCGACGCTGGCAGCCCACATGGATTTCGCGCCCGAGAACGTCGCGCGCGTCGGCCGTTTCTGGGCCGCGCCGAACATGGCGACCAAGCCGGGGCTGAAGGCGCTCGACCTGTTCCGCGAACTCGGCCACGGGCGGATCAAGGCATTGTGGGTCATGGCGACCAACCCCGCCGTGTCGATGCCCGACGCGGGACGGGTGCGCGAGGCGCTGGCGGCGTGCCCCTTCGTCGTGGTCAGCGACGTGATCGCGGAAACCGACACCAGCGTCCACGCGCATGTCCGACTGCCCGCCGCCGCCTGGGGCGAGAAGGACGGCACCGTCACCAATTCGGATCGCACGATCAGCCGCCAGCGCGCGTTCCTGCCGCTGCCCGGCGGGGCGAAGCCCGATTGGTGGATCGTCAAGGAGGTCGGCCGACGCATGGGGTGGAAGACCGCCTTCGCCTATGATCGTCCCGCCGAGATCTGGCGCGAGCATTGCCGCCTATCGGGGTACGAAAATCAGGGCGAGCGGCTGTTCGCGCTGCCGGGTCAGGCGGCGTCGGGCAATGCCGCCTATGACGCGATGGAGCCGTTCCGCTGGGGCGGCACGCCGTTCGCGGACGGGCGCTATCCGACGCCGGACGGTCGCGCGCGGCTGGTGCCGGTGGTCCAGAAGCCGCTGGCCAAGCCGCTCGCCGACTGGCCGATGACGCTCAACACCGGGCGGTATCGCGACCAATGGCATACGATGTCGCGGACCGGCCTGTCGCCGAAGCTCGCCCGGCATCGCGAAGAGCCCGCGGTCGAGGTCCATCCCGACGATGCAACCGCACTGGCGCTGACCGATGGCGGACTGGCGCGGGTCATGACGCCGCAGGGCGACAGCCTGTTCCGGGTGCGCGTCGCCGCGACGCAGCGGCGGGGCGAGTTGTTCACGCCGATCCACTGGACGGATCGCAACGCGACCGGCGGGCGTACCGGCTTGTTGCCGCGCCCGCTTGCCGACCCGATCTCAGGGCAGCCGGGGTTCAAGGCCACGCCGGCCAGCATCGCCGCGGTCGCCACCGCATGGCGCGGCTTCGTCATCGTCGCGGGCGAGCTTGCCGCCCGCCCCGACTGCCTGTGGGCGACGCGGGTGGCCGTGCCGTGCGGCACCGCCTGGGAGCTTGCCGGTGACGGCGATCCCGCGGCGCTCGACGCGCTGTTGCCGCCGGGCGAGCGGCTGGAGGCGATCGATGCCGCGCGGGGGACGCGCCGGATCGCGATCGTGCGCGACGGGCGGCTCGCCGCCGCCCTGTTCGTGACGCGGGACGGCAGCTTGCCGCCCCGCGACTGGCTGGTCGCGCAACTCGCCGAACCGCAGGCCGCCCCCACGCTACTGGCGGGCCGCGCACCGGGCGTGCAGGTCGATCGCGGGCCGATCGTCTGCGCGTGCTTCGACGTCGGGCTGAAGACCATCCTGTCGACGATCGCGGCGCAGCGACTGACCGACGTCGCCGCGATCGGCAGCGCATTGAAAGCCGGCACCAATTGCGGGTCGTGCCGCCCCGCCCTCGCCAAACTCCTCGCCGAAGGATCGACGCATGCCGCATGAGATCATCGCCCCCGGTACGGTCTGGCTGGTCGGGGCCGGCCCCGGCGATCCGGACCTGCTGACGCGCAAGGCCGAGCGCCTGATTGCCGCGGCGGACATCGTCTTCTACGACGCGCTGGTCGGGCCGGGTGTGCTCGACCTGATCCCAGACAGTGTCGAGCGGGTCGGCGTCGGCAAGCGATCGGGCCGCCATTCGAAGGACCAGGGGACGATCGACGATCTGATCGTCGCCGCCGCGCTCGCCGGGAAGCGCGTCGTGCGGCTGAAGGGCGGCGACCCGTCGGTGTTCGGCCGCTCGGCCGAGGAGATCGCGGCGTGCGGCGTGCACGGCATTCCCGTCCACGTCTGCCCGGGCATCACCGCCGCCAGCGCCGCCGCCGCGTCAGGTGCGCTGTCGCTGACGTTGCGCGGGCTGGCACGGTCGCTGACGCTGGTCACCGCGCATGCCAGGGCGGGCGAGCCGCTCGATCTCGACTGGGCGGCGCTGGCACGGCCGGATGCGACGCTGGCGGTGTATATGGGGCGGGCAGCGGCGGGCGAGGTGACGCGCGAGCTGATCCGCGCCGGCCTGGCGCCGGAGACGCCGGTGATGATCGCGGTCAACGTGTCGCTGCCGGATGAGCGGTTGATCCGCGGGCGGCTGGATGCGCTGTCGTTCCTGGTGCGGGCGGTCGGTGCGAACGATCCGACGCTGTTGCTGATCGGCGCAGCGATGGGCGCGGCGGAGATGCGGGGCGTGGCGGAACCCGCGACGGAGGGTGCTTTCGCCAGCGCCGGATAGCTGCTTTACTCCGACATGAAGCGCGCCCGGTGAAGCGCGACGTGGACGGACGGGGAGCATGCAATGAGGATTTGGCGGGCGGCGATCGGCGCGGCGGCGATGGGGTGGACGGCTGGCGCGGCGGCGCAATCGACGCTGCCACCGCGGCCGGTGGCGGTGACGGTGCAGGCGGATCGCCCGGTGGGGACGCTGCCGCCGGTGTGGCGCTTCTTCGGCGCGGACGAGCCCAATTACGCGACGATGAAGGACGGGCGGAAGCTGCTGGTCGAACTCGGCAAGCTCAAGTCGGGCGAGGTGTTCTTCCGCGCGCACAACCTGCTCAGCACTGGCGACGGCACGCCCGCGTTCAAATGGGGTAGTACCAACGCCTATACCGAAACGAAGGACGGCAAGCCGGTCTACGACTGGACGATCGTCGACGGCATCATCGACACGTACCTCGCGCGTGGCGTGCGTCCGTACCTCCAGATCGGGTTCATGCCGGAGGCGATGTCGAGCGCACCTGCGGGCACGCCCTACCAGCATTCGTGGCGGCCCGGTTTCGATTACAAGCTGATCGCGACCGGCTGGACCTACCCGCCCAAGAGCTACGAGACATGGGCGGAGCTGGTCTATCGGTGGACGCAGCACAATGTCGAACGCTACGGCCGGGCGGAGGTCGAGCGCTGGTATTTCGAAGTCTGGAACGAGCCGAACATCGACTTCTACTGGCAGGGTAGCCCGGAGGAATTCTACAGGCTGCACGATTTCGCGATCGACGCGGTACGCCGCGCGCTGCCGACCGCGAAGGTCGGCGGTCCCGATGTCGCGGGCGCGGGCGGTGCGTTCATGGACGGGTTCCTGAAGCACGTCTCGTCCGGCAAGAACTACGCCACGGGTGCGACGGGCACGCCGACCGACTTCCTGTCGTTCCACGCCAAGGGGCAGCCGAGCTTCGTCGACGGGCATGTGCGGATGGGGATTGCGACGCACCTGAAGGAGGTCGACAAGGGCTTCGTGAAGGCCACCGCGATCCCCTCGCTCGCGGTCAAGCCGGTGGTGATCGGCGAGAGCGATCCGGAGGGGTGCGCGGCCTGTCCGGGGCGGTCGAACGACTATCGCAACGGCACGATGTATTCGAGCTACACCGCCGCCAGCTTCGCGCGCATCTGGGACCTCGCGGCGCGGCGGCGGGTGAATCTGGATGGCGTGCTGTCCTGGTCGTTCGAGTTCGAGGATCAGCCGTGGTTCGCGGGATATCGCCAGCTCTCGACCAACGGTGTCGACCTGCCGGTGCTGAACGTGTTCCGGCTGTTCGCGAAGCTCGGCACGGAGCGGCTGACCGCCACCAGCGATGCGCAGGTGCCGCTCGACACGGTCGTGGCGGAGGGCGTGCGCGGTGCCGCCGATATCGGCACGCTGGCGACGCGGACGGCGGACGGCAAGGTCGCGGTGCTGCTGTGGCATTATCACGACGACGACCTGCCCGGTCCGGACGCGGCGATCCGGCTGAGCGTCGCCGGCCTGAAGCGGGGTGGCGGCAAGGTCGGGCGCGCGACGCTGTGGCGGATCGACGGAGATCACGCCAATGCCTTCGCCGAATGGAAGCGGCTGGGGTCGGTGCAGTCGCCGGATCAGGATCTTTACGCAAAGCTGGAAGCGGCATCGCGGCTGCAACCCGAAACGCTGACCGTAACGGCGGGTGCGAAGGGAACGACGGTGCTGGACGTGCGTCTGGCGCGGCAGGGCGTGGCTCTGGTGATGTTGGATAAGTAGAAGGACGCGGGCGATGACGAACGTGACGGTGCTCGGCATGGGCATCATGGGCGCAGGCATGGCGCAGCGCCTGCTCGACAAGGGCTTAGCGGTGACGGTCTGGAACCGCAATCCCGCGCGGTCCGCACCGCTGGGCGAGGCCGGCGCGCGGATCGCGGCGACTGCGGCGGAGGCGGTGGAAGGTGCCGACACGGTCGTCGCGATGCTGGCGGAGGACGATGCGTCGCGCGCAGTGTGGCTGGGCGAGGGTGGCGCGCTGGCGGCGATGAAGGCCGGCGCGGTGGCGATCGAGTGCAGCACGCTGACCGCGGAGTGGACCAGGACGCTGGCCGGTGAGGCGCAGGCGCGCGGGGTCCGCTTCCTCGATGCGCCGGTGACCGGCAGCCGCGTGCAGGCGGCGACCGGTGCGTTGCGCTTCTTCGTGGGTGGCGATGCGGCGACGCTGGACCGGGCGCAGCCGGTGCTGGATGTTCTCGGCACCGAGAGTGCCCTGCTCGGGCCGAACGGGAGCGGTGCGACGCTGAAGCTGATCAACAACTTCCTGTGCGGCGTGCAGGTCGCCAGCCTGGCGGAAGCGATGGGTGCGATCGAGCGCAGCGGGCTCGACGCCGACACCGCCGTACGGCTGCTGAACGCGGGCGCGCCGGCCAGTCCGATGGTCAAGACGATGTCCGCGCGGATGCTGGCGCGCGAGTATGATCCGCATTTCTACGTGCCGCTGATGGCGAAGGATCTGGGCTATGCGGGGCAGACGCTGGCGGGGCTGGGGATCACCTCGGACCTCGCCGCTGCGGCACGCGAGCGGTTCCTGACGGCGGAGCGCGAGGGGTTCGGCGAGCGCGATATCTCGGCGGTGGTGGAGCCGTTGCGGGGCGGCAGCGGTAGCTAGTTCGTGTCGTCGAAGGGCGGGGGTGGCCTCGTCGCCAGCGGGTCGCCCGCGGCACTGCCCCACCCCCGGCCCCTCCCCTGAAGGGGAGGGGAGAAGAGGCTACAGCCGCACCGTCTTTCCTTCGCGGGCGGAGCGGTAGATGGCTTCGACGATGCGGATGTCGCGCAACCCTTCCGCGCCGGAGACGATCGGTTCGCGGTTGGTGGTGGCGCATTCGGCCATGTGGTCGAGCTGGCCGACGAATTGCGAGCGGTTGGCCGAGGGCGGCTGGACCTGCTGTTCGCGGCCATCGCGGCCGGTCCACATCTGGTTGCCGTCGTAGCGCGTCGCCGGCTCCAGCTCGATGCGGCCCTTGTCGCCCATCAGCAGGATGTGGTTCTGGTTGGCGCTGTACATCGATTGGCAACTGGCGATCGCACCGGAGGGGAATTCCAGCGTCCAGTCGATGATGTCCTCGACCTCCGTGAAGCGCGGATCGCGACGGTCGGTGGACTCGCGCGCGGTGACGGCGATCGGCTCCTCACCGGTCATGTAGCGCGCCGCCTGAAGGCTGTAGATTCCCATGTCCATCAGCGATCCGCCGCCCGACAGCGCCTTCTTCAGTCGCCACGCCTGCGGATCGCCCTGTACGAAGCCGTGTTCGGAGCGGACGTAGCGGATCTTGCCCGCTGCGCCGGTGCGGGCAAGGCGCATCGCCTCCAGATTGTGCGGCTCGAAATGCGAGCGATAGCCGATCATCAGTTGGCGATTGGCGCGGCGGCAGGCGGCGATCATCGCCTCGCACTCCGCGACGGAGATCGCCATCGGCTTTTCGCACAGCACGTGCTTGCCCGCCTTGGCCGCACGGATCGTGTATTCGGCGTGCATCGAATTGGGCAGGCAGACATAGACGATGTCGACATCGGGATTGTCGCGGATGCGGTCGAAATCGGCGTAGCTGTAGACCGATTTCGGATCGAGGCCGTGTTCGGCGGCGACGCGCCGCGCCTTGATCGGGTCGCCGCTGACGACAGCGGCCAGCCGGCTGTGTTCGCAGTCGGCGAATTTCGGGATGATGACCTTCAGCCCGTAATAGCCGAGGCCGACGATCGCATAGCCCAGCTTGCGCGGAGCGGCGGCGCAGGCGGGGGCGGCCATGCCGATCGCCAGCGCCGCAGCGGACAGCAACACGTCACGTCGTTCGATCTCCACCGGCTATCCTCTTCCGCTTTTCTGACCAACTCGCACGGATTACAGCATTTTCTTGGCTACTGCGATAGTGCGGCCCTTCGCGTCACCGGTGGCGGACGGGCCGGACAGGTTGATCGCCACATAGCGTCTGTCGTCGAGGAACACCTGCAACTGTGCGCCCTGATCCCGCCACAGGGCGGCGCGGCCGAGACCCGGTACGTCGCTGGCGGGGGGCATCGTGCCGTCGGCGGTTCGCGAGGCCTCGACATCCGACGACGCGAAGTCGCCATTGGGGGCGGTGCGGGTGAGCAGCATCATCTGGCCACCGTCGGCCAGCGTGTAGGTGCACATCGAAAACGCCGCGCGTCCCTCGGCCGCGGGCGATACGCTGCCGAGTTCGGTCTTCGTGACGCCGATGCCCAACGCCGCCGCCGCGACATTCTTGTCGAGGATGGCGCAGGCGTCCTCGGCGTTCCAGGTGGCGGTCGTGGTCGTGGCAGTCGCATTACCGGGCGCGTCACCACTGTTGCCACATCCTGCCAGCGCCGCCAACGCCAGTGCCGCAACGGTGCCCATCGATGTATTCATGCCACCCTCCCCCGAAGACAGGTGGAGTAGAGCGCAACCCGGCTGCAGACGCCAGCGCTTAAACCGGATCGACGTTCGCCGGCGGTTAGCGATCCGCGCCAATCGTGAACGACCAGCGGAGCGGCTTCAGCGGGATGCGATATGGCATGTGGGGGCGGCCATCGAGGCTCCAGCCGGTGTCGCCGCCGACGCCCGCCTGCGCGGCGTCGATCAGCAAGGTGCCGTCGCCGTGCGGGCGGATGTCGCTGCTGTGCCTGGCCGTGCTGAGGTCCGAATAGAGAAAGGGCAGGGCGTTGACCGCCAGCGGCTGCGCGCCGGTGACGCGCAGCGAGGGCGTGCCGCTTCCCGATAGTGCGACCCAGCGTACGTCCTGCTTCGATCCGGAATCCTGCGGGCGGGCATAGCCGTGATACTGGTCGGCGAGCGCGCCCTGCCAGATCGCAATCTGGCCGCCGGTCTTGCGGTCGGGATAGGTTTCCTGCGGCCCCCGACCGTACCAGCGGACATGGTCGAGCGCGGGTGGCGTCGCGAAGGTCAGGCCGACGCGCAAGGGGTCGGGAAGCGTGTCGCGGATCGGCGTGAACTGTACGTCGGCGCGGACGGTGCCGTCGGTCGCCATCGTCCAGCGCGTGACCGTCTTGACCGACCCCACGCCCATGTCGTGGTGCACGACGATGGCGTCGCCCTCTGCCGCCACCGCATAGACGCGGCGGTTTTCGGAGAACTGCTTCCACATCGCGTGCGACTTCGTCACGCCGGTGCCGATGTCGTTGTCGGTCGGTGCGCGCCAGAAATCGGGTGCGCCGCCGGTCAGCAGCGTGCGGCCGTTACGGGCATAGCGTCGCACCAGCCCCGTCGCGCGGTCGATCGTCAGCACCGCGTCGCCGGCGGCGAGCGTCAGGGCGTCTGCCGCTTCGGTGGGACGCACCGATGTAGCGGGAGAGGGGGCGAGCGCGCGGGGGGCGGTCAGCGGGAACTGTTCCCAGCCGACGACATAGCCGGCAGGGACCATCGGGATCGCGCCCGCTTTCGCCCGCGCGCGCAGGACGAGGATTCGTTCGGCGTCGGGTTTCTGGGCCGCAGGCGGTCGGAAGTTTAGCGGCGCGCGCTCGCCGGGGGCCAAAAGCGGTGTCGGTATGCTCCCCGTCGCGACGGCGCGGCCGTCCTCCATCATCGTCCAGTCGAGGGTGAAGCGCGAGAGGTCGATATGATCGTGGCGGTTGGTCACCGCAAAGCCCGGCCGCATCTGTTCGAACGCGATCGGCGACTGCACCTTGGCCAGCTCGTAATATTCGGGGTCGGGCGTCCGGTCGGAGCGGATCACGCCGTCGCCGACCGGGCTGTCGTCCCCGCCCTTGTTGGCGAAGTCCGGCCCCTGTGCCCAATATTCGCGGCCCTTCGCGTCCTTTTCAATGATAGTCTGGTCGACCCAGTCCCAGACGAAGCCGCCTTGCAGTTTCTTGTGGCTGCGGAAGACCTCCCAGTAATCGGCGAAGTTGCCGAGGCTGTTGCCCATCGCGTGGGCGTATTCGCACAGGATCAGCGGCTGGGTCAGGCCGGGCTGTTCGGCATAGTCGGCGATCTTGCCGATATCGTCGTACATCGGCGCGAAGATATCGACATAGGTGTTCACCGGGTGCCGCCACCCGCTCATGCTCCAGCCGAGGAAGCTGACGAGGCGGGTGCGGTCGCGCGCCTTCACCCATTTCGCCGCGGCTTCGAAGCTCGAACCGATGCCGGTCTCGTTGCCCAGCGACCAGAAGATGATCGACGGATGGTTCTTGTCGCGTTCGACCATGCGCTGGACGCGGTCGAGATGCGCGGGCTGCCACCTCGGATCGTTGCCGAGCAGGACGGAGGGGTCGTTGTTCCGCTCCTGCGACAGGCTGAGATAACCGTGGCTCTCGATATTGGCCTCGTCCATCACATACAGGCCGTATTCGTCGGCGAGGTCGTACCAGCGCGGGTCGTTGGGGTAGTGTGACGTGCGCACCGCGTTGATGTTGGCCTGCTTCATCAGTTCGATGTCGCGGCGCATCGTCGCCTCCGACACGATGCGGAAAGTGCGGGGGTCGTGTTCGTGGCGGTTGACGCCGCGGATCATGATGCGGCGGCCGTTGACGCGGACCTCGCCGCCCGCGACCTCCACGGTGCGGAAGCCGACGCGACGGCTGGTCGCCTCGATCAGCTTCCCGTCGGCGTCGAGCAGTTCGACAAGCAGCGTGTAGAGTTCCGGGGTTTCCGCGGTCCAACGGCGGACGGCGGGGATCGTGCCGTTCAGGGTGACGCCGCCGCTCGTGACGTCGCCGTCGCGGGTCAGGATCGGCGTCTTGCCGTCTAGTAGCGTCGCGCGGACGCGGGTCGGACGCGTCTCGCCGGCCACGTCGACCTTCAGCGCAAGCGTGCCGTCGCGATAGGCTGGATCGAGCCCCGCCACGACCGACAGGTCGCGCAACCGGGTCTCGGGGGCGGCGTAGAGCGTGACGCTGCGTTCGAACCCGTTGACGCGCCAGAAGTCCTGATCCTCCAGGTAACTGCCGTCGGCATAGCGGTAGAGTTCGATCGCGACGCTGTTACGGCCGGGCTTCGCGGCGGCGGTGACGTCGAACTCGGCGGGGAGCTTGGAGTCCTCCGAATAGCCGACGCGGACGCCGTTGACCCAGATGTAATAGGCCGCGCCCGCCGCGCCGACCGTCAGCAGCAGGCGGCGGCCGGCGAAATGCGGCGGCACGACGAAGTCGCGGCGGTACGATCCGACCTCGTTGAGCTTGTGGTCGATCCAAGGCTGGTTGCGCGGAAACGGATAGCCGCTGCCGACGAACACCGGGCCGCCGTGGCCCGCCGCCTGAAGGATGCCGGGTACCTGCATCGTGCCCCAGCCGGACACGTCGTAATCGGGCCGCTGAAACCCGGTCGGCCGACTTTCCGGAGTGGGCGACAGGCGGAACCGCCACGCGCCGTCGAGCGACACATGATAGCGGGACTTCGCGACGTCGCGGGACAGTGCGCCGCGCCGCGTCTCGAACCCGTCGAACGTCGCGTGCATCGGCTCCGCACCCTGACGGATGACGGTCGGCTGCTCCCACTCCGCCGGGTTGGCGGTCTGCGAGAAGGCAGGCGATACGAGGAGGAGGGCAATCGTCAGGGGGCGGAGAAGGCGCGTCATCGATACTCCTGACGATCGTCGTTTCGCCTGCCGTAACCGGAACGGGAGCGATAGAATATTGTATTCGTTCGCAGGTAACGTTCCCACCCCACAAGCAAAATCCGCTTACTTCAAAAGCCAAAAACCTATATGATTTCACGAACTCGAACCGGGTGGTGATCCCTTGGCTGTGCGGCAGATTGAACAAACTATCCCGGTGCCGGCCCGCACGCGTGCGGCGAAGCCGGTGCCCGGCCCGACGATGGTCGAGCGCGCGTACGAATATCTGCTGACGCAATTGATGAGCCTGTCGATCGCGCCGGGGGAGCGGATCGCGATCGACACCGTCGCGCGGCAGCTGGGCATTTCGCAGACCCCCGTGCGGGAGGCGATGAGCCAGCTGGAGGCGGAGAAGCTGGTCTTCAAGATGCCGAACGTCGGCTATCGCGCCAGCCCCCAGATGACGCGCGACGAGGTGCGCGACCTGTACACGCTGCGCCAGTTGATCGAGCCCTATGCCGCGGCGCGCGCGGCGGAGGCGATGACGGATGCCTCGATCGCGATTCTGGAGGCGATCGATCGCGACATGTCGAGCGTGGTGGCGGGCGACGCGCGCGCCTATTCGCGGTTCGCCGAGGCGGACGCCAAGCTGCACCGCCTGATCGCGACCGGCAGCGGCAATCGCCTGATCGAGGAAGCGATCGACCGGCTGCACGCGCATCTGCATATCTTCCGCGCGCTGTATGCGACGAACGCACCCAACGAGGCGGCGGAGGAGCACCGCAAGATCATCGACGCGCTGGTCGCGCACGATCCCGCGGCGGCCGAGCAAGCCGTCCGCTATCATCTGGAGCGGTCGCAGATGCGGATGGATCGCGTGCTGGCGGAAACCACGCCGACCACGGACTGATCTCCACCGCGGATGGACGTTACGCCCGCTTGACAGCCTCCGCGACGCTGCCTAACCAGATCATATAGGATATGACATGGAGAGGTAAGCGATGCGGCGGATTCGCCCAAGTCGCCGGGTATACACAGCGATCCGCCTCGGTGCGGCGATCTCGACGATGTGCCTGAGCGGGGGAGCCTTTGCCGAAACCGTCGTCCTCGACCATTTCACGCTGATCGACGGCACCGGCCGCGCCCCGGTGGCGGATCAGGCGCTGGTGATGACGGACGGTCGCATCACCTGGGTAGGGCCGTCGGGCCGGCGACCGGCCGCGGCCAAGTCCGCCACCAGCGAGGACCTGCGCGGCAAATACCTGATGCCGGGCATCATCGACAGCCACGTGCACCTGGGGCTGGTGAACGGCGTCGACCAGAACTTCACCAAATACTATGACCGCGCCAATATCGAGGCGCAGCTTCGCCTGTACGCGGCCTACGGCGTGACGTCGGTCTACACGCTGGGCACCGACGGCGACACGATCCACGACGTCATCGCCGACCAGCGGCGGATCGGCCGGGTCGAGATGGCGCGCGCCTATACCGCCGGGCGCGGCGTGGTGTTCAAGGGCAGCTATGGCGGCGTGCCCGGTCTGGACCAGTCGGTCGCGACCCCCGCGGAAGCGACCGCGATGGTCGAGCGCGAGACGGCCAAGGGCGACGACTTCGTCAAACTGTGGATGGACGACGAGTTCGGCACCATTGCGGAGCGCATGCCCTATCCGGTCAGCACCGCCGTCATCGCCGCCGCGCACAAGGCCGACAAAAAGGCGGCGGCGCACATCTTCTATTACGACAACGCCGCGGAACTGACGCGCGAGGGCGTCGACGTGTTCATGCATCAGGTACGCGACCGCGTCGCGGATGCGCCGCTGATCGCGGCGATGAAGGCGCGTGGTACGTGGCAGCTGGCGTCGACGCTGAGCCGCGAAGCCAGCTTCACGTACACGCTGCTACCGTTCGTGGACGATCCGTTCTTCTCGCGTGGGGTCGCACCGTCGACCGTCGCGACGCTGAAAAGCGACGAGCGGCAGCAGCGGCTCGCCGCGTCGCCGACCTTCCCGAAGTATCCGAAGGTGCTGACCAACGCGATGGCGAGCTTCGCGGCGGAGGCGAAAGCGGGCGTCAAGTACGGGATGGGCACCGACAGCGGGCCGACCGCGCGATTCCCCGGCTATTTCGCCCATTGGGAAATGGAGCTGATGGTCAAGGCGGGCGTGACCCCGTTGCAGGCGATCACCGCCGCGACCGGGACCAACGCCAGCTTCCTGGGCTCGAACGAGGCGGGCACGGTGCAGAAGGGCAAATGGGCCGATCTGCTCGTGCTCGACCGCGATCCCGTTGCCGACATCCGCAACACGCGGGCGATCTCCTCCGTCTATATCGCCGGGCGCAAGGTGCCGACCATCTGGCAGACCTGCGTCGGCCGGGCGGCGGATGCCTGCGGAGCCGCGAAGCCGTGAGCGTCGCGGGGGCGGGCATCACCGACACGATCGTGCCGTCGGCGGCCGTTCCCCGCGTCGGCGACGGTGCTGCATCGGTGCGGCCGACGCGCGTGCGGCATGTCGTGTTGTGGCTGACCGTCCTCGCCTACCTCATCACCTATATGGACCGGGTCGTCATCGCGACCGCGGCACCGTCGATCCAGAAGGAGTTCGGCTTCTCGCTGGTGACGATGGGGTGGATCTTCGCGTCGTTCCAATTCGCCTATGCCTTTTTCCAGATCCCGGGCGGCTGGCTGGGCGACCGGTTCGGGCCGCGCCGCGCGCTGACCGGCGTGGTGCTCTGGTGGTCGACCTTCACTGCCGCGACCGCGCTGACGTTTTCGGCCGGGTCGATGATGGTGTGCCGGTTCCTGTTCGGGATGGGCGAGGCGGGGGCGTTCCCGATCGCCACGCGCTCGCTGTCGCGGTGGATGCTGCCGGCGGAGCGCGGATGGGCACAGGGCCTGACGCATGCCGGCGCGCGGCTGGGCGGGGCGGTGACGCCGGTGTTCGTCGCCCTGCTGATCGTCGATTTCGGCTGGCGCATGCCGTTCCTGCTGTTCGCGGTGGTCGGTATCGCGTGGGCGCTGCTGTGGTTCTGGTACTATCGCGACACGCCGCGCACGCACCGGTCGGTCAATGCCGCCGAGTGCGCGATGATCGAGGACGCGCTGGGTAGCGGACCCGCGCGCGCGAAGGTGCCGTGGCGTCGCCTGCTCGCCAATCCCCAGCTCTGGCTGCTGTCGGCGATGTATTTCTGCTACGCCTATTGCATCAACATCTTCCTGACGTGGTTTCCGAAATACCTCCACGACACGCGCGGGTTCGACATCGCGGTGATGGGATTGTTCGCCAGCATGCCGCTGATGGCGGGCGTGCTCGGTGATCTCGCCGGAGGGTGGACGTCCGACCTGCTGGTCAAGCGCGGGGCCGGGCTGAAGCTGGCGCGCCGGGTGATCGCGGTGATCGGGTTCCTGACCGCGGCGGCGATGATCCCGCTGGCCGCGGCCCTCGACGCGCCGATCCCCAGCATCGCGTGTTTCTGCGTCGCGCTGTTCGGGCTGGAGCTGACGGTCGGCGTGTCCTGGGCGGTGACGCTGGATATCGGCGGCGAGTTCGCCGGATCGGTGTCCGCGGTCATGAACACGCTGGGCAATCTGGGCGCGGCGATCGCCGCCGCGGTCACCGGCTATATCGTGACGATGAGCGGCTGGTTCCCCGCCTTCATGGTGCTGGCGGTGCTGTGCCTGATCGCCGCCATCCTGTTCCTGTGGATCGACGCCTCGCGCCGGCTTTACGTGCCCGAGGAGGTCGTCGCCGCATGACGCGTTTCCACAACGGTCGATCGATGGTCGGAATGTTCGCCGTCGCGGGCGGTATCGCCGTCGTCGCGATCGCTGCTGGCGGCGGCGTGGCGACGAACGCCGCGCCGCTGCCCGCCGCCGATCCGGTCAAGGGCAAGACGGTGTTCGCGCGCTGCGCCGGGTGTCATTCGCTGGCCCCGACCGGCGTCAGCGGCATCGGTCCCAACCTCGTCGGCGTCGTCGGACGGCGGGCGGGATCGTTGCCGACCTATCGCTATTCCCCCGCCATGAAAGCCGCCGGGCTGAAATGGGACGAGGCCAACCTCTCCCGCTTCCTCAGCGGCCCCACGAAGACGGTGCCCGGCACGAAGATGATGGCCGCGCCGATCGCCAATCCACAGGACCGCGCCAACGTGATCGCCTACCTCAAGACCGGCAGCGCCCGGTGACCGACATCGCTCCCATGTTCGGCGCGCTGCGCCTGCCCCGCAGCATCCTGTTCGGCCGCGGGCAGCGCGCGGCGCTGGGCTCCGCCACCGCCCGCGTCGGTCGGCGCGCGCTGATCTGTACCGACGAGCGGCAGGCGGCGCAGCCCGAGTTCGCGGCGATGGTCGACGACCTGACCGCGCACGGCGTCGAGACGCGGGTATTCGACGGCACGATCCCCGACCTGCCGCTGCGCTCGATCGATGCGTGCGTCGCGCAGGGCAGCGGCTACGGGGCCGACGTGGTGATCGGCATCGGCGGCGGCAGTTCGCTCGATCTGGCGAAGGTCGTCGCGGTGCTGCTGACCCACGGCGGCAGCGTGCGCGACTATTACGGCGAGTTCGCGGTGCCCGGCCCGGTGATCCCGCTGGTCGCGGTGCCGACGACCTCCGGCACCGGATCGGAAGCGACGCCGGTCGCGGTCGTCGCCGACGAGGAACGCGGCGCGAAGGTCGGCATCGCCAGCCCCCACCTGATCGCGCAGATCGCGATCTGCGACCCCGAGCTGACCGTCACCTGCCCGCCGGGTCTGACCGCCTTTTCGGGGGCGGACGCGCTGACGCATGCGGTGGAGGCGTACACGACGCTGGCCCGCCCGGTCGACGCGATGTTGACCGAGGAGCATGTGTTCGTCGGCAAGAACATGCTGTCGGATCATTTCGCCAAATTGGCGGTGACCAACATCTTCCGGTATCTGGAGCGTGCGTTCGTCGACGGCAGCGACATGGAAGCGCGTGAGGGCGTGATGCTCGCCTCGCTCGCCGCCGGTTGCGCGTTCGGGACCGCCGGGACCGCTGCGGCGCACGCGTTGCAATATCCGGTCGGCAATCTGACGCACACCGCGCATGGGCAGGGCGTCGCGACGCTGCTGCCGTTCGTGATGCAGTTCAATCGCCCCGCCTGCACGGACGGCTTTGCGGAGCTGGCGGAGCTGGTCGGGATCGGTGGCGCGACCGCCGCCGATCGCTCGCAGTCCTTCATCGAAGCGGTGGCGGAGCTGTTCGCGAAGATCGAAATCCCGCCGTCGCTCGAGGCGCTGGGCCTGCGCGCGGACCAGCAGGATTACGTCGCCGAATATTCGCTGAACGCCGCGCGTCTGATCAAGAACAACCCCCGGCCGCTCGACCTGGCGGCGATGCAGACCATCACGCGCGCGGCGTTCGCCGGCGACCGGGCCTCCCTCCATGCTGCTTGAACGACAAGGCAACGACATGACCGGCACCACCTATACCCCGCCGCCTGCGCATGGTCGCGACGGACCGTTCGCGATCCCCACCGGCCTGCTGATCGGCGAACAGTGGATGGAGGCGGCGAGCGGCGCGCGGATCGACGTCGACGATCCGGCGAACGGCAGCATCCTGACGAGCGTCGCGGACGGCGACATCGCGGAGGGGATCGCCGCGGTCGATGCCGCGGCGGCGGCGGCGGCCGATTGGGCGGCGACCGCTCCACGCAAGCGCGCCGACATCCTGCTCGCCTGTTTCCACGCGATGATGGCCGAGCAGGAGTGGCTGGCGCAGTTGATCTCGCTGGAGAACGGCAAGGCGCTGAGCGATGCGCGGGGCGAGGTCGCCTATGCGGCCGAATTCTTCCGCTGGTATGCGGAGGAGGCGGTGCGCATCAACGGCGAACTCGGCATCTCCCCGTCGGGCGGTAACCGCATCCTCGTCCAGTATCAGCCGATCGGCGTATCGCTGCTGATTACGCCCTGGAATTTCCCGGCCGCGATGGCGACGCGCAAGATCGCGCCGGCGCTGGCGGCGGGGTGCACCTGCATCCTGAAACCGGCGGCGGAGACGCCGCTGACGGCGCTCGCGGTGGCGGAGATCATGCGCCGCGCGGGCGTGCCGGCGGGCGTCGTGAACGTGGTCAACACCAGCAAGCCCGGCCCGGTGTGCAGTGCGATCCTGCACGATCCGCGCGTGCGCAAGCTGTCCTTCACCGGATCGACGCAGGTCGGCCGCCTGCTGCTGCGCGAGGCGGCGGATTCGGTCGTCAGTTCGTCGATGGAACTGGGCGGCAATGCACCGTTCATCGTGCTCGACGATGCCGATCTGGACGCGGCGGTCGAGGGCGCGATGATCGCCAAGATGCGCAATGCGGGCGAGGCCTGCACCGCCGCCAACCGCTTCTACGTACAGCGCGGTATCCACGACGCGTTCGTCGCCAAGCTGGTCGAGAAAATGGGCGCGATGAAGGTCGGTCCGGGCATCGAGGCGGCGACGCAATGCGGCGCGATGATCAACCGCAAGGCCGTGGACAAGATCGTGTGGCTGGTCGGCGACGCGGTCGGGAAGGGTGCCGAGGTGCGGCTGGGCGGGCAGGCGATCGAGGGTGACGGCTATTTCTATCCGCCGTCGGTGATCGCCAATGTTCAGCCCGGCTCCGAAATCCTCGATAACGAGGTGTTCGGCCCGGTTGCGGCGGTGATTCCGTTCGACGATCCGGAAGAGGCGATCGCGCTGGCCAACGCCACCGAATACGGGCTGGCCGCGTACGTCTATTCCGAGAATTTGAAGACCGCGCTGAAGATCGCCGACCGCATCGAATGCGGCATGGTCGCGGTCAATCGCGGGCTGGTGTCCGATGCCGCCGCCCCGTTCGGCGGCGTCAAGCAAAGCGGGCTGGGCCGCGAGGGATCGCATCACGGCCTGATCGAATATTGCGAGGCGAAGTACATCGCCGTGAGCTGGTGAGCACCATGTCCGATATCTCCCGCCGTCACCTGTTGAGCGGCACCGCCGCGTCCGTGTTCGTCATGACGCTCGGCGCGCGGGCGGGTGCAGCGGTGCAGGCGACGGCGGCCTCGCTGCCCGACACAGAGTGGCGTCACTATGCGGCGGATGTGGCGAACACGCGCTATTCGCCGCTGGACCAGATCAACGCCGCCAATTTCGGCGATCTGGAAATCGCTTGGAGCGTGAAGACCGACGTGTTCGGCGCGCGCAAGGAGTACCAATTCGAACCGACGCCGCTGCTGGTCAAGGGACGGCTGTTCCTGCCGGCGGGATCGCGACGCGACTGCATCGCGCTGGATGCGGCGAGCGGCGAGCTGTTGTGGATGCACCGGCTGGACGAGGGACAGCGCGCGCTGAACTCGCCGCGGCAATTGTCCGGGCATGGCTGCTCCTACTGGACGGACGGCGTCAAGGAACGCGTGCTGTACGTGACGACGGGGTACCAACTCGTCTCGCTGGACGCGGCGACGGGGGTTCCCGACCCCGAATTCGGTGTGAACGGCATCGTCGACCTGAAGAAGGATTTCGATCAGGAACTCGATCTGGAAACCGCCGACGTCGGGCTGCACGCGACGCCGCTGGTCGCCCGCGACACGGTGGTGGTCGGGGCTGCGCACACTGCGGGCGACGTGCCGGCGGTGCGCAAGAACGTGAAGGGCTATGTCCGCGGATTCGACGTGCGGACCGGCAAGCGGAAGTGGATCTTCCACACCATCCCGAAAAAGGGCGAGTATGGCTACGACAGCTGGCTGAACGGCGATGCGGACGAGGCCGGCAACGGCGGCGTCTGGGCGGAGATGTCGGCGGACGAGCAGCTCGGGCTGGTCTACATTCCCGTCGAACTGCCGACCGGTGACGAGATGGGCATGTTCCGCCGCGGCAATGCGCTGTTCGGCGAATCGATCGTCGCACTCGACCTGGAAACGGGTGTGCGCCGCTGGCATTATCAGCTCGTCCATCACGGCCTGTGGGACCGCGACATTCCCTGCGCACCGATCCTGTGCGACATCCCGGTCAAGGGCCGCATTGTCAAGGCGCTGGCCCAGCCCACCAAGCAGGCGTTCCTCTACGTCCTGAACCGCGAGACGGGGAAACCGATCTGGCCGATCGTCGAGCGCAAGGTGGAGGCGGGCGATGTGCCCGGCGAATGGTATGCGCCGACGCAGCCCTTCCCCAGCAAGCCGCCCGCCTACGACATGCAGGGCGTGACGATCGATGACCTGATCGACTTCACGCCAGAGCTGCGCGCCGAGGCGGTAGAAATGGTGAAGTCGTACAAGATCGGCCCGCTCTACACGCCGCCCGTGGTCAGCAAGCCGGGCCGCTGGGGGACGATCACCAATCCCGGTATCCAGGGCGGGACCAACTGGCCCGGTGGCTGCTACGATCCCGAAACGCACACCGTCTACGTCTATTCGAAGACGCAACCGTCGGTGGTCGGGATCGTCCCGAACACCGATATGAACGTATCCGAATTCCCGCAGGTGCACGGGATCGCGGGATCGGGCGTGCGGCCGCAGACCGCGATGGGCGCGCCGATGCCCGCCGGTGCGCGGCCACCGGGTGCACCGCCGGCCGCTGCTGGTGCCCCTCCGGGTACGGCCAACACCGGCGCACCGCCGGTCGCGCCACCGCCGGGTGGCGCGCCGGGCGGGGTGCAGGCGCCGCCGCCGGGGTATCTGGCGGTACAGGGCCTGCCGCTGCTCAAGCCCCCCTATGGGCGGATCACCGCGATCGACCTGACCAAGGGCGACATCGCGTGGCAGGTGGCGCACGGGGAGACGCCGGACAACGTCCGCAACCACCCCAAGCTGAAGGGGCTGAAGATCCCGCGCACCGGTCGCGCCGGCAACCTCGGCCCGCTGGTGACCAAGACGCTGGTGATCTGTGGCGAGGCAGGGTTCTACACCAACGAATACGGCGTGCGCGGCGCGATGCTGCGCGCGTACGACAAGGCCACCGGGGAGGAGAAGGGCGCGGTGTACATGTCCGCCCCGCAAAGCGGCTCACCGATGACCTATCGACTTGCGAACAAACAATATATCGTCGTCGCGATTGGTGGCGGCAACTACAGTGCCGAGCTGGTCGCGTATCGGCTTCCGGGAGTAGCGTGATGACCATGATCGACAAGACTCGCGGCCTGTGGCTGCTCGCCGCGGCGACCACGATGTTCGGGGCCGCCGTCGTCGCCAATGCGCAGGCGAGCGAACGCAGCGTGTGGAGCGGCGTCTACACCGCCGAACAGGCGACGCGCGGCAAGGCCGCCTATGCGGCGAACTGCGCCGCATGCCACGGCGACTCGCTCTCGGGGATCGACGTCGCGCCGGCGCTGACGGGCAGCGGCTTCCTGAACAACTGGAACAACACGTCGGCGGGCGACCTGCTCGGGCGCATCCAGACGACGATGCCGCTGAACGCGCCGGGCAGCCTGAGCGGCAAGACCGTCGCCGATATCGAGGCGTATATCTTCCAGTCGAACGGTTTCCCGGCGGGGGAACTCGCGCTGCCGCCGAGCCAGCCGATGGCGGCGGGGATCAAGATCGGGGCGAAGCCGGCGGGCTGAGACGGGGCGGGCTCGGAAGGCCTGACGTCCTCGCGCTTCTCCCTCCCCTTCAGGGGAGGGACGGGGTGGGGTGGAGCCTTGGCGGGTCGCCCGCGGCGAAGCCCTCCCCCAGCCCCTCCCCAAGGGAAGGGGAGCAAGGGTCTTCTTCTGAAGGGGAGGGCGTGAAAACCGCTACTTCGCCTTGACGAACCGCAGCGTCATGCGGTCGCTTTCGCCGATCGCGACGTATCTGGCGCGGTCGGTGTCGCCCAGCCGCAGCGTCGGCGGCAGCGTCCACACGCCGTCCGGCCAGGCATGCGTATCGCGCGGGTTGGCGTTGACCTTGCTCTCGCCGGCCAGCCTGAAGCCCGCATCCTGTGCCAGCTTCACGATCGTCGACCGCTTCAGATAGCCGCTCTTCATCTCCGCCGCCGAGTCCATGCCCTCTGGCAGGCGGTGGTCGACCACGCCCAGCGTGCCGCCGGGCTTCAGCATGCGGTGGAACGCCTTGAACGCGTTCGGTGCGGCCTGTCCGCCCTGCATGATCAAATTGTGGACGTTTCGGAACGTCAGCACGGTGTCGACCGATCCGTCCGGCACGGTCGACGTTCCAGCGGCCACGTCCAGCGCCGCTGCCGTCGCGCCCTTGTACCGGGTACCGCCGCCGGCGAGCAGCTTCGTCAGCCCCTCCTGCCCCTTCTGGCCGGTGAGGCCGATATAGTGGCCGCGCGCCGACAGCATGGGTGCGAGGATTTCGGTGTACCAGCCGCCACCCGGCTGGAACTCGACCACGGTCTGGCCCGGAGTGACACCGAAGAACGCCAGCGTCTGCGCCGGGTGGCGGTATTTGTCGCGGGCGCGGTTGGCGGCGCTGCGCTCCGGCGCGGCGATCGCGGCCATCATCGCGGGATCGGTGCGCTTCGCCACCGCCTGCGCGCCCAGCGGCGTCGTTCCGGCGACCAGCAAGCCACCCATTCCCGCAACGGCAAATGCCGCCAGACCGTGCTTCAGCATCATTCTCTCCCGCCGCTTCCTTGAGGGCGGGGGTGGTGGACCATAGATTACGCCCGGTCGCAACTGTTGCGAAGGAGCCCCAATGACGGATACCAGCTACGAGCCGCCCAAGGTCTGGACCTGGAACCGCGAGGCCGGTGGCCGCTTCGCCAGCATCAACCGTCCGATCGCGGGGCCAACGCACGACAAGGACCTGCCCGTCGGCAAACATCCGCTGCAATTATACTCGCTCGCCACGCCAAACGGTCAGAAGGCGACGATCCTGCTGGAGGAATTGCTGGAGGCGGGCCACACCGGCGCGGAGTACGACGCGTGGCTGATCCGCATCATGGATGGCGACCAGTTCGGCAGCGGCTTCGTCTCCGCCAATCCCAATTCCAAGATCCCGGCGCTGGTCGATCATAGCGGCGAGAAGCCGGTGCGCGTCTTCGAGTCCGGATCGATCCTCGTCTACCTCGCGGAGAAGTTCGGCGCGTTTCTGCCCGCGGACCGCGCCGCCCGTGCGGAGACGCTGTCGTGGCTGTTCTGGCAGATGGGGGCCGGGCCGCTGCTGGGCGGCGGCTTCGGGCATTTCTACGCCTATGCGCCGGTGAAAATCGAATATGCGATCGACCGCTATGCGATGGAGGTGAAGCGCCAGCTCGACGTGCTGAACCGCCGGCTCGGCGAGGTGCCGTACGTCGCGGGCGACGAGTACACGATCGCCGATATCGCGATCTGGCCGTGGTACGGGGCGCTGGTGCAGAACAAGGTCTACGAGGCGGCGGAGTTCCTGTCGGCGCACGAATACGGCAACGTCGTCGCCTGGGCCGAGCGCATCGGGGAACGGCCGGCGGTGAAGCGAGGGCGGATCGTCAACCGAATCATGGGCGATCCCGCGGAACAGCTCCACGAACGCCACGACGCGAGCGATTTCGAGGGCAAGCTGGCCTGATTCGAATCTTTCCCGGCACGGGGAGGGGGACCAGCGAAGCTGGTGGAGGGGCAGCCGCGGGCCTGTCGCTTGTGGCCGCCCCTCCGTCACGCCTGCGGCGCGCCACCTGCCCGCGCCGGGAGGATTGAGCGTCGGTCCGCATCCCTCGGCACCCAACCCCATTGCGACCGCGTTCGCCACATCCTAGGGCGATCGGCGATGGCATCGGGTTACCGCGTCTCGCCCGGTCGGCGTCGGCCCGCCTCGCTGATCCTGGCGCTGGTGGCGCATGTCCTCATCATCCTCGCGCTGTTCTGGGCCGCGCCGAAGCCGCCGCCGCTGCGAGAGGTCGATCCCGATCCCAAGACCTTCAGCCTCTATCCCGCGCCCAACGATGTGACGCGGCCCACCCCCCAGAAGAGCGTCGCGCGGTCCACCAGCGCCGCGCGCAAGGCGCCTGCAGCGGCTCCGGTCGGCCCGGCCGTAGTACCGCCACCGCCGCCGATCCCGGCCCCCGTGCCGCTGAAGATGCTGCCCGGAGGCATGGAGCTGTTCGACGCCGCCGACATCGGCAAGATGGGCGACAAGGGGGATACCGGCACCGAAACCGCAGGAACCGGCAAGGGCAGCGGCAAGGTCTATGGCCCCGGCGACGGGCCGGGCGGCGAGCAATTGTACGACGTCGACTGGTACCGCCGGCCGACCCAGGCCGAGCTCGACGGCTATCTGCCCAACGGCGCGCCGGCGGGCAGCTATGCAATCATCGCCTGTCGCATGATCGAGGATTACCACGTCGAGAATTGCCGCCAGGTGGCCGAGTCTCCGGTCGGCTCGGGCTTGGCGCGGGCGATGCGGCTGGCGGCGTGGCAATTCCGCGTGCTGCCCCCGCGCGAGGGTAACCGCAAGATCCTGGGCGGCTGGGTCCGGATCAAGATCAGCTTTGGTGAGCTGCCGATGAAGTAGGGCGTCACGCATCCGTCACGGATGCGTCACGACCCGGTCACCGGATGGGAACATGGCCCCGCTCACCGGGAAGCATATCCGTCCAAGGGGCCAAGACCATGATCGCCAAGTTTCTGATGCTCGCGGGCGTCGCGCCTGCGGCGTTGTTCGCGCAGGCTGCCGTTGCACAGGAGATGTCCGTGCAGGCTGCCGCTGCGGTTCCTGCCGCCACCGACACGTCGCCGGCCGTTCGAGCGCCCGACGATCAGGCCACTCCCGATCAGGCGGGCGGCGACATCGTCGTGCTCGGCTTCGGCCAGAGCCGTCAGGTCCAGACCGTCACCGCCAGCGATCTCGAGCGGCTGACGCCCGGCACGTCGCCGCTGAAGGCGATCGCCAAGCTGCCCGGCGTCAACTTCCAGTCGTCGGACGCGTTCGGCGCGTATGAATGGTCGACGCGGATCAGCCTGCGCGGGTTCAACCAGAACCAGCTCGGCTTCACGCTGGATGGCGTGCCGCTGGGCGACATGAGCTACGGCAACGTCAACGGCCTGCACGTCAGCCGCGCGATCATCTCCGAAAACCTTGCCAGCACCACGGTCGCGCAGGGCGCCGGCTCGATCGGCACCGCGTCGACCAGCAACCTCGGCGGCACGCTCCAGTTCGTCAGTCGCACGCCGTCCAACGCGTTCGATATCGTCGGTTCCGGCACGTACGGCAGCGACGACACCTATCGCGCCTTCGTCCGCGTCGATTCGGGCGACCTCGGCGACGGGCTGAAGGGGTATCTGAGCTATGGTTTTCTTCAGACCGACAAGTGGAAGGGATACGGCAACCAGCGCCAGCACCAGGCGAACGGCAAGGTCGTCAAGGACATCGCCGGGCTGGGCAGCATCACCGCCTTCCTGAACTTCTCCGACCGGCGCGAGACCGATTATCAGGATCTGAGCCTCGACATCATCCGTCGTCGCGGCCTGAACAACGACAATATCGGCGACAATTACCCGCTCGCGCTGCAACTCGGGCAGATCTACGCCAACCAGACCGTGCGCGCCGGCAGCGGTGCCGCGCCCTTGCCCTACCCGTCGGCGGGACTCGCGTTCCCGTCGGGGATCGGCACGATCGACGACGTGTATTACGATGCGGGCGGCCTGCGCCGCGACTGGCTGGGCGGCGTGACCTTCGACGCGAAGCTGTCGCCGGAATTGTCGGTCGTCTCGACCAGCTATTATCACAAGAATAAGGGGCAGGGGTCGTGGATCACGCCCTATGTCGGCACCCCCGCGGGCGCGCCGGACGGCAATGGCGGCACGCTCACCACGGCATCGCCGCTGTCGTTCCGCACCACCGAATACGGCATCGACCGCGCCGGCAACCTGACCCGCTTCGCGTACGAGACGGGAGCCAACCGGCTGGAGCTGGGCGGCTGGGTCGAAAGCAACACGTTCGTGCAGGCGCGCCGCTTCTACGGCATGACCAGCGCCGCGACGCCCAATCGCGAGACGCTCGAATTCCAGAAGGACCCGTTCGCCACCCAGTGGGACGGCAAGTACGACACCTTCACGTTGCAATATTACATCGCCGATACGCTGACGCTGGGCGACCTGACGTTGAACGGCGGGTGGAAGGGGATGCGCGTCCAGAACCGCGCGAACCTGACGACCGGTACGCTGGTCGCGGGTGAGATCCAGTCGAAGGACTGGTTCCTGCCTCAGGTCGGCGCGGTGTTCCGCCTGGGCGGCGGTGCGGAGGTGTTCGCGAGCTACACGGAGAACATGCGCGCGTTCGTGTCGTCCGCGACGACGGGGCCGTTCGCGATCACGCAGGTCGGGTTCAACGCGATCCGCACGACGCTGAAGCCCGAGACGTCGAAGACCGCGGAGGGTGGCGTGCGCCTGCGCACCGGCGGGCTGCAATTGTCGGCGGTCGGCTATTATGTCGACTTCTCCGACCGGCTGCTGACCTTCGCCAACGGGGCTGGGATCATCGGCAACCCGCCCACGCTGAACAATGCGGGCAGCGTCGAAAGCTATGGCGCGGAACTGTCCGCTTATTACCGGATCGCCGGCGGCTTTTCCGCCTTCGCCAGCTATTCGTACAACAAGGCGACGTATCAGGACGATGTCCGCAACGTCGCCGGCGCGGTGCTGACCGCGACCGAGGGCAAGACCGTGGTCGACACGCCGGAGCATATGGCGAAGGGCGAACTGGTGTTCGACAATGGCAGCTTCTTCGCGCGCGCCGGTGCGGATTACATGTCGAAGCGGTACTTCACCTACCTGAACGATCAGTCGGTCGGTGCGCGCGTGCTGGTCGATGCCAGCATCGGCTATCGCTTCCCCGCGCTGGGTGGGCTGGCGATCGAGGGCAGCGTGACCAACCTGACCGACAAGGAGTATATCTCCACGGTCGGCTCCAACGGGTACGGGGCGAGCGGCGACAACCAGACGCTGCTGGCGGGTGCGCCGCGCCAGTTCTTCGTCTCCCTACGCAAGGGGTTCTGACGATGCTGCGGCGTCTCCTGTTCGTGGCGGCGGCGCTGCTGACGACCGGCGAGGCTTCGGCCTCGTCGGTGCTGCTGATCTCGCTCGACGGTTTGCGCTCCGCCGACGTGGCGCAGGCGAAGGCGCGAGGTATGAAATTGCCCGCGCTGACCGCGCTCGCGGCGGAGGGTGCGTCGGCGGAGGGGGTGATCGGCGTGCTGCCGACGCTGACCTATCCCAGCCACACCACGCTCGTCACCGGCGTCTCGCCCGCGAAGCACGGCGTGTCGAACAACCTGACCTTCGATCCCGACGCGAAGAACCAGACCGGCTGGTACTGGTATGCCAGCGACGTGCGCGTGCCGACGCTGTGGGCGGCGGCGCATGCGAAGGGGCTGACGACCGCCAACGTTCACTGGCCGGTCACGGTCGGTGCGCCCGGTATCGACGCGAACCTGCCGCAGATCTGGCGCACCGGCACCGCCGACGATCCCAAGCTGCTCGCGGCGCTGGCGACGCCGGGGCTGTTGCCCGAACTGGAGAAGGCGGTTGGCACGTCCTATGCGCAGGGCATCGACGAAAGCGTCGAGGGGGACGCCAACCGCGTCCGCTTCGCCGCCGCGCTGATCGCGGCGCGCAAGCCAGCCTTCACCACCGTCTACCTCGCCGGGATCGACCACGAGGAACATCGCAGTGGCCCCGGCTCTGCTGCTGCCAATGCCGCGATTGAACAGACCGATAAGCTGGTCGGCCAACTCGTCGCCGCGGCGCGCAAGGCGATGCCGGACGTGACGATCGTGCTGGTGTCCGATCACGGGTTCCAGCCGATCGCGACCGACATCAACCTGTTCAAGCCGTTCCTCGACGCCGGGCTGATCACGCTCGGTGCGGACGGAAAGCCGACCGCATGGGAGGCGATGCCCTGGCTCGCGGGCGGCACCGCAGCGGTACGGCTGGCGCGACCGGACGACGCCGCGCTGGTGGCGAAGGTCGCGGGCGTGCTGGCGAAGACGGCGGCGGATTCCGCCTACCACATCGCCGCGGTCATGGATCGCAGCGCGGTGGCGAAGGCGGGCGGCGCGAGCGAGGCGAGTTTCTTCGTCGCGCTCCAGCCCGGCTACGAGACGGGGCGCGATCCGGCCGCGCCGATTGTAAGGCCTGCCGCATACAAGGGCATGCACGGCTATGTCCCGAGCGATCCGGCGATGCGGTCGACGCTGATCGTGGCGGGGCCGGGGATCCGGCACGGTGGCCTGGGCGTGGTCGACATGCGCGCCATCGCACCGTCGATCGCGCGGGTGCTGGGCGTGACCCTGCCGGACGCGGAGGTGAAGCCGGTGTTTTGAGGGGGCTGCCTGCTGCCGTCATTGCGAGTGCAGCGAAGCAATCCCGTCCGGCGCTCGCGGCTCTGGATTGCCGCGTCGCTCCGCTCCTCGCAATGACGGGTTGGGGTGTGGGTCGGCATGCTCGCGTCACGCGGTATGTTCTCATTACCGCACCGCCCCGGCGAAGGCCGGGGTCCAGTATCGGCGAAGTTGGAGAGACTCACGGCCTTGGCGGCAACTGGACCCCGGCCTTCGCCGGGGTGGATCATAGAGGGGGCTGAGCGGATACGCGGTTGCGCTGTCAGACATCCGTGCTCTCGCGAAGGCGGGAGCTCACCGCTTGGTTCCGCAGGCGTAGACCCGTCCGGCTCACTGGGTCCCCGCCTTCGCGGGGACACGACGGGTTGGGCTATCGCGGGATGCCCGGCATGCCGACCGCCGGCTTCAAGTGGCCTCGTCCCCTATCGCGTCGCGCGGGCGATCGCGGCGAGGGCGACCGGGCGCATCGCCGCGTAGCCGGCCTCGGTCGGATGCACGCCGTCGCTGGCAAGCCCCGGCTTCATCGCGCCGGCCGTGGTCGCGAGGACGGGGTGATAGTCGACCCACTGAAATCCGTTCGCCGCCGCATACCCCTTCGCCCACGCGTTGATCGCGGCGATCTGCGGCGTGGGTTGCTTGTCCTTCGCCCAGGGGAATGCGGCGGCGGGGGGGACGGAGGCGATGACGACGCGGATGCCGTTCGCCTTGGCCAGTTCGGCCATGCTGCGGATGTTGCCGGTGACGGTCGCCATCGTCGCGGCGCCGGTGTTGCCCGCGATGTCGTTGGTGCCGGCCATGATGTGCACCGCTTTCGGGTGAAGGTCGATCACATCCTGCCGAAAGCGGACCAGCATCTGCGGTGTCGTCTGCCCGCCGATGCCGCGTCCGACGACGCCGTTCTGGAACAACGCCGGGTCCTTCTGCGCCCAACCCTCGGTGATCGAATCACCGAGGAACACGATCCGCACCGGCGTCTTCGCCGCGATCAGGCGCGCGTCGTCGGCGGCGTAGCGGCACAGACCGCCGAAATCGCGCGTCGCGAGGTGCAGCCGCCACGCCGCCTTGGTCTTGTCGTCGATCGGCGCGGGGTGGAACACGCAGGGTTTCTCGACGATGCCGACCGGATCGGCGGCATAGTCGTCGTCCGGCACCACCACCTGCGCGCAGAGCGGCGACATCAGCGGCATGCCCAGCATGAGCAGCAGGGCGGCGACACGGCGACGAAACATCATGCTCTCCTCGTGTATCAGTTTTCCGGCCGGTAAATCTCAGTTTTCAGGTCGGTTCAGGCGCAACCGCAGCGCGACCGAGCGGGCGTGCGCGGGCAGCCCCTCCGCCTCCGCCAGCGCCACCGTCGCAGGGCCGAGTTCCGCGAGCGCACTCTCGTCCAGCCCCAGGAAGCTGGTGCGCTTCATGAAGTCCAGCACCGACAGCCCGCTCGCGAAGCGCGCGCGGCGGCCGGTCGGCAATACGTGGTTCGGCCCCGCGACGTAATCACCGATCGCCTCCGGCGTGTGGCGACCGAGGAATACCGATCCGGCATGGCGCACGCGGTCGAACAGCGCCTGCGGATCGTCGACCGCCAGTTGCAGATGCTCGGGTGCCAGGCGATCGACCAGCGGCAGCGCCTCGTCCAGATCGCGGACCACGATGATCGCGCCGTTCGCCTCCCACGCAGTCCGCGCCACGATTTCGGTCACCAGTGTCGTCAGTTGCGCCTCGACCGCAGCGGCGACGCGGTCGGCGAAGGCGGCGTCGTCGGTGAACAGGATCGACTGCGTCGTCACGTCATGTTCGGCCTGGCTGAGCAGGTCGGCGGCGATCCACTCCGGGTCGTTCGCATCATCGGCGACGACGACGATTTCAGAAGGACCGGCGACCATGTCGATGCCGACAACACCGTAGAGCTGGCGCTTGGCCTCCGCGACCCAGGCGTTGCCGGGACCGGTCACCACGTCCACCGGCGCGATCGGTCCCGCGCCGTAGGCGAGCGCGGCGACGCCCTGCGCACCGCCGACGCGGAACACCTCGTCCACGCCCGACAGGTGCGCGGCGGCGAGGACCAGCGGATTGACCTCTCCGTTCGGGGTCGGAGTGACCATCGCCAGCCGCTTGACGCCCGCGACCTTGGCCGGGATCGCATTCATCAGCAGCGACGACGGATAGGCCGCGCGTCCTCCCGGCACGTACAGCCCCGCAGCATCGACGGGCGACCAGCGCGCACCGAGCCGGACGCCGACCGCATCGACATAGTCGCTGTCCACCGGCCGCTGACGCTCGTGATAGGCGCGGATGCGCGCGGCGGCGAGGTCGAGCGCGGCACGCAGGCCCGGCTCCAGCCCCTCATAGGCCGCGGCGCAGGTCGCGGCGTCGATCCGCCAGCCGGTTTGCGCCAGATCGTGACGGTCGAATTGCAGCGTCAACGCGGCGACGGCGTCCGCCCCCTCCGCCTTCACGCGCGCCAGCATCGCGGTCACGTCGCGGGTCACGTCGGCGGCGGACTCGCGCCGCCCCTCGACCAGGGCGTCGAACGCCTCCGCGAAGCCGGGTTCGGTCGTGTCGAGCCGGATCATGCGGCCATCGCCCCGGCGACGGCGCGGCGGAACGCCTCGACCAGGGGCACCACGTCGGGCCGCGTCTTCATCGCCGCGCGGTTGACGACGAGGCGGCTGGTCACGTCCATGATGCGTTCGACCTCGACCAGCCCGTTTTCCTTCAGCGTGCGGCCGGACGACACCAGATCGACGATCCGCGGCGCGAGGCCGAGCGTGGGGGCGAGTTCCATCGCGCCGTTCAGCTTCACGCACTCCGCCTGCACGCCGCGGCGTGCGAAATGGGCGGCCGTGACGTGCGGGTATTTGGTCGCGACGCGAACATGGCTCCACCCGCGCGGATCGTCACGCTCGGCCATCGCGACCGGCTCCGCGACCGACAGGCGGCAATGGCCGATGCCAAGATCGACGGGCGCATAGAGTTCCGAATAGTCGAACTCGGCGAGCACGTCCGATCCGACCACGCCCAGTTGCGCTGCGCCGTGCGCGACGAAGGTCGCGACGTCGAACGCGCGGACGCGAATGAGTTCGATTTCGGGCACATCGGTGGCGAAGCGCAGCGCACGGCTGTCCTCGTCGGCGAAGGCGGCTTCGGGACGGATGCCGGCGGCGGCGAGCAGCGGCAACGCCTCGCTCAGGATACGCCCCTTGGGCACGGCGATGATGAGGGGTTTCACGGACCGGGCCATACCGGTGCGCCGTCACGCGTGCAACGCGGGGGTTTTGCGACCGTTGTTGCCACTCCCTTCGTCACTCCAGCGAAAGCTGGGGTCTCCCGGTGAGGGGCTTCGTCCTCTCCTCAACGAGACCCCGGCTTTCGCTGGGGCGACGGAGAATAGGGGTCACGCCGCTCAGACCACCAGCCGGTATCCGATCCCCGGTTCGTTGCGGATCAGCACGGGCCGCGCCGGATCGTCCTCCAGCTTCACGCGCAGGGCCCGCGCAGCCACGCGCAGGTATGCGATGTCGGCGACATGCGCCGGACCCCAGATCACGGTTAGCAACTGGGCGTGCGTGACGATCCGCCCCGGATGCGCGGCCAGCATCGCCAGCAGGCCATATTCCTTGCGGGTCAGATGCACCTCCGCGCCCGCTTTGGTGACCGATCGCCGCTCGGTGTCGATGACGACATCGCCGGCGGTCACGGCGCGGGCCGGCTCGGCACCACGCCGGCGCAACGCCGCGCGCAGTCGGGCGAGCAGTTCGTCGCCATCGAACGGTTTCGTCACGTAATCGTCCGCACCGAGGTCGAGCGCGGCGACCTTCTCCGCCGCCGCCTCGCGCGCGGAGACGACCAGCACGGGCGCGGCACTGACCCGGCGGATATCGCTCAGCAACTCCATGCCGTCGCGGTCGGGCAGGCCGAGGTCGAGCAGCACCGCCTCCGCGCGCGCGACGAGCGGCATCGCCGACCGCGCGTCGCAGGCCTCCGCCACGTCGTACCCGCCGCGCGACAGGATCGCCGCCAGCAGCCGCCGGACATGCGGCTCGTCATCCACGATCAGGATCATGCCGACCGGAATGCCACGCTGAAGATCGCCCCGCCACCCGGCCGGTTGGTCGCGGTCACCGTCGCGCCGAACGCATCGGAAAAGGCGCGGACGATCGCGAGGCCGAGCCCGCTGCCGCCCTCGCGGTCCGAACCGGCGAAGCGGCGGAAACGGGTGAACACGTCGTCCTCATGCCCCGGCGGGATGCCCGGCCCGGTGTCCGCGACCGTCAGCACCGGACCTGCGACGGAGACAGCGATCGGGCCGGTCGAGAATTTGGCGGCATTGTCGATCAGGTTCAGCAGCACGTGGTGGAGCAGGCCGGGATCGGCGCGCACCAGCGGCGCGTCGGGGGCGATCGTCACCGACACCGTCCGCCCGCCAAGCAGCCCGGCGGCATCGTCCAGCACGCTGGCGACCGCATCGGTCAGGTCGACGGGCTCGATCGCGACCGCCACCGCACCGCCCTCGACCCGCGCCATGCCGAGCAGATTGTCGATCCTGCGTGCCAGCCGCTGCGCCTCCGCCACGATCGTCGCGCCACCTTGCAGCGCCTGACCCTCGCCCAGGATCACCGTCAGTGGCGTGCGCAGGTCGTGCCCGACCGAGGACAGCAACGCCGCACTGAGTTCGCTGCGCCGTCGCTCCTCGCGGATCGCCGCCTGTTGCTCCGAAAGGCGCAGGCGGCCGATCGTCTGCGCCGCCGCCGCGACCATGTTGCGCAGCAGCCCGCCGCGCCCCGTCGGTACCGGCGAGGCGCCGTCAGCGCGTGACAGTGCAATCAGCGCGACCCGCTCGCCGCCCGCGACCAGCGGCACGTACAGCCGGTCGGCAGCGTCGATCACGCCGCTGCCGCGCCCCGCCGCCTCGCCGTTCGCCAGGGCCCATTCGCCCGCCGCACGGTCGAGCGGCGCGGGGTCGGCGATGTCGGGTTCGCCGAGTGCCGCGGCGTCGACCGCGAAGGCCCCCGCTACCGCATCGATCAGCAGCGCCAGCGCCGCGCCGTGGTCGCCGGCATCGGTCAGCGCGCGTTCCAGTGCGGCCAGCCGCCGCTGGTCCGCCGCCAGCGCCTCCGCCGCCTCCCGCGCCGCGCGCAGGCGACCGGCGAGTTGGCTGACGGCGGCGGCGACCAGCAGCAGCACCAACGTCGTCGCGACATTGTCGGGATCGGCGATGCGCAGCGTGAAGCGCGGTTCGATCACGAAGAAGTTGAACGCGACCGCTCCGCTCCCCGCCGCGACGAGGCCGGCGACCAGTCCGCCCTGCGCCGCGGCGAGCATCACCGGCAGGATGAACAGCAAAGCCAGGCTGCCCGCGCCCAGATAGGGTGACAGGAGCAGCGCCACCCCCGCCACGGCGGCGACGGACGCCAGCGCGACGACGATACCGATCCGGTGGCTGGCGAGGGTGTCGGGCACGGACTCGTCCTGCCGTCCGGCGGTCGGCGCGTCTACACCTCGATGCGGCTGCCGAGTTCGACGACGCGGCCGGGCGGGATGCAGAAGAACTGCGTCGGGTCGGTCGCGTTCTTTTGCAGGAACAGGAAGATCACGTCCTGCCAGAACGGCATTCCCTGACCCTTCGCCGCACCGACGGAATTGCGGCCGATGAAGAACGACGTACCGCCCTTGTCCTTGGGCCAGCGCGGATCGCCGAGCAGGTCGGCCGGGATGTCGGGCACGTCCATATACCCGTAGGTCAGCGTCGCGCATTCGAACAGCTCGCCCAGCGGCGTCATCTCCAACCGCTCCGGCGGCGCGACATAGGGGGTGTCGGCGGTCCGGACCGTCAGCACGACGTTGTGCGCGTGCAGCACCTTGTTGTGCTTGAGATTGTGGAGCAGGGCCGCCGGCGCCTCATGCGTCTCGCGCGTCAGGAACACGGCGGTGCCCTCCACCCGCTCCGGTGGCCGGCGCCCCAGCGCGGCGGCGATCGCGGCGAGCGGAACGCTGTCGCCCGAGGTCCGCTCCGACACCAGCGCGCGTCCGCGTCGCCATGTCGCGATCACCAGCCCGACCAGCGCCGCGACCAGCAACGGCACCCAGCCGCCCTCGCTGACGCGCAGGATGTTCGCCCCGAAGAAGATCAGGTCGATCGCCAGCAACGGCACGATCAGCGCCAGCGCGGTCGCCAGCTTCCACTTCCACAGCCTCGTCACCACGATGAATGCCAGACAGGTGGTGATGACCATCGTTCCCGTCACGGCGATGCCATAAGCGGCGGCCATCGCCGACGAGCTCTGGAAGGCATGCACCAGATACAGCACGCCGATCAGCACCAGCCAGTTGATGAGCGGGATATAGATCTGCCCGGCATGATGCTGCGACGTCTGGCGGATCGCCATGCGCGGCAGCAGGCCCAGCGCGATCGCCTGCTGCGTCAGGCTGAACGCGCCGGTGATGACGGCCTGCGACGCGATGATCGTCGCCAGCGTGGCGAGTACGACCAGCGGCGCGCGCAATTGATCGGGGGCCATCAGGAAGAACCAGTCGGCGTTGGCGAACGGCTTGCCCGCCGCGGTCGCACCCTCCAGCGTCGCGAGCGCAAACGCGCCCTGTCCCAAATAGTTGAGCACCAGCGCCGGGAAGACCAGCGCGAACCAGCCGATGCGGATCGGCTGCGCGCCGAAATGGCCCATGTCGGCGGTCAACGCCTCCGCGCCGGTCACGGTCAGGAACACCGCGCCCAGCACGAACAGCCCGGCGGTGCCGTGCCCCGCGAGGAAAGTCGCCGCATGCCACGGGTTGAACGCCATCAGGATGCCGGGTCGGTCGAGAACGTGCCACGCCCCCAGCGCACCGATCGCGAGGAACCACAGGACGCAGACCGGCCCGAACACGCGCGCGACGCTGGCGGTCCCGCGCGACTGCACCGCGAACAACGCGATGAGGATCACGACGGTCATGCCCATGATCGCGGGCAGCGACAGCCCGCCCAGACCCGGCACCGTCTTCAGCCCCTCGACCGCGGACAGCACCGAAAGCGCCGGCGTGATGATCGCGTCGCCGTAGAACAGCGCCGCGCCCGCCGCGCCCAGCAGCAGCACCAGCCCGCCGCGCTGCGCCGTGCCCGATCGGCTGGCCAGCGCCATCAGCGACAGCACGCCGCCCTCCCCGTTGTTGTCGGCGCGCAGCAGGAACAGCACGTATTTGACGGTCACGATCAGGATCAGCGCCCACAGTGCCAGGCTGAGCACGCCGACGATCTCGGTCGCGTCGATGCCGCCCGCCGCCGACTGCGCCAACGCCTCGCGGAACGCATAGAGCGGGCTGGTGCCGATATCGCCGAACACGACGCCGATCGCACCGAGCGTCAGGGCGGCGGTGCGGCCGCGAGGGGAATGCTGATCCATCCTGCACCCGAAGCACGGGTCGCCGTAAAGCCGCGAGACGGATTGCAAGCCACCCGCGTAAAAATGTCGTAAAGTTCATTTGACTGCCCAGGCAATGGTAGCCAAGGCAACCATATGGGCTTCTACACCGACTCGGATTTCACGCCCGATTGCTCGATCGGCTATCTCGTCCGTCGCGTTCACCAGCTCGGTGGCGTGCGGATCGAGGGGATTTTCGCGGCCGAAGGACTGACGGCGATGCAGTGGCAGGCGCTGGTCGCAATCTGGTCCGGGCGCGGCAGTACCGCCGCCGAACTCGCGCGCGATTTGGGCCACGACAAGGGCGCGATGACCCGGCTGGTCGATGCGATGGAGCATAGCGGCTGGATCACGCGCGAACGCACCGCAGAGGATCGCCGCTGCATCAACCTCGCGCTGACGACCGAGGGCGAGGCGGTGGCGATGCGCTGCAAGCGTCAAGTGCTGGCCTGCTGGAACGAATGGCTGGCGGACTGGGAGCCGCGGGAGGTGGAGACGATGATCGCCCTGTTGCAGAAGCTGCGCGATACGCTGGTGACGGTGTCGGCATGATGCGCGTGTCCCGCCTTGTGCCACTCGCCGCCGCGCTGCTGGCCGGGTGCGCCGCGCCCGCCACGCAGCAGGCGGTGACGCCGGTCGCACCCGCCGCGCTTGGCCTGACCGGCGCACCCGCGCCGTTGATCGCGGGCGACTGGTGGCATGGCTTCGGCGATCCGCAACTCGACCGGGTGGTGGCCGACGCCACCGACGGCAACCCGACGCTCGCCGCCGCGCTCGCTCGCGTCGCGCAGGCGCAGGCGGTGCTGTCGCAACGCCGGGCAGAGGACGGCCCGGACCTGACCTTCGACGGGCAGGGGCAGGTCAGCCGGCTCAGCGGCAAATACATCATTCCGCCGCCCTTCGGTGGTTCGGTCCGCTTCGTCGGCACGGCGCTGGCGAACCTCAACTGGAACCTCGACCTGTTCGGGCGGCAGCAGGCGGCGATCGCGGGCGCACGCGCATCGGGGCGGGCGGCGGCGCTGGATCTGGAGGCGGCGCGGCTCGCGCTCGCCGGGTCGGTGGTCCAGACGTATCTCGATCTCGCCCGCGCGGAGGCGCAGGCGCGGATCGCGAGCGACACGATCGCCACCCGCTCGCGATCGGCCCGGCTGATCGACGTCCGCATCCGCAACCGGCTGGCGAGCAACCTTGATGCGCAGGGGGCGGCGACGCTGCTGGCGCAGGCGCGGCAGGCTTTGGTCCGCGCGCAAGCGGCGCAGGTGCTGGCGAAGAACGCGCTCGCCGCGCTGGCCGGTCGCGGCGTCGATTACCCGCAGACGATCGCGCCGACGCGGTTGACGCTGGATGCCGCGCTGCCGCTGCCCGCGACGGTACCCGCCGACCTGCTGTCGCGCCGGGCCGACATCGCCGCGGCGCAGGCGCGGGTCGAGGCGGCGGCGGCAGGGCGTCAGGTCGCGCGCCGCGCTTTTTACCCGAACATCAACATCTCCGCCGCGGCCGGGCTGCAGGCGATCGGCCTCGGCAATTTGTTTTCCCCCGATGCGGGCAATGCCGCGGTCGGGCCGGCGATCCACCTGCCGATCTTCGACAATGGCCGGTTGCGTGCCGATCTGGCGGGCGCGACGGCGGCGGTCGACCTCGCCACCGCCGATTACAACGACCGCGTCGTCGGATCGGTGCGGCAGGCGGCGGATGCCATCGCCCGCATCGGCGCGCTGGAGCAGGACCGCGCCCGCCAGCGCGAGGTCGTGCGCGGCTTCGCGGAGACGGGTCGCCTCAACGCCATACGCGTGTCGAGCGGCCTCGAAAGCCGGCTCGGCCTGATCGACAACGACGTCCGCGAACTCGCCGCCGCGCAGGACGATGCCAACCTCGCGGTGGATGCGGCGCAGGCGCGCGTCGCGCTGGTCCTCGCGCTCGGCGGCGGCTTCTCACAGGACACGACCCGATGACCGACACGACCGCTCCCGCGCCGGAGGCTCCCGCCGCACCGGCCCCCTCGGCTCCCCCGGCCAGCGGCAACCCGCGCGCGCGGCGTCGTGGGCTGATGCTGCTCGGCCTCGTCGTCGTCACCGGCGCGATCGTCTGGGCGGTATTCCATTTCCTGCTCGCCGCGCCGGAGCAGGAGACGGACGACGCCTATGTCGCCGGCGATATCGTCGCTATCACTGCGCGCGATCCCGGCACGGTGCTGTCGATCCACGCAGACAACACGCAGATGGTAAAGGCGGGCCAGCCGCTGATCGACCTCGATGCGGCGACCGCCGATGTCGGCCTCGCCTCCGCCGAAGCCGATCTCGCGCGCGCCGTTCGCGCCACGCGGTCCGACTTCTCCAAGGTCGATTCGGCCGGTGCGGAGGTCGTGCAGGCACAGGCGCAACTGGCGCGGGCGCGCAGCGACTATGCCCGCCGCCGCGGCGCCGCCGCCGAAGGGGCGGTGTCCGGCGAGGAACTCAGCCACGCCGCCGACGAGGTCCGCGTCGCGACCGCGAACCTCGCGCTCGCCCGCACGCGTCAGCAACAGTCGCGCACCGGCGTGCAGGGGACGACGGTCGACACCAACCCCGCCGTCCTCGCCGCGATCGCCGCCTATCGCCGCGCCGCGATCGTGCGCGGGCACATGCACGTCACGGCGCCGATCGACGGCGTCGTCGCGCAGCGTACGGTGCAGATCGGCCAGCAGGTCGCGGCGGGTACGCCGCTGATGGCGGTCGTGCCGCTCGACCGCGTCTGGGTCGACGCCAATTTCCGCGAGACGCAGCTCAAGGACCTGCGCATCGGCCAGCCTGCGACGATCCATTCGGATATGTACGGCGACGACGTCGTCTATCACGGCCGCGTGATCGGCCTGGGCGCGGGCAGCGGCAACGCCTTCGCGCTGCTCCCGGCGCAGAACGCCAGCGGCAACTGGATCAAGATCACGCAGCGGGTGCCCGTCCGCATCGCCCTCGACCAGCGCGAGTTGAAGGCGAACCCGTTGCGCGTCGGCCTGTCGGTCGCGGCGACGGTGGATACGGCGAATACCTCGGGCACGCGCATCGGCCAGCCGGGCCGTGCTGCCTACAAGGGTCTGGACACCGCCGCCAACGACCCTGCGACCGAAGCGCGCATCCGCCAGATCGTCGCGGCCAACCGCTGATGGCCGGCCCTCCCGCCGCTGGTGGCGCACCGCCCCTGCAAGGGGGGAAGCTGGCGCTGGTCGCCTTCGCGCTGGCGCTCGGCACGTTCATGCAGGTGCTGGACGGGACGATCGCCAACGTGTCGCTGCCGACCATTGCGGGCAACCTCGGCGTGTCGAGCGACAATTCGACGTGGATCGTCACGGCCTTCGCGGTCGCGAACGGCGTCGCGGTGCCGCTGACGGGTTGGCTGATGGGGCGGTTCGGCGTCGTGCGGACATTCTGCACGTCGGTATTCCTGTTCACGATCGCGTCTTTCCTGTGCGGCATCGCGTGGAACCTGCCCTCGCTGATCGGTTTCCGCATCCTTCAGGGCGCGGTGTCGGGCCCGATGATCCCCGGCAGCCAGGCGCTGCTGATCGCGATCTTCCCGCCCGACAAGCGCGGTACCGCGCTCGGTATCTGGTCGATCACGACGCTGGTCGCGCCGATCATGGGGCCGATCCTGGGTGGGTATATCAGCGATAATTACCACTGGAGCTGGATCTTCCTGATCAACGTGCCCTTCGGCCTGTTCTGCGCGGCGACGTGCTGGAAAGGCCTGAAATCGCGGGAGACGCCGACGCGCAAGCTGCCAATCGATCAGGTCGGGCTGGTCGCTCTGGTGATCTGGGTCGGCGCGCTCCAGATCGTGCTCGATCTGGGCAAGAACGACGACTGGTTCGCGTCCGAACGGATCGTGATTGCCACCGTCGTCGCCGCGATCGGCTTCGTGTTCTGGCTGATCTGGGAACTGACCGACGCCAACCCGGCGGTGAACCTGTCGCTGTTCAAGAGCCGCAACTTCGCGATCGGCACCGTTGCCTTCTGTCTGGGCTATGCGGTGTTCTTCGCCAACACGCTGCTGCTGCCGTTGTGGTTGCAGACGCAGCTTGGCTACACCGCGACCTGGGCGGGCCTCGTTGCCGCGCCGTCGGGCGCGGTCGCGGTGCTGCTGACGCCGTTCGTGGCAAAGTTCAGCGGGCGCGTCGATGCTCGGATCATGGCGACGATCGCCTTCGCGGCGTTCGGCCTCTCCTATTATCTGCGCTCCGGCTATACGACGGGAGCCAGCTTCCGCGACCTGATGCTGCCGCTGCTGGTGCAGGGAATCGCGATGAGCACGTTCTTCCTCGCGATGCTGACGATCTCGCTCGATCGTATCCCGCCCGAACGCCTGCCGTCCGCGACCGGCATCTCCAACTTCGCGCGGATCACGGCGGGCAGCTTTGCCGCCTCGCTCATCACGACGGCGTGGGACCGACGCGAGGCGCTGCACCAGAGCCGGCTTTCCGATGCGGTCGGCACCAACATGCCGTACCAGATGGCCTCCGGCGCGCTGGGGAAGATGGGCCTGACCGACGTGCAGTCCGCCGCGGTCGTGACGCGGCAGATGGTCGGGCAGGCGTATCTGCTCGCGTCGACCGACCTGTTCCGGCTGTCGGCGTGGCTTTGCGTGGTGATGGTCGTCGTCGTCTGGTTCACCCGCCGCGCGTCGCCGCCGCAAGGGCCGATCGCGGCGGATTGACGGCCCCGAATCCTCCCCTCGACGAGGGGAGGATTTTGCAGACGCCGCGCGCACGACCCGCTACCCTTCGTGACGTGAACCACTGGACTACCACCGTCGTGCATCAGGGCGAGGAGCGGTCGCCCGTCCTGATCCTCGACGGTTTCGCGCCCGATCCGGCCATCTTCGTCGACGACGCCGCCGCGCGCGAGTTCGCGCCGATCGGCCCCTATTATCCCGGCATCCGCGCCACGGTCCCGGCCCCGTTGATCGCCGATTTGCTCGCCGCGCTGGAGCCGCTCGCGAGCGAGACCTTCGGCACGGGCGCGCTGTCGGTGGTGGAGGCGTATTATTCTATCGTCACCACGCCCCCGTCCGCGCTCGCGCCGATCCAGCGGCTGCCGCATATCGACGGCGTCGGCGAGGACCGGCTGGCGCTGCTCCACTATTTGTCGCCCGACGAGCGTGGCGGCACCGCCTTCTTCCGGCAGCGATCGACCGGCTACGAAAGCGTCGACCGGTCGCGCTACCCGTCCTATGCGTCCGCCCTGCAACTCGACGTGCGCGAGCACGGGTTGCCCGACGCGGCCTATATCGACGGCGACACGCCGCTGTTCGCCTGCATCGCGCGCCATCAGGGCTGCTTCAACCGCGCAATTCTCTATCGCAGCAACACGCTGCACTGCGCCGACCTGCCTGCGGATCTGTCGCTCTCGCCCGATCCGCGCGTCGGGCGGCTGACCGTCAACACCTTCCTGAGCGCCGCATGAGCGCGCCCTTCACCGTCACGATCGCGGGCGGTGGCACCGCAGGGTGGATGACCGCCGCCGCGCTCGCGCGGTTCGCCGGCCCGGCCACGCGCATCAGGCTGGTCGAGTCCGAGGCGATCGGCACGGTCGGCGTCGGGGAGGCAACGATCCCGCAGATCCGCCTGTTCAACCACGGTCTCGGCATCGACGAGGATGCGTTCGTCGCCGCGACCGGCGGCACGTTCAAGCTCGGCATCGAGTTCGTCGACTGGTGGAAGACCGGCCATCGCTACATGCACGCGTTCGGCACCGTCGGCCGCGATATCGGCGTCGTGCCGTTCCATCACTACTGGACACGCGCCAACGCGGCGGGCGTGGCAGGGCCGCTCGGCGACTACGCCCTGAACGAGGTCGCGGCGCGCGCCGGCCGCATGCATCGCGGGCCGTCGATCACTGCGCCCAATCTGCCACCCGTTCCCTACGCCTACCATTTCGACGCCACGCTCTACGCGCGGTTCCTGCGCGACTATGCGGAGGCGCGCGGAGTCGAGCGGATCGAGGGCCGAATCCTCTCCGTCGAGCGGGCGCCCACCGGCGATATCGCCGCGCTCCGGCTGGAGGGGGATCGCCGCATCGACGGCGACCTGTTCGTCGATTGCACCGGCTTTCGCGCGCTGCTGATCGGCGAGACGCTGGGCGTCGGTTACGAGACGTGGAGCCACTGGTTGCCCTGCGACCGCGCGCTGGCCGTGCCGAGCGAACCGACGCCTGAGCCGGCCCCCTACACCCGCTCGACCGCGCACAAGGCGGGATGGCAATGGCGCATCCCGCTGCGTCACCGCACCGGCAACGGCCATGTCTATTGCAGCGCGCATACCAGCGACGACGAGGCCGCTGCGACCTTGCTTGCCGGGCTCGATACTCCTGCACTCGGCGATCCGCGTCCGCTGTCGTTCACGACCGGCCGCCGCATCCGGGCGCGGGAGGCGAACGTCGTCGCGATTGGGCTGTCGAGCGGTTTCCTCGAACCCCTCGAATCGACCAGCATCCATCTGATTCAGTCGGCCATCGCGCGCCTGCTGAAGCTGTTTCCCGGCCGCACCGTCACGGATGCGGAGCGCGCCGAATACAACCGCCAGACTGATTTCGAGATCGAGCGGATCCGCGACATGGTCATCCTCCACTATCACGCGACGGAGCGGTCGGAGCCGTTCTGGCAGGCGTGTCGGGCCATGACGTTGCCCGATACTCTGCAAGCGAGGATCGAACTCTACCGCGCGCGGGGCCACATCGTCCGCGAGCATGACGAGCTGTTCACCGAACCCGGCTGGCTCCAGGTGCTGGCCGGGCAGGGGATTGCCCCCGCGGCGTGGCATCCGCTGGCGGACACGCTGCCGGACGCCGACCTTGCGGGCTTCATGCGGATGCTGGCGGACCAGAACGTCCGGGAAGCGACTGCGATGAAGCCGCATGCGGCGTTTTTGCGCGCGGCGCCGGTGCTTCAATAGCAACGCCGTCATTGCGAGCGTAGCGAAGCAATGACGGAACTCTAGGGCCGATCTTTCAGCCCTTAGGGATTCGGCAGCCACTCCGTCGCGACTTCGCGGTAGCGGTCGACGAAGCCGGTCGCGGCGGTCATCCCGGCCTCGTCCAGTATCGTCACGCGCCGGCCGTCGCGGCGGATCATCGACTTCGCCTCCAGCGCGCGGAAGGTACGGTTGACGTGGACCTTGGTCAGGCCGAGCGCGTCGCCCAGATCGGTCTGCGTCAGCGGCAGCTCGATCGTGTCGACCACGCCGCCCGCCGTCACCCGCAGCCGCGCGAGCACGTCGAGGAGCAGGATGGTCAGCCGTTGCAGCGCGTTCATCCGCCCGATCGTCGTCAACCGGTCCGCCATCGCCACCTTTTCCGCACAGGCGACGGCATAGAGCAGTGCGCCAAGCCGGGGATGCGCGGCGAACAAGCGACCCAGGTTCGCCTTGGGCACCGTCGCGACGATACAGTCGCTGACCGCGGTCAGGGACGCCGCGGCGACCGACCATGCGATCGAGGACGTGCCGATCAGGTCGCCCGAATAATGGAAGCGCAGGATCTGCCGCCCGCCGGTGGTCAGCCGCTTCGACGAATGGAGCCAGCCCTGTTGCACCACGAAGAGTCCGTCGACGGGGCCGCCCTGTTCCTGCAACAACTGCCCGGCGCTCAGTCGCCGCTCGCTTTCGATCAGCGCCGCCAGCGCGTCGCGCTCATGGCCGGTGAGGTCGACATAACGCGCCAGACGCATCGTCAGCGCATTGCGGGGGGTTCCTGGCGGATGCAGCAGCATGATGTCGAATCATCGCACTATCGCGGGGGGGCCGCAACGGCTTTGCGCATCAGGCGCTTGGGGCGGCACCTCAGCAGCAGCGCCCGCCGCCCTTGCCCCCGTACCGCGCCTGCTGCCGATCGCGAAAGAACGCGATCTCGTCCATCGGCTCGTGGTCGGGATGCCGTTCGGCCATGTGCCGGCGATACGCGTCGTAGGACGGCATGCCCACCATCGCCCGCGCGGTTTCCCTGAGCAGCGCGATCAGCGTCATGCCGCGACCGTCTTCTCACCGAGCGCCGGTATTTCGCTGACCGTCGGCCGGTCCACACGGCGCGCGGCGAGACAGGCGCGGATGCCGAACACGAGGATCGTCGCCACCACCGCCAGGAACAGCGCGCACAGTCCGGCGTCGATGCGGTCGTTCAGCACCACGCGGTGCATGTCCGCCAGCGACTTGGCGGGGGCGAGCACCCGACCCTTCGCAGCGGCGGCAGAGAACTTGGCGGCATGCGCCAGGAACCCGATCGCCGGATCTGCGTGGAAGACCTTCTGCAACCCGGCCGTGCCGGTACACAGCACCAGCCACGCCGCCGGGGCCGCGGTGACCCAGGCGTAGCGGTCGCGCTTCATCCGGAACAGCACCACCGTCGCCAGCACCAGCGCGACCGCGGCGAGCATCTGGTTGGCGATCCCGAACAGCGGCCACAGCGTGTTCACGCCGCCCAGCGGATCGGTGACGCCCTGATAGAGGAAGAACCCCCAGGCGCCGACGCACAGGAAGGTCGCGACCAGCCCCGGCGCCCAGCCCACTCCCTCGCGGAAGCGCGGCACCGCCAGTCCCAGCAGGTCCTGCAACATGAAGCGCCCTGCGCGGGTGCCGGCATCGACCGCGGTCAGGATGAACAGCGCCTCGAACAAAATCGCGAAATGGTACCAGAACGCCTTCATCGCCGATCCGCCGAGCACGTGGCTGAAGATCTCCGCCATCGCCACCGCCAGCGTCGGCGCGCCGCCGGTGCGGCTGATGACCGTCGCCTCGCCGACGTCGCGGGCCGCCTGCGCCAGCGCGGCGGGCGTGATCGGAAAGCCCATCGCTGTCACGGCGGCGGCGGCGCTTTCCGGGCTGGTGCCGACCACCGCGGCGGGGCTGTTCATCGCGAAATACAGGCCGGGGTCGAGGATCGACGCGCCGACCAGCGCCATGATCGCGACGAAGCTCTCCGCCAGCATCGCGCCGTACCCGATGAACGGTGCGTCGCCCTCGCTCGCGATCAGTTTCGGCGTGGTGCCGCTCGCGATCAGGGCGTGGAAGCCGCTGACCGCGCCGCAGGCGATCGTGATGAACAGGAACGGGAACAGCGTGCCCGCCCAGACCGGCCCGCCGCCGTTCGTGAATTGCGTCAGCGCCGGCATCCGCAGCGGCGGCGCCATGATCGCGATGCCCAGCGCCAGCGCGACGATCGCGCCGATCTTCAGGAAGGTCGACAGGTAATCGCGCGGCGCGAGCAGCAGCCACACTGGCAGCAGCGCCGCGACCGCACCATAGGCGATCAGGCCGAAGCACAACTGCACTGGCGTCAGCGTGAACCACGGCGCGAGCGACGATTGCGCGACCTGCCCGCCCAGTACGATCGCGGCGAGCAGCCCGACGATGCCCAGCACCGACACCTCGCCGATGCGTCCCGGCCGCAGCCAGCGGGTGTAGCATCCCATCAGCAGCGCGAGCGGGATCGTCGCCGCCACCGTGAACAGCCCCCACGGGCTTTCCGCCAGCGCGCGCACCACGATCAGCGCCAGCACGGCGAGGATGATGACCATGATCGCGAACGCGCCGACGAGCGCGACCGTCCCCGCGACCTGCCCCATCTCAGCGCGGACCAGTTCGCCCAGCGAGCGCCCGTCGCGGCGCATCGACACGAACAGGATGCAGAAATCCTGCACCGCCCCCGCCAGCACGACGCCGACGAGGATCCACAACACGCCCGGCAGATAGCCCATCTGCGCCGCCAGCACCGGCCCGACCAGCGGCCCCGCGCCGGCGATGGCCGCGAAATGGTGGCCGAAGAGCACGCGCCGGTCGGTGGCGACATAATCCAGCCCGTCGGCGCGGCGAACCGCCGGCGTTGGGCGCGAGGGATCGATACCCAGCACGCGGGTGGCGATGAACTTGGCGTAGAAACGATATGCGATCAGGTAGGTGCAGAGCGCCGCGGTGACGATCCACAGCGCGTTGACGCTCTCGCCGCGTACGGTGGCGACGACGCCCAGCGCGGTCGCGCCCAGCAGCGCGAGCGCACTCCAGCCGATCCTGTCCTTGGTCGTCACGCCGCCTCTCCCGCTTTACCCGAACGTATCGGCCGCGGTCGCCACGGGAGCAACAGTCTTTTACCGGTCGCCGACCTTCCACGACACCGCCCAGATCGCCAGTCCGCCCAGCGCCAGCGCGCAACCGACCAGCCCGGTCGACGTCCAGCCATAGCCCGCCGCCAGCACCAGCCCCGCGAGGAACGGCCCCAGCGCGTTCGCCGTATTGAACGCCGAATGGTTGAGCGCGGCGGCCAGCGTCTGCGCGTCGCCCGCGACATCCATCAGCCGGGTCTGGAGCACGGTGCCGAGCGCCCCGCCGACGCCGATCGCGAACACGTCCAGCGTCAGCCAGGTCAGGTCGTGCGCGGCGAGCGGGAACAGCGCCAGCATCGCCGCCGACCACACCAGCAGCACGCCCGCCGTCGGCATCAGCGCACGGTCGGCGAAGCGCGGTATGAACAGGTTTCCTGCGGTCATGCCGCTGCCGAACGCCACCAGCACCAGCGCGAGCGCGGCGGGTCCTCCGCCGGTCACCGCCGAGAGGGTGGAGGCAAGGTAGGTGTAAACCGCGAACATGCCGCCGAACCCGACCGCGCCGGTCGCCAGCGTCAGCCACACCTGACGCTTCTTCAGCGCGCCCAGTTCGCGCATCGCGTTCGCGCCCGGCTGCACGGTGTCGCGCGGGGCCATGATCGCCACCGATACCGCCGTCGCCGCCGCCAGCACCGCCACCACGCCGAAGCCCCAGCGCCAGCCGATCCACTGGCCCAGCGCATTGGCCAGCGGCACCCCCGCGACGGTCGCGACGGTCAGCCCCAGCATCACGCGGCCCACGGCGCGGGTGCGCCGCTCGGCCGGCACCAGCGATGCGGCGACCAGCGAGGCGATCCCGAAATACGCACCGTGCGGCAGGCCGCTGAGGAAGCGGAACACCAGCATCGAGCCGTAGCTCGGCGCGAGCGCGGACAGCCCGTTGGCGACCGCGAACACCGCCATCAGCGCGATCAGCATCGTCCGCTTCGGCCACTTCGCTCCCAACACGGCCAGCGTCGGCGCGCCGACCACGACGCCCAGCGCATAGGCGCTGATGACATGGCCCGCCGTCGGTTCGTCGATGTGGAGGTCGCGCGCCATCAGCGGCAACAGGCTCATCGTCGCGAATTCGGTCGTGCCGATCGCGAACCCGCCCAGCGCGAGCGCGAGGTGGACGAGGCCGACGGCAGGCGTCCGGCGGACGGGAGCGGAGAGCACGGTAGCGGTCATCCTGCCGGAGGTGAGGGCATGCGGCGGCGATGGCAAACGCTTGTTACGGCACGATGATTGCGCCGCGTGCATCTGAAGTCCTCCCCGTGCCGGGGAGGACTTCACAGCCTCAATCGTAGTTCTTCAGTTCGTCGCCGACGATGCGCGTCACGTGGATGACGTTGGTCGACCCCGGCGTGCGGAACGGCACGCCGGCCATCACCACCACCTGCTCGCCCGCCTTGGCGATGCCGTGGCGCAGCGCCATGCGCTTCGACTTGGCGACCATCTCCTCGAACGATTCGACGTCGCGGGTGTGGACCGCGTGGGTGCCCCAGAGCAGCCCCAGCCGTCGCGCCGTTTCCAGCTGCGGCGTCAGCACCAAGATCGGCACCGCCGGCCGCTCGCGCGCGATGCGGCGCGCGGTCGATCCGGACGAGGTGAAGCAGATGATCGCCGCCGCCGATACGGTGCGCGCGATGTTCTTCGCCGCCTCCGCCAGCGCGTCGGCGGTCGTCGGATCGGGCTTCATGACCGTGAAGTGGACTCGGTCGCCGTGGCCCGGATCGCGCTCCACCGCGTTGCCGATCGCGTTCATCATCGTCACCGATTCGATCGGCCACGCACCTGCCGCGCTCTCGGCGGACAGCATGATCGCGTCCGCACCGTCGTAGATCGCGGTCGCCACGTCGGACACCTCGGCGCGGGTCGGCGAGGGTGACTGGATCATCGATTCCAGCATCTGCGTCGCGACGACGACCGGCCGGCCCATTCGGCGCGACACCTCGACGATGCGCTTCTGGAGCGGCGGCACCTGCTCGGGCGGCAGCTCGACGCCCAGATCACCGCGCGCGACCATCACGCCGTCGCACTGCTCGACGATCTCCTCCAGCCGCTCGATCGCCGCCGGCTTCTCGATCTTGGCGAGCAACGCCGCCTTGCCGCCGATCAGGCGGCGGGCCTCCATCAAATCCTCGGGGCGCTGCACGAACGACAGGGCGATCCAGTCGACGCCCTGTTCGACCGCGAACGCCAGGTCGCTGCGGTCCTTCTCGGTCAGCGCCGCCATCGGCACGACCACGTCGGGGACGTTCAGCCCCTTGTTGTTGGACAGCATGCCGCCGACCTCGATCGTGGTGACGATCTTGGTCTCGTCGTGATCGGTGACGCGCAGCACCAGCTTGCCGTCGTCCAGCAACAGGCGTGCGCCGGGTTCGATCGCGGCGAAGATTTCACGGTGCGGCAGCTCGACGCGGGTCGCGTCGCCCGGCTCCGGCGAACGGTCGAGCGTGAAGACGTTACCCGTCACCAGTTCGACGCGACCCTCGGCGAAGCGGCCGACGCGCAGCTTCGGTCCCTGAAGATCGGCGAGGATGGTCGTCGGGCGGCCGAACTGCCGTTCGAGTCCGCGGATCGCCTGGATCACCGCGACCTTCGACTGCTGGTCGCCGTGGCTCATGTTCACGCGGAACGCGTCGGCGCCCGCCTGGAACAGGGTGGCGATCATTTCCGGCGTATTGCTGGCGGGGCCGAGCGTCGCGAGCACGCGGACCTTGCGCGTCCGGGGCGCGAACTCCGTGGGGGCGTTGGCCTGGGTCATGGATCAGCTTTCATGAGATACGGCTGGGGGGATGCGGGCCCACCTCCTAAAGCCTATTATACCTCGATCAACCACGGAGCATACGAATGGACCCGCTTGACAGCGTCGATGATGCCACCGCCGCAAGGGTTTATCGCCGGCTGGTGCGGCATCTGCGTCATCGCACGGACGCGCAGAACGTCGATCTGATGGGATTGGCTGGCTTTTGCCGCAATTGCCTGGCCGACTGGACGCAGGAGGCGGGCAAGCTCGACAAGGACACGGCGCGGGAGGCGATCTACGGCATGCCGTATGCCGACTGGAAGGCGCGGCATCAGGGCGACGCCACGCCCGAACAGCTCGCCCGCATGAAGGAGAGCGTCGCCCGCAACGCTCCCGCGGAGAATGCGCTGGACGAAGCGCTGGACGAGAGTTTCCCGGCCAGCGATCCGCCCGCGATGACCGAACCCGGCCGGGGTTGAGCCGGCAAACGTAAACGCCTAGACGCGCCCCCCTGCCGGGGATCCGGCATCCTTTCATCGAATCAGCAAAAGGCCGCGCGTGGGCGCGGGCGGGGTGGGACATGGCCGAAGATCGTAACGAAGGCATGGGCGGCGGGCACGTCGCGGCGGACGAGCTGCGGCTCCTGATCGAGCGTGCCGAGCGCCTCGAAGAGGAAAAGAAGGGCATCGCCGACGACATCAAGGACGTGATGGCGGAGGCCAAGGGCCGCGGCTACGACCCGAAGGCGATCCGAAAGATCCTGTCGATCCGCAAGAAGAAGAAAGAAGAATATCAGGAGGAGGAGGCGATCCTCGAAGTGTACATGCAGGCGTTGGGGATGATCTGAACGGGATCGTCGGTAACCGCATCCTTCCCGCTCCAAGGGAGGGATGAAGAGCCGATGTCTAGGCGGCGCGCATCCCGATCAACGGCATCGCGCCGTGACCGGTCGCACCGAACAGCTCCCCGGTCACGGTCTCGCCCGCCAGCACCCGCGCGGCAATCGCCGGCCAGTCGCGGCCGAACCAGCGATCGCCATCCTCCGGGCGCAGGATCGCGTCCGGGTGGGGGGCGGGTCGGGCGGCCCCGTCCTTCGGTGCCAGAAAACGGGCGTCTGGCACCGCGTAGAACCGCCGGATGCAGGGCAGCGTCGGTTCGTCGGCGTTCGCGGCGATGACGATGCCCAGCTGGCTATCCGACATCTGCACCAGCGTGCCGATCGGATAAATGCCGATGCTGCCGACGAACGCCGACAGCACGTTGGGGTCGAAATGCCCCTCCCACGTCATCATCCGCGACAGCGCGTCGGACGGTGACCAGGCCGGCTTGTAGCTGCGATTGCTGGTGACCGCGTCGTAGACGTCGCACACCGCGCCCATTCGCGCATGCACGCTCAACTGCTCCGCCGTCAGTCCGAACGGATAGCCGGTGCCGTCGACCCGTTCGTGATGGTGCAGGCACACGTCGCGCGCGATCGGCATCAACTCGTCGCTGTCGCCGAGCAGCCGGATGCCTTCTTCGGGATGAGTCCGGATCACGCGGGTCTGCTGGTCGTCGAGTCGCCCCGGCTTGTCGAGCAAACCGTCCGGCATCGCCATCTTGCCGATGTCGTGGAGCAGCCCGGCCATGCCGATGTCGCGGATCTCACGTTCGTCGAGCCGCAGGTGTCGGCCGAGATTGATCATCAACGCGCACACCGCCACCGAATGCAGGTACGTGTACTCGTCCTTGTTCTTCAGACGGCAGACCGAAATGATCGCGCCGGGATCGCGCGCGACGGAGGCGGCGATCTCGTCCACCAGCGGCGCGATATCAGCGGGTTTTATCGCGCGACCCAGCCGCGCTTCGCCGAACATGCGACGGACGGCGAACTTGGAGCGCTGGACCGTCTCGGCGGCGCGCGTCGCTGCATCCTCGCGCCGACGCGTGGGGCGGACGCGAACCGGCGCCGGCTCGGGCGCGGCAGGTTCAGCGACGGCTGGAAGAGGGTCGACAGCAATCGCCGTTTGCGGCGAAGCAGCGTCGCTAAGCGACGCAGCCGATTCGGGTGCAATCCCACGGTCGGTATCGATCTCGATCCGCTGGAAATCGCTGGCGATGATCTTGTCCAGATCGCTTTGCCGCCGCAGCAGGAAGCTGCTGCGCCAGAACGGATGTTCCCACCACGATGTGTCGATCGCACTGATGTACATGCCGAGCCGCAACTGACTGGCCGTGATCGTCACCCGCATGAAAACGTCCTCCGCCATCACCGATAGGCGGGAGGAGTAAACAATGTAGAACCAACTTGGTTTTCTGGGTGAATAAACTAGATCAAGCTGCGTCGGCTGACTCTGTCGTCCAACCGAGGCGCGGGATCGTGATCGAACGCTTGCCGGACAGGTCCACGCGCGTCACGAACAGCTCTCGGCTTTCGATATAACCGATCAGGCGACGCACGCGCCCCAGCGAGCTGGTGCCGTAGGTTGTCGCCAGCTCCGCGTCGGAGGGGCAGGGGCGTCCCTCCTTGGCGGCGCGCGCCACGAGCAGGAAGGCGCCCATCATGTCGTCGGGCAACGTCCCCGCCAGCGCCAGCGCGTCCTGCCACTCCTCCGCCGCCACGTCGAAGATACCCGCCCGCGCGCAACTCAGCCGCCGCGTAAAGCCCGGCAGGTCCAGCGGCGGACGCGACAGTCCCGCCATCCGGCATCGCACCTGAAAATCCTGAAACAGCGTCGACGGCGACCGGAACGCCGCATCCGCATCGGCGACGATCGCGCGCAGCGCTTCCGCGTAGATCGCCTCGACCTCCGCCTCGTCCTTGTCGGGCACGGGAGCCAGCGGCGCAGGGGTAGGGCGGCCGATATCCGCCACCAGTTCCTCCGCCGGCACCAGCCGTGGCCGCGCTTCGAACGCCATCGGCAGCATCGGCGCGTCCACCACGGGTTCGGCCAGCATGTCGACCAGATCGAACGGCTTCGCGTCCGGCAACGGCGTCAGCTTCGGGCTGCCCGAGCGGGCGGAGGTCTCGACCGCGCCGATCCTGACGGTGATCGGCCGCCGCGACACCGCCGGCCCCAACGCCATGAAAGTGCCGCGCGGCAAGTCGCGGATCGCCTCCGCCTGACGCCGCTCCATCCCCAGCAAGTCGGCGGCGCGCGCCATGTCGATGTCGAGGAAGGTGCGGCCCATCAGGAAGTTCGAGGCCTCCGCGGCCACGTTCTTCGCCAGTTTTGCGAGTCGCTGCGTCGCGATCACGCCCGCCAGACCGCGTTTGCGCCCCCGGCACATCAGGTTGGTCATCGCCGACAAGGAGGCGCGCCGGACGTCCTCCGCGACCTCGCCGCCGGTCGTCGGGGCGAACAATTGCGCCTCGTCGACGATCACCAGCGCCGGATACCAGTGTTCGCGCGGGGCATCGAACAGCGCCGACAGGAACGCCGCCGCGCAGCGCATCTGCCCCTCCGCCTCCAGCCCCTCGAGGCTCAGCACCACCGACGCGCGATGTTCGCGGATGCGCGATGCGAACCGGGCCACCTCCGCCACCGAATAGTCCGCCGCCTCGATCACGACATGCCCGTAGGGGCCGGCGAGGGTGACGAAATCGCCCTCCGGGTCGATCACCACCTGTTGCACCTGCCCGGCCGACCGTTCCAGCAGGCGGCGCAGCAGGTACGACTTTCCCGATCCGGAATTGCCCTGCACCAGCAACCGGGTGGCGAGCAGTTCCTCAAGGTCCATCGCCACCGCCGAGCCGCGCTCGTCGGTGCCCATATCCACGCTTACCGTCATCGCGGTGCCGTTTGCCGGAAGGGGACGATTGGCGAAAGCCCTTTGTCGGGTCTAAGGACGCTGCCATCTTCCAAGAGGCGGACCGATGGCAGGCCATTCCAAGTTCAAGAATATCATGCACCGCAAGGGCGCGCAGGACAAAAAGCGGTCCGGCATGTTCTCCAAGCTCAGTCGCGAGATCACCGTGGCGGCCAAGATGGGCCTGCCCGATCCGGACATGAACCCGCGCCTGCGCGCAGCGGTGAACGCCGCCAAGGCGCAGTCGATGCCCAAGGACAATATCCAGCGGTCGATCGACAAGGCGTCGCGCGGCGACATGGAGGCGTATGAGGAGATCCGCTACGAGGGCTTCGGCCCCGGCGGCGTGTCGCTCATCATCGAGGCGCTGACCGACAACCGCAACCGCACCGCGACCAACGTCCGTACGGCGGTGGCGAAGAACGGCGGCAATCTCGGCGCATCCGGCTCCGTCAGCCACGCCTTCGATCGCGTCGGCCTCATCAACTATCCGGCGTCGGCGGGCGATGCCGAAAAGGTCTTCGAGGCGGCACTGGAAGCCGGGGCGGAGGATGTGACCTCCACCGAAGACGGTCACGAGATCTGGACCGCGCAGGGCGACCTGCACGAAGTCGCCAAGGCGCTGGAGCCCGTGCTCGGCGAGTTCGAGGGCGCGAAGCTGGCATGGCGCCCGCAGACGATGGTCTCGATCGAGGAGGGCGATGCCGCGACGCTGTTCAAGCTGATCGACACGCTGGACGACGACGACGACGTCCAGACCGTCTGGGGCAATTACGAAGTCTCCGACGAGGTCATGGAGAAGCTGGGTTGAGCCAACACTTCAAGCCCCTCCCCTTCAGGGGAGGGGTTGGGGTGGGGCTTCTCCGCAGGCGACGGACTCGGTGAGACCCACCCCACCCCCAACCCCTCCCCTGAAGGGGAGGGGCTTCAAGAGAGAGGCGGCGTCGGCAGTGGTCAGCGGCTACGCCCGCGATCATCGACGCAATCCGACGGAACCCGAACTACGCTTGTGGCGGCATCTGTCCGGATCGAAGCGGGGCGGCTTCAAGTTTCGCCGCCAGTATGTCTCCGGCTCTCGTATCCTCGATTTCTTCTGCCCTGCCATCGCCTTGGCGGTGGAAGTGGACGGTCATACGCATGACGCGGACACCGATTTCGTTGCGGACGGCATCCTGAAAACAGCGGGCATCACGACGATTCGCGTCTCCAACTACGACGTGATGACCAACATGGAGGGCACGCTCCTGTCGATCCTGTCGGTTGCGCAAACCTGTCCCGCACGGTGGAAGCAGTCCCAATGATCATCCTCGGCCTCGATCCCGGCCTCGGCACCACCGGTTGGGGCGTCATCCGCGCGGACGGCAACCGGCTCAGCCACGTCGCCAACGGCCAGATCCGCACCGATCCATCGATGGCGCTGCCCCGTCGCCTGTCGCTGCTGTATTCGGCGCTGGTCGACGTCATCCGCACCGAACGGCCGGACGGGGCGGCGGTGGAGGAGGTGCTGGGCAACACCAATGCGCAGTCGACGCTGAAGCTGGGGCAGGCGCGCGGGGTCGTGCTGCTCGCCGCCGCCGCCGCCGGGCTGCATATCGGGGAATATCACCCCTCGACCGTCAAAAAAGCGGTCGTCGGCACCGGCGGCGCCGAGAAGAAGCAGATCCAGGCGATGATGGCGGTGCTGCTGCCCGGCGCGAAGCTGGCCGGGCCCGACGCCGCCGATGCGCTGGCCGTCGCGATCACCCACGCCCACCACCTCGCCAGCGCGGAGGGTATGGCGCGCCGCTCGCGCATCACCGCCTGATGACTTGCAACCCGGCAGCGGATGTCGGAAACGCCGCGGCAACAGGGAGGGAATTGATGCGGGGACAAGTGCTTGGCGTAGATGCGCGGACCGGGGCGGGGCAAGTCGCGGGCGACGACGGCCGCCGCTACACCTTCGGGCCCGACGATTGGGCGGACCGCGGCGAGCCGGCGATCGGCGCCTATGTCGATTTCGAGACCGCCGACACCCGCGCGCTGAGCATCTTTCCGCTGCCGACCGCGGCGCAGGCCGTCGCCGTTCCGGCCGCCACACCGCCGCGCCCGCGCACCGACCGCAACAAGTTCGTCGCTGCGATCATCGCCTTCCTGTTCGGCACGCTGGGCATCCACCGCTTCTATCTCGGCCGCACCGGCTCCGGCATCGCGATGCTGGTGCTGACCTGCACATTGGTCGGCCTGATCGTCACCGGCCCTTGGGCGCTGATCGACACGATCCGCTACCTCATCATGTCCGAAGACGAGTTCGCGGAGCGCTATCGCCGCTAGCTGGTGGGGCCGATGCTCGCGCCCCCGCCGACCCCCTCTTTCGACCGCGGGCGCGGCATCGGCCCGATCAGGCGTTCATACTCGGCCTCCGGTGCGCCGTACGCATCGCCCGCGAACTCCTCCAGCCCGGCGCGGTCGCGCACCACGACCTGACCGCGCAGCGAGCGGATCAGGCCGCTGCCCTCCAGCGTCTGCAACGCCAGCGTCACGCTGGATCGGCGCGTGCCGAGCATCAGCGCCATGAAATCGTGCGTCAGCGCGATCTGATCGGTCGGCACCCGGTCGTGACACATCAATATCCACCGCGCGAGCCGCTCGTTGATCGTGTGCAGCGCGTTGCTGAGCGCGGTATGCGCGACCTGCACCGAAGACGTCTGCGCGTAGCGGAGCATCAGGCCCATCAGCGTCGGGCTGTCCCACGCGGCCTTCGCAAACGCATCGGCGGGCATGCGCAACGCGCCGCCCTCGACCTGGATCAGCGAATCGTGCGGCGACCGTCCCTCCGCCAGCAGCACCGGGAGGCCGGACATGCCCTCCGCCCCGAAAAGACCCGCCTCCACCCGGTTGCCGTCGGGAGAGATCGCCAGCAGCGACGCGACCGCCGTTTCCGGAAAATAGACGGTGTCCATCACCCCGCCGTGACCGCCCATCAGGAACCGGACCGGCAGGTGTATCCGCTCCAGCGAGGGCGCGAGCCGCGCGAAGTCCTCCGCCGACAGCGCGGATAGCAGCCGGTTTTCGACCGTGGATTGCGCAGGCGAGGACTGCATAAGCATGGACATGATGGCATCCCGTCGTGCGGGCGGGGGAGCCTGACCCCCCGGTCGCCTGCATCCCGACACCGTGGGCAGGCGATGCCGCCGACTAGCACCGGCTACACGACCCCGCCTTGCCCTGGATAATGTTCGCTTTCCGACCAAGCGTTTTTACCGGCGGCCGCAATGGTAAACGGGCCCTGCGAGCCGTGGTCGGCACGGCGTGCGTCTTTCTCCCACGCCCCAAGAAGAGGTATTCCGATGCAGGCAGGCGAACCTGTCCTCATGCCCATCGTCCGCAAGCTCGAACGATCCGGCCTACTCGACGAACACGACCGCGCCGAATTTCTCGCGCTGGCGCAGGAGGCGACCATGCTCGACGCCGACACAGTGATCGCGCGCGATGGCGAACCGGTCGAGCGTTGCTGCGCGTTGCTCTCCGGCTTCGCGTATCGGTCGAAGATCACCGGCGAGGACAAGCGCCAGATCGTGTCGCTGCACCTGCGCGGCGACCTGCTCGACCTGCACGGATTGATGACGGGTACCGCCGATCACGACATCCGCACGCTGACGCCGTGCCGCGTCGCCTTCATCCCGCGCACCGCCCTGCTCGCCCTGGTTGAACGGCGGCCGGCGATCGCCCGTGCGTTCTGGCTCGACACGCTGGTGGATGCCTCCGTGTTCCGGGAGTGGATTCTGAACGTCGGCCGGCGCGGTGCCCGCACCCGAATCGCGCACCTGCTGTGCGAAACGGCGGTGCGCGTCGCCGGCCTCGATGCGCAAACGGCGGCTGCGTTGCCGCTGACCCAAGGCCAATTGGCTGACGCGACCGGCCTGACGCCCGTCCACGTCAACCGGGTGCTCCAGTCGCTGGCGCAGGATCGCCTGATCGAGCGGGAGAACGGCGCGATCACCGTCCTCGACCTGCCCCGGCTCGCGTCGCTGGGCGAGTTCGATCCGGCCTACCTGCATCCGGAACTGATCCCGCTCGCGACGGGATGATGCTCCGGGATGACGCGGGACGCGGTTTGTTCTACGTCCCGCGGCCATGATCGCGCATCTCAAGGGACGGCTGGAGTCCACCGGCATCGACCATGCCGTCATCGACGTCGGCGGCATCGGCTATCTGGTCGGCGCATCGTCGCGCACGCTGGCGGCGGTCGGTCCGGTCGGCGAGGCGGCGACCCTGTTCACGGAAATGCTGGTGTCGGAGGATTCGATCCGCCTCGTCGGCTTCGCGAGCGCAACCGAACGGGATTGGTTTCGTCTGCTGACCGGCGTGCAGGGCGTCGGTTCCCGCGTCGCGCTGGCGATCCTGTCGACTTTGGAACCGGTCGACCTCGCCCGCGCCGTCGGGGCGCAGGACAAGGCGATGGTGGCGCGGGCCAACGGCGTCGGGCCGAAGCTGGCGGAACGCATCGTTCGCGAACTGAAGGATCGCGTCGGCGTCATCCCGGCGGGTAGCGGGACCGGGGGAGCGATGGTCGCGCCTGCGGGGGCGGCAGCGGATGCGGTATCGGCGTTGCTCAACCTCGGCTTCCGCCCCGCCGATGCCAGCGCAGCCGTTACGGCGGCGGATGAGGAATTGGGCGGCGCCGCCAGCCTCGACGCGCTGGTTCGGCTGGCGCTGCGAAAAGCCGCAAAATGAAACTAGACCCAAAATCCGTGTGTAAAATGCATTTTGGGTCCGTAATGGATCAGTAAGCCTTTCCGCCGCAGGGTCGGGGCATGGACACCACCCGCGCACTTCGTCTGCTGAACGAACATCGGCAGGGCCTTTTCGACCAGTTGAAGGCGGCGGAGGTGGTCGTCACCGGCGCCAGCAAGGATGGCGGTCCGGATCTGGCGCGAGCCCATTGGGATCTGGCGCGCCGGCTTCGCGCGTATCGCCTGTTCAAGCACGCCGACATCTTCTGCCCGGCCATCGCGCAGGGTGATCCGGGCGAGCGTCGCTCCGCTGTCGACATGATGGTCAGTTGCGACACCGCCGCCGCCAATTTCGATGCCTATGTGTTGCGCTGGAGCGGGATCGGCGGGGTCGTAGGCGCCGATGAACCGGATCGCCGCGCGGCGATGCTGACGCTGATCGCCGGCGTCCGCGCGCACCTCGATGCGGAGGGACTCGCGATCGAGCAGTTGCTGAATGCGTGGCTGGGCGTGTCTGCCGAAACCGCTTCGTACGCGCGCGGCTGAGGCGACGGTCCGACCTACCCTTTCGACCCGATCACCCCCACGCCGACCGCCACCGCCACCCCGGCCAGGACCGTCGCCACAATCATCAGCACCCCGTCCCGGACCAGCAGCGCCAGCCCGAACGCGGCGATCGCTGCCATGGGCGCGGTGCTCGCGAATGGCAGCAGTTCCAGCGGTGGCACCGTCATCGCGAGCAACAGGCAGCACAGGCCCGCCACCCGCACGAAGGGCCCACGGGTCAGCACCGGCAGCCGCCCGTGGAACCAGCGATCCGCGAAACGCGCCACGCCGCGGAGCTTGCGCGTCGCCTTGTCAACCGTCGCCGCCTTGGCGCTCCGCCGCGCTAGGAACTTCGGCAGCCACAGATGCTCGCGGCCGATGACGATCTGCACCGCGAACAACGCGATGATCGCCGCCAGCATGGTTGGCAGGCCGGGAATGCTGCCGATCGGCGATACCTCAATCAATGCCGGCACCAACAGGAACGGGCCGTAGGATCGGTTGCCGAACGCCGCTACCGCATCGCCGAGCGATACCCGGTCCTGCTCGTCTGCCAGCGTACCCAACGAGTCGAGGATGTCGCCGATGCTGTGGGGATCGTCCGCCATGCGCTTCCAACCGCATGGCGCGGAACGGGTTCCGCTGTCCTACATCGCTGCCCGATGCGATATAACAGACGTGTATTCGTCACCGCCCCATTCGCCTGATGCCCGCCGTTCGGATGGCAGCGTGCGCGAAGTAGAGGCCGGCGCACCGACGCCTCCACTTCCTCCACTTCGCCCCCTCGACTTGATGCGTGCAGGTCCGCTACGGAACGAATCGTGACCGACGACCGCCTCCTGACCGCCAGCCGCCGCCCCGAGGACGTCGACGCCGCGCTGCGCCCCAAAAGCCTCGACGAATTCGTCGGGCAGCAGGCGGCGCGCGAGAACCTGCGCATCTTCATTCAGGCCGCGCGCGGTCGCGGCGATGCGCTCGATCACGTGCTGTTCTTCGGCCCTCCGGGTCTCGGCAAAACCACGCTGGCGCAGATCATCGCGCGCGAAATGGGCGTCGGCTTCCGCGCCACCTCCGGCCCGGTCATCGCCAAACAGGGCGATCTCGCCGCGCTGCTGACCAATCTGGAGGATGGCGACGTCCTGTTCATCGACGAGATCCACCGACTACAACCGGCGGTCGAGGAGGTGCTGTATCCGGCGATGGAGGACCGCGCGCTCGACCTGATGATCGGGGAGGGGCCATCGGCACGCTCCGTCCGCATCGACCTGCCGCGCTTCACGCTGGTCGGCGCGACGACGCGGCAGGGATTGCTGACGACCCCGCTGCGCGACCGCTTCGGCATTCCCGTGCGCCTGCAATTCTACACGGTGGAGGAACTGACGCGCGTCGTATCGCGCGCCGCCGGCCTGCTCGATCTCGGCATCGCGCCAGACGGCGCGGCGGAGGTCGCGCGCCGTGCGCGTGGTACGCCGCGCATCGCCGGCCGCCTGCTGCGTCGCGTCCGCGATTTCGCCAACGTTGCGGGGGTGGAAACGGTGGATGCCCGCGTCGCCGACGCCGCGCTCAACCGGCTGGAGGTCGACAAGCTCGGCCTCGATGCGATGGACCGGCGCTATCTGCACATGATCGCCGATATCTATCGGGGTGGCCCGGTCGGGGTGGAGACGCTCGCCGCCGGCCTGTCCGAACCACGCGATACGATCGAAGAGGTGATCGAGCCCTATCTGATCCAGCTTGGGCTCATCGCCCGCACCGCCCGGGGCCGCTTCCTGAACGCCGGGGGCTGGAAGCATCTCGGGCTCAACCCGCCGGCGGGATCGCAGGACGGATTGTTCGACTGACGGAGTAGAAGGGGGGTCACATGGGGGGAATGGTCGTCGACGCGGCGGATCGGGGCACCGTGCTATCGCCTGCGCCACCCGCGATATCGTTGCCGGCGCTGTTCCTGCGCTTCCTGCGGTTCGGCTGCCTCGCCTTCGGTGGCCCGGTCGCGCAGATCGCGATGATCCGGCAGGCGCTGGTCGAGGACGATCCGTGGATCTCCGGCGCGCGCTTCAACCGCCTGCTCGCGATTCTCCAGATCCTGCCGGGGCCGGAGGCGCACGAACTCTGCGTCCATCTGGGCATGGTCGCGCGGGGCCGCTGGGGCGGACTGCTCGCCGGGCTCGGCTTCATGCTGCCCGGCTTCGTGCTGATGCTGGGCGCGGCGTGGCTCTACGATGCGTGGCTGCTTGGTCGGACGGGGGCGTCGGGGCTGCTGCTGGGCGTGCAGATCGTCGTGGTCGCGATCATCGTCCGCGCGGTGCAGCGGATCGGCACGCATGTGCTGGAGGATCGCCTGCTGTGGCTGATCGCCGGACTTGCGACGGTCGCGACTTTGCTCGGCGTGCCCTTCTGGATCCCGCTGATCGCCGGCGGTCTCGCCTATGCGGTCGCGGCGCGGCGCTGGGCCGCGGCGGCGGTGGCGGTGCTGGCCGTCCTCCTCGCGCTGGCGCTGCATAACGGCACGGTGGCGCCGGTCGGCGCGGTGCCCGCGTTGCCGGCCGTGCAGGCGGGCATCGCCGCGCTGTTCGTCGCCGGGCTGAAGGGCGGGCTGCTCACCTTCGGTGGGGCCTATACCGCCATCCCCTATGTGCGCGCCGACACCGTCGGGCGCGGCTGGCTGGCGGACGGCACGTTTCTCGACGGCGTCGCGTTGGCGGGCGTGCTGCCGGCGCCGTTGGTGATCTTCGGCACCTTCGTCGGCTATGTCGCCGGTGGTCTCGGCGGTGCGCTGGCGCTGACCGCGGGCATGTTCCTGCCGGCATTCGCGTTTTCGATGATCCTGTTCGAACGGCTGGAGGCGGTGGTGGAGAACCCGGCCACCCACCGCCTGCTTGCGGGCGTTGCGGCGGCGGTGGTCGGGGTGATCGCCGCCACGTCGGTGCAGCTCGGCTGGGCCACCGCCGCCCGCGCTCCGGCGCTCTGGCCGGTCGGGACGATCTTCGCGCTGGCGCTGGCGGCGGCGTGGTTCGGCAAGGGGCGCTGGCTGATCCCCGCGCTGATCGCTTTCGGTGCGGCGGCGGGGTGGCTGCTGTTTCCGTGATCGCGCCGCTACCCGGCCCCCGGACAATCTGATAGCGAGTCGCATCATGCCCACGGCCGCCGCCTCCGCCCGCGAGATTCTCGTTCGTCTTCACGACGTAATGGCGTCGCGTACGCCCGCGCAGGCGAAGCTCAATCAGGTCGTCGGCATCATCGGCGAGGAAACGGACAGCGAAGTCTGTTCCGTCTATCTGCTTCGCGAGGGCGTGCTCGAACTCTTCGCCACCCGCGGCCTCGCGCAGGAGGCGGTGCACGTCACCAAGCTGGCGCTGGGCGAGGGGCTGGTCGGTACGATCGCCGAGCGCGGCGAGGTGCTGAACCTCGACGAGGCCGCCTCCCACCCCGATTTCCGCTACATGCCGGAAACGGGGGAGGAGCGCTTCCACAGCTTCGCCGGCGTGCCGATCATCCGCCGCGAACGCGTCGTCGGCGTGCTCGCGGTCCAGCATGCCGAACAGCGCCGCTACGCCGATGTCGAGATCGAGGCGTTGCTGACCGTCGCGATGGTGTTGTCGGAACTGATCGCCAATGCCGGCCTGATCGACACCGGCGCGGTGACCGATCGTCCGCAATCGACCGCCGCCGTCCGCATTCCGGGGCAGAAGCTGGTCGAGGGCATGGCGTCCGGCGCGGCGGTCTTCCACCAGCCGCGCATCGTCGTCGAGCATACTGTCGCCGAGGACACCGATGCGGAGCGCCACCGCGTCTACGCCGCCTTCGACAAGATGCGCGAGCAGATCGACCGCATCGCGCGGGAGGCCGAATTCGGCGTCGGTGGCGAGCATATCGAGGTCATCGAGACCTACAAGATGTTCGCCTATGACGAGGGCTGGGCGCGGCGCATCAACGAGGCGATCGACAGCGGCCTGACCGCCGAGGCGGCGATCGAGCGCGTGCAGCAGCGCACCCGTCAGCGGATGCGCCAGATCGACGACCCGTTGCTCGCCGATCGCATGCACGATCTGGAGGATCTCGCGAACCGCCTGCTGCGCATCGTCTCGGGCCAGATGGGCACCGCCGCGCAACTCGGGCTGCGGCAGGACACGATCCTGATCGCCCGCAATCTCGGCCCCGCCGAATTGCTGGAATACGACCGCCGCCGTCTGAAGGGCGTGATCCTGGAGGAAGGATCGCTCACCGCGCACGTCACGATCGTCGCGCGAGCGATGGGCGTGCCCGTGCTCGGCCGCGTCCGCGACGTCCGCCGCCTGATCGCGGAGGGCGACCAGCTGCTGCTCGACGTGGCCGAGGCCAACGTCTTCGTCAGGCCGTCGGCGGCGATGGAGGAGGCGTTCGACGCCAAGCTGGTGCTGCGTCAGAAGCGCAAGGCCGCATTCGCCGCGCTGCGTGACGTGCCGCCGGAGACGAAGGACGGCCACCGCGTCACGCTCATGATCAACGCGGGCCTGCGCGACGATGTCGGCGCGCTCGACATCACCGGCGCGGACGGGATCGGCCTGTTTCGCACCGAATTCCAGTTCCTCGTCTCCGCGACGCTGCCCCAGCGCGAACGTCAGCAACGCCTTTACCGGGAGGTGCTGGAAACCGCCGGCGACCGTCCCGTCGTGTTCCGCACGATCGATATCGGCGGCGACAAGGCGTTGCCCTACCTGAAGCTGGAGGGCGGCACGGAGGAAAATCCGGCGATGGGCTGGCGCGCGCTGCGCCTGTCGCTGGAGCGTGACGGCCTGATGAAGGTGCAGGCGCGCGCATTGCTGGAGGCGGGGGCGGGCCGCACCCTCAACGTCATGTTCCCGATGGTGTCGGAGGCATGGGAGTTCGACGAAGCGAAGGCATTGTTCGAGGCGCAGCGCGACTGGCTGTCGAGCCGCGGCAAGCGCGCGCCGAACGAAGTCCGCTACGGCGCGATGCTGGAGGTGCCGGCGCTGGCCGAGCAACTCGACCTGCTGTTGCCCGCGGTCGATTTCCTGTCGATCGGCACCAACGACCTGACGCAGTTCCTCTTCGCCGCCGATCGCGCCAACCCGAAACTGGCGGAGCGGTACGACTGGCTGTCCTCGTCGATCCTGCGCTTCCTGCGTCGCGTCGCCGCCGCGGCGCGCGAACAGGGCGTGCCGGTGGCGGTGTGCGGCGAGATGGGCGGCCGCCCCTTGGAGGCGCTGGCCCTGATCGGTATCGGTATCGATCGGTTGTCGATCACACCCGCCGCGGTCGGCCCGGTCAAGGCGATGATCCGGTCGCTGGATCGGGCGGCGGTGACGGCGGCGCTCGACACGCTGCTCGAAAAGCCGCCGCGCGACATGCGCGGCGCGCTCGAAGGCTGGGCGGCGGCGAACGGAATCGAGTTGGCGTAAGGGCGTTCCCGAACGGGCGCGCGGCTTGACGGGGCTGTAACGCTCTGAAAGATGCAGGGGCGGGTGGGATGCCCGGGCGGAGTGAATGGATGAGTGACGTCGTGCCCGACCAGCCCGTACCGCCAGCGTCCTCCGAACGCGTCGGCGACCGCCTGCGCGCGGGGCGCGAGGTAGCCGGGCTGTCGATCGCCGAGGTGGGGCAGCGCACCCGCGTTCCGTTGCGCCATCTGGAGGCGATCGAGGCGACCGATTTTGCCGCGCTGCCGTCGCCCACCTATGCGGTCGGGTTCGCCCGCGCCTATGCCCGCACGTTGGGGATGGATGAGGTTGCGGTGGCCCACGACGTCCGGCTGGAACTGCGCAACGTCACCCGCGCGCCCGAATACGCACCCTATGAAACCGCCGATCCTGCACGCGTGCCGTCGCGCGGTGTCGCGATCGTCGGTCTGGGACTGGCGCTCGCCGTCATCATCCTCGTCGGGCTATGGTACGGTACCGACGTGCTCCGGCGCGAAGGCACCGGCACGATTGCCGCCACGCCCGCGACTTCGCCCAGCGCCGCGCCGACGCCGACCGCGGCCCCCGCACCGGCCACACCGCGACAGGTGACGCTGGCGGCGGGCGACGACGAGGTGTGGCTGCGCGTCTACGATGCCGCCAACACGACCTTGTATCTCGGCATCTTGAAGCCGGGCGAGAAGTTCGATGTGCCGCCGACCGCGAATGGCCCGATGATCAACGTGGGCCGTCCCGACGAGCTTCAGGTCAGCGTCGACGGCCGTGCGATCCCGCCACTGGGTGACGGTCGCCGGCCGATCAAGGACGTGCCGGTCGACGCCGCCTCGATCGCCGCACGCCTGTCCGGCGCACCGGCCGCAACGGCACCGACCCCGGTGCCCAGCGCCATTCCGGCCGCTACGCCCTCCACCAGTCCGGCGCGAACGACCGCAGCGCGACCGCGCCCGCGTCCGACGCGCGTGCTGACGGAGACGCAGCGTGCCAACCTCAACTCGGCCGCGAACCCGCCAGCGTCCAGGCCGAATACCAGCGAGTAAACGCCAGTGACCCAGCGTACAGTGACCCAGCGTATTGTGACCCAGCGTAACATCCTCTTCCTGCCCCTTATGCTCGTCGGCGCGCTTCCAGCGGTCGCCAGCGCGCAGTCCGGCCTAGACGGCCGTGTCGGACGCCTCGAAAGCGAGATGCGCGCGGTCCAGCGCAAGGTCTTCCCGAACGGCCAGTTGCTCCAGCCCGACGTGACCGCGCCGGTCGCTCCCACCGAAGTACCCGGCGCGCCCGCGTCCAGCGCCGTCGTCGACCTGACCGCGCGCGTGACCTCGCTCGAGCAGCAGCTTGCGACGCTGACCGGGCAGGTCGAACAGAATGGCTACCAGATCCGCACCCTGCGCGAGCAGTTCGAGGCGTATCGGCGCAGCACCGATGCGAAGCTGACTGCGCCGGTCGCCGCCGCTCCCGTCGATGGTAGCGACCCGGCACCGATCGCTTCCGCGCCCGCCTCGCGTCCGCTCGGTGGCTCCAATACCGTGTCTGGCGCAACCCGCCCGGCAGCGGCAGGCCCGACCGTCACCGACGAACGCGCCGCGCGCCTTGCGGCGCTGGAACGCCCGTCGAGCGGCGACTCCGCGGAGGACGCCTATCTCTACGGCTATCGTCTGTGGCAGGCAAAGCTCTACCCGGAGGCGCAGGCGCAACTCAAGAAGACCGTCGCCGACTTCCCCAAGTCAAAGCGGGCAAGCTACGCGCAGAACCTGCTCGGCCGCGCCTATCTCGACGACGGCAAGCCCAGCCTCGCCTCGATGGCGTTCTACGACAATTACAAGAAGATGCCGGATGGCGAGCGTGCGCCGGACAGCCTGCTTTACCTTGGTCAGGCACTGGTGAAGCTCAACAAGCCGGCCGACGCCTGCAAGGTCTATGACGAGCTGAGCGATGTCTATGCGGGCAAGCTCTCCGCCGCGATGCAGGCCGACATCACCCGTGGCCGCACCGCCGCCAAGTGCAAGTGAGGCGGGCGCGATCGATTCGGCCCTGATCAATCCGGGGCTGATCGATCCGGGGCTGATCGATCGATTCCGCTCCGACACGACGGCGCTGCTCGATGCTCCGCTCGCTTCCGCTCACCCGCTCGCACTGGCGGTATCCGGTGGTCCCGACAGCATGGCGATGCTGGCGCTCGCCGCCGCGGCCTGTCCGGGCTGGGTGATCGCCGCGACGGTCGATCACCGCCTTCGCGCCGACTCCGCCGATGAAGCCGCAATGGTCGCACGCTGGTGCGCCGCATCGGGCATCCCCCATCGGACGCTCGCGCTGGAACCGCTGCCAGCCGGCAATCTCCACGCCGAAGCACGCGCCGCACGCTACACCGCCTTAACCGACTGGGCGTCCGGGGAGGGCGCGCAGTACCTCGCCACCGCGCATCACGCCGACGACCAGGCCGAAACCTTCCTGATGCGCGCCAATCGCGGCAGCGGACTGGCCGGGCTCGCCGGCATCCGCCCGCGCCGACGCGACCGTGACCTGACGGTCATCCGCCCGCTCCTCAGCTGGCGTCGCGCGACCTTGCGGACGATGGCGGAGGCGGCCGGAATCCCCTTCGTCGACGATCCCTCGAATGACGCCGACCGGTTCGACCGCACGCATCTGCGCCGCCACCTCGCCGCACACGACCTGCTCGATCCCGCCGCGCTCGCCCGCAGCGCCGGCTGTTGCGCCGAAGCCGACGCCGACTTGCGCGCGGTCCGCGACTGGCTCTGGGCCGCCCGCGCCCATCGTGGGCAGGATGTCGCGATCAACGTCGCCGACCTGCCCCGCGCGCTTCGCCGCATGCTGGCCCGGATGGCGATCGAACAGGTCCGCACGGCCAACACGATTACTCGACCCGGGTTTTCCGAATCGACCCATGTCGAGGCGCTGCTCGATGCGCTGGAGGCGGGCAAATCGGCAACGCAGGCCGGTGTGATGGCATCCGCGCGCGATACGACGTGGTATTTTCGCGAAGCACCGCCACGTCGATCACTCTGAGCGCTCTTGTTCCATTGCCATTAACCCATCCAGGCTTATCTTGAGGGTCGAAAGGTACAGCGCGACCCATGAACGACAACGACAAGCAGAACGGAACCGAGGGCGGCGGGCCCAACCCCTGGATGAAGAGTCTTCTCATCTGGGTGGCGATCCTGCTCGGCCTCGCGCTGTTCGTGACGATGATCGACGGTCGGACCACGACCTCGGGCACCGGCAACCAGATCGCCTACTCGGCTTTCCTCGACAAGGTCGACGAGGGTACGGTTCGCGACGTCAACATCAGCCGTGACATCATCACCGGCACGATGACGAGCGGTGAGAAGTTCCGCTCCTATCCGATCCAGGATGCGACGCTGGTCCCGACGCTGCGGAAAAAGGGCGTGACGATCACTGCCAAGCCGGAGGAAGGTCCTTCGGTCTGGATGGTCCTGCTGTACCAGTCGCTACCGTTCCTGCTGTTCCTCGGCATCGCGTTCTTTGTGCTGCGCCAGATGCAGAAGGGCGGCGGCGCCAATGGCGCGATGGGCTTCGGCAAGAGCCGCGCGAAGATGCTGACCGAAAAGCACGGCAAGGTGACGTTCGACGACGTCGCCGGCATCGACGAGGCGCGCTCGGAACTCACCGAGATCGTCGATTTCCTGAAGGACCCGACCAAGTTCGCGCGTCTCGGCGGCAAGATTCCGAAGGGCGCGCTGCTCGTCGGGTCGCCCGGCACCGGCAAGACGCTGCTCGCCCGCGCCATCGCGGGTGAGGCCGGCGTACCGTTCTTCACCATCTCCGGCTCCGACTTCGTCGAGATGTTCGTCGGCGTCGGTGCCAGCCGCGTCCGCGACATGTTCGAACAGGCCAAGAAGTCCGCGCCCTGCATCGTCTTCATCGACGAAATCGACGCGGTCGGTCGGCATCGCGGTGCCGGTCTCGGCAACGGCAATGACGAGCGCGAGCAGACGCTGAACCAGCTGCTGGTCGAGATGGACGGTTTCGAGGCGAACGAAGGCATCATCATCGTCGCGGCGACCAACCGCCCCGACGTGCTCGATCCCGCGCTGCTGCGTCCGGGCCGCTTCGATCGTCAGGTCGTCGTGCCGAGGCCGGACATCGAGGGTCGCGTCAAGATCCTCGAAGTTCACATGAAAAAGGTGCCCTTGGCGCCCGACGTCGATGCCCGCACGATCGCGCGCGGTACGCCCGGCTTCTCCGGCGCGGACCTCGCCAATCTCGTCAACGAGGCGGCGCTGACCGCGGCGCGCAAGGGCAAGCGCCTCGTCGCGATGGCCGAGTTCGAGGAGGCCAAGGACAAGGTCATGATGGGCGCAGAGCGTCGCAGCATGGTCATGACCGAGGACGAGAAGCGCATGACCGCCTATCACGAGGCGGGCCACGCGATCGTCTCGATCCACGAGCCGGCGTCCGATCCGATCCACAAGGCGACGATCATCCCGCGCGGCCGCGCGCTGGGTATGGTGATGCGCTTGCCGGAGCGGGACAGCTACTCCTACCACCGCGACAAGATGTACGCGAACCTCGCGGTGGCAATGGGTGGCCGTGTCGCAGAGGAAGTGATCTTCGGCTACGACAAGGTATCGTCGGGCGCATCGGGCGACATTCAGTATGCGACGGGTCTGGCCCGCGACATGGTCACCAAGTGGGGCATGTCGGACAAGGTCGGCCCGGTCGAATATGCGCAGCCGGAGGGCGAGAGCTTCCTCGGCTACTCGTCTTCTCAGCCGGTGCGGATGTCGAATGCCACTGCGCAACTGATCGACGACGAGATCAAGGCGATCGTCGAGGGCGGTCTGGCGCGCGCGCAGCATCTGCTGACCGAGCATGTCGACCAGCTTCACCTGCTGGCCGGTGCGCTGCTCGAATATGAGACGCTATCGGGCGACGAGATCAAGAAGCTGATCGCGGGCGAACAGCTCGATCGCAGCGATCCGGGTTCGAAGACCCCGTCGGTCCCCGCCGCGGGCACCTCGATCCCCAAGACACGCCGTCCCACCGGCTTCGGCAACCCCACCCCGCTCGGCGCCTAAGCGCCGGGGCCTTGAAGTGGAGGAACTGGTGCGCCAGCGCCTTCACTTCCTCCACTTCGCCGGCTGGCGCTCCACCGCGCACCCCGCTATCCGGCGCGCATGACCAAGCCCGGCCTGCTTCCGGAGGGGTTTCACGACCGCCTTCCACCCTTCGCCGACGTCGCCGCCGCCGTGGAGGCGCGCGTGTTGGAGGCGGCACGGCTCTACGGTTACGAGCGCATCGACCCGCCGCTTGCCGAATATGCCGACGAACTCGCCGCCCGGCTCAAGGCCGGCGGCCTCGCCAACGCCGTTCGCTTCGTCGATCCGGTCGGGCAGGCGACACTCGCGATCCGCCCCGACCTGACCGCGCAGGTCGCCCGTATAGCCGCAACCCGCATGGGCCACCACCCACGCCCGGTTCGCCTGTCCTATGGCGGCTCCGTCCTGAAACTGCGCGCGACGCAGCTTGCCCCGGCGCGCGAACGCCGCCAGCTCGGCGTCGAACTCATCGGCCTCGATTCGATCGCCGCCGCGCGCGAAGTCGTCGCAGTCGCCGCCGATGCGCTCGCCGCCGCGGGCATCGCCGACCCGTCGGTCGATTTCACACTCCCGGATCTGGTGGACACGCTCGCCGCGGGCGCGCTGCCCGTGCCGGCCGGGCAGATCGACGCGTTGCGCGACCGGCTCGACGCCAAGGACGCCGGCGGTGTCGCCGCGATCGCGCCCGCCTACCTGCCGCTCATCGAAGCGGCGGGTGCCTTCGCTCCCGCACTGGAGCGGCTGCGCGCGTTCGACACGACGGGTGCGCTCGCCAGCCGGCTCGATGGGCTTCGGCAGATCGCCGACTCGCTTGGCGGCCGCGTTGCGATGACGCTCGATCCGACGGAGCGGCACGGCTTCGAATACCAGTCGTGGCTCGGCTTTTCGCTGTTCGCCGCCGGCGCCGCTCGTGAGTTGGGCCGTGGCGGCACGTACGTCGTGGTCCACCCGAACGGCAACGAGGAACCCGCCACGGGTTTCACGCTCTATGCCGACGCACTGCTGGCGGGTGATGCCACCGTGGAGCGCCGCCGCCTGTTCCTGCCGCATGGCACGCCCGATGCGGAGGGTACATCGCTCCGCGCGCAGGGATGGGTCACGGTCGCCGCGCTCGATCCGGCGGATACGCCGCAGGCACAACTCGCCACGCATTGCTGGGTGGCAGGACAGGCGCAGGCCCTGTAGAGGGCACGCGCATCCGGGGAGAAACGCATTGGCGAACGTAGCGGTCATCGGCGCACAGTGGGGCGACGAGGGCAAGGGCAAGATCGTGGACTGGCTCGCCGAGCGGGCCGACATGGTCGTCCGGTTTCAGGGCGGGCACAATGCCGGCCATACGCTGGTGGTGGGCGACGCAGTGTATAAGCTGTCGCTGCTGCCATCGGGCATCGTGCGCGGTACGCCGTCGGTCATCGGCAACGGCGTCGTCCTCGACCCCTGGGCGCTGAAGGCGGAGATCGAGCGGCTGGGCGAGCAGGGCGTCGTCGCGACGCCGGATACGCTGCGCATCGCCGACAATTGCGCGCTGATCCTGCCCTTCCACCGCGACCTCGACGGTCTGCGCGAAGATGCGAGCGGCGCGGGCAAGATCGGCACTACCCGCCGCGGCATCGGCCCTGCTTATGAGGACAAAGTCGGGCGCCGCGCGATCCGCGTTTGTGATCTGGCCCATCTCGACAAGCTGGATGCGCAGTTGGACCGCCTCTGTGCGCATCATGACGCGCTGCGGGCCGGCTTCGGCGTCGATCCGATCGATCGCGAGCGGCTGGTCGGCGACCTGCGCGAGATCGCCGATTTCGTCCTGTCGTTTGCCAAGCCGGTCTGGCGCGACCTGAATATCGCCCGGGCCGCCGGCAAGCGTATCCTGTTCGAGGGTGCTCAGGGCGTGCTGCTCGATGTCGACCACGGCACCTATCCGTTCGTCACATCGTCCAACACCATCGCCGGCACCGCAGCGGGTGGCTCCGGGCTCGGTCCGGCGGCGGTCGGTTTCGTTTTGGGGATCGCGAAGGCCTACACGACGCGTGTCGGATCCGGCCCGTTCCCGACCGAACTCGACGATCCCACCGGCGAACACCTCGGCATCCGGGGCCACGAGTTCGGCACGGTCACCGGGCGCAAGCGGCGCTGCGGCTGGTTCGACGCCGTGCTGGTACGCCAGTCGGCGGCGGTCGGCGGCATCACCGGCATCGCCCTGACCAAGATCGACGTGCTCGACGGGTTCGACGAGGTGAAGATCTGCACCGGCTATCGCCTGCGCGGTGAGACGCTGGACTATTTCCCCGCTCATGCCGCCGATCAGGCCGCGGTCGAGCCGGTCTACGAGACGATGGAGGGCTGGCAGGAGTCGACCGCGGGTGCGCGCAGTTGGGCGGACCTGCCGGCGCAGGCGATCAAATACATCCGCCGCGTCGAGGAACTGATCCGCTGCCCGGTCGCGCTTGTCTCGACCAGCCCGGAGCGTGCGGACACCATCCTCGTCCGCGACCCCTTCGCCGACTGACAAACGAAAGGGCCGGGCGATCGCTCGCCCGGCCCTTCGTCGGCATCGTTGAAGACGCTTATTGCGGCGGGGTGGTGCCCGTGGTGCCGCCGGTCGTCGTACCGGTGGTTCCGCCCATCGTGGAGCCGGTGGTACCGCCCATCGTCGTGCCGGTCGAACCCGGTGCCGTCGTGCTGTCGACCCCAGTCGTGCCCGCGCCGCCGTAGGTGCCCGGCGCGCTGGTCGTCGGATCGACGGTCGTCGCACCGCCGGTCGTACCACCCGTCGCTGAACCGCGACGTGCACGGTTCGGCGACCGCGTGGTGGTCGAACGCGTCGTTGTCGACTGCGTGTCGGGCGTGGTCGTCGTGGTGCCGGTCTGGCCCCCCGTCTGGCCCATTGTGCTGCTGCCGGTAGTGCCGCCCATCGTGGAGCCGGTCGTACCGCCCATCGTGCCCGACGTGCCGCCCATCGTGCTGCCTGCGGTACCGCCCGCAGTGCCACCGGTCGTCTGCGCGGCGGCGAGCGCGGGAAGGGCGAGAGCGGCGGCCGCCAAAGGAAGGATCATACGCATCGTCATTCTCCTAAAAGTACCCGTCAAACGAAGCCCGATAGGAGTGCGTTCCATTTCAATTGTTTAGTAGGTTAACGTTGCGCCAGTTTGACCGCGATGAAGCAACGCTTGGTCGGCGAGCACGAGGGCGACCATCGCCTCCACCACCGGGACTCCGCGAATACCCACACATGGATCATGTCGACCTTTCGTGGCGATCTCGGCAGCTTCGCCCAGCGCGTTGATCGTCGGCACCGGCGTCAGGATCGAACTGGTGGGCTTGAACGCGACGCGCAACCGGATTGGCTGGCCGGTCGCGATTCCGCCGGCGATCCCGCCGGCGTGATTGGCCAGGAAAGCTGGTCCCTCCTCCCCCGGTCGCATCGGATCGGCGTTCTGCTCGCCCGACAGCGCCGCCGCGGCGAACCCGTCGCCGATTTCCACGCCCTTGACCGCGTTGATGCCCATGCACGCCGCCGCCAGTTCACTGTCCAGCTTGGCATAGAGCGGCGCGCCCCAGCCGGCCGGAACACCGGTCGCCTCGCACGCCACGACCGCGCCCAGCGACGATCCCGCCTTGCGCGCGCGGTCGACCAGTTGCTCCCAACGGGCCGCAGCGGTGCGATCCGGGCAGAAGAAGGGATTTTCGTCGATCGCGCTGTCGTCGAACGCCGCAGGATCGATCGCGTCGCCGCCGATCGCCTCGACCCAGGCGCGAATGCGGACGCCGGGGATCACTGCTCGCGCAACCGCCCCTGCCGCGACCCGGCTCGCCGTTTCGCGCGCCGACGATCGTCCACCGCCGCGATAATCGCGAAACCCGTATTTGGCGTCATAGGCATAATCGGCATGGCCGGGCCGGTACGCCTTCGCGACTTCCGAATAATCCTTCGATCGCTGGTCGACATTCTCGATCATCAGGCTGATCGGCGTGCCGGTCGTGCGTCCGTCGAACACGCCAGACAGGATGCGGACCAGATCGGGCTCCCGCCGCTGCGTCGTGAAGCGCGAGGTGCCCGGCCGCCTGCGGTCCAGCCACGGCTGGATATCCGCCTCGCTGAGCGCGATGCCCGGCGGGCACCCGTCCACCACCGCGCCGATCGCCGGCCCGTGACTCTCACCCCATGTCGTGAACCGCAGCAGGCGGCCGAAGCTGTTGACGCTCATGCCGCGCTACGAGCCGTCCGCCTCATGTCACCACGACCGGCGAGCAGGGCTTGCACAAAGATGTCTTCGTCTAGTTCGACGCCGACCGCGCGTTTCAAGGGGGTCATTCCATGCATCCACGATCTCTGACCGGCAAAGGCTCACCTGTTCGACAATCCATCGCAAGGTGCGGGCGTCCAGTCCACGATTATCGGCGATCGCCACGTCCGGGTAAGCGACGTGGGTCGGTGCCCGCGGTTCGACCCCACTGGAATAGAAGTGGAAGCGGTTGCCGGGCGAGAAAACCCACCGGCACCCGCGCTCAGGCCAGCGCGATGTCGGGTGCGTCCTCCGCCTTCATGCCGATGACGTTGTAGCCGGCGTCGACGTGATGCACCTCGCCCGTCACGCCGCTCGCCAGGTCGGAGAGCAGGTACAGGCCCGCGCCGCCGACATCCTCGATCGTGACATTGCGCTTCAGCGGCGAGTTCAGCTCGTTCCACTTCATGATGAGGCGGAAATCGCCGATGCCGCTCGCGGCCAGCGTCTTGATCGGGCCGGCGCTGATCGCGTTCACGCGGATGTTGTCGCGGCCCAGATCGACCGACAGATACTGCACGCTCGTTTCCAGCGCGGCCTTCGCCACGCCCATGACGTTGTAGTGCGGGATCACCTTTTCCGCGCCGTAATAGCTCAGCGTCAGCAGCGCGCCGCCATCCGGCATCATCTTCGCCGCCCGCTGCGCCACCGCCACGAACGAATAGACGCTGATGTTCATCGTCATCAGGAAATTGTCGAGGCTGGTGTCGACATAGCGCCCGCGCAGCTCGTTCTTGTCCGAGAAACCGATCGCGTGGACGACGAAATCGATCGTCGGCCAGTCCTTCGCCAAGTCGGCGAATGCCGCATCCAGCGCGCCCATGTCGGACACGTCGCACTCGATCAGTCGCGCGGTACCGAGCTGCTCGGCCAATGGACGCACCCGCTTTTCCAGTGCCTCGCCCTGATAGGAGAACGCCAGTTCCGCCCCGGCCTCGGCCAGCTTTTGCGAGATCCCCCACGCGAGCGACTTGTCGTTGGCGAGGCCCATGACGAGCCCACGCTTGCCAGCCATCAATCCGTTCACGCCGATCCCTTTTGTCACATCAAGCCTTTACGCTATCGCCGCTCCCGCCGGCGCCGCCTCGCCCTTCTGTAGCGAAGATTCGGGCGGTTCCGCCAGTGCCGCGTTCAGATGCGCCCCGAACACGAGCCCAAGGCCGATCAAATAGAAGAACAGCAGCATCACCACGACGCCCGCCAGACTGCCATAGGTCATGTCGTACCCACCCAGTTGCGCGAGCACGACCGGCAACAGCGCGGTCATGCTGACCCACCAGACCGTCGTGAACGCAGCGCCCGGCCATTTGCGGCAGTTGGTGTAGCGGTATTTCGACGGCGTGACCGAATAGAACAGCATGTACAGCGCGCCGAACATGATGAGGCCGGGAATGAAGCGGGACAGGCCGATCACTCCCACCCAATCCTGCGCGAACGGCAGCAACCGGTACACGAACTGCTCCGCCGCGGTCAGGATACCCTGCGCCAGGAACGCGAACAGCGCGACGATCACCGACAGGATGATGACGCCCGACGACGACAACCGCGATTTCCAGAACGGCGCGGTCGCCTTGATCCCGTAGGCGCGGTGGAAGATGTCGCGGATCGTCTCGACAAAGCCGCCGACCGTCCACAGCCCGACGAGACCGCCCAGCCACAGCAGGTTGCCGGTGCGCGACGCCAGCACGTCGGCGATCGGCTTTTGCAGAATCGTGGACACATCGGGCGGCAGGACATGGAGGAATCCCTCGACCGTCCGCACCGTCTCTTCGCTCTGTCCCAGCAGCGACAGGATCGCGGCGGCGACGATGAAGAACGGGAACAGCGTCATCAGCGCCAGATAGGCGAGGTTGCCCGCATGCGTGAAACCGTCGTTGAACACGCCGATCGCCGCGCGCTTGAACACCTCGAACGCGTAGCTGCCGGGGCGGACCTTCGCCAGTTGCTTGTCGAAACGGGCGCGGGCGCGGCCGTGTTGGTGAGCCCGTGCTTCCGGGGTCAGTTCGCCGATATCATCCACAAGGGCTTCAGACGCCCATCGCCGCCCGCGGGTTCCCCGCATCGCGCCCCGACCAGCCCTCGACGAAGGTCTTCAGCGCCGCATCGTCGGGCACGTCGACCATCAGCGTGACGAGCTGATCGCCGCGACCGCCGCCTTTCTTGTGGAATCCCTTGCCCTTGAGCCGGAGTACCTTGCCGGACGAGGTGCCGGCGGGGATCGTCAGCATGACGGGGCGTTCCACGGTCGGCGCCTTGATCTGCCCGCCCAGCACCGCCTCCGCCAGCGAGATCGGCAGGTCGACGCGGACATCGTCGCCGTCGCGCACGAAGAAGCGGTGCGGCTGAACCTCGATCGTCACCAGCGCGTCGCCCGCACCCGCCGGCCCCGGCTGGCCCTTGCCGCTCAGCCGCATCTGCGTGCCCGTCTCGACGCCCGCCGGCAGCTTCAGGTCGATCGCCTTGCCGTCGCCCAGCGTCACGCGCTGCGGCGCGAGGGTCGCAGCGTCGGTGAACGGCACCTGCAGCTTATACTGCACGTCGGCGCCTTTGGTCGCGCCGCGCCGGCCGAACCCGCTCGCGAAGCCGCCGCCGCCCGGTGCCGCGCCGCCGCCGAAGCCGCCGCGCGATCCGCCGCCGAACAGCCCCTCGAAAATATCGCTCATGTCGGGCGCGTCGGCACCACCGCCGCCGAACTCGAATCCCTGGCTGCGAAACCCGCCGCCGCCCGCGCCGGGATGCGGGGCGCGACCACCACCGCCGCCGAAGCCGAACGGCGCGGCGGGGTTGCCGTCGCCGTCGATCTCCCCGCGATCGAAGCGCGCCCGCTTGTCCTTGTCGTTCAGCAGGTCGTACGCGTTCGTTACCTGGCTGAAGCGTTCGGACGCCTTGGGATTGTCCTTGTTACGGTCTGGGTGCAGCTCCTTGGCGAGCTTGCGGTAGGCTTTCTTGATATCGGCCTCGGTCGCAGTGCGTGCCACGCCGAGGATCTGGTACGGATCGGCCATCGAATTCCCTGTAATCCGGGTCGGTGTATTATCCGCCTATGTGGGCGCTTCGCCGCAAGAGCGCAACGCGCGAGCCATGCGGCGCGTTATGCCGGGCGAAGGAGACGATCCCATGTCCGATCAACCGATGCAGGCGAATGGCGGCGACGGCCGCAAGGTCGCGCCCGACGGCGTGTCCGATGCCCCCGCGAAAGATGCCGGCGGCGAGAGCAACGGCGGCGCCTATCCCAACCCGCAGACCGGCAAGAAACCCGAAGGCGGCGGCTTCTTCGGTCATGGCGGCCAGACCGACAATGCCTATTCCGGCCCCGCGGACAAGGACGATCCCGACGCCGGCGATCCCAACGCCGTGACGAAATGAGTAGTCGGGCCGGGCTCGTCCCGGCCTGACCCGGTCAGCGCCGCATCGCTCGCCGCGCGACCGACCACCCGATATCCGTCCCGATCACCATCAACGGCAGCACCAGCGCCCAGTCGGGCAGGTTGCGCCCGGTGATCGTCGCGAACAGCCAGTAACTCACCCCGAACACCACTGCGACGATGAGCGCCACCAGCGCGACCCGCTTCACGAACCCTCCAGCGGCGCGACATCGACGCTGACGTCCATATCCTGCGCGCCCGATCCCAGCACGACCCCGTCGACCGGCGCGATCTCCGCATAGTCGCGCCCGATCGCGGTGACGATATGGTCCGCCGCCATCCAGATGCCGTTGGTCGGGTCCATCCCCACCCAGCCGCGCACTGGCCCGCACCACAGCAGCACCCACGCATGCGTCGCGTCGGCACCCACCAGCCGCGCCTGTCCGGGCGGCGGGATCGTGCGGATATAGCCCGATGCGTAGGCGGCCGGCAGCCCCGCCGCCCGTAGACCCGCGATCATGATCTGCGCGAAATCCTGACACACGCCGCGCCGCTGCCGGAACGCGTCGATCGGGGTTGTGTCGACGAAGGTCGCATCCGCATCGAACGCGAAATCGCGCTGGATGCGCCGCGCCAGCGCCATGCCCGCCTCCAGCGATCCCCGCGCCGGATCAAGGTCGGCCGCGCACCACGCGCCGATCTCCGGGTCCAGCGGGATCAGCGGCGAGGGATAGATATACGCCGCCGGTCCCGCCGCCGACAGGTCGCGGCTGGTTCGCGCCAGTTGCGCGATCTCCGCCAGCGTCGGATCGTCGGCGGCCGGGATCGGGACCAACCGATCCACCGTCACCCGCGCGACGCTCTCGATCGTCAGCGTGCGGACGGGGCTGTCCACCACCAGCCGCGTGACGTTGGCGAGGCCCGCTTCCGCCCGCGCCGGGCTGGTCCGGCCGACCGGCGACACCGTCAGCCGGTAATCGTCCAGCGTCTGCCCCGGCCAGTCGATCGGCTTCAGCCGCAGATTGCAGCGCGCGAACTTGACCTGGTTGCCATAGTCGAACGTCGTGACGTGCCGGATGTCGTAGATCACGCCGCCACCCTCATGCGAGCGTCAGCCCGACCGCACGCAGCGGCTCCGCGCCTTGCAGAAAATACCGCCGCGCCACGGCGTCCGACAGCGCGACCAGCCGGCTCTCGACATCCCCCAGCGTATCCACGTCCAGCGTCGTTGCGTCCGCGGTTTCGACGATCGCCTTTAGCCGGATCGCCTGCGCCTGCTGCGCCTCCGCCATCTCGTCGTCCCCCAGTACCGGCAGCGCGGCGAGGTGATTGGCGATCCGCTCCGTCTGGAAACCCAGGCTGCGCGGGTTGTTCGGATCGAGCGCGACGAGATCGACCACGGCGACGCGCGCCAGCCCGGTCGGATAACGCTGGCGATAGCTGATCTGGCTGTCCGCGAGGTCCAGCAACGTCGACAGATCGTCCACCGTCGCGCCCGGCATGCCGAACAGCCGCACCGCCCGCGCGATCGCCGCCGCCCGCTCGATCCGCCGGCCGAGATCGTGGAACCGCCACGCCGAGGTCCGCACCATATGTTCTGCCGACAGGCCGACGATCGCCGCGTAACGCCGTTGCAGCGACCCCGCCCGCTCCAGCATCCCGCGCTGCGTGGGGAAGGGGGCCTCCAGCAGGCGCACCATGTCCGCCGACAGCCGATCGCGCGATCCCTCGCCGATCGCGCGCGCGTTGCGGTTGATCGCCGCCACCGAATGCCAGTCCGGGTCTTCCATCGCGGTCCGCGCGAACTGGATCAGCGCGGGGCGGTTGAGCGAGGCGGGAGCGGGAGCCGCGTTCGATCCGGCCAGCATGCCGACCAGCCGCGCCAGCGTCGCCGTCGGCAGCACCGCGCCGCCGCCGTCCGCGTCGATGGAATTGCCCAGCAGCACGCGGATCGCGCCCAGCAACGCCTCGCCCCGCTCCAGATAGCGGCCCAGCCAGTAGAAATTGTCCGCCACCCGGCTCGGCAGCGTGCCCGGATTGCGCCGGACGTGCAGCGAATCGGTGGCCGTCAGCAGCGACACCGGCGCGACCGGCTCCGCGCCGTAGATGCACACGTCGGCCGACCACAGCCCCTCGCCGATCGCCGCCACGGTCGCCTGCGGATGTTCGCCGATCCGGCCGAATCCGCCCGGCATGACGGCCCAGTGACCATCGCCGTCGCGCGCCGCGAACACGCGCAGCATGAACGGCCGCGCCTCCAGCCGGTCGCCGACCACGACGGGCATCGTCGACAGCCGCACCTCCTCCTGCCCGACATAATCCTGCGGGCGGCGGGCCATGTCGGCGATCAGGTCGGCGCGCGACGCGTCGTCGGCCAGCCCGAGCGGCAGATGCCCGAAGGCCGGCGCGATCGTCAGCCGGTCGAGATTGGCGGCGACATGCGCGCACTCGTCGGGACCACCGCACCACCATGTCGCGATCGTCGGCAGCTTCAGCGGCTCGCCCAGCACCGCGCGCGCCAGTGCCGGCATGAACGCGTGGAAGGCGGGCGCCTCCATCACCGCCGCGCCCGGCGCGTTGGCGAGCACGACATTGCCCTCCGCATAGGCATCGATCAGGCCGGGTACGCCGATCTGCGAATGGGTGTCGAACGCCAGCGGATCGAGCATGCGCGGGTCGAGTCTGCGCCACAGCGCATCGATCCGCTTCAGCCCGCCGATCGTGCGGACATAGACCTTGCCCTCCAGCGCGGCGAGGTCGGCCCCCTCGACCAGCAACAGTCCCAGATACCGGGCGAGGTGCGCCTGCTCTGGATAGCTCGGGTTGAACCGCCCCGGCGTCAGCAGGCCGATGCGCGGATCGTCGCGCCGGCACAGCGCCGCCAGTCCGCTGCGGAACGCCGCGAAGAACGGCGCGTGCCGCTGCACGTTCAGCCGCGCCGCCAGACCGCCCAGCGTCCGCCCGACCGCCAGCCGGTTCTCCAGCGCATAGCCCGCCCCCGCCGGCGCGCGCAGGTGATCGGCCAGCACCCGCCACTCGCCGGTCGGCCCGCGCGCCAGGTCGAACGCCACGAATTGCAGATGCTTGCCGCCCGGCGGCTCCAGCCCGACCATCGGCCGCAGGAACAGGCGGCTGCCGGTCACCAGCGACGCGGGCAGCACGCCCTCGGCGACCAGCCGTCCCTCGCCATACAGGTCCGCGACCACGCGCTCGATCAACTCCGCGCGCTGCGCCACGCCCGCTTCGATCCCGGCCCATTCCGATGCCTCGATCAGCAGCGGGACGGGCGACACCGGCCACGGCCGCTCGTCCGCCTCGCCGATGATCCGAAAACCGGTGCCGATATCCGCCGCGTGCCGCTGCACGCGCTCGCGCGCATGGCCCAGATCGTCACTCGCGACCGCTGCCAGCTCCTCCAGCATCGTCGCCCACGGCTCGGTTGATCCCGTCGCGAGCACGTCATGCGCCGGCGCCCGTGCGACATAGTCGTCGATCCACCGCCGCGCGTTCACGCCGGCGTCGAAGAGAGAGGTCGACTGCGTCGCCATGACCGTCGCGTCGCGTCCTTTGCTGGGCGGAAATGCAGGCGCGCGTGGTCCCACACGCAGACGGCGGCGGCAAGCCGTTTCGGTCTGTGAACGAGGAGGCCGGAGTGTCGCAACTTTTCTCTTCCTGGCTCCCCTGCCCTTGGGGAGGGGAGCAGCAAAGGGCCGCTCAAAAATCCGGCAACACCTGATCCGCCACGCCCCAGCCCTCCAACCCACGCCCACCGGCGCGCTTTGCCAGCGCGTCGAGGTCGGTCACGCTCCACCGCGCCGCCGTGTCGATGTCGCGCAATTCGGTCCATGACACCGGCACCGCCACCGGCGCACCCTCCCGCGCGCGCGCCGAATAGGGCATGATCGCGGTCGCCCCACGCTGGTTGCGCAGCCAGTCGATGAAGATGCGGCCCTTCCGCTTCGCCTTCGCCATTGTCGCGACGAACCGGTCCGGCTCCGCCTGTGCCAGCGCCTGTGCGAAGCGGCTGGCGAAATCCTTCACCGCCGGCCACTCGGCTTTGGGCGTCAGCGGCACGACGACGTGGACGCCCTTGCCCCCCGACAGCAGCGGAAAGCTGACCAGCCCCAGTTCCGCCAACTGTTCCTTCAGATGCTCCGCCGCCTTTTTCGTGTCGGCGAAGTCCAGCCCCTCGTCGGGGTCGAGATCGAAGACCATGCGGTCGGGCTGTTCGACGCTGGCGACGGAAGATCCCCAGCCGTGGAATTCAATCGCACCCATCTGCACGCATGCGACCAGCCCGTCGGCCGTATCGACGTACAGGTAGTTTTCGGTCGATCCGTCCTTTTCGCGGATCGGCACCTGATGCACCGTATCGCCGAAGCTGCCCGCATCGTGTTTCTGGAAGAAGCAGGCGCGCGCGCGACCCTGCGGACAGCGGACCAGACTGACCGGGCGCTTGCCGGCCCACGGGAGCATGATCGGTGCGATCGCCGCGTAATAGTCCGCCAACTGCACCTTGGTGACGTTCGATTCCGGGAAGATCACCCGGTCGCGATTGCTGATCTTCACGCTGGTCGCGGTCTTCGCATCGGGCGCAGGGGCGGGAATCTCCGCCACCACCTCGTTCGCGCCCTTGTCCTCGCGCAGGCCGATGAAGCTGGCGTGGCGCAGCATGCCGTCCGGCGTCACCTCCGCATAGGCGATCTCCGCGACCAGTTTCGGCGTCACCCATTTCGCGCCGCGCACCATCGCCCGTGGCGCGCTGACGGGCGCCGTCTTGCGCTCCAGCGGCGCCAGTTTCGCGACCAGTTCGTCCATCGTCGCGGCGTTGAAGCCGGTGCCGACCTTGCCGCGATAGGCGAAGCCGTCGCCTTCATGCACCGCCAGCAGCAGCGACGCGAAGCCGCGCCCTTTCGGCGACGGTTGCCAGCCGACGATCACGAATTCCTGCCGCTGGATGCACTTGGCCTTGAGCCACGCCTTGGTGCGTCCCGACCGGTAGGGCGAGTCGGCGCGCTTCGACACGACACCCTCCAGCCCCTCACGACACATCTGTTCGAACAGCGCCTCGCCCGATCCGACGACGTGCTCGGAATAGCGCAGCGTCTCCGACCCCTCGCCGATCAGCGCGCGCAGCCGCTCCTTGCGCTCCGTCAGCGGCAGGTCGGACAGGTCCTCGCCGTCCTGTTCGATCAGGTCGAACGCGAACAGCGTCATGCCCCCGTCCGCCGCCGCGATCGCATCCTTCAGCGCGGCGAAGTCGGGCTTGCCGTCGCGGAAGGCGACGATTTCGCCGTCGATCAGCGCCGTGCCCGGCAGCGCCGCCACCGCATCGGCGATGCCGCCGAACTTGTCGCTCCAGTCGAGACCGCTGCGGGTGAAGACCTTCGCCGCCTTGCCGGCGCCGGCGACCAGCGTGCGATACCCGTCATATTTGATCTCGTGGAGCCACGTCGATCCCGCCGGCACCGCGTCGACCAATGTGCACAATTGCGGCTCGCGGAACACTGGCGCGCGCTTGCCGGTCGCCGCCTTTTTCGGTGCAGCCTTGCGCATCTTCGGCGCAACCTTCGCCGCTGTCTTCCCCTCGGCGATTTCGCTCATCGTCCGGCCGGTGGCGACGCTGGTCAGCGCTTCCTCGACCAGCGTGTCGGTGCCGCCGGCGAACCCGTCCTCCACCTTGCGCAACAGCCAGTTCTCGCCGCGCTCCTTGCCCCGCGGTTTCAGGCGGATCAGCAGCCACTCGCCCCGCATCCGCTCGCCCTCCAGCACGAAATGCAGATGGCCCTCGTCGATGTCCTTCGCGGACTTGCCGGCGATCGGCGACCACGTTCCGCGGTCCCACAGCATCACCGTGCCGCCGCCATATTCGCCCTTGGGGATCGTTCCCTCGAATGTCGCATAGCTCAGCGGATGATCCTCGGTCCGCACCGCCAGCCGCTTTTCGTTCGGATCGAGGCTAGGCCCCCGCGTGACGGCCCAGCTTTTCAGGACGCCGTCGATCTCCAGCCGGAAATCCCAGTGCAGCCGCGTCGCGTCGTGCTTCTGGACCATGAAGCTGTTGCCGTTGCCGGGCGCGAGCGTCCCCGCCGGCTCCGCGGTCTTGGTGAAGTCGCGCTTGGCGTTGTACCGTTCGAGCGCGTCGGTCATTGGCTCCGCTCCCCGTCAGGAAGGGTGCACCATCTTCTCCCCCTACGAGGGAGGGGAGCAGCGCAGCCTTCAAGCACGCTTCTTCGCCGCAGGCTTCCGCGCCGGCGTCTTCTTCGCCGCAGCCGCCTTCTCTGCGGCCGGCTCCTTCTTCGCCGGCGTCGCCTTGTCGCCCATCGATTTGCGCAGCGCCGCCATCAGGTCGACGACGTTCGATCCCTTCGCCTCGCCCGTGTCCTTCTCCTCGATGATCTTCTTCCCGTGCGCCTTGCGCTTCCGCTCGATCAATCCTTTCAGGGCATCGACGTAACGGTCATGAAACTCCTGCGGATCGAACGCGGACGTCTTCCGGTCGATCAGCGCCTCCGCCAGGTCGAGCAGTTCGGCGTCGGGCTTGTCGTCCGGAATCTCACGAAAATACCCCTGCGCCTTGTGCACTTCATCGGCATAGCGCAGCGTCTCCAGCACCATGCCGCGCCCGCACGGTTTCAGGCTGACGACATATTCGCGGCCGCGCATCGCCAACTGGCCCAGCCCGACCTTCTTCGTCCGCCGCAACGCCTCGCGCAGGACGATGAACGCCTCCTCCGCCAGATCGTCGGCCGGAACCACGAAATAGGGCTTCTCATAATAGAGCACGTCGATCTCGGACGCGTCGACGAACTGCGTCAGCTCCAGCGTCTTCTTCGATTCGAGCTTCACCGCGTCGATCTCGTCCTGCTCCAGCAGCACGTATTCGCCCTTCGACACCTCGTACCCCTTGACGATCTCGTCGACGTCGACCGGGCCCATGCCCGTCACGACCTTCTCGTACGATATCGGTTTGCCCGAGGGTTCGTGGATCTGGCGGAACGACACCGCCGCGCCGCTTTTGGTGGCGGAGTAGATTTCGACCGGAATGGACACCAGCGCCAACCGGATCTGCCCCTGCCAATATGCGCGTGCCGCCATGTTCTGATCCCCGATTATCCTGAATGAATGCGGCGCTCGCGGACTCGTTCCGTTCGCCGCGCGATTGCGGTAAGGGCGGGGCATGACCGACGACCCTTTCACCCTGTTCGATACGTGGTTCGCGGAGGCGAAGGCGTCCGAACCCAATGATCCCAACGCGATGGCGCTCGCCACGGCGGATGGGCAGGGGCACCCTTCCGTCCGCATGGTCCTCTTGAAGGGGCATGGGCCGGACGGTTTCGTGTTCTACACCAACCGCGACGGGCGCAAGGCCGGCGACCTTGCCGCCAATCCCAACGCCGCATTGCTGTTCCATTGGAAGTCGCTGCGCCGGCAGGTGCGGATCGAGGGCCCCGTGTCGCTCGCCACCGAGGCGCAGTCGGACGCCTATTATGCCAGCCGCGGTCGCGACTCGCAGCTCGGGGCATGGGCGTCGGAGCAATCGCGTCCGCTCGACGCACGCGAGACGTTCGAGCGTCGCGTTGACGAGATGAAGGCCCGGTTCGAGGGGCAGGATATTCCGCGCCCGCCTTTCTGGGGTGGCTATGTCGTCGCGCCGAAACAGATCGAATTCTGGCAGGACCGCGCGCACCGGCTGCACGAACGCCGCCTGTTCGTGCGCGAGGACGGCGGCTGGACGGAGGGGCTGCTCTACCCATGACCCGCGAAGAACGTCGTCTCGCGCTCCCGCTCGCCACGCGCGCGGCGCTCGCCAGCGTCGCGATGGCGCTGTTCCTGCTGGCGCTCAAGGGCTTCGCCGCATGGCACACCGGCTCGGTCGCGATGCTGGGTTCGCTGGCGGATACCGGGCTCGACCTGCTCGCCAGCCTCGTGACGCTGTACGGCGTGCGGCTGGCGGCGACGCCCGCCGATCACGACCACCGCTTCGGCCACGGCAAGGCGGAGGCGCTGGCGGCGCTGTTCCAGGTAGGCCTCATCACCGCGTCCGCCGCCGGTATCGGCTGGCGAGCGCTCATGGCGCTGGGCGAGACCGCACCGACGCAGGATGCGGAGTTCGGGATCGGCGTGTCGATCGTGGCGATCGGTGCGACCGTGCTGCTGCTCTGGTATCAACGGCGCATCATCCGCCAGACCGGCTCCGTCGCGATCATGGCGGACAACGTCCACTATCAATCAGACGTGCTGCTCAACGGGTCGGTGATCGCCGCGCTGGTGCTCGATCAATATATGGGCTGGCACGGTGCCGACGCGCTGTTCGGCATCGCTATCGCCGCATGGCTCGCCTGGGGCGCGTTTCAGGCGTCGTCGAATGCGATCGATCAACTGATGGACAAGGAATGGCCGGAGGATCAGCGTTCCGCGTTCCTCGACATTGCCGCGCGCCAGCCGGGGCTACGCGGCATCCACGATTTCCGCACGCGCCGCTCCGGCAGCCACGATTTCGCGCAATTCCACATGGAGGTCGATCCGACCATCACCGTCGCGCGCGCCCACGACCTTGTCGAATCGGTCGAGCGCAACCTGAAGCGTGCGTTTCCCAAGGTCGAGGTGCTGATCCACCTCGATCCCGAAGGGCACACCGATACCGACAACCCGCTGGTGGAGGCGGACGTGACGCCGCACTGGTTCAGCAAGCGCGTGGGATATTGACGATGCGAATACCCTTCACCCAGGTCGACGCGTTCGCCGATGCGCCGTTCACGGGCAATCCGGCGGCGGTGATGCCGCTGTCGGCGTGGCTGGCCGACGATGTGCTCCTGAAGATCGCGCAGGAGAACAACCTCAGCGAAACCGCCTTCCTCGTTGCCGCCGAGGATGACGATGCCGATTTCGAGCTGCGCTGGTTCACCCCGGGCGCGGAGGTCGTGCTGTGCGGCCACGCCACGCTGGCCAGCGGCCATGTCGTGCTGTCGTCGGACCCGACGTGGCTGAAGGTCCGCTTCCGCACGCGCAAGGCGGGCATGCTGGAGGTCGCGCGGCAGGATGACGGCTACACGCTGTCGCTCCCCGCATGGGGTCCGTCGCCGCGCGCGATGCCGGGGCTGGTCGAGGCGCTGGGGATCACCGGTCCCGCCGACATCCTGTGGCACGAACATGGCTATGCGCTGATCGTGGTCGAGGACGAGGACGTCGTCCGCAATCTCGATCCGGACCAGCGTGCGCTCGCTGCACTGGAACCGATGGTCGCGGTCGTCACCGCGCCGGGTGCGACCACCGATATCGTCAGCCGCGTGTTCACGCCCGCCTATGGGATCGACGAGGACCCCGTGACCGGCTCCGCCCATGCGCTGGCCGTCCCCTATTGGGCGAAGCGGCTCGGCCGCGACACGATGACCGCCTTTCAGGCAAGTGCGCGCGGAGGTCACCTGACCTGCCGACTCGATGGCGACCGGGTGGTGCTCGGCGGCCAGTGCGTCACCGTGATCGAGGGCACGTTCCTGCTCCCCTGAGTATACGATTGCAACATTTGCAACTATGATGGATCAAGTTGCACTTGCGAAGAGCCGCGCTGCACTGCACAAAGAGCGTGCCTTTCAGGCATCCTCTCCTAAAAACTTCACAGGCCGGCTTGTCCGGCCTTTTTTTTTGCCCGTCGCTCCTCTACGCAGCCCGCGACTGTCGCGGACGCCGTCAAAAAAAAGACGAATTCTGGAGCGGAGCCGCCGGCAAGACCGGCACCGGCGAACACGACAGCGGCGGGAGATCGAGCGCACCACCACGCTCTCTCCCGCCCATGTTCCATCCGATGTGCTTTGCAGCGCGGCAGTTGCCGCAGCGCCACTCCAACGTCCTCGTCACCCCAGCGAAAGCTGGAGTCTCACGCGGCGCGACCCGCTCGCCCACGGTAGAATCGCAGCTTTCGCTGGAATGACGGAGTGGGAGAGGGCTGGGGCTTCGCCGGCAGTATAGCCCGGCAGACCATGTTCCCATCTATCCGACTCATGCCGCCAGCAGCGCCGCCTCCGTCGCGGCGATCCAGCCGCCGCCCAGCACCCGCTCACCCGCGTACAACACCGCCGCCTGACCCGGTGCGACGCCATACTCGGGCGCGTCGAAGCTCAGGCGTCCGCCCTCCAGCCGCGCCGGAACCGGCTTCGCCATCGACCGGACCTTGGCGGTCAGTGGCCCGCGATGGTCGCCCCCGATCCAGTTGAGGTTCTCCAGCACCGCTGCCTCGACCGCCAGCGCCGCCCGCGGCCCCACCACAACGCGCTTCGAGTCGGGCTCCAGCCGCACCACGTACAGCGGCTCCGGCGTGCCGCCGATCTCCAGCCCGCGACGCTGTCCGACCGTGAAGTGGATCAGCCCCCGGTGCCGCCCCAGCGTGCGGCCTGACAGATCGACGATCTCGCCCGCGGTATCCGCATCGGGACGCAGCTTGCGGACCAGCCCGGCATAGTCGCCGTCCGGCACGAAGCAAATGTCCTGGCTGTCGGGCTTGGCGGCGACGCCCAGACCCAGTTCCGCCGCGATCTCCCGCACCCGTGCCTTGGGCAGGCCGCCGAGCGGGAAGCGGAGATAGTCGAGCTGGTCCTGCGTCGTCGCGAACAGGAAATAGCTCTGGTCGCGCGCCGGGTCGGCGCCGCGGTGCAGCTCCGCGCCGTTCGGCCCCTCGACCCGCCGGACGTAATGGCCGGTCGCCAGACAGTCCGCGCCCAGCTCGCGTGCCAGCGCCAGCAGGTCGGTGAACTTCGGTCCCGTGTTGCACGACACGCACGGGATCGGCGTCCGCCCGGCGAGATACTCGTCGGCGAAGCGGTCGACGACGTCGCGCCGGAACGCGCTCTCGTGATCGAAGACATAGTGCGCGATGCCGAGCCGGTCGCACACCGCGCGCGCATCGCGGATGTCGCGGCCGGCGCAGCAGCTGCCCGCGCGCCCGACCGCCTCGCCGTGGTCGTAGAGTTGCAGCGTGACGCCGATCGTCTCCGCGCCGGTCCGCGCCGCCAGCGCCGCCACGACCGAGCTGTCGACGCCGCCCGACATGGCGACGACGATCCGCCTGGCACCGACATCGGCGCCCAACTGGAAATCCGTTTCGTCCATCGTTCCGTCACATAGGCGCGTGCGGGTCGAATGGCGAGCATGGGCCGCGCTTTACCGGACCTTCATGCCCTTGCCGCTACACGCCGGCGACCGACCCTTTTTCCTGCCCGAAAGACACGCCGCCTTGGACCTCAGCTTCTCCTTCGATCGCGATGCCGAACCGGTGGCGTGGCCGGGCGATCTGGCGGTGCTGATGATCGGTGTGCAGGCGCGGCAGTCGGCCAGCCCGACCGCGACCGCGCAAGCGGCCGGCGATGCCGTCCAGCGTCCGAAACCCTCGGAGTTCGCACCGCGGGACGGCAGCTTCAACGGCCAGGTGGCGGCCGCGATAACACGTTGGAAGGACGAATGAAGAGCGCGTTTACCGTGGGGTTTCAGGCGATCTTCAAGTCCCGCCCTTACTCCCCACCCATCGAGTTCGTGAAGGGGGCCCCCCGCCCCGACAGAGGTTGAGTATGATCGAGAACCAGAAGATCCGCCCCGCGAAAGTCATCGGCCCCCTGGGCGAGTCTTTGACGCTGGACACGCTTCCGCCTCCGGGCACCAGCCGCTGGGTCGTGCGGCGCAAGGCCGAGGTCGTTGCGGCGGTCAATGGCGGCCTGCTGTCCGTCGACGAAGTCTGCGAGCGGTACGGGCTGACGGTGGAGGAATTCGCCGGGTGGCAGCGCGCGATCGACCGGTCGGGGATGCCGGGGCTGCGCGTCACGCGCATCCAGCATTATCGTTCCCTGTACGAACGCCAGCAACGATACTAAAAATCCATGTTCTGAATCGGATCGCAGGCGGAACATAAATCAACGCCACCGATTTGTACCTCCATCGCCCGTATGATGGGCATAATGGAGGGAAGTGTAATGGGTATCATCCTTTGGCTCATCATCGGCGGCGTCATCGGCTGGCTCGCCAGCATCATCATGCGCACGGATGCCCAGCAGGGTATCTTCCTGAACATCGTCGTCGGGATCATCGGCGCCTTCATCGGCGGGCTGATCATCAGCGGCGGTTCAATCAACAACGCGCCCCTGAACGTCACGTCGTTCCTTGTGTCGCTGCTCGGTGCGGTGGTCCTGCTCGGGATCGTCAACCTGGTGCGTCGCGGTAGCGTCCGTTAAGTCGGACGCTCTTCCGCCGGCTTGGATGGCGGAACAGCGACACGACCAGTGTCACTACGGAAATGGGGCCGCCGGGCATGCCGGGCGGCCCCTTTTTCATGTTCTATTGTCCCAGAACGAAACGCACGCGCAGTGTCACGGTGATGTCCTTCTCGCCCGGCACGATCTTCGTGGCGGAATCCATCATCTGCGCCCGCGCCTGCAGGAACACGGGCGGGCGGTCCGGCCCGCCGGCATCCTGCCCGGTCTCGTCGATCGATACGACCCGTAGCACGCGCATACCGGCCGCCTTCGCATACAGCTCCGCCCGCGCCCGCGCCTTCTTCACGGCATCGGTCCGGGCTTCGTCCAGCGCCGCATCGGGCTGGTCGACGGACAGGTTCGGCCCGTCGATCTGGTTCGCGCCCTGCGCCACCAGCGTATCGAGGATCGTTCCCGATCTGGCGATATCGCGGAAGCGGATGCTGACGCTGTTGGTCGCCTGATAGCCGGTGATGACCGGCGGCTGGTTGTCCTGGTATCGGTACTGAGGCGACAACTGGACCGACGCGGTCTCCAGATCGCGCGGCTGCACGCCGGCCTTGCGAAGGGCCGCGATCACCTTCTCCATCGCGCCGCCGTTCGCGGTCAAAGCCTGCGCGGCTGTCGCGCCCTGCGTGACGACCCCGGCCCGAATCGTGGCGAGGTCGGGCACCCGCGTCGTGCGGCCTTCCGCCGTGATGTCCAGAACGGTGCCCTCCGCCGGGATCATCGGTGCGACGCCGGGCACGGTCTGCGCGACGACGGGGAACGCCGTCAGCGAGGACAAGCCCGTGGCGACGAGGGCGAGGGTGGCAAGGCGCATGGACTTCTCCCGTGGAGCGACGACGATGATGACACAGCCCATGAACGGCCCGCTGGCAACCTGCGATGAACGAGGAACATCGTGTAGGATATGCTATGGCCGCCCTATTGAGGTTGGTGACCTATTCGGATAATACAGCCCGGTCACTGACCGGTGGGGTCGTGCGGGGGAAGACGAAAGCCGATGAACTACGAGACGGGCTCTATCACGCAGGAACGGCTGCCGGGCGTCGAAGCGCCGCCGTCGCGTCGTAAGTTCCTGATCGCCGCGATCGTCGTGGCGGTGCTCGCGGTCGTCGGCTGGGCGGTATTCGGCCGCGGCGAATCGGACGGTGCGGCGAAAACCGCATCGGGCGAACAGCTTGCGGCGATTTCCGTCATGGTCCCCGGTCGCACCGTCGTCGCGCGCGACGTGACCACGACCGGCTCGCTCGCCGCCCGTCGCGACATGCCCGTCGGCATCGCCGGCGAGGGTGGCCTCGTCACCCGCGTGCTGGTCGAACCCGGCCAGTGGGTCGCCGCCGGGCAGGTGCTCGCGACCGTCGACCGGTCCGTGCAGACGCAGACCGCGGCTTCGCTTGCCGCACAGGTCAGCGTCGCGAAGGCCGATGCCGACCTTGCGCAGGCGGAACTCGACCGCGCCGCGCAGCTCGTCGATCGCGGCTTCATCTCCAAGGCCGACCTGCAACGCCGCGCCGCCACGCGCGACGCCGCCTCCGCCCGCGTCAAGGTCGCGCAGGCGTCGCTGGGCGAGGCGCGCGCCCGCAACGGCCGCCTCGATATCCGCGCCCCCACCGCCGGCCTGATCCTGACGCGTCAGGTCGAGCCGGGCCAGATCGTCAGCTCCGGCTCCGGCGCGTTGTTCCGGATGGCGCAGAACGGCCAGATGGAGATGCGCGCGCAGATGAGCGAAGGCGATCTTCAGGGCCTGCGCGTCGGTTCGCGCGCCACCGTCACGCCGGTCGGCTCCACACAGAGCTTCCCGGGCGAAGTGTGGCAGGTTTCCCCCGTGATCGATCCGTCGACGCGGCAGGGTATCGCCCGCATCGCCGTGAAGTACGATCCGGCGCTGCGTCCCGGCGGCTTCGCCTCGGCGACGGTGACCGCGGGCAGCGCGTCCGAGCCGTTGCTGCCCGAATCGGCGGTGCTGTCCGATGCGACCGGCAATTTCGTCTACGTCGTCGGCAAGGACGACAAGGTCGAGCGGCGTTCGGTCAAGACGGGTGAGGGCGCCGACAACGGCATCCCGATCGCCGAGGGGCTGAACGGCACCGAACGCGTCGTGATTTCGGCGGGCGCGTTCCTGAATCCCGGCCAGAAGATCAAACCCGTCCTCCAGGCACGCAAGGGCTAACCCACGATGGGCTTTCGCAATATGTCCGCCTGGGCGATCCGGAACCCGGTCGTTCCGCTCGTCCTGTTCATGGCGCTGACGCTGGCGGGCATCATCTCGTTCAACCGCATGCAGGTGAACGACAGCCCGGAGATCACCTTCCCGGCGGTCTACGTCCAGATCAGCCAGCCGGGCGCGGCCCCGACCGAGATCGAGACGCAGATCACGACCAAGGTCGAAGCGGCGATCCGCGGGCTGGAGGGCGTCGACGAGATCAACTCGACGATCAGCGAAGGCTCCAGCGGCACCTTCATCCAGTTCGACTTCTCGACTCCCGTCGACCGCGCCGTCACCGACGTGCGCGACGCGGTGGCGTCGGTGCGCAGCGAATTGCCGGACGGCGTGATCGAACCCCGCGTCGAGCGTGTCATCATCAACGACGATTCGATCGCGACATGGTCGGTCGAGGGTACGGACACCACGATGGAGGGTCTGTCGGAATTCGTCGACACCGTCGTCGTGAAGCGCCTGCTCGGCATTCCGGGCATGCAGAAGGTCGACCTGTCGGGCGGTGTCGATCGCGCGATCCGCGTCATCCTCGATCCCGCCAAGATGCAGTCGCTTGGCATCACCGCCAGCCAGGTGAATCAGGCGCTGCGCAACGTGAACCAGAATGCCGCGGGCGGGCAGGCCGAAATCGGCGGGTCGCAGCAGTCGCTGCGCATCGTCGGCAGCGCCAAGACCGCCTACGAGGTCGGCCAGCTCCAAATCCCGATCGCCGGCAACCAGATCGCCAATGGCGGCCAGACGATCCAGACGATGAGCCGGATGGTCAAGCTGGCAGACATTGCCCAGATACGCGACACGTCGCTGGAACAGAAGCGCTTCTCCAAGGTCAACGGCCATCAGGTCGTCGGGTTCGGCATCCAGCGCGCGCGCGGCGCGTCCGAGGTCGCGCTGTACGACGCCACCGTCAAGGAACTGGCGAAGATCGAGAAGGAGAACCCGAAGTTCCGGTTCATCCAGCAATTCACCAGCGTCGATTATACCAAGGCGCAGTATAGGTCCGCGGTCCACGCCCTGCTCGAGGGTGCGATCCTCGCAGTCGTCGTCGTGTTCCTGTTCCTGCGCGACGGCCGTGCGACGGTGATCTCCGCGCTCGCGATTCCGCTGTCAGCGATCCCGACCTTCTGGATCATGTCGCTGATGGGGTTCAGCCTGAACTTCATGACGCTGCTCGCGCTCAGCCTCGTCGCGGGCGTGCTCGTCGACGATGCGATCGTGGAAATCGAAAACATCGTCCGTCACATGCGGATGGGCAAGACCGCCTATCAGGCATCGATCGACGCTGCCGACGAGATCGGTCTCGCAGTCGTCGCGACGACCTTCTCGATCGTCGCGGTGTTCCTGCCGGTCGGCCTGATGCCGGGTATCGCCGGCCAGTTCTTCAAGAATTTCGGCATCACCGTCGTCGTCGCGGTGCTGATGAGCCTTGCCGTCGCGCGCCTCATCACACCGATGGTCGCGGCGTATTTCCTCAAAGCGCATGGCCACGCCGAACACGGCGAGGGCAGGGCGATGGACGGGTACATGGCGATCCTGCGCTGGACCCTGCGCAATCGCTGGTGGACGATGGCGATCGGCGGCCTCGCGTTCCTTGCCACGATCGGCGCGTTCGCGACCTTGCCGTTCACGTTCCAGCCGCCGCGCGACAATGATTTCAGCCGCGTCTCGATCACGATGACGCCCGGTACGACGCTCGCGCAGACGGAGGCGGTGACCAGCCGCGTGGCCGACATCCTGCGCCAGCAGCAGGAGGTTCGCTCCGCCGTCGAGAACGTCCGCATCGGCAATGCCAGCATCGCCATCACGCTGAAGAAGGATCGCAAGCGTAGCTCGATCGACTTCGAGCGCGAGACGGCGGTGTTGCTGAACGAGATTCCGGATGCCCGGATCAACTTCGGTGGCGGCGGCGGCGGTGGCCGCGCGGTGTCGCTGATGCTGGCGGGTGCCGATCCCGATGCACTGATGAAGGCCGCCAACACGCTAGCCAACGAGATGCGGACGCTGCCCAATCTGCGGGCGCCGCGAGTCGAGGGCGATCTGCCGCGGCCCGAGCTCGTGATCCGTCCACGGCTTGACCTCGCCGCCGACTTGGGCGTGACGACGGCGGCGCTCAGCCAGACGATCCGGATCGCGACGCAGGGCGAAATCGCGCAGAACGCGGCGAAGTTCTCGCTGCCCGATCGCCAGATTCCGATCGGCGTCGCGCTGGACGAATATAGCCGCCGCAACCTGTCGACGATCCAGAACCTGCCCGTCCAAACCTCGCGCGGGGGTACCGTGCCGCTGCGCGTTGTCGCGGAGATCGGCTTCGGGGCGGGGCCGTCGGAAATCCGTCGCTTCAACCAGGAACGCCGCATCATGATCGGTGCCGACCTCGCACCCGGCGCGATCGCCGGCGAGGAGCGGTCGAAGATCATGGAACTGCCGATCATGAAGAACCTGCCGCAGGGTGTGCATTATGCCGCCTCCGGCGAGGCGAAGTGGCAGGCGGAGATGATCCAGAACTTCGTCATCGCGGTGTTCGCCGGCGTACTGCTGGTGCTGGCGGTGCTGATCCTGCTGTATCGCCGTGCGATGCCGCCGTTCGTGAACCTCGGCTCGCTGCTGCTGGCGCCGCTGGGCGGCGCGATTGCGCTGCACCTGTGCGGCATGCCGATCTCGCTGCCGGTGCTGATCGGTCTGCTGATGCTGCTCGGCATCGTCGCCAAGAACTCGATCCTGTTGATCGACTTCGCACTGGAGGAGATGCGCGTCGGCGTGCCGCCGCTGGCCGCGATTCTCGATGCCGGGCACAAGCGCGCGCAGCCGATCGTCATGACCACGGTCGCGATGATCGCCGGCATGATCCCGACGGCGCTGGCGCTGGGCGGCGATGGATCGTTCAACCAGCCGATGGCGGTGACGGTGATCGGCGGGCTGTTCCTGTCGACGATCCTGACGCTCTGCATCGTGCCCGCCAGCTTCAGTCTCGCAATCGGGATGGAAGAGTGGATCGGGCCGAAGCTCGGCCGTCGCCTGCTCACCTATCGCCCCGGTGACGAGGATGGCCCGGTGATCGCCGGCGCCCCCTCGCCGACGCCGCTGGGGGGACCGGCCGGCAAGATCGGCTACGACGCCGACCGCCCGCATCCGGCCGAATGAGGATGATCGTGGCGCACGCCGGAACGGCTCCGTCACGAACCGGCTGAACCAACCGGCCGGTTCGGGTATTGTGCAAGCGATGACGCTTGCAACCCGATCCCCGCTGGCGACCGAAGCGCCACCGGTCGGGCTCGTGCGGATGCGCCGCCTGGCGACGGGATTGCTGCTGCTGATGGCGGCGATCTTCCTCGTCAGCCGTCATTTCGTGCCGCTGCATCCGGGCTGGGGCTATGTCCGCGCCTTTGCGGAGGCGGCAATGGTCGGCGCGCTGGCCGACTGGTTCGCGGTGACCGCATTGTTCCGGCATCCGCTCGGCCTGCCGATCCCGCACACCGCCATCGTCGCGCGCAACAAGGACCGGATCGGCGACCAGCTTGCCCAGTTTTTGCGCGACAATTTCCTGATCCCGCACGTCGTCGCGCGACGCATGCGGCGGCTCGACGTGGCGGAGGCGGTCGCGCGCTGGCTCACCGATCCGCCCGAAAGCGCGGGCGGCCGGTTCCGACAGGGCGCGTCGGCTTTGGTCGCGGGCATGCTCGACGGGCTCGATCCCGCGCGACTCGGTGGAATGGTCAAGTCGGCGGTCGCCGGGCGGCTGCGCGATACGCAGGTGTCGCCGCTTGCCGGCCAGTTGCTGAAGGCGGCGATGGCGGAGGGCCGGCACGCGCCGTTGCTCGATGCCGCGATCCGGTGGGGCGCGAACGCGTTGTCTGGCAACGACACGCTCATCCGCCAGATGGTCCACGACCGCGCCGGCGCGATCCTGCGCTGGACCGGGCTCGACGAGACGTTGGCGGACAAGCTCATCGGCGGTCTGGAGAAGCTGCTCGCCGACATGGCCAACGATCCACAGCACCCGATGCGGATCAAGGCCGAGGAGGGGCTCGATCGCCTCGCCTGGGACCTCCAGTATGATCCGGCGACGCAGGCGCGCGTCGAGTCGCTGAAGGAGGAACTGCTCGCCAACAAGGCGATGGCGCGCTGGCTCGACGGGCTGTGGGAGCAGGCGCGCGGTGCGTTGCTGAATATCGCCCGCGATCCGGAACGCGCGATGGCCGGCAAATTGGGCGAGATCCTGCGCCAACTGGGCGCGACGCTGCGCGAGAACCGTGCGCTGGCGGCCCGGATCAACCGCTTCGTCCGCCGCACTGTTGTCGGCATCGCGGCGGATTACGGCGACGGCATCGTCCGCCTCGTCTCCGAAACGGTGCGAAGCTGGGACGTGCGCACGATCACCGGTCGCCTCGAAAATGCGGTCGGCCGCGACCTGCAATATATCCGCATCAACGGCACGATCGTCGGCGGACTGGTCGGCCTGTGTATCCATCTGGTGGACGTCCTGCTTTGATCGCAGGGGTGGCGCGGTTTCGGAAACGATCCGTCCCGTTGGCAAGCCGCCTTGCCGTTCAGCGCCTATTCGCCCAAGGAGTGGTGCGATGACGGATGGTGCCACTTTCGATCAGGATCAGGACACCGTCCGATTCGCGGGCGACCTGTCGCTGGCGCGGCTCGGCACGCTGCCCGACCGTCTCGATCGCATCGACGGCAAGGTCGCCCGCGTCGACATGAGCGGCGTCCACCGCATCGATACGGTCGGTGCGTGGGTCGTCCACCGTTTCGCCGCCCGCCACGACGCACCGGTCGAGGGGCTGAGCGCGGATGGCCAGCATCTGTTCGATCAGGTCGTGCAATCCGACACGCCGGTTTCCGTCCGTCCCGGCCACCAGTCGAGCTTCAAACGGGTGCTGGGCGAAGTCGGCGACGCCGTCGTCGTCGCCGGCCGAACCTTGTACGGCTTGCTCGGCTTCATGGGCGCGACGGTCATTGCGTTCGGCCAGGTCATTCGCCACCCGCGCCGCTTCCGCTTCAACGCGGTGGTGCACGAGTTCGAAACGGTCGGCGTATCCGCGCTCGCCATCCTCGGCCTGATGGGCTTCCTGATTGGCATGGTCATCGCGCAACAGGGCGCGGTGCAGCTGCGCCAGTTCGGCGCAGAGGTCTTCACGATCAACCTCGTCGGTCGCCTGACCTTCCGCGAGCTGGGCGTGCTGATGACCGCGATCATGGTCGCGGGCCGCTCCGGCTCGGCGTTCGCCGCGCAGCTCGGCACGATGAAGCTGACCGAGGAAATCGACGCGATGCGAACGATCGGTGTGTCGCCTATGGAGGCGCTGGTGCTGCCGCGCACGCTGGCGGCCATCGTTCTGATGCCGCTGCTCGGTTTCTACACGTCCATGATCGCGCTGATCGGCGGCGGATTACTGTCGTGGATCACGCTGGAAATTCCGCCGGTCACGTTTGTCGCCCGCATCCGTGAAGTCGTGCCGATCACCGACCTGTATATCGGCCTGATCAAGGCACCCGTATTCGGCGCGATCATCGCCATCGCCGGGTGTTTCCAGGGTATGCAGGTGGAGGCGGACGCGGAGCAGGTCGGCCTGCGCACGACTTCCGCAGTGGTGCAGGGCATCTTCCTCGTCATCGTGCTCGACGCGTTCTTCGCGGTGTTCTTCACGTGGATCGGGTGGAACTGATGGCTGTGTCCGACACATCCCGCGACCGCCGCGACGGCGACGACATCATCGTCGACGTCAGGAATTTGCGGAACAGCTTCGGCCCCTCGGTGATCCACGAAGGGCTGGACCTCCAGGTTCGTCGCGGCGAAATCCTCGGCGTGGTCGGCGGGTCGGGCACCGGCAAGTCGGTGCTGATGCGCTCGATCATCGGCCTCCAGACGCCCGATGCGGGCGACATCACCGTGTTCGGAGAGCCGACGATCGGCCGCGACGAGACGGAGGCGACCAACATCCGCAAGCGCTGGGGCGTGCTGTTCCAGGGGGGCGCGCTGTTCTCGACGCTGACCGTGGCGGAGAACGTGCAGGTCCCGTTACGCGAGTTCTACCGCGACCTTTCGCCTGCACTGATCGACGAGATCGCCGCGTATAAGGTCGTGATGACCGGCCTGCCCGCCGATGCCGGCCCGAAATACCCCGCCGAACTGTCGGGCGGCATGAAGAAGCGCGCCGGCCTCGCCCGCGCGCTGGCGATGGACCCGGAACTGCTGTTCCTCGACGAGCCGACCGCGGGCCTCGACCCGATCGGCGCGGCGGCCTTCGACGAACTGATCCAGTCGCTTCAGCGCACGCTGGGCCTGACCGTGTTCCTCATCACCCACGATCTCGACACGCTGTACGCGATCTGCGACCGGGTGGCGGTGCTCGCCGACAAGAAGGTGATCGCGGTCGGCACGATCGACGAGTTGAAGGCGCTCGATCACCCCTGGATCCATGAGTATTTCGAGGGGCCGCGCGGTCGGGCCGCCTCGACGACCAAGGAATTCGGCACCAGCGACGCCCAGGCGGACGCGCATCCGACCGAGGTCGTCGCCAACGAGACCGGCCAGCGCTCGCAAGGCGCCGCCGCCGACAACGCAGCAAGGGCAAGCTGATGGAAACCCGTTCTAATCACGTCCTCGTCGGCGCCGTCGTGCTGATCCTGCTCGGGGTGCTCGCGCTGTTCACCGTGTGGATCGCGCGGCTCGGCGGCACCGAAGAGAAAGAGTACGATATCTTCTTCCGCCAGTCGGTCGACGGGCTCGCCCGCGGCTCGGCCGTGACGTTTTCGGGCGTACCGTCGGGTCAGGTGAAACAGATCGCGCTTTGGGCCAACGATCCGCAGTTCGTGCGCGTCCGCATCAGCGTCAACCACGACACGCCGATCCTGCTTGGCACCACCGCCAGCATCTCCGGCGTCGGCTTCACCGGCGTCAGCCAGGTGTCGCTGGACGGCGCGCGGAAGGGGCAGGCGGCGATCGCCTGTCCAGAAACGCCGCGTGCCGATCAGTGCCCTTACGGGGTACCGGTGATCCCGACCAAGCAGGGCGGTCTGGGCGCGATCCTGAATTCCGCGCCGCAGTTGCTGGAACGGCTGTCGACATTGACCGAGCGCCTCACCGGCCTGCTCACCGACCGCAATCAGGCGTCGATCGCCGGCATCCTGGAAAACACCAATCGCCTGACCGATGCGTTGGCCGATCGCGGACCGGAGATTGCGGCGACACTGGCGCAGACTCGCGTCGCCATCCAGCAGGCGGGCGACGCCGCGCAGCAGATCGGCGCGCTGGCGGCGACCACCAACGGCGTGCTGGCAAACGACATCCAGCCGACGATCCGCAACCTGAACGGGGCGATCGCGGCGGCGCAACAGTCGGCGGAGACGCTGAACGGCGCGATCAACGATGCGCGGCCCGGCCTCCAGACCTTCTCGCGCCAGACGATCCCGGAAGCGAACCGGCTGGTCCGCGACCTGCGCACGACGGCGGCGGCGCTGTCGTCGGTGGCGGAGAAGGTCGATCAGCAGGGCGCGAGTTCGCTCATCGGGCAGCAGAAGCTGCCGGACTACAAGGGTAAGTGAGGGGTATCGGCATGAAGACGCTCTCGATCGCGATCGGCCTTCTCGCCGCGCTCCCGCTCGCCGGCTGCATCAGCTTCGGCGCGACCCCGCCCGACACGCTGATGAAGCTGGAGGCGACGACGCAGGTGCCGGTTGGTCAGGTCCAGAACTCGGCGACCGCGAAGTCGATCGTGATCGGCGTGCCGGTGACGCCGCAGTCGCTGGCGACGCAGCGCGTGCCCGTTGCGACCAGCGCGACCAGCGTCGCCTATGTGAAGGATGCGCAGTGGACGGAGCCGCCGTCACGCCTGTTCGCACGGGTCGTGTCCGACACCGTGTCGGCGCGCACCGGTCGCGTCGTGCTCAGCCCGGTGCAGGCGGTGGCGGAGGCCAACGACGATCTGGAGGGCGAACTGCGCACATTCGGGCTAGACGCCGCGACGCGGGAAGCCGTGGTCACGTTCGACGGTGCGCTCCAGCGGGCTGGCCAGCCCGCAACGGAGAAGCGCCGGTTCGAGGCGCGCGTCCCGGTGGCGGCGATCGACGCCGCATCGGCGGGACCGGCGTTGAATCAGGCCGCCAATCAGGTCGCGTCGGAAGTCGCCGACTGGATCGGGCGCTGAACAATTTGGAACGCTGCGAGCGTCAGCGCTGAGTGGTATATCCAATGGCAACGGTGAAGTATCGGCGCTGATAGATTCACCTGAGCGTCGCTCGGACACCGCGGCGGCGCTGGCCAGCTAGAGCCGATCGACGCTCAGCCTATCTCCGTCACCCGGACTTGTTCGGCAATGACCCCCTTGAGATATGTATAGGTCATGTGTCCCGCGAAGGCGGGGACCCAGTACTGGGTCCCCGCCTTCGCGGGAGTACATGGATGCCGTGCAGGCCGCGTCCATGTTTCAAGGGGATAAGCACGGACGATTCCGGACTGGCTATGCGTAAAGAGCAAAAGCACCTTCGGGGCTGAATGTCGGTCAGCTCGGCCGTGCACCCTGCGCAAATCGTATTGATCGAAGTAAGTATCTGTCAGCTATCGGGAATTGGGTCTCAATCCAGCGGAACCGGGTCGCCGTGCGAAGGATTGCACCGCCTTGTCGAACCACTCCGTGCGCAGCGTCGCGCGGGCGTTTGTACAGGAGAGATATATGATCGTTCGCACTTTCAGCATCGCCGCCGCACTGGCGATCATGCCCGCCGCGGCCCACGCGCAGGCCGTCGCCCCCAAGACCTATGTCGCCAAGGCCGGCGCCAGCGACTTGTATGAAAAACAGTCGAGCCAGCTCGTGCTGGCCTCGACCAAGGATGCCAAGGTCCGCCAGTTCGCGAACCAGATGATCGCGCACCACACCAAGAGCACCAACGACGTGAAGGCTGCCGCCCGGCAGGCGGGTATCGCCGTGCCGCCACCCAAGCTGGAGCCGATGCAGGCCAGCAACATCGCCAAGCTGCGAGCAGCCAAGGGCACCGCGCGCGATCAGGCCTATATCCAGCAGCAGAAGGTCGCGCATCAGCAGGCATTGGCGCTGCATCAGGGCTATGCCGCGAACGGCACCGCCGCTCCGCTGAAGACCGCCGCCGCAGCGATCGCCCCGGTGGTGCAGACCCACATCGACGAACTGCAGCAGATGTAATGGATGGGTCGGGCGACAGGTATCGCCCGCCCCTTCGGTCAGCCGTCATGCCGGGCGTGTCCGGCATCCACTGCCGGACACGCCCGCAACTCGTGATCGGGTCGCTCCGTGGATGTCCGAGCCAGCCCGGCATGACGACGACCGGTCGCTCCGGCGCTACTCCACCAGCGCGAGCACCCGCTCCGCCTCCATCAGATGCAGCCGCTCGACCATCTCACCGTTCAATCTGATCGCGCCGCGTCCCTCGGTACCGGGGGACGCAAACGCCGCGACGATCGCCCGCGCGCGCCCCACCTCCGCCTCCGTCGGCCCGAACGCAGCGTTGGCCGCATCGATCTGCGCCGGATGGATCAGGCTCTTGCCGTCGAACCCCCAGTCCGCGCCCTGTCGACACTCCGCTGCCAGCCGATCAGGATCGTCGAACACGTTCAGCACGCCGTCCAGCGCCAGCATCCGGCCCGCCCGCGCCGCCGCGACGATCTGCGCCAGCGCGGGCAGCAGGGGCGCCCGGTCCGGTCCCGGTCGGCAGCGCAGGTCCAGCGCCAGATCGTTCGTGCCCGCTACCAGCGCACCAAGGCGCAGCTCGGCTGCCGCCGACGCGATCTCTGGCAGCGCCATGATCCCGCGTGCCGTTTCGATCATCGCCCACACTGCGGGACCGTTGGGCCCAAGCCGCTCGCGCGCCATCCGCAACGTCGCGACCCCGTCGACCTTCGGCAGCAATACCGCGTCCGGCGGCGCCGTCGCCAGCGCCGCGAGATCGTCCTCCGCCCATTCGCCGTCCACCGCGTTGATGCGCACGACCAGCAGACGGGGTCCGAAGCCGCCGTCGTGCAGCGCCGCCCGCGCAGCATCCCGAGCCGCCGCCTTGGCTTCCGGTGCTACCGAATCTTCCAGGTCCAGAACCACCGCATCGCACGGCAGACCGCGTGCCTTGACGATCGCCCGCGCGTTGGATGCCGGCAGGAACAGCGCGCTGCGGCAGCGGGACATCGGGGAAGCCATCATCTTCATGATCCATGTTGTCCGGTGACACTTTTCGGCATTGGCAGCCTAGCAGCGGATCGTCGGCAGGCGTAGAGCCAAGCTGTGATCGCCGGTAAACCTCGCTCGATCCGCATCGCCGCGGTGGCCGTCGCGCTGCTGCTGGCCGCCTGCGAACCGGGTGTCCTCAATCCCGCCGGGCCGGTGGCGGCTGGCGAGCGGACGGTTCTGCTCAATTCGCTGGTCATCATGCTCGGCATCGTCATCCCGACGATCGTCGCCACCCTGGCCTTTGCATGGTGGTTCCGCGCCGGCAACACCCGCGCGACGTACCTGCCGACCTGGACCTATTCCGGGCGAGTCGAACTGCTGGTGTGGTCCGTGCCAGCGCTGGTGGTCATCTTCCTTGCGGGCATAACCTGGATCGGCAGCCACGATCTCGCCCCTGAAAAGCCGCTGGCGTCGAAGGTCGCACCGATCGAGGTGCAGGTCGTCGCGCTCGACTGGAAATGGCTGTTCATCTATCCCGGCCAGAACGTCGCGACCGTCAATCGCCTCGTCATTCCCGTCGGTACGCCGGTCCGGTTCCGCATCACCAGCGGCACCGTCATGAACAGCTTCTTCGTGCCGCAGCTCGGTAGTCAGATCTATGCGATGTCGGGCATGGACTCGCGCCTGCACCTGCAAGCCGACCAGCCCGGCAGCTATCGCGGCATGTCCGCGCACTATAGCGGGGAAGGGTTCGCCGACATGAATTTCGTCGTCGATGCCGTACCGCGCGCGCAATTTGCGGGTTGGGTCGCGCAAACGCGGGCGGCGGGACCGCTGCTCGACGGCCCCGGTTTCGCCGAGCTCGCTCGGGAGGCATCGTCGGTGAAGACGCCGTTCAGCTACCGCGCGGTGCTGCCCGGCCTTTACGACCGCATCGTCGCGCACGCCGGTGCCGCGGTCCGCGACACCGCCGATTCCGGCCGGGAGGACAAGAAGTGAGCCCGCTGCACCCCGTCGAGATGGGGCAGATCTCGCCGATCTTCGGCAAGCTGAACTGGGACTCGATCCCGTTCGACGAGCCGCTGCCGCTGGTGTCGTCCGCCGTCGTGGCGATCGCGATCCTGAGCATCCTCGGCTGGGTGTGGAAGAAGGGGCTGTTCCCCTATCTGTGGAAGGAGTGGATCACCTCCGTCGATCACAAGCGGATCGGGGTGATGTACTGCGTGCTGGCGGCAGTGATGCTGCTACGCGGCTTTTCCGATGCACTGCTGATGCGCTCGCAACAGGCGATCGCGTACATGAACCCGGGCTACCTGCCGCCCGACCACTACGACCAGATCTTTTCCGCGCACGGCACGATCATGATCTTCTTCGTCGCGATGACGTTCATGATCGGCCTGATGAATTTCGCCCTGCCGCTTCAGCTCGGCGTCCGCGATGTGGCGTTCCCGACGTTGAATTCCGTCAGCTTCTGGCTGACCGCCAGCGGCGCGCTACTGCTCAACATCAGCCTCGTGGTCGGGGAGTTCGCGAAGACCGGCTGGGTCGTCTATCCGCCGCTCAGCGAGTTGCGCTTCTCGCCTGGGGTCGGGGTGGATTACTATCTGTGGGCGATCCAGATATCGGGCGTCGGCACGTTGCTGTCGGGCGTGAATCTGGTCACGACGATCCTGAAGATGCGCGCGCCCGGCATGGGCTACACCCGGATGCCGATGTTCTGCTGGACGTCGCTGGCGGCGAACCTGCTGATCGTCGCCGCCTTCCCGATCCTGACCGCGACGCTGGCGATGCTGACGCTCGACCGGTATCTCGGTTTCCACTTCTTCACGAACGAGGCTGGTGGCAACCAGATGATGTTCGTGAACCTGATCTGGGCATGGGGCCATCCGGAGGTCTACATCCTGATCCTGCCCGCGTTCGGCATCTTCTCCGAAGTCGTGTCGACCTTCTCGGGCAAGCCGCTGTTCGGCTATCGATCGATGATCGCGGCGACGATGGTCATCTGCATCCTGTCGTTCATGGTCTGGCTCCACCATTTCTTCACGATGGGGGCGGGGGCGGACGTCAACGGCTTCTTCGGCATCACGACGATGATCATCGCGGTGCCGACGGGGGTGAAGGTCTTCAACTGGCTGTTCACGATGTACGGTGGCCGCATCCGCTTCACCTCGATGATGCTGTGGTCGCTGGGCTTCATGGTCACGTTCGTGATCGGCGGGATGACCGGCGTGCTGCTCGCCGTACCGCCCGCCGATTTCGTGCTGCACAACTCGCTGTTCCTCGTCGCGCATTTTCATAACGTCGTGATCGGCGGCGTGCTGTTCGGCGCGTTTGCGGGTCTGACCTATTGGTGGCCCAAGGCGTTCGGCTTCACCCTCGACGAGCGCTGGGGAAAGCGTGCCTTCTGGTTCTGGATCGTCGGCTTCTACGTCGCCTTCATGCCGCTCTACGTGCTCGGCCTGATGGGCATGACGCGACGTTTGGGCCATTACGACGTTGCCGCCTGGCATCCGTGGCTGATCGCCGCGGCGGTCGGTGCGGTGCTGATCGCGATCGGCATCGCGTGCCAGATCGTCATGATCTACGTCTCGATCCGCGACCGCGAGCGGCTGGCCGACACCAGCGGCGATCCCTGGGATGGCCGCACGCTGGAGTGGATCACGACCTCGCCACCCCCGCCGTTCAACTTCGCGGTGCTGCCGAACGTGCAGGGCGAGGAAGCCTATTGGGACATCAAGTCGCGCGCGCTGGAGAAGAAGCAGCTCAGCGACCGCCCCGAATATGAGCATTTCGAGATGCCGCATAACTCGCCGACGGGCATCGTCACCGCGTTCTTCGCGACGGTGATGGGGTTCGCGCTGATCTGGCACATCTGGTGGATGGTGATCCTCGGCTTCCTCGGCGCGTGGGCGACGTTCGTGGTCTTCGCGTGGCGCGACGAGGCGGAATACGAAGTCCCGGCTGAGGAAGCCCGCCGCCGCGACGCCGAACGCCGCCGCGCCAAGGCGATCCTGCTGGGCCTGCCCGAGGACAGCGTCGCATGAGCGCGCAGGCAGCAGCCCGACACGGCGGCCACGGCCACGGCGGGGGCGACCCTAACCACCTCGGCCACGGCGATACGCCGATCAGCGAGCAGGGACCGGCGTCGAAGCGGATCGTCGTGGCCTATGGCTTCTGGATCTTCCTGCTCTCCGACTTCATCATGTTCTCCGGTTTCTTCGCGGCCTATGCCGTGCTGGTCGGGGAGACGGCGGGCGGGCCGGGCGGACGCGATCTGTTCGAACTGCCGCTGGTCGCCGGGGAAACCGCGCTGTTGCTGCTGTCCAGCTTCGCGTGCGGCATGGCCGGTATCGCGATGCACGCCCGCTCCATCAAATGGTTTCAGGTCGCGATGGCGGCGACCGCGTTGCTCGGCGCCGGCTTCCTCGCGCTGGAACTCTACGAATTCCTGCATCTGATCGGCGAGGGTGCCGGGCCGGGGCGCAGTGCGTTCCTGTCGGCGTTCTTCGCGCTGGTCGGGTGCCACGGCGTCCACGTCGCGCTCGGCCTCGCATGGCTGACGACGATGATGGCGCAGGTCTGGACCAAGGGTTTCCGCGAGGACATCGACCGGCGCATCGCGTGTTTCATGCTGTTCTGGCACGCGCTCGACATCATCTGGGTAGCCTTGTTCACCGTTGTCTACCTTCTCGGCGCGGGAGCGGCGACATGAGCGAACGCGACATGGAGATGGAGTCCGATCACGAGACGGGCGACTCCGCGCCGGGCGAAAGCGACGAGCATGACGGCGCGTCGGTCGCGATCCAGGTCCGCAACTATCTGGTCGGGCTGGGACTGGCGACGGTGCTGACCGCCGCGTCCTTCTGGGCGGCGGGCACCGGGCTGATCTATGGCCCCGGCATCCCCGTCGCGCTGATCGCGCTCGCGGTGGCGCAGATGGGCATCCACCTCGTCTTCTTTCTGCACATCACCACCGGGCCGGACAACAGCAACAACGTGCTGGCGCTGGCATTCGGCGTGCTGATCGTCGGACTGGTGCTGATCGGCACGATCTGGATCATGAACCATCTCGACCACAACCTGATGCCGATGGGCGAGATGATGCGGATGCAGCGTTAGGGCGTCTCCGCCAGCAGCGCGCGGGTGACGCCGTTGGTCCAGCCGAAGCCGTCCTGATTGGGATATTCCCCACCGCCACCCGGCTTGCGCTCGACCACGTCGTATTTCTCCAGCAGCTTGCCCGACGCGGCATATTCCCGCTGCACGCCCGCCAGCCACGCGGTCCTGATCCGGGTCGCCAGCGCGGTTTCTTGGTAGCGGCGCAGGCCGGTGATCGCGATCCACTGGAGCGGGGCCCAGCCATTGGGTTCGTCCCATTGCTGCCCGCTCGGCGTCCCGGTCGTCATCACGCCACCCTCGCCGACCAGCGGCTGGGACGCCGCCGCCGTCGCGCGGCCCTGATCGGGCGTCGCCGCCCCGACGAACAGCGGGAACATCGTCGCGGCGGTCAGCACGGTGTTGGCGCGACCGGTGTCGAGGTCATGGTCGGCGAAGAAGCGCCCGTTCCACAGATGCCGGCGGATCGCCTGCGTCCGCGCCTCCGCCCGCTGGCCGAACTCGGTCGCACACGCCGTGTCGGCCAGCGTGCGGCAGTTCGTGGCGATCGCCTGCTCCAGCCCCAGCAACAGGCTGTTGAGATCGACCGCGGCGAAGCGCGTGGTCCGGATCGTCGCCAGCGTGCGGCCGTCCGCGAACCAGCGGGACGAGAAGTCCCAGCCGCTTTCCGCCCCGGCGCGCAGGTTGCGGAACAGGTCGGCGCGGTCGCGATCCGTCGTATGATCGGCGAGCGCGGCATCCTCGCGGTAACTTTCGTCGCGCGGATCGGCGCGGTCGTCCCAGTATCGGTTGAGCAGCGACCCATCGGCAAGGCGCGCGACGCGGCGATGCTGCTGCCCCGGCTTCAGCGTGGCTTCGCCGTCCATCCAGAACGCATGCTCCGCGCGCAACTGCCGCGTCCGCGTCGCCAGCGTCGTGGCATCCCGCGACAGGCCGGACATCAGATAGAAGACCGGCGGCTGCGACCGGCTGAGATAGTAAGTTCGCGTACCGTTGGGGATGTGGCCGTAACGATCGATCAGGCTGCCGAAATCGGCGACCATCGTCTCGATCAGGTCCTGTCGCCCCGCCGCGGGCAGGCCCAGCATCGTGAAATAGCTGTCCCAGTAATACAGCTCGCGAAACCGTCCGCCGGGCACGACGTAGGGCTTGGGCAGCGACAAGGCCGACGATCCCGCGGGAACGCTGGTCGTCGTCCGGGTCAGATGCGGCCACAGTTTGTCGATGTGCTCCGCCAGACTGCTGGTCGGCTGCGGCGTCACCACGCGCTCGGCGGGCAGCGTGAAGTTCGCGGTGACGAACGCCTTCAACGCCGGGTCGGTGTCGCACTTGCAGCTTCGGTACGCGGCCATGATCGCTGTCGCCGGCCGCTTCGGCACGGCATCCGCGAACGTCTTCGAATCGGGGAAGATCTGGCGCATCTGCACCGCGGTGTAGAGCGGCCCGTACACCTGTGCGGGCGAGGGTGGGAACGGCTTCACCGGCGCAGCGGCGATCGGGGCGGCAATGGCCGCGGTGGCCAGCATCATCAGGATCACAATCGACTCTCCAGCATCTTCGCACGTGCCAGCGTCACGCGTCGCTCCCCGCGATCGACGCGCAGGAACATCGTTTCGTCACCGGCGGGCAGGCGCAGCAGGAACCCGCCCGCGCCCATCCACCGTTCCGGCGTCATCGGCCGGTCGCACAGGTCGCGCCAGTCCGCCGACTCCAGCCATGCGGGGTCGGCGAGCGGCCAGTCGCGCCGGAACGCGGACAGCGCCGCGACGAAATCCTCCAGTGCGACATCGCGATGATCCCAATCGAGCCACGTCATCTCGTCCTGCGCATAGGCGTTGTTGTTGCCGCGCTGCGTCCGGCCGAACTCGTCGCCCGCGGTCAGCATCGGCGTGCCCTTCGACGCGAACAGGGTCGCCAGCATCGCGCGGACATCGGCATCGCGGCGGCCGCGGATCGCGGGATCGCTGCTCGGCCCTTCGACACCGTTGTTCCACGCGACTTCCTCAGCATGACCATCGCGGTTCTGCTCGCCATTGGCCTCGTTGTGGCGATGGGCATAGGTGACGACATCGCCCAGCGAAAAGCCGTCATGCGCCGCGACGAAATTCACCGATCGCGACGCGCGCGCGCTCCCGAACACATCGGAGGACCCGGCGATCCGCGTCGTCAGCACGCCCGCGCCGCCGTCGCCGCGCCAGAAGCGGCGGACATCGTCGCGGTACCGGTCGTTCCATTCCAGCCAGTTCGCGGGAAAATGCCCGAGCTGATAGCCGCCGGGGCCGGTATCCCACGGCTCCGCGACCATGATCCGGTCCTTCAGCAACGGATCGCCGGCGATCGCCGCGAAGATCGGTGCGGCGGGATCGAAGCCCGGTCCGCGCGCGAGGATCGGCGCGAGATCGAACCGGAAGCCGTCGACGCCCAGCGACGCGAAGTGCCGCAGCGACGCGAGCACGAGCTCGCGTACCGGCGCTTGCGAACAGTCGAGCGTGTTGCCGGTGCCGGAGTCGTTGATCAGCTGCCCCGCGCCATCCCGCGCATAGGCTGCCGGATCGAGCCCGCGCAGGCACAGCGTCGGCCCCTCCGAGTCACTCTCGCCGGTATGGTTGAACACCACGTCCAGCAGCGTGCCGATGCCCGCCGCGCGCAACGCCGCAACCGTCGACGCCAACTCCTCGCACCCGCCGGGACACAGGCCCGGATCGAGCGCCATCGGTGCGACGGGATTGTATCCCCACGCGTTCACCAGCCCCAGGGGCGGCAGATGCCGTTCGTCGATCCACGCAACGATCGGCATCAACTCGACCGCCGCGACGCCGATCTTCGTCAGGTGCCGCAGCACCGCCGGATGCGCGAGCGCGGCGATCGTGCCGCGCTGCTCCGGCGGGACCTCCGGATGCCGCATCGTGTAGCCGCGCACGTTCAATTCGTAGATCAGCCCGCCGGGCGCAAACACGGGTGGGGGAGGTGGCGCGCGCGACACGGAGGCGGGCACGATCGCCTTCGGCACCAGCGCCGCGCTGTCCTTTCCGAACACCGCCAGCCGCGGATCGTAGGCGAAGCGCCGGTCCAGCTCCTGCGCCCACGGATCGACCAGCAGCTTGGCCGGATCGAACCACAGGTTTGCGGGCGGCTCGTACCGCCCGTGCGCGCGATAGCCGTAACGGTCGCCGGCACGCACGCCGGACACCGTCAGTGACCAGCCGTCGCCGCTGCGTTCCATCGGCAGGCGGCGCTCGCTGTCGCCGTCGAACAGGCACAGGAAGACGGCGCTCGCATCCGGTGCGCGCACCGCGAACTGCGTAGCCGGAGCATCGGGACCCGAGGCGACGGGATGCGCGCCCCAGGCGGGCATGCTCACGTCACGACGTCCGGACGCTCGCGACCGGTGTGGCGGACGATGCCGGCGATCGCGTCGGCGGCGGCGGCGATGTCGGCCAGCATCGCGGTCGCATCGCCATCGATGGCGGTCGCCTCATACCGTTCGAGATAGACGCGCAGCGTCGCGCCGCTGGTGCCGGTGCCGGACAGGCGGAACACGACGCGGCTGCCGCCCACGAACAACACACGGATACCCTGGTTGCGGCTGACCGACCCATCGGTCGGGTCTTCATAGGCGAAGTCGTCCGCAGCTTCGACGGTCAGGTCGCCGAACCGCCGGCCCGGCAGGTTGCCCAGCTTGCTGCGCAATTCGGTCATCAGCGCATCGGCGCGGTCGCTCTCGACGCCCTCGTAATCGTGGCGGGCGTAATAGTTGCGGCCGTACGTCGCCCAATGCTCGCGCGCGATCGCCTCGACCGACTGGCCGCGGACCGCGAGGATGTTGAGCCACAGCAGGACCGCCCACAGCCCGTCCTTCTCGCGGACATGGTCGCTGCCGGTCCCCGCGCTTTCCTCGCCGCAGATCGTCGCCAATCCGGCGTCGAGCAGATTGCCGAAGAACTTCCAGCCGGTCGGCGTCTCGAACGACGGAATACCCAGAGCGGCGGCAACGCGGTCGGCGGCGGCGCTGGTCGGCATCGACCGCGCAATCCCCTTCAACCCACCCCGATAGCCGGGCGCGAGGTGCGCGTTGGCGGCCAGCATCGCGAGGCTGTCGGACGGCGTGATGAAGATGTTGCGCCCGATGATCAGGTTGCGGTCGCCGTCACCGTCCGACGCCGCGCCGAAATCCGGCGCATCGGCGGCCATCATCGTCTTGTAGAGTTCATGCGCGTGAACGAGGTTGGGATCTGGATGGTGCCCGCCGAAATCGGGCAGCGGCGTACCGTTTCGAACCGTGCCCGCCGCGAAGCCGAGCTGCCGCTCCAGAATCTCCGTCGCGTACGGGCCGGTCACCGCGCTCATCGCGTCGAACGCCATCGACAGCCCGGCGGCGCGGATCGCATCGAAGTCGAACAGCTTGCGCATGAGTTCGGCGTAATCGGTAACCGGATCGACCACCTCGACCGTCATCCCCGCCAGCATCGTCTCGCCGTCGGTATCGAGATCGACGTCGTCCGCCTCGACGGTCAGCCAGCGGTCGATCGTCAGGGTGCGCGCGTGGATCGCCTCGGTCACCTTTTCGGGGGCGGGGCCGCCGTTGGCGATATTGTACTTGATCCCGAAATCCTCGTCCGGGCCGCCGGGATTGTGGCTGGCGGACAGCACCAGCCCGCCGAGCGCGCGGCGGATGCGGATCATGTTGCTGGCGGCGGGCGTCGACAGGATGCCGCCACGCCCGACCACGACGCGGCCGAAGCCGTTGGCGGCGGCGATGCGGATCGCGACCTGAATGACTTCACGGTTGAGAAATCGCCCGTCGCCACCGATCACCAGCGTCGCGCCGTCCTTGTCCTCAATCGCGTCGAATACCGACTGGATGAAGTTCTCGGCATAATTGGGCTGCTGGAAGACGCGGACCTTCTTGCGCAGGCCGGACGTGCCCGGCTTCTGGTCGGGATAGGGCGTGGAGGGGACGGTTATGGTCATGATGATCCCGTTAGATCGCGGTAGAGGCGGGCGTAAAGCTGGCCGCTCCGGCTCCAGGAAAAATCGGCCTGCATGCCGCTGCGCTGCAGCATGCGCCAGCGGTTGGGCTCTGCGTAGAGCGCGACGGTACGGTCGATCGCGTGGATCAGGACGCCGGGCGTGACGCCGTCGTGGACGATGCCGGTCGCCACCCCCGCCGCCAGCGCGGCCTCGTTCGCGTCGATCACCGTATCCGCCAGCCCGCCGGTGCGCGCGACGACCGGCACGCAGCCATAGGCGAGGCCGTAGAGTTGCGTCAGCCCGCACGGCTCGAACCGCGACGGGATCAGGATCGCGTCGGCACCGCCCTGCAATAGATGCGACAACTCTTCGTCATACCCGATCCTCACCCCGACCCGGCCGCGGTGGCGCTCCGCGGCCGACAGGAACGCGTATTCCAGCGCGGCGTCGCCCGATCCGAGCAGCGCCAGCCTGCCGCCACGCGCGACGAGGTGGTCGATCGTCTCGACCAGCACGTCCATGCCCTTCTGCCATGTCAGCCGGCTGACGACGGTGAAGATCGGGCCGGATGCCGGATCGAGGCCGAACGCCTGCTCCACCGCGGCTCGGTTGGCGGCGCGGCGGCCGAGCGTCTCAATCGCGTAGCGCGCGGGCAGGGCAGTGTCGGCGTCGGGGCTCCAGACGGCGGGGTCGATGCCGTTGACGATGCCGTGCAGCGCACCCTGTCGCGACCGGGTTGCGATCAGCCCCTCCAGCCCCATGCCGAATTCCGGGCGCAGAATCTCGCGCGCGTAGGTAGGGGAGACGGTGGTGATCGCGTCGGCGGCGTTCAGGCCGGCCTTCAGGAATCCGACCTGTCCGTAATATTCGACGCCGTCGATGCTCCAGTCTGACGCGGGCAGGCCGAGCGCGGGAAAGATGCCGGCGTCGTAGCTGCCCTGAAACGCGATATTGTGGACGGTGACGACGGTCTTCGCCTCCGCCCCCAGCGCGCGTGCGTAGACCGGGGCAAGCCCCGCCTGCCAGTCATGCGCGTGCATCACGTCGAAGCGATGGCCGGCGATGGTGCCGGCCGCGAGGTCGGCGGCGGCGCGGGACAGCGCAGCGAAGCGCCGCCAGTTGTCGCCCCAGTCGCGGCCGTCCGCATCGGCATAGGGGCCACCCGGACGCGCGAACAGCTCCGGCGCGTCGAGCACCAGCAGCGGATGCTCGCCGATCCGCGCCTCGATCAGCCGCGCCTCGACCCCGAGCAGGTCCGGCCAGTGATGCGCCACGCGCCCGTTGCGAGTGGCCGCGGCCATCGCCGGATAACCGGGCAGCAGCGTGGTGGTGGCGATCCCGTGTGGGCTCAGCGCTGCCGGCAACGCACCGACGACATCGGCGAGGCCGCCGGTCTTGACGAGAGGATAGGCTTCCGACGCGACGGAGAGGATGCGCACTTAATCCCTCTCCCCCTGGTAAAGGGAGGGAGGAGCGAAGCGACGGAAGTGTGAGGGTGTGTCGCTCCCCACCCTCACTCCGCGCTTGCTGCGCAAGCTGGCCTCTCTCCCAAGGGGAGAGGGGGAGGACGGCATTAATCCTGCGCGGAACGGAACGGCCCCCCTCACAACCCCAGCCGGTCGATCATCGGTTGCGTAATCAGGCACACGCCGCGGTCGGTACGACGGAACCGCTGCGCATCCAGCACCGGGTCGTCGCCCACCACCAGGCTGTTGGGAATCTTCACGCCCGCATCGATCACCACCCGCCGCAACCGCGCACCGCGACCGATATGACAGTTGGGCAGCACCACCGCCTCGTCCAGCATCGAAAAGCTGTGCGCGCGTGTGCCGGTCGACAGCAGCGACCGGTTGATCGAGGCGCCTGACACGATGCAATTGCCCGACACCAGACTGGCGACCGCGGAGCCGCGGCGGCCATCGATATCGTGGACGAATTTGGCGGGCGGCGTGATCTCCGAATAGGTCCAGAGCGGCCAGCTATTCTCGTACAGATCCAGCTCGGGCAGGACATCGGTCAGGTCGATGCTGGCCTCCCAATAGGCGTCGATCGTGCCGACATCGCGCCAATAGGCCTGCGGCTCTCCGTCGGAGCGGACGCACGACGCGCTGAAACGGTGCGCCTGCGCATGGCCGTGCTTGACCAGATACGGGATGATGTCCTTGCCAAAGTCGCGATCGGACCCTTCGGTGGCGGCGTCGCGGCGCAGTTCCTCGATCAGGAACTTGGTCGCGAAGACGTAGATGCCCAGCGAGGCCAGCGCGATCTCCGGATTGCCGGGGATCGCCGGCGGGTCGGCGGGCTTCTCGACGAAATCGACGATCCGGTCGTCCTCGTCGACATGCATCACGCCAAATCCGGTCGCCTCCATCCGCGGCACTTCCATGCAGGCGACGGTCACGTCCGCACCGCTGTCGCAATGCTGCTGGAGCATGATCTCGTAATCCATCTTGTAGATGTGGTCGCCCGCCAGGATGACCATGAATTCCGGACCGTAGCTTTCGATGATGTCGATGTTCTGGAACACGGCGTCGGCCGTACCCTCGTACCACTGCGTCTCCGACACGCGTTGCGAGGCGGGCAGGATGTCGAAGCTTTCGTTGCGTTCCGGGCGCAGGAAGTTCCAACCGCGTTGCAGATGCCGGATCAGGCTGTGCGCCTTGTACTGGGTCGCGACGCCGATACGGCGGATGCCGGAATTGAGCGCGTTCGACAGGGCGAAGTCGATGATCCGCGCTTTGCCGCCGAAATAGACCGCCGGCTTGGCGCGGGTATCCGTCATCTCGAACAGGCGGCTGCCACGCCCGCCGGCCAGCACGTACGCCATAGCGTCGCGGGCCAGCGGCTGTCCCCGGCGGTGGTGGTGGTCCATCCTCATCCCTCCTGTTGTGGCCGTATTGTTTCACCCGTTTCGGGGCGTTGTCGAGGGTCGGAGGGCCTTCTTTTCCTCGATTTTCGATCCTGGAGGCGTTGGGCACGGGGTGGTACCCCGCGCGCTTGCCATAGGTTATGCCTCGCCCCGGCCCATCCCGCCGGCGCCCGGTGCAATTACCCCTCGAACTCCAGCATGATCGTGGCGAGCGGCGGCAGCGTTACCCACGCGACGCCGTCCTTCGCCTCGACACCGCCCATATTGCCCAGACCCGAACCCCAATAGTCATGCGCGTCGGAATTCAGGACTTCGGTCCAGCGGCCGTCGTGCGGCAGGGGCAGGCGATACGGCGCGCGCGCCACCGGCGTCATGTTGGTGATGACCGCGACCGGCTTCTCGCCCGGCGCCTTGCGCAGCCATGCGAAGACGGAGTTGACGCTGTCGTCCGCCACCAGCCACTCGAACCCCTCCGGTTCGCAATCACGAGCGTGAAGCGCCGGTTTTGCCGCGTAGATGTGGTTCAGGTCGCGGACCAGCTTGCGAACCCCGTCATGCGCGTGGCTGGAGCGCAGATGCCAGTCGAGGCCGCGCTCTTCCGACCACTCGGCGCGCTGGGCGAACTCCTGCCCCATGAACAGCAGCTTCTTGCCCGGATAGCCCCACATGAACGCGTAATAGAGGCGCAGATTGGCGAATTGCTGCCAGTCGTCGCCCGGCATCTTCGCCAGCAGCGACCCCTTGCCGTGGACGACCTCGTCATGACTCAGCGGCAGGACGAAATTTTCGGAGAAGCTGTAGACCAGCCCGAAGGTGATCTCGCCGTGGTGGTGCCGCCGATGCACCGGCTCCCGCGCCATGTAATGGAGCGTGTCGTGCATCCATCCCATGTTCCACTTAAATCCAAAGCCCAGCCCGCCATTACGCTCGCCCGGTGGTGGCGCGGGTTCGGACACGCCGGGCCATGACGTCGATTCCTCGGCGACGGTGAAGATGCCGGGATGCTCGCGGTAGACCGCGCGGTTCATCGAACGGAGGAACTCCACCGCTTCCCAATTCTCGCGGCCACCCTCTTCGTTGGGAATCCACTCGCCCGCCTGGCGGCTGTAATCGCGGTACAGCATCGATGCCACCGCATCGACGCGCAACCCGTCGAGGTGATAGCGCTCGGCCCAGAACAGCGCGTTGTTGACGAGGTAGGACGACACTTCGCGCCGCCCGAAATTGTAGATCGCGGTGTTCCAGTCGGGATGATAGCCGAGCCGCGGGTCCTCATGCTCGTAGAGCGCAGTGCCGTCGAACCGCGACAGCCCGTGCACGTCGGTCGGGAAATGCGCCGGCACCCAGTCGAGCAGCACGCCGACGCCCGCCTGATGCGCCCCGTCGACGAACCGCGCGAACCCTTCGTGATCGCCGAACCGGGCGGACGGAGCATAAAGGCCCGTCGTCTGGTAGCCCCAAGACGGATCATAGGGATGCTCGGTGATCGGCAGGAATTCGATATGGGTGAAGCCCATGTCGACGACGTACGGGATCAGGCGGTCTGCCAGCGCGTCCCACGTCAGATACCAGCCGTTCGCGTCCTTTTCCCAGGACCCGGCATGAACCTCGTAGATCGAGATCGGCTGACGGCGGGGATCGACGGAGGCCCAATGCTGGCGGTGGCCGTCGTCCTGCCATTCGTGCGTGAACCCGCCGGTGGTGACCGAGGCGGTTTTCGGGCGGAGTTCGGCAGCGAAGGCGAACGGGTCCGCCTTTTGCGGCACCATCTCGCCGTGCGGGCCGATGATTTCGAACTTGTAGCTCTGGCCGGCGGGAAGATCTGGCAGGAAGATTTCCCACACGCCGACATCGGCGCGGCGGCGCATGACGTGGCGGCGTCCGTCCCAGCCGTTGAAATCGCCGACCACGGAGACGCGCCGTGCGTTCGGGGCCCATACCGCGAAGTGCATGCCGGTCGCGCCCTGATGCTCGATCAGGTGCGCGCCCATCTTGTTCCACAGGCGGTGGTGCGTACCCTCGCCCATCAGATAGTCGTCGGTGGGGCCGAGGACGGGACCGTAGCTGTACGGGTCGCCGACCCACCACTCCGCGCCGAACCCCTGCGCCTTGTAGCGGACCGGCTGCGGGTCGCCCGTCACCGCTCCCTCGAACAGGTCGTCACCGACCGGCGTCAGTTGCCCCAGGCTCTCACCCGCGAGGTCGAAGGCCTCTGCCGTCTCCGCTCCGGGAATCCAGGTGCGCGCGAAGCTCCCGTCGGGGCCGGGGAAGACACCGAGAAGGGAGAAGGGGTCGTCGTGACGCCCTTCCAGCAGGGCGGCGATAGCGTCACTCGATGGTTTCACAGGACTCCCCAGATGTCCTTCGCGTATTCGCGGATGGTGCGGTCCGACGAGAACCATCCGACGCGCGCGACGTTCCTTATCGCCGCTGCGTTCCATCCTTCATGGTTCTGCCACCGCGCATCGACCTGGCGCTGCGCGGCGGCATAGGCGTCGAAATCGGCGGCGAGCATGAACCAGTCGCCGTCGTAAAGCCCGCCGACCAGTCCCTTGTACCGGTCGGGATCGTCGGGGGAGAAGACGCCCGACGCGATCCCGGACAGCGCCTGCGACAGTTCCGGCGAGGCGTCGATCGCGGCGCGCGGGTCGTAGCCGCGGGCGCGTTGCTCCGCGACCTCGTCCGCGGTCAGGCCGAAGATGACGATGTTGTCGTCGCCGACACGGTCGCGAATCTCGACATTCGCACCGTCTAGCGTGCCGATCGTCAGCGCGCCGTTCAGCGCGAACTTCATGTTGCCGGTGCCGGACGCTTCCATGCCCGCGGTGCTGATCTGCTCCGAAAGGTCGGCGGCGGGGATGATCTTCTCCGCCAGCGACACGTTGTAATTGGGCACGAACGCGACCTTCAACAGGCCACCGATCGCCGGGTCCGCGTTGATCCGCCGCGCCACGTCGTTCGCCAGTTTGATGATGAGCTTCGCGTTGTGGTAGCTCGACGCCGCCTTGCCGCCGAACAGTTTCACGCGCGGCACCCAGTCGCGCTCCGGATGGCTGCGGATCTGGTCGTACAGCGCCACCGTCTCGACGATGTTGAGCAACTGGCGCTTATACTCGTGAATGCGCTTGATCTGGACGTCGTACATCGCGTCGGGATCGATGCGGATGCCCATCAGCTCCTTCAGATGCTGCGCCAGCGCGACCTTGTTGGCGCGCTTCACGCTGGCGAACCTGCTGCGGAAGCCGGCATCGTCGGCAAACGGGTCGAGCGCCGACAGCTTTTCCGCATCGTCGAGGAAATCGTCGCCGATCGCCTCCCGGATCAGCGCGGTCAGGCCGGGGTTCGCCTGTTGCAGCCAGCGGCGCGGGGTGATGCCGTTGGTCTTGTTGTTGATCCGGTCCGGATACAGCGCGTGCAGGTCGGCGAAGACCGTCTTCTTCATCAGGTCGGTGTGCAGCGCCGCGACGCCGTTGATGCTGTGCGATCCCGCGAACGCCAGATTGGCCATCCGCACGCGCCGCTCGCCACCTTCCGCGATCAGGCTGATCGCGGCGATCGCGCGATCGTCGACGCCCTTCGCCTTCGCCTCTCGCAGCAGCTTCGCGTTGATCGCATAGACCAGCTGCATGTGCCGGGGCAGCAACCGCTCGAACAGCGGCAGGGGCCAGCTTTCCAGTGCCTCGGGCAGCAGCGTGTGGTTGGTGTAACCGAACGTCGCGCGGGTGATGTCCCACGCCTCGTCGAAGCCGAGATCGTGGAAATCGACCAGCAGCCGCATCAACTCCGCCACCGCGACCGCCGGGTGCGTGTCGTTAAGCTGGATCGCCGCCTTGTCGGGCAGCGTGCGGATGTCGCCGGTATACTGGATGTGCCGGCGGACGATGTCCTGAATCGAGGCGGAGGAGAAGAAATACTCCTGCCGCAACCGCAGCTCCTGCCCGGCGGCGGTGGAATCGTTCGGATACAGCACGCGCGTCAGCGTCTCGGCGCGGGTTTGACCCGCCAAAGCCCCCTCGAAATCGCCGGCATTGAACTGGTCGAGCTTGATCGGATCGAACGCGCGCGCGGTCCACAGGCGCAGCGTGTTGACCCGCTTGCCGCGCCAACCGACCATCGGCGTGTCGACGGCGGTCGCCTCGACGCCCTCCGCCGCCTTCCAGTGGACGTGGCCCGTCTCGGTGCCGACGACCTCGCCGCCGAAGCCGATGAAATACGCGCTCTCGCGCCGTTCGAACTCCCACGGATTGCCGTATTGCAGCCAGTTCTCGGGCAGTTCTACCTGGAAGCCATCGTCGATCCGCTGCCGGAACATGCCGTTCACATAGCGGATGCCATAGCCATAGGCCGGCAGGTCGAGGCTCGCGAGGCTTTCCATGAAGCACGCCGCCAGCCGGCCGAGACCGCCATTGCCGAGCGCCGCGTCGGGTTCGATCTCCTCGATCGTGGCGAGGTCGACGCCGAGCGACTTCAGGGCGCCGGCGATATCGTGCGTCTGGTTCAGGTTGGACAAGGCGTCGCGGAGCAGCCGCCCGATCAGGAATTCCAGGCTGAGATAATAGACGCGCTTGGCGCCCTTGGCATGGGCTTCGCGCGTGGAATCCATCCACTTTTCGATGATGTCGTTGCGGACGGTGAAGATCGTCGCGGCCAGCCAGTCATGCGGGCGTGCGGCCTTTTCGTCCTTGCCGATGCGGTGAACGAGCGTGTCGAGGATCTGCGCGGCGAGCGGCGTCAGCACCGGCTTGTCGGCGGCAGGAGACAGCAGAGTGGCCAAGGGATGCTCCGGGGTGATTGATCCGGATCAGCGATAGTGGGCGGCGCGCGGATGTCACGCGATCATACGTATGTGGACGATCGATCCTCCCTGGAGGTCCTCCGCACAAGAGCAAAGGAGCTCACAGCATCCCGTACAGCAGCGTTCCGTTCAGCCCGATGATGATCGCGGTGATGACCCACGCCAGTCCTCGCAGCCACGCCGGGCTGACGAGGTCGCCCATTACCGCGGGCCGTCCCGTGAACATCACCAGCGGCACCACCGCGAACGGCAGTTGCAGGCTCAGGATCACCTGACTGAGCACCAGCAGCTGCGTCGCGCCGGCATCGCCGCTCGCGCCCACCACCAGCACCGCCGGCACGATCGCCAGCGCGCGGGTGACGAGGCGGCGTGCCCAGGTCGGCAGGCGCAGGTGGAGGAATCCCTCCATGACAATTTGTCCCGCCAGCGTGCCGGTGACGGTCGAGTTCTGGCCCGACGCGAGCAGCGCGACCGCGAAGACGATGCTGGCCGCGCCCATGCCCAGCGACGGCGCGAGCAGGCGATAGGCCTCGTCGATTTCCGCCACGTCGGTGCGACCGGCGGTGTGGAAGGTCGCGGCGGCGAGGATCAGGATCGCCGCGTTGATGAAGAACGCCAGCCCCAGCGCGACCGTGCTGTCGATCGTCGCCATCTTGGCGGCCTCGCGCTTGTCCGCCGAACCGGTGCCGAACGCCCGCGTCTGGACGATCGACGAGTGCAGGTACAGATTGTGCGGCATCACCGTCGCGCCGAGGATGCCGATCGCGATGTACAGCATCGCCGGATTGGTCAGGATTGCCGGCGTCGGCACCAGCCCGCGCATGATCGCACCCGGATCGGGTCGGGCCAGGAACAGCTCGAACACGAAACAGCCGGCGATGATGCACAACAGGGCGATGACGAACGCCTCCAGCCGCCGGAATCCGAAGCGTTGCAGCGCGAGGATCAGGAACACGTCGACCGCGGTGACGAGCACGCCCCACGTCAGCGGCAGTCCGAACAGCAGTTTCAGCGCGATCGCGGTGCCCAGCACCTCCGCCAGATCGCAGGCGATGATCGCAATCTCGCACAGCACCCACAGCGCGATGCTGACCGGCTTCGAGTAGTTGGCGCGGCACGCCTGCGCGAGATCCATGCCCGATGCCACGCCGAGGCGCGCCGACAGCGCCTGCAATACGATCGCCATCAGGTTGGACAGCAGGATGACGCTGAGCAGGGTATAGCCGAACGCCGATCCACCGGCGATGTCGGTCGCCCAGTTGCCGGGGTCCATATAGCCGACCGCGACCAGATAGCCGGGGCCGGCAAAGGCGAGGAAGCGGCGGAATGCGCCTGCGCCGGCGGGCAGGACGACGCTGCGATGGCTTTCCGACAGCGATCGGAACTCGCCCTGGGGCAGGGCGTCGGTGGCGGAGGGTGGCGGCATGGCAGCTACAGGTGGCGCAGGCGGGCCGTCGCGGCAAGCGACTTGCATTAACGCGGCATGCAGGACATCGATTGCACCGATGCAGAAAATCCTGACCGCGCTCGCACCCGCCGCCCTGTTCGCCGCCGGCTTTGCCGCCGCTTCCGCCGATGCTGCGACGCCGATCGCCGGGAGGTGGATGACCGAGGAAAAGACCGCGATCGTCACGGTCGGCCCCTGCGGCTCCAACGTGTGCGGTCGCCTGACGACGCTGTTGAAGCAGCCTCCATCGGGGCCGCCGGTCGACTCCAACAACCCCGATCCCGCATTGCGCCGCCGCCCGCTGGAGGGATTGGTGATCCTGTCCGGCTTCGCCGACAAGGGCGACGACTGGCGCGGCAAGATTTACGATCCCAAATCCGGCAAGACGTACAAATCGATCCTGAAACGCGAGAGCGATGGAACGCTGAAGGTTCAGGGCTGCATCGCCTTCTTCTGCCGAACGCAACGCTGGACACCCGTGAAGGGATGACGTCGCCCGTGGGTTTCGCCTTGGGAACGAATGGTTTTCGGCCGGTGCGGACCCTTAATAAAAGATGAACATGGCTTGACCGTCATCCCTTGATCGTCATGATGCTCCTCGACCGGACCGGCAAGAGTCGGACAGAGTCAAAGCAATCTCGGGGAGATCACCATGAAGAATGCGTTGAAGCGCGTAAGCGCTGTGATGCTGGGCGCGACCAGTCTTGTCGCGGCGATGCCGGCGTCGGCTACGACCATCAATCTCATCGATATCGGCGGTGTCGCCGGATCGCCCGCCGCACGCGGCTTCGCCGCCGCGGCCCGGTATTGGGAGACGGTTCTCAACAACGACGCGGTCCTGAACTTCGAAGTCGGCTTCTCGCCGCTCGGCCCGAACATCCTCGGCGGCACGCGCAGCACGCTGCAGACCTTCGTTCCGATCTCCGACTATTACGATCTGCTGTCGGCATCCTCCACGAGCGCGCTGGACAGGCAGGCGGTCGCCAACCTCGCTCCGCTCAGCGCCACGGGCAGCGTCGCGGTCACGGTGCCGGGTTATGACAACGCCCTGACCGAAACCGGCGTGTCGGCGACCACCCAGCGCTTCGCGCCGGACGGAACGCCGATCAGCAGCACGATCGCCCTGTCCACCGCGAACCTGAAGGCGCTGTACAACGACTCGGCGGCCTTCGATGCACAGTTCGGTTCCAACGTCATCGACGGCGAGATCCAGTTCTCCAGCACCTTCGACTTCGACTTCGATCCGACCGACGGTATTTCGGCCGGCACCTATGACTTCATCGGCGTGGCGATCCACGAACTCGGCCATGCGCTCGGGTTCCTGAGCGGCGTCGAGGATTTCGACGCTTCGGTCGGTGGCGGGTTCCCGGTCGATGATTACTGGTGGGGCTACGGTGCCGACATGTTCCGCTATTCGGCGCCGGGCAAGCTCGACTGGACGTTCGGAACCGACTCCTACTTCTCGCTCGATGGCGGGGACACGGCGTTCATGGGCGGCTACTGGTCGACCGGTTCGAACTTCGGCGATGGCTGGCAGGCGTCGCACTGGAAGGAGCCGGCGCAGTCGTGCGGCGATTTCCTAGGCATCATGAACCCGTACATCTGCTCCGGTCTGGAAGATCAGGTCGAGGCGCTCGATCTGGCATTGCTGGATGCGATCGGCTGGAACGTGAACGTCGATGTGCTGGCGACCCCAGGCTACACCTTCACCACCGGCGCGGCATTCGGGCTGGTGCCGGAGCCGACGACCTGGGCGATGATGATCGGCGGCATGGGCCTGGTCGGTGGCGCGATGCGCCGTCGCCGCACCTCGGTCCGCTTCGCGACGGCGAGGGCCTGATCGACCGAGTTCGGCGGGCCTCCGGGTCCGCCGGCCTTTCAGGACAGAAAAGGGAGCCGGACGTGGTGTCCGACTCCCTTTTTTCTTGGCTTCGATATCAGCGCGATAACCTGTCGTCAGGGCGAAGGGGCGACGATCGCCCTGTCCTACACGACGCGTTTCGACATAAGGTCGCGGCCTGTGACGAACGCTCTTTGAACCGCCGGATCCCGACCACGTGCAGCGTCCGTCGAAACGCCGCATTGGACTAACCTTAGCCTAACCTTCCGGCGGTCCCCGCCCCGGTTCGGGGGCGAGGACCGACCGATCAGGCGACCAGCTTCGCGCGGCTGGCCTTCTTGCGCTCGTTGGCGTCGAGGTGGCGCTTGCGCAGCCGGATCGACTTCGGCGTCACCTCGACCATCTCGTCGTCGTCGATATAGGCGATCGCCTGCTCCAGCGTCGCGCGCTTGGGCGGCGTCAGGCGCACCTGATCGTCCTTGCCGCCCGAGGCGCGGAAGTTGGTCAGCGCCTTGGTCTTCATCGGGTTGACTTCGAGGTCGTCCGGCTTGGCGTTCTCGCCGACGATCATGCCCTCGTACAGCGCCTCGCCATGCCCCACGAACAGGATGCCGCGCTCCTCCAGCGGCCCCAGCGCGTAGGAATTGGCCTCACCGGCACCGTTGGAGATCAGGACGCCGTTCTTGCGGCCCTCGATCTGGCCCTTGTGCGGGCCGTACTTCTCGAACAGCCGGTTCATGATGCCGGTACCGCGCGTGTCCGACAGGAACTCGCCGTGATAGCCGATCATGCCGCGCGAGGGCGCGGAGAAGGTGATGCGCGTCTTGCCGCCGGTGGACGGGCGCATGTCCGTCATCTCCGCCTTGCGCAGGTTCATCTTCTCGACGACCGTGCCGGAATATTCGTCGTCCACGTCGATGATGACGGTCTCGTACGGCTCGGTCTTCTTGCCGTTCTCGTCCTCGCCGAACAGCACGCGCGGGCGGCTGATGCCCAGCTCGAAGCCTTCGCGGCGCATCGTCTCGATCAGCACGCCCAGCTGAAGCTCGCCGCGGCCCGCCACTTCGTAGCTGTCGCGGTCGGCGGCCTCGGTCACCTTCACGGCGACGTTGGACTCGGCTTCGCGGAACAGGCGATCGCGGATCATCCGCGACGTCACCTTGGTGCCCTCGCGGCCCGCCATCGGCGAATCGTTCACCGCGAAGCGCATCGACAGCGTCGGCGGATCGATCGGCTGTGCGTGCAGCGGCTCGGTGACGGTCACGTCGGCGATCGTGTTGGCGACGGTCGCGATCGACAGGCCGGCCAGCGAGATGATGTCGCCCGCCTTCGCCTCGTCCACCGGCACGCGCTCCAGCCCGCGGAACGACATGATCTTCGACGCGCGGCCGGTCTCGACGATGTTGCCGTCGTTATCCAGCGCGTGGATCGCCTGATTGGTCTTCACCGTGCCGGAATTGACCCGGCCGGTCAGCACGCGGCCGAGGAAGTTGTCGCGGTCGAGCAGCGTGACGAGGAAGGTGAAGGGAACGTCCTCGACCTCCACCTTGGGGGCGGGGACGTGCGACACGATCGTCTCGAACATCGGGATCAGCGTGCCTTCGCGCGCGTCCATGTCGGTCGAGGCGTAACCGTTGCGACCCGAGGCGTAGAGCACGGGGAAGTCGAGCTGCTCGTCATTGGCGTCGAGCGACACGAACAGGTCGAACACCTCGTCCAGCACTTCCTGAATGCGGGCGTCGGGACGGTCGACCTTGTTGACGACGACGATCGGCTTCAGGCCGAGCGCCAGCGCCTTGCCGGTCACGAACTTCGTCTGCGGCATCGCGCCCTCCGACGAATCGACCAGCAGGACGACGCCGTCGACCATCGACAGGATGCGCTCGACTTCACCGCCGAAGTCGGCGTGGCCGGGCGTGTCGACGATGTTGATGCGGATGCTCTCGCTGGCGCCCGGCGGCGTCCAGTCGACCGAGGTCGGCTTCGCGAGGATCGTGATCCCGCGCTCCTTCTCGAGGTCGTTGGAGTCCATCGCGCGCTCCTCGACGCGCTGGTTGTCGCGGAAGGTGCCCGACTGGCGGAAGAGCTGGTCGACGAGCGTAGTCTTGCCGTGGTCGACGTGCGCGATGATCGCCACGTTGCGGAGGCTCATGGGGAATCCTGGATGTCTGGAGCGAAGTTGCGCGCCCCATAGCCGAAATGGTGCGCCGCGGGAAGGGCAGGCATTGCGGGGCGGATCGGCTGTGCGTATTATTCCGCTAATACGCTTGCGCGGCAGCACCGGCCCGGCCACATTGCCGCTCGCATCCGAGGACAAGACGCATGGCGACCACGACCGAGACGATCACCGCTGAAAAAGAGCTGGTGCTGACGCCGCCCGATCCGGTGCCGACGGTCGCGCCGGCCAAGGCGGCGGGGCTGGTGCCGGTGGACGACACCAAGAAGTCAGAGCTGGAGACGCGGGTCGACAGTTTCGTGACCGATCTGGTCGCGCAGGACGTCAACAGCCCGGAATTCGGCAAGCGCGTCGACGCGATCACCGCGATGGGCGCGAAGGAGATTCGCGAGGCGGCCGGCCAGTCGAACCGCTTCCTCGACCGCCCGGTCCGCGCGATGGATCAGGAGACGGGCGTCGGCAAGGATCTGGCCGAGCTTCGCCGCGTCGTCGAGGACCTCGATCCCGGCAAGAAGGGCAACCTGACCGCGCCGCAGAAGTTGTTCGGGATCATCCCCTTCGGCAGCAAGATGCGCAACTACTTCGACGGTTATAAATCATCGCAAACGCATATCAGCTCGATCCTGAAGAGCCTCGCCAGTGGCAAGGACGAGCTGCTGATGGACAACGCGGCGATCGATACTGAGCGCGCCAATCTGTGGAACGCGATGGGTCGGCTGGAGCAGATGATCCATCTGTCGCAGGCGATGGACGCCAAGCTGGAGGACAAGGCGAACGAGCTGGATCACACAGATCCTGCCAAGGCGAAGGCGATCCGCGAAACGGCGTTGTTCTACACGCGGCAGCGGACGCAGGACCTGCTGACGCAGATGGCGGTGACGGTGCAGGGGTATCTGGCGCTCGATCTGGTCAAGAAGAACAATGTCGAGCTGGTGAAGGGCGTCGACCGCGCCAGCACCACGACGGTCGCGGCGCTGCGCACCGCGGTGACGGTGGCGCAGGCGCTGACCAACCAGAAGCTGGTGCTGGAGCAGATCACGCAGCTGAACACGACGACGGCGAACATCATCGATTCGACCGGCAAGTTGCTCAAGAGCCAGACCGCGCAGATCCACGAACAGGCCGCCGCCTCCACGATCCCGCTGGAGACGCTGCAACGCGCGTTCCAGAACATCTACGACACGATGGATGCGATCGACACGTTCAAGCTGAAGGCGCTCGATTCGATGAAGACCACCGTCACCACGCTGGGCAACGAGGTCGAGAAGTCGCGCGGCTATATCGCCCGCGCCGAGGGGGCGAGCCAAGGGGCGATCTCCGCCCCGACGAACCAGTACCGGCTGGAGAGCCTATAACCGATGAGCGACGTCGACGACGCCATCTCCGCCGCGCGGTCCAGCTGGGCGCGGATCAGCGACACCGGTGACGGCGTGCCGACGCGCGCCCGAAGCCGGCGGACCGCGAGCATCGCCAAGCGGCTGACGTGGATCGCCGGCGCGATCGTCGCGATACTCGTCGCGGCAACGCTGTGGGGATTGGTCGCGCCGCTCGGCATCATGGGCGCGGTGCTGGTGATGGCAGTGATGGTCGCCGCGGTGCTGTTCCTGTCCTTCGTGCCCGGCCAGCGTGCCGCGCCGCCGCCGGAGAAGCTGAAGACGGTCGATATCCGCGCGCTGCCCGCGCAGACCGAGCGCTGGCTGGGCGCGCAACGCGGGGCACTGCCGCGGCCGGCGCAGGTGCTGGTCGATCGGATCGGCGAGCGGCTGGACACGCTGTCGCCGCAACTGGCGCGGATCGAGCCGCAGACGGAAGAAGCGTTCGAGGTCCGGCGGCTGGTCGGCGAGCAATTGCCGGCCTTCGTCAACGACTATGCGCGGGTGCCGGACACGCTGCGCACCGTCGAGCGGAATGGCCGGACACCGGACGCCGAGCTGGTCGCCGGCCTGCAACTGATCGAGCGCGAGATCGCCGACATGACCGCGCGACTGGCGCAAGGCGACCTCGACAACCTCCAGACGCGCGGGCGTTTTCTGGAGATGAAGTACAAGGACGGGGACGAGACGGGCTGAGCGTCCCGGCCGATGCCTTTAGTCGTTCTGCGCCTTCGGACCGTCCAGCATCATCATGAGGTCGTAGCTGTCGAGCGGCTGGACGAATTCGCAGCCGGTGATGTCGCCCTCGCTCCACACGACGCGGGCGTGGCGCTTGTTGTTGCCGGGCAGGCCGATGTTGATGAGCGTGCCGATCGGCAGCGGTACCGACAGGCGCGCCTTCACGCCGCTGGCGGAAGCGTCGATGATGTCGATGCCGACCGCAATGCGGGCGCTGCCCTTGATGTTCAGCGAATGGCGGGTGCTCTTGCGCCCGTCGGGGCGATGATCTTCGATGGGCTGTGTCGCCACGGGGTGTCTCCTGACCGATGACGCGTAATGAACCGAAATGGTCAATATCGGCTTACCAAGCGACCTATCCTGTCCGGAAACCAGCAAGATCCTGTGCGATCTACGTAACGTTCAGCCGGCGGCGGCGGCGCGGGCCTCCAGACGGGCCACGGCGGCGGCGTGGAGGTGAGGTGCGGACACCAGGACGCCGAACGCCTGCGGTCGTGGCTTGTTGAAGACCAGCGGCGCACCGTGTGCGTCGCTGATGGCGGCGCCGGCCTCCGTTGCGATCAGCGCGGCGGCGGCGATGTCCCATTCATTCCCCCAGCGCAGCGTCGCAACAAGATCGGCTTCATCGGCGGCCACCATCGCCATGCGCAGCGCGATCGAGTTGGGCTTGTGAACCGCCACGAAGTCGCGGTCCGACCGGGGCAAGGCATCGGCCGGCACGCGCGCGCCGGCCAGGTCGGCGCGATCGCCCGCCGCCAGCCGAACGCCATTGCGCCACGCCCCGCGGCCGAGCGTCGCGGACCAGCGTTCCTTGCGCGCGGGCGCGTCGAGCACCGCCAGCACCGGGCGGCCGTCCTCGACCAGGGCCACCGACACCGCCCAGCCCTCGCGACCGCGGATATAGTCGCGGGTGCCGTCGATCGGATCGACCACCCAGACGCGGCGGCGGCTCAGGCGGTCGGGGGCATCCGCCGTCTCCTCCGACAGCCAGCCGGCGTCGGGCAGCAGCGCGGACAGACGCGCCATGAGCATGCGGTCGACGTCCAGGTCGACCTCGCACACCGGACTGCCCGGCTCCTTTTCCCAGCGGCGGAAATCGGTGCGCCAGCGGGCGAGCGCCATCTGACCCGCCGCGGCGACGGTCTCCGCGACGGCGGGGAAGAGGTCGGTGGTGTCGGGTTCAGCCACTCGCGACCGTCATGCCGTCCACGCGCAGCGTCGGGACGTTGGTGCCGTAGCGGAACTTCAGGTCGTTGGCCGCCGTCAGGTTCGCGTACATGTCCTTCAGGTTGCCGGCGATCGTGAACTCCGCCACCGGGCCGGCGATTGCACCGCCGACGATGCGGAAACCCGCCGCGCCGCGGCTATAGTCGCCGGTGACGCCGTTGACGCCCTGACCGATCAATTCGGTCACGTACACGCCGTCGGCGATGTCGCCGATCAGCGTCTCGACGGGCAGCTTGCCGCCGTCGAGATAGGTGTTGCTGGTCGTCACGCCGGGTCCGCCGCCGATGCCGCGGCTGGCGTGGCCGGTCGGCTCCAGCCCCAGTTGGCGGGCCGAGGCGGAGTCGAGCAGCCAGGTCTCGAGCACGCCGTCTTCGACGATCGCCGTCGGAGAGACGGGCAAACCCTCGCCGTCGAACGGACGCGAGCGCAGGCCGTGCGGGCGGTGCGGATCGTCGCGGACCGACAAGCCGTGCGGCAGGATGCGGGTGCCCAGAGCGTCGAGCAGGAAGCTGGTGCGGCGGGTGATCGAAGACCCGCCGATCGCGCCGAGCAGGTGGCCGAGCAGCGACGATCCGACGCGCGGATCGAAGACGACCGGCATCGCGCCGCTGGCAAGGCGGCCGGGGTTGAGGCGCGCGACAGCACGCTCCCCCGCCTCCCGACCGATCGCGTCGGGAGCGTCGAGGTGGCGGAGGTGACGGGCACCGTGATGGGCGTAGTCGCGCTGCATCCCGGCGGCGGCATCGCCGGCCAGCACGCTGGCGGACAGGCCGTAGCCGGTGGCGGCATAGGACCCCGCGAAGCCCGTGGATGTCGCGAGCGCCCAGACGCTGCGCGAGCCGCTGGCGCCGCCGCCCTCCGAATTGGTGACGCCGGGAACCGCGCGGGCCGCTTCCTCCGCGGCGAGGGCGAGGTCACGGAGGCGCTCCGGCGCAGGATCGTCGTGGTCAGCCAGATCGAGCAGCGGCGGTGCGCCGTGGAGCAGGCGTTCGGCGGGGGCGAGGCCGGCCCATTCGTCCTCGGGCGCTTCGCGAGCCATCGCGACGGCGCGTTCGACGAGCGTCTGCATCGAGTCCGGCGTCAGGTCGGACGTGGAGACGCTGGCGGAGCGGCGGCCGACGAACACCCGCAGGCCGAGTTCGGCGCTTTCGGAGCGGCCGACATCCTCCAGCTTGCCGAGGCGGACGGAGACTTCCAGCGCCGCGTCGGCGGCGAAGACGGCATCGGCGGCGTCGGCCCCGGCCGTCCGGGCGCGGGCGACGATGTCGGCGGCGCGGTCGCGCGCCTGATCGGTGGTGAGCATGGCCCAGACTTAGGGGGGTGGGGCGGCGGATGCTAGGGGCGGATTTGGGCGGTTGCGGCGCGGAAGGTTAGGCTAAGGTTAGTCCAATGCGGCTTGTGGCCTCCTCCGTCACCCCGGCTGTCATTGGGGTAACGGGCATCGGGTCGTCGTCATGAGAAACAGCCCGCCGGGTGTCTCACAGGGCGGGCGTGTAGGACAGGTGTTTATACCGTCGATCCCACCACCGCGCAGGCGAGGAACACCAGCAGCCCGGTGAAGCGGTTGGCGCGGAAGCGGGCGAGGGCGCCGGCGCCGTCGTCTGGACGCAGCGTTGTCGCCTGCCAGCCGAGATGCAGTGCCGCGGGCAGCAGCGCGAGCGGCGCGAGCGGGTCGGGGCGGACGCTCCACAGCGCCATGCCCCACAACACCACCGCGGCGACATAGAATGCCGCGACGCCGCCCCGGACATGGCCGCCGAGCGCCAGCGCCGAGGAGCGAACGCCGATCAGCGCATCGTCCTCCCGGTCCTGCACCGCATAGATCGTGTCGTAGCCGATCACCCACGCGATCGACCCGGCGTAGAGCCACCACATCGGTGCCGACAGGTCGCCAGCGGTCTCTGTCCACCCGACCAGCAGCGCCCAGCTGAACACGAGGCCGAGCCATGCCTGCGGCCACCAAGTGATGCGCTTCATGAAGGGATAGGCGGCGACGGGCGCGAGGCTGGCGAGCGCGACGACCGCCGCGAGCGTGTGGAGTTGCAGCAGCACCACCAGCCCGACGAGGCTGAGCACGACGAGCCACACCCAAGCGGCCTTGACGGAGATCAGGCCGGCGGGGATCGGCCGGGCGGCGGTGCGCGCGACCTGCGCGTCGAGATCGCGGTCGACGATGTCGTTGTAGACGCAGCCCGCGCCGCGCATCGCGATGCTGCCGAGCAGGATCCACGCGATCAGGTCCCACCGCGCGGCGGTGCCGCCCGCCAGCGCGACACCCCACGCGCCGGGCCAGAACAGCAGCCACCAGCCGATCGGCCGGTCGAATCGCGCCAGCAGTGCAAGGCCGCGCGGCGTCGGCGGCAGGCGGGCGACGAGGCCGCGATGTTCGCTGTCGGGGACGATCTGGTGCGGCGTGTCGGGCATGGCCGCCCTATGCCGCAAGGATCGGCGGGGAGGAAGGCGGGGGACTTGCGGGTTTTGGGAGGTCACGTCGACCTCCCTCCGTCATACCGGGACAAGCCCGGCATGACGAAGGTGGGGACTTCAGCCGAAGCTCAGCTTCAGCGAACGACGACGCAGGCTGCCGCCCGCCAAGCCCATACCGGCGATCATCAGCGCCCAGCTTGCGGGTTCCGGTACCGCGCCGGCGGCGGAGGCGATGGTCAGGGTGTAGCGGCCGGTGCCCTGATATTCGGTCAGCGCGAAACTGCCGGTCAGGAAGGTCGGCGCAGCCACGGTGCCGCTGAAAAGCTGCGGTCCGTCGGCGACGAAGACCGCGTCGAAGGTGGCAGGATCGATGATGCTCATCCCGCCACCGAGACCGCCCTCGAAGAAGCCGAGATCGAAGATGCCGGTGTCGGTACCGGTGACGGGAATACCGTACAGGACGAAGCCGAGGCTAGGGATGAACTCGTCCGGGATCGGGCTGGAGTCGACCGAGAAGCTCGCGGTGTAGTCGCCCGACAGCGTGAAATTGTAGAGTTCGGCGCTGGCATGGGTGGCCGTCAGCATGGCGGCAGCGAGAGCGGTGGCGAGCAGGGTCTTCATCGGAACTCCTTGATCGGGAACGCGCAAATCCGCAGCGTCGGCGACAGGATGGCGGCGGCGCCGTTATGACGTCAAGCGAGATGAACAGCCGTTCATCAATTTACGTCGCGGTGCAGCAACACGGCATGCGGGGTTGCCGCGCGTGGCGCTGGCGCTATCCCCGGCGAATGGTTCGGCGTACCTTCTCATGATTGAGCCCGCATGATCGGTTTGTCCGTCGCGGTCGGGCGCTTCGTGGAGGCGCTGTTCTGGGCGATCTTCCGCGTCGCGGGCGTCGTCGCCGGCATCGCGATCCTGAGCGTGCTGGGGATGGCCGCGGCGTGGGTGATCGGGCGGCGCATCTGGAAGAGGAAGCGGTGATGGCGGCGACGCCGGCCTGGCCGCCGCGATCGACGCCGCGGCTGTTCGTGGACGAGGTACTGATGGCGGGCGCGCGGCGCGTCGACGGACCGGCGGCGCATTATCTCGGCTCCGTGATGCGGATGAAGCCGGGCGACCCGGTCAAGCTGTTCGACGACCGCACCGGCGAATGGCTGGCGGTGGCGACATCGGTCGGCAAGCGCGACCTGATGCTCGACGTGCAGGAGCGGCTGGCGGAGCGGGAGGCGGTGCCCGACCTGTGGCTGTGCGCCGCGCCGCTGAAGAAGAACCGTGTCGACTGGATGGCGGAAAAGGCGTGCGAGCTGGGCGTCGACCGTTACGTGCCCGTCGTCACGCGACGGACGGTGGTCGACAAGCCCAATACCGAACGGCTGCGCACGCACATGATCGAGGCGGCGGAGCAATGCGGGCGCACCGCCCTGCCGCAGGTTGCGGAGCCGGTGAAGCTCATGGCGCTGCTGCGCGACTGGCCGGAGGACCGCGCGCTGTTCTTCGCGGACGAGGTCGGCGGCGAGCCGGCGCTGGCGGCGATGCGCGCGCGGTCCGGCGCGGGCGCGATCCTGATCGGGCCGGAGGGGGGCTTCGACGAGGACGAACGCGCGGCGATCCGCGCCTGCCCGGCGACGGTCGGCGTGACGCTCGGCCCCCGCATCCTGCGAGCCGACACCGCGGCGGCGGCGGCGGTGGCGCTGTGGATGGCGGCGGCCGGGGATTGGTAGAGAACCGAAGTGGAGGAAGTGGAGGCGTCGGACGGGTTTCTCCACTTCGCCAGTCGCGGCTTCTCCTTCGCCGCGCGTTTACGGCGCCAGTGAGGGTCCACGGTGTCAAACAGCGATGCGACTGTCGCTGAAAAAGGCCATGTAGGACAGGGGCGTTGCTCTGGCCGGATCGGCAGGACGCCGCGCGGCACCAACGATCCGTACCCCGCGCCTGCCTCCAATCCATCTGGCGCACCCGTCCGTGCGCGCGTAGAGGCGCGACATGACGACCAAGACCGATGCGCCTGCGACTGCGAAGGCATCCCCCATCATCGAATCGCGCGATCAGTTGATCGCCAGCTTCGCGCGCGGGGAGAAGCCGGCGGAGCGGTGGCGGATCGGGACCGAGCACGAGAAGTTCGTCTATGCCACGAGCGATCATCACGCGCCGTCCTATGACGAGAAGGGCGGCATCCGCGACCTGTTGATGGCGCTGACCGAGCATGGCTGGGTGCCGGTCGAGGAGCTGGGGCCGGACGGTCGCAAGAACGTCATCGCCCTGTCGGGCGCGGACGGCAGCGTCAGTCTGGAGCCGGCGGGGCAGTTCGAGCTGTCGGGTGCGCCGCTGGAGAACCTGCATCAGACCTGTGCGGAGACGGGCCGACACCTGCGGCAGGTGAAGGACGCCGGCGACCGGCTCGGAGTCGGGTTTCTGGGGCTGGGCATGTGGCCGGACAAGGCGCGCGCCGACCTGCCCGTGATGCCCAAGGGACGCTACGGGATCATGCGGCAGCACATGCCGCGGGTCGGGTCAATGGGCCTCGACATGATGCTGCGCACCTGCACGATCCAGGTGAATCTCGACTACGCCACCGAGGCGGACATGGTACAGAAGTTCCGCGTCGGGCTGGCGCTGCAACCGCTCGCCACCGCGCTGTTCGCGAACTCTCCGTTCACGGAAGGCAAGCCGAACGGGATGCTGTCGTACCGCAGCCATATCTGGTCGGACACCGATCCGGCGCGGACCGGCATGCTGCCCTTCGTGTTCGAGGACGGGTTCGGGTATGAGCGGTACGCCGAGTACATGCTCGATGTGCCGATGTACTTCGTCTACCGCAAGGGGCGCTATATCGACGCCGCAGGACTGTCGTTCCGCGACTTTCTGAAGGGTGAGTTATCGGTTCTGCCCGGCGAGAAGCCGACGCTGGACGACTGGACCGACCATTTGTCGACGGCGTTTCCCGAAGTGCGGCTGAAGACGTTCCTGGAGATGCGCGGAGCGGATGGCGGGCCGTGGAACCGCATCTGCGCGCTGCCGGCCCTGTGGGTCGGGTTGCTGTACGACAGCCAAGCTCTCGATGCCGCGTGGGATCTGGTGAAGGACTGGTCGATCGAGGATCGCCAGAGCCTGCGCGATGCGGTGCCGAAGCTGGCCCTGGATGCGCCGCTGCCGGGTGGCGGCAAGCTGCGCGACGTGGCCGCGGAGGTGCTGGAGATCGCGCATCGCGGGCTGGCGGCGCGGGCGCGGACCAACGCGGCGGGCGACGACGAAACGGGTTTCCTCGATCCGCTGCGCGAGATCGTGCGGCGCGGGAAGGTGCCGGCCGAGATGCTGCTGGAGCGTTACGAGGGCGCGTGGGGTGGTGATATCTCGCGCGTGTACGCCGAAGAGAGCTTCTGACGGACGCGCGCGATCGGGCCGTGCCGGGTGATCCAGTCGCTGTACGCGACATAGGCCGGATCGCGGCGGAGGTGGCGTTCCTCCGTCTTCGCGCGCCAGTAATAGACGCCGCTGACCGCACCCAGCGTCAGCGTGGCGCGGATCGCGTCGACGGGGGAGCCGGTCGTGAACCACGGTAAGACCGACAGCCACCAGAACAGGTTCTTCGACCAGTAGGCAGGGTGCTTCGTCCACGCATAGGGCCCGTGCGTCAGGATGCCGCGATGCGTGAGGTTGGAGAAACGCGGCCCGAATGCCAGCGTCGCCCACGCGTAGGTCGCGGTGAGGCCCACCAGCACCGCCCCGAACGCCGCGAGCAGGAGGGGGTGGTCGCCCAGCCAGTAATCCCATTGGGCGGTGCCCTGATGATAGTCGAACGGCCCGCCGTCGAGCATCAGGATGAAGGGCGGATAGCAGATCAGCGCGGGCATCCACGCGGCCGCGAACGGGTTGGCGCTGCGGATATGCGCGTCGAGCGGGCGGAAGGTCAGGACATAGCCGACGGTGGCGATGCCCATGTCGATCAGGAACATCGCGCCGATCAGCATCTGCGTCAGCGCAACCGGATGCGCGAGTGCCCCGGCGAGGTCGGCGCGGACGAACGCTCCGAAGCCGGAGGGAACGCCGCCAAGCATGAAGGGGAGGAAGAACGCCTTCACGCCCCAGCTCAGGAGGTGGTTATGTATCGCGCCGCGATCGACACCGGACTGGCCGGTCAGCCATGCGCCGAGGTGCCAAGCGCCGTCGCGTGGTTCGACCATATGGCGGTCGATCCACAGGACGTACGGGATCGACAACGCGAACAGCGCCGGTGCCCCCCACAGGAAGCACCACATCGCGAATTCGAAATTGCCCTGCCAGTAGAAGCGGCCGGTGGCGTAGACGACGGCGATCCCCCCCCAGGTGAGCCAGTATCCGGCGAGCTTGGTGAGGCTGATGTCGAGCGTGCATCTGAGCGGCTGCGGGTTCTGCCAGTCGAGGCCCGTCGTGGCGGAGCGGTGGACCCGGTCGACGAGCAGCGACCAGGCGATCATCGCCAACGCGCAGGCGGCAAGCCCGACCAGTGCCGAATAGGGCCCGTCGAGGAAATTGGCGCGCGCGACCAGCGTCCAGCTCGCGAGGCCCGCAAACCCGGCAAACCCGGCACCGCCGGAGACGGCGGAAGGCGGACGCGTCACGCGGGTGGCGGCGGCGAGCGCTGGGTCGTGGTACATGGGCGCGGGATTAGCGCGGGAATGGTTAGGGGGGAGTTAAGGGTGCGGCCGTCACGCCGGGGCGAGCCCGGCATGACGGGAAGCTACAGCACAACCCGCGGGGTGGTGGCGTGGTCGATGGCGGTGAGGACCATGCGTTCCCAGATCGCGACGTCGCCGGCGGCGGCCATGGCTTCGTCGGGTTCGCGGAGGGTGCGGAGGACGGCGAGGGCGTCAGGGAGGTGGTCTTGCCAGTTCGCATCGATCGTCGCGGCGGCGGATTCTTCGTCGCCAGCGGCGTTGGCGCTGATCCGCTGCGCGGTCAGGACGCGGGCGATGCGTTCGGCGATGGGGATGATGGAGATGTCCATGTCTCGGTCCCGGTCACTGTGTTCGTGACGGGGTAACGGGCGGGAAGCACTTGGTTTCCCGGATATTGGGATTGTATTCGCCCCCTTGGGGAGAGTTGGTTCTCTCCGCGAGCGATGCCGCCAAGGCTCCCCAGCCCTCCCTTGCAGGGGAGGGGGCCAGAAGGGGCAGGGCGCAAAAGAAAAGGCGCCGCGACGGTGGGTCGCGGCGCCTTTGTTCTGGCGGTCGTGTGATTTACCCGCCCGTGTCTTACCGGCCCTGCGTCGAGGCGCCGGCGGGACGACCCGCGCCGCCGCGTCCTGCGCCGCCGCGACCGCGGCCACCGCCCTGGCCACCGGCGCTGCCGGCGGGACGAGCG